>NZ_JAPPUW010000045.1 GCF_026712205.1 Pelomonas aquatica
GCGACTCCAGCACCATGCGCACCGCGCGCTCGACAACTTCCGGGGAAAACTTCGGGGACTTCCTCATCATGGCTCCATGTTCTCAAACGAAGGAGCCTCCTCGGATGCCGGGGCGATTCAGAGCTCGGCCAGCGTCCTGTTGCCCGTGGCCACCAACGCCACCAGCGCGTCGTCGTATTCGCTGCCCTTTCGTACCCACAGCACGGCCACTTGGCGGAGCTTTTCCCACCACCAGAACTCGTCAGCGCGAGTGCGGATTTCGGCGCGTGTACGGACAATGACTTGCGCGCCGTTGGCGGCCGCGATCTTGCCAAGGGCCCGCATCGCTGGGGTGGACGCATCGGTCTTGGCCACGAAGACATAGTCAACCGAGTCATCTCGCCGCGTCACGACAAAGGTAGCTTTGGCGCTGCGATCAGTGCCCGCGATGACGGCCTTCACGTCCGTTGGTTTGCGCGTCAACGACTTGGTCGTCGGCGAGAAGCGCTCCAGCACCCAGGCCTCGTAATGGAGGTCGGAGCCGAATTGCAGGGGTTGGACGCCGAAAGGGTCGTGAGCCCGGTTCTGGGTCCGCTTGAACTCGCGATAGCGTTCCTGACGGCCGCCCCAATGGGTCACGACCGAGTGGTGGTCTTGTTCTTTCATGAGAAGTGTCCAGGCATGAGCCACCATCCGGTCGGGGCACAGCCCGACCGCCAAGGCTCGATGGGATGGGTCCAAGTGCGGCTCGAAGGCCGCCCATGGCTGCGCTGGGACGGGCTGTCCTGGCCCGTCGTCTTTTCGCCGCTGGGCGCGGTGACCGAAAAGCTCAGCAGGCGCTTGACGCCTGCCCAAATCCGCCGGACACTTCCTATGTAGGTGTTAGGAAAAAGTCCCGACGCGTCAGTGGATCCCCATCCCTGACGCGTTTGGCGTTTTTGGGTCCCAGATTTCGGACGACTTGGTCCTTGCGTCTGGCACCACCTCCTGTTTTTTGCCTAGGTCCTAGGCGGATTCGAAATCGTCGACCGGCACTGATTTCATGCCCAGCGCGACGGCAATCTGAAAACTGCTTCCTCGGACAGCCTTGCGGGTCCCGGCGAGCACCTGGTAGACCAAAGCTGGGCTGAACCGCCGCTCAAGTGCCCACTCAGTGATCGTGATGCCGCGGTCGGCGAACCACTGCGCGGCTTCTTCCTTCGTCTTCAGCTTGACGGCCCTGCCTCGTCCGGTAGAAGCGGGGCCGTCAAGCTGACTTTCCTCAGCGGGCGCAATAGGCTGCATGTGTTCCACTTGCTGCGAAGCATTTCAAACTAAATAAATACTTTTGTACTTGTTTTGTTTGAAGCGCGAGTCTGCGCGCGGCGCGCCGGGTGTGTCAATCGCTGAAAATGGCCGGAAGACCTAGAAAAAACCCTGAGTTCCCTCTCCCTCCACCCGAAACCGCGGGCGAGCGGTTGGCTGCCGAACGTCGCCGCCTGGGACTTACGCAGGAGGAACTGGCAGGCATCTTGGACGTTGCTCACTCGGCTGTCCAAAAATGGGAGCAGGGCCGCAACTCCATTAAGACGCCTGTTCTTCATGCGATGCGCGAGGCGAAGATCGACGTCAATTTCGTCGTCTATGGGAAGGATCGCGAAGCACTTGAACCCCTCGATGCAGCCCTCTGGGAACGGGTAAAAGCTTGGGATGCCACCAATCCCAACGACGTCGACGGCAAGCCGCTGAATGAATACGCCCGATACCAGCGCATCACGCTCTTCTATCGATGGCTCAGGGACGGTCCGCGCAACGAGGCAGAAGTCGAAGAACGGTTGAGCCAGCTATCAGGACGGAAGGCTGCATGAGCAGGCCGCGGCTGACTGCCGAGAGCATCACCCAGCGCTCTCTGGAGCTGGCGATGGTCTTTTCGCAAAGGACGGTTGGCGGTGCCGACGTTCAGTGGCAGCAGATCGCCCAGGCAATCAACTGGCACCGCCTTTCATGCCGATCTCTTCGGATAGCCCTGCGCTGGTACCAGGCGCTGCTCAGCCGCCGGTTGACCAAGTGCTTTGCGCTAATTGCGGAGCAGAGGGCCATGCTGGAACTGGCTGCGGACGATAGCTCTAGCGACGAGGCACTCCTAGATGCACTGATCGCGCTTTCCAGGTCTCAGGTCGATTACGAGCTGGGGCCGAGCGCGACTCCGAAGCAACTTTTGGGTCTCGAGGTCTGCGAGATCCCTGAAGTCCGAGCCCGATACGCCCACCTGGTGCGAAACGGCGAGATCTCGAGCACCGCTGAAGGCCTGACGCTGACAAGAGCGAAGCGCCGAAGAATCACCGGCTATTCACTCTTCGCCATGTTCGTGGCTTGGCTGGCACTGGTATTTGTGTGGATGGCCATCGATGGCAAGCTGAACTTGACCCAGTTGATGGGCTACTTGGTCGGAAGCGTCGTAATGTCCGCTGTCTTGACCCGCGGCTTGTTTACCGAACTGACCTCCGATGAGCGCACTGTCCGAGACTTAAATGAGCGTCTGCGGCCGCGGCCGGTCGACGGCAAACCAACGGCCAAGTGATCGAAACATCCTCTGGCTGTATTACCCAGCGATGGCGACCAACTGGCTGCATTGCCCAACGATCGCCTACAGTGGCTAGGTCGCCCAACGTTGGCGTCCAGCTACCGAGAGGGAAACGCTGGGCGTTCGAATCTGGAAGTCGTTCAAGATCAAGAACTTACTTGCAAACGCCCTGCCCAGCGTTCACGTCGTACGGCCACCTGAGGCTGCTTGTCGGCCTGGTCTGGCTGCTGAGCTGGCTGCCCTTTCGCGTCATCGCGCTGCTGGGCTGGCTGGTCGGGAACCTGATCGCCAGCCTGCCGTCGTCGCGGCGGCGCATCGGGGCGCGCAATCTGGAACTCTGCCTGCCGGGCTGGTCGTCGGCCGAGCGGCGCGGGCTGCTGCGGCGCCATTTCGTCGCGGTGGTGCAGATGCTGCTGGAGTACGGCTATTGCTGGTTCGCGTCGCCCGAGCGGCTGCGGCGGCTGATGCGCATCGAAGGCCTGGAGCATCTGAAGGCGCTGGACGGGCGCCCGGTCGTGCTGATGATGCCGCACTTCACCGGCCTGGACCTGGCCGGCCTGCGCGTGTCGATGGAGGTGCCGGTCGTCAGCATCTACTCGCGCCAGAAGGACGCCTGGCTGGACGAGTTCTTCCGCGCGCGGCGGCTGCGGCTGGGCACCGGCATCATCTTCTCGCGCCAGCAAGGCACCCGCGCCGTCATCCGCGCGCTGCGCGACGGCTACCGCCTCTACTACCTGCCGGACCAGGACTTCGGCCAGCGCGACTCGGTCTTCGTGCCCTTCTTCGGCATCAATGCGGCCACCATCACCGGGCTGTCGCGCATGGCCACGGCGGCCCATGCGGCCGTGCTGCCCTGCTACCCGCGCCGCGAGCGCGACGGCTACACGCTGGTCATCGAGCCGGCGCTGGCCGATTTCCCGAGCGCCGACGCGATGGCCGACGCGGCGCGCATGAACGCCGTCATCGAGGCGCAGGTGCGCCGACAATTGCACCAGTATTTCTGGCTGCACAAGCGCTTCAAGTCGCGCCCGCCCGGCGAGGCCGACTTCTATGCCCGCTGCTAGTGTTTCGTCCCAGAAATAGATGGCATTAATATTGCAAGCCATTGCGGTATCTTGGCGACGGAAATACGGCAATGGCGAGAGGCAGACCGAAGACCGAACTGGTGCTCAGCGACGGCGAGC
>NZ_JAPPUW010000046.1 GCF_026712205.1 Pelomonas aquatica
GCCTGACGGCGCAGGAGATCGGCAGGAAGCTGGTCAAGGGCGGGGCCTTCATCGACGTGAAGGCGGCCTTCGACAGCAAGGCGCTCATCGACGCGGGCTTCCGCCTCTGGCGCCTGTGAGGCGGCGATGAGCGCGCAACTTGGCAACGAGGGGCTTTCGGTCATCGTCCCGGTCTTCCGGTCGAAGGACGGGCTGGAGCTCCTCCATTCACGGCTCACGGCTGCGCTGGAGCGCCTGGGGCGATCCTTCGAGATCCTGCTCGTCGAAGACGGTGGCCACGATGGTTCCTGGGAAGAAATCGTCCGGCTGGCTGCGCTGGATGACCGCATCAGGGGGCTCCGCATGGGGCGCAATTTCGGCCAGCACAATGCGCTGCTGGCCGGCATCCGGGCGGCCCAGCATCCGCTGATCGTGACGCTCGACGACGATCTTCAGAACCCGCCCGAAGAAATCCACAAGCTGCTTGCGCGGCTGGGCGAGGGGTTCGACGTGGTTTACGGCAAGCCGGCGCGCGAGCAGCATGGCTTCCTGCGCGACATGGCTTCCAAGATCACCAAGCTCGTGCTGCAGCAAGCCATGGGCGCAAGCACCGCGCGGCACGTCAGTGCCTTTCGGGTTTTTCGCACCCGGCTGAGGGATGCGTTCGCGACCTATCGCAGCCCCTTCCTTTCCCTTGACGTGCTGTTGACCTGGGGAAGCAGCCGCTTCAGCTATGTGGAGGTCAAGCATGACGAGCGCGTGCTCGGCGAGTCCGGCTACTCGCTGCGCAAGCTCATCGCCCATGCCTTCAACATGGTTACCGGCTTCAGCACCGCGCCACTGCAGGCGGCGAGCTGGATCGGCTTCGCCTTCACGCTGTTCGGGCTTGGCGTGCTGGCTTACGTCGTGGGGAGCTACTTCATCAACGGCGTGGCCGTGCCGGGTTTTGCCTTCCTGGCATCCATCGTGGCCATCTTCTCCGGGGCGCAGCTGTTTGCGCTGGGCATCATTGGCGAATATCTTGCGCGCATGCATTTCCGCACCATGGAGCGCCCGACCTACCTGATCACCGAGCAGGTCGGCCAGTTTGCTGGCGTCCAGCCCGCCAACCCTCTGTCGCGGGCGCCGGCCGATGCTGAGCTTTGAGCGCCTGGGCGTCGACACACCGGCCCTGCGGTTCAGCTATTTCGAGGTCCCCTGGGACACGGAGATCTTCGGCAGCCGCGTCGCGCAGCTCGAAGGCTTCGAATTGCGCCAGCCGCTGCAGGCAGCATCCGACTTCTCCGGGTATGAGCGCTGGGCCGCGGAACGTGCCGTTGCGCTGGAGGTTTGCAAGCTCGACGCACGCCGCCTCGCGGAAATGGCCTGGCTGCAGGAGCGGGGGTTTCGGTGGATGGAGACGATGTACTTCCCGCTCCTGCCCGATCTCCAGGCCATACCGCCAGCTGCCGTGGATCCTGGGTTGACGTTGCGGCCCATGCGGCCCGACGAGCTGCCCGAGGTACAGACCATTGCCGAGCAGTCGTTCGTCACGAGCCGGTTCTTCATCGATCCGCTGATCTGCCCGCAGCGTGGCGCGGCCCGCTATGCCACCTGGGTGCGCAACAGCGCCAAGGATCCTGCCCAGCAGGTCCTGGTGGCGGAACTGGAGGGCGAGATCGCCGGGTTCTTCATCGTGCAGGAGCGCGAGCAGGCGGGGCAGCGCTCGGCCTACTGGCATCTGACGGCGGTGGCCGCGGCATTTCAAGGCCGGGGGGTGGGCAAGCGCCTTTGGCGAATGGTCATGAACTGGCATCGCGAGCATGGGTGCCGGCAACTGCGCACGGCCATCTCGGGGCATAACCTGCCCGTGCTGGCCCTCTACGGCCAACTGGGTTTCCGCTTCGAGCGCGCGGAAACCACGCTGCACCGTGGCGCGCTGCCGCCGTTGGGGCTCGCATGAGCGAGCGGATGCACTGGTTCAGCCAGTTCTGGCGTTATGCGGTCGTCGGCCTGGGGTCCAACGCCTTGCTCTTTTGCCTCTATGTCGTGCTCACGTCCGCCGGGCTGGCCCCGATTCCGGCGATGAGCCTGATGTATGCGCTGGGCGTGCTGCAGACCTTCGTCTTCAACCGCCGGTGGAGTTTCGCATCGCGCGCAGCCGCCCCCAGGGCATTCGCCCGCTATGTCGCTGCCTATGCCTTCGGCTATGCCTTCAACCTCGCGATGCTGGGCCTTTTGCACCACTACGCCGGCTGGCCGCATCAATGGGTGCAGGGCATCGCCATCCTGCTCACGGCGATCTTGTTGTTCCTTCTGCAACGCCATTGGGTATTTCGCGCCGAACCTGCCTCGGCGCTACCCCCGACTCGGGAGTCTTGACGATGATCCCTTTCAACAAGCCCTATATGACCGGCAAGGAGCTTTGGTACATCGCCCAGGCCCATGCCAAGGGCCATCTTGCTGGCGACGGTGGATTCACCAAGCAGTGCCACCACTGGCTGGAGAAGACCATCGGTTGCCAGAAGGCCTTGCTGACCCATTCCTGCACGGCCGGCCTTGAGATGGCCGCGCTGCTGGCCGATCTGGAACCGGGCGACGAGGTCATCATGCCCTCGTTCACCTTCGTGTCCACCGCCAACGCCTTCGTGCTGCGCGGTGCGGTGCCGGTGTTCGTCGACATCCGCCCCGATACGCTGAACCTGGATGAGCGTCTCATCGAGGCCGCGATCACGCCCAGGACGCGAGCCATCGTGCCCGTGCATTACGCCGGCGTGTCTTGCGAGATGGATGCCATCCTGGAGATCGCGCGGCGCCACAACCTGCTGGTCATCGAGGATGCGGCGCAGGGCCTGGGGTCGAGCTACCGGCGCCGGCCCCTGGGTTCGATGGGCGAACTGGCGGCCCTGAGCTTCCACGAAACGAAGAACGTCATCGCGGGTGAGGGTGGGGCGCTGCTGGTCAACGTATCGCGGCTAGCCGAGCGGGCGGAAATCATCCGCGAGAAGGGCACCAACCGCAGCCAGTTCTTCCGCGGCCAGGTGGACAAATACACCTGGGTCGACGTGGGTTCGTCCTACCTGCCAGGCGAGATCGTGGCGGCCTTCCTGGTCGCGCAGTTCGAGGAGGTTGACGCCATCAACCGTCGGCGCCTGCTGATGTGGGATGTCTATCACCAGGCGTTGTCCTCGTACGAGGCGGAAGGCCTGCTGCGCCGTCCCATCGTGCCGGGCCACTGCCAGCACAACGCCCATATGTACTACATCCTGCTGCCGGACCTGGCGCGCCGCACGGCTGTGATCAACAGCCTGAAGGCACAGGGCGTGCAGTCGGTGTTCCATTACATCCCGCTGCACAGCGCGCCGGCCGGCAAGCGCTATGCGCGCACGCACGGCGAATTGCCCGTGACGAACAACACCAGCGACCGCCTGCTGCGCCTGCCGCTGTGGGTGGGCATGGAGGAGCAGCAGCGCGACGTGCTGCGCGCGCTGCGCGTGGCGCTGGAGGCCAAGGACTGAAGCAGGCGGCTTGACGGGCAGCTTCCCGGTCCGGGGCGGTGCTGCGCTGGACACCGCTTTGCGGGATGCCCGAGATCGGGATGCCACACACAAGCAGTGAGAATCGCAAGCTTCCCAAGCATTCACAGCAACGAGAAACGACCCATGAACACGCTCGCAGT
>NZ_JAPPUW010000047.1 GCF_026712205.1 Pelomonas aquatica
CACGCTGGTCGTGCCCAGCCGGTACAGGCTGTTGTTGCCTTCCACGAACCCGCGCCCGTACAGCACCACCGTCGCGCTCGTCCCGTCCGACGACACCGACTGCACGCTCAGCCCCGTCACCACCGGGACGATCTGCAGCGCCAGCGCGTTGGCGGCGCCGAGGATGCGCACCTGACCGGTGACGGCGTTCAGCGGCACGGCGACCGTGACCTGGCTGCCGTCGGCCGCGGCGGTGGTGGGCACGACGACGACGTCGCTGCGGTTGCCGTTGGCGTCGATGGTCTGGAAGACGACGTCGGTGCCGGCGCTCAGGCCGCTGCCGGTGAGCGTGATGGCCTGGCCGGGGTTGGCCGAGGCCTGGGTGGCGTCGGCCGGGCTGCCGCTGCTGGCGGCGGCCGTGATGCCGCCGAGCGCGATGGCGAAGGCCGCGCTGGTGCCGCCGACGGTGGAGACGCGGATCGGCCCGGTGGGCATGCCCGTGGGCACGGTCATGTTGATGCGGGTGGCGTTGTTGAAGACGTCCAGCCCGTAGTAGCGGTCGATGTCGGCGATGCTCTGCGCGCCCAGCAGCACGCTGCTGGCGCCTTCGGCGAAGCCGCTGCCCGAGAGCTGCAGGTTGTTGCCGGTGAAGCTGGCGCCGACCGAGGTCATCACGGCGCCGCTCAGCGTGGGCACGATCTGCAGCAGCACGCCGCTGCTGTCGCGCGCCAGCCGCACGTGGCCGGTGGTGGCGTTGATGGGCACGACGGCGCTGAGGGTCTGGTGGACCAGGTCGACCGTCGAGGCGACGCTCGCTTCCGCGAGGTTGCCGCTGTCGTCCAGGGTCGTGAAGACGAGCTGGTCGCTGGCCAGCAGGCCGGCGCCCGAGATGGTGACGGTCTGGCCGACGTTGGCCGAGCCGATGCCCGCGTTGGCCGGGCTGCCGCTGGCCGCGCTGGTGGCGATGCCGCCCAGGTGGCTGGCGCCGGCGGCGTAGCGCTCGAGATTGAGCGCATAGCTGCCGAAGTAGCTGGCGTTGTTGCCCGAGTTGGCGATCTTGGGGTTGTAGGTCGTGTTGCTGTAGCCGCTGACGCCCACGTAGTAGCTGCCGGTGGCGGGCGCCGTCCAGCGCTGCACGGTGTTGCTGCTGCCCGGGGAGAACAGGTTGATCAGCTGCTGCACGCCGTTGGCGTCGAAGACGCGCACATAGGCGTACAGGCTGGCCGAGTTGGCCATGTTCAGCGCGAGCTGGTCGCCCGCGGTCAGGTCGACGCGGACCATGTCCACGTTCAGCGGCGCGCTGCTGGGCATGTTGCCGTTGATGTTGACGCGCTGGTTGGTGCCCAGGCCCGGGTTCAGGGCCGTGGCCAGGGTGTCGCCGATGTCGGTGGCCGGGGTGATGTCGGCCAGCGCGGTGCTGGTGGTGGCGCCGCTGATCAGCATGCTGCTGCCGCCGGCGGTGGCGACGGTGATGACGCCGGCGCCGACGCCGGCCGGCACGGTCAGCGTCAGCAGTTGCTGGTCGACCGCGTTGGTGCCGCTGCCGTCGACGATGCTGCGCACCGCGAAGCTGCCCACGCCGCGGCCGTCGATGCTGACGACGAGGTCGTTGGCGGTCAGGCCCGTGCCTTCGAGCACGACGGTGTTGCCCGCCGCCACCGCGCCGCCGACGGCGCGCAGCGTGGGCACGATCTGCAGGCTGATGCTGGTACCGCTGCCCAGCACCGTGACGGCGCCGCTGCGCGCCAGCGCCGGGACCACGAGGCTGAGCGTGGTGCCGCCGTTGCCGGCGTTGCCGCTGCGCGTGAGCGTGCCCAGGCGGCCGCTGTCGTCGATGCCCTGGAACTGCACCAGGGTGTTGTTGGTGAAGCCCTGGCCTTGCAGCACGATGGTCTGGCCGGCGACGGCCGAGGGCAGGCCGGTGTTGGCGGCCGTGCCGGCGCTGGCCTGCGCGACGATGCCGGTGAACAGGCTGATCGGCTGGACCGGCAGGCTGGTGCCGGGGATCTCGGCATAGCCGCCGTCGGTGCTGATGCGGATGGGGCCGTCCAGCGTGCGCGGGGCGACGGCGTTGAGGGTGTCGTTGCGGCTGCCGCTGACGGCGAAGGGGTAGAGGTTGGGCGCGTTCACGGGCAGCGCCACGCCGCCGACGGTGACGGTGGAGGCGCCGGCCATGAAGCCGGAGCCGTGCAGGTTGAACACCGCGTCGCCGCCGGGCTGGCCGCCGTCGATGCCGCTGAGCGTGGGCACGACCTGCAGCTTGATGCCGGGGCTGGCGCGGAAGGTCTGGGCGCCGTTGGGGTCGGTGGTGTTGGCCAGGGTCTCGCGCAGCTTGCTGACGCCGTCCACGCTCACGTCGATGAGGTCGGGGCCGACCGAGGCGTTGTTGCCGTCCCAGTTGTCGAACACCAGCAGGTCGAAGTTCAGCGTGTAGGTCTTGCCGGCGCTCAGCCCGCTCAGGTTCAGGCGCTGGCTGGCGTTGTTGTAGCGCCCGCCGAAGCGGCTGAAGGTGGCGATGGCGGTGCTGTCGACGCTGGCGTTGCTCCACGCCGGGTTGGCGGTGCCGGATTCGAAGTTGTCGGAGAAGATGGTGGTGGCGCCGTCGCTGACGCTGACGTTGTCCAGCCCCCAGCTCTGGCTGTTGATGTCTTGCAGGCCGCCGTCGCTGAAGGCGATGGTGGCGGTGCTGCCCGCCGCGGTGAAGCTGACGCTGACGTTGCGGTAGACGGCGTCGGGGTAGCCGCCGAAGCCGAGGTTGCGCCAGCCTTCGTTGACGACGCGCACGTCGCCGGTGCGGGCCTGGTCGGGCACTTGCACCTGCAGCCGCGTGCCGCTGGCGTTGATGGCCAGCGGGGTCTGCGCGACCACGCGGGTGTTGCCGGCGTTGTCGCGGGTGTTGAACAGCACGCGCGTGCCGGGGCCGAAGTTGCTGCCGTCGAGTTCGATGACCTGGCCGACGTTGGCCGCGGGCAGCGCCGCGTTGGCGGCGACGCCGTTGCCGGCCGTGGCCACGATCTGGCTCAGCGTGGCGCTGGCGATGGCGGCCGGGTCGGTGGCGGTGGCGAGCTTGTAGATCTCGCCCTGCGTGGAGGCCACCCACAGCGATCCATCGGGCGCGAAGGAGAGCCCCGAGATCTCGTTGCGCCTGATGCCCTGCAGCGACGCGTCCAGCCGGCGCAGCTCG
>NZ_JAPPUW010000048.1 GCF_026712205.1 Pelomonas aquatica
CCTGCAGCGCCTTGCAGATCAGCTCGACCCCGTAGTGCTCGCGCTGCGCGTCGATGAAGCGCCTCACTTCTTGATGTGGCGGTCGAGCTCCGCCTTGGCGAAAAACGCGCTGGCCAGCTTGAGAATCTCGTTGGTCTGGCGCAGCTCGCGCACCTCGCGCTCCAGCTCACGGATGCGCTGCTGCTCGGCGGTGGTGGGCCCGGCGCGCAGGCCCTCGTCACGCTCAGCCTGGCGAACCCAGCGCCGCAGCGTCTCGGCCGTGCAGCCGATCTTGGCCGAGATGGACTCGATGGCCGCCCACTGCGACTCGTACTGGCCTTGCGACTCCAGCACCATGCGCACCGAGCGCTCGACAACTTCCGGGGAAAACTTCGGGGACTTCCTCATCATGGCTCCATGTTCTCAAACGAAGGAGCCTCCTCGGAAGCCGGGGCGATTCAGTATTTGGTTCAGGTGCGCCTCGATGGAGATGCATCACATCTGACGGCTCATGCAGGCCGAGCCCTAGGCGCTCTGCTGACCGGAGAGCGCGTTGAAGGTCTTCGCATCGTCGGGCAACTGCTCGCCGCCGCAGACACCCACTTGGTGCTTGTTGCGGAGGGCTACATGTTCGCGACGCACCCGACCGTCTACACCGAGACCGATGTCGAGGCGCTGTACCGCATCTTCCGCTCGGAGAATCGGATAGTTCTTCGATGCGCGTCGCACATTACGTTGGAAGTCTCGCGGCGCGACAAGGCCTTGGCAATCGACCTCCTCAGCAGTGCGAACATCGACCTGGCGATGCGATCGGGGCGAGACTTCTTCATGTGGCTCGCGCATGAAGAGACGATCCCATTCGCTCTCATCCGAGATGACCAACTGCGTCGACTGATCGACGGACTCCGTAGCACCCCACGCCTCGATGATCACTGGGTCAATGCCTTCCTCAAGAAGGCTATGCAGCGAGCGCCCGGGACCGTACTTGAGCTCGCAAAGGCACGCATCGACGCTTCTATCGCAAGCGACGACTGGTCGATACAGCCGCTCGGTAGCGTATTCCGCGATAGTGATGCGCTCGACTTGCTCGCGCTTCCCGACGGGGTGACGCAGTTGCGTGACCTCCTCGAATGGGCGCTGGGCCGTATCGGCGACTACAAGTTCAGCTATCGCTTCGCAGAGATGCTGCAGTCGCTGTGCAGCCCCTACGACGCGACTTGCGTGGCGACCATCGAAGACTGGCTGATCGCAGGCGGGACTGCGGATCACTTCAAGGTTGTTACCGCCATCGTTCGGGATGCGGGGGCCGGATTCGTCTTCGACAACGAAAGATTCATCGCGCGATCACTGGGCGCGGCGCGTGCTGTCGGCCGCAAGGTGTTCAAGGACCTCTCTTCTGCGATCTTCGCTACTTCGGTGGGCGGTCTTCGCTCGGGTTCTCCCGGGCAACCCTTCGAAGCCGATCTGAGGCTCAAAGACCTTGCTGAAAAGCGCCTCGCACGCATCACGCGTGCCGATCCGACCTACGACCTGTATGCCGACATCAAGGGTCATGCAACACAGGATATCGAGCGACAGCTCGCAGACGGACGCCGCATGGACGAGGAAGACGCGGATGCCTAAGAACAGCGGAAGCGCTTCATTCGTTGCACCGTAGCTGCGTCAGTCGATGCTGCCGTAGAGCACGGTCGCGCGATTCGGCGTACTTGGCTCCAGCAGCGTGTCCCTCCCGGCCGACTATCCCACCGCAGACCCGGCGCAGCAATCGAGTGCGCCGTTCGACATCGCGAAGGTCGGCTTAGTGGTTGGCGCCGACGTTGACGACGCGAGTGTCGAGAAACCGCACCCAGCCTGAAGCTCCAACCGCCCAAGCGTCACGCAGCGAACTCCAAAACTGCGGCCGGCAGTAAGCCGCGCTACATGGCGCCAGCCTTGGAGCAGTTGAAGCTGCGCTTGCATTTCGGAGGACCACCGCCTGATACCAATTCGCGTTCAATATATTAGATACAATTTCCATCCACGCAACATCCGGAGGCGTGGATGAAGAGTCTGATCGTCAGCGACAAGGCCACCATCAGCCGACTGGCCGAGCGGCTCAAGCACGCGGAGTCGCACGCGCAATACCAGCGCATCCAATGCGTTCTCATCCGAGCCACCCTGGGCTCCAGCGCGGTGGAGATTGCGCAACTGCTGGGCTGGTCCACGGCCACAGTGCATGTCATTCACTCGCGCTGGGCCAAGGAAGGTGATGCCGTCTTCGAGCTGCGCGGCCGCGGCGGGCGCCACCACCAATACCTGAGCCTGGAGCAGGAGCAGGCGTTACTGGCTCCATTTGTGGCGCGCGCCCAGGGTGGCGGCGTGCTCACGGTGACGGAGATTCAACAGGCCTACGAACAGCACACGGGGCGGCAGGTGGCGCCCTCCACGGTGTACCGACTGCTGGATCGCCATGGCTGGCGCAAGATCGTGCCGCGTCCCCAACACTCGAAGGCGGACGTTGCGGCGCAGGCCGCTTTTAAAAAAACTGCGCCGAGCGGTACGCCACGAGGTCGCGCGCCAGGCTGAGCGCGGCCGCGCCGTGCGGCTGATGTTTCAGGACGAAGGGCGCTTCGGCCTGTTGGGCTCGCCGCGGCGCTGCTGGGCCCCGCGCGGCACCCGCCCCACGGTCGGTGCGCGCCTGGAGCGCAAGTACATCTATGCGTTCGGCGCCGTCAGCCCGCACGACGGCGTGCTGGACAGCTTGGTACTGCCTTGGGTCAACGCCGAGACCATGTCGCTATTCCTGGCCGAGGTGGCCCGGCGCCACGCCGACGAGTTCGTCTTCATGGTGATGGATCAGGCCGGCTGGCATATCGCTGGTGAGCTGATCGTGCCCGAGAACATGCGCCTGATGTTCCTGCCACCCTACAGCCCCGAGCTCAATCCAGCCGAACACCTCTGGGAGGCGCTACGCGAGCAGTGCTTCGCCAACCATGTCTTCCGCAACCTGGACGCCGTCCAGGACACCCTCGCTGCCGGGCTCGTCCAACTGGAAGCGGATCCCATCCGAACCCAGTCCATGACTGGATTCAAATGGATAACTTCTATACGTTTGAACGCGAGTTAGTAT
>NZ_JAPPUW010000049.1 GCF_026712205.1 Pelomonas aquatica
CGGCTTCCTTCAGACCCACAGTCACCCGCGGAACCCTTGCCATTGGCTAACCATTCCCCTTGCCGGGCTGATAGAGGACTCTCACCTCCGAGTAGGTGCACCCTGCCGGGCGCACCAAATAAAGAACACTTTCATATAAAGTGTTCAACATGAAGTCAAACCAGAGGTCTGAAGCCCGTCCGGTCGCGCTGGTTACCGGCGGGGCGCGCCGTATCGGCCGCGCGATCGCGCTCGAGCTAGCGGCGAACGGCTGGGATGTCGCCCTGCACTACCGCCATTCAGCCCAGCAGGCGGATGCCACCGTCGAGGAGTTGAGGGCGTTGGGTGCGCAAGCCTTCGCCTTCCGGGCCGAGCTGGGCGACGCGGCCGAATTGGAGGGCCTGTTGCCCGCCGTCGTGGAGCGGCACGGCCGCGTGGACGCCGTCGTGAACAACGCCTCGCTGTTCGAGCACGATGATGTGGCTAGCTTCACTGCTGAAGTGGCACTGCGCCACTTCAACGCGAACGTGACGCCCGCAATCGTGCTAGCTCGGGCCCTGCATCAGCATGTGCGGTCGCAAGGCTGCGGCGGCTGCGTGGTGAACCTTCTGGACCAGAAACTTTGGAACTCGAATCCCGACCACCTGTCCTACACGCTGTCCAAGGCGGCGCTGGAAGCGGCCAGCAAGCTGCTCGCGCAGGCACTGGCTCCGGCGCTGCGCGTCTGCGGCGTGGCGCCCGGCGTCACCCTGCCCTCCGGTCCGATGAGCGAGCAGGAATTCGCCCAGGCCCACCGGATGACGCCGCTAGAGCGCTCGTCGACGCCCCAGGACGTGGCCAGTGCGGTGCGCTTCCTGCTCGAATCGCCCGCGATGACGGGTAGCACGCTGCTGGTCGACGGCGGCCAGCACCTGAGCCCGCAGCCGCGCGACGTGCTGTTTCTCGTCCGACAACAGAAGTGATGACATGACCCCCGCATATTCCATTCGCATGCTGTGCACCTGCGTACTGGATTGGAGGGCGCCCTGAATGTCGACGCTTCTGGATCCACGCCTCGTCGGCTGCCGGCGCCTGTACCTGCGCAACCTCGAACTACCCGTCCGGATCGGCGCACACGACTTCGAGAAGCGCGCCGCCCAGCGCCTGCGCATCAACGTGGATCTCTATGTCCGCCTGGCAGATTCCTCGTCCCGCAACGACGAGTTGCGCGACGTGGTGGACTACGACTTCATCCGCAACAGCGTGCTCACCCGACTCGAGCGCGGCCATATCCACCTGCAGGAGACACTCTGCGACGACCTGTTGGCGACGATGTTGGCCCATCCTCGGGTGCACGCGGCGCGAGTGTCCACGGCCAAGCCCGATGTGTATGCCGATTGCGGCGAGGTCGGTGTCGAGGTGTTTGGCTTCCGGCAACCGCAGGGCTGAGCCCATGGACGCAGCCGCCAAGACGATGTCGCCGACCGGCGGGGCTGCGAACAGGGCCGATCTGCGGAAAACGTCGGGCACACTGTTCTGCCTGACCTGCCCCCAGTACCCGTGCCAGACGATGTGAGGAATTCCGCTGGGGTGCCTGCGCAGCCGGCAAGCCGGATCAGCGACCTACTCCCACATCGTTGGTCATAAGTCTGCGATCTCCGACGCAGCTCTACGTGAATCGCCCCGGGTTTGCTAGACACCCGTGAGCCGTTCGGAATGGCGTCGTTCGAACTCGACCCGCGAAGTGTCGCCGGCGGTGCCGTGGCGCCGCTTGGGGTTGTAGAACATCTCGATGTAGTTGAAGACGTCAGCGCGAGCGTCACTGCGCGTGGTGTAAACCTGCCGACGGATGCGCTCGCGCTTGAGTAGTTGGAAGAAGCTCTCGGCCACGGCGTTGTCGTGGCAATTGCCGCGCCGGCTCATGCTGCTGATCAGGTTGTGGTCGCGCAGGAAGGTCTGCCGGTCATCTTGGCGTCGCCGAAGACGCTGGCCGTCGACTCGAAGAGTCGAACGTCCGAGATCTGAACAAATCCCCGGCGCACTCGAGCCCAAGAAAGTTGCGCCCCAGCAAGATTTTTGGTGCCTGGCACGGGTTTTGGCGCCAATGTCTAGCGTAGAGGCGCTTTTGCTTGAAAAAGTCAGGGCCTATTGCGCCCAATCATAGGAGGCCCTGCATGAAGAGGTCCTCCAAATGCCAACTCAACTTCGGTCTGCATCCATCTTTCTCGGCGACGATTCCGGCCTTCCAGACGCAGGCATCCAGGCCGAGGCCACCCTGAATCGCCCCGGGAATCGAGGAGGCTCCAACTCAAGAGAATGGAGCCATGAAGAAGTCCCCGAAGTTTTCGCCCGAGGTGCGTGAGCGCGCCGTGCGCATGGTGCTGGAGCACCGTGGCGAGCATCCGTCGCAGTGGGCAGCCATCGAGTCCATCGCCGGCAAGATCGGCTGCGTGCCACAGACGCTGCACACCTGGGTACGGCAGCACGAAGTGGACGCTGGACAGCGTGACGGCGTCTCGACTGTCGAAGCACAGCGCATCAAGGACCTGGAGCGCGAGGTGCGCGAACTGCGTAAGGCCAACGAAATCTTGAAGCTGGCCAGCGCGTTTTTCGCCCAGGCGGAGCTCGACCGCCGCATCAAGTCCTGAAGGCGTTTGTCGACCAGCACCGCCAGCAGCTTGGGGTCGAGTCGATCTGCCGCGTCTTGCAGGTCGCCCCATCGGCGTACTGGCGTCACGCCGCGCGTCAGCGCATCCCGGCCTT
>NZ_JAPPUW010000005.1 GCF_026712205.1 Pelomonas aquatica
GCTGGTCTCGCTGGTGGATACCCACCAGCAACTCCAGCGTTTTACTTGAACCGCCGGATGCGGACCCGCACGTCCGGTGGTGTGAGAGGGCTGAGGGGGCGACCCCTCACCCTACTCGATGAGAGGACGAGCCCATGCTCAGAGGACAGCGCGTCGGCCTGCGCCATGTGACCGAGGAAGACCTGCCCTGGCTGAAGCGCACCACCGGCGACCCGCAGATCCGCGGCCCCTTCATGGGCACGCGCATGATGACGCCGCACACGGTGGAGCAGCGCTGGAAGGACAACGGCTTCTCCGGCGAGGACGCCGAGCGGCTGCTGATCTGCCATCTCGTCGACGGCAGCGTCATCGGCGACGTGGTGCACTTCGCCGCGGCCCGCTACACGACGGCGCGCGAGATCGGCTGGACCATGGCCGACATCGCGATGCGCGGCCAGGGCCTGGCCAGCGAGGCCGCCGCGCTGCTGGTGGACTACCTGTTCGAGAACTGGCCGGTGAACCGGCTGTCCTGTGGCATGTCCGTGCACAACCATGCGTCGCGGCGCGTGGCCGAGAAATGCGGCTTCAAGCACGAGGGCATCCAGCGCGGCATCATCTTCGTCGGCGGCGAGTATGTGGACTGCCATGCGCTGTCGCTGCTGCGCGGCGACTGGCAGGCGATGAGGGGCGGGGCCTGATTCAGGCGCGCCGGATCAGCGCCGCATAGCAGCCGCGGCGCGCGAAGTGGGCGTGGATGTAGTCGACCTCGGGCCGGGCGAGCAGACGCTCGATGAGGCCCTCGATGGCCGTGCCGTCGACGATGTCGGCGTCGACCATCATGCCGGCGGCGTCGAAGGCGCGCAGCGACAGCAGGCGCCGGCGCAGCGCGGCGGGCACCTCGTCGACGGCGTCGAAGGGCGCACCGGCACGCTCGCGGACGAAGACGGCGTGGCGCGAGCGGTAGGGCGTGTGGGCCGGCTGGTGCTCGTGGTTGACGAGCAGCACCGTCTCGCCCGGCAGGGCGTCGCTGAGCTCGATGCGGTCGGGATGGGCATCGCCGGGCCGGGTCGGCAGGCGGATGGCGCCCTCGCGGGCGAGCTCGGCGTCGCCGAGGCCGAAGAGATGGGCGAAGGACTGGGCGGACAGCCCGGTGATGCGAAAGGACATGGCGTGCTCCGTGGTGGGATGCACGCGATTCTTCAGGGGGCGTTGCGTGGCGTCTGGCCGCAATCGGACCTGGAATTGTCAGAACCTGTTCAAGGTCTCCCCATGGCGCCCGTTGCCCCGCAAAAGCAGGGGCTGCAAGGCGCAAACCGGAGACGGGCTGGGTGCCCGGCGAGGATTTGCAACGCCGCAGACGCTGTTTTTGCGGGGCAACCCGAAGGGCAAGGCATCCCCGGGCCGCACTCTGCGTTGCCCACCTTGGCCAGGCATGAGCCTGGCCGGCGGCGTGCGCCTTGATTGCGGCCCGGGGATGCCTTGCGGGCACCATGGGGAGGCCTTGAACAGGTTCTCAGTCCGCGCCCGCCGGGCGCTCGAAGCCGGCATCGACCCAGGCCTCGGCGGCGGACTGCGTGAACCTGAAGCCGGCCGCCACCTTGACCTGGGCCAGCGGCTCGCCGGCCGCGTCGAAGGCGCGCAGCCAGGCATAGGGATCGTCCTCGGCGGGCACGATCTCCAGCGTGAGCTTCAGCCAGGCGCCGTCGCGTGCGACATAGAGCGTCTTGTTGAGCTGGGCGTGCAGCTGCTGTTCGTGGCGGCGGATCACCTCGGAGGCCGTCTTCACCAGCGTGTTGAAGGCGTTCGAGTCCAGCGGCTTGGGGTTCTTCTTGTCGCGGCCCATGGTCCAGGGTCCGACCAGCGCCGGTTCGCTCTCGCCGTCCTTGAACATCGCGACGGCCCAGCCCTCGTCGTCTTCGTTCTTGATGACCTGGGCGGTCCAGCCGTGGTCGCGCCACAGGCGGGGCTCGTACAGGGGTTCGTCGGTCTCGTTCATCGGGTGTGGAAGCAGAAATGGCGGGCCAGAGCCCGCCATTGTCCGGTGCGGCGCCTGCCGTCATGCCATCCGGCCGGCATGCCGGGTGGCCTTCGACGCCTGCCTCAGCCGTTGCTGGCCGAGGCCGCCGGCGCGACGGCTGGCGCGCGCGTCACGCGGGTCTTGCCGCCGGTCGTCACGAGGATGACGGTGTCGCCGTTGTTGAAGGTCTCGGCACCCTTGGCCTGGATGACGGAGCGGCGCTCGCCGTTGCGCAGCTGGACGATGATTTCCAGCGCTTCTTCGCGCGTGGTGGAGCGCTCGATGGCATTGCCGATGACGGCGCCGGCCACGGCACCCAGCACGCCGACCACCTGGCCCTCGCGCCGGCCGCCGACCGTGCTGCCGGCAATGGCGCCGGTGACGCCGCCGGCCACGCCGCCGATGCCGCTCTGCGAGCCGTCCACGGTGACGGGGCGCACGTTCAGCACGGTGGCGTCCTGGACCTGGGACAGGCGTTGCGCGTCGCCGCGCTGGATGACGTCGGGGCTGGTCGTCGAGCAGGCCGACAGCACCAGCGCGGCCGCCACGGAGAGGGAAGTGATGAGTTTGGACATGGATGACTCCTAGGGCACGACAGCAGCCCAACGGGTGCGATTGTCTCGCCGTTGACCGCCCCCCGGGCCTCTACAACTCTTTACCCGTGCAGGCGGCTGGAGCGCGGCACGCTGGCGAGCAGGAACTCCATCTGGTCGGCCAGGATGCGGCGGCCGCGCAGGATCATGTCTTCGTGCAGGCTGGGCACATAGGGCAGGTAGAGCAGGCTCATATGGGCCTCTTCGGGCAGGCGGCTGCCCTTGCGGCCGTTGCAGGGGCGGCAGGCGGTGATGCAGTTCATCCAGCTGTCCTGGCCGCCGCGCGACGTGGGCTGGATGTGCTCGCGCGTCAGGTCCTCGGGCAGGGCGCGGTGGCCGCAGTAGGCGCAGATGAAGCGGTCGCGCACGAAGAGCTTGCCGTTGGTCAGCGCGGGCGCCTGGCGCCAGGCCCGGCTGGGCATTGCGCCGCGCACGGCGATGATGGGGTGCACCTCGATGCGCGACTGCCGCCCGCTGACGCGCTGCCAGCCGCCGCGCAGCACCTGGCAGGGGTCGCCCAGCGTCCAGGCGACGCCGTCACAGGCGTAGATGACCGCGGCCTCGCGGGTCGTGATCCAGGCCTGGGGTCGGCCGGAGACATCGAGCTGGAGCACATCCACGGGCAGTTCACCGTCGTTGCTGTGCCCGAAGCCTAGCGAGAACCGGGCCAGCGCTCAAGCGTGCCACCGTGACGGCCGAGGTCTAGGGGTCATCCCTAGGTCGGTCGGCAGTATTAGGCGCATCACCCTAGAAATCGCTCGGTGAAGCTGGCGCCGTCACACGAGCGAACTGCAAAATAGAACGATCGTTCGTTTTATTCCTTGCCCTCTCTCACCGTTTCGCGCCGTGTCCTCGCTGCCCGTTTCCGCCAAGAAAGCTGCCTCGCTGCGCGTGGTCAAGCCCGTGCGCGTCGCGCGCTCGCTGCAGAAGGGCCAGCAGACCCGCGCCGCCATCCTCGAGGCGGCGCTGGGCCTGGCGTCGCATATGGGGCTGGAGGGCCTGTCCATCGGCGCGCTGGCGGACGTGACGGGCATGAGCAAGTCGGGCGTCTTCGCCCACTTCGGCTCGCGCGAGGAATTGCAGATCGCCGTCGTGACCGAGTATCACGCCAAGTTCGAAGAGGAAGTCTTCTTCACCGCCATCCGCGAGCCGCGCGGCCTGCCGCGGCTGCGCGCGATGTTCGAGCGCTGGGTGCGCCGCGTGTCGGTCGAGGTGGACTCGGGCTGCATCTACATCAGCGGCGCCGTCGAGTTCGACGACCGGCCGGGCCCCGTGCGCGACGCGCTGGTCGGCATGGTCAAGGCCTGGCATGCGGCCCTGCACAAGGCCATCGTGCTGGCCCTCGACGAGGGCCATCTGCAGGCCGGCGCGGACGTCGACCAGATCGTCTTCGAGCTGCACGGTCTGATCCTGTCCCTGCACCACGACGCGCGCTTCATGCGCAGCCCCGGCGCGCTCGCGCGGGCCGGCCTCGGTTTCGACCGGACCATCCAGTTCTATGCGACGCCGGCTGGTCTGCAGGTCGACGGCGCGCGCAAGCCTCCCAAGATCGGCGCCACCCGGCGCTGACCCGATTCACCCCACCCAAGACTGTTCCAGGAGTCCCCGATGCCCCAGTACACCCCGCCCATGCGTGACATGCAGTTCGTCATGCACGAGCTGCTGAACGTCGTCGACGAGCTGAAGATGCTGCCCGGCCACGAGGACATCGACGCCGACACGATCAACGCGGTGCTCGAGGAAGGCGGCAAGTTCGCTGCCGAGGTCATCGCCCCCATCAACCTCAGCGGCGACGCCGAAGGCTGCACGCTCGACAAGGCCACCCACGAGGTGACCGCGCCCAAGGGCTTCAAGGAGGCCTACCAGCAGTACGTCGAGGGCGGCTGGCCGGCGCTGAGCTGCGACCCGAACTTCGGCGGCCAGGGCCTGCCCCACCTGGTGAACCAGTTCTTCTATGAGATGCTGAACTCGGCCAACCAGGCCTGGACGATGTACCCCGGCCTGAGCCACGGCGCCTACGAGGCCCTGCACGCCCACGGCACGCCCGAGCAGAAGGCCACCTATCTGCCCAAGCTGACCAGCGGCGAGTGGACCGGCACGATGTGCCTGACCGAACCGCACTGCGGCACGGACCTCGGCCTGCTGCGCACCAAGGCCGAGCCCCAGGCCGACGGCACGTACAAGATCACCGGCGCCAAGATCTTCATCTCGGCCGGCGAGCACGACATGGCCGAGAACATCGTCCACCTGGTGCTGGCCCGCCTGCCGGACGCGCCGCAGGGCTCCAAGGGCATCTCGCTGTTCATCTGCCCGAAGTTCAACGTGAACGCCGACGGCAGCCTCGGCAGCCGCAACGGCATCTTCTGCGCCGGCTTGGAGCACAAGATGGGCATCCACGGCAACGCCACCGCGCAGATCGTGCTGGAAGGCGCCACCGGCACGCTGGTCGGCGAGCCCAACAAGGGCCTGGCCGCGATGTTCGTCATGATGAACGCGGCGCGCCTGGGCGTCGGCAACCAGTCCCTCGGCCTGACCGAGGTGGCCTACCAGAACGCCGTGGCCTATGCGAAGGACCGCATCCAGATGCGCGCGCTGAGCGGCCCCAAGGCGCCGGACAAGCCGGCCGACCCCATCATCGTCCACCCCGACGTGCGCAAGATGCTGCTGACGGCCCGCGCCTTCGCCGAGGGCGGCCGCATGCTGCAGGCCTACACGGTGCTGCAGCTCGACAAGGCGCTGAAGAGCGATGACGAGGACGAGCGCAAGGACGCCGACGCCGAAGTCGCGCTGCTGACGCCCATCATCAAGGCCTTCATCACCGACAACGGCTGGCTGGCCACGTCGCACTGCATGCAGGTTTTCGGCGGCCACGGCTTCATCCACGAGTGGGGCATGGAGCAGTTCGTGCGCGACGCACGCATCAACATGATCTACGAGGGCACCAACACCATCCAGTCGCTGGACCTGCTGGGCCGCAAGGTGCTGGGCAACAACGGCGCCACGCTGAAGAAGTTCGGCAAGAAGATCGCCGCCTTCATCGAGGAGGAAGGCACCAATGAGGCCATGCAGGAGTTCGTGAACCCGCTCGCCGACTTGGGCGACAAGGTCAACAAGCTGACGCAGGAAATCGGCATGAAGGCCTTCGGCAACCCCGACGAAGTCGGCGCCGCCGCGGTGGACTACCTGCGCGTGGTCGGCCACATGACCTTCGCCTATTTCTTCGCCCAGGCCGCCAAGATCGCGCTGGCCAAGCAGGACGGCGGCGACCCCTTCTACACGGCCAAGCTGGCGACGGCGCGCTTCTATTTCGCGAAGCTGCTGCCCGAGACGGCGTCGCTGATCCGCAGCTGCCGCGCAGGCCTGGCGCCGCTGATGGCCATGGAAGAGGCGCTCTTCTGACCCGCCCGCTCTGACCAAGGACACGCCCGATGAAATCCCTGTTCGCTGCTGCCCTGCTGTTGCCCGCGTTTGCGTTCGCGCAGACCACACCCGTGGGCCTGTGGAAGACCATTGACGACGACGGCAAAACCGCGAAGTCGCTGGTCCGCATCAGCGAACAGGCGGGCACCATCGTCGGCAGCATCGAGAAGCTGCTGGATCCCAAGGACCCCGCCGACGGCAAATGCGACAAGTGCAGCGACGACCGCAAGGACAAGCCCGTCGTCGGCCTGCAGATCATCCGCGGCATCAAGGCCCAGGGTGATGGGGTCTGGGGCGGCGGAGAGATCCTTGACCCCAATGATGGCCAGACCTACCGCACGCGCCTGAAGCCCGTGGAGGGCGGCAAGAAGCTGGAGGTGCGCGGCTACATCGGCGCCCCCCTGTTCGGCCGCACCCAGACCTGGGTTCGCGTCGAGTGAATTGAACACCCTTAGGAGATACACCCCATGAGTCGATTCCAAGTCCGCAAGGTCGCCGTGCTCGGCGCCGGCGTGATGGGCGCGCAGATCGCGGCCCACCTCGTCAACTGCAAGGTGCCGGTCGTGCTGTTCGACCTGCCCGCCAAGGAAGGCGCCAAGAACGGCATCGTGAGCAAGGCCGTCGACGGCCTGAAGAAGCTCAAGCCCGCACCGCTGGGCGACGGCGCCGAGGCTGCGCTGATCCAGCAGGCCAACTACGAAGAGCACCTCGAAGTGCTGCGCGGCTGCGACCTCATCATCGAGGCCATCGCCGAGCGCATGGACTGGAAGCTCGACCTCTACACCAAGATCGCGCCCTTCGTCGCCCCGCACGCCATCGTGGCCTCGAACACCTCGGGCCTGTCGATCACCAAGCTCTCCGAAGTGCTGCCCGAGGCGATCAAGCCGCGCTTCTGCGGCATCCACTTCTTCAACCCGCCGCGCTATATGGCGCTGGTCGAGCTGATCAACACGCCGACCACGCAGCCCGAAATCCTCGACCAGCTCGAAGCCTTCGTGACCACGTCGCTGGGCAAGAGCGTCGTGCGCGCCCACGACACGCCCAACTTCGTCGCCAACCGCGTCGGCATCGCCGGCATGATGGCCACGATGATCGAGGCCGAGAAGTTCGGCCTGAGCGTGGACGTCGTCGACGACCTGACCGGCAAAAAACTGGGCCGTGCGTCGTCGGGCACCTTCCGCACCGCCGACGTCGTGGGCCTGGACACCATGGCCCACGTCGTCAAGACGATGCAGGACAACCTGAAGGACGACCCGTTCTACTCGACCTACGCCACGCCCAAGGTGCTGGCCGGCCTGATCGAGAAGGGCGCGCTGGGCCAGAAGACCGGCGCCGGCTTCTACAAGAAGGTCGGCAAGGACATCCAGCGCCTGGACTTCGCGACCGGTGACTACGTCGCCGGCGGCAAGAAGGCCGACGAGATCGTCGCCCGCATGCTGAAGAAGGCCCCGGCCGACCGCCTGAAGCTGCTGCGCGAATCGACCAACCCGCAGGCCCAGTTCCTGTGGGCCATCCTGCGCGACGGCTTCCACTACGCCGCCGTGCATCTGGACACCGTGGCCGACACGGCCCGCGAGATCGACTTCGCGATGCGCTGGGGCTTCGGCAGCCAGCAGGGGCCGTTCGAGCTGTGGCAGGCCGCCGGCTGGAAGCAGGTCGCCGAGTGGATCGCGGCCGACATCGCCGACGGCAAGACCCTGTCCAGCGCGCCGCTGCCGGCATGGGTCACCGAAGGCCCCGTCGCCGAGGCCGGTGGCGTGCACACGCCGCAAGGCTCGTGGAGCGCCGCCGAGGGCAAGTTCAAGCCGCGCAGCGAGCTGCCGGTCTACGCCCGCCAGGCCTTCCGCGAATCGCTGCTGGGCACCGGCGCGGCCGACCCGCTGAAGTCGGGCACCGAGCTGTTCAGGAACGACGAAGTGCGCGTCTGGACGCTGGACGGCAAGGTCGTCATCGCCTCCATCACCGCCAAGCTGCACCTGATCAGCCCGGCCGTCACCGAGGGACTGCTCAAGGCCGTCGAGATCGCCGAGGCCGACTACCAGGGCCTGGTGATCTGGAGCCCGGACGACGTGTTCTCGGCCGGCGCCAACCTCGAGAGCCTGATGCCCGTCTTCATGAAGATGGGCAGCAAGGGCATCGCGCCGGAAGAGAAGAAGCTGCAGGACATGATGCTGCGCCTGCGTTATGCCAGCGTGCCGGTCGTCGCCGCGATGCGCGGCCTGGCCCTGGGCGGTGGCGCCGAGCTGGCCGTGCATTGCGCGCGCCGCGTCGCGCATGTCGAGAGCTATGTGGGCCTGGTCGAAGTCGGCGTGGGCCTGGTGCCTGGCGGCGGCGGCCTGACCTATATCGCCCGCCGCGCCGCCGAGATGGCCGCGGCCGGCAACGCCGGCGCCGACATCCTGAGCTTCCTGAAGGACGGCTTCCTGACCGCGGCCACGGCCAAGGTCGCGACCTCGGCTCACGAGGCGAAGAAGAACGGCTTCCTGCTCGACAGCGACATCATCGTGCCGCACAAGGACGAGCTGCTGTACGTCGCGACGGCCACCGCCATCGGCATGTTCGAGGCCGGCTACCGCCCGCCGCACAAGGCGCTGTTCCCGGTCGCAGGCCGCAGCGGCATCGCGACGATCAAGGGCCAGGTCGCCAACATGCGCGACGGCGGCTTCGTCAGCGCCCACGACTACCACCTGGCCGCGGCGATCGCCGACGTGGTCTGCGGCGGCGAGGTCGAGGCGGGTTCCCTCGTCACCGAGGAATACCTGATGGCGCTGGAGCGCAAGCACTTCTGCGCGCTGCTCGACAACCCCAAGACCCAGGAACGCATCATGGGCATGCTGCAGACCGGCAAGCCCGTTCGCAACTAAGGTCCATCGTCGTGAACCGGCTTCAACGCACCCTCGCAAAGCTGGACGGCCTGCCCGGCCCGCTGCGGGGCGCCGCGCGCAACTTCGCGCTGCGCCGCGCCGTGCCCTTCACCGGCACGGCGGCGCTGGACTTCGTCGCGCTCACCCCTGAGCGCAGCGAGATCCGCGTGGCCAACCGCCGCCCCGTGCAGAACCACATCAAGGGCGTGCATGCGGCCGCGATGTCGCTGCTGGCCGAAACGGCCACCGGCATGGTGGTGGGCATGAATGTGCGCGACGACTGCCTGCCGCTGTGCAAGTCGCTGCAGGTGAACTTCCGCAAGCGCGCCACCGGCGGCCTCGTCGCCCGCGCGCATCTGACCGAGGCCCAGCGTGCCAGCATGGCGAGCGAGACCAAGGGCGAAGTGCGCGTTGCCGTCACTGTGATCGACGAAGCCGGCATCGAGCCGATCGAGTGTGAATTTGTCTGGGCCTGGGTGCCCAAAGAGAAGCCCCAGGCTTGAAAGGAAAAGTCATGAGCAAGCAAGTCCAAGACGCCTACATCGTCTCCGCCACCCGTCTGCCCATCGGCAAGAGCGGCCGCGGCTACTTCAAGAACACGCGCCCCGACGAGATGCTCGTCAAGGTCATGCAGGCCGTGCTGGCGCAGGCTCCGGGCCTGGACCCGGCCGCGATTGAAGACGCCATCGTCGGCTGCTCCTTCCCCGAAGGCGAGCAGGGTATGAACATCGCCCGCGTGGCCTCGGTGCTGGCCGGCCTGGGCCCCACCATCGGCGGCGTGACGATCAACCGCTACTGCGCGTCCGGCATCACCGCCGTGCAGATGGCCGCGGACCGCATCCGTGTCGGCGAGGCCGACGTGATGTTCGCCGGCGGCGTCGAGTCCATGTCCATGATCCCGATGGGCGGCAACAAGCCCAGCCTGTCGCCGCTGATCTTCGAGAAGGACGAGAACATCGGCATCGCCTACGGCATGGGCCTGACGGCCGAGAAGGTCGCCGCGCAGTGGAAGATCAGCCGCGAGGCGCAGGACGCGTTCTCGGTGGAATCGCACCGCCGCGCCGTGGCCGCCATGCAGGCCGGCTGGTTCGACGCCGAGATGACGCCCTTCGACGTCGTCGAGCGCACGCCCAACCTGGCCGACGGCACGGTCAACGTCAAGACCCGCACCGTCAAGCTCGACGAAGGCGCCCGCCCCGACACCTCGCTCGAAGGCCTGGCCAGGCTCAAGCCCGTGTTCGCCGCCAAGGGCAGCGTGACGGCCGGCAACAGCTCGCAGACGTCCGACGGCTCGGGCGGCCTGCTGATCGTCAGCGAAGCCGCGCTGAAGCGCTACAACCTGACGCCGCTGGCCCGCTTCGTGTCCTTCGCCGTGCGCGGCGTGCCGCCCGAGATCATGGGCATCGGCCCCATCGAAGCCATCCCCGCCGCGCTGAAGGCCGCCGGCATCAGCGCCAAGGACCTGGACTGGGTCGAGCTGAACGAAGCCTTCGCCGCGCAGTCGCTGGCCGTGCTGAACGACCTGGACAGCAAGGGCTTCGAACTGGACCGTGCCAAGGTCAACCCGAACGGTGGCGCGATCGCGCTGGGCCACCCGCTGGGCGCCACCGGTGCCATCCGCGCGGCCTCGGTCATCCACGGCCTGCGCCGCACCGGCGGGAAATATGGCATGGTGACGATGTGCGTCGGTGCCGGTCAAGGCGCGGCGGGCATCTTCGAAAGGCTTTGACCCTCATGAAACGGCGTCGCGTGCTCCAGGCCTCCTCGGTATTGCTCGCGGCGCCTCTCGCTGGTTGTTCCGGCGAGCTGCAGACCTTCACGAGCTGGAAGGCCGGCCAGCAGGCCGTGCTGGAGCTGCTGTTCACGGAGAAGGTCGTGCAGGGCAGCCCCTGGAACCTGAGCCAGGTGCTGCAGCATCTGGCTCAGAGCGTCGAGTTCTCGATGCAGGGCTTCCCGGCGCTCAAGGGCGCCTGGTTCCGCTCCAGCATCGGCTCGGCGGCCTTCGCCGTCTTCAATGCGCGCGGCGCGATGAGCCACAGCCTGGACGAGCCCATCCCCGGCGCGCCCGCGCTCGATGCATCGCAGACGCTGAAGACCTCGGTGCAGCGCCTGCTGGACGCGATGGAGGCCTTCGCCAGTTTCCAGGGCACACTGCGGCCCCACTTCGCCTACGGCGAGCTGACCAAGCCGCAGTACGAGCGAGCCCATCTGATGCACCTGGCCAACCACTGGACCCAGTTCCAGTCGAAGACCGCCACGGCCTGAACCGGAGACCCCGATGACCATCAAGAGCTACACGCTCAACGGCGTCGCGACCCTCGAGATCGCCCGCCCCGAGAAGAAGAACGCCATCACCCAGGCGATGTACCTGAGCATGGCCGAGGCGCTGCGCGCCGCCGATGCCGACCCCGCGGTGCGTGCGGTGCTCATCACCGGCCAGCCCGGCATCTTCACGTCGGGCAACGACCTGGAAGACTTCATGGCCGGCCCGCCGCGTGGCGAGGACGCGCCGGCCTTCCAGTTCATGCATGCGCTGGCGGACTGCGGCAAGCCCGTCGTCGCGGCCGTGACCGGTGCGGCCATCGGCATCGGCACGACCATGCTGCTGCACTGCGACTTCGTCTTCGTTGCCGACGACGCCCGCCTGGCCATGCCCTTCGTGGCCCTGGGCCTGGTGCCCGAGTTCGCGTCCAGCGTCGTGCTGCCCCAGCTCGTCGGCAACCGTCGCGCGGCCGAGAAGCTGCTGCTGGGCGACCCCTTCACCGGCGAGCAGGCCGTGGAATGCGGCATCGCCAACCGCGTGCTGCCGGGCAGCGAGGTGCTGAACCACGCGCGCCGCATCGCCGAGCGCTTCAACACGCTGGCCCCGGGCGCCGTGCGCGACAGCAAGCAGTTGATCCGCGGCCCGCAGCGCGAGGCCGTCAAGGCGGCCATCACGCGTGAGGCCGAGGTCTTCGGCGCCCGGCTGCGCGCGCCTGAGGCGATGGAGGCCTTCCAGGCCTTCTTCCAGAAGCGCGCGCCGGACTTCTCCAAGTTCCAGTGACGCCCGAGCTCCTGCTGGGGCCGCTGCTGCTCTGGCAGGGGCGGCGCGTGCGTGCGACCGCGCTGCGCCTGCCCGAGGCGGCCGGTCCGCGCACGGCCGAGGGCTCGGCGCTGCGCCTGCTGATCGTCGGCGACTCCTCGGCCGCCGGCGTGGGCGCCGCGCACCAGGACGAGGCCCTGGCCGGCCGCCTCGCGCAGGCGCTGGCCGCGCGGCTGGGCCGACCGGTGGGCTGGCAGCTCGTCGCGACCAGCGGCCACAGCAGCGAGCAGGCGCTCGCGGCGCTGGCCGCCACCGAGCTCGCGCCGGCCGACGTGCTGGTCACG
The DNA here is from genome assembly GCF_026712205.1 of Pelomonas aquatica. GTDB lineage: Bacteria > Pseudomonadota > Gammaproteobacteria > Burkholderiales > Burkholderiaceae_C > Pelomonas > Pelomonas aquatica. The sequence continues at coordinate 12,240 of NZ_JAPPUW010000005.1, forward strand.
GCCCTGGGCGTCAACGACGTCGTCGACCGGGTCGCGCCGTTGCAGGCACTGGCGGCGCTGGAGCGCATCCACGCCCTGGCCACCGAGCGCGCCGGCGTGCGCCTGAGCGTGCACTGCGCAGCGCCGCCGATGCAGCAATTCCCGCTGCTGCCCCAGCCGCTGCGCTGGTTCTTCGGCCGCCAGGCGGCGCGCTTCAATGCGGCCCTGACGTCGTCCGTGGCCGGCCAGGCATCGCGCCGCGTGTTGCATCTGCCCGAGGAAATGCAGAGCAATGCGGCGGCACTGATGGCTGAGGACGGCTTCCACCCCAGCCCGGCGGGCTATGCCCTGTGGGCCGAGGCGTTGGCGGATCAGATCGCCAGCGGCCTGGGCTTGCCCTGCAGGTCGATGGCCACATAGGTCAGGTTGGCCTCGGTCACCTTGACGATGTGCGGGTTCTCGGGGTCGCGCTCGGCCATCACCTCGACATGCACCGTGATGGACGTGCGGCCGACGCGGGTCACCGTGGCATAGAAGCTCAGCAGGTCGCCGATGGAGACCGGTTGCTTGAAGATGAATTCGTTGACGGCCACCGTGGCCACGCGCCCGCGCGAGATGCGCGCCGGCAGGATGGAGCCGGCGATGTCCACCTGGGCCATGATCCAGCCGCCGAAGATGTCGCCGTTGGCGTTGGAGTCGGCGGGCATGGGCATCACGCGCAGCACGAGCTCGCGCTGGCCGGCCTGGGGTTGAGGGGGGCTTGAATCCTGGGTCATGGTGGTCACTTGTGACAATCCGTCGTTGAACTCCATTTTCGGGCCTGCCGCGTTGCGTTCCTCCACTTCAGCATCATCCCTGCCGCTGCCCGGCACCGCCCCCGCGCCGCGCGGCGACTGGGGCACCGTCGGCCGCCTGCTGCCCTATCTGTGGCGCTACCGCTGGCGCGTCGCGCTGGCCCTGGCCTTCATGGTGGGCGCCAAGCTGTGCAACGTGGGCGTGCCCATCCTGCTCAAGCACCTGATCGACGCTCTCGACCTGAAGCCCGGCGCGCCGCAGGCCCTGCTCGTCGTGCCGCTGGGCCTGCTGCTGGCCTATGGCGGGCTGCGGCTGTCGACGTCGCTGTTCACCGAGCTGCGCGAGCTGATCTTCGCCAAGGCCACCGAGGGCACGGCGCGCAGCATCTCGCTGCAGGTGTTCCGCCACCTGCACGACCTGTCGCTGCGCTTCCATCTGGAGCGCCAGACTGGCGGCATGACGCGTGACATCGAGCGCGGCACGCGGGCCGTGCACTCCCTCATCAGCTACTCGCTCTATAGCATCGTGCCGACGCTGATCGAGGTGGCGCTGGTGCTGACGCTGCTGGGCGTGAAGTTCGATGCCTGGTTCGCCGGCATCACCGTCGCGGCGCTGGTCGTCTACATCGCATTCACGGTCGTCGTCACCGAGTGGCGCACCAAGTTCCGCCGCACGCTGAACGAGCTGGACTCGGTGGCCCACAGCAAGGCCATCGACTCGCTGCTGAACTACGAGACGGTGAAGTATTTCAACAACGAGGACTTCGAGGCGCGCCGCTACGACGAGAGCCTGGAGAGGCTGCGCCGCGTCCAGCTGAAGAGCCAGACCACGCTGTCGCTGCTGAACACCGGCCAGCAGCTCATCATCGCGGCGGCCCTGGTGCTGATGCTGTGGCGGGCCACGCAGGGCGTCGTCGCCGGCCGCATGAGCCTGGGCGACCTCGTCATGGTCAACGCCTTCATGATCCAGCTCTACATCCCGCTGAACTTCCTCGGCGTGATCTACCGCGAGATCAAGCAGAGCCTGACCGACATCGAGAAGATGTTCCGCCTGCTCGACCGCGAGCGTGAGGTGGCCGATGCGCCCGGCGCGGCGCCGCTGCAGGTGCAGGGCGCGCATGTCGTGTTCGACGACGTGCGCTTCGCCTACGACCCGGCGCGGCCCATCCTGCACGGCGTCAGCTTCGAGATCCCGGCCGGCCGCAAGGTCGCCGTCGTCGGCCCCAGCGGTTCGGGCAAGAGCACCTTGGCGCGGCTGCTCTACCGCTTCTACGACATCGACGGCGGCGCCATCCGCATCGACGGCCAGGACATCCGCGCGGTCACGCAGGGCAGCCTGCGCCGGGCCATCGGCATCGTGCCGCAGGACACGGTGCTGTTCAACGACACCGTGGCCTACAACATCGCCTACGGCCGCCCCGGGGCCGGCCAGCCCGAGGTCGAGGCCGCCGCGCGCGCGGCCCACATCCACGCCTTCATCGCGGCCACGCCGGGCGGCTACGAGACCATGGTCGGCGAGCGCGGGCTGAAGCTGTCGGGCGGCGAGAAGCAGCGCGTGGCCATCGCGCGCACGCTGCTGAAGAACCCGCCGCTGCTGATCTTCGACGAGGCGACCTCGGCGCTGGACTCGACCAACGAGCGCGCCATCCAGGCCGAGCTGGAGTCCGTCGGCCAGGACAAGACCGTGCTCGTCATCGCGCACCGGCTGTCGACGGTGGTCGACGCGCACGAGATCATCGTGCTGGAGCAGGGGCGCATCGTCGAGCGCGGCCGGCACGACGAGTTGCTGGCCCGGGACGGGCGTTACGCGGAGATGTGGCGGCTGCAACAGGCCACCGACTGACGCTCTTTAGTGGGGCTTCCGGGGCTTCTCGAAGCTCTTGGGGCGGTAGACGTTGCCGTCCCACTCACCCTCGGGCCGTGGCCCCTGCTCGCGCAGCGCCGCCTCGCGGGCGCGGCGGATGACGCGCTCGGCCTCCAGCGCCGCGGCGCGGGTCTGGCGCTGGCGGCGGCGCCAGCCGGTCAGGCGGTTCATCTGCAGCTGCAGCCAGCCGCCCAGGCGGCGCAGCCGCGAGTCCACGCCGGCCCGGGCCCGGTAGGGCAGGGCCATGTGGATCGCCAGCGCGATGCAGAGGCCGAGGCCGGCGGCGGCGATCAGGTCGTGGAGCATGCTTCGAGTGTGGCCCAAACCGCTGCACAGCGGTCAGCCGATTTGAGGGGGGCATCGGCCGGATTGACGAATCTTCCACAGCGCCAGCATGGCGTCAGGAATCTGCCGACTGGCCGCGTCGCGGTCTTCCGCGGAGCCTTCGGCCAGCGCGCCGTCGGGGCTGCCTAGCGCGGCAATGGGGGCCAGCAGCGGCGCCGTCTCGCCGCCGTCGAACCATGGCGTCCAGGCGTCGGGCGCCAGGGCCACGGCCGTCAGGAAGCCGGCGGCCCAGTCCTCGGCATCGGCGTACTCGGTGTCCTCGTCCTCGCCGTCGGCGAAGCTGAAGATGGGCTCCCAGGCCTGCGGCCGCTGCGCCCAGGCGGTGGCGATGGACTGCAGATGCCGCAGCACGCCCATGACCACCTTCTTGCGCTGCTTGCCGCTGGCGAAGGGCGCGGGGTCGGGGTCGCCGTCGCCGCCCCAGACGAAGGGCAGCCAGGCCTCGCCGGGCAGTTCGGCGAGCGGGCGGCCGGGCGTCAGCAGCAGGCCGGCGAGGTAGCCGTCCAGCGCCTCGATGTTCATGGCCGCGTCGGCCGGCAGGGCGGCCAGCAGCTCATCGAGGTCGTCGAGCTCCTCGTCGGACAGCGGGCGGTTGTCGGATTCGGGGTTGTAGTGGGGGTACTGCATGGGATTCCTGGATTCAGCCGTGGCGGCCGTGGCGGCTCTTGGGTTTCTTGGCGTCGAATTCGGCGATCTGGGCCTTCAGCAAGGCCATCAGCACGCGGGCGTTCTGCTCGGTCATGACGAGCAGGCTGCTGGGCTCGATGCCTTCGATGGGCTCGCGGCTGGCCACGAGCGCATCGACCTTGAACACGATCTGGCCGTGCAGGTTGTTGGTGGCGGCCTTGAGCTTCTGGATTTCGATCTGGTGGGTCTTCATGGCGTGAGAGGGGGCCGTCAAGCCGCCATCTTGCCATTCCGGGCGGTGCGACTTAAGGTGGCACATGGCCCGGCCTGCTCGCCTCGAGATCGCTGGCGCGGTCTACCTGATCGGCGCCCACTGCCCGTTCGAGGGCAGGCGAGCCGCCTTTGTCGACGAGGCGGACCACGCCGAGATGCGCGCGCTGCTGGCCCAGGCCCTGCACCGTTTCGACGCCCAGGCGCTGGCCTATGCGCTGCTGCCCGAGCATTACTGGCTGCTGCTGTTCACGCGCCGCGCCAACCTGTCGCAGCTGATGCGGCATGTGAACGGCGTCTACACCCAGCACCACCAGCGCCGCTGGGCCTTCGGCGGGCCGCTGTTCCAGGGCCGCTTCCACGCCGTGCTGGTCGACCGCGAGCGGCATCTGCTGGACGCTTGCCGCTATGTCGACCTCGACCCGGTGCGCGAGGGCCTGGCGCGCAGCGCGGCGGATTGGCCGGGGTCGAGCTTCCGGGCGCTGGCCGGGCTGGAGGCGGCGCCCGAATGGCTGGAGGTCGACGGCCTGCATGCCCACCTGCTGGGCCGCCGGGCCAGCACGGCGGCGCTGCGCCGCCAGGCCGGCGAGCGCTATGCGCGCCTCGTCGCGTCGGAGCCGGGCTTCGAGCTCTGGCCGGGGCGGCTGCGCGAGCAGATCTTCCTCGGCGACGCGGCCTTCGCCGCGCGCATGCGCGCGCTCGCCACGGCGCCGCGGCGCAGCGTGCGCGCAAGCTGGGCCGAGTGGCTCAGGCGCGCCAGCGGCATCCGCGAGCAGGCGCTGTGGCTGGCGCATACCCAGGGCGGCGTCGCGATGACCGAGCTGGCCGGCCAGCTCGGGTTGTCGGTGTCGCGCGTGAGCCGGCTGATCGCGGCCGCGGAGCGCGCCGTCTGAGGCTCAGATCAATTCATCGTTGACGCAGTCGCGCACGCTGGCCGGCACGGCGGCCTCGGGCACCTCGATGACCGTGGGTGCGGCGGCGCCCGGCCGGTGCAGGGCCAGCCGGTAGCGGAAGCCGTCGGCCGCGCCGCGCGGCTCGGCGGGTGGCGCCGCACCGGCGAACAGCGCGGCCAGGTGTTCGCGGTCGGCCGCCCGCAAATCACGGCCGAGCAACTGGCCGGTGCTGCGGATATGCCCGCCCGGCCCGCCCATGCCGGCCAGGCCGCCCAGGCGCTCGACGTCGAGGCGGTCCTCAGCCTGCATGGGGCCTCACAGGCCGACCTTCTTCCAGCCCGCGTCGACGGCCGCGGCCACGGCCGGCTGGGCGCCGTAGTTCTGCGCGGCGAGCTGGCGGGTGCGGGCGGCGAACTGCGGCATGGTCATGTTGGGCTGGGCACCGGAAGTTGTCAGCGCGGCGTACCAGACCTGGCCGATCTTCTCCCAGCTCTTGCCGCCCAGGGTCTTGCAGGCGGTGCAGAAGGCGAGGTTGGGCGGCCCGCTGCTGTAGTGCGGGTCCATGCCGGGCGTGACCTGCGAATACTGAGTGGGCTGGGCCGCCAGGGCCGCCTTGTCGTCGGGCTGGGCCATATTGCGTAGCGCCTTGTAGCCCTTGGCCTTGGCGACCGGGCCCATGATGTCGGCGCCGATCAGCCAGTCGGCCGCGTTGACGTCCTGGTTGGCCTCCCACTGCCGGAACATCGAGCCGAAGCAGTCCGACAGGCTTTCGTTGAGGCCGCCGGCGTCGCCCGCGTAGGCCAGCTGCAGGCTGTGCTGGGTGACGCCGTGGGTGAGCTCGTGGCCGATGACGTCGTTGCCGCCGGTGAAGTCGGTGAAGAGCTTGCCGTCGCCGTCGCCGTAGAGCATCTGCGAGCCGTTCCACATCGCGTTGTTGTAGTTCCGGCCGAAGTGGATGCTGGACATCATCGTCATGCCGGCGTCGTCGATGGAGTTGCGGCCGAACACGGTCTTGTAGAACTTGGCGACGTCGGTGGTCTCGGCGAAGCAGCGCTTGGCGGTCGCGTCCTTGGACGCGCCGGGGCTGGCCACCGGCGCGCCCGGCAGCGTCTGGGTGTGCTTGCAGTCGTAGACGGTGATCTTGGGCGCGGCGGCCAGCTGCACGAGGTGGGAGCCGGTCTCGTGGGCCAGCTGCGTCAGCGCGGCGGCCTGGCTGCGCAAGGCGCGCAGGCCGTCGCTCATGCGGGCGCTGTCGCGCGCGGCCTGACGCAGCTCGGTGGCGAGCTTCTTGTCGCCGGCCAGACGTTCGAGCACGTCCTTGGGCACGATGTGGCAGGTGCAGGTCATCCGCATGGCGGGCTCCTTGGGCGAAGGCGGTGCCCCGCAGCTTAGACAGCATCACCGCGCCGGGGCGCCCCTAGGCTTGGGGGCGCGGGCCGGGGCATCCTCAAGGCGTAGCGCGCGGCTTGCGCTGAGCTGTCGGCGCACTCCGCCTACGATGCGCGCCATGCTGAAGCTCCTCGTCCAACGCCCCTGGCTGGGCGCCCTCGTCGCCGCGCCGCTGCTGGCGCTGCTGCTCGGCGCCATCGTCGCGACCTTCGTCTGGGCCCAGCTGCCCGAGCTCGATGCGCTGACCGACTACCAGCCCCACCGGCCGCTGCGCGTGCTCAGCGAGGACGGCCAGCTGATCGGCGAGTTCGGCGCCGAGCGGCGCCGCTTCGTGCCGTTGAAGGACATCCCGAAGCCGCTGCAGGACGCGCTGCTGGCCGTCGAGGACAGCGACTTCTACAAGCACTCGGGCATCGACTTCGGCGGCATCCTGCGCGCCTTCGGCCACAACCTGCTGCACCCGACGCGGCTGCAGGGCGCGTCCACGATCACGCAGCAGCTGGCCCGCAACATCTACCTGAGCAACCGCCAGACGCTGTGGCGCAAGGCCCAGGAGGCGCTGCTGGCGATCAAGATCGAGAACAACCTCGGCAAGGAGCAGATCCTCGAGATCTACATGAACCAGATCGCGCTGGGCAACAAGGCCTATGGCTTCGGCGCCGCGGCCGAGCGCTACTTCGGCAAGCCGCTGGACAGGCTGGACGTCGGCGAGATCGCCATGCTCGTCGGCCTGCCCAAGGACCCCAACAAGCTCAACCCCGTGCTCTACCCCGAGCGCGCCACGCGCCGCCAGCATGTCGTGCTCGGGCGGCTGCAGGCAGTGGGGCTGATCAGCGCCGAGCAGGCCCGGGCCGCGCACGACAGGCCGCTGGACGTGCGCCGGCCCAGGCGCCTGGCCGGCGTGGCCGACCACGCGGCCGAGCAGGTGCGCGCCGAGATGGTCACGCGCTACGGCGAGGAGGCCTACACGCGCGGCCTGACGGTCACCACGACGCTGCGCTATGCCGAGCAGGCGGCGGCCCAGGAGGCGCTGCGCCACGCGCTGTTCGAGCTGGAGCGCCGCCAGCCCTGGCGCGGCCCGGAGGCGACGCTGAACCTGCCCGACGGCGGCGACGAGCTCGACGACGCGTTGGACGCCGCCTTCGAGGCCCACCCCGACCTCGGCGAGCTGAAGACGGCCGTGCTGCTCGAAGCGACCAAGACCGCGGCCGGGCTGGTGCTGGCCGACGGCCAGGAGATCACGCTCAAGGGCGCCGCGCTGCGCTCGCTGCAGAACGCCAGGCGCGGCGCGGTGCTGCGCGTGCTGGAGTCCGGCAAGGGCAACTGGGCGCTGAGCCAGGTGCCGCAGGCCGAGGGCGCCGTCGTCACGCTGGACCCGGCCAGCGGCGCGATCCGCGCACTGGTGGGCGGCTTCGACTTCGCGCGCAACCAGTTCAACTCGGCCACCCAGGCCTACCGCCAGCCGGGCTCGGCCTTCAAGCCCTTCGTCTACTCGGCGCTGATCGACCAGGGCGCCTGGGCCGGCACGCGGGTCAGCGACCAGCCCTTCGAGCAGGGCGACTGGGCGCCGCGCAACTACGACGGCCAGTACGAGGAGGCGCTGACGCTGCGCCAGGCGCTGGCCAAGTCCAAGAACATGGTCACCATCCGCCTCGTGCAGGCCATCGGCCCGCAGCGCGCCCGCGCCTGGGCCGCGCGCTTCGGCTTCGACGAGGCCAAGCAGCCGCTGAACCTGACGCTGGCCCTGGGCACCGGCTCCGTCACGCCGCTGCAGATGGCCCAGGGCTATGCGGCCTTCGCCAACGCCGGCCAGCTTCCGACGGCCTGGCTCGTCGACCATGTGCAGGACGCCCAGGGCATCGTGCTGTGGAAGGCCGACCCGCCCAAGCCCAGGGCGGCCGTCAGCGCGCGCAATGCCTTCATGACCTCGCAGCTGCTGGCCGCCGTCACGCGCGAGGGCACCGGCGCGCGCGCCAGCGCGATGCTCGGCCGCTGGGACCTCTACGGCAAGACGGGCACGACCAATGACGCGGTGGACGCCTGGTTCTGCGGCTTCCAGGCCACGCGTGCCGGTGCGGTCTGGATCGGCTACCCGCAGCCCAAGTCCCTCGGCGAGCGCGAGAGCGGCGGCGGCCTGGCCCTGCCGGTCTGGGCCGCGACGATGGCCGTGGCGCTGCGCGGCCAGCCCAGCGCGCCGCTGGCGCCGCCCGGCGAAGGCCTGGTGCAGCGCGACGGCGACTGGTTCTACGAGGAGTTCGCGGGCGACCTCGCCATCGCCCGGATCGGCCTGCCGGCCGTGGACCCGGCGGCTTCGGCCGCGTCCGCGAGCGACAAGCCCTAGGCTGCGGGCGGCTCCCAGAGCTCGACCTTGTTGCCGTCGAGGTCCAGCACCCAGCCGAAGCTGCCGTACTCCGAGTCCTGCGGCTCGCCGACGACCCGGCAGCCCTCGCTGCGCAGCGCGGCGATCAGGCCGTGCAGGTCGGCGACACGGAAGTTCACCATGAAGGGCGCGTCGCTCGGCGCGAAGTAGCCGGTGTCGGCCTTGAAGGGCGTCCACATCGTCGGGCCGGTGCTGCCCGGGAGCTTGGCGCCGCCCCAGGCCTGCACCTCCAGGCCGAGGTGCACGCGGTACCACTCGGTCAGCGCCTTGGGGTCGGGCGACTTGAAGAAGATGCCGCCGATGCCGGTGACTCGTTTCATGAGGGCCTCCTGAGGAGCGGCGATTTCAGCACGAACCGCGCGCGAACCCGCCTCGCCGGCGGCATGGCCGGATCGCACTGCAGCGGGCGGCGGCGTGCCGTGGAGGTAACAGTCTGTTGGCCCGCGCGCCGCCCGTCGCCGGCGCTTGCAATTCCCTCGGAGCCCGGCGGGCCGCGCCGCTAGAGTGCGTCTCCCAGCCACTGCCGAGGCCCGCCATGCCGAAATCCACCGCCATCGCGATGACGCTGTTCGCGCTGCTGGCCGCCGGCTGCGCCACGGTGCGCGAGGCCTCGCGTGCGATGCGAGAGGAGCGCATGGCCCAGCCGCCGTCGGTGGCCGGCGTGGCGGAGGAAAAGTTTGGCAGGCCGGCCTGGGGGCGCCAGGGCGAGTTCTCACTGAACGGCCAGCGTGTGCACTATGAGCGCGGGGCGGAGCGCCTCGCGTTGTTCGAGCCCCTACCCGCCAAGCTGCAGACGGCGCTGCGCTTCAGCTGGGCCGGCCCGGCGGGCGAAAGCTCGACCGTCTGCGAGGCCTGGACACCCGAGACCAGCGCCAACGGCCGCCTGACCGACAGCAAGCCCTGGGTGCTGAGCTGCCGATGGGGCAGCGGGCCGGCGGCGATGCTGCAGATCGGCGAGGGCCAGATGCGGCGCGGCAAGCTCAGCCGTGAAGGCGCCTACCGCCGCGGCGAGCTGACCGTGGGGCTGCGTTCGACCCATCTGTACGAGGGCCGCGCCCAGCCGCAGACAGCGGCGGTGGGCTACGAGATGCTGCACCAGGGCGCGGTGGTCGGCAGCCTGGACCTGAGCGGTCCGGTGCCGCGGCTGCGCCGGCCCGACCCGGCCACGCCGCTGGGGCGTGCGGTCACCGAAGCGGCGCTTGCCTTGGCGCTGGTGTCCGAGCCCGGCTGAGACGATCAGCCTTTTTCGGCGAGGGCCTTCAGGTGGGCCAGACCGGCGTCGAAGTCCGGCCCGACCATCTTGTTCATGAACAGGCCCATCCAGCGGTAGATCGGGTTGCGGCCCATGTCGCCGTCCATCGTCCAGGTGACCTGGGTGCCGCCGCCGTTGGGGTCGAGGCGGAACTCGCCGGTCGACGTGGTGCCGAAGTCCGGGAAGAAGAGCTCGTAGCCCAGGCGCCTGGGCGCCTCGGCGGTCGTGAAGCTCATGCGGCCGTCGCCCTGGCTCTTGCTCTTCCAGGCCCAGACGGCGCCGGCACCCGAGGCCGCGCCGCTGTACTCGATGGCCATGGCCGGGTCGCGCCGGTTCCAGGCGCTCCACTGCTTCCAGCCGCGCGGGTCGGCGATCAGCGCATAGACCTTGTCGGGCGCGGCTTCGATGGTGGTCGTGCGGCTGACCGTGAACTTGGGCGACAGCAGCAGGCCGCCCGCGCACAGCAGCACGATCAGCGCGACGACGGCGATCAGCAGGATCTTGAGCGCTTTCATCGGGAGTCTCCCGGGGGTTGGGGTGGCCGCACTGTGGGCGCCGCCCGGCGGCCACACAATCCGCACAAATCCCTGCCGCCCGCGGCCAAGCTGCCCCGGACGGCGCACCCTGAAACGACAAGGGCGCCCGACGGGCGCCCTTGTCAAGGCCGGCGCGGCACTCAGTGGCAGAACTGGGTGCGGGCCGGCGCCAGCTCGGCGCCGATCAGTGCCTCCTCGGTCACGTCGCGGGCGGCCTCCAGTTGCAGGCAGAGCTCGGAGATGCCGTCGTCGCGGCCGCCGACGACCTCGGGCAGCGGCGCGCTGGCGACGTCGGCGGGCAGGTCGGCGAGGGCACCGATCAGCTGGAACAGCAGTTCCAGGCTGGCTTCGCCGTCCTGGGGCAGGTCGCGCGCGGCGCCGAGGCTGCGGGCCAGGTACCAGCAGGCTTCGGCGGCGTTGTCGCAGGCCTGGGCCTTCAGTTCCAGCGCGTGGTTGCGGGCCGCGGCCTCTTCGCGCTGCTGCTGCGCCTGGGCGACCTCGTAGGCGCCGAGGTCGGCCGGGACGGCGTCGTCGAGCGAGAGCGCGGCAAAGTCGAGTTCGTGGGCCATGGGGTCAACGGTTCTGGGGGCAGGGGCATCCTAACGGCGGGCCGGCCGGGTGGCGGTCCCCTCATCCCGGGCGTTGCGGTGCAAACGCCGGAACTAAGTCACGCGAGGGGGGCAATTCAACGCTTCTTGGCCGGGCGGATCCAGCCCGTCAGCGCGACCTGTTTGCCGCGCGCCACGGCGAGGTCGCCGGGGTTGACGTCCTTGGTGATCGTCGACCCGCCACCGATGGTGGCACCTTTGCCGAGCGTGACCGGCGCGACCAGCACGCAGTTGGAGCCGACATGGACGTCGTCGCCGATGGTCGTGCGGTGCTTGTTGGCGCCGTCGTAGTTGGCCGTGATGGCGCCGGCGCCGTAGTTGACGCGCTCGCCCACCGTCGCGTCGCCGAGGTAGGCGAGGTGGTTGGCCTTGGCGCCTTTTGCGAGCGTCGAGTTCTTGACCTCGACGAAGTTGCCGATGTGGACATCCGCGCCGAGCTGGGCGCCGGGGCGCAGGCGGGCGAAGGGGCCGATCAGCGCGCCCGCGCCGACGCTGGCGCCGCCGGGCTTCTCGCCGTCGATGTGGCTGAACTCGTGGATGCGCGCGCCGGCCGCGATCTTCGCGTTGCGGATCACGCAGTTGGCGCCGATGCGCACACCGTCGCCCAGCTCGACTTCGCCCTCGAAGACGCAGTTCACGTCGATCTCGACGTCCTGGCCGTGGGTCAGCGTGCCGCGCAGGTCGAAGCGGGCCGGGTCGGCCAGGCGCATGCCGGCGTGCATCAGGTCCTCGGCCTGGGCGGCCTGGAAGGCGCGCTCCAGCTGCGCGAGCTGCACCGGGTCGTTGACGCCCAGCACCTCGGTCTCGCTCGAGGCCTTGATGCCCAGCACTGGCAGGCCCTCGGCGACGGCCATCGCGACGATGTCGGTCAGGTAATACTCGCCCTGGGCGTTGTTGTTGCTCAGCTGGCCGACCCAGCGCTTCAGCGCGGCCGTGGGCGCGGCCATCATGCCGCTGTAGCCCTCGTGGATGAGGCGCTGCTCGGGCGTGGCGTCCTTGTGCTCGACGATGGCCAGCACGCCGTCGTCGTCGGGGTCGCGCAGGATGCGGCCGTAGCCGCTGGGGTCGAAGAGGTCGACCGTCAGCAGCACCAGCGCGTGGCCGGCGCAGGCGTCGATCAGGGCCTTGGCCGTGGCCGTCTCGATCAGCGGCACGTCGCCATTGAGGATCAGCGTCGTGCCTTCGCCGACGAGGGCCGGCACGGCCTGCTGGATGGCGTGGCCGGTGCCGAGCTGGGGCATCTGGCGCACGAAGCCGATGCCACCCGCGGCTTGCGCCGCGGTTCCGATGTCTGCGGCAACGGCCGCCTCGACCAACTCGGCGCCGTGGCCGGTGATGACGATGCGGGCGGCGGCGTGCAGCGGCTCGCAGCTCTTCAGCACATGGGCCAGCAGCGAGCGCCCGGCGAGCTTGTGCAACACCTTGGGCGTTGCGGACTTCATGCGGGTGCCCTTGCCCGCCGCCATGATCACGATGTTGAGCGCCATGCCTGCCTTGCGACTACGTTTTGACGAAGTCGCGATTATGGGCAGGCCGTGTGACGCCGGCCTTGAAAAGCTGCCTAGCGGGCGACCTGTACGCTGACGCGGTGGGACTTCGGGTCCACCTTGGGGAAGTCGGCCAGCGCGGCCTCGAACAGCGCGCCGATCATGGACTCGCCACCCGCGGTGATGCCCTCGTTGCTGGCATGCGCCTCGAACAGCGCTTCGCCGCTGGCGCGGTCGCGCATCAGCACGGCCACGGCGCGGTCGTAGCGGCGGTCGAAGAAGGGGTCGTTGCGCCAGCCCCAGCCGCCCCAGCCGCCATAGCCGTAGCGCGGCGAGAGCAGCCGGCCGCGCCAGCGCCACCACAGCGGGTCGTCCCAGGGCACGGGGTCGTAGGCGGTGACGCGGGCGCCCAGCGTGACCAGCACGTCGGCGCTCCTGGCATCGGCCGCGGGCTTGAAGCCGGCCTTCTCGAGCGCGGCCCTGGCGGCGTCTTCGAGCGTGATCTCGCGCTTGCTGGCTTCCTCGTTGTGCTGCTGGGAGGGCAGGCGCTCGAAGGCGTAGCTGCCGGGCTTGCGCTCGGCCGGCCAGTTGCCATAACTGGATACGTCGGCGGAGACCATATAGGGCCCGGTGCAGGCGGCGAGCGCGGCGACGGCCAGCGCCGTGGCGGTGGAGAGGATCAGGCGGCGGTTCATGGCGGCACCTCCATGGAATGACATGCCGCCATTCTGGCCCGCCGACGTTGCCCCCGTGTAAATCAGCGTTGCAGCGTGATCACCGAACTCGCGGGGGACGGCGTTGCGCAAGATTCATCGTCGTCGAAGGCGATGTCCCCGCCCGCGTCGGCGACGCCGGTGGCCTGGATGGTCTCGAAGGGGAAGAGCTTCTTGTCCATCATGTGCGAGGGCACGATGCTGCCCATGGCCGTGAAGATGTTGTCGATGCGGCCCGGGTAGCGCTTCTCCCATTCGTTGATCATGGCCTTGACCTGCACGCGCTGCAGGTTCTCCTGGCTGCCGCAGAGGTTGCACGGGATGATGGGGAACTCGCGGTGCTCGGCCCAGCGCACGAGGTCGGGCTCCTTCACGTAGGCCAGCGGGCGGATGACGACGTTCCTGCCGTCGTCGCTGACGAGCTTGGGCGGCATGCCCTTGATGCGGCTGCCGAAGAACATGTTCAGGAACAGCGTCGTGACGATGTCGTCGCGGTGGTGGCCCAGCGCGATCTTGGTGGCGCCCAGCTCGCCGGCCACGCGGTAGAGGATGCCGCGGCGCAGGCGCGAGCACAGGCTGCAGGTCGTCTTGCCCTCGGGGATGAGCTTCTTGACGATGGAATAGGTGTCCTGGCTCTCGATGTGGAAGTCCACGCCGCGCGAACGCAGGTAGTTGGGCAGCACGTCCTCGGGGAAGCCGGGCTGCTTCTGGTCGAGGTTGACGGCGACGAGGCTGAACTTGATGGGCGCGCGCTGCTGCAGGTTGAGCAGGATGTCCAGCATCGCGTAGCTGTCCTTGCCGCCGGACAGGCAGACCATGACCTTGTCGCCGTCTTCGATCATGTTGAAGTCGGTGATGGCCTGGCCGACCTGGCGGTGCAGGCGCTTGGACAGCTTGTTGATCTCAAAGGCGGCCTTTTTCTCGGCGGCGAGGGCTTCGGCGGCAGCCTGATCGTGGTCGATGACGTCTGTATTCATGGCAGTCGTTGAAGTCAATTGGGGAGGCTGGCGCAGCGCGCCGCCGATTCATCCAGCGGCTGCCGTGGAACCGGCTTTGCCGGGCCACTGGCAGCGCCCCCTTGAGGGGGCACGCGAAGCGTGTAGGGGGTGGTCACCATTGCCCGGTTTCGGAGCTGACTGCGACTTCGCAGTCCGGGAAGATTTCAAGCTTGGTCAGCTTCACGCGCACGCCGACGACGCCGGTGAGGCTCATCAGGCGGTTGCTGAGCTTGCCCACCAGCGCCTCGACGAGGTCGGTGTGCTCGACGGTGCACTCGTCGATGATGGCGGCGCGGATGCGGCGGTAGTCCAGCACGCGGCCGATGTCGGCGTCGCGCGCGACGATGGGTAGGGCACCGAGGTTGACCTCGGCATCGACCTGGATGGGCTGCGGGCCGCTGCGCTCGAAATCGAGGATGCCCAGATTCGCGTCGAAGCGCAGGCCCTGCAGATGGATGACCTGGCGGTTGTTGAAGCGTTGCGGCGCGGCCATGGCCGCCTCGGGGCGCAGGGCCTGCTCGATGAGCTTGGCGGCCTGCACGCCGTCGGCCAGCGCCGTCTGCACGCAGGGGTGCCAGCGGCCGCTGGCGTCGCCGGCCACGAAGGCGTGCGGGCGGTCGTGCTCGCTGAGCAGCGCGAAGGCCGAGGGCTCGGGCTCGAAGCCCAGCAGCGCGGCGACCATGTCGAAGCGCTCGTCGCCGACGCTCACGCCGCTGTCGCCGGGCCGCAGCGCGTCGGGCAGCGGCGTGGACAGGCGCAGCCGGATGCGCGGATGCGCCTCGGCGCGCGACGCGAGGTGGGCCTGGGCGCGCCAGCTGCCGCGGGCCCACAGCGTCACGTCGAAGCCGCGGTCGGCCAGGAAGAGGGCGTTCTCGGCCGCGTTGTCGCCGGCGCCCAGCAGCAGCGCGCGGCCGGGCGGCAGCATGTCGCGGCGGGCGGTCAGCGAGGTGGCGTCCAGCACGCGCGGGTGGGGCACGGCGAAGTAGCGCGCCGGCCGCAGCAGCCGCAGGCCGGTGGCCACGAGCAGGGCGCGCGCCTGCACATGCTCGCCGGTGGCCAGCTGCAGCGTCCAGGCGCCGGCCGCGTGGCGGGCCGACTCCGCCCGTGTGCCCAGGCGCAGCGCAACGCCGGCCGTGGATTCGATCTGGCGGGCGTAGTGCAGGGCCAGGTCGGCCAGCGCGGCGGCGGGCTGGCCCAGCACCCAGTCCTGGCGGAAGTCCAGTCCGCGCAGCGCGGCGCACAGCTGCGGCTCGCGCTCGACCAGCAGCACCGACAGCCCCAGCTGCGCGAGCCACGAAGCGGCGCTGCAGCCCGCGGGGCCGCCGCCGAGGATGGCAACGTCGATGGAGGTGGAGTCGGGCATGGGCGCGGCCGAAGCAAAGCCGCCGATTATCCCAGCCGGGGCTTTTTCCCCCGCAAGCGCCGGTAGACCCGCCACCCCAGCAGCGCGGCAAGGATCACGCCGTAGACGGCCGGCTCGGCGAAGTTGTGCTTGCCGGCGCGCATCCAGATGAAGTGCATCAGCGCGATGACGGAGATCGCATAGACCGCCTTGTGCAGGGCCTGCCAGCGCTTCGCGCCGAGAAGCCGGATGGCCCTGTTGAAGCTGGTGGCCGCCAGCGGCAGCAGCAGCAGCCAGGCCGTGAAGCCCATCAGGATGAAGGGCCGCTTGGCGATGTCGCGGCCGATGTCGCCGAAGTCCAGCCCCATGTCCAGCCAGCCGTAGGCCAGCAGGTGCAGGCTGGCGTAGCTGAACGTGAACAGGCCCAGCATGCGCCGAAAGCGCGCCAGTGCGGCCAGGCCGCTCAGCTCGCGCAGCGGCGTGATGGCCAGCGCGATCATGAGGCCGCGCAGCGTCCAGTCGCCCAGGCGGCGGATCAGCGCCTCGGCGGGGTTGGCGCCGAGCTGGTTGGCGAAGGCACCGTAGACCAGCCAGGCCAGCGGCAGCAGGCAGGCGATGAACAGCAGCGGCTTGGCGGCACGGCTGAGTAATGCCGCCTGGACGAGGCCTCGCGCCGTCCGGCCCCCGGAGGGTGCGGGCAGGCTGGCGCTGGCCTGGGGAGCTGTCGAGAGCAGCAGCTTCATCGTCAGTAGAAGCGCTTCAGGTCCATGCCGGCATAGAGCTGCCCGACCTGGGCCTCGTAGCCGTTGAACATCAGCGTGGGGCGCTTCTTCGAGAACAGGCCGTCCTCGCCGATGCGGCGCTCGGCCGCCTGGCTCCAGCGCGGGTGGGGCACGCTGGGGTTCACGTTGGAGTAGAAGCCGTACTCCTGCTGCGCCGCCTTGGTCCAGCTGGACATGGGCTCCTTCTCGACGAAGCGGATCTTGACGATGCTCTTTGCCGACTTGAAGCCGTACTTCCACGGCAGGGCCAGGCGCAGCGGTGCGCCGTTCTGGTTGGGCAGCATTTCGCCGTACATGCCGAACACCAGCATCGCCAGCGGGTGCATGGCCTCGTCGATGCGCAGGCCCTCGACATAGGGCCAGTCCAGCACGCCCGAGCGCACGCCGGGCATCTGCGACCTGTCGGCCAGGCTGGTGAACTCGACGTATTTGGCCTTGGACGTGGGCTGGGCCTGCTTGAGCAGTTCGGCCAGCGAATAGCCCGTCCACGGGATCACCATGCTCCAGCCTTCGACGCAGCGCAGCCGGTACAGGCGCTCCTCCATCGGCGCGAGCTTCAGCAGGGCCTCGATGTCGAAGCGGCCGGGCCTGCCGCATTCGCCCTCGATGCTGACCGTCCAGGGGCGCGTCTTCAGCGTGTGGGCATGCTCGGTGGGGTCGGCCTTGTCGGTGCCGAACTCGTAGAAGTTGTTGTACGAGGTCGCGTCGGCGTAGCTGGTGGGCCTGTCCATCACGAAGGCGCCGGCCACGGCCGAGCGCGCGCCGGGTAGCCTGGGCAGCTTGCCGCCGCCGGGTGCTGCGGGCTGGGCCAGGGCCAGCGGCGATGCGGCCGCGAGGCTCAGCGCGGCCAGGGCCTCGCGCCGTGTCGGGCGGTTCAGATAGGCCGAGCGCGGCGTGATCTCGCTGGGCAGCGGGTCGTGAAGGGCGGAGGTTCGGATCAGCATGAGGCTCTCAGGGCGGTGGGGCTGACCTGTCGGTCGGCCGGGGACGGGCACAACTTACACCCGCAGGGCTGGCGGTGCCTGAGGTCATCAAGAATCCCGACCCGCGCGCCGGTGCTGCCAAGTGGGCGCCGTGCATGGGTTTTCACGCTGTTCGCGGTGGGGCCGGGTCGGCAGACTGCGCGGTCCGCTTCATAGAGCTTTACAAGACAGGGAGAGAAGATGATGAAGGAATGGGTCTGCTCGCGTGAGCGCACGCTGGGCGCGGTGTTGCTGGTGCTGGGCGTGCTGGTCTGGCTGGGCCTGATCGTCGGCACCTTCGGCGTCATGCTGATCGTGCTGCTGTTCGGTTTCGTGGCCTATGTGTTTGCGCAGTCGGCCCTGGTGGCCCATGTGCGCGGCAATGGCGTGCAGCTGGGGGCCGAGCAGTTCCCGGACCTGCATGGGCAATTCGTGAGCTGCTGCGAGAAGCTCGGCCTGGACAAGCAGCCCGAGGCCTATGTGCTGCAGGGCGGCGGCATGCTGAATGCCTTCGCGGCCCAGTTCCTGGGCCACCGTTTCGTCGTGCTGCTGTCGGGCGTCGTCGACGCGATGCAGGCTCACCCCGACGGCGTGCGCTTCTATGTCGGCCATGAGCTCGGCCATCTGCGGCGCGGCCATGCCGTCGGCGGCCTGCTGCGCATGCCGGTGCTGTGGCTGCCGCTGATCGGCGGGGCCTATGCGCGGGCCAAGGAGACGAGCTGCGACCTGCACGGCCTGGCCTGCAGCAGCTCCGGCGAGTCGGCCGCGCGGGCCCTCGCGGCGCTGGCCAGCGGCCCGCAGCGCTGGCAGCAGATGGACATGAAGGTCTTCGCGCGCCAGTCCCGCCACGGCGCGGGCTTCTGGATGTCCTTCCACGAGCTGGCCTCGGGCTACCCCTGGCTGACCAAGCGCGTCGCCCGCGTGATGGGCGCCAACCGACTGCCGGGCCGCAACCCGCTGGCCTATGTGCTGGCCGCCTTCGTGCCCTATGCCGGCCGGCTGGGCGGAGGCTTCGGGCTGCTGCTGATGGTCTATCTGATCGGCGTGCTGGCCGCGGTGGCCATCCCGCAGTACCAGGCCTACACGATCAAGGCCAAGCTGGTGCAGGCGGTGCAGGCCTCGAACGGCGCGCGCGAGGCGCTGGCGCAGCAGTATCTGCAGAGCGGGCAGATCCCCGAGTCCCTGGCCGCTGCGGGGCTGCCCGAGATGGCGGCCGACGGCAGCCGCCTGAGCCTGGACGCCGAAGGCATGGTGCTCACGGTGCAGACGCCGCGCGGCGCCCTCGTCTTCACGCCGCATCGCGACGAGAAGGGCGGCCTGGGCTGGGAATGCGCGGGCCGGACGCCGCTGACGGCCCAGCAGCTGCCGGCGGGTTGCATGGTGGCTGAAGGCACCGGCAAGTTCTAGAAGAAGCGGCCGCCCTGTCCGCTCCTACGCCCGCACGCTGGCGCGATGCCAGGCGCCACGCCTGGCTGCTGTCGGGCCGGTTCCCGGGCCTGGCATGGCTGAACGTCTGGCAGGCCGACCGCAGCAACCCGCCCGAGGCCCAGGGGCCGGCGCTGGAGGTCGACCGCTGGTATCTCGCCGTGCTGCTGCTCTTCGTGCCGCTGCAGTTCGGGTTGACGCTGCACGGCGCCTGGCTGGCGGCTCAAGGCGGGCTGGGCGTGGCGGGCTTCATCGGCCTGGTGCTCACGGTGGGCGGCATCAACGGCGCGGCTATCAACACGGCGCATGAGCTGGGCCACTAGCACGCGGCGTGGGAGCGATGGATGTCGCGCCTGGTGCTGGCGCCCGTGGCCTACGGCCACTTCTTCGTCGAGCACAACCGCGGCCACCATCGCCGCGTCGCCACGCCGGGAGACCCGGCCAGCGCGCGCCTGGGCGAAAGCTTCTGGGCCTTTCTGCCGCGCACGCTGGGGGGCAGCCTGCGTTCGGCCTGGCATCCCGAAGGCCGGCGCCTGGCGGGTCGTGGCCATGGCCCCTGGCATTGGCGCAACGAATGCCTGCAGGCTTGGGGCCTGACCGTGCTGCTGTGGGGTGGACTGGTGGCGTGGCTGGGCTGGGCGGTGCTGCCCTTCCTGCTCGTTCAGGCGGCCTACGGCGTGCAGCTGCTGGAGGTGGTGAACTACATGGAGCACTACGGCCTGCTGCGACAGCAGGGGCCCGACGGCCGCTATGAGCGCTGCGCGCCCGAGCACTCATGGAACAGCAACCACCGCGTGTCCAACTTTTTCCTCCACCATCTGCAGCGCCACAGCGACCACCACGCCCACCCGGCGCGCCACTACCAGGCCCTGCGGCATTTCGAAGAGGTGCCGCAGCTGCCGATTGGCTACGCGGGCCTGCTCCTGGTGGCCTATGTAACGCCGCTGTGGTTCCGGCTGATGGACCGAAGGGTGCTGGCGCATTACGGCGGGGAGCTCAAGCGGGCGAATGTGCAGCCGGGCGCCCGGGCCAGGTTGGAGGCGCGATGGGGGAAAAGTAAGGGTTGACGTCGCCGCGCCGGGACGCGACGACGAGTTCGTTCAGGCTCTCAGCTCACCCGGCGCCGCCTGCTGAAGCAGCGCTTGGCCGCATCGCCAGTTCGCTGCGCAGCGCCTTCACCAGCGCTTGCGCCGGTCCGCCCAAGCGCCTGCCCTGGCGGGTGATCAGGCCCAGGGTGCGCTCGATGCGCGGCTGCTTGAGCGGCACCCCCGCCAGAGCCGCCCCGGGCCGCATGGACAGCGCCAGCCGCGGCACCACCGCTACACCCAGCCCCGCCTCCACCAAGCCCAAGGCGCCGGCCACATGGTTGGCTTCGAACCGCACCACGGGCCGCTGCTTGAGGCGCGACAACGCCTGATCGATCAGCACCCGGTTGCCACTGTCACCTGCCACCGCCACCATGGGCTCGGCCAGCAGGTCGCGCCAGCTCAAGACAGCGCGCCGCGCCAAAGGGTGGTCTGTCCGCAGGGCCAGTACATAGTCCTCGGTCAACAGCGGCTGGAAGTCGATCTCCGGGTGCGAAGCGCCGGTGAAGCTCAGGCCCAGCTCGGCCTCGCCCGACTGCACCGCGCGCAAGACCTCGGGCGCCCCCTCGTCCAGCATGTGCAAGCGCAGCTCGGGGTGCTGGGCAGCCAAGCGGGCAAAGGCTCGCGGCAACAACGCACTCGCCACGGTGGGGATGCAGGCCACCGTGAGGCTGGCGGCACGGCGCGCCACCTCCCGCTCCACCTCATCGACCCCGGTGCGCAGGGCCGCCAGGCCGCGCTCGGCGTGGGCCAGGAACTCCCGACCCTCCGGCGTCAATGCCACCCGGCGTGTGGTGCGCTCCAACAGCCGCACCTCCAGGACCTGCTCCAGCTTGTCCACACGACGGCTTAGGGCGGGCTGCGAGAGGAACAGCGCGTCAGCCGCCCCCTTGAAGCTGCCGGCATGCGCCACGGCGACGAAGGCCTGCACTTCATCGAGCGTCAGATTGATGCGCTTCATGGAAGAGTTAATCCAAATAATGCAATTTACAAATGAGTGTGCCAGTCGCACCATTACTTCACAAGCAGGCGCCCACGCCTTCAGAACACATCGGAGACACCCTTGAAGCGAACACCCATCCTGTCGGCAGCCCTGTTGTCCCTTGCGGCCGGTGCTGCCGTAGCGCAAAGCAGCGTCGTCGTCGGCGGCGTCCTCGACTCCGCCGTCCGCTACGTCCACAACGAAGGCGGCGGCTCGATCAAATCCCTGGTGAGCGGCTCCAGCCAGACGAGTCGCCTGTACTTCCGCGGCGATGAGGACCTTGGTGGCGGCATGTCCGCTGGCTTCTGGCTCGAGTCCGGCGTACTCGCCGACACCGGCACCAGCGCTGGCGGCACGCAGTTCTTCGACCGTCGCGCCACGTTGTCGCTGTCGAGCCGCGGCATCGGCGAGCTTCGCCTGGGCCGCGACTATGTGCCGACCTACACCCTCTGGGTGCGCCACGACCCCTTCGCGCACGTCGGTGTGGCCGGTTCGAACAATTTCTCGTCCTCGTCCCAGCAGGGGCCGATCCGGAGCGCATTCAGCACAGGCCCGAACACGACGGTCCGATCCAGCAACGCCGTGGAATACCTCCTGCCGTCCGATCTCGGTGGGCTTGAGGGCGGCCTGATGGTGGCAGCCGGCGAAGGCGGAACCGCGGCAAATGGCCAAGACAAGCTGATCGGTGGCCGCATCGGGTGGCAGAGCGCCAGCTTCGGCGCGCACGCCAGCCGGGTGATCACCTCCAATGACCTCACGGCGTCCGGCAAGTTCAAGGACACGCTGTTCGCCGCGAACGGGACCGTTGGTCAGGTGCGGATGAACGCGGCTCTGCGCAAGTATGAGCAGGCCCTGTCCGAGGAAACCATCCTCCTGCTTTCGACCGTGGCGACCTTCGGCCAGGTCGACCTGAAGGCGTCCTATCTGCGGGCCAATATGAAGGGCAAGGTCGGCACGACGGTGATTGACGCCAACGATGCGACGCAGATCGGCCTCGGTGCGATCTACAACCTGTCCAGGCGGTCGGCGCTTTATGTCCAAGGTGCTCGCATCAACAACGACGGCAAGGCAAGCTTCTCAATCCCGGGTGGCACGGCGATGGTCGCCGGCGGCAGCTCCACGGCCCTTGAAGCCGGTGTGCGCCACAACTTCTGACCACCAACAGGAGACAAGCCATGATTTCCACGCACTGCAGCCACCCCTTGCTGCACCGACTCGCCCTTTTCCTGCTCACCTGCCTGATGCTGGCCGGCCCCGTCGCCCGGGCCGACGAGGTGCGTGTCGTCAGCTCCGGCGGCTTCGCTGCCGCCTACAAGGCATTGGCGCCGGCGTTCGAGAAGGCCACCGGGCACACCCTGGTCAGCGGCTGGGGGCCGTCGATGGGCGAGACGAAGAACGCGATCCCCCAGCGGCTGGCGCGACAGGAGCCCATCGACGTGGTGATCATGGTGGGCAGCGCCCTGGACCGGCTCGTGGCCAGGGGTCAGCTTGATGGCGCCTCCCGCACGTTGCTGGCCAGCTCCCGCATCGCCCTGGCCGTGCGCCACGGTGCGCCGCAACCCGCCATCGCCACGGTGGAGCAGCTCAAGCAGGCGCTGCTCGCGGCCAAGTCCATCGCCTACTCCGACAGCGCCAGCGGCGTCTACCTGTCGCAGGTGTTGTTCCCCCGACTGGGTCTGGCCGAGGCCTTGAAGGGCAGGGCACGCATGATCCCCGCCGAACCGGTGGGCCAGGTGGTGGCGCGCGGTGAGGCGGAGCTGGGCTTCCAGCAGCTCAGCGAGTTGCAGCACATCGAGGGTATCGACGTGGTCGGCCTGTTGCCCGAGGCCGCGCAGGAGGTGACCGAGTTCTCGGCCGCGGTCGTCCAGGGTGCCGCTCATGCCCAGGCCGGTCAGGCCCTGATCCGCTTTCTGTCCTCGCCCGAGGCGGCGCCCATCATCGACGCCACCGGCTTGAACGCCGCCCACCGCTGAGCCGCCGCTCGCGCCCATTCACAACGATTCGGAGACCTCCCGTGACACGTCGCACCTTCCTGCAGGCCAGCCTGGCCCTTGGCCTGACTTGCGCCCTCGCGCCCATCCTCAGCCAGGCCCAATCGGCGCCCATCGTCATCAAGTTCAGCCATGTGGCCGCGGTGGACACGCCCAAGGGCCAGGGGGCCGAGCGCTTCAAGAAGCTGGCCGAGGAACGCACCAAGGGACGCGTCAAGGTGGAGGTCTATCCCAACAGCCAGCTCTACAAGGACAAGGAAGAGCTGGAGGCGCTGCAGCTGGGCTCGGTGCAGATGCTGGCGCCCTCGGTGTCCAAGTTCGGACCGTTCGGCGTCAAGGAGTTCGAGGTCTTTGACCTGCCCTTCGTCACGCCGGACCAGGCCAGCTACCTAAAGGCTGTTGGCGGCGATTTCGGTGCCGCGATGCTGAAGAAGCTGGACGTCAAGGGCGTGCACGGCCTGGCGTTTTGGGACGCCGGATTTCGCGTCATCACCGCCAACAAGCCGCTGCGCAAGCCCGAGGACTTCAAAGGCCTGAAGATCCGCATCAACTCATCCAAGGTGATCGACGCGCAAATGCGGGCCCTGGGCGTCATGCCTCAGACCATCGCGTTCTCCGAGGTCTACCAGGCGCTGCAAACCGGCGTGGTGGACGGGGCCGACGTGACGCTGTCCAACGTCTACACCCAGAAGCTGTACGAGGTGCAGAAATACGTGACGCTGCTGCATCACTCGCACCAGGTCTATGCGGTGGTGGTCAATCGCAAGTTCTGGGAGGGCCTGCCCAAGGACCTGCGGAGCACGCTGGAGTCCGCCATGGCCGATGCCACCACCTACGCCAACGGCCTGACCCTGGCCGAAGATCGCAACGCCTACGACAAGATCAAGGCGGCCGGCAAGGCCGCGCTGATCGAGCCCACACCGGCCGAGCGCGACGCCATCCGCGCCGTGATGGTGCAGACCCACAAGGACGTGGAAGGCCGCCTGGGTCGTGAAACGATGCAGGCCTTGTACAAGGCGACGGAGTTCAACGCCGGCAAGCGCTGATCCAACGCCTCGAGGTGCTTCAGCACTCCTGGGCTCGGCCATTCGCGCTCGATAGGGGCGTTCGCGGCCCGCCTCCGTGTCCCGCGGTCTTGGCAAGGCTGAGCGCCACGCGTCGCGAATCACCATCCGGCCGACCAGGACGACGATGACTGCCGCCGGATAGATGCCGGGCCGCTCACAGCACGCCGTGGGCCCGCCTTCTTCGGGTGTGCCGCCTGGGTCTGAGCGACGGCTTCAGGGCGGCGAATTCGAGGGCGTGGATGTCGCTGATGGGGCGAAAGCCTCACATGCCCGCCTTCGGGCTTCAAGGCAATAGCCAGCCCCTCACCTGAAATCCCGACTCTCCGTCGGCAATCTCCCCAGCAGCGGGTTGAGATTGGTGAACTGCTGCGCCAGCAGATGCCGCACGTCGCCGTCGCCGCGTTGCCAGATGCCTTCCACGGCCAGCAGCCGTGCGCCGAGGATGGTGCTGCGGTGCGCTTCGTAGACCTTGTTCCAGACGATGACCTGCACATTGCCGGTCTCGTCTTCCAGCGTGACGAAGAGGGTGCCCTTGGCGGTCTGCGGCTTCTGGCGGCCGGTGACGATGCCGCAGGCCTTGGCGCGTCTGCCGCTCCTGAGGCCGTCGAGCTGCCGGGCGCTCAGCAGGCCCTGCTTGGCCAGGCGCGGGCGCAGCAGCGCGAGCGGGTGGCGGCGCAGCGTGAGGCCGGTGGCGGCGTAGTCCCACAGCACTTCCTCGCCCTCGGCGGCGGCGGGCAGTTCGAGCTCGTCCTCGGGCAGCAGGCTTCCTTGCAATAGCGCCGGCATCGCGTGCAGGGCCGAGGCCTGCCAGACCTGCTGGCGGCGGTGGCCGGCGAGGCTGGTGAGGGCGTCGGCGGCGGCGAGCTGCTGCATGTCCTGCTGCGTGAGGCGGGCGCGCAGCGCGAGGTCCTGCGGGTGGGCGAATTCGCCGCCGCGGGCGCGGGCCGTCTCGATGCGCTCGGCCGCGTCGTCGCCCAGGCCGCTGACGAGGCGCAGGCCCAGGCGGACGGCGGGGTGGTGCTCGCCGCCGCGCAGTTCCAGCCTGCTGTCCTTGTCGCTGTGATTGACGTCGATGGCGCGCACCTCGACGTGATGCCGGCGCGCGTCCTGCACCAGCTGGCTGGGCGTGTAGAAGCCCAGCGGCTGGGAGTTCAGCAGCGCGCACAGGAAGGCCGCCGGCTCGTGGCATTTGAGCCAGGAGCTGACATAGGTCAGCAGCGCGAAGCTGGCGGCGTGGGACTCGGGGAAGCCGTAGGAGGAGAAGCCCTTGATCTGCCGGAAGATGCGTTCGGCAAACTCGTCTTCGTAGCCGTTTTTGCGCATGCCCAGCACGACCTTGTCGTAGTATTTTTCCAGCACGCCCGGGCGCTTCCACGAGGCCATTGCCCGGCGCAGTTCATCCGCTTCGCCGGCCGTGAAGCCTGCCGCCAGCATTGCGATCTGCATGACCTGTTCCTGGAAGATGGGCACGCCGCGGGTGCGCCACAGGGCGTCCTTCAGGCCCTTGGGATAGTCGATGTCGTTTTCGCTCTTCGCGCGGTTCTGCAGATAGGGATGCACCATGCCGCCCTCGATGGGCCCGGGGCGGACGATGGCGACCTCGACGACGAGGTCGTAGTAATTGCGAGGCCGCAGCCGCGGCAGCATGGACATCTGCGCGCGGCTCTCGATCTGGAACACGCCGATGGTGTCGGCCGCGCAGATCATGTCGTAGGTGGGCGTGTCGTCCTGCGGGATGGTGGCCAGCTCGTAGGCCTTGCCGCGTATCGGCTGGAGCAGGTCGAAGCAGCGCTTGATGGCCGTCAGCATGCCCAGCGCCAGCACGTCGACCTTCATCATCTTCAGCTCGTCGATGTCGTCCTTGTCCCACTCGATGACGCTGCGGCCCTGCATCGTCGCGTTCTCGATGGGCACGAGGCGCTCCAGCGGTCCTTCGGTCAGCACGAAGCCGCCGACGTGCTGGCTCAGATGCCGCGGCAGGCCGTTGAGCTGGCGGCCCAGCGTGACGAGCTGCTGCAGGCGCGGGTCGTCCTCATGCACGCCCAGCAGGCCCGGCTGCTGCAGCAGCGCGGCGCGGTGGTTCTCGGGCAGCACCTGGCCGGGCCAGCCGCTGTGGTCCTTGCTCATGAGGGCCAGCTGCGCGTCGCTGAAGCCCAGCGCCTTGCCGACGTCGCGGATGGCGCTCTTGGGCCGGTAGCAGATGACGACGGCCGTCAGCGCGGCGCGGTCGCGGCCGTATTTGGCGTAGAGGTGCTGGATGACCAGCTCGCGCCGCTCATGCTCGAAGTCGACGTCGATGTCGGGCGGTTCGCCGCGCTCGCGGCTGATGAAGCGCTCGAACAGCAGCGTGCTTTCCTGCGGGTCGACGGAGGTAATGCCGAGGCAATAGCAGACGACGCTGTTGGCCGCCGAGCCGCGGCCCTGGCAAAGGATCTGCTGGCTGCGCGCGAATGCCACGGTGTCGGCCACGGTCAGGAAATAGTGCTCGTAGCGCAGGTCTTCGATCAGTTCGAGTTCGTGCTCGATGCGATCGCGCCACTTGTCCGCCAGCCCATCGGGCCAGCGTCGGGCTGCACCTTCGTAGGTCAGCATGCGCAGATGCCGGTTGGCCGTCAGCCCTGCGGGGACGACCTCGCTCGGGTAGCGGTAGCTGATCTCGTCCAGCCTGAACGTGCAGCGCGCCGCGACGTTCAGCGTCTCGGCCATCAGCCCGGCCGGGCAGATCTGCGCGATGCGCTGGCGGCTGCGCAGATGCCGTTCGGCATTGGGCTGCAGGTCGAAGCCGCACTCGGCCACGGGGCGCCCCAGGCGCGTGGCGGTCATGACGTCCTGCAGGGCCTTGCGTGAGCGCACATGGAAGTGCACGTCGCCCGCGGCGACCAGGGGCAGGGCGGTGTCTTCGGACAGGGCCTGCAGGCGCTGCAGCCAGGCCGCGTCGCCGGCCTCGCGCAGCAGCTCGGCGGCGATCCAGGCGCGGCCGGCGAAGTGGCGCAGCGCCCAGTGCGCGGGCGCCGCCAGCCCGGCGTCGCTGGCGTCGCGCGGCAGCACGAGCAGGGCCAGGCAGTCGGCGAGCTTCTCGGGCGCGATCTGGCGCCAGTGCAGCGTGTATTCGCCCTTGACCGGGCTGGCGCGGCGCAGCCGCGTGATGAACTGGCTGAGGTTGCCGTAGCCGTGCAGGTTCTGCGCGATCAGCACGAGCTTGAAGCGCGGCTGCCCGGCGTCGTCGCGGACGAGGAACTCGCTGCCGATCAGCAGCCGGGGCAGCGCGGGGATGGGCTGGGCTTCGGTGCCGGCGTCTTCGGCGGCCTTCTTCGCGGCGTGTTCCGCGGCCTCGCGCATCAGCCGCAGCTGCTTGTGCGCGCGCACGACGCCGGCCAGCGAGCATTCGTCGGTGATGGCGAGTGCTTCGTAGCCCAGCGTGCCGGCGCGCTCCATCAGCTCGGCCGGCTCGGAGGCGCCGCGCAGGAAGCTGAAGGCCGACAGGCAGTGCAGCTCGGCATAGGGCGGAGGCGGCGCGAATCTCACGCGAACACCCCGTGCAGGAACCATCCCGACGTCGCCGAGGCCGGCAGCCGCTCGTGATAGACCCACAGCAGCCCGCGCGTGGCGCTGCGGTACACGTAGTAGTCGCGGGTCTGCAGGCCGCCGCCCTGCCACCAGCCGGCCTCGATGCGGTGCGGGCCGCTGATGCGCGCCAGCGGCCCGGCGAAGACCGGCTGTTCCTGCGCATCGCAGCGCAGCGGCTGCGGCGGCTCGACGAGCCAGGTGGGCTGGGGCCCGGGCGGGCGCCGTGCGGCCGGCGCGGGCGGGGCGGGCCAGGGATGCCAGCGCTGCATGTGGTCCAGGCGGTGGTCTTCGTGCAGCCGGCCTTCGCGCACGCGGCCGGCGCCCAGGCGCACGCAGAGGCGTTCCAGCAGCGCGTTCGTCGTCGTGCGCTCCTGGGGGTCGGCGGGCCCCGGCAGCAGGCCGGCGCTGCCTTCCTCCAGCGGCAGCACGCTGTCGGCGCTGAGGCGGAGCTCGCCGGCCGGCGCGGCCAGCGTCGTGCGGGCCAGGTGCTCGGCCAGCAGGCGCGACAGGCGGCGCAGGTCGCGCGTGGTGTCGGCCGTGGCCACGGTCAGCTCGCCGCCGCCGGCGACGTCGCGCGCGCGCATCGCGTCGTGCTGCCAGGCCAGGCGCAGCGCGCGCACGCCGGCATGACGGGCAGCCAGGAAGGCGCAGAGCTGGCGCAGCAGCTGCTCGGCGAAATGCAGCAGCACCGGCGCATGCTCGACGCGCCAGGGCAGCTCCAGGCGGGCGTCGAAGCGCTCGGGCAGCGTCAGCCAGGCGTGGGCCTCGGGCAGGTCGCCGTAGGCCTGGTCCAGGGCCGCCAGCAGGCCGGGGCCGAAGCGCCTGGCCAGCGCGGGGCGGGGCAGCCGGCGCAGTTCGCCCAGGCGCTGGCAGCCCAGCCGGGCCAGCATCGCGTGATGGGCCTGGGCGGCGCTCAGCGCGGCGAGAGGCAGCGCGTCGAGGCGTTCGGCCAGGCGGCCTTGTTGCGGGTGCTGCGGGCAGCGTGCCAGCGCCAGGGCGGCGAGCGCGGTGGGCGCCCAGGCCGCGGCGCCCAGGGCCAAGCCGGCCTGCGTCGCCGCGGCCTGCAGCTTCTGGCGCAGCGCGCGCGCGCCGCCGAACAGCCGCAGGCTGGCCGAGACCTCGGCCACGACCGCTTCCTCCAGCCGGGCGACGCGCGGCGTGAAGCTCAGCGCCAGCCAGGCCAGGGCGTCGCTGTCGCCGGCGGCCGCATCAGGCCTGCGGCACAGGGCGAGCCAGCGCATCGTGGCGCTCCGTCGGGGGGCGGGCCGGTGTGGGCGCAGGCGCGGGCGGGCCCTTGCGCTTGGCCGCCGTCAGCAGCGGCTCCACGGCGCCCGGCACGGCCGCCAGCTTCAGCCAGCCTGCGTGCGCCGGGCCGCGGCGCTTGAGCAGGTGCACGTCGAGGCGCCAGCCCTCGCCGGGCTTGACGACGAGTCGCAGCGGCGCCGCCGAGGACTGCTGGCCGGCGCGCTCCGGCCGGATCAGGAAGAGGGGGGCATCCGAGCCGAGGGCGTTGACCTGCAGGCGCCGGACCTGCTCCGGCCGCGCTTCGGGCAGCCAGGCCAGCACGGCCACGCGCGACTTGACGGCCTGCTCGGCGGCCCAGAGCGCTTCGGCCGGCGTGGCGGCCGCTACCCAGACCAGCGCCGCCGGCGGCAGGCCCAGCGCCTGCAGGCCGGGCAGGTGGGGGGCGTGCGGCGGGTTGATGAGCAGCAGCGAGCGCAGGGCCGGCGCGGCGGCGGCCTGGGCGCGGCGGCCGGGGCGGGCGCCGGGCCCGGCCTGGCCGGCCCACCAGCCGCTCAGGGCCGGGGCCAGCAGCCGCCACTCCAGCACGCCGGGCTGGGGCGTCAGCAGCTCGGTGGCGGCCTGCAGCGGCCAGCCGCCGCCGGGCAGTTCGGCGTCCAGCGCCGCGAAGCCGCTGGGCAGGGTGGGGGCGGCGGCTGCGCCCAGGCTGCTGCCGCGCCACAGCCGGCCCTGCAGGCGGGCGTCGTCCAGCGGCAGGCGGCCGTGCGCGGTCGTCGCGATGGATGTGGTGGCAATGGAAGCGGGCTGCATGGCCGGGTGGAGGCGGTGCGGAGGGAAGAAGCCGGAGCCTGGATGAGACCACGATACTGTAATTGCATCCAGTATTTTGTGGTGGGCAACCCGGCCCGGCAGCGCGCCGGCGCACAATGGCTTGCGCAGGCCGTCGTCGCGGCCTGCGGCCCATGCGGGCGAGGAGGCAGCATGAACCACGGCTTCGGTCACGAGGTACCGGCGCGGCACTCGCCGCGGGAACTGCGGCAGGTCACGCGCTATCTGGTCGTCATCTCGGCGGGCGCGGTCCAGGTCGCCCGTTTCTTCACGGTCAAACGCGAGCCGGTGGCCGAGATCGATGCCGGCACCGAGGAGGTGGCGGTCATGACCGCGGGCGCGGCGGCCACGACGGGCGCCATGGGGCCGGAATGGGATCGCGGCCTGGTGGGGCACAGCGCCGCCGAGCGTGCGAGCGCCACCGTCTACGTGCTGGATCTTTGAGCCGAGAGCGGCAGCTCAGGCAAATCCGTCGCCGTCGAAATCCACCACGTCCTCGTCCCGGGCGAGCGTCGGCATCGCCGTCCTGGGCTTCATCGCCTCCAGCTGTTCCCTGAGCTTGGCCACCTGGTCCAGCCAGTAGTTGGGCGTGCCGAACCACGGGAAGGCGATGGGGAAGGCCGGGTCGCCCCAGCGGCGCGCCAGCCAGGCGCTGTGGTGGATCATGCGCATCGTGCGCAGCGGCTCGATGAGGCGCAGCTCGCGGTCGTCGAACTCGGCGATCTGCTCGTAGCCGTCGAGCACGGCGTTCAGCAGATGGCGGGCGGCCTCGCTTTCGTCGGTTTGGCCGGGCAGCAGCATCCACAAATCCTGCACGACGGGGCCAGTGACGGCGTCGTCGAGGTCGACGAAATGCGGGCCGCGGTCGGGCGTCCACAGGATGTTGCCGGGGTGGCAGTCACCGTGCAGGCGTGTGAGCTGCAGGCCGGGCAGGCCGTCGAAGGCGGCCTGGATGGCGTCGAGGCAGCGCCGGGCGGCGTCGTCCCAGGCGGGCGCGATCTCGGGCGGGATGGCGTCGTTGGCCATCAGCCAGTCGCGCGCCGCCCGGGCCGGCGCGGCGCTGGCCCAGGCGAGGCGTTCGGCAAAGGGCTTTTGCCGCCCGACGCCGTGCAGCCGGGCCAGCAGCCGGCCGATCCAGCGCAGCACCTCGGGGTCTTCCAGCTCCGGCCCGCGCCCGCCCTGGCGCGGCGTGACGGCCAGGCGCTGGCCCTGGTAGTGGAAGAGGGTGGAGCCGCCGCCCAGCAGCCACGGTGCGGCCACCGGCACCTCGGCCGCGGCCAGCTCGGCGGCAAAGCCGTGTTCCTCCAGGATCTGCGCGTCGCTCCAGCGGGCCGGTCGGTAGAACTTGGCCACGGCCGCGCCGCCGTCCTCCAGATGCACCATCAGCACGCGGTTCTCGAACGAGTTGAGCTGCAGCATCCGGCCATCGGCGCGCAGGCCGGCGGCGTCGAGGGCGTCGAGCATGAACTCCGGCGTCAGGTCGCCGAAGCTGAGGTCAGGGGTCGCGGGGTGCATCCGGCGAGTGTCGCCGGTAAGGCTCAGCCCCGGCGGGGGCGCTGGGTCGCGTAGCGCGGCGCGTCGACGACGATGCCGACGATGTCGTCCATCATGGCCTCTTCGTCCGCATCGTCCAGCACGGGCAGGGTGCGCGGGTTGTAGCGCGCCGTGTCGAGGCTGCGCTGCACGGTGCGGCGCTGCGGCATCGGCTGCCGCAGGGTCTGGGCCGGCATGCGCGGGCGCGGCTCGCCGAAGGCGTCATGGCCGCCGAAGACGCTGGCGTCCTGCCACAGCGGCAAGGGCTGCGAGAACTGGCCCCAGTCGCTGCCGAATTCGTCCTCGCCCAGGCCGCGGCGGCGCGGCAGGGCGGGGCTGGCGGCGGGCGCCGGCAGCGGCCCGCGCGGGTTGCTGCCCTGGGGCACGAGGAGCTGCAGCTCGGCGACGCTGGGCAGGTGGTCCGCCGCGCAGCGCAGATGGCGCACGCGGCAGGCCGACAGCACGGCATGCTTGATCTGCAGGCTGCGCGGCGTGACGCCCCGCTCGCCGTCCAGGTCGATGGCGGCCAGCACGCGGCCGTTGGGGCTGCAGACGGCGAAGGTCACGTGCGAGGCGCCGAGCAGGTCGAACCAGTAGCGCACTTCCTTGGCCTCGGTCGGCTGGCAAAAGCGCACCAGCGGCAGCTTGGACAGCACGATATGGTGGGGCAGGGCCTCGCGCAGCAGCCGGAAGACGCGCCGCTCGTCGGCCGTGAACACGGGCCGCGCCGTGAGCGACCACTCCGCCGGCAGGCCTTTATTGGCGTGAGCCGGCCGCCGCAAGGCCCAGACCAAGCCGATGGCAAGGCCCAGCACGCAAACAGCCAGCGCGGCGATCCAATAGATGGCGTACGGCATGTCCCTTGGCGGAGTTTGGCGACAACGCCGACGTTTCTTGCGGCGCAATGGTCGGGCAATGTAGCTCAATGTCCCTAAAACACATTACTCGCTAGCCCCCATGCCCCCGGCCTGAGGGGGAGGGCGAGCTTGACGCTGTCGCCGGCCGCGTCATCCCGCCGCCATTTATTCCTTGGTTTCGCGGTCCGAGGCGTCGAAATGGGCCTTGACCTCGGCGACGCTGTCGACGATGCCGCTCAGCACCTGGGCCTGGCGCTTGAACTGGAAGTCCAGCTCACCGAGGTGGCGGTCCAGCGCCTGTTCGACCTGGGAGCCCACGGTGTCCGGCGGCAGGCGCAGCCAGGCGGCCGACTCGCCGCCGTCGCGCTCGACGACGGCGCCCGCGGCGGCGGCGATGCGCAGCATGGGCCGGTTCTCGCTGAGGGCGTGGATGAAGAGAGTGTCGACGCCGCGGTTGCGTGCGTGCAGGGCGGCGGCGTCGAACAGCCGCCGGCCCAGGCCGCGGCCGCGCGACTGCCGCAGCACCGACACGCCGAACTCGGCCATCGTGCGCTGCGACGGGCTCGGCGGCGGTGGCTCGTAGGCCAGATGGGCCAGCGCGACGAGCTGCAGGCGGCGGTTGAAGATGCCCAGCACCTCGTCGCGGCCGAAGTCGATGCCGAGGGCGTATTTGTGGATCTGCTCGTCCGAGGCCGGGTAGCCGAAGCGCAGATAGCGGTCGTGAGGCTCCAGCGCGAGCAGGTGCTCGACGATGCGGCGGCGGTGGCGCCGGGCCAGCGCGTGGATGGGCACCCAGGTTGACAGCCGCTCCAGCGCCGCGCGGGCGCTGGCCAGCGGGCCGCCGCCCGGCTCCGCGGGCGCCCGCGTTGGCGCGGTCTTCGGATCGGGGCCGAAGGCCGACAGCTCGTGGTCCCAGTCCGCCGGGTCGGCGGGCGAGGGCTCGGGGGCGGCGGGAGGGGTTCCGGGCATGGCTGAATCTTGGAGATGGCTAGATTAGCGCGCCGGGCCTTTCCAAGCCATCGATCGCGCTGGTACACTCGTGGGCTTTTCCGTCAAAAGGCTGCGGGAAAAATCCGTCCGAGAGGTTGTGCAACAGACACAGCACCGAGGCCGGCCGAAGTTTCAGCCATCCATCGCCGGCTTCTTCTTTGAGGGGTCGGCACAGCGAAAGCTACTCTCATGAAGACCTTCAGCGCCAAGCCGGCCGAAGTGACGCACGAGTGGTTTGTGATTGACGCCACCGACAAGGTGCTCGGACGTGTTGCCAGCGAAGTGGCACTCCGTTTGCGCGGCAAGCACAAGGCCATCTACACGCCTCACGTCGACACCGGTGATTTCATTGTCATCGTCAATGCCGACAAGCTCCGCGTGACCGGCAACAAGGCCACCGACAAGGTGTACTACCGCCACAGCGGCTTCCCTGGCGGCATCTACGCCACGAAGTTCAAGGACATGCAAGCCAAGCACCCCGGCCGCGCGCTGGAGAAGGCCGTCAAGGGCATGCTGCCCAAGGGCCCGCTCGGCTATGCCATGGTCAAGAAGCTGAAGGTCTATGCAGGTCCCACGCACCCGCACACCGCTCAGCAGCCCAAGGCTCTCGAGATCTAAGGAACGGCCATGATCGGAAATTGGAACTACGGCACTGGCCGCCGCAAGTCGTCGGTCGCTCGCGTCTTCATCAAGAAGGGCACGGGCCAGATCATCGTCAACGGCAAGGCCATCGACGCCTACTTCGGTCGTCAGACCTCGATCATGATCGCCAAGCAGCCCCTGCTGCTGACGAACAACGGCGAGGCCTTCGACATCAAGGTGAACGTGCACGGTGGCGGCGAGTCCGGCCAGGCCGGCGCGCTGCGCCTGGGCATCACCCGCGCGCTGATCGACTACGACGCGACGCTCAAGCCCGAACTGAGCCGCGCCGGCTTCGTCACGCGTGACGCGCGTGAAGTCGAGCGTAAGAAGGTCGGTCTGCACGGCGCCCGTCGCCGCAAGCAGTTCAGCAAGCGCTGATCGACGCTTCGCGTTCAAAGAGGCCGCACGATCGTGCGGCCTTTTTCATTTCCGCCGACAATCAGGCATCTCCCAGATTCCAGGAACTTCGATGAGCGCCGTTCTCGAAACCCCCGCTACCGACATCCCCGCCCCGCTGGTGTTCACCGACAGCGCCGCCGACAAGGTGCGCGACCTCGTCGCCGAGGAGGGCAACCCCGAGCTGAAGCTGCGCGTCTTCGTGCAGGGCGGCGGCTGCTCCGGCTTCCAGTACGGCTTCACCTTCGACGAGGCCGTCAACGACGACGACACGCAGATGCAGAAGAACGGCGTCACGCTGCTGATCGATTCGATGAGCCTGCAGTACCTGATGGGCGCCGAGATCGACTACAAGGAAGACCTGCAGGGCGCCCAGTTCGTCATCAAGAACCCCAACGCGACGACCACCTGCGGCTGCGGCTCCAGCTTCTCGGCCTGAGTTGGCACTGGCACTTGCACTGAAGACCGCCTCCGGGCGGTTTTCTGCTTTCTGAGCCATGGCAGCCTCCTCGCCCCCGACCGACCCTCGGCAGGAGCAGTCCCTGCGCGTGCTGCTGTGGCTGGTGGCCGTCGGCTTCTTCATGCAGACGCTGGACGCCACCATCGTCAACACGGCGCTGCCGGCGATGGCGCGCAGCCTGGGCGAGAGCCCGCTGCGCATGCAGTCCGTCATCGTCGCCTACTCGCTGACGATGGCCATGCTGATCCCGGCGTCGGGCTGGATGGCCGACCGCTTCGGCACGCGCCGGGTCTATGTCGGCGCCATCGTGCTCTTCGCCATCGGTTCGCTGCTGTGCGCGCTGTCGCCGAGCCTGAGCGTGCTGGTGGCCGCGCGTGTCGTGCAGGGGGCGGGCGGCGCGCTGCTGCTGCCGGTCGGCCGCCTCGTCGTGCTGAAGACCTTCCCGCGCGAGCGCTTCCTGCAGGCGATGAGCTTCGTCGCCATCCCCGGGCTGATCGGCCCGCTGATCGGGCCGACGCTGGGCGGCTGGCTCGTCGAGGTCGCGTCCTGGCACTGGATCTTCCTGATCAACCTGCCGGTCGGCGTCGTCGGCGCGCTGGCCACGCTGCGCCATATGCCCACGCCGCCGCCGGCCGCCGTCGCGCGCTTCGACGCCGCCGGCTATCTGCTGCTGGCCTTCGGCATGGTCGCGATCTCGCTGGCGCTGGACGGCCTGTCGGGCCTGGGCCTGCGCCAGGCTTCGGTCCTGGTGCTGATGATCTTCGGCCTGGCCAGCCTGACGGCCTACTGGCTGCATGCGCTGCGCCGGCCCGACCCGCTGTTCTCGCCGCAGCTCTTCCGCGTCGGCTCGCTGCGCATCGGCCTGCTGGGCAATCTGTTCTCGCGGCTGGGCAGCTCCTGCATGCCCTTCCTGATCCCGCTGCTGCTGCAGGTGACGATGGGCTATTCGCCCGCCCAGGCCGGCATGATGATGCTGCCCGTGGCCATCGCCAGCATGTCGATGAAGCGCATGACGACGCCCCTGATCACCCGCCACGGCTACCGCCGCGTGCTGGTCGTCAACACCGGCCTCGTCGGCCTGACGATGATGAGCTTCGTGTTCGCGTCGCCCGGCCAGCCGCTGGCGCTGCGCATCCTGCAGCTGGCCGTGTTCGGCGCCGTCAACTCGATGCAGTTCACCGCGATGAACACGCTGACGCTGAAGGACCTCGGGCCCGACACGGCCAGCAGCGGCAACAGCCTGCTGTCCATGGTGCAGATGCTGGCCATGGGTATGGGCGTCGCGGCGGCCGGTGCGGTGCTGGCGGCCTTCACGGATGTCTTCGGCAGCGGCGGTGCGCAGACGCTGGATGCCTTCCGCGCGACCTTCGGCTGCATGGCCCTGATCACGATGGCCTCGGCGGGCATCTTCTGGCAGCTCGACGCGCGGGACAGCCGCGCGGCCGCCGCCCACGGCGAGGCGGAAGCCGGCGAAGCCTAGGCGGGGTAGAGCGCACCCAGCAGCCGCGGCCCCGCGGCGCCGGTGACGGTGGGCAGGTTGCCCGGCAGCCGCTCGACGAAGCGATGCGCCAGCCAGGCAAAGGCGGCGGCCTCGACCTGATCCACTGGCAGGCCGTGTTCGGCGCTGGTCTGCACGGCGGCGCCGGGCAGCAGGGCGGCCAGGCGGCGCATCAGCGCGCCGTTCAGCGCGCCGCCGCCGCAGGCGATCAGCCTTGTCGCGCCGGGCATCTGCGCACGGAGCGCGGCGGCCGCGCAGCGCGCGCTGAGCTCCAGCAGCGTCGCCTGCACGTCCTCGGGCGCGAGGCCGGGCGTGAGCCGCGCGTCCAGCCAGTGCTGATGGAAGAGGTCGCGGCCCGTGCTCTTGGGCGGCGGCAGTGCGAACCAGGGCTCGGCCAGCAGCGCGGCCAGCAGTTCGGGCAGCAGGCGGCCGGTTGCGGCCCAGGCGCCGTCGGCGTCGTAGGCCAGGCCGCGGCGGCGGGCGATCCAGCCATCCATCAGGCAGTTGGCCGGGCCGCAGTCGAAGCCGCCCGTGCGGCCGTCGGCGAAGAGCAGGCTGAGGTTGGCGATGCCGCCCAGGTTCAGCACGGCCACGTCGCGGCCCGCGGCGCCGAACACGGCGCGATGGAAGGCCGGCACCAGCGGCGCGCCCTGGCCGCCGGCGGCGACATCGCGGCTGCGCAGGTCGCAGATCACGGCCATGCCGGCCTGCTCGGCCAGCAGCGCGCCGTTCAGCAGCTGGGTCGTGTAGGCCTCGATGCCGCCGGGCCGGTGGCGCACCGTCTGCCCGTGGGCGCCCAGCGCGCGTACCTGCGCGCGCGGCGTGCGCGTGGCCTCCAGCAGCTGCGAGACCAGGTCGGCATAGCCGCGCGCGACGGCATTGGCCGCCAGCGCGGCGCGGTGCAGTTCGTTGTCGCCGGGCGCGTTCAGCGCCAGCAGTTCGTCGCGCAGCGCCGGGGCGAAGGGGGCGTGCACATGGCCGATGACGGCCATCGCATCCGCGTCGAAGAGCACGCCATCGATGCCGTCGAGCGAGGTGCCCGACATCAGCCCGATGTAGAGGGCCGACGGTTTACTCAGCGGCGGAGACGCCATCCATCGTCTCGGCGACCGACAGCTGGGTCTTCACGCTGGCGACGATCTGCTGGAACTGGGCCTTGGCGTAGTTGGGCAGCGTGACGGCCTCGGAGGCGCGCGCGATGGTGCGCGGGTCCATCAGCCGGCTGCCGGCGTGGAACTCGAAGTGCAGATGCGGGCCGGTGGCCCAGCCCGTCATGCCGACGGCGCCGACGCGCTGGCCCTGCTCGATGCGCTGGCCCTTCTTCACGTCGATCTTGCTGAGGTGGGCGTAGACGGTCTCGCGGTCGCCGCCGTGGCGGATCTTGACGACATTGCCGAAGCCGCTCTGCCAGCCGGCCATTTCGACCGTGCCGTCGCCCACGGAGCGCACGGCCGTGCCGGTGGGCGCGCCGTAGTCCACGCCGTTGTGCTGGCGCCAGGTGTTCAGGATGGGGTGGAAGCGCATCGCGAAGCCGCTGGTGATGCGCGAGAACTCCATCGGGCTGGCCAGGAAGGCGCGGCGCTTGCTCTGGCCGTCGAAGCCGTAGAAGCTGCTCTTGCCGGTGGCCTGGTCCTTGAACCAGACGGCGCTGTAGGTGCGGCCGTTGTTCGTGAACTCGCCAGCCACGAGGCGGCCGACGCCGCCGTCCCAGGTCACGGGCTCGCCGTCGGCCGTCAGCGTCTCGTAGACGATGCTGAAGCGGTCGCCCTTGCGCAGCTCGCGGTGGAAGTCGATGTCGCCGGAGAACATGTCGGCCATCTGCGAGGCGATGGCGTCGGGGATGTTGGCGTCGTCGGTGGCGGCGAACAGCGAGCTGCGGATCGTGCCGCTGCCCAGGGCCACCTGGGTCTGCAGCGGCGCGGTCTCGGTGCGGGCGCTGAAATGCGCGCCGTCGCGCTCGATCGTCAGGCGCGTGAAGTGCGTGCCCTGCTGCTCGACCTTCTCGGCCGGGAAGCGCACGACGATCTTCTGCACCTGGCCCGCGGCGTCGGCCGTCAGGTGGACCATCTTGCCGGCGCGGCCCTGCAGCACGCGGCGACCCAGCGGGTCGGTGCGCAGGAAGGCGGCGGCGGCCGGGTCGAAGGCGCCGGCGCGCCTGAGCAGGCTGTCGGGCGTGTCGCTGGAGCGGGTGGCCTCGGCGCGGGTCAGGCCGATGGCGTGGGCGGAGAGTTCGTCGAGCTGGGCCGCGATGTCGGGCGTGGGCAGGGCTTCGACCAGCGTGCGGCGCGGCAGCTCGGCCGCGTCGGGCGCCAGCGGTGCGATGCCGAAGGCGGTCACGGCGAAGCCGCTGAGGATGCCGACGACGGAGGCAGTCAGCGCGCGCGGATGCCTGGCGGCGAAGGCTTCAGCGCTTTTCAACGCTGTTTGAAGCTGATGCAGACGTTTCTGAACTGCGGTCACGCGCGGGCATCCCGGGGTTGTCGCTGGGGCAATCCCGGCCAGGCCGGTTCCATGCGAAGGGCAGCGCGGAGTTCAAAACCATGCTGCCCTTAAAATCCATGCCGGTTGTGTTGAAGCAACACCCCCGATCCGAAGGGTGAATTCTAACGGCTCCTGTCCACCCGGCATGCCGGTTTACCCCGATGGATCAACAACTTAACAATCGCGTCCGGCCCGCCGCCGGGTGCTGAGCCGCCATGTCCGACGCCGCCCAATTCCCGATCACCGATGCCGTTCTGGAGGCCCTGGCCGTCACCCGCCGCGGGGTCAACGAACTGCTGCCGGAGGCCGAGTGGACGAAGAAGCTGGCCCGCTCGGCGGCGACGGGCGTGCCGCTGCGCATCAAGCTGGGCCTGGACCCGACGGCGCCCGACATCCACGTCGGCCACACCGTGGTGCTGAACAAGATGCGCCAGCTGCAGGACCTGGGCCACGAGGTCATCTTCCTGATCGGCGACTTCACCTCCATGATCGGCGACCCTTCAGGCCGCAACGCCACCCGCCCGCCGCTGACCAAGGAACAGATCCAGGCCAATGCCGAGACCTACTACGCCCAGGCCCGGCTGGTGCTGGACCCGGCGCGCACCGAGATCCGCTACAACTCCGAATGGAGCGAGCCGCTGGGCGCGGCCGGCATGATCCAACTGGCCAGCAAGTACACGGTGGCCCGCATGCTGGAGCGCGACGACTTCACGAAGCGCTTCCAGAGCCAGACGCCGATCTCGGTGCACGAGTTCCTCTACCCGCTGATGCAGGGCTACGACTCGGTGGCGCTGAAGAGCGACCTGGAACTGGGCGGCACCGACCAGAAGTTCAACCTGCTGATGGGCCGCCACCTGCAGCAGGAATACGGCCAGGAGCCGCAGTGCATCCTGACCATGCCGCTGCTGGAGGGCCTGGACGGCGTCGAGAAGATGTCCAAGTCCAAGAACAACTACATCGGCATCACGGAGCCGGCCAACACCATGTTCGCTAAGATCCTGTCGATCAGCGACGTGCAGATGTGGAAGTGGTACGAGCTGCTGTCCTTCAGGTCCATCGCCGAGATCGCCCAGCTGAAGGCCGAGGTCGAAGGCGGGCGCAACCCCAAGGAGGCCAAGGTCGCACTGGCCAAGGAGATCACCGCGCGCTTTCACAGCGCCGCGGCGGCCGATGCGGCCGAGGCCGACTTCAACAACCGTGCCAAGGGTGGCATCCCGGACGACATCCCCGAGGTGCAGCTCAGCGGCGCGCCGCTGGGGCTGGCCCAGGTGCTGAAGGCGGCCGGCCTGGTGGCCTCCACCAGCGAGGGCCTGCGCATGATCGAGCAGGGCGGCGTGCGCCGTTCCGGCGAGCTGCTGTCCGACAAGGGCCTGAAGCTCGACGCCGGCGAGCATGTGCTGCAGGTCGGCAAGCGCAAGTTCGCGCGGGTCGTGCTGGGCTGAGCGGCGCGGCGAGAGAAAGCAGAAGGGAGGCCGAGCCTCCCTTTTTCGCGTGCGCGGCCCGGATTCAGATGCAGCCCGGGAACTTGAACGAGGCGATGCGCGTGGACCAGTTGAAGGCCCCGTCGCTCTTCAGGTACTCGGTGGTGTACCAGAAGGTGCAGTCGTCGACCGGGTCCACCGTCATCGCGCTGTAGTCGCCCCAGCGCGCCAGGTTGGAGCCCGTCTGCGAGCCAGCGCCCTCGAGGATCGAGGTCTCCGCCTGCATCGTGCCCAGCGGATCATTGGCCGCGCGCGTCGTATAGCGGATGCCCGGATGGATGGCCGTGCTCGACACGCTGTAGCCCAGCGCGATATTGCCCTGCTTGTCCTGCGCGATCGAGCCCATCCAGCGCCAGGTGCCGTCCGGGTTGAAGGTGCCCTGCTGGTACACGGCGGTGGCGGTACGCGGGTTGCGCACCTCGTACCAGCGCACGGCGGCATTGCCGCTCTTGCGCGTGCCGCCCACCTGCACCGAATGGGTGACGACCACACTGTCGTAGCTGCCGAAGTTGCGGTAGGCAAGACGGAACATCAGCCGATCGGCCAGCGAATCGAGCTTCTGCGACACGCCTGCCTGCGGGATGCAGGTGCCGCCACCGCAGGCGGCGGCGTAGGACGCGACCGGCAGCGACGCCGGCGTGCCCGAGAAGCTCGTGTTGGCCGGCGTGGCCCAGTCGACCTGCATCAGCCAGCGGTACAGCGAGTTCGAGCCGCGCGCCATGAAGATGCCTGGCGAGCCCGCGGGCGGCGCGGTCGTGCCGTCGAGGTCGGCGGGCAGCAGGCCGCCATAGCTCGTGGAGAGCTGGAAGCACTGCTGCGTGGCCGCCCTGCCGGCCAGCATGGCGCTGCGGTCGTAGGCGCAGGCCTTCGCACCCTGGAAGGTGCTGGTGAACATGTTGAAGCTGATGTAGTAGGCATCGGGCCACACGCCCATCTTCGGGTAGTCCGGGAACACCGAGCCGTAGCTGAAGGCGTAGAGGTTGTAGGCGCCCGTCGCGTCGGCGGTCTGCGACACCGCGACGCACTGGTAGTAGGGCGTGGTCGTCACCGCGAACTGCGAGATGACCCAGCGCTGCGCGAGCTTGTCGAACACGACGACCGGGTCGCCGTCGTTGTCGGACGCGCAGCGCCCGCCCAGCGGCTGGAACAGCGTGTTGATCGGCACCGGGCCGTACAGCACATTGCCGCTGGCCTTGTCGAACACGGCCAGCGCGGTGTTGACCGTCTGCACGTATTGCGTCGTGCCGGCCGCGCCGTTGGTGTCGGGCGGCGCGGAATTCACGGTGAAACTGCCCTGCGGGCCGGTAAAGCCCTGGCCGATGCCGTCGAAGCCCAGGCCGGGCGTCGTCGCGGCGGGCAGGATGGTCTGCGACTGCAGCGCGCCGTCGCTGGGCGTGCCGGGTCCGTCGAGCCAGGGCAGGGGCTTGGCCGCATGCTCGCGGCCGCTCTTGCTGAGCTCGTCGGGCCTGGGCATCGAGCCGCGCAGCGACTTCAGCGTCGCGTGCTCGGCATGCGTCACCTCGACGCCGTTGGCATTGGGGGCGGCCTGCGCGGACGAGGTGGCCACGAAGGACAGCGCCAATGCAAGCCACGCGGCGTGTGTTGATCCGGCTCTTCTCATGCGTGCTCCTGGTGTGGTTGCGACGACAACGCCGATCACCGACCTTCATGGAGCCGGCGTCGCGCGCGGTCGACGGTGAGGCTGCAGGCCCGGCTCGGACAGGCAGGTGCGCACATCGTGAACGAAAGGCACATCGGTTGTAAACCCGTCGAAACGATGTCATCCCCTGTTTGCAGGGCATGAGCGCGCGTTCACCGCAGCCCGGAATCGCAGGCGATCGTGACGTCGACGGTCTGCTGCGCCTGCACGACGGCTTGCACGCTGTCACACCGCGGCAGGGGGCTGTTGTGGATCCGCACACGAACCTCGGAGCGCCCCGGTCGCGCCGGGATGCGGAAGCGCCCCGCCGCGTCGGTTCGGGAGGTCGCGATCGGGCGGCCGCGCGCATCGCGCAGCTCGATGGTGGCGTCGGCAAAGGGGGCCGTGCCCGCCTCGCCGCGACGCTGCGGGCCGGGCTGCGTGGGCCACAGCGTCACGGTGCCGCCGACGCCCGAGCCGGCCCCCTGCGCCGCCACCGGCGCCAGGCCGGCACCGCAGGCCGCGCTGAGGCATAGCGTGCAGCGGACGAGCCGGCGCATGGCGGTCGCTCACTCGGCCTTCGTGCGCGGCTGCACCGGCCGCGGATACGGCCCGGGCCTCACCTGCGGCACCGGCTGTGCGGCGATGCGCCGCTTCAGCTCGGCGATCGCCGCGTCCAGCTGCGCGTCCTGGCCCATGAAGCTCGCGCGCGGCGGGTTGTCGACCTCGATGTCGGGCGACACGCCGATGCCTTCGATCAGGAAGCGGCCGTCGGCGTCGATCTGGCCGTCCTCGGCGGCGCGCATGATGCCGTTGTCGAGCAGGCGGTTGCCGTCGGACAGCCACACGCCCGCGCCCGAGCTGCGCCTGCCGATGACGGGGCCGATCTTCAGGCGCTTGAAGCCCTCGGAGAAGGTCTCGCCGTCGGAGTAGGTGTCCTCGTTCATCAGCACGACCGTGTGGCCGCGGAACACGTTCTGCATATTGGCGTAGACCGGCGCGCCGGCCGGCGAGCGCGGCTGCCAGAAGGCCCAGGCGCGGCGCAGCAGCTTCTCGAGGATCCAGCTGTCGATGTTGCCGCCGTTGTTGTAGCGCACGTCGATGATGAGGCCGTCGCGGTCGCTGGCGGCGTAGAACTCGCGCACGAAGTCGGCGATGTCGGCCGGCCCCATCGCGCGCAGATGCACATAGCCGATGCGGCCCTGGCCGGCCTGCTCCACGGCGCGGGCGCGGCCGACGCGCCAGTCGTTGTAGCGCAGCTGGTTCTCGCGCGGCTGGGCCACCGGCGTGACGATGCGCTGCACCGTCTTGCCGCCGGCCAGTCTCACCTCCAGCAGCACCTGGCGGCCGGCCTGGCCGCGCAGCAGCTCCAGCAGATGGGGCGCGCCGGCCGTGGGGCGGCCGTTCAGCGTCGTGATGACGTCGCCCACCTTCAGCCCCAGGCCGGGCGCGGCCAGCGGCGCGGCCTCGGACGGCAGCTCGGGGTCGGCGCCGTAGATGGCGTCGATGCGCCAGCCGTCGGCCACGCGCGAGAAGCGCCCGCCCAGGCCGGCCAGGCCGGGTTCGTCCGGCCCGTTGCGCGTGTCGCCGGGGCCGACCTGGCTGTGCAGCGCGCCCAGCTCGCTGACCATCTCGGCCATCAGCTCGGCCAGCTCGTAGCGGTCCGTCACGCGCTCCACCAGCGGCTCGTATTTGGCGCGCACGGCCAGCCAGTCGACGCCGTGCATCTTGACGTCGTAGAAGTGGTCGCGGTGCATGCGCCAGGCGTCGGCGAACATCTGCTTCCACTCGGCGCGCGGCTGCGTGGCGATCTGCCAGTCGCTCCAGCGCACCTGCGCCTTGGCCAGCTCGGCCGGCAGCTTGGGCGCCGCGTCGACGATGAGAACCTCGGGCGCCGCGCCGCTGCCCTGGTTGCGCACCAGCATCAGCTTCCTGCCGTCGGCGCTCAGCTCGTATTCGCGCACGTCGCCGGCCAGGGTTTCGGCCGGGCTACCCTGGTTGTCGATGGCGACGGACTTGAGCTGGCTCTTGCCGTCGAGGTCGCGGTCCAGGAACCACAGCCGCTTGCCGTCCGTGCGCAGCGCATGGAAGTCGCCGGCCGGCAGCGGCAGCTCGAACAGGCGCTCGGCGAGGCCATCGAAGGCGATGGCGGGATTGGGCTTCTTCTCGGGCGCCTTCTTGCCGTCGGCGCCGGCCTTGTCGTCGGCCTTTTTCTCGGCGGGCGTCTCCAGCTCATCCCTGGCCGCGAACGGCGAGCGCAGGCCCGGCTGCAGGGCCAGCGCGTAGAGCTTGCTGCGCAAGCCGAAGAAGGGGCCGGTGTTGCGGTCGCCCCAGGGGGCGCTGCCGCCGGTGGTCGCGAAATTGCGCTTGGACGCGAGGTAGAGCCAGTGCCCGTCGGGGCTGAAGGCGGCGGCGTCGCTGTCGTAGCGGTCGCTGGTCAGCGTGTGCGTGCGGCCATCGGCCACGCTGTAGAGCTGCAGCTGGCTGCGGTCGACCTGGCGCAGCGGGCGGGCCCAGACCAAGGCCTGGCCGTCGGGGCTCCAGGCCAGCAGTTGGGGCGGGTCGCCGACGCTGCCGTGGGCGATCTCGCGCGTTGCCGTGGCGGCGGGGGCCTTCAGGTCGGTCAGCCAGATGCGACCTTCCTTGTCGGTGTGGGCGATCCAGCGGCCGTCGGGCGAGGGCATCAGGTTGCGGCGCTGCGTCGTGGCGCCGCTGGTGATGCGCTCGGGCTGGCCCGTGCCGTTGGCCGCGAAGCGCCAGATCTCGGTCTCGCCGCTGAAGTCGCAGATGCCGAACACGCTCTTGCTGTCGGCGCTGAACTCGGCCTTGCGGCAGCGGCCGTCGGCGGGCTGGGGCAGTTCGGCGCGGCGCAGCTGCTGCACGCCTTGCGTCGCGAGATGGCCGCGCGCCGCGAGCAGCGCGCGTTCGCCATTGGGCGCGAAGGCCGTGTCGGTCAGGAAGTCCTGCGGCTTCTTGACCCAGCGCTCGCGCTGCTGGTCGAAGTCGCCGCCGAGGGCGATGTCGAGCTTGCGCGGCGCGGCGGCCTGGGCCAGGTCGACGAGCCAGAGGTCGGCGCCCAGCGCGTAGACGACGCGGCTGCCGTCGATGGACGCGTGGCGGATGTCCCAGCCCCTGTGCGTGGTGTGCTGGCGCAGGTCGCCGCCCTGGGCATTGACGCTCCAGACATTGACCGTGCCGTCGCGGTCGGACAGGAAGGCGACGCGCTCGCCGGCCGCCGTGGCATAGGGCATGGGGCGGCGGTCGTTGTTGCCCTCGGCCAGCAGCGGCCGGGCCTCGGCATTGCCGGCCAGGTCCAGCGCCCACAGCCGCGCGATGGCGCCGCCGCGGTACTGGCGGGCGTTGTCGCTGCGCAGGCCGCTGCGCGTGAAGTACAGCGTCCTGCCGTCTGCGCTCAGCG
Organism: Pelomonas aquatica; assembly: GCF_026712205.1. Lineage (GTDB taxonomy): Bacteria > Pseudomonadota > Gammaproteobacteria > Burkholderiales > Burkholderiaceae_C > Pelomonas > Pelomonas aquatica. The sequence goes on from NZ_JAPPUW010000005.1 coordinate 57,043, forward strand.
CGCCGTCGCTGGCCTGGCCCACGGGCAGCTGGCGGCGCTGGCCGGTGCCCGCGTCGATGGCGAACAGCTGGGTGCCTGGGCGGCCGTCCAGGCCTGTATAGACAACTTCGCCGGCCGCCGTGAAGCCCCAGGCCTTCATGCCGCTGCCTTCCCAGGTCAGCCGCTTCGGCACGCCGCCGCCGGCCGGCATCAGATAGAGCTCGGTGCCGCCGTCGTACTGCGCAGTGAAGGCCAGCCATTGGCCGTCGGGCGACACCACGGGCTGGCTCTCCAGCCCCGGGTGGGTGGTCAGGCGCCGGGCTTCGCCGCCCTGGGCGCCGACGCGCCAGAGGTCGCCCTCGGCGACGAGATAGACCTGGTCGCCGCGCAGCGCGGGCTGGCGATAGAAGCCGCTGCTGCCGGCCCAGGCGCTGGTGGCGCACAGTGCGGCGGCGAGGGCGGCAAGACGGAAACGGGGCATTCGGCTCTCCTGAAAGTGGCGCGATTGTGTGAGCCGGCTACAAGCGGGCGATTCGTCACATCGATTGAACCTAGAAACGGCAGTTGACCGCTCGCTATTCATCGGCAGTCTCAGTGCGTCCATGTCTTGCTCATTGCGCAAAGTTCACCACGCCGTTGGGCAGCGCTGCCCGCCCGCTGGACCGCCGCTTCGGGCCGCCGGCTGCGTTGCTCCTTCTCGTGGGCACGAGCCCACTTCGTCGTCGCGCCTTGCCGGCAACCCGCCTCGGCGGCCCCTCGGGCGCGCCCAACTGCCGTTTCTAGGTTGAATCCGGGGGCGGGGGCGCGCCGTAGAGCACTTCAGATGCCAAGCCGGCATCGCCTCACACAGGATGCCCCCATGAAAGTTCGACTCACGCGCAGCGCCCTGGGCGTGGCGCTGCTCTGCCTGGCCTGCGCGGCCCAGGCTTCCAGCCACCGCGAAGCCCCCTTCATCACGACCGTGCCCAAGGTCGACGCGACGGACTTCTATATGTTCCGCAGCTACGAGGCCGGCCGCGACGGCTATGTGACGCTGATCGCGAACTACCAGCCGCTGCAGGACGGCTATGCCGGCCCGAACTATTTCTCGATGGACCCGAACGCGCTCTACGAGATCCACATCGACAACGTCGGCGATGCCAAGGAGCATCTGAGCTTCCAGTTCCGCTTCAAGAACACGCTGTCCAACAACGGCGCCGGGACGGCGCTGACGATCGGCGGCAAGCAGGTCGACATCCCGCTGATCCAGTCCGGCGCGGTGTCCAACGTGAAGGACGCCAACCTGCAGGTCAACGAGAGCTACACGCTGACCGTCGTGCGCGGCGACCGCCGCGTCGGCACCGCGCAGCCGGTCAGCAACGCGGCCAACGGCGCGACGACCTTCGACAAGCCGGTCGACAACATCGGCAAGAAGACCATCGCCGACTACGCCGCCTACGCGGCCAAGCACATCTACACGGTCAACATCCCGGGCTGCGGCATGCCGGGCAAGCTCTTCGTCGGCCAGCGCCAGGACCCGTTCGCGGTCAACCTCGGCACCATCTTCGACCTCGTCAACGCGCCCGTCTCGGTCCTCACCGACCCCAGCCAGATCAATGCGGTGCCCAACGCCCTCGCGGACAAGAACGTCACGACGCTGGCGCTGGAGGTCCACAAGGACTGCCTGAAGTCCTCGCCGAGCGGCGGCGACGTCATCGGCGGCTGGACGACGGCCAGCCTGCGCCAGGGCCGGCTGATCAACCCCAAGCCCGGCAGCGGCCATCAGGCGAGCGAGAAGCCCGGCGGCGCCTGGGTGCAGGTGTCGCGCCTGGGCATGCCCCTCGTCAACGAGGTCGTCATCGGCCTGAAGGACAAGGACAAGTACAACGCCTCCAAGCCCAAGGACGACGCGCAGTTCCTCGACTACGTGACCAACCCGACGCTGCCCGCCCTGCTCGAGATCGCGCTGGCCCTGCCCAACACGGCGCCGACCAACTTCCCGCGCAACGACCTCGTGACGGCCTTCCTGACCGGCATCAAGGGCGTCAACCAGCCAGCGGGCGTCGTCGCGTCCGAGATGCTGCGGCTGAACACGGCGATCGCTCCCGTGCCCTTCGCGCAGCAGAACCGCCTCGGCATCGTCGGCAACATCCTCGCCGGCGGCAGCGACAGCGCGGGCTTCCCCAACGGCCGCCGACCCAAGGACGACGTGGTCGACATCTCCCTCGTCGCGATGATGGGCGGCCTGTGCATGGCCAACGGCGATACCGACAAGCTCGGCTTCGGCGCGGCCTGCAAGCCCTCGGCCGTGCCGCTGGGCGCCACGGCCTTCAAGCTGCACGACGGCGTCGACCAGGCCGTCGTGCCGCTGCTGCCGGCCTTCCCCTATCTCAACACGCCCATCCCGGGCACCAAGTGAAGGAGGCCGTCATGCGAAGCCTGTTTTCGGCATCGGCGGCCCTGGCCGCCGGCCTGGTGCTCGCGGCCTGTGGCGGAGGCGGCTATGGCGACGGCGGCATGGCGCCGGCGCAGACGCCGGCCGCCGCCACGGCCGTGCCCGACAGCGCCATCGCGTCGGCCGCGGCGATGGTGAGCTACCTCAACGCGCTGCCGGCCCAGGACGGCGTGGAGCCGCTCGCGCTGCCCAGCGCGGACGTGGCCGTCAGCGAGACCGACGAGCCCCAGCCGCTGTGACCATGGCGCGCCTGCCCCTTGCCCTGCTGCTGGCGGCGGGCGCGCTGACGGCCTCGGCCGAACCCTTCGTGCCCAGGGACGACGCCGAGATCGTGCAGCGCCTGCCCTATCGCATCGACGCCGCCGAGCGCGCGCGCCACGCGGCCCTGGCGCGCGACCCGGCCCAGCTGCCGCTGGCCGCCGCCGCCGCGCGTGCCGCGCTGCAGCGCGCCCGCGTGCATGGCGACCCGCGCGAGCTCGGCGTGGCCGAGGCCGCGCTCGCGCCCTGGTGGCCGCGTGCCGATGCGCCGCCCGAGGCCGTGCTGCTGCGCGCCCATGTGCTGCAGGCCCGCCACGAGTTCGACGCGGCCCAGGCCGAACTGCATGGCCTGCTCGCGCGCGGCGGGCTGGACGACGCGCAGCGCGCCCAGGCCCTGCTCGACGCCGCGGCCCTGCACCAGCTGCGCGCCGAACTGCCCGAGGCCCGCGCGCTGTGCGAGCAGTTGCGGCCGCTGGCCGCCCGGCCCGCCGCGGCCTGCCTGGCCGAACTGGCCAGCCTGTCCGGCCAGGCCGCCGCCGCCGCGCGGACGCTGGCCGGCCTGGGCGCCGGGCGCGGCCTGGCCCCCGACCCCTGGCTGGCGCTGATGCGCGCGGAGCTGGCCGAGCGCCTGGGCGACGAAGCCGCCGCGCCGGCCCTCTACCGCCTGGCCCTGGCCGGCGAAGACGCGGTCTACACCCGTGCCGCCTGGGCCGACTGGCTGCTCGCGCGCGGCCGCGCCGCCGAGGCGCTGGCGCTGCTGGAGCGCAGCCCCGATGCCGAGGCCGACGCGCTGCTGCTGCGCCGCGCCATCGCGCTGCGCCAGCTCGGCCGCCCGGCAACGCTGATGGAGCGCCTGCGCGAGCGCCTCGCCGCCGCCGACCGCCGCGAGCCCGGCCGCCACGCGCGCGAGCAGGCCCGCTTCGCCCTCGACGTGCAGGCGCAGCCGCACGAGGCCCTGCGCCTGGCCCGTGTCAACTGGGCCCTGCAGCGCGAGCCGGCCGATGCGCTGCTGCTGCTGCGCGCAGCCCTGGCGGCCGGGCGCGACGGCGACGCGACGCGGGCGCAGCTCGCACGGCAGCTGCGCGACAAGGGCTGGCAGGATGTGCGCCTCACCGCCCTCGACAGGAGCTTTGCGTCGTGATCCGTTGGCTGTTGCTGCTGCTGTTCTGCACCGCGGCCCAGGCCCACCAGTCCAGCGAGGCCTACCTGAGCTATCGCGTGGACGGCGCCGAGGTCGAGCAACGCCTGGACATCGCGCTGCGCGACCTCGACCGCGACCTCGCGCTGGACGCCGACGGCGACGGCCAGCTGAGCTGGGGCGAGGTGCGTGCGCGCTGGCCCGACATCGAGCGCCTGGCCGCCGAAGGCCTGCGCTTCACGGCCGATGGCGCCGCCTGCCGCGCGCTGGACCGCGCGCCGCCCCAGCTCGATGAACACAGCGACGGCACGCACGCGGTGCTCGTCGGCCACTGGCGCTGCGCGGCGGCCGTGCACGAACTGCAGATCGACTACCGCCTCTTCGCCGCCACAGACGCCGGCCACCGCGGCCTGGCCCGCCTCGTCGGCGCGGCGGGCGAGCCGCTGCTGCTGGTGCCCGGCGCCGGCCCGCAGCGGCTGGGCACCGAGAGCCGCGGCTTCGCCGGCTTCGTCGCCGAGGGCATGGCCCACATCGCCAGCGGGCTGGACCATGTGCTCTTCCTCGTCACCCTGCTGCTGGTGGCCGTCTGGCGCCGCGACGGCGCGGGCTGGGCGCCGCGGGCCGGCGCGCGCGGCGCCTTCGCCGAGACGCTGAGGCTGGTCACGGCGTTCACGGTCGCCCACTCCATCACGCTGGGCCTGGCCGCCGGCGGCGTCATAGCCCCGCCGTCGCGCTGGGTCGAGTCGCTGATCGCGCTGACCGTGCTGCTGGCCGCGCTGGACAACCTGCGCCCCTTCGTGCCGGGGCCGCGCTGGAGCATGGTGGCCGTCTTCGGCCTCGTGCACGGCGTGGGCTTTGCCGGGCCGCTGAAGGACCTGGGCCTGCGCGGCCACGAACTCGTGCTGCCGCTGCTGGGCTTCAACCTCGGCGTGGAGCTGGGCCAGCTCGCCGTCGTCGCGCTGCTGCTGCCGCTGGCCCTGCTGCTGAGGGCCCGTGCGGCCTACCGGCGCTGGATCGTACCGGGCGGCTCAAGCGCCATCGCGGCGCTGGCCACGCTGTGGCTGGCCGAGCGCAGCCTGGCGCTGAACCTGCTGCCCTGAGAGGGCTCAGCCGGCCGCCACGCCCGCGGCCACCTGGCCGGCCGGCACATGGGCGGCCGCGCTCTCGACGTGGCCGGCCTGGTCGTCGAAGAAGAAGTCGGGCTCGAACTCGCGCAGGAACTCGCCCTTGGCCAGGCCGCCGAGGAACATGGCCTCGTCGACCTCGATGCGCCAGTCCATCAGCGTGCGGATCGCGCGCTCGTGGGCCGGCGCGCTGCGTGCCGTGACCAGGGCCGTGCGGATGCGCATGCCGGGCTCGTGCTGCAGGCGCTGCAGGGCCTCCAGCACCGGCTTGAAGGGGCCGGCCGGCAGCGGCTGGCGGGCGCGCTCGCTCTCGTGCTCGCGGAAGGCCGCGAGGCCGTCGCGCTGGTAGACCTGCTCGGCCTCGTCCGAGAACAGCACGGCGTCGCCGTCGAAGGCGATGCGCAGCTCGCCGGGGTGTTCGGCCGAGGCCTGGCGGGACAGCGGCATCACGCGCGCCGCGGCCACGCCGGCGGCCAGCGCCGAGCGCACGTCGGCCTCGTTGGCGGACAGGAAGAGCTGGGCCGACAGCGGCCGCAGATAACGCCACGGTGCCGCGCCGCGCGTGAACACGCCGCGCTCGATGGACAGGCCGTAATGGGCCGCCGAGCGGAACACGCGCATGCCCGAGATCGGGTCGTTGCGCGACAGCACGACCACCTCGACGCGCGGCACGCCGCCGGCGTTGAAGGCCAGCAGCTTCTTCACGAGCGAGAAGGCCACGCCGGGCGGCGCCGGCTCGTCCAGGCGCTGCTGCTGCAGGGCCATATAGGCATGATCGTCCTCGGCCTCGAAGACCTGGTTCTCGGCCTCGAAATCGAAGAGGGCGCGCGAGGAGATGGCGACGACGAGTTGGCCGGAGAGCGTGGCAGGCATCCCCGCATTGTCAGGCGCGCGCAGCGCCGCCGCCCCTCCAGCGGTTGCCGTGGAACCGGCTTTGTCGGGCCACTGGCAGTTGCCAAGGCCAGAGGCCTTGGCCTTCGCCAGGCACAAACAGTCCACAGGACTGTTTGTGTCCGGGCTCAGCCCCTTGAGGAGCCGGCGAAGCCGGTAGGGGTGGTCTATTTGACCCAGGTGTTCAATTGGATGATCGGCAGCAGCACCGCCAGCACGATCAGCAGCACGATGGCGCCCATCGCGACGATGAGCAGGGGCTCCAGCAGCGTGGCCGCGGCCATAGCGCGGCGCTGCACCTCGGTGCCGAGCTGGCGCGCGGCGCGGCCCAGCATCTCGGGCAGCTGGCCGGTCTGCTCGCCCAGGCGGGCGAACATCGCGAGGATGCCGGGGAAGCGCTTCTTGCCGGCCAGCGCCGAACCCAGCGGCGCGCCTTCGCGCACCTGCACGAGGGCATCCAGCGCATCGGCCTGCATGGCGCGGTTGGAGAGGGTTTCCGCCGCGGCCTGCAGCGCCTTCAGGATGGGCACGCCGGCGCCGGCCAGCATGGCCAGCGTGCCGGCGAAGCGCGCCGCGTTGTAGCCGCGCGCCAGCCGCCCCAGCAGTGGCAGGCCGAGGACGCCGGCGTCGAAGCGCAGCCGGAAGGCCGGCGCCTTCAGCGCCTGGCGCAAGGCCAGGCCGCCCAGCACCAGGCCGCCCAGCAGCGCCCAGCCCCAGGCGCGCACGAAGTCGCTGATGGCCAGCATCGCGACGGTCAGCATCGGCAGCGCGCGCTTGGAGCTGGTGAACACGGTCGCGATCTGCGGCACGACGTAGGTGACGAGGAAGATGACGATGAACACCGAGATCAGCGACACGATGGCCGGGTAGGCCATCGCGCCGACGAGCTTGGCCTTCAGGTCCTGGCGTTCCTCCAGGTCGTCGGCGAGTTTTTCCAGCACCTGGCCGAGCGCGCCGCTCTGCTCGCCGGCCGCGACGACGCCGCGGTAGACCTCGTCGAACTCGCGCGGCGCCGAGGCCAGCGCGCGTGCGAAGGCCGAACCGGCGTTGACCTCGGCCTTGAGCTGGCTGATGAGCTCGCGCTGCTTCACGTCCTCGCTCTCGTCGGCGAGCGCCGTCAGCGCGCGCTCGATGGGCAGGCCCGAGCCGACGAGGCCGGCGAGCTGGCGGGTCCAGACGGCCAGGGCCGTGGCGCTGAACACGCGGCGCGCGAAGCGGCTGCCCTCCTGGGCGCCATGCTGCTGCACGGTCTCGATGGCCAGCGGCGTGAGGCCCAGCGCGCGCACGGCGGCGCGCGCGGCACGCGGGTTGTCGGCCTCGATCAGGCCGCTGGTCTGGCGGCCGGAGTTGCTGAGGGCTTCGTATTTGTAGGCGGGCACGAGGTCGGCCTCAATCTCGGGTGACGCGCAGCACTTCTTCCATCGACGTGACGCCGGCCGTGATCAGCCGCTCGCCGTCCTCGCGCATCGAGCGCAGGCCGGCGGCGCGTGCGGCCGTCGTCAGCTCCGCTTCGGCAGCCTGCTGGTGGATGAGGTTGCGCACGGCCGCGTCGGCCACCATCAGCTCGTAGACGCCGGTGCGGCCCTTGTAGCCGGTGTGGCCGCAGGCCTCGCAGCCGACGGGGTGCCAGTGGCCGTCCGCGTCCTGGCGCTTGCAGGCGGGGCACAGCCGGCGCACCAGGCGCTGGGCCAGCACGCCGAGCAGCGAGCTGCTGAGCAGGAAGGGCTCGACGCCCATGTCGGTCAGCCGCGTGACGGCGCTGGGCGCGTCGTTGGTGTGCAGCGTGGCCAGCACGAGGTGGCCGGTCAGCGAGGCCTGGATCGCGATCTGCGCGGTCTCGTAGTCGCGGATCTCGCCGATCATGATGACGTCCGGATCCTGGCGCAGGATGGCGCGCAGCGCCTTCGCGAAGGTCAGGTCGATCTTGGCATTGACCTGGGTCTGGCCGATGCCCGGCAGCTCGTATTCGATCGGGTCCTCGACGGTCAGCACATTGGTCGTGCTGGTGTCGACGGTCTGCAGCGAGGCATAGAGCGAGGTGGTCTTGCCCGAGCCGGTCGGGCCGGTCACGAGCACGATGCCGTGGGGCTGCTGCACCAGCTTCTTGAAGGCGGCCAGCACGTGGCCGTCCATGCCCAGGCCTTCGAGGGTGAACTTGGATTCGCTCTTGTCCAGCAGACGCAGCACGGCGCGCTCGCCGTGGGCGCTGGGCAGCGTGGACACGCGCACGTCGATGGCGCGGCCGCCGATGCGCAGCGAGATGCGGCCGTCCTGCGGCAGGCGCTTCTCGGCGATGTCGAGCTCGGCCATGATCTTCAGCCGCGAGATCAGCGCCGCGTGCAGCGCGCGGTTGGGCTGCACGACCTCGCGCAGCGTGCCGTCGACGCGGAAGCGCACCGAGCTGCTGCGCTCGTAGGGCTCGATGTGGATGTCGCTCGCGCCGTCCTTGGCCGCCTGGGTCAGCAGCGCGTTCAGCATGCGGATGATGGGCGCGTCGTTGGCGGCCTCGAGCAGGTCTTCCACGGCGGGCAGGTCCTGCATCATGCGCGACAGGTCCACCGCGCTCTCGACCTCGCCGACGACGACGGCCGCGCTACTCTCGCTGCCGGCATAGGCCGCATGGATGCGCTCGGCCAGCGACGCGGCGGGTTCGGCCTCCAGCCGGTCCACCGCGTACAGGCGCTGCACCTCGGACAGCGTGGCCCAGCCGACCTCGGGCGCGGCCCACAGCGTCAGCGCATTGCCGTCGTCTTCCAGCAGCACGCAGTTCGCCTTCGCGAAGGCATAGGGCAGGGGGTGGCGGGTCGCGGCCATCACTGCTTGGGCGCGGACGCCTTGGGCTCGGGCAGCACGGGTGCGCCGGTGTCGGGCAGCAGATAGGTCTTGCTCGGCTGGCCGTTCTGCTGCGCGGCGCGGATGCTCTCGTAGCGGTCCAGGCTCAGCTGGCTGGTGCCCTCGGCGGTGCGCAGCACGACGGGGCGCAGGAAGACCATCAGATTGGTCTTCACGCGCTTGCGGTTCTTGCTGCTGAACAGATTGCCCAGCAGCGGGATCCTGGACAGGCCGGGCACGCCGTCGTCGCCGTCGGTGTACTCGTCCTTCAGCAGGCCGCCGAGCACGATGATGTCGCCGTCGTCGACGACGACCGAGGTCTCGATGGCGCTCTTGTCCAGCGTCGGGCCCTGGGTGCCGCTGCTGCCGGGCACGACGGAGGAGTTCTCCTGGTAGACCACCATGCGCACCGTGCCGCCCTCGCCGATCTGGCTCTTGATCTTCAGCGTCAGGCCGACGTCCTTGCGGTCCACCGTCGTGAAGGGGTTGACGGTGCCGCCGGTCGTCGCGCCGGTGCTGGCGTAGGAGCCGGTCACGAAGGGCACGTTCTGGCCGATGACGATGCGGGCCTCCTCGTTGTCCAGCGCGACGAGATTGGGCGTGGACAGCACGTTGGCGCCGCTCTGGCTCTCGAAGAAATTGGCCAGCGCGCCGATGGAATAGGTGCCGCTGATCTTGCCGACCAGGCCGAGGTTGAAGCCGGTGGGCAGGCTGCTCGTGCCCAGCGCCGTACCGATGGTGCTCCGGTTGCCGGAGCCGGCGGCGATCACATTGAAGATGTTGCTCAGGCCGGTACCGAAGTTCGTCCCGCTGACGCCGACCACCTGATCGCCCTTCGTGCCGATCAGGTTCTGCCACTGCACGCCGAACTGGCCGGCCTTGCTGTTGTCGATCTTGACGATCATGGACTCGACATAGACCTGGGCGCGGCGCGCGTCGAGCTGCTCGATGACGGCCCGCACCTGGCGGTACAGCGGCTCGGGCGCCGTGATGATGAGGGCGTTGGTCGCCGGATCGGCCTGCACGAAGCCGCCGGTGGTGGGGCCCGCGGACTGGCTCAGCGGCGACGTGGCCGCCGTGGCGTTCATGCCGCCCTGGCTGCCGGTGTTGCCGGTGGCGCCGGTCAGGCTCTGGCTGTTGCCGGCGAGCGCGTTGTTGCCGGTGCCGCTGAAGCTGCTGCCGGAGGTGCCGCCCGTGCTGCCGCTGCCGCCCGACGCGGCCGCGCCGAAGGCCGCGCGCAGCACGACGGCGAGCTTGGCCGCGTCGGCGTTCTTCAGGTAGACGACGCGGATGTTGTTGCCGCCGTCGCTGCTGGGCTGGTCGAGCTTGTCGACCATGGAGCGCACGGCGGCCAGCCGGGCCGGGTTGCTGGCGCGCAGGATCAGGCCGTTGGAGCGCGGGTCCACCAGCACGCTGACGGCGCTGCTGCTCTGGCCGGGCACGGCCGCGGCGGCCGTGCCGCCGCCGTCGGCCAGGCGCTGCACCAGCGGCGCCAGGTCGGCCGCGACGGCATGCTTCAGCGGCACGATCTCGATGTCGCTGGTGCCCGGCGTGTCCATGGCCGCGATGATCTTGGCGATGCGCTGCAGGTTGTCGGCGTAGTCGGTGATGACCAGGCTGTTGTTGCCCGGGTTGGCGTTGATGGTGTTGTTGGGGCTGATCAGCGGACGCAGCACGGCGACGAGGTTGTTCGCGTTCTCGTGCTGGATGCGGAAGATCTGCGTCAGGATCTGGTCGCCGCGCACGCTGCTGGTCTCGACGGCTACCGAGCCCGCCTGCAGCTTGGCGTCGGGCTCGGGCAGCACCTTGAGCAGGCCGGCGGTCTCGACCACCGTGAAGCCCAGGCCGCGCAGCGCGGCCAGGTAGTTGCGATAGGCCTCGGCCACGGACACCGGCTGCTCGCTGTAGACCGTGATCGTGCCCTTCACGCGCGGGTCGATGATGATCTGGCGATCCAGCATGACGCCGATGGCGCGGGTCACGGCCTCGATGTCGGCGTTGACGAAGTTCAGCGTGACGGGCGAACTGGCCTTGACGGCCGGGCCCTTGGCGCGGCCGCGCTGGACGGTGGCGCTGTCGGGCTGGGCCTGCGTGGCGCTCGTGGCCAGCAGCAGCGCGGAGATCGCTGCGACGACGGCGGTGCGTGGGAGATTCATGATCATCCGATCGTCAAGACGGAGCGCGCCCCCTGGCGGCGTCCGATGATGTTCAGCAGGTTGTTGAGCGCCTCTTCGCGGCCCGGCGCGGCACCGGCCTCGCCGACGAAGCGGCTCTTGCCGCCGCCACCGCTCAGCGTGCCGGCGCCCGAGAGCTGCAGCGCGCCCTCCAGCGTCTGCAGCCGCACATTGCTGACGCCGGCATTGCCCGGGTCGGCCGCGATGCCGAGGCGGTAGCTGCCCAGCGGCGCGACGGTGGACACGCGCGAGGACAGGTTGAGCAGGTCGAGCTGCAGCTCGCCGAACTGGCGCCAGCGGCCCTGCACCGATTCCAGCCTCAGCTCGCGTGCCGACAGGCGCAGCGAGCCGCCGAGCTGCAACGTGTTCCAGGGCGTGCCCAGGCCCGCCAGCAGGCCGGCGGGCAGGCGTGCGAGCCAGTCGGCCCGCGTGTCGACGCTGAGCTCCAGCCGGCCGAAGCCGGGCCTGATGCCGACCAGCAGCTCGCCGTTGATGCAGCAGTCCTGCCGGGCCGCGAGCTGCAGGCCGAGGCCTTTGACGCCCATCTTCCAGCGCAGCCGGCCGGGCAGGGCGGCCGCGTCGCGGCTGCCGGCGCCGCCGGCCAGCACGAGCACGCCCGAGCCGTCCCAGACGCTGCCGCGCGTGTCGACGATGAGCAGATGGCCATCGGTGGCCGAGGCCAGCGCGCGCGCCAGCCAGCCGGCCGGCGCGAACAGCACGAGGGCGATGGCCAGGCCGAGCAGCGCGCCGGCGATGCTCCAGCGCCGCGGCGTGCCGTGGCGCACGGCGCGGCCGGCGGCGGGGGGGCCGCCCAGCACGGAGTCGGTCATCAGCGTCGACTGCGGGGCGGGGGTGGAACGGCGGGGCCAACGCATCAGGCGCCTCCCAGGGTCAGCACCAGGCTGCCCGAATAGCCCTTGGGGCCGCGCGTCAGCTGGGCCTCGACCGGCCGGGCGCGGGCGGCCGAGCGCAGCTCGCCGAGCCAGGCCTGCAGCGCCTCGGGCGGCACGCCGTTGAGCGTGACGACGGCACGGCCGCCGGTCAGGTTCAGGCGCGCGGCCGGGCCGAGGTGCTCGACGGAGGCGGTCAGCGCGGCCTGGGCCTGGGCCGGTGGCACGGCGGGCGCGGCGCGCAGCGCGCGGACCTCCTGGGCCTGGGCCTGCATCTGCTGCAGCTGCAGGTCGAGCTTCTCGAGCTCGGCGGGCGCGGTCTTCAGCGTGCGCAGTGCCGGTGCGAGCAGCAGGCTCCAGGCCAGCAGGGCGCCGAGCAGAGCGGCGACGGCCTGCAGGGCCAGGCGCTCGCGGTCGCCGAGCGTCTTCCAGTGCGCCAGCGCCTGGGCGCGGGCCTGCCGGATGCCGGCGGCGAGCGCGTGGCCGCCGTTGGGGTGGCGGGAGGCGGCCATCAGCTGCGCCCCTGCACGCCGGCGCGGCTGACGGTCAGCTTGCCCTCGCTGGCATCCAGCCGCCAGCCTTCGCTCTGCAGCTGGGTGCGGAAGTTGTCGATCTGCGGCTGGCTCCAGCCCTGGGCCGACAGCGTCAGCCGGCCGGGCTCGAAGGCCAGCGCGTCGGTGGGCGGGCGGTCGCCGGGCCAGGCGGTCGCGGCGGCGGCCAGCAGGGCTTCGAGGTCCAGCTCGCCGATGCTGCCGGCGCTGGCGCGCAGCAGGTCGAGGTTCTTCTGCATCTGCACCGGTGGGTCCAGCGGGTCGTGGATCTGCGGGAAGGCGCCGGTCAGCGTGGCGGAGACGGCGGCGCGCCTGTCCTTGACCTCGCCGTTCTGCCGCCAGGCCCACAGGTTCAGGCCCAGCAGCTGCACCAGCGCGAGCGCGACGATGCCGTGGCGCACCGGCTGCCAGGGCTTGCGCATCAGCGCGCGCGTGACGAGGCGCAGCGCGCGCGTGCCGCGGGCTCGCGGTGCGAGGTCGAACTGGCGCAGGTTCCAGGCGCTGTCGACGACGGCCAGCGCGCGCTGGGCCGGCGTCTGCACGGCGACGGTGGTGCCCAGCCAGCGCTCGGCCGCGGTCGCGACGCCGGCTGTGGCCGTCCATTGCGCCGCGTGCACGAGGCCGGGCGGGAAGAGCTGGCGCGCCAGGCCGCCGCCGAGCGGCAGCGTCGCGACGCCGTCCGCATGGCTCCAGCGCAGCGCGATGCCGTCGGCGCCCGACTCGAAGAAGTGGCCGCGGGCCGGCTCCTCCGGCCAGGCCAGCGGCGCGACGCGGTCGACGAAGACCTGGGCCGCGTCGAGCTGGGCGAGGTGGTCGGCCAGCCAGGGCCGCGACGTGATGGCGACCCAGGCGGTGTCGCCGCCGGAGGCGTCGGGTTCGAGCGCGAAGTGCAGGGCCTCGGGCTCGTCGAGCAGGGCCTCCTCCAGCTTGCCGGCCAGGGCCGCGCGCATCTGGCGGCCGGCGCGCGGCAGCTCGACGCGGCGCCAGCTGATGTCGGACTCGGGCACGACGGCGACGACGGTGTCGGCCGCCGGCAGCCGGGCCGCGTCGGCGCGGCCCTCGCGCAGGATCTGGCGGCCGTCCGAGGTCAGCGCGTAGTCGTACTCGCGCGCCGCGTTCGCACGCGGCGCATCGGCCGCGGGTGTGGCTTGGCCCGGCGCGCGCAGGCGCGGTCGGGGAGGCAGGAGAAGCAGCAGCGTACTCATGGGGTCGGGTGGGCGCGGCGCATTCTAGGAGTGGGCCATGACGGTACCGGCCGGAATCAGGGGCTGGCGGTGAAGATCTGTTGCTGTTTCAGGATCAGGGCTTGTCCCGATCCAGCAGCTGGTTGATGCGCTCGCGCGCCAGCACGACCATGTTCAGGCCCTGGCGTTCGATCAGCGAGCGCTGTTCGAGCTGGCGCTCGTCCAGGCGCAGCCGGCCGGTGACGACGAAGAAGGACGAGTCCACCGACGCGCGGCCGGCGTCGATCGGCACGCTGGCGGGCAGGTAGGCCTTGGCCTCTTCCACGGTCTGCAGCGGCCTGGCCTTGCGGCCCTGCACGACGCGCTCGGCCGAGGCCAGGTCCACGCCGTCGAACAGCGCCGCGATGACCTCGCGCGGCGCGGTGTTCAGGTTGACCGCCGTCGGCTTGGGCAGCAGCACGACATAGGGCTGCAGCCGCGCGATGGTGTCGGCGTCCAGGCCCAGCCAGCCGAGCTCGTCCACGCCGGCCGGCCGCAGCGGGCCGCTGTCGCTGGTGTCCGGCGCGCTGGCGCCGCTTGCCGCGGCCGGGAAGGCAGCGCGCAGGCCCGCGATGATGACGCCGGCCGTGCCCGGCGGCGCGTTGATCTGGCTGCACAGCCGCTCCAGCACGCGCTTTTCCAGTTCGGGCACCTGGGGGCCGCCGAGCAGGTGGCGCAGGTTGTAGCGGGACTGCGCGTCCTCGATGTTGCCGGACAGGAAGGCCTCGGGGCCGTCGTCGGCGCTGGCGCCGTTGTCGGCGGCCAGGAAGGTGGACAGCCGTGACTCGGCCAGCGGCACGGCCCAGGGCTCGCCGAGGTGGTCGACGGGCTTGTTGCGGTTCTGCTTGGCGTCCTCCAGCAGGATCAGCCGCGCCCAGTCGAGGGCGCCCTGCAGGATCCAGCTGCTCTGCGCGCGGGCGCGGTCGGCGGCCTCGATCTGCACCGCGCGGTACTGCTGCCAGACCATGCCGGCCGCCAGGCTGGCGATCAGCGTGACGATGATCATGGCCGTCAGCAGCGCCGCGCCGCGTTGATGGGCGCGATGCGTCATCGGACGGTGACCTCGAGTTCGCGCGTCAGCGTGCCGGCCAGGCCGCTGCCCTCGGCGAACTGCATCGCGACGCGCAGGCCGGTGGGCAGCGCCTGCACCGTCTGCTTGGCGTTGACGGGGCCGGCGTTGGCATTGGCCGCGGTGCCGGTGGACTGGCAGTTGCTCCAGGCATTGCCCCAGTAGCAGTAGAACTGCCAGGCGGCGACGCCGTCGAAGGCGCGCAGCGCCGGGTTGCGCGCGTCCAGCTGCTGCAGGCCGCGCTGGCGCTGGTCTTCCAGGTCCTGCACGGTGCGCAGGGCCGGGCTTTCCCAGCGCCACAGGCTGCCCTCGCGCAGGCGCCAGACGACGAGCTGCAGGCCGGCGGGGGCCTGGCGGGTCAGCAGCAGGCTGCCGCCGTCGAAGGCCAGCGGCCGCACCGGGCTGTGGCTGTCCTGCAGCGCGCGCAGGTCGGCCTCCCACTGCGCCAGCACGGTCTGCAGCCGCGCGGTCTGGGCCAGCCGCCGCTGGGCGATCTCGCGGCTCTTCACGAGGGCGTCGATGCCGCGCCAGGCCATGGCCGCCATCGTCGCCATGACGACGAGGGCGACCAGCACCTCGACGAGCGTGAAGCCGCGGTCTTGCGGGCCGAGCGCCGGGCCGCTCCCAAGCCGGCCCGCGCTGGCGATGTGCTTGCGGCTCGATGTCGCAAGCATCGCCGTCCCCTCGGGGGCTGAGGCCGGACACAGGGCGCCCTGTGGGCGGCCTGTGCCTGCCGAAGAGCTGCGGCGCGAGCCGCTGCGCGGTCTGCAAGACCGACTGGGCTTGCCCGCGTTCAGCGGGGCAAGACTGGGCGAGGGGCACATCAGAGCTTGCCCATGATGGTGGACAGGCTCAGCACGGGCTGGCCCTGGTCGTTGGCGACGGCGGCGTCGACGCGGCGGAAGTTGGGGTTGGGCGTCGGGCTGACCTTGAGTTTGCCGTCGTAGCTGCGGCCGAGCTGCTCGCAGCTGAAGGGCGATTCGCCGATGTCGGGGAACTGATGGGTCAGGCGCAGCTCGGTCAGCAGGTTCTCGGCGCACCACTGCGCGGCGCTGACCTCGGCCAGGCGCTCGGCGTTGTGGGTCAGCGCGCCGGCGGCCTTGATGCCGGCGCCCAGCGCGATGGCGACGATGACGAGGGCCACCAGCACCTCGATCAGCGTGAAGCCGCGGGTGGCGTGCGGGCTCATTGCGGCGCGACGATGTCGAAGGCCGACAGGCCGTCGGTGCCGAGCACGAGCAGCTGCTCGCCCAGCCGCAGCCGCAGCCGCTGGGCCGGGATGATGGGCTCGGGGCCAAGGCTGACGCCGGGGTTGGCGGCCGTCGCGTTCTCGACCTGCACGGCCACCGGTTCGCCCAGCCAGCGCGTGGGCAGCCGCAGCGTGCGCGGCAGGCCCTCGAAGCGGAAGTCGTCGCCGCTCTTCAGGCCTTTGGGTACCCAGCGCACGGCCAGGCCGGAGGCGCGGCTTTCGGCGCGCGCCGTCTCCAGCAGGGCCGCGAGGCGCTGGGCCTCGCGCTGCAGCTGCAGCTCGGCGGGGTCGCGCAGCGACAGCGTGACCGTCGCGCTGACGATGGCGATCAGCGCGACCACGACGAGCAGTTCGATCAGGGTGAAGCCGCCGGACGCCCGACGGGCGCGGCGCGGCTCACTGCCAGGAGCCGATGTCGGCGTCACGGCCTTCGCCGCCGGCGCGGCCGTCGGCGCCGAAGCTGTAGACATCGACCTCGCCCTTCACGCCGGGGTTGGCGTACTGGTAGGGATGGCCCCAGGGGTCGTTGGGCAGCTTGTCGAGATAGGGCTTCCAGTTCGGCGGCGGCGTGCCGGCGGTGGGCTTGTGCACCAGGGCGTCCAGGCCCTGCTCGGCGCTGGGGTAGCGCTGGTTGTCGAGCTTGTAGAGCTTGAGGGCCTGCATCAGGTTGTTCACGTCGGTGCGCGCCGCGGTGACGCGGGCGTCCTCGGCGCGGTCCAGCACGCTGGGCACCACCAGGGCGGCCAGGATGCCGATGATGACGAGCACGACCAGCAGTTCGATCAGCGTGAAGCCGCGGGCGAGGGAGGAACGACGCATGACGGGCATGAGGAGCACAGGGCTGCGGTGAGCGGGCCATCATAATGGGCCATGCTTGCTCGAATGATGGCGTTGACGGTGTGGCTGCTGCTGGGCAGCTCGGTGGCCTATTGGGGCCTGCAGCTGTTCGCGCGGCCGCTGCCGATGCCGGAATCGGTGCTGCCGGCCGGCGAGGTGCGTGCGGCCCAGGTGGACCTGGGGCGGCTGCTGGGCGTGACGGCGGCCGAGGCCGCTGCCGAGCCCGAGGCGCCGTCGACGCGGCTGCGCCTGCTGGGCGTCGTCGCGCCGAAGAATGCCCGTGCGGCCGAGGCCGGCGAGGGCGTCGCGCTGATCGAGGTGGACGGCGTGGCGCGCACGGTGCGCGTCGGCGCCGTGGTCGACGGCGAGCTGCGGCTGGCGCGCGTCGATGCGCGCAGCGCCAGCCTCGGCCGCGCCGGCCAGGCGCCCAGCCAGGTGCTGCAGATCAGCCCGCCGGCCGCGCCGGCCACGGGTTCGCTGCCACTGGCCGCGCCTTCGCCCGTGGTGCTGGGCGGCAACCCGCCGGGCAGCATGAACGTGGGCCCGCCGCCGGGGCGCACGCCGGCGCCGGTGCCGGGCGTGGCGCCTTCGGTCTACGGCATGCCGCTGGCCGCGTCGGCCAACCACGCCGAGCAGCAGTAATCCAGGGGCGCCTCAGGCGCCGGGCGTCGGCACGTTGGCGCCGTGTTCGTGCCGTGCGGTGAGGCGGGCCTCGGCGACCTCGTGCAGGTCGGTCAGCAGGGCCGCCGCCGAGCGGATCATGGGCCAGGCCAGCGCGGCACCGGTGCCGTCGGCGCTGTCCATGCCCAGCTCCAGCAGGGCCGAGGCGCGGAACAGCGCCAGGGCCTCGTCCAGGCCGCGGTGCACATGGCTGCGGCAGAACACTGCGTAGTCGGTCACCGGCGTGCAGATCAGCGAGGCCAGCTTGAGCGCGGCGCAGGCGGCGATGCCGTCGACGATGATGAGGCTGCGCTTGCTGGCCGCGACGAGCATGGCGCCGACCATGACGGCGAGCTCGTGGCCGCCGAAGGCCGCCAGCAGGTCCATCGGTTCCCTGGCGTCGCGGTGGCGGGCCAGCGCGCCGTGCAGCACGTCGAGCAGGTGGACGAGGTCGTCCTGGCGCATGGCCGGGCCGGAGACGACGAAGTCGCGCACCGGCTGGTCGGCCAGCCGCGACAGGATCAGGGCTGCGCATTCGGCCGAGCCCTGGCCCATGCCGGCGCAGGCCAGCACATTGCCGGGCAGGTTGTCGGCGATCTCCATGCCGACGCGCACACCGGCATGGGCCTGCTCCGGGCTCATCGCGTGGGCGGTGCGCGCGTTGCGCGTGCCGTGGGCGACCTTGCGGGCCAGCAGGCGCGCGTGCGGAGGCAGGTTCTCGGCCACGCCGCAGTCGACGACGGTCAGGTGCAGGCCCTGCAGGCGCGCGAACACCGACACCGGCAGCTGGGCGTGCAGGGCCATCTGCACCTGGTCGCGGGTCGCGCGGCCCCACTGGGTGCCGACGCCGTCGACGACGATGCCGTGGTCGGACGCGAACAGCGCCAGGACGGGGTCGCGGAAGCGCGGCGTCAGGCTGTTCTGCACCAGGCCCAGGCGCACGGCCAGCGGCTCCAGCTCGCCCAGGCCGCCAGCGATGGCCGAGCGGCGGTCGACGCGGTCGCGCAGGGCCTTCTCAAGCTCGGGGCTGGCGGTGGGGGAGATCAGCGACTGTTGGGCAACGGTCATGGCGCAGGCGGATGCAAACCCCCGGATTTCAACTCAAGCCAGGAACAAGCGGTAGGCCGGGTTGGCGGTTTCGTCCTCGAAGGGGTAGTTCAGGCCGGCGAGGAAGTCGCGCAGCGCGGCGGCGTCGCCACGCGGCACCTGGATGCCGACGAGGATGCGGCCGTAGTCCGCGCCCTGGTTGCGGTAGTGGAAGAGGCTGATGTTCCAGTCCGGGTGCATGCTGGACAGGAACTTCATCAGCGCGCCGGGCCGCTCGGGGAAGACGAAGCGGTAGAGGCGCTCGTCGCGGGCCAGCTCGCTGCGGCCGCCGACCATGTGGCGCACATGCTGCTTGGCGAGTTCGTCGGTGGTCAGGTCCAGCGTCTCGAAGCCGGCCTTCGTGAAGTTGCGCGCGAGCTTGGCGGCGTCGTCGGGCTTGGCGGTCGCGACGCCGACGAAGATGTGGGCGACGTTGGCGTCCGCGATGCGGTAGTTGAACTCGGTCACGCTGCGCGGGCCCAGCAGCTCGCAGAAGCGCTTGAAGCTGCCGCGTGCCTCGGGGATGGTGACGGCGAACAGGGCCTCGCGATGCTCGCCGACCTCGGCCCGCTCGGCGACGAAGCGCAGGCGGTCGAAGTTCATGTTGGCGCCGCAGGTGATGGCGATCAGCGTCTGGCCCTTGGCGCCGGTCGTCGCCGCGTACTGCTTGACGGCGGCGACGCTCATCGCGCCCGAGGGCTCCAGGATGGAGCGCGTGTCCTCGAAGACGTCCTTGATGGCCGCGCAGACGGCGTCGGTGTCGACGACGATGTAGTCGTCCACCAGCTCGCGGGCGATGCGGAAGGTCTCCTCGCCGACCAGCTTGACGGCGGTGCCGTCGGCGAACAGGCCGACGTCGTTGAGCTGCACGCGCTTGCCGGCCCTGACCGAACGCAGCATGGCGTCGGAGTCGGTGGTCTGCACGCCGATGATCTTGATCTCGGGGCGCAGCGCCTTCACGTAGGCGGCCACGCCGGAGATCAGGCCGCCGCCGCCGATGGCGACGAAGATCGCGTCGATGGGGCCGGGGTGCTGGCGCAGCAGCTCCATCGCGATCGTGCCCTGGCCGGCGATGACGTCGGGGTCGTCGAAGGGGTGGACGAAGGTCAGGCTCTGCTCGCGCTCCAGCTCCAGCGCATGGCCGTAGGCGTCGGTGAAGCTCTCGCCGAACAGCACGACCTCGCCGCCATGGCCCTTGACCGCGTCGACCTTGACCTGGGGCGTCGTCACCGGCATCACGATGACGGCCCGGCAGCCGAGCTTTTTGGCCGACAGCGCGACGCCCTGGGCATGGTTGCCGGCGGATGCGCAGATGACGCCGGCGGCGCGCTGCTCAGCCGTCAGATGGGCCATCTTGTTGTAGGCGCCACGCAGCTTGAAACTGAAGACGGCCTGCTCGTCCTCGCGCTTGAGCCAGACCTTGTTGGCGAGGCGCCTGGACAGCTTGGGCGCGGCCGCGAGCTCGGTTTCGCGGGCCACTTCGTAGACCCGGGCGTTCAGGATGCGCTGCAGATAGCTGCTGCCGGGCGGCAGCATCGCGGGCACCTGGGCGGCGGCCTTGGTCACGGGCGGGCGGCGGCGCGAGGGGGCGCTCATCGGGTCTCCATGCAGTCTTGTTGCGGCGCCGCATGATAAGAGACGCACCCTTCGCAACCGGCGTCGCGTCGCTTGCGGCGCGGATGGGCCTGTTGGCAACGGGCTGCAGGCCCGGGGCGCGTCAGCGCCAGGCGATTCGCGCAGCGGGTCGCTTGCCAACTGACCAGCAAAAAAAACCCGAGCTCTTGCAAGCTCGGGTTGAATCCACCATGGAGGCGGTGGAGGAGACAATCGGTGCGAAAGCGTTTTCGCTTGGTTGGCAGTTTAGCGCCGAGTTATGCTGCGCCGCAATATTTTTTCTGTGAACGAATTGGAGCTTTGACTCTAGACCTCTATGGAATGCACTGTCAGTTGGTTGGGGGCCGAGGGGCCGAGCGGCATGAGCTTCGTCGCCGAGACGGGGAGCGGCCACGTGCTGTCCATGGACGGCGCGCCGGACGGTGGCGGGCGCAACCTGGCGCCGCGCCCGATGGAAACCGTGCTGGCCGGCACCGGCGGCTGCACGGCCTATGACGTCGTGCTGATCCTGAAGCGGGGCCGCCACGACGTGCGCGGCTGCAAGGTGGTGCTGAAGGCCGAGCGCGCCACCAGCGACCCCAAGGTCTTCACGGCCATCCATTTCCACTTCGTCGTCAGCGGCAAGGGGCTGAAGCCCGAGATCGTCGAGCGTGCCATCGCGCTGTCGCACGAAAAGTATTGCTCGGCCACGGCGATGCTGGCCAAGACCTCGGCCATCAGCACCTCCTTCGAGATCGCCGAGGCCTGAGAGGTTGAGAGTCTTTCACCCATGCCCGCCTTGCACGCCAAAACACCCCCGCTCGTCGTTGCAAATGCTCGCCATAGCCCGAGCTATGGCTGTGCTTTGCGCCTAGTTCGAGGGCGTTTTGACGCGCCTTTCGGGCGCGGCCGAAAAACTCTCAACCTCTGACGGGTCAAACGTGGTGGGCCACGGTCGTCATGACCCTGGCCGCAGCGCGCATCAGGCCCCGGATCGGGGCGGGCAGAGGCAGCGCGCCGGCCGCCAGTGCCGCGTCGGCATGTTCGGCTTCCTCGCGTTTCATCTGGTCGACTATGGCGCGTGACGGCGCATCGTCGGCGGGCAGGCGGTCCAGGTGGGAGGCCAGATGCGCCTCGACCTGACGCTCGGTCTCGACGACGAAGCCCAGGCTCCATTTGTCGCCGGCCAGCCCGGCCAGGCTGCCCCAGGCAAAGGCGCCGGCCCACCAGAGCGGTGCGAGATGGCTGGTGTGGGTGTCCAGTTCGGCGACGCGTTCGGCGGTCCAGGCCAGGTGGTCGAGTTCTTCCTGCGCGGCCTTCTCGAAGTGCTGCCGCAACTCATCGCTGCGGCTGAACAGCGCCTGCGACTGGTAGAGCGCCTGGGCGCAGATCTCGCCGACGTGGTTGACCCGCATCAGTGCGCCGGCCTCGCGGGTGTCGGCTGGCGGCAACTGCGTCGCCGGCAGGCCCGCGGCAGGCGACGGGCGGGTGGCCCGCGCCGTCGTGAAGACCGTGCGCAGGCCGGCGTCCAGCGCGCACAGGCAACGGTCGCCCAGGCTCAGGCTGTGGAGATGGGGTGGGCTTGCGAGCGATTGCATTCAGTTGGCCAATGTTTCAATGAAGAAATCGTGACATCAGAGCGGCGTTGTGGTTGAACAACGGCAACACACAATTTCATATCCGTAAATTCCCCAGGGGGCGAAACCTGTAGTGGAATATGCCCACTTCCTCACAGGAGGTAAGTCGCTGTGCCCTGTGCGGCCGGCGACTCGGATGAATACCTAGGAGTATCGAATGAAGAAAGCTCTGATTGCCCTGGCCGTCCTCGGCCTGACCGGCGGTGCCGCCGTCGCGCAATCCTCGGTCACCCTGTTCGGCGTCATCGACGCTGACATGAAGTACGTCAAGACTGGCGACCTCAAGCTGAAGAAGCTGGACTCCAGCGGCCTGAGCACCAGCCGTTTCGGCGTCAAGGGCGTTGAAGACCTCGGCGGCGGCCTGAAGGCCGGCTTCTGGCTGGAGTCTGAAGTCGCCACGGATACCGGCGCTGGTGGCAGCACCGTCAACGGCAGCAACGCCTTCTGGGGCCGCCGTTCGACCGTCAGCCTGATGGGCGAATTCGGTGAAATCCGCCTGGGCCGCTACAAGACGGCGACCCGCCTGCACATCGAAGACTTCGACCCGTACTCGGGTACCGGCCTCGGCGACGTGACCAAGGTCATCGCCGACAAGACCGCCCTCGGCACGCTGAGCGGTACGCAGAGTGGCACGTTCACGCGCGCCAGCAACATGGTCAGCTACGAGACGCCCAAGGATCTGGGTGGCTTCTACGGCGCCGCCGATGTCGCCGCCGGCGAAGGCGACGGCAGCAACAAGATGCAGGACATCCGCCTGGGCTACAAGGAGGGTCCGGTCCATGTGTCCGCGGCCTTCTCCAGCAACGGCACCGGCACGAAGTACAAGGTGTCCAGCATCGCCGGTTCGTATGACTTCAGCGGCATCAAGCCCGCTCTGATGTACACGACCACCGAAGCCGGTGACGCCAAGATCAAGGCCGTGACCGCCGCCCTGACCTGGAGCCTCGGCCAGGGTCAGCTGCAGACCTCGTTCACGAACTCCAGCGCCAACACGGCTGCCCAGGCAATCGTCGGCGGCGATGCGAAGCTGTTCGCGATCGGCTACATCTACAGCCTGTCGAAGCGCACCTCGCTGTACACGACCTTCGCCCAGATCGACAACAAGGACGGCGCCAAGTACACGCTGGGCGGCGCTCCTGCTGCGACGGCTGGTGGCCAGAAGTCCAGCGGCTTCGACGTCGGTATCCGCCACAGCTTCTGATCCCGCGCGGCCCTCGGGCCGTTGCGCATCAGCCAAGCCGCCTTCGAGCGGCTTTTCCATTTGTCCCGCAGGAGACAGGGGAATTGCTGTGGAAATTCAGCAACAGGCGCCGCGGTGTGGCAAGGCGCTTCGCTGAGAATGAATCAGCTGATTATTCTTAGCAGGAGACAACCTTGATGAAAAAAGCTTCCCTGGCCGTTGCTGTCCTGGCCGCCAGCACTTCGGCCGCCTGGGCCCAATCCAGCGTGACCCTGTACGGCATCGTCGATTCGGCCGTGCGCTACACGAGCAATGCCAATCCTGGCGTCTCGACCAAGCAACTGATCCCTGGCGGCATGTCGCAAAGCCGCCTGGGGGTGAATGTCACCGAGGACATGGGCGGGGGATTCAAGGCACTGGTCAACCTGGAGCACCGCTTCAATTCCGACACCGGCACCGTGGCTGCCGCCGAGTTCTGGCGCCAGTCCTGGGTCGGTCTGCAGTCCAGTGACTTTGGCCAGATCCGCCTCGGCCGCCAGTACAACATCCTGTTCGATCTCTACACGTCGAGCTTCGCGTCGTTCCGCTACTCGCCCTATATCGAGGCCTACAAGCCCGAGATGGGCCTGTCCATGGCGGCCCGCCAGGACAATATGGTGAAGTACCTGGCCCAGGTCGGCAACGTCTACGGCGAGATCCAGGTCAGCGCCGGGGAAGGCCAGTCGGGTGCCGCCGCCATCGCTCCGAACAAGACCATCGGCGCCATGCTGCGCTACAACGACGGTACCTGGGCCGTGGGCGGCGCCTATCTGCAGGCCACCGAGCAGACGGGCAAGAAGGTCAAGGGCACCGTCTTCGGCGCTTCCTACACGGACGGCCCGCTGTACGTCAATGCGTCCTGGGGGCAGAATAAGTTCGACAACTTCTACGATCTGCTCGACCAGTCCAGCGGTCCAGCGTTTGCGGCGTCCGCCGCGACCAACGGAGCCTTCGACATTGGCGTGAAGACCCGTGGCGCCTATACCTCAGGCTTGCTGGGTGCCAACGTCTTCAACCTGGCCTCGGTCGACATCAAGACGCGCAACATGCTGATGTTCGGCGCCACCTACCAGCTGACGCCCCAGCTGAACCTCGGTGCGAACGTCTGGCTGACCCGGCAGACGCATTACGGCAGCCAGGACAATCTGGCTGCGCCGTTCGCTGCTGCGCTGGCGGCCAAGGGGCTGTCGACCAGCGCCTCGACGACGGACAAGGCCAGTTTCTTCGCCTTCGTGGCCGACTACGCCTTCTCCAAGCGCACGGACGCTTATTTCGAGTTCGATCACACCAATGTGAGCGGGAATGTCACCTTCGGTAACGGCATGACCAGCCGCGACGGCGTGACGGTCGGCCTGCGTCACCGCTTCTGATCCTGGGCTGTTCGCCTCTTGCCGACGGGCCGCGCGAGCGGCCCGTTTTTATTGGGGCTGCGGAGTGATGGCCGTCTAGGGCTTTCCCTTTTGCCCTGTAGGTTGGGCGAAGCCATGATGCGCGCTTCGCCGGTTGGGGCTGGTCACGGCCGCGGACGAGTCCTCACATGCTGGTTTTCCTCCTCCGCCGCCTGGCCCAGGCCCTTGTCGTCATGCTGTCGGTGGCCTTCATCGCCTTCATGCTGTTCCAGTACGTCGGCGATCCGGTCACCAACCTGCTGGGCCAGGACGCGACCGAGGCGCAGCGCGCCGCGCTGCGCAGGGATCTGGGGCTGGACCAACCCTTCCCGGTGCAGTTCGCGCGCTTTGTCGTGAATGCGGTGCAGGGCGAGTTCGGCATCAGCCTGCGCCAGGGGCGCAAGGTGTCGACGCTGATCGGCGAGCGTTTCCCGGCGACGCTGGAGCTTGCCGTCGTCGCCGGCGCGATCGCCCTCGGGCTGGGCATTCCGCTGGGGGTCTATGCGGCGCTGCGGCGCGGCAAGGCCAGTGCGCAGCTGTTGATGACGGGCACCCTCTTCGGCGTCAGCCTGCCCAACTTCGTCATCGGCATCGTGCTGATCTGGGTTTTCGCGGTCGAGCTGAAGTGGCTGCCGAGCTTCGGCCGCGGCGAGGTTGTCGCCTTCGGCGCGTGGACCTCGGGACTGCTGACGCGCGACGGCCTGCTGCATCTGATCCTGCCGGCCTTCACGCTGTCGGCCTTCCAGCTGACGCTGATCATGCGCCTCGTGCGCGCGGAGATGCTGGAGGTGCTGCGCACGGACTACATCCGCTTCGCGCGGGCCCGCGGGCTGAGCGACCGCAGCGTCTACTTCGGCCATGCGCTGAAGAACACGCTGGTGCCGGTCATCACGATCACGGGCCTGCAGCTCGGCTCGCTGATCGCCTTCGCCATCATCACCGAGCAGGTCTTCCAGTGGCCCGGCATGGGCCTGCTCTTCATCCAGGCGGTGCAGTTCGCCGACATCCCCGTGATGGCGGCCTATCTCTGCCTGATCTCGCTGATCTTCGTCGTCATCAACCTCGGCGTGGATCTGCTCTATTTCGTCGTCGACCCGCGCCTGCGCGTCGACGGCGGGGCTCATTGACGATGGCAGCCGACGCCAATCCCAATCCGACGCCGTCGGCCGCCGCGCTGCGCGGTTTCTTCGACGGCGATGTCTGGCATTCCTTCCGCTCGTCGCCGGTGGCGATGGCGGCGGCCGTCATCGCGCTGGTCTGCCTGTGCTGCGCGCTGTTCGCCGATGTCGTCGCGCCGCACAAGCCCTTCGACCTCGCGACGCTGGAACTGATGGATTCGCTGAAGCCGCCGGCATGGGTGGAAGGCGGCGAGGCCAAATACCTGCTCGGCACCGATGGCCAGGGCCGCGACATCCTGTCCGCGCTGATGTATGGCACGCGCATCTCGCTGCTGGTGGGCATCGCGTCGGTACTGCTGTCCATGCTGATCGGTGTCGGCCTCGGCCTGCTGGCGGGCTTTGTCGGCGGGCGTGTGGACGCCTTCGTCATGCGCGTCTGCGACGTGATGCTGTCCTTCCCGTCCATCCTCGTCGCGCTGATGATCAGCGGCGTCGGCCGCAGCCTGTTCCCGCAGGCGCCCGATGCGCTGGCCTTCGTCGTGCTGGTGCTGGCCATCGCGCTGACGGGCTGGGTGCAGTACGCGCGCACCGTGCGCGGCTCGACGCTGGTCGAGCGCAACAAGGAATATGTGCAGGCGGCGCGCGTCATCGGCGTCGGGCCGCTGCGCATCATGGGCCGGCATGTACTGCCCAATGTGCTCGGGCCGGTCCTCGTGCTGGCCACGATCCAGATCGCCTCGGCCATCATCACCGAGGCCACGCTGTCCTTCCTCGGCGTCGGCGTGCCGGTCACGAGCCCGTCGCTGGGCACGCTGATCCGCAACGGCAACGACACGCTGTTCTCCGGCGAATGGTGGATCACCGCCTGGCCCAGCCTGACGCTGGTGCTGATCACGCTCAGCGTGAACCTGCTCGGCGACTGGCTGCGCGACGCGCTGAACCCGAGGCTGCGATGACGGCGCCGCTGCTCGAAGTCAGCCACCTGCGGGTGGAATTCCCGACCCGCCACGGCAGGCTGCTGGCGCTGGACGACATCTCGTTGGCCATCGGGCCGGGCGAGATCCTCGGTGTCGTCGGCGAGTCCGGCGCCGGCAAGTCGCTCACCGGGGCGGCCATCATCGGCTTGCTCGACCCGCCGGGCCGCATCGCTGCCGGCGAGATCCGGCTGGCGGGGCGGCGCATCGACAACCTGCCCTACCAGCAGATGCGCCGCGTGCGCGGCCGCGAGATCGGCGCCATCTTCCAGGACCCGCTGACCTCGCTGAACCCGCTCTACACCGTGGGCCGCCAGCTCGTCGAAACCATCACGACCCACCTCGACCTGACAACAGCCCAGGCGCGCGTGCGGGCCATCGAGTTGCTGGCCTCCACCGGCATCCCGGCGCCCGAGGCGCGCGTCGACCACTACCCGCACCAGTTCTCCGGTGGCATGCGCCAGCGGGTCGTCATCGCGCTGGCGCTGGCGGCCAAGCCCAAGCTCATCGTGGCCGACGAGCCGACGACGGCACTCGACGTCTCCATCCAGGCGCAGATCATTGCGCTGCTGAAGCAGGTCTGCCGGGAGCAGGGCGCCGCCGTCATGCTGGTCACGCACGACATGGGCGTCATCGCCGAGACCTGTGACCGCGTCGTCGTCATGTATGCCGGCCGCATCGCCGAGACCGGCCCGGTGGCCGACGTGATCCACCGGCCGGCCCACCCCTACACGGTGGGGCTGATGGGGGCCATCCCGGCCATGGACGAGGATCGCGAGCGCCTGCTGCAGATCGACGGTGCGATGCCGCGGCTAACGGCCATTCCGGGCGGCTGCGCCTTCAACCCGCGCTGCCCGCATGCGGACGACCGCTGCCGCACGCAGCGCCCCGAACTGGCGGCGGCGGGGGCGACCCAGGCGGCCTGCTGGAAGCCCATCACGCTGGAGGCCGCGCGATGAGCGCCCCTCTCGTCGAGGTGCAGGACCTCGCCAAGGTGTTCGACGTGTCGCCGCCCTGGCTGAACCGGCTGGTCGAGCGCAAGCCCAGGGCCTTCGTGCATGCGGTGGACGGCGTGTCCTTCGCGATCGAGCGTGGCAAGACGCTGGCCCTGGTCGGCGAGAGCGGCTGCGGCAAGAGCACCGTCGCGCGCCTGCTCGTCGGCCTGCATGGCGCGACGCGTGGCGTGGTGCGCTTCGATGGCGAGGACGTCGCGCGGGCCTCGGCCGGCACGCAGCAGCAGTTGCGCCGCCGCATGCAGATGATTTTCCAGGACCCCTATGCGTCGCTGAACCCGCGCTGGAAGGTGCTGGATATCGTTGCCGAGCCGCTGCGCGAGCATGGCCTCGTGAAGGGCGACGCCGAGGCGAGGCAGCGCGTCGGCGAATTGCTTGCTTCCGTGGGCCTGAACCCGGCGGATGCTGAGAAATTTCCGCACCAGTTCTCGGGCGGCCAGCGCCAGCGCATCTCCATCGCGCGGGCGCTGGCCAGCCGGCCCGAGTTCCTGGTCTGCGACGAGCCCACATCGGCGTTGGACGTGTCGGTGCAGGCCCAGGTTCTCAACCTGATGAAGGACCTGCAGCGCGAGCATGGGCTGACCTATCTCTTCATCTCGCACAACCTCGCCGTCGTGCGCCATGTGGCCGACCGGGTCGGCGTCATGTACCTGGGCCGCCTCGTCGAGATGGCCGGCAAGGCCGAGCTGTTCGCCCGGCCCAGCCACCCCTACACCCGCATGCTGCTGGATGCGATCCCCGACATCCACATGACCGGCCGCGCCCGGACGCCGGTGCAGGGCGAGGTGCCCAACCCGCTGCAGCCGCCGAGCGGCTGCAGCTTCCACCCGCGCTGCCCCTTGGCCGACGAGCGCTGTAGGCGCGAGCGCCCCGAGCTGCTGGAGATCCGGGGCGTCCGCGTGGCCTGCCACGCGGTGCAAGAGGGCAGGGCGGGCTGATCAGCGCGGCGCCGAGGCGGGCGCGGAGGCCGCGGCGGCCGGCTTGGGCAGGGTCAGCGGGCCTTTCTGGCCACAACCCGCAAGGGCGGTAAGGGTGATCGCCAGGGCGATCAGGCGCCCCCCTACACTGACGGTAGTCTTCTTCATCCGCCCAGTTTATGTCCCTGTCCGACGCCGACTACCACGCTAAGGCCCATGCCCTGCTCGCCCGCATCGAGGCGCAGATCGATGCCTGGCTCGAAGACGACGTGGTCGACATCGACACCCACCGCACGGGCGGTCTGCTGGAGCTCAGCATGCCCGGCGGCAGCAAGATCGTGCTGAACACCCAGCCGCCGCTGCAGGAGATCTGGCTGGCCGCGCGCGCCGGCGGCTACCACTTCAAGTGGGATGGCGCGCAGTGGGTGGACCGCGAGGGCCAGGAGTTCTGCGCGCGGCTGTCGCGCTGCGCCAGCGAGCAGGCCGGCCAGGCGCTGAGCTTCAGCGTTTGAAGAGGTCGAGGATCGACTTCTTCTCTTCCTCCGTGGCCGCGCCCGGCACGTTGGGTTCGTTGGACAGTTCGCGCACGCCGCTCGTGCCCGAATACTCCTCGTAGAACCATTCGCCATTCACGTTGACGACGCCTTCGGGCGGCGTCACCTCGTCGACGGCCTTGTTCTTCAGCGCGTACTGCATGTACTCGATCCAGACCGGCAGGCTCAGGCCGCCGCCGGTCTCTCGGTCGCCGAGCTTGCGCGGCTGGTCGTAGCCGATCCAGACGACGGCGGCGAGCTCCTTCTGGTAGCCGGCGAACCAGGCGTCCATGGAGTCGTTGGTCGTGCCGGTCTTGCCGTAGATGTCGGGGCGCTTCAGCATGGCCTGGGCGCGTGCCGCCGTGCCGCTGCGCGTGACCTCCTGCAGCAGGCTGCTCATCATGAAGGCATTGCGCGGCTCGATGGCGCGGGCGCCGTCGGCCAGCGTCGTCGGCAGGGCCTCGTAGAGCAGCTTGCCCTTGTTGTCCGTGATCTTCGCGATCAGCTGCGGGCTCACGCGATAGCCGCCGTTGGCGAACACCGAATAGGCCTGGGCCATCTGCATCGGCGTCACCGAGCCGGCGCCGAGCGCCATCGTCAGATAGGCCGGATGCTTCTCGGCCTCGAAGCCGAAGCGCGTGATCCAGTCCTGCGCATAGCGCACGCCGATGGAGTGCAGGATGCGGATGGACACCATGTTCTTGGACTTGGCCAGCGCGGTGCGCAGCGGCATCGGGCCCTCGAACTTGCCGTCGTAGTTCTTGGGCTCCCAGGGCTGGCTGCCGGTCACGCCGGCATCGAAGAACAGCGGCGCGTCGTTGACGACGGTGGCCGGCGTGAAGCCCTTCTCCAGCGCGGCCGAGTAGATGAAGGGCTTGAAGCTGGAGCCCGGCTGGCGCCAGGCCTGGGTCACGTGGTTGAACTTGTTCTTGTTGTAGTCGAAGCCGCCCACCATCGCATGCACCTGGCCGCTGCGCGGGTCCAGGGACACGAAGGCGCCCTCGACCTCGGGCAACTGCGTGATGGTCCACTCGCCGCCGTCCTTTTGCTTTGAGCCCTTGACGACGCGGATGACGGCGCCGCGGCGGATGCGGGTCTTGGGGTTGCCCTTGTCCGACAGGCCCGAGGTGGCGGGCTTGAGGCCGTCGCCGGTGATGGTGATGTTCTCGCCGCTCTGCAGCACGGCGGTGACCTTCTTCGGGTCGGCGTCGAGCACGACGGCCGCCAGCAGCTCGTCGTTGGCGGGGTGGTCGGCCAGGGCCTCGGCGATGCGGGGGTCCAGTTCCTTGGCATCGCCGGGCAGGTCGGCGTAGGCCTCGGGGCCGCGGTAGACCTGGCGCTTCTCGTAGTCCAGGATGCCGCGGCGCAGCGCGCGGTAGGCGCTGTTCTGCTCGGCGCTGTTCAGCGTCAGATAGACGTTGAGGCCGCGCGAATAGGCCTCGTCGCCGTACTGGCTGAAGATCAGCTGGCGCGCCGCCTCGGCGACGAACTCGGCATGCGAGACGGACTCGCTCACCGGCCGGATGCGCAGCTTCTCGGCTTTGGCCTCGTCGCGCTGTTCCTCGGTGATGTAGCCGGTCTCGTACATCCGCTCGATGATGTATTGCTGGCGGATGGTCGCGCGCTTGGGGTTGTTGATCGGGTTGTAGGCCGACGGCGCCTTGGGCAGGCCGGCCAGCATCGCGGCCTCGGCGACGCTGAGCTTGTCCAGCGGCTTGCCGAAATAGACCTCGCTGGCGGCCGCGAAGCCGTGCGCCCGGTGGCCCAGGAAGATCTGGTTCATGTAGATCTCGAGGATCTTCTCCTTGGACAGCGCCGACTCGATCTTCAGCGCCAGCAGGATTTCGTAGATCTTGCGCGTGAAGGTCTTCTCGGTGGACAGGTAGAAGTTGCGCGCCACCTGCATCGTGATCGTCGACGCGCCCTGGCTGCGCGACTCGCCGACGTTGGCCAGGCCGGCGCGGATGACGCCCAGATAGTCCACGCCGCCGTGCTGGTAGAAGCGCGCGTCCTCGATGGCCAGCACGGCTTCCTGCATGACCTTGGGGATCTGCTGGATCGGCAGGTAGCTGCGTCTCTCCTCGCCAAATTCGCCCAGCAGCACGCCGTCGCTGGACAGCACGCGCATGGGCAGCTTGGGGCGGTAGTCGGTCAGGCCGCTGATGTCCGGCAGATTGGGGTAGGCCAGGGACAGTGCCAGACCGAGCAGCAGGGCCACGGCGGCGGCGCCACCGGCCAGCAACCCCAGGCCCCACAGGGCCCAGCGTGCCAGGCGCTTGCCGAAGGTGGGGGAGGGCTTGCCGGCGGCGGCTGCGGTGGAGGGGCTGTGCGCAGCGGATCGGGGCTTGTCGTTCATGTGCCGGCGAGGCGCGCCCGCAGGCGCGTGGGGAGGAGGCGGCGGATTATAGGAAGCGCCATCGCCGCGGCGGCTATACGAAGAGCGGGAGTAAACGGTGTGCCAAACGACCGCTTCCCCTGTGTTTTTCATGAGCTTGCAAGTCAGTTGATTCGTGTATGTTTAGCAACGTGGCGTTACCAGCTCGCGCCGGATTTCCGTTCGGCGTCAACGGCTTTGCTGCTAGCATTCAAGTAACTTATTAATAGTCTGATACGTTGCTCGCGTATCGGGGACAAAGGGCATGGGAATACTTGACGCACTTTTGGGTCGCAAGCACCCTCCCCTGATTGGCCTGGATATCAGTTCCTCCAGTGTCAAGCTGGTGGAACTGAGCCAGACCAATGGTGGCGAATTCGTGCTGGAGCGTTTCGCCAGCGAGCCCTTCGAGAAGGGCTGGATCGCCGACGGCCAAATCGAGAAGTTCGACGAGGTGGCCGATGCCGTGCGCCGCGTTGTCGCGCGTAGCGGCTCCAAGACCCGCGACGCCGCGCTGGCCATGCCCCAGTCGGCCGTCATCACGAAGAAGATCATGCTGCCCGCCGGCCTGCGCGAGGAAGAGCTCGAACTACAGGTCGAGGCCGAGGCCAATCAATACATCCCGTTCTCGCTCGACGAGGTGAGCCTGGATTTCTGCGTCATCGGCCCGAGCCCGACGTCGGTGGGGGACGTGGAGGTGCTGATCGCCGCGTCGCGCAAGGACCGCGTGCAGGACCGCCAGGGCCTGGCCGAGGCGGCCGGCCTGCGCCCCGTTGTGCTGGACATCGAGTCGCATGCGTCGCGCATGGCAATGGGCCGGCTCGTCGCGGCCCTGCCCAACGAAGGCAAGGATGCGCTGGTGGCGCTGTTCGAGATCGGTGCCGACACGACCAGCCTCAAGGTGCTGCGCGACGAGGAACTGCTTTACGACCGCGACCAGTCTTTCGGCGGCTCGCAGCTGACCAGCCTGATCTCGCGCCAATACGGCTTTTCCTTCGAGGAGGCCGAGCAGAAGAAGCTGGCCGGCGACCTGCCGGAGGACTACGACACCAGCGTGCTCGGTCCCTTCGTTGACAGCCTGTCGCAGGAGATCGGCCGGGCGTTGCAGTACTTCTTCACCAGCACGCCGCATCACAAGGTGCATTACGTGATGCTGGCCGGCGGCACGGCCACGCTGCCGGGGCTCAAGGAGCGCGTCACCGACCTGACCGGCTTTGCCTGCATGGTGGTCAATCCCTTCGAGAACATGACCATCGGGGCCGCCGTGCGCGAGTCCAAGCTGCGGCGTGAGGCGCCGTCCTATCTGACGGCCTGTGGCCTCGCGATGCGGAGGTTCTTCCAGTGATCCTGATCAACCTGCTGCCTTACCGCGAGGAGCGGCGCAAGCGGCGCAAGGCGGCCTTCTTCGCCGGCCTCGGCCTGGCTGCGTTGGTTGGTGCCGGCTTGGTCGTGGCGGCCTATCTGCTGCTGGAGTTCCTGACCCAGGAGCAGAGAGAGCACAACCAGTACATCCAGTCCGCCGTCACGCAGTTGGAGTCGCAGATCAAGGACATCGCCAACCTGAAGGCCGAGATCGAGTCGCTGAAGTCGCGCCAGAAGGCCGTCGAAGACCTGCAGACCGACCGCAACACGCCGGTGCAACTGCTCAACGACCTGGCCCGGCTGGCGCCCGAGGGCATCTACCTGACCGCCATCCGCCAGGACAACAAGCTGGTCACCGTCAGCGGCATTGCGCAGACCAACGAGCGCGTGTCCGAGTTCCTGCGCAATGTGTCGCGCAGCTCCGAATGGCTGGAGAAGCCCGATCTCATCGAGGTCAAGCTCGCCAACGTCACCACCAACACGCGGGACCAGCGTCGTCTGCTGGATTTCTCGATGAAGGTTTCGATCAAGGCGCCGCCGAGCGAGGCGACGCCAGGCATGCCGGCAGCTTCCGGCCCGAAGAAGACCTGATCGACCATGGCCATCACCACGCCCAAGATCGACCTGAACGCCTGGTTCGCCGGAGTCACCAGCCAGTTCCAGGGACTCAATCCCAAGGAGCCGGGCCAGTGGCCCCTGGCCCCCAAGCTCGCGGCCTCGCTGGTCGTCATGATCGCCGTCGTCGTTGCCGGCTATGTGTTCGTGCTGTCCGACGTCCAGGCCGGCCTGGACGCGGAAGTCGCCCGCGAGCCCCAGCTGCGCCAGGACTACAAGACCAAGCTGGCCCAGGCAGTCAACCTGCCGGAACTGCGCAAGCAGAAGAGCCAGGTCGAGGAATACGTGACCCAGCTCGAGAAGCAGCTGCCGGGCAAGGCCGAGATCGACTCGCTGCTGTCCGACATCAGCAGCGCCGGCGTCGGCCGCGGCCTGCAGTTCGAGCTCTTCCGCCCGGGCCAGGTGCTCGTCAAGGATTACTACGCGGAGCTGCCGATCGCGGTGAAGGTGTCGGGTCGCTATCACGACATCGGCGCCTTCGCGGCTGACGTGTCCAACCTGTCGCGCATCGTGACGCTGAACAACCTTGTCGTCGTGGCGCCTGCCACCCGTGACCCCAATGGCACGCTCAGCATGGAAGCGACGGCCCGCACCTATCGCTATCTCGACGCGTCGGAGGTGGCGGACCAGAGGAAGGCTGCCGCCGCCGCCAAGGCCGGAGGCAAGAAATGAAGCGCCTGCTGATTCCCCTCGTGGCGCTGATGCTGGTCGGCTGCGGCAGCGACATCGAAGAACTGCGCCAATGGATGGAGCAGCAGCGCAAGGAAACCAAGCCGAGCGTCACGCCGCTGCTGCCGCCCAAGAAGTTCCTGCCCCAGCCCTATGAGGCCGGTTCGAGCGTGGATCCCTTCAGTGCGCAGAAGCTCAGCGTCGCGATCAAGCAGGAAGCGGCGCAGCCGAACTCGCTGTTGACGGCCGAAATCAACCGTCGCAAGGAACCGCTTGAGGCCTATCCGCTGGACAACATGAGCATGGTCGGCAGCCTGACGCGCGACAAGCAGCGCTATGCGCTGCTGCGCGTCGACAGCCTGCTCTACCAAGTCAAGGCCGGGGACTACCTTGGCCAGAACTTCGGCCGCATCACCAAGATCAGCGAGACCGAAATCACGTTGCGAGAAGTCGTCCAGGACGCTGCGGGCGAGTGGATCGAGCGCACCAGTACCCTCCAGCTACAGGAGAAGGGACGATGAAGACATTGCAGGAGAACAAGTCGATGGGCCGTGGCTGGTTGCTGGGAATCGCCTGCTCTCTGTTGGGCGCGTCTGCGGCCTGGGCCGAGCCCCAGATCCAGGCGATCAACATGAGCCAGCAGGCGGGTGTGGACATCGTCCGCATCGAATTGAGCGAACCGCTGGCCGCCGTGCCCACGGGGTTCACGATCCAATCGCCGCCGCGCGTCGCGATCGACCTCCCGGGCGTGGGCAATGCCCTGGGGCGCAACGCCATCGAGCTCAACCAGGGCAATCTGCGCTCAGCCAACATCGCCCAGGCCGGGGACCGCGCCCGCGTCGTGCTGAACCTGCGCCAGGCCTCGAACTACCAGGCCAAGCTGGAAGGCAATGCGCTGGTGATCTCGCTGGGTTCGAGCGGGGTGCAGCAGGCCCAGGCCCCTGGCGAGCCCGTGCACTTCGCGCAGAGCCTGAATAGCGCGCCCCAGGCGCTGCGCGACATCGACTTCCGTCGTGGCGCCGAAGGCACCGGTCGCGTCATCGTCAACCTGCCGAGCAATCAGGTCGGCGTCGACATCCAGCAGCAGGGGCACAGCCTGATCGTGGAGTTCCTGCGGTCCAGCCTGCCGGAGAACCTGCGCCGCAAGATCGACGTGACCGACTTCGGCACGCCGGTGCAGATGATCACGACGACCCAGGCGGGTGACCGCGTGCGCATGGTCGTCGAGCCCAAGGGCAACTGGGAGCACAGCGCCTACCAGAGCGACAACCAGTTCGTGCTCGAAGTGCGGCCGCAGAAGGTCGACCCCAACAAGCTGACGCAGGGGCCGGGCTTTGCCGGCGATAAGCTGTCGCTGAACTTCCAGAACATCGAAGTGCGGGCGTTGTTGCAGGTCATTGCCGACTTCACCAACTTCAACGTCGTCACCAGCGACACGGTGACGGGCAACGTCACGTTGCGCCTGAAGGATGTCCCCTGGGACCAGGCCCTGGACATCATCATGCAGGCCAAGGGGCTGGGCCTGAAGAAATCCGGCAATGTGCTGTGGATCGCGCCCAAGGACGAACTGGCGGCCAAGGAAAAGCTGGACCTCGAATCCAAGGCGGCCATCGCGCAACTGGAACCTCTGCGCAGCCAGTCTTTCCAGCTCAACTATGTGAAGGCCGAGGAGATCGCCAAGGGCCTGGCCGGCCAGAGCATTGGTGCCGGGAGCGGCAGCAATGGCAGCAGCAACAGCGGCGGCAACAGCAGCAGCTCGGGTACCGGTACGCGCATCTTGTCGCCGCGCGGCAGCGTGATTTCCGAGTCGCGCACCAACCAGCTCTTCGTGTCGGACATCCCGAGCAAGCTCGAAGAGATCCAGGCCATGATCGCGAAGATCGACGTGCCGGTGCGCCAGGTGCTGATCGAGGCCCGCATCGTCGAGGCCAACGACAAGTTCGGTCGAGCGCTGGGTGTCAAGCTCGGAGCCAACGACCTGCGCGGCCAGCAGGGGGGCATCCCGGGCTACAGCGTCGGTGGCGGCAACTACGTGACCATCGGCGGCAACTACAACGGCGTCGGCTCGCAGACCAACCAGGGCGTCACGGCGAACTACAACAACACGCAGTTCATCAATATGCCTGCCAACGTCTCGTCCGACAGTTTCAGCGGCGGCACGGCGGCGCAGGTGGCGTTGTCGCTGTTCAGTGCAACGGCCAACCGCTTCCTGAACCTGGAACTGTCGGCGTTGGAGTCCGATGGCAAGGGCAAGGTCGTGTCCAGCCCGCGCATCATCACGGCGGACCAGGTCAAGGCCGTCATCGAGCAGGGCGAGGAACTGCCCTACCAGGTGGCCACCGCCAGTGGCGCGACCTCGATTGCCTTCCGCAAGGCCAACCTCAAGCTTGAGGTGACGCCGCAGATCACGCCCGAAGGCAGCGTCATCCTGAACGTCGATGTCAACAAGGACAGCCGCGGCACGCTGACGCCCCAGGGCTACGCCATCAACACCAAGCATGCGCAGACGCAGGTGCTGGTCGAGAACGGCGGCACCGTCGTCATCGGTGGCATCTACACCCAGGACGAGGGCGAGACGGTCAACAAGGTGCCGCTGCTTGGCGACGTGCCCTTGCTGGGCAACCTGTTCAAGAACACGGTTCGCACGTCCAGCAAGACCGAGTTGTTGATCTTCCTGACGCCCAAGGTCGTCAGCGAGCGCACGGCAGTGCGTTGAAGCAAGCCTGTAAATTGACGATGTGCCGACGCCCTGGGTTGGCGACGCATGGGAGCGATGGAAATGACGAAGTTTGATGTTTGGAGCTGGCGTACGGTGCGCGTGCTGCTGAGCGGTGCGTTGACGGTCGCGCTGGCGGCCTGTGGCGGCGGCGGCGGCGGGGCAGGTACCCCGGTCGTCGGGCCGGGCAGTGGCGCATCCAGCCCCTCGACGGCCGCCAGCGCTGTTGCAGCCGACCTCGTCGTCGTGTTGAACAAGACCACGATGACCAATTCGGGCACCGACTCGATCACGGCTACCGTGACGTCGATCGACGCCAACCGCGCGGCGATCGG
The DNA here is from genome assembly GCF_026712205.1 of Pelomonas aquatica. GTDB lineage: Bacteria > Pseudomonadota > Gammaproteobacteria > Burkholderiales > Burkholderiaceae_C > Pelomonas > Pelomonas aquatica. The sequence goes on from NZ_JAPPUW010000005.1 coordinate 93,901, forward strand.
CAGCGTCCCGGTCAGTTTCAGTGTCAACGCGAATGCGGTGGTGACGCCCAGCGGAACCGCCACCGATGCCAAGACCGGCGCGTTGACGGCGACCATCACCCAGGGGTCCGACAGTACGGTGCGGCCCGTGAATCTCACGGTGACGTCGGGATCGGTTTCGCGCGTGGTGACTTTCAACGTCGTCCAGAACTCGTCTCCGACGAACCCGCAAGCCAACGACCTGAACCTCTCGTTGAGTGCCACCAGCATCCTCAACGCGGGCAGCAACGCGGTCGTGGCCACAGCGACCGCGGTGGATGCCAGTCGGAACGCGCTCTCGGGGATCCCTGTGCAGTTGGCCGTGTCGGACAGCAGCGCATCGATCATCGTGCCGTCCAACCAGACCAATGCTAGTGGTCAGGTGACGGGCACCGTCAACATTGGCCAGGACCGTACGAACCGGACCATCACGGTGACCGCGACGAGCGGTACGCTCGTTCGCACCGCGGCCTTCGAGGTGACGGGTACCAAATTCAGTCAGGCGAGCCCTGTGCCTGCCGTGGTGAACGCGGGCGGCGCGGGCACGGTGCAGTACACGGTGGCCGATAACAACGGGAACGCGCTCGCCGGCGTATCCATCGCAGTGTCGGGCAGCGGTATCACTGCGCAGTCGGGTACAACCGATTTGAACGGCAACTACACATTCAATTACACGGCGCCCAATACACCGGGTGCGACCCTGACCATCAACGCGCTGGCGGGAGGCGTGCCTTCTTCTGTGTCGGTCACCATCCCCGGCGGCACGACGACGGTACCGACTGCGACGACGCCGGTCTCCACGACGTTGAACTTGTCCGCCAACGTCATCGCGGTCAACACCGATCGAACCAACAACCAGATTGCCGTCAGCGCGTTCTTCCGGGACGGCAGCAATGCTCCCATCTCGAACGTGCGTGTGCTTTTCGGCGTGACGGGCGACAACCAGACCGGCACCATCGGTTCCGGTACGAACGCAGTGTTGTCGGACGCCTCGGGTTCTGCGTCGACCAACTACAAGTCGGGCGGGGTCAGCAGCCCTACCAACGGTGTCACCATCCTTGCTTGCTGGAAGACGACCGATTTCGCATCCACGGACACTGTCGCCAATTGCACGACGGCGGGAGGGCAGTTGCTGAAGACGACGCTGACCATCGTCTCCAATCCGGTTTCTATCTCCATTGGCACCGACAACACCATCGCGTTGGGTGCTTCGACGTTGACCTATGTGAAGAAGTACGTGGTGCTCGTCGTGGATTCCGCCGGTAATCCGAAAGCCGGCGTCCAGGTCACGCCATCCGTTGACCTTGGTGGCTATGGCAAGGGGTACTGGAAGTACAATCTCGTCACCCAGGTCTGGGAGCGGTCGCCGGGCTACGGCTCGATGGGTTTGCTGACGGCCACCTGCCCCAACGAAGACCTGAATCGAAATGGCGTCATCGACTCGGGCGAAGACGTCAATGGCAATCAGCAGCTTGATCCTCGCAAATCCGATGTGTCGGTCACCTTGGTCGGCTCCACGACAACCGATGCGAATGGCGTTGCCGTGCTTCAGCTCGAGTACCCGCAGAACGTCGCGAGCTGGGTCAAGTACAAGATCACGGTGACGGCCGCGGGCGTACTGAGCCCACCTGCCTACTTCCCGCTGGGACAGCCGGTGAGCCTGCCGTCGCAGTCTCTTGGGGCGCTGCTGGGTAGCGGTACGCCGTCGCCGGTCGAGAACTATCTTTACACCTACGACTGGTTGCCGGTCCGTGCTTCCGATCTGGGTTCGGCAACCGTTGCTCCTGCATTTGCACTTAGTCCGTATGGTGTCGCCGCAGATTGCACGAGCACCAAGTAATGTGATTGCCCTCGTCGGCATGCCCGGCGGTGGCAAGTCCACCGTCGGCAAACAATTGGCACGCCAGATCGGCGTGCCTTTTGTCGATTCGGACCACGAGATCGAGCAGCGTATCGGCGGCAGCATCCGGCAGTTCTTCGACCAGCACGGCGAGGAGGCCTTCCGCGACATCGAGTCCGAGGTCATCGAGGCGTTGCTGAAGCGCCCCGGCGACTGCGTGCTGGCCACCGGCGGCGGCGCCGTGTTGAGGGAGCGCAACCGAGAGTTGCTGCATGCCGGCTCGATCGTGCTCTATCTGCGCACGACGCCCGAGGATCTGTTCCGCAGGTTGCGTCACGACACGACCCGGCCGCTGCTGCAGGTGCGTGACCCGTTGGCGCGGTTGCGAGAGCTGTACCACCAGCGCGACCCGCTGTACCGCCGCTGTGCCCACTACGTGCTCGAGAGCGCGAGGCCGTCGGTCCATGCGCTGGTCAACATGGCCCTGATGCAACTGGAATTGGCGGGCCTGCTGGACCCTTCGCGGGTCGCGGCCACCGTCGGCGCCGAGCCGCTCTGAGGCGGCTGCGCCGATGGCGGCTTGACGGCAGACGAAGGGGGCGGCTCTTACACTTGACCGCATGGCCGCCACTGACACCGTACGCATCCTCCTCCCCGGCAACCGCGACTACGAGATCCGCATCGGCTCCGGCCTGATGGATGAGCGATCGAGCTGGCAAGGTCTGCCCAAGGCGGGCGCTGCCGTCGTCGTCAGCAACGAAACCGTTGCGCCGCTGTTTGCCGAGCGTCTGCGGAGCCAACTGCTTTCGGTCTATCCGCGTGTGGACCTGGTCGTGCTGCCCGATGGCGAGCAGCACAAGGACTGGGCCAGCCTGAACCGGATCTGCGACCACTTGCTGGGCGAGGCGATGGACCGCCGTACCGTGCTGTTCGCGCTCGGTGGCGGCGTCATCGGCGACATGACGGGGTTCGCAGCGGCCATCTATATGCGCGGCGTGCCTTTCGTTCAGGTACCGACGACGCTGCTGGCCCAGGTCGATTCCTCAGTCGGCGGCAAGACGGCGATCAACCACCCGCTGGGCAAGAACATGCTCGGCGCCTTCTATCAGCCGGAACGCGTCATTGCCGACCTCGACACGCTGGACAGCCTGCCGGACCGCGAGTTGCGAGCCGGCCTGGCCGAGGTCATCAAGTACGGGCCGATTGCCGACGCCGGTTTTCTTTGCTGGATCGAGGACAACCTCGACGCTCTGCTGGCGCGCGACAAGGCCGTGCTGGGCTATGCCGTGCGGCGCAGTTGCGAGATCAAGGCGGAAGTCGTCGGCCAGGACGAGCGCGAGCAGGGCCTGCGGGCGATCCTGAATTTCGGCCACACCATTGGCCACGCCATCGAGGCCGGCCTGGGCTATGGCGCCTGGCTGCACGGAGAGGCCGTGGCCTGCGGCATGGTGCTGGCGGCTGACCTGTCCCAGCGACTGGGGCTGATGCCGGCCGGTTTTGTGGCACGGTTGCGTGCGCTGATCGAACGTGCCGACCTGCCGGTGCAGCCACCCAAGCTGGGCGCCGAGCGCTATCTGCAGCTGATGCGCGTCGACAAGAAGGCGGAGGCGGGCGAGATCCGTTTCGTGCTCATCGAGGAACTCGGGCGCGCAGGCTTGCATGCGGTGCCCGACGCCCTCATTGCCGAGACGCTGGCCGCGCACGGGGCGGCCTGACATGGCCGGCACGCGCCTGGCATGTGCGGCCGACCCGGCACGCAGCCGCGGGCGGCGCCTGTCCGAGCCGGCGGCGCCCACGCGCAGCGAGTTCCAGCGCGACCGCGACCGCATCATCCACAGCACGGCCTTCCGTCGGCTGGTCTACAAGACCCAGGTCTTCCTGAACCACGAAGGCGACCTGTTCCGGACCCGGCTGACGCACTCGCTGGAGGTCGCGCAACTGGGCCGCTCCATCGCACGCAGCTTGGGGCTGGACGAAGACCTCGTCGAAGCCGTGGCGCTGGCTCACGACCTGGGCCACACGCCATTCGGCCACGCGGGCCAGGACGTGCTGGACGACTGCATGCGCGGGCACGGCGGCTTCGAACATAACCTGCAGTCCCTGCGCGTCGTGGATAGCCTGGAACAGCGTTACCCAGACTTCGATGGCCTCAACCTCTGCTTCGAGACGCGCGAGGGCATCCTCAAGCATTGCTCGAAGCGGCATGCCGAGCTGATCGAAGCGGGCGAACCGGGCGGCATCGCGGCGCGCTTCCTGTACGGTGGACAGCCCAGCCTGGAGGCGCAGCTCTGCAATCTTGCCGACGAGGTGGCCTACAACGCGCACGACGTGGACGATGGCGTGCGCTCGGGGCTCATCGAGCTGGAGCAACTGCTGGAGGTGGAGCTGGTGCGCGAACACTGGCGCTCGGCACTGGTGGATCACCCAACGTTGGGCGGCAAGCGCCTGCTGTTCGAGACCATCCGCCGCATGCTGTCGGCCCAGGTCTACGACATCATCGACGCCACGCGCGCGGCGTTGGCCGAGGCCTCGCCCGCCGACGCCGATGCGGTGCGCCGTTGCGAAAAGCCGCTGGTGCACTTCAGCGCGGCCATGCGCACGGCGAGTGCGGCCTTGAAGCGATTCCTGTTTGCCAACCTCTATCGCCATCCCCAGGTCCAGGCCACACGGGCGCGAGCCGAGGAAGTGCTGCGCGATCTGTTTGCCGCCTACTCGGCCGATGCGACGCAGCTGCCGGCGGACTTCGCCGACCGCCCGGACCGCGAACGCGCCTGCGCCGACTACATCGCCGGCATGACCGACCGGTTCGCCATCCGCGAGCATCGCCGGCTGACGGGCAAGAGCTTGTTCTGAGTTTTTTAAAAATGGGGTCGGAGTCGATTATGCTGACGACTCCGTTTCGGGCGCCTCGCCCGCAAGGATCCCGCCATGGCCCGCCTTCCCCGCCTGATCCTGCCGGGTCAGCCGCATCATGTCATCCTCCGCGGCAACAACCGCCAGGCCATCTTCTTCAGCGACCTTGACCGCCAGCAATTGCTGGCGGTGCTGGCCGAGGCCGCGGCCCAGTATCGCGTCGCCATCCACGCCTATGTGCTGATGGACAACCATCTGCACCTGCTGCTGACGCCGGCCGCCGCAGACGATCTCAGCCGCATGATGCAGTCGCTCGGCCGGCGCTACGTCGGCTGGTTCAACGCCCGCCATCGGCGCAGCGGCACGCTCTGGGAGGGGCGTTTCAGGGCAGGGTTGATCGAGGGCGAGCGCCATCTGCTGGCCTGCATGCGCTACATCGAATTGAATCCGGTGCGCGCCGGGCTGTGCGTGGAGCCCGCGCAATGGCCTTGGTCGAGCGCTGCGCATCACCTCGGCCTGGCCCGCAGCGGGCTGATCACCGAGCACGAGATGTATTGGTCCCTGGGCAATACCCCCTTCGAGCGCGAGCATGCCTATCGGGAGTTCATCGGACAAGGGGTGCCCGAGTCGGAAAGAGCCAGCTTTACCGATGCTGCCTTGCGCGGGCGTCCGATCGCCAGCGAAGCGTTCCTGAAGCCGCTGACCGCGGGCCATAAGGCCGTCGTCGTCAGACGGCCCCGCGGGCGGCCGCGCAAGGTTGAGGCGGTCCAATCCGTCCCATCGGCCAAGCCTTGATTATGGCCCCATTTAAAAACTCATGAATAAGTGATTGAAATAAAATTGTCTCTGACCCCATTTTATTAACGTTGCCGCATTTGTTGCGCTGCAGTACGCTCGCGCCCTGTTGTGTTCCAGGAGGGCGCCATGAGCCACGCCGTGCAGATTCAGTCCGAGATCCAAGACCTGGCCGAGCATGGGCTCTACCGGCCAAGCCAAGAGAAGGACGCCTGCGGCCTGGGCTTCGTGGCCCATATCAAGGGTCACAAGGCGCACCACATCGTGCAGCAGGGCCTGAAGATTCTCGAGAACCTGGATCACCGCGGCGCCGTCGGTGCCGACAAACTGATGGGCGACGGTGCCGGCATCCTGATCCAGATCCCGGATGAGTATTACCGCGAGGAGATGGCCAAGCAGGGCATCAGCCTGCCGCCGCCCGGCGAATACGGGGTCGGCATGATCTTCCTGCCCAAGGAAGCCGCCTCCCGCCTGGCCTGCGAGCAGGAGCTGGCCCGCGCGATCAAGGCCGAAGGCCAGGTGCTGATCGGCTGGCGCGACGTGCCGGTGGACCGCGACATGCCGATGTCGCCCACGGTGCGCGAGAAGGAGCCGGTGATCCGCCAGATCTTCATCGGCCGCGGCCCGGACATCATCGTGCCCGACGCGCTGGAGCGGAAGCTCTACGTCATCCGCAAGACGGCCTCCAGCGCCATCCAGGCCTTGAAGCTCACGCACAGCCGCGAATACTACGTGCCTAGCATGAGCTGCCGCACGGTCATCTACAAGGGCCTGCTGCTGGCCGACCAGGTCGGCAAGTACTACCTGGACCTGGCCGACCCGCGCGTCACCTCGGCCATTGCGCTGGTGCACCAGCGCTTCTCCACCAACACCTTCCCCGAGTGGCCGCTGGCCCACCCCTACCGCATGGTCTGCCACAACGGCGAGATCAACACGGTCAAGGGCAACTTCAACTGGATGCGCGCCCGCGAAGGCGTCATGAAGTCGCCCGTGCTGGGCGACGACCTGAAGAAGCTCTACCCGATCAGCTTCGAGCACCAGTCCGACACGGCCACCTTCGACAACGCCATCGAGCTGCTGACGATGGCCGGCTATCCGCTGGCGCACGCCGCCATGATGATGATCCCGGAGGCCTGGGAGCAGCACGAAGGCATGGACGAGCGCCGCCGCGCCTTCTACGAATACCACGCCGCGATGATGGAGCCCTGGGACGGCCCCGCCGCCATGGCCTTCACGGACGGCCGCCAGGTCTGCGCCGCGCTCGACCGCAACGGCCTGCGCCCGGCCCGCTACTGCATCACCGACGACGACCTCGTCGTCATGGCCTCCGAGTCGGGCGTGCTGCCGATTCCCGAAGCCAGGATCGTCAAGAAGTGGCGCCTGCAGCCCGGCAAGATGTTCCTGATCGACCTGGAGCAGGGGCGCATCGTCGACGACGAGGAACTGAAGAACCAGTTCGCCAACGCGCGCCCCTACCGCCAGTGGATCGAGAACGTCCGCGTCAAGCTGGACGACATCGCCGTGCCTGAGGCCGGCCGCCCCGGCTTCGCGACCACGCTGCTGGACCGCCAGCAGGCCTTCGGCACGACGCAGGAGGACATCAAGTTCCTGCTGGCGCCGATGGCCGCCAACGGCGAAGAAGGCATCGGCTCCATGGGCAACGACTCGCCGCTGGCGGTGCTGTCGAGCAAGAACAAGCCGCTCTACAACTACTTCAAGCAGCTCTTCGCCCAGGTCACGAACCCGCCGATCGACCCGATCCGCGAAAACATCGTGATGTCGCTGAACAGCTTCATCGGCCCCAAGCCGAACCTGCTGGACATCAACGCGATCAACCCGCCGATGCGCCTCGAGGTCAGCCAGCCCATCCTGGACTTCGACGACATGGCCCGGCTGCGCGGCATCGAGGCGCCCACCCACGGCAAGTTCAAGCCCAGCGAGCTGGACATCACCTATCCGCGCGACTGGGGCCGCGCCGGTGTCGAGGCCCAGCTGGCCTCGCTGTGCGCCTCGGCCGTCGACGCCATCAAGACCGGCCACAACATCCTCATCATCACGGACCGCCACCTCAGCGCCGACCGCATCGCCATCCCGGCGCTGCTGGCCCTGTCCGCCGTCCACCACCACCTGGTGCGCGAGGGCCTGCGTACGACGGCCGGTCTGGTCGTCGAGACCGGCACGGCCCGCGAGGTGCATCACTTCGCCGTGCTGGCCGGTTATGGCGCCGAGGCCGTCCACCCCTATCTGGCGCTGGAAACGCTGGAGGCGATGAGCGACGAGCTGCCGGCCAAGCTGAGCGCCGAGCAGGCCCGCTACAACTACATCAAGGCCGTGGGCAAGGGTCTCTCGAAGATCATGTCCAAGATGGGCATCTCGACCTATATGTCCTACTGCGGCGCGCAGATTTTCGAGGCCATCGGCCTGAAGGCGGACTTCGTCGAGAAGTATTTCCGCGGCACGGCCACCCAGGTCGGCGGCATCGGCGTGTTCGAGGTGGCGGAAGAAGCCATCCGCATGCACGAGGCCGCCTTCGGCGACGACCCGCTGCTGGAGAGCATGTTGGACGCCGGCGGCGAATACGCCTGGCGCAGCCGCGGCGAAGAGCATATGTGGACGCCGGACGCCATCGCCAAGCTGCAGCACGCGTCGCGCAGTGGCAAGTTCGAGACCTACAAGGACTACGCGCAGATCATCAACGACCAGAGCAAGCGCCACATGACGCTGCGCGGCCTGTTCGAGTTCAAGTTCGACCCGTCCAAGGCCGTGCCGCTGGACGAGGTCGAATCGGCGGCCGAAATCGTGAAGCGCTTCGCCACCGGTGCGATGTCGCTGGGCTCCATCTCCACCGAGGCCCACGCGACGCTGGCCGTGGCCATGAACCGCATCGGCGGAAAGAGCAACACGGGTGAGGGCGGCGAAGACCCGGCCCGCTACCGCAACGAGCTCAAGGGCATCAAGATCGTTGGCGGCAGCAAGGTCGGCGACGTGCTCGGCCACAAGATCATGGAGGCGGACTACGAGTTGAAGGACGGCGACAGCCTGCGTTCCAAGATCAAGCAGGTGGCCTCGGGCCGCTTCGGTGTGACGACCGAATACCTGGTCAGCGCCGACCAGATCCAGATCAAGATGGCCCAGGGCGCCAAGCCCGGCGAAGGCGGCCAGCTGCCGGGCGGCAAGGTGTCCGAGTACATCGGCTTCCTGCGCCACTCGGTGCCGGGCGTCGGCCTCATCAGCCCGCCGCCCCACCACGACATCTATTCCATCGAGGACCTCGCCCAGCTCATTCACGACCTGAAGAACGTCAACCCCAAGGCGGACGTGTCGGTCAAGCTGGTGTCCGAAGTCGGCGTGGGCACGGTGGCCACCGGCGTGGCCAAGTGCAAGGCCGACCACATCGTCATCGCCGGCCACGACGGCGGCACGGGCGCCTCGCCCTGGTCGTCCATCAAGCACTGCGGTACGCCCTGGGAGCTGGGCCTGTCCGAAGCCCAGCAGACCCTGGTGCTGAACCGACTGCGCGGCCGCGTGCGCGTGCAGGCCGACGGCCAGATGAAGACCGGCCGCGACGTCGTCATCGGCGCGCTGCTGGGCGCTGACGAGTTCGGCTTCGCCACCGCGCCGCTGGTGGCCGAGGGCTGCATCATGATGCGCAAGTGCCACCTGAACACCTGCCCGGTGGGCGTGGCCACGCAGGACCCGGTGCTGCGCAAGAAGTTCACCGGCCGCCCCGAGCACGTCGTCAACTACTTCTTCTTCGTCGCGGAAGAAGCGCGCCAGATCATGGCCCAGCTCGGCGTGCGCAAGTTCGACGAACTGATCGGTCGCTCTGACTGGCTGGACACCAAGAAGGCCATCAGCCACTGGAAGGCCAAGGGCCTGGACTTCGCCCGCATCTTCCACCGCCCCAATGTGCCGGCCGACGTGTCCCGCATCCACAGCGACGTGCAGGACCATGGCCTGGAGCGCGCGCTCGATGTGAAGCTCATCGAGAAGTGCCTGCCCGCCTTCGAGAAGGGCGAGAAGGTGCAGTTCATGCAGGAAGTGACGAACGTGCGCCGCTCGGTCGGTGCGCGCCTGTCCGGCGAACTGATCCGCCAGCGGCCCGAGGGCCTGCCTGACCACACCATCTTCATCCAGATGGAAGGCACGGGCGGCCAGAGCTTCGGTGCCTTCCTGGCCCAGGGCATCAGCTTCTACCTGATCGGTGACGCCAACGACTACACCGGCAAGGGCCTGTCCGGCGGCCGCGTCGTCGTGCGCCCCAGCATCGACTTCCGCGGCGACGCCACGAAGAACATCATCGTCGGCAACACCGCGCTGTACGGCGCGACGCGCGGCGAGGCCTTCTTCCGCGGCGTGGCCGGCGAGCGCTTCGCGGTGCGCCTATCGGGTGCGACGGCCGTCGTCGAGGGTACGGGCGACCATGGCTGCGAGTACATGACCGGCGGCACCGTCGCCGTGCTGGGCAAGACCGGCCGCAACTTCGCGGCCGGCATGAGCGGCGGCATCGCCTACGTCTACGACGAGGACGGCCACTTCGCCAAGCGCTGCAACACCAGCATGGTCTCGCTGGAGAAGCTGCTGCCCGCGCACGAGCAGGAGGCCACGGTCGACAAGGCCATCTGGCACAAGACCAAGGCCGTCGACGGCGTGGATCGCGAGCCGCAGACCGACGAAGCCATCCTGAAGAAGCTGCTGGAAGACCACCACCGCTGGACCGGCAGTCAGCGCGCCCGCGACATCCTCGACCACTGGGCCGAGTCGCGCGCCAAGTTCGTCAAGGTCTTCCCGAACGAATACCGCCGCGCGCTGGGCGAGCTCAACGCCGCCAAGGAAGCCGCCACCACCATCGCTCAGGCCAAGTCGCCTGAAGCCGCGAAAGTCTGAGGAGAGCCAACGTGGGAAAAGTCACCGGCTTCATGGAGTACGAGCGTCTGGAAGAGGGCTACGAGCCCGTCGGCGCTCGCGTCAAGAACTACAAGGAATTCGTCATCGGCCTGAACGTCGACCAGGCCAAGCAGCAGGGCGCCCGCTGCATGGACTGCGGCACGCCGTTCTGCAACAACGGCTGCCCGGTCAACAACGTCATTCCGGACTTCAACGACCTCGTCTACAAGGGCCGGCCGGAAGACTGGAAGCACGCTATTCACGTGCTGCACAGCACCAACAACTTCCCCGAGTTCACCGGCCGCATCTGCCCCGCCCCCTGCGAGGCGGCCTGCACGCTGAACGTCAATGACGACGCGGTGGGCATCAAGTCCATCGAGCACGCCATCATCGACCGCGCCTGGGCCGAGGGCTGGGTCGCGGCCCAGCCGGCCAAGGTCAAGACGGGCAAGACGGTGGCCGTCGTCGGCTCCGGCCCCGCCGGCCTGGCGGCAGCGCAACAGCTGGCACGCGCCGGCCACAGCGTCACCGTCTTCGAAAAGAACGACCGCGTTGGCGGCCTGCTGCGCTACGGCATCCCGGACTTCAAGATGGAGAAGTCCCACATCGACCGCCGCGTCGAGCAGATGAAGGCCGAGGGCGTCGAGTTCCGCACCGGCGTCATGGTCGCTGCGCTGCCCGAGGGCAGCAAGGTCACGAACTGGGCCAAGGAAACCATCAGCGCCGACGAGCTGAAGAGCCAGTTCGACGCCATCGTGCTGACCGGTGGTGCCGAGCAGTCGCGCGACCTGCCCGTGCCCGGCCGCGACCTCGCCGGCGTGCACTTCGCGATGGAGTTCCTGCCGCAGCAGAACAAGGTCAACGCGGGCGACAAGCTCAAGGGCCAGATCACGGCCGCCGGCAAGCACGTCATCGTCATCGGCGGCGGCGATACCGGCAGCGACTGCGTCGGCACCAGCAACCGCCACGGCGCCAAGAGCGTGACCCAGTTCGAGCTGCTGCCCCAGCCGCCCGAAGTGGAGGACCGCCCGCTGACCTGGCCCTACTGGCCGATCAAGCTGCGCACCTCGTCCAGCCACGAAGAGGGCTGCGAGCGCGAGTTCGCCATCGCCACCAAGGAATTCATCGGCGAGAAGGGCAAGCTCACCGGCGTCAAGACCGTGCGCCTGCAATGGCAGGGCGGCAAGATGACCGAAGTCGAAGGTAGCGAGCAGGTCCTGAAGGCCGACATCGCTTTCCTGGCCATGGGCTTCGTGTCGCCGGTCGCGACCGTTCTTGAAGCCTTCGGCGTCGACAAGGATGCCCGCGGCAACGGCAAGGCCGCAACCGAAGGCGCCCATGCCTACAAGACCAATGTCGACAAGGTCTTCGCCGCCGGCGACATGCGCCGCGGCCAGAGCCTCGTGGTCTGGGCCATCCGCGAGGGCCGCCAGGCCGCGCGGGCGGTGGATGAGTACCTGATGGGGGTGAGTCGCTTGCCGCGCTAATCAGGCGGCGCCTCGCGAGAACCGCCGTCGATTTGGCGGCGGTTTTGTTTCATCGCCTTACATCGGGCGGCCTTCCGTCCGCCGCGGTCCGCCGCTGATCGACGTGGTGCGCCGATTTGGGCAATTTGTCGCGGCGATGCTGACGGATCGTGCGCAAAATGTGCGCAAGGCATCCCAAAGGGGCAGGCGAATGAGACAAATCACCCGGCGTTCCCAGGGTCGGCAGCACCATGGTTTCACGTTGATCGAGGTCATGGTGGCCGCGGTCATCGTGGCCATCATCGCTGCCGTGGCCATCCCCCAATACAGCCAGTACGTGGTGCGCGGGCGCATGGTGGAGGCCCAGGGGCAGTTGGCTGGGTTGGGGACCAGCCTGCAGCAGTACTACCAGGACAATCGCAGTTATGTGGGTGCCTGCGGCAACGGCCTGGCGGCGGCGCCAGCCAACACGACCTATTTCACCTACACCTGCCCCACGCTCGCGGCGGCCAGTTTCCTGGTGCAGGCCTCGGGCAACTCCGGCACCAGCGTGGCCGGCCTGGTCTACACGCTGGACCAGAACGGCAGTCGGGCCACTCCCAACGTGCCTTCCGGATGGGTGAGCAGCACCACCTGCTGGATACGCAACCAGTCGGGGAGCTGCAATTGAAGCAGCCGCGCGGCTTCACCCTCATCGAGCTGGCGGTCACGATTGCGGTCGTGGCCTTGCTGGCGGCGGTGGTGTTGCCATATCTGGGCGGCACGATCTCGAATTCGCGTTCCCGTACCGTCGTTGCCAAGTTCACGCAGGACTTCGCTTGGCTGCGCAACACGGCCGGTACCGGTACGCATACGGTCACGCTGACGCTGAACGCGGACTGCAGCTGGGCCGGCACGGTGGACGGCAATGCCGACAGCGCACGGTCCTATTCGACGGCGCAGGTGCAGCAGGCATCGCCGGGCATGGGATGCACCGGGCAGAGCGGCACGGCGCTGCCGGTCACCCTCACGTTCAACAGCCAAGGCTTCGTGGCACCGTCGGCCAACTTCACGTTCAGCGCCTCGACCGGCCAGCAGTGGCCCATGCAGGTGCTGGGCTCGGGCACGCTGGCAATCACGACCGGCAGCAGCTGAGGGTGCGGCATGAAGACCTTGGCATCGCAACGTGGCTTTTCGCTGATCAACATCATGGTGACCGTGCTGGTCTTTGCGCTGGGCCTGCTGGCCCTCAGCGCGGTCTACAGCCGGCTGGTGGGGGCGCAGACGCAGAGCCAGAACCTGATGCGGATGGCGCCCTGGGGCAACAGCTTCTGGGGTGTCGTGCAGGCCAATCCGGCCGTCCTGACGACGATGGCCAACACCTACACCTCGGCCAATGTGAGCGCGGCGCCGGCGCCGCTGCAGAACTGGCTGACGCAGATCCTCGTCACGGCCCCCCTCGCGCTGCCCAATGGCAGCGTCACCATCCAGACCGGGCCGGATGCCGCCAGCGGCAGTAGCTGCTCCACCACAACCGGTTGCTCCGTCACGTTGACCATCAGCTGGGCCCAGAATGCCGACCCCAACACTTCAGGCGCAGCGATCACGCGCAGCCAGGTTTTCTACTACCAGTTCGGCCTCTGAACGAGGCTTCACGCTGGTTGAGCTGATGGTCTCGGTGGCCATCGGCTTGGTGCTGGTCGTGGCGGTGCTTTACCTGCAGCTGAAGCTGACCTCGCAGAACGTCCGCACCACGGACACCGCCGTGCGCGACAACGAGGCGCGTGCGGCCATGGACGTGATCACGCGCGACCTCAGCGGTGGCGGCTTCCTGCACGGCGGCAGCAACAGCAGCTGCTACACGGTGCTGCACTACAACACCGCGCTGCCGGCGCCGAACTACTTCGCGAGCTTTCCGGTGTCCTCGGTTGCCGGCGGCACGGGCGTGGCGCTGCCTTTCGTCGCCACACCCGGCATCACGTTGAACTACCCGGTCGCGGGCAGCACCAACCGGTCCGACGTGCTGGTCGTGCGGGGCACAGCCGATGCGACGCAGTTTTCCGCCGTGCTCAACCCAGTCGCCCCCGCGATGGACAACACCGCGTTCCTGCCGACCGCCACGACGCAGATGCCGTTCTCGCCCAGCCCGCTGCCGCCCTTCAACGCGAACGATGTCGGCTTGGTGCAAGTCTCCGTGGGCACACCGCCCAATGCTCAGTTGGCATGTCTGCGCATTCCGATCACGACAGCGCCCGTCGTCGCCAACGGCAGCGCCTTCATCACCAGCACTGGGGCCCTGATGCCGGTGGCCGGCTACAGCGGCTTTGCCACCCAGTACGCCGGCATCGGCCTGAGCGGCGGGATCAGCGACACCCTGCTGCGCTCGTCCAAGGTGATTGACCTGGGCGCGGCGGCGACCACCAACCAATTCGTCTACGCCTATTTCGTCGACAACAGCTACCGCTGGCCCACGCTGGTGCGGGCCAAGATCAATGCACTGACCGACCTGGAAGTGCCGAACACCCGGCAGGAGATCGCAGCCGGCGTGGTGTCGTTCCAGGTCCTCTTCGGCGTGGGCTCGGCGACTGCCGGCGTGACGGCCTACCAGACCTGGCCGCAGGTGCTGGCGGCAGGCAACGCGGGCAATGTGCTGACCGTGCGCGTGCTGATCCTGCAGCGCTCGCTGTATCCGGACAAGGATTTCAACAACGCCAGGTCCCTCTACTCGACCGGCATCATTCCGCTGCCGACCCAGTTCAACCAGGCCGGTTATACGAACTACACCATCCCGTCCCAGGAACTCACGAACCGCTTCCTGGCTCAGGAGACCGAGATGACCGTCAGGAGCGCGAGTCCGCTATGGCCCAAGTGAGTCGGCGCCGCCAGCGCGGCGATACCCTGATCCTGACCCTGTGCATCCTGGTGGTGCTGCTGCTGGGCTTCGTCTATGTGTCCCGGAACATCCTGTACGACACGGTGATGGCCGGCAACAACCTCACCCGTCAGAAGAACGTGCAGGTTGCCGACGTCGCGATGCGCAACCTGGAGCAGATGATCTTCAACGTCTATGGCGACCAGCAACTGGAACAGTCGGGTGTCGGCCAGCCCTGGTACCGCGTGGTGCCTGCCAATACCAGCATCCCCGATGGCTACTGGGCCAGCTGCCTGGGGGCCGTCGCGGCCAGCCGTTGCGGTTCGGTGCCGGTGACGGTCAATGGCAGCGCGCTGCCCTACACGGCGCTGGCGGTGGTGCAGACCACCGGCCGCCAGCCCGATCCCTACGCCTGCCCCAACCAGGGCTTCGCCGCGTATTACTACGACGTCTACATCCACACGGTGGAGGCTTCGGGCGTGACCTCTGCGACAACCGAGACGGTGTACAAGCTATGCGTATTCGATCAGAACTCCAATCATTGAGCCTGCGCTGCCGCAGCGGCATCGCGCTGTCGTGTGCGGCGGGGTTGTCGGCATTGCCGCTATCGGTGGCCTGGGCCGCTGCCCCCACCAACGCCCCGCAGGTGCTGCTGGCGATCACGAACTCGCAGTCCATGGACGGCACCACCTCCGGCGCCATCATGATCGGCAGCGGCAATCAGGCGGCCGGCAACATCAGCCTCTACAACTCCAGTTCGCCGCAGAACTACGTCATCCCGGCAGGCTTCACGCCGCCACTGAATGCCGGGTCGGGCGGTTCGGCGCCCTATACGGTGGTCTGCGGTGTCTACCTGTGCGACAACGGCCCCAGCCGCATGAACCTGGCCAAGGCCGCGATCCAGCTAGCGCTGAACAACTACGGCAACTACCTGAACTTCGGGCTCTACACCTACAGCGCCACCGGTGCTGCGGCCTACACGACCTGGGTTTACTTGATGAGCCCCAACGGGGGCTTCACGTTCACGAATACCGCATCGTCCAGCACGGTGGCCAACCCGTGCTACCAGTACAGCACGGCCAGTGCGACCGTGAAGACCAATTGCACCGCCATTGCCGGGCACTACAACCCGGTGAATATTGGTAACTACCAATACATGAACATCGCGATATCAAGCGATGCGCCAACGGTCAATGATGTGTACTACGAAAATAACGCCGCCCGGGCGGCGCTATTCCTGGACTTCGGTGGGACCAATCCAGCCACGCCTTTCCCGCCCAACAAGACCTTGGCCAACTACAACTCCGGTTCGATCACGGTGACGTATGGCTCGGTGCTGCCCAATCCCGGTGGCATCACGTCTACCGGGCCGACGAATGCCGGCTATGTGCCCTATTCGGCCGAGGTGCTGTACTCGCAGCGTGGCTTCGGCTACTACGCTGGCAACTACAGTTCGACAACTGGCGCGGTCGCGGTGCCGATGAACAGCGCGGTCACAAGCTTCAATGCGGCCTTGGCTCCCGAAACCAACAATTCGGCATCCTCGGAAGTGAAGGCAGTGACCGTGCAGTCGCCCATGGCCGGGCTGCTGAATGGTGCCAACAGCTATCTGACCGGGTTCAGCCCGAAGTCATGCACTCAGGCCGTCGTGCTGCTGACCGACGGCCTGCCCACGCGAGACCTGGCCGCCAAGAACTGGCCGCCCTTGGGCAGCATCTCGGCCTCGCCTTCTCCCAATGGCTACGGCGTCTCCGCGACCTTCAACATTGACGGCAGCTTGGCAAGCACGAACGACCAGGCGCTGACCGACGCCATCAACGCGCTCAACGCACTCCGCAACAACGGCATCAAGACCTACATCATCGGGCTGGGTGCCGGCGTCAACAACGCGGCCAATCCGGTGGCGGCGCAGACGCTGACGGCGATGGCCATCGCCGGCGGCACCACCAACTTCTATCCGGCCGCCGACGCAACCAGCCTGAACAACGCCTTCCTGTCGATCGTCGACCTGATCTACAAGCAGTCCTCGGTGGCGGCACCGATCGCGCCCATCACGGTGAAGAGCGGCACGGCCTTTGAGTACAGCCTGACCAGTGACCCCTACCCGCGCGCCGGCTATGCCAAGGCCTACTCGGTGGACGTGAACGGCATCCCGGCGACTACCTCCTCCTGGGACGGCGCGGCGCTGATGACCGCGGCCGGCCGCACCACCGCGCTGCTGTCGACCACCACCAGCAACACCATCACCACGCTGGGCAATATCGACACGGCCGCCTTCAGCCGGAGCGGCACCAATACCTGCGTGCCCGATGTCGCCACCATCGTCGCCTACACGATCAACCCGTCGTACACGAACCCGAGCCTTCCGAGCTGCAGCTATCTGGGCGACAGAAAGTCCAACTGGTTCCTGGGCTCCTACAGCACGCAGAACGTCGGCAAGTTCGTCGGTCCGGTCGGTAGTGCCGTGCTGTCGACCGCCCCGGGCTATGGCGCCTATGCGGCCAGTGCCACGTCCCGACCGCCGCTGCTGATGTTCGCGAACAATGACGGCTTCCTGTATGCGCTGAATGCGAGCAGCGGCGCGCTGCTGTGGGGGTGGACGCCGCGCGAGGTGCTACCTCAACTGCAGAACTATTCCACCTTCCAGACGCTGGGCCAGGCGGACGGCAACTTCAGCGTGGTCGATGCGGTCGACGGCGGCGGCAACTGGGGCTCCTATGTGGTGGGCAGCGCGCTCTCCGGCGCCGTCCACTACAGCCTTAAGCTCAACAGCAACGGCGTGCCGGTCAGCCAAGTCTACGACATCAATGTGAGTTCCGGCAGTTCGCCCGGCGACAAGGCCGGCGCCACCGGCGCCGTGCCGTTGCACCAGGCGCCGCAGTTCGTCTACATCAACGGCAAGACCTATGCGGTGTTCATCGTCAACAGCGGGGCGATCAGCACGCTGTACGAGGTCAACGTGGCCAATGCGTCCGACCAGAGCAGCTGGCAGCTGCCCTTCGTGCTCAGCAGCGCGGTCTATGTGGACTCGGCGTACAACAGGCTGTGGGCCGGCAGCGCCGCAGGCGACATCTGGAAGGGCACGCTGACCGGCAATGCGAAGAACGATGCGCTCGCCATGTCCAAGGCCGCGTCCACGATCAACCCGGCCAACAACTCGTCCGCGGTGACGCCCATCCTGTACGTGGGCTATACCGAGGTGAAGGGCCTGCCGTACATCTTTGCGGCCAACTCGGCCCAGATCACCGTGTATGGCCTCAGCCAGACCGGCTATGTGCCGATGTGGGCCACCACCACGAGCAGCGGCTATGTCTATAACGGCAGCACGTTCGTGGCCAACGCCACGCTGCCCACGCTGACCTCTGGCGGCTCCATGTCGGACGCGCCGCGCGTGGATGGCACCACGATGATCCTGCCGCTGTTCGTGCCCCCCACCGGTTGCGGCACCGGCACCGGCTACTACGACTTCCTCAACCTGCTCAACGGCCAGTTCCCGACGACGCGCATGGTCTACAACAGCAGTGTCGTGACCGCCAACATCGTCGTGGGGCCAGGTCCGGCATTCACGCCCAGCGTGACGGTCACCCAGCAAGGTGTTGCGCTGAACCCCGGCTCCGCAGGCAACCTGACCCCGCAGAGCCCCATGGTGTCGCCTGTCCGGCCGATATCGCCGATCAGCTGGAAGCAACACTGATTCCTCACGGCGGCGTTCGGTGCACCGCAGGCGGCGGGGCGGGGGAACTCGCCGGCTGGCTTTACAAGGCCTTGCCGCGAGGGTCCGCGGGGTGATCGGTGTTTCCCCTATCATGGCGCCCTTTATCCTCGCCCTCGCCTGGTGGACCCTGCCTCTCAAACACTGATCGAACTGCGCAACGTCAGCTGCGGCTACGGCGATCGCGTGATCCTGGATGGCGTCAACCTGAAGCTCGAACGGGGCAAGGTGCTGGCGCTGATCGGCACCTCGGGCGGCGGCAAGACCACCATCCTGCGCCTGCTGGGCCGCCAGTTGCGCCCGCTGTCGGGCCAGGTACTGTTCGACGGCCAGGACCTGGCGCCGCTGGATCTGAACGGCCTCTATGCCGTGCGCCGGCGCATGGGCATGCTGTTCCAGTTCGGCGCGCTGTTCACCGACCTCAGCGTGTTCGAGAACGTCGCCTTCCCGCTGCGCGAGCACACCGACCTACCCGAAGCGATGATCCGCGACCTCGTGCTGATGAAGCTCAATGCGGTCGGCCTGCGCGGCGCGCGCGACCTGTTGCCCAGCGAAGTCTCCGGCGGCATGGCGCGACGCGTGGCGCTGGCGCGCGCGATCGCGCTGGATCCGGACTTGGTCCTCTATGACGAGCCCTTCGCCGGCCTGGACCCGATCTCGCTCGGCGTAGCCGCGCGGCTGATCCGCGATCTGAACGACGCGCTCGGGCTGACCAGCGTCATCGTGTCGCACGACCTGCACGAGACCTTCGGCATCGCCGACCAGGTGGCCATGATCGCCAACGGCCGCGTCGTCGCCCAGGGCACGCCGGACGAACTGCGTCACAGCGACGACCCGCTGGTGCACCAGTTCGTCGGCGCCGAGCCCGACGGGCCGGTGCGCTTCCACCAGCCGGCCCGGTCCGTGGCCGAGGATTTTGGAGTGTCGGCATGATCGCGTTCGCTGCCCGCATCGGTGCCGGACTGCGGCTGACGCTGGTCGACGTCGGCGCGTCGGCACGGCTCTTCTTCACGCTGCTGGCCCGCTCGCCCAAGGCGCTGACGCGCTTCGTCCTCGTGCGCGAGCAGGTTTTCTATCTGGGCAATCGCTCGCTGTCCATCATCGGCGTGTCCGGGCTCTTCGTCGGCTTCGTGCTGGCGTTGCAGGGCTATTACACGCTGCAGCGCTATGGCTCGGCCGAGGCGGTCGGCATGCTGGTCGCGCTCAGCCTGGTGCGCGAACTGGGGCCGGTCGTCACGGCGCTGCTGTTCGCGGGCCGGGCCGGCACCTCGCTGACGGCCGAGATCGGTCTGATGAAGGCCGGCGAGCAACTGACGGCCATGGAGATGATGGCGGTGGACCCCGTGCAGCGGGTGCTGGCGCCGCGTTTCTGGGGCGGCGTCATCGCGATGCCCTTGCTTGCCGCGGTCTTCTCGGCCGTCGGCATCATCGGCGGCTGGCTGGTGGCGGTGGCCCTGATCGGCATCGACGCCGGCGCCTTCTGGTCGCAGATGCAGGGCGGCGTGGATGTGTTCGCGGACGTCGGCAACGGCGTCATCAAGAGCCTGGTGTTCGGCGTGACGGTCACCTTCGTCGCGCTGCTGCAGGGCTATGCCTGCAAGCCCACGCCCGAGGGCGTGTCGGCGGCCACCACGCGCACCGTCGTGCTGTCGTCCCTCGCCGTGCTGGCGCTGGACTTCATGCTGACCGCAACGATGTTTTCGATTTGAATGGAGTCAGGGAGTACACATGCAAGCCTCTCGACATGACGCCTGGGTGGGTTTCTTCGTGCTGCTGGGCGGCGCGGCGCTGCTCTTCCTCGCGCTGAAGGCCGGGAATCTGCTCAGCCTCAATTTCGACGCCACCTACCAGGTGTCGGCGCGCTTCGACAACATCGGCGGCTTGAAGCCGAACGCGGCGGTCAAGAGCGCCGGCGTCGTCGTCGGCCGCGTGGAGTCGATCAGCTTCGACGACAAGACCTTCCAGGCCAAGGTCGTCATCAACCTGCAGAAGGCCACGCAGTTCCCCAAGGACAGCTCGGCCAAGATCCTGACCTCGGGCCTGCTCGGCGAGCAGTACATCGGCCTGGAGCCGGGCGCGGACGAGAAGAACCTGGGCGGCGGCGACGTCATCAAGCAGACGCAGAGCGCCGTCGTGCTGGAGAACCTGATCGGCCAGTTCATCAACAGCAAGGCCGCCGACATGGGCAGCGCCGCCCCCGCCTCGGGGAGCAAGCCGTGAGCCGGCTGACGCGCTGGCTCGCGCTGCTGGCGCTCGTGCTGGGTCTGGCCGGCTGCCAGACGATGCAGCATGTCGGCGACAAACTGCAAGGCGCGGTCGACAGGGTCATGGGCTCCAAGGGCCAGAAGCTGGACCCCTGGGAGTCGTGGAACCGCAAGGTCTTCGCCTTCAACGAGAGCCTGGACGAGCATGTCCTCAAGCCCGTCGCGACGGCCTACTCCGAGATCCTGCCTTCGCCCATCCGCACAGGCATCGGCAACTTCTTCGGCAATATCGGCGACGCTTGGTCGGCCGTGAACCTGATGCTGCAGGGGCGCTTCAAGGCGGGCCTGGACCAGGGCATGCGCGTGGCCGTGAACTCGACCTTCGGCCTGGCCGGCCTGCTCGACGTCGCAACCGAGGCCGGCTTGGAGAAGAACAGCCAGGACTTCGGCAAGACGCTGGGTAAATGGGGCATGGGCACCGGCGCCTACATCGTCTGGCCGGTGTTCGGCCCGTCCTCGGTGCGCGACTCCATCGGTCTGCCCTTCGACTGGAAGGCGTCGCCGGCCGTCGTCTTCGACGATGGCAAGAAAAAGGCGGGTGTCCTGGTGCTGAGTGCGATCAACACGCGCGCCAACTTCCTGCGCGCCAGCGAGATGCTGGAAGGCATTGCGCTGGACAAGTACACCTTCTACCGCGACGCCTATCTGCAGCGCCGCGGCAGCTTCGACGACGACGACGCGGTCGAAGTGCTGGTGCCGGGCAGCGGGACGCACGCGCCGGAGCCGGCGGCCTCCGAACCGGCCGCCCTGCCCGCCGATCCTGCCTCCGCGGCGGCGCGGTGAACCGAAACCCGGGCTGGCGCGTTGAGCGACGGCCCCTGTTCTGAGAAAGCGACATCATGACCCTGCCGACCTCCCTGCGCCGCCTGCTGGCCCTGACCACCCTGGGCCTGGGCCTCGTGCACGCGGCTCACGCGGCCGACGCCAGCGCGCCCGACCTGCTGATCCGCCAGCTCTCGCTGGAGACCATCGAGGCCGTCAAGGCCGACAAGGACATCCAGGCCGGCAACATCGCCAAGATCATCGCCCTGGTCGACACCAAGGTGATGCCCCACGTCAACTTCCAGCGCATGACGGCATCGGCCGTCGGCCGCTTCTGGCGCCAGGCCACGCCCGAGCAGCAAACCAGGCTGCAGGCGGAGTTCAAGACCCTGCTGATGCGCACCTATGCCGGCGCGCTGACCCAGGTGAAGGACCAGACCATCGGCCTGAAGCCGCTGCGTGCCCAGCCGACCGACGCCGAGGTCGTCGTGCGCACCGAGATCCGCGGCAAGGGCGATGCCATCCAGCTCGACTACCGCCTCGAGAAGGCCGGCGACGTCTGGAGGATCTACGACGTGAACGTGCTCGGCATCTGGCTGGCCGACCAGTACCGCAACAGCTTTGCTCAGGAGATCGGCGCCAACGGCATCGACGGCCTGATCAAGAGCCTGGCCGACAAGAATGCCAAGGCCGCCGCTGCGCCGGCCGCCAAGGGCTGATCTTGAGCACGCTGAAGCTGCCCACGCGGCTGCGCATGGACGGCGCCCGCGCCGAGTGGGCGCAGATGTCGCCGGCCCTGCGCGCCGAGGCCGCCCAGGTGCTGGCGGCGGCGGGCCGTGAGGTGCGCCTGTCGGCTGCCGCATTGACCGACTTCGACTCGTCGGCCCTGAGCCTGCTGCTGTCGGCCGCGCGCCAATGCAGCGAGCAGGGCGTGAAGCTCAAGCTTGACGACGTGCCGGACAAGCTGCGCGAGCTGGCCCGCGTCTACGGCGTGGCCGAGCTGTTCTGGTCCGCCGCCGCCTGAGCCTCAGCCGGCGTAGCGCTTCGCCCGCAGGTTCTTCTTGATCTCCTGCAGCATGGGCCGCAACTGCTGGCCCAGCTTCAGCGCGACGCCCGTCGTCAGGATGTCCACCGCCATCAGGTGCAGCAGCCGCGACACCATGGGGCTGTAGCGGTCGAAGTCCTCGGGGTGGTCCACCGCCAGCAGGATCTGGCTGGGGCCCAGGGCCAGCTGCGCCAGCGGCGACGCGCTGGCCGTGATGATGATGATGGTCGCGCCCTTCTTGCGGGCGATGTCGGCCGCGTCCAGCAGGTCGCGGCTGCGGCCCGAGTTGCTGATGATGACGGCGCAGTCGCCCGGCTGCAGCATCGTCGCGCTCATCAGCTGCACATGGCCGTCGCTGGTGGCGACGGTGTTCACGCCGAGGCGGAAGAACTTGTGCTGGGCGTCCTGGGCCACGATGCCTGAATTGCCGACGCCGTAGAACTCGATGCGCTTGCCGTGGCGGGCCGAGTCGGCCAGCGCATCGATGGCGCGCTCGAAGGCGTGGCCCGCCGCATCGTTGCGGTAGTGCAGCAGCGCGGCGACCGCGTTGTCGACCACCTTGACGATGATGTCCTGCGGCTTGTCGTCCTCGTCCACCGCGCGGTGCACGAAGGGCACGCCCTCGTTCACGCTGCCGGCCAGCTTGAGCTTGAAGTCGGCCAGGCCGTCGTAGCCGACGCTGCGGCAGAAGCGCACGACGGTCGGCTTGCTGACGTGGGAGCGGTCGGCCAGTTCGCTGACCGGCAGGCTGGCGAAGCTGCGCGCGTCGGCCAGCAGCAGCTTGGCGACGCGCTGCTCGGCCGGCGGCAGTGCCGGCAGCGCGGCCTTGACGCGTTCGAGGATGCTCATGTCAGCTCCCCGTCCAACGAGTACGTTGGCCGGCCCTCCGAGAGGGCGTGGCCTTGCTTGGGGCGGCCCGGCGCGGCGGCCATCATTGCTCTTCGGCCCACGCAAAGCCGTCGCGTGCGACCAGCGCGCTCGCCGCGGCAGGGCCCCAGGAGCCGGCGGCATAGGCCCGCGGGCCGTTGCCGTCCTCGGCCCAGGCGTCGAGGATGGGCTCGACCCAGCGCCAGGCCTGCTCCTGCTCGTCGCTGCGCACGAAGAGGTTGAGGCGGCCGGCGATGGCGTCCAGCAGCAGGCGCTCGTAGGCGCCGACGCGCTGCGTCGCGAAGGCCTTGTCGAAGTCCAGGTCCAGCGACACCGGCGTCAGCTGCTCGCCGGGGCCGGTGCCCTTGTGGGCCAGCAGCTGCAGCTCCAGGCCGTCCTCGGGCTGCAGCTTGATGACGAGGCGGTTGGGCAGGCTGGCGCCGGGGAAGATCTGGTGCGGCACGGGCCGGAAGTTGACGACGATCTGCGCGTCGCGCGCGGCCAGGCGCTTGCCGGTGCGCAGGTAGAAGGGCACGCCGGCCCAGCGCCAGTTCTGCACCTCGGTGCGCAGCGCCACGAAGGTCTCGCAGGCGCTGTCGGGCGGCACCTTGACCTCTTCCAGATAGCCCGGCACCGGATGCCCGCCGCACATGCCGGCGCGGTACTGGCCGCGCACGACGTCGCGGGCGACGCTCTCCCGCGTGAAGGGCTTGAGCGCGCGCAGCACCTTGAGCTTCTCGTCGCGGATGGCGTCGGCGTCGTTGCTGGCCGGCGGCTCCATCGCGATCATCGTCAGCAGCTGCAGCGCATGGTTCTGGATCATGTCGCGCAGTGCGCCGGTGCCGTCGTAGAAGGCGCCGCGCGTGCCCACGCCGAGCTGCTCGGCCAGCGTGATCTGGATGTTGGCGATGCTCTCGCGGCGCCACAGCGGCTCGAACAGCGCGTTGCCGAAGCGCAGGGCCATCAGGTTCTGCACCGAGGGCTTGCCGAGGTAGTGGTCGATGCGGAAGGCCTGGGCCTCGGCGAAGACGCTGCGCACCGCGCGGTTGATCTCCTGCGCGCTGTCCAGGTCGTGGCCGAGCGGCTTCTCGAGCACGACGCGCACCTTGCCGTGGTTCAGGCCGACGGCGCCGAGCTGCTCGCAGATGCCGGTGAAGAGGTGGGGGCTGGTGGCCAGATAGAGCACGACGGTGTCGGCATTGCGCGCATCCAGCCAGTCCTTCAGGCCCTGGTAGTGCTCGGGTTGGGACAGGTCCATGCGGCGGTAGTGCACCAGGGCCGCGAAGCGCTCGAACTCCTCGTCGCTGGGGCGCTTGCCGGCGTCCACCTCGCGAAAGCGCTCCTTCAGCCATTCGCGGTAACGCTCGTCGGTCTGGTCGTCACGGGCGACGGCGAGAATGCGGCCGCCTTCGGGCAGCTTGCCGTGCCGGAAGGCCTGGAAGAGCGCGGGCATCAGCTTGCGCCACGTCAGGTCGCCGGTACCGCCAAAGAACACGAGATCGAAAGACATCTGCGGGGTCTCCAGGCCAGCGCCTCACATGGGGCCGCTAACCGTTGTGTAACTAAGTTTCGTGAAATACTATGCAGCAGTTTCTTCACCGGGTCAATCCGGAGCGCATTCCATGAACCAGCTCGACCAGCTCAAGGCCTTCACGACGGTGGTGGCCGACACCGGCA
Source organism: Pelomonas aquatica (assembly GCF_026712205.1). GTDB lineage: Bacteria > Pseudomonadota > Gammaproteobacteria > Burkholderiales > Burkholderiaceae_C > Pelomonas > Pelomonas aquatica. The sequence continues at coordinate 118,938 of NZ_JAPPUW010000005.1, forward strand.
ACTTCCTGCAACTGGCGCAGTTCGCGCCGCGCGATGCGACGACCAATCCTTCGCTGATCCTGAAGGCGGTGCAGTCGCCCGACTACGCGCCGCTGCTGAAGGAGGCCGTCGCGGCCCATCGCGGCAAACCGCTGGACGAGATCGTCGACCACGTCCTCGTGCGTTTCGGCCTCGAGATCCTGAAGGTCGTGCCGGGCCGCGTGTCGACCGAGGTCGATGCCCGCCTGAGCTTCGACAGGGCCGCCAGCCTGGCACGGGCGCGCCGCATCGTCGGCCTGTACGAGGCCGCCGGCATCGGCCGCGACCGCGTGCTGATCAAGCTCGCGTCCACCTGGGAGGGCATCCAGGCTGCCGCCGAGCTGGAGCGCGAGGGCATCCACTGCAATCTGACGCTGCTGTTCGCCTTCGCCCAGGCCGTGGCCTGCGGCGAGGCCAAGGTGCAGTTGATCTCGCCCTTCGTTGGCCGCATCTACGACTGGTACAAGAAGTCGGCCGGCGCCAACTGGGACGAGGCGGCACAGGCCGGCGTCAACGACCCGGGCGTGAAGTCCGTGACGCAGATCCATGCCTACTTCAAGCAGCACGGCATCCAGACCGAGGTCATGGGCGCGAGCTTCCGCAACATCGGCCAGATCCAGGCGCTGGCCGGCTGCGACCTGCTGACCATCAGCCCCGACCTGCTGGCCCAACTGCAGGCCACGGGCGCCAGGCTGGAGCGCGCGCTCGATCCCGCCAAGGCGCCGGCCATGCCCGCCATCCATCTCGACGAGGCGGCCTTCCGCTTCGCGCTGAACGAGGATGCGATGGCCACCGAGAAGCTGGCCGAGGGCATCCGCCTGTTCGCCGTCGATGCCGGCAAGCTCGACAAGCTGATCCAGGAAGCCTGACCATGACTCTGCGCTGCGACCAGTCGCCCGTGTGGGCCGAACTGCAGGCCCACTACGCCGCGAGCGGTCGCGGCTTCGACATCCGCGCGGCCTTCAAGGAAGACGCGGGCCGCTTCGACGCGCTGTCCTTCGAGGCGCCCGAGGTCTTTGCCGACCTCTCCAAGAACCGCATCGACGCCGCCACGCTGGCCCTGCTGATGAAGCTCGCGCGCGACTGCGGCCTCGAGGCACGCCGCGACGCGCTGCTGCGCGGCGACCCGGTCAACACGACCGAGGGCCGTGCCGTGCTGCACACGGCGCTGCGCGCGCCGGCAGGCAGCGCTGCACCCTTCAACGCCGAAGTGCAGGCGTCGCTGGACGCCATGCTGGCCTTTGCCGAGAGCGTGCGTCGCGGCGAGCGGGGCGCCATCACCGACGTGGTCCACATTGGCATCGGCGGCAGCGACCTCGGCCCGGCCATGGTCGTGCAGGCGCTGCAGGCCTATGGCCGCCGCGACCTGAGGCTGCACTTCGTCTCCAACGTCGACGGCCACGACCTGGTCCCGGTGCTGACGGGCCTGGACGCGCGGCACACGCTGTTCGTCATCGCGTCCAAGACCTTCACGACGCAGGAGACGCTGGCCAACGCGCAGGCCGCCAAGGCCTGGTTCCTCGCGGCCGGTGGCACGGACATCGCCCGGCACTTCGTCGCCACCAGCAGCAACACGGCCGCCGCGGCGGCCTTCGGCATAGCCACCACCTTCGGCTTCTGGGACTGGGTCGGCGGCCGCTATTCGCTGTGGTCCGTCATCGGCCTGCCGATCGCGATCGCCGTCGGCGCCGACAACTTCCGCGCGCTGCTGGCCGGCGCGCATGCGATGGACCAGCACTTCGCGGCCGCGCCGCTGGCGCACAACCTGCCGGTGCTGCTGGGCCTCATCGACATCTGGTACCGCAACTTCCACGGCTTCACGAGCCGCAGCGTGGCGCCCTATCACCAGGGCCTGCGCCGGCTGCCGGCCTATCTGCAGCAGCTGGAGATGGAGAGCAACGGCAAGGGCGTGGACCTGGACGGCAACGCGTTGTCCATCGGCACCTCGCCCGTCGTCTGGGGCGAGGCCGGCACGAACGGCCAGCATGCCTATTTCCAGATGCTGCACCAGGGCACGGATGTGATCCCGGTCGAGTTCATCGCCGTGAAGCGGCCCAACCATGGCGCCAGCGGCGAGCTGGCCGACAAGCTCGCCGACCAGCACCGCAAGCTGCTGGCCAACTGCCTCGCGCAGAGCCAGGCGCTGATGCAGGGCAAGACCGCCGCCGAGGCGCTGACCGAGAAGGCGCCGACCGCGTCCGCCACGCTGGACCGCGAGGTGCTGGCCCGCCACCGCAGCTTCCCCGGCAACCGGCCGAGCACGACCCTGGTGCTGGACGCGCTGACGCCGCGCTCGCTGGGCGCGCTGATCGCCCTCTACGAGCACCGCGTCTTCGTGACCGGCGCGCTGTGGGGCATCAACAGTTTCGACCAATGGGGCGTGGAGCTCGGCAAGGCCCTGTGCAATCAGCTGCTGCCGCGCCTGGCCTCGGGCGACACGGCGGGCCTGGACGGCTCCACGGCCGGCCTGCTCAAGCGCCTGGTGGCCGCATGAAGATCGTCTTCGACTTCGGCGGCGTGCTGTTCCGCTGGCACCCCGCCAGCTTCCTCGCGCGGCTCTGGCCGCATCGCGTCGAGACGCTGGAGCAGGGCGCGCAGCTGGCGGCCCGGTTCTTCCAGAACTACGGCGGCGACTGGGGCCTGTTCGACCAGGGGCTGATCGGCGCCGACGAGGTCGTGCGCCGCATCGCGGCGCGCACGGGCTGGCCGCTCGGCGACGTGGCCGCCGTCGTGCGTGCGGTGCCGGACGAGCTGATGCCCATCCCGGCCACCGTCGTGCTGATCCGCGACCTGCGCGCGGCCGGGCATACGCTGCACTTCCTGTCCAATATGCCCGAGCCGTTTGCCGACCACCTGAGCCAGGCCTATCCGCTGGCCGAGTGGTTCGAGTCGGGGCTGTTCTCGGGCCGCGTGAAGCAGATCAAGCCGGGGGCGGAGATCTTCGCGATGGCCGAGCGGCGCTTCGAGGCGCGGCCGCAGGAGCTGATCTTCCTGGACGACCACCCCGCCAACGTCGATGCCGCGCTGGCACGCGACTGGCAGGCCTTCCTGTTCACCGATGCCGCGAGCGCGCGGCGCGAACTGGTCTCCCGCCGCCTGCTCAATGCATGAGCGTCTGGCCGTCTGACCCCAGTTCGTCCGGATCCTGAGGCGGCGCGGCGGGCACGCGGAAGCTCTCGCTGGCCCAGGCGCCCAGGTCGATCTGGCGGCAGCGTTCGCTGCAGAAGGGCCGCCATTTGTTGCCGGGCGCGAAGACGCTGTCGCCGCCGCATTGCGGGCAGCGGACGAGGCGTGGCTTGACGACCTGCTCGCTCATGCGCACAACGTCAGCTCGAAGCCCGTGTCCTCGGGCGCCAGCTTGAGCCGGCCTTCCTCGTCCTGGCGCATCAGGCGGATGGAGACCATCAGGCGGTGGCCGGAGATTTCGGGGATCAGCCCCAGGCTGGGGTCGATGCGCATGCGCAGCAGTTGGTAGACGCGGCCGGCGGGCAGGCTCTGCTGGAACTGGCCCGCGTGGGCCGCGACCTTGTGCGGGCTGCCCGAGTCGCGCAGCAGGCCCAGCAGCACCTGCAGGGCCTCGGCCATCGGCATCAGCGTCTGGGCCCAGCCCATCAGGTCCTTGCGGCGGCGCACCGGCAGCAGTTGCTGCCAGTTGTAGTAGGCCGGCAGGTCGAACTCGCAGGTGCCGCCGGGGATGCTGATGCGGCTGCGGATGCTCATCAGCCACTCGTTGCCGGCCAGCGCGGCGCCGGTCTTGCCGTTCAGCGCATTCAGGCGCTGGAAGGCGCCGTCGATGCGGGCGATGACCTCGTCCAGTCGCGCCGCGTCGACGCCCGGGCTGCCGCGGTAGGCGTTGAACTGGGCCTTGTGTTTTTCGAGCTCCTTCAGCAGGTCGCTCTTCAGGTCGGCGCGCGAGGCGACGTCGAGGATCTCGAACAGCGTGACCAGCGCGAAATGATGGTCCAGCGCGGCCTCGCGCTCCATCAGCGCACCGAGGCGGTCGAACAGGTGTTCGAGGCGGAGCATCGTGCGGATGCTCTCGTTGAACGGGTACTCGTACAGGACCACGGCGGGGACTTCAGTCAGGGCGGTCCGATTGTTTCACAGCCCCAGCGCGCGGCCAGGCTCAGCACCTCGCTTCGCAGCGCGGCCAGCGCGATGCCGTCGTTCAGCAGCACCGCGTCGGCCGCGGCGCGGCGGGCCTGGCGCGATGTCTGGGCGGCGAGGGCCCCGTCGACACGCTCGCGCGTCCAGCCGGGCCGTTGCAGCACGCGCGCGATCTGCGTCTCGGCCCGGCAGTCGACGACGAGGACGCGCGCGACGCGCGAGCGCCAGCGGCCGGATTCGACGAGCAGGGGCACGTCGAAGACGACGAGGGCCTGCGGCGCCGCGTCGGCTTCGGTCAGGGCCTGGGCCGTGATCAGCGGATGCAGGATGGCTTCGAGCCGGCGTTTGGCGCCCGCGTCCGAGAAGACGAGGGCGCGCATGCGGTCGCGCTCCAGTGCGCCGTCGGCGGTGACGAAGTCCGCGCCGAACTGCTGCTGGATGGCCGGCATGGCGACACCGCCGGCCAGCGTCAGCGCCCGCGAAATCGCGTCGGTGTCGATGAGGGCCGCGCCGGCCTCGCGCAGGAAGCCGGCCACGGTGCTCTTGCCGCTGCCGATGCCGCCGGTCAGGCCTATCCTCATCCCGCCAGCATCGGGTAGAGCAGCTGCAGCAGCTCCTGGCCGAAGAAGAGGGCGGCCAGGCCGCCGCCGGCCAGGTAGGGGCCGAAGGGGATGGGCACCTCGCGCCTGTGGCCGCGCGCCAGCACCATGAAGATGCCGACCGTCGCGCCGACGGCGGACGACAGCAGGATGATGGGCAGCAGCTGTTGCCAGCCCAGCAGGGCGCCCAGCGCGGCGAACAGCTTGAAGTCGCCCTCGGCCATGCCGCGCCGGTGGCGCAGCAGTTCGTAGAGCGTGGCCAGGGCCCACAGCGCGCCGTAGCCGAACAGCAGGCCGAGCGCGGCGTCGGGCAGGCTCACCGGCGTCCAGTGCTGCCAGGCCGCCGCAAGGCCAAGGCCCAGCAGCGCGAAGTTGAGGCCGTCGGGCAGCAGCGTCGTGTCCAGGTCGATCAGCGCCGCCGCGATCAGCAGTGAGATCGCGGCGATGTAGACCAGGGTCGCCGGCGTCGGCCCGAACTGCCAGGCTACGGCGGCGAACAGGGCCGCCGTGGCGGCTTCGACGATGGGGTAGCGGGCGCCGATGGGCGCCTTGCAGGCCGAGCAGCGCCCGCCCAGCCGCAGCCAGCCGAGCACCGGCAGGTTCTCGTGCCACTTCAGCACATGGCCGCAGTGCGGGCAGCGCGAGCGCGGGCGCGACAGGCTGAGCCGCGGCAGCCTGTCGCAGTCGGTGGCCAGCTTTTCGCCGAAGCCGCCGATCTCGGCGATGCGCCTGTCCGCGGCGCCCAGTTGGCGCCTGAGCACGTCCTTGTCCTGCAGGAACTCCGCCGTGTCGCAGAGCCATTGGCGTTCCATCATGCGCGGCATGCGGTGGATGACGACGTTCAGGAAGCTGCCGATGCACAGGCCGAGGACGCCCAGCACCCAGGGCGAGAGCCAGACGGACCAGTCGAGGGAAGCGGAGGGCATGGTGACGTGGTGCAGGGCTGAGTTGGCGCGGAATCTAACCGCATTTGAGCGGGCTAGAAGCGGGCGGCATGCGCCGCCCACGGGCTCAGACCACCTGGCCGAGCTTGAAGATGGGCAGGTACATCGACACGACGATGCCGCCGATCAGGACGCCCAGGATGACGATGATGAAGGGCTCCATCAGCGCCGACAGGCCCTTGACGGCCTCGTCCACCTCGTCCTCGTAGAACTCGGCGGCCTTGGCGAGCATGTGGTCCAGCGAGCCGGATTCCTCGCCGATGGAGGCCATCTGCAAGACCATTGTCGGGAAGATGCCGGTGGTCTGCATGGACGTGGTCAGCGCGGAGCCGGTGGACACGTCGCGCTGGATCTGCTCGGTGGCTTCCTGGAAGACCGCGTTGCCGGATGCGCCACCCACGGAGTCGAGTGCCTCGACGAGCGGGACGCCGGCCGCGAACATGGTCGCCAGCGTGCGCGTCCAGCGCGCGACGGCGGATTTGTACATCAGGTCGCCGAACACCGGGATCTTCAGCAGCAGCCGGTCCATGCGCTTTTGCATGCTCTCGGAGCGCTTCCAGCTCTGGATGAAGAAATAGCCGCCACCGCCGATCGCGCCGAAGATGGCCCACCACCACTTGACGAAAAACTCGGACAGCCAGATGACCATCAGCGTCGGCGCCGGCAGGTCGGCGCCGAAGGACTGGAACACGTCCTTGAAGGCCGGCACGACGAAGATCATGATGACCGCGACGACGATGAAGGCGACGACCATGACCGCGATCGGATAGGTCAGCGCGGACTTGATCTTGTTCTTGATCGCGACCGTCTTTTCCTGGTAGACCGCGAGCCGGTCCAGCAGGGCCTCCAGGATGCCGCCCGCCTCGCCGGCCTCGACGAGGTTGCAGTAGAGCGCGTCGAAATACATCGGATGCTTGCGGAAGGCCGAGGACAGGCTGGTGCCCGTCTCGACGTCCTGGCGGATGTCGTTCAGCAGCCGCGTGAGCCGCGGGTTGGTCGCGCCGCGGGCGACGATGTCGAAGGACTGCAGCAGCGGCACGCCGGCGCGCATCATCGTCGCGAGCTGGCGCGTGAAGATGGCGATGTCCTTCTGCTTGATGGACGAGCCGCCGCTGGCGCGGCGCTTCTTGACCTTGTTGACGAGGATGCCCTGGCGGCGCAGCGTGGCGCTGACCATGGCCTCGCCGCCGGCACGCAGCTCGCCCTTGACGATCTTGCCGTTGCGGTCCTTGCCCTCCCATTCGAAGACGAAGTCCTTGACGCTTTTTGCTGCAGCGGTGGCAGTGGCCATGCGCTCTCCTCGCGACTGAATTATTCGTTGGTGGCCGACAGGACTTCCTCGAGCGTCGTGACGCCGATCCGTACCTTCACGAGGCCGGACTGACGCAGATCACGCACGCCTTCCTTCCTGGCTTGGTCGGCGATGTCCATCGCCGTTCCCGCGGCCAGGATGATGCGCTGGATGTCCTCGGTGATGGGCATCACTTGGTAAAGCCCGACACGGCCACGGTAACCATTTGTGCAACTGCTGCAGCCGACGGCCCGGTAGGGCCTCCAGCTGCCGTCGAAGTCTTCCTCGACGAAGCCGGCCTTGATCAGCGCGTCGCGCGGGTAGTCGGCGGGTGCCTTGCAGTTCTCGCACAGCCGTCGCACGAGGCGCTGGGCCGTGATCAGCAGCACGCTGGACGCGATATTGAACGGCGCCACGCCCATGTTCAGCAGGCGGGTCAGCGTCTTGGGCGCGTCATTGGTGTGCAGCGTCGACATGACCATGTGGCCGGTCTGCGCGGCCTTGATCGCGATGTCGGCCGTCTCCAGGTCGCGGATCTCGCCGACCATGATGATGTCCGGGTCCTGGCGCAGGAAGGACTTCAGCGCGGCCGAGAAGTTCAGGCCGGCCTTGTCGTTGACGTTGACCTGGTTGATGCCCGGCAGGTTGATTTCGGCCGGGTCCTCGACGGTGGAGATGTTGACGCCCGGCTGGTTCAGGATGTTCAGGCAGGTGTAGAGCGACACCGTCTTGCCGGAGCCGGTGGGGCCGGTCACCAGCACCATGCCGTAGGGCCGGTAGATGGCGGCGAGCAGGCGCTCCTTCTCGATCTTCTCGTAGCCCAGTGCTTCAATGCCCAGCTTGGCGGAGGACGAGTCCAGGATGCGGATGACGATCTTCTCGCCGAACAAGGTGGGCAGCGTGCTGACGCGGAAGTCGATGGACTTGCTGCCGAACTTCAGCTTCATGCGCCCGTCCTGGGGCACGCGGCGCTCGGCGATGTCCAGGCGCGAGATGACCTTGATGCGCGAGGACAGCTTGTCCTTGATCGCGATGGGCGGCTGGGTGATCTCGCGCAGTTCGCCGTCGACGCGGAAGCGCACGCGGTAGTGGAACTCGTAGGGCTCGAAGTGCAGGTCGGAGGCGCGCAGGTTGATCGCGTCCACCAGCATCTTCTGCAGGAAACGCACGACCGGCGCATCCTCCACGTCGGCCAGCTCGGCGGACTCCTGCTGGGGCGTCGCGTCTTCCTCGGCGATGTCGAAGTCGAAGTCGCCGCCGGCGATGCTCTCGAGCGTCTCGGTCGCCGTCGCGCCCGCGGTGGACAGCAGCTTGGCCAGCTTGTCGTGCTCGACGATGACCCACTCGGGCTGCAACTGGGTCGCGAACTTGATGCGTTCGATAACCTCGAGATCGGTCGGGTCGGCGCCGCCGACGAAGAGGCGGTTGCCGCGCCGCGACAGCGCCACGACATGGTATTGCTGGGCCAGCTTGCCGTCGATGACGTCCCTGGGCATGCGCTGGGCGTCCATCGCGGACAGGTCCAGCAGCGGCAGGGCCAGCGCGCTGGACAGCGTGTGCGCCAGATCGGCGGGCGACACCTGGCCGCTGGCGATCACCGCGTTGACGAAGCTGGTCTTCTTCTCGCGCGCCTGCCTGACGAGATCCTCGGCGGTCTTGGCCTGCAGCTTGCCGGCATGGACGAGCATCCGCGCGACCCCGGACAGGGAGGACTGGAGAGGCTCGGCGAGCGTGGTTTCCACGAGCGGGGGCGTCGGCGACGCAAAGGGAGGTCCGCCGATTGTGCCAGTCGCGCGCGGCCGCCGAAGCGAAGCCGCACAAGGGATAACGGCAGGATTTCAACGACTCGGCCCCGGCCTGGGGCGGGGCGCGCTGCGGCCGAGCGCGGCGACCCCCTTCAGCAGCCGCCCTTCACGCCGAGCTTGCGCAAAATGATCTCCAGCGGGCACCAGCGCGTGATGGCGCTCTGCAGCAGGTTGGCGCCGACGAACGCGGCCAGGGCCAGCCACCAGCCGCTGACGAACGCCGGGCTGCCGGGCGCGCCCAGCAGCAGCGAGACGAGGATGAAGCTGCCGGCGAACAGCCGGACGATCTGCCAGGAACTCATGATGCACTCCTTGTGTCGGTGAGGGGGGCGTGGCGATAGGCCACGAAATAGAGCAGGGGGATGACGACCAGGGTCAGCAGCGTGCTGACGAGGATGCCGAAGATCAGCGAGATCGCCAGCCCGTTGAAGATGGGGTCGTCGAGGATGAAGAATGCGCCGAGCATCGCTGCCAGGCCGGTGAGCACGATGGGCTGGGCCCGCGTGGCCGCCGAATGCACCACGGCCTCCTTGAGCGGGCGGCCCCGCGCGACCTCCAGCCGGATGAAGTCCACCAGCAGGATGGAGTTGCGCACGATGATGCCGGCCAGCGCGATCATGCCGATCATGCTCGTCGCGGTGAACTGCGCGCCCAGCAGCGCATGGCCCGGCATCACGCCCACGAGGGTCAGCGGGATGGGCGCCATGATGATGAGGGGCGTGAGGTAGGAGCCGAACTGCGCGACGACGAGCAGGTAGATCAGCACCAGGCCGACCGCATAGGCCGCGCCCATGTCGCGGAAGGTCTCGTAGGTGACCTGCCACTCGCCGTCCCACTTGAGCGTGTAGCCGCGCCAGGCATCGCTGGGGGCGTGGATGAAGGCCTCGGCCAGCGTGCCGCCGTCGGGCGTGCCGATCTGCGCCAGCGCACCGCGCATCTTGAACATGCCGTAGAGCGGGCTGTCCAGGGCGCCGGCCATGTCGCCGACGACGAAGTGCACCGGCAGCCCATCCTTGTGGAAGAGGGGTTGCTCGCGCTGGCTGTCGCTGACGGTGACGAGTTCCCGCAGCGGCACCAGGGCGCCGCCCGCGCTGCGCACGTTCAGCTGCAGCAGGGGGTCGAGATCGCCCTGGCGCTCGGCCGGCAGCTGCAGCCAGGCGCTGGCGGGGTATTTGCTGCCGTCGTGCAGCCAGGCGGCGGCTTCGCCGGCCAGCCCCGTCGCGAGCGTCGACACGATGGCCGCCTGCGGCACGCCGAGCAGGGCGGCCTTGCGGCGGTCCACCAGCAGCAGCTTCTTCGGCGCCGCGGCGATGCCGGAGTCGTCCACGTCGACCAGGCCCGGCGTGCGCTCGAAGACGCGCCGCACCTCGAGCGCCACCTGCCGCCGCCCGGGCGCGTCGGGGCCGTAGATCTCGGCCACGATGGGCGAGAGCACCGGCGGGCCGGGCGGCACTTCGACGACCTTGACGTTGGCGCCGTGGCGGCGGCCGATGTCCTGCAGCGCCGGGCGCATGCGGGTGGCGATGGCGTGGCTCTGGGCGCTGCGGTGGTGCTTGTCGACGAGGTTGACCTGCAGGTCGCCCACCTCGCCGCCGGCGCGCAGGTAATACTGGCGCACCAGGCCGTTGAAGTTGATCGGCGCGGCGGCGCCGGCATAGGCTTGGTAGTCGGTCACCTCGGGCTGCTGGGCCATATAGGCGCCCAGATCGTGCAGCACGGCGGCCGTGCGCTCCAGCGGCGTGCCGGCCGGCATGTCGACGATGACCTGGAACTCCGACTTGTTGTCGAAGGGCAGCATCTTCAGCACGACGAGGCCGACCGCCGGCAGGGCCAGCGACAGCACGATGAGCCCGGCCACGCCGGTGCCCAGCCAGCGGCGGTTGCGCGCGCCGCGGGCCTCGTCCAGCAGCGGGCGGAACACGCGCTCGAAGAGGGGGCCCAGCTTCGCGGCCAGGCCGTGCGCGGCGTCGCCCGCATGGCCGCCGTGCCTGAGCCACAGCCGCGCCAGCCAGGGCGTCACGATGAAGGCGATGGCCAGCGACAGCAGCATGCCCATGCTGGCGTTGATGGGGATGGGGCTCATGTACGGCCCCATCAGGCCCGACACGAAGGCCATCGGCAGCAGCGCGGCGATGACGGTGAGCGTGGCCAGGATGGTGGGGCCGCCCACCTCGTCCACCGCGCCGGGGATGAGCTCGGCGAGGGTCTTGTCCGGATGCAGGGCCATGTGGCGGTGGATGTTCTCCACCACGACGATGGCGTCGTCCACCAGGATGCCGATGGAGAAGATCAGCGCGAACAGCGACACGCGGTTGAGCGTGAAGCCCCAGGCCCAGGACGCGAACAGCGTGACGGCGAGCGTGAGGATGACGGCGCTGCCGACGATGGCCGCCTCGCGGCGGCCCAGCGCGATGAAGACGAGGGCCACGACGGAGGCCGTCGCGAACATGAGCTTCTGGATCAGCTTCATCGCCTTGTCGTTGGCCGTGGCGCCGTAGTTGCGCGTCTCGGCCACGTCCACGCCGTTCGGAATGACGGCGTTGCGCAGCTCGGCCACGCGCTGCATCAGCGCGTCGGCCACCTGGATGGCGTTCTCGCCGGGCTTCTTGGTGATGGCCAGGGTCACCGCCGGGAACTCGCCCGCCCGGCTGCCGTGCCACACGTAGCGCTGCGCGGGCAGCGGTCCGTCGACCACCTGGGCCACGTCGGCGAGGTAGACCGGCCGACCGTTGCGGGCGCCGACCACCAACTGCCCGAGTTCGCGCGCGTCGCGCAGGAAGGGGCCGGCCTCGACGTCCACCGCGCGGTCGCCGGCCAGCAACTGGCCCGCGGCGGCGCCGCTATTGGCCGACTGCAGGGCCTGGCGAAGTTCGGCCACGGCGACGCCCGCGGCGGCCAGCCGTGCCGGGTCGAGTTCCACGCGGATGGCCCGCCCCGGGCCGCCGATCGTCGTCACCTCGCGAGTGCCGGGCACGCGCTTGAGGTCGGCCTCCAGGCTGTGGGCGATGCGCTCCAGGTCGAAGGCCCCCGTCTCGCCGTCCCGCGCGTGCAGCGTCAGCGTGACGATGGGCACGTCGTCGATGCCCTTGGGCTTGACGAGGGGGGGCGCGGTGCCGAGGTTGGCGGGCAGCCAGTCGGCGTGGGACTGCACCGTGTCGTAGAGGCGCACGAGGGCCTCCGTGCGCGGCACGCCGACCTTGAACTGCACCGTCATCACCGCCAGGCCCGGGCGGGAGACGCTCATCACGTGCTCGACGCCGGCCATCTGCGACAGCACCTGTTCGGCCGGCGTGGCCACCATCTGCTCCACGTCCTGCACGGCCGCCCCGGGGAAGGGGATCAGCACGTTGGCCATCGTCACGTTGATCTGCGGCTCCTCCTCGCGCGGCGTGACCGCCACCGAGAAGATGCCGAGCAGCAGGGCCACCAGGGCCAGCAGCGGCGTGATCTGCGCCGACTGGAAGAAGCGGGCGATGCGCCCGGACATGCCGAGTTCCATCACGGCCTCCGCGCGGCGGCCTGGGGGTCGAGGGCGATGCGCTCGCCCGGCCTGAGGCCGGCCAGCACTTCGACCTGGTCGCCGCTCACGGCGCCGGTGCGCACCTGGCGCAGCAGCGCGCGTCCGTCGGCGCCGACGGCATAGACGGCCTTGAGCTCGGCGCGCTGCACCAGGGCGCGGCCGGGGATGAAGACGCGCTGCAGGCCCGTGCCGCCGGCCACGGTCGGCAGCCAGGCGCGGGCGAAGCTGCCCGGCGACGCGACGCCGCCGGTCGGCAGCTCGATGCGCACGGTGACCGTGTGCGTGACGGGATCGGCGGCGGGCAGCACCTCCCAGTGCGGCACGGTCAGGCGTTGCCCGGCGATCTCCACGCCGACCGCCGTGGCGAGCCGGCTGCGCAGGCCTGCGGCCGCCGACTCGGGCACCGCCACCGCCACGCGCAGGGCCGAGGGGTCGAACAGCGTCACGAGGGCGCGGCCGGGCAGCGCCATGTCTCCCGGCATCACGCCCACCTCGGTGACGACGGCGTCATAGGGAGCCTTGACGGCGAAGTAGCCGCTTTCCGTGCGGGCCGCCTGGGCCGCCGCCATCTGTGCGTTGGCCTGGGCGGTGGCCGTCTTGAACTGGGCTTCCGCCTGGTCCAGCGCGGCCTGGCTGATGAAGCGGCTGGCGAACAGCTGGCGCTGGCGCTGAACCTCCAGCGTGGCCACCTGCTGCGCCGCGCGGGCGGCTTCGACCTGGGCTGCCGCGGCGCCGGCCTGCTGCTCGGCGGCGCGGGCATCCAGCCTTGCCAGCAGCTGGCCGGCCTTCACGCGGTCGCCGGCCTTCACCGGCAGCGCGACGACGGCGCCGGCCACCTGCGCTGCCACGACGGTCTGCCGGACGGCCTCGACCGTGCCGTCGTGGCTGGCCAGGCCCTGCGGGGCTGAAGACGACACCGTCCAGGTCGCCAGCGCGTCGGCAGCGCGGGCCTGCGCCGGTGTCAGTGCCGCCGCCAGTGCAAGCGCGGCCCCTGTCAGCGTGAAAAACCGGTCGGTCATGTGAACTCCAGGGCGTGACTTCTCGAAAGCGTCGCACTAGTATTTAGCCAATTGGTTAAATAGTCAAGTGTCAATATGAGCAATCCGGTGAATCCCGTGCAAATAGGGCATGATGAGCGCTCCGCTCCCCGCTCTTGTGTTGCCATGCAGGATCTGCCCGACGAAGCCCTCCATCAGGTGGCCGCCTATTTCCAGGCGCTGTCCGAGCCGACGCGCCTGCAGATCCTCAACCTGCTGCGCCAGGGCGAGCGCAACGTCGGCGAGATCGCCCAGGCCTGCGGCTTCACGTCGGCCAACATCTCGCGGCATCTGTCGGTGCTCATGCAGCAGGGGCTGGTGGCGCGCGAGTCGCGGGGCTCGGCGGTCTACTACAGCATTGCGGACGACTCGGTCTACGCGCTCTGCGATCTCGTCTGCGGCAGCATAGGCCGGCAGATGGAGCGGGCCGCGGCCCAGCGCAGCACCTTTCTGAAGGGCACCAGGGCCGCGCGCCGGGCAGGCTGAGCCGCCCGCTTCAAGCCGGCCGCGGGGCGGCCCTGACCGCCCTTTAAGTTTCCGGGCGCCGCCCGACATGCGGGTGCAGATCACCCTGGAGCTCCCCATGCTGCTCGGCTGCCCCCACTGCGGCACACGCAACCGCGTCCCCGATGAACGCCTCACCGAAGACCCGGGCTGCGGGCGCTGCGGCCAGCCCGTGGCGCCGCGCAAGCCGGTGGCCCTGGGTGACGCCGACCTGGGCGCCTATCTGCAAGGCACCGAGGCGCCCGTCGTCGTCGACTTCTGGGCCGCCTGGTGCGGGCCGTGCCGGTCCTACGCGCCGCATTTCGAACGGCTGGCCGGCGCGCGCCCCGAGCTGCGCTTCGTGAAGGTGGACAGTGATGCCGCGCCGCGCACGAGTGCGGCGATGCAGATCCGCAGCATCCCGACGACGCTGCTCTTCGTCGGCGGCCGGGAGGTCGCGCGCCAGAGCGGGGCGATGACGGCCGCGCAGCTCGGCGCCTGGGTGGATGGCGCGTTGCGGCGCTAGAGAAACCGGGCCAGCAGCTCGACGTCTTCCGGGAAGAGCTGGCCCGTCTCGGCCGCGGCAACGCGGCCATCGCGACCGCGCACCACGGTGACCGGCAGGCCTTGCGGCTTGGGCAGCACCGCCTCGACGGCGGGCGTCAGCCAGCCGCTGGGGAAGTCATGGCCCCGTTTGGCGCGATAGGCCCTGGCGGCGGCGAGGTCCTGGTCGACGGACAGGCCCAGCACCAACAGGCCGCGCTCGCGCTGCGTGCGCCACAGCTTCTGGATGGACGGCGTGACCAGGGCGCAGAACGGGCACCAGCTCGCCCACCAGTACAGGACGACGACCCGGCCCTGTGCCGAGGCCGCCTTGAACTCGCCGCCCTCCAGCAGCGGCACGTCGGGCAGTTGCAGCGCGCTGCCGGGCGCCGGCAGGTGCTTTAGCGGCCCGGTCGCCCCGGCGCGGGAAGCGGCCAGGCCCAGCGCCAGCGCCGTACCGAGGCAACACCGGCGCCGGTCCATCAGCGCAGGCCGCCGACGAGCAGCCTCTCTTCGGTCGGCACCGGCTCGTCGCCGTCCAGCTCGACGGCGAGCTGGGTGCAGACCGCGCGGCACAGCATGGCGACCTTCTCGCTCTGCAGCCGGTAGTAGATCTGCGTGCCCTCGCGGCGCTTGCCCAGCACGCCGGCGCGGTAGAGCGTGGACAGGTGCTGCGACATGTTCGGTTGCGTGGTCTGGATCTGCGCCAGCAGCTCGGAGACGTTGCGCTCGCCATTGCAGACGGCGCTGATGATCTTGAGCCGGATCGGCATGGCGAGCACGCCGAAGAGCTCGGCGGCGGACTCGAAGACGCGGTCTTCCTCGGGGGGCGTCGGTCATCGCGGCGGCGTTCGGTTGGATCAGGAAAATCACTGTATCGGCAAGCGCGGATGTGCGCCGCGGGGAATGCAGAATGCAGCGGACAAAACTCCCGCTGATCGCCGACCGCCATGGACGAATCGAGCCTGCCCGCCCTCATGCGCCAGCTGCTTGGCGCCGCCTTCGGCCTGGCCGTGCTGTTCGGCGCGCTGTGCCAGCGCACGCGTTTTTGCACGATGGGCGCGATCTCCGACGTCTACTCGATGGGCGACTGGCAGCGCGCCCGCATGTGGATCGTCGCGGTGGCTCGAACGCCTGCACCATGAGGTGGCGGCGGCGCGGCTGGCGGCCCTCGGCCAGGACGATGGCCTGGCGCGGGAACTGCGTGCCTGGATGGCGGCCGAGCTGCCGGCCCGCGTGCCCACGCGCGGCGCGGCCGCTCGTGCGCTGGGCCTGATGAGCGAACGCACGCTGGCGCGGCGCATGCAGGCCCAGGGCCTGAGCTTCTCCGGCCTGCTCGATGCGGCGCGGCGCGCGGCCGCGCTGCAGGCCGTGGCCCGGCCCGAGCTGGCGCTGGCCGGCATCGGTCAGTCGCTCGGGTTTGCGGAGCCGGCGGTGTTCTGGCGGGCGTTCAAGCGCTGGACGGGCTGCACGCCGGCGCAGTGGCGGGCAGGACAAGGCACCGAATGCGGCACCGATCCGAATCGGCTCTCCTCTGCTGATTGAGCCTTGACCCCGGGGCGGGCGCGCCAGGAGGGAGGGGTGAAATCGCAGGCAGGCTGGCCAGGTCCGGCGCCTCGCTGCTGCCGATCGGCAAGATGCTCAACCACCGCACGCCCGAGGCGACGTAGATCTACGCCCGGCTCGACCTGGACCCGGTGCGCATGTCGCTGCAGGGTGCGACGGCGGCGATGCTCGAGACGGCCGGCGTCAAGGTGGCGGCCGAGGTGATCCCAATCCGACGAGGCTCTGCTCAGCGAGATGGCGTCGCCAAAACTATTGAGCTTTACCTAAAGCACGACATCACCACAGCTCAGCTTGCTTCCAGCATGCGGTGATGATCGATTTGCGCTTCTGCCCGCTCTTGAGCTTGCGCCGTGCGGTGCCAGCGTGCACGAGTTCAGCGGTAGCTACGGGGACTACCTGGTGCGCAAGGTCGGCAAGGTCTTCCCGGAGCTGGGTTCAACCGTCCTCGGCTGATGCCCAGCCCCTCCAGCAAATAAGCATCGAAGGAATCCTTCGTTCGCCAACCTCGCTCGAACCTCTAGCCTGACGGTTTCAATGACGAAACCGCATGAGCTCAGTCCTGCAGTTCCCTGCCCCAGACGCACGCCCGGCGCCCGCGCCCATCTCCGCGGTCGACGCGCTGACGCTCGCCGAGCCGCTAGCCGAACGCCTTGCGGCCAGTGCCGTCGCCCGTGACCAGTCCGGCGGGCATGCCCGAGAGGAGCGTGAACTGATCCGCGCGAGCGGCCTGCTCACGCTGACCATCCCCACCGAACACGGTGGCCTCGGCGCGTCCTGGCCCACGTTCTACCAGGTGCTGCGCCGCCTCGCACAGGCCGACAGCGCCCTGGCGCACGTGTTCGGCTTCCATCACCTGCAACTGGCGGGCGTGCTGCTGTACGGCAACGACTCCCAGCAGCATCGCCTGCTGGCGCAGACTCTGGCCCACCGCTGGTTCTGGGGCAACGCACTGAATCCCCTGGACAAGCGGCTGCTCGCGTCCGATGCCCGCTCCGGCTACAGCCTCGAAGGCATCAAGAGCTTCGCCTCAGGTTCGATCGGCTCGAACCTACTCACGATCTCCGCCTGGCACCCGCCGACCGCGACCGCCCTTATTGCCGTCGTGCCCACCGACGCACCAGGCGTGACGGTGAATGCCGACTGGGACGCCTTCGGCCAGAAGCAGACCGACAGCGGGACGGTCAGCTTCGATGCCGTGCACCTGTCCGCCCAGGACGTGCTGCAACCTCCCGGCGTCACGCCGACGCCGCGCGCGACGCTGCGCTCGCAGATCGCGCAGCTCATCATGACCAACCTCTACCTCGGCATCGCCCAGGGCGCGCTGCAGGAGGCCCTGCATTTCAACCGCGACCAGGCGCGCCCCTGGTTCCAGTCCGGCGTCGCAGCCTCCGCGGACGACCCGTTCATCCAGCACCGCTACGGCGAGCTGTGGCTGAAGGTGCGCCCGGCTGAGGTGCTGGCCGACGCCGCCGCCAACGTGCTGCAGCAGGCCTGGGACCGCGGCACCGCGCTGACCGCGGCTGATCGTGGAGAAGTGGCCATCGCAGTCGCCGAAGCCAAGGTGCTGTCGCATCGCGCGGCCATCGAGATCGGGTCGCAGCTGTTCGAGCTGACGGGCGCCCGATCCACCTCGGCCCGCTACGGGCTGGACCGTTTCTGGCGCAATGCCCGCGTGCACACGCTGCACGACCCGGTCGACTACAAGCTGCGCGACCTCGGCCGCTATGCGCTGACCGGCGCCCACCCCGAGCCGACGGCGTATTCCTGACATGGCCGCCACCGCGCAATCTCCCGCCCCGATGATCGAGCTGGCCGGCGTCCGCAAGTCCTTCGCGCTGCCGGACGGCGGCCGGCTGGACGCCGTGCGCGACGTGTCCCTGAAGGTACGGGCCGGCGACATCTTCGGCCTGGTCGGGCGCAGCGGCGCCGGCAAGTCCACGCTGCTGAGGCTCATCAACCTGCTGGAGCAGCCGGACGAAGGCCGCGTCACCGTGGCCGGCCAGGAACTCACCGCGCTGAGCAAGGCCAGCCTGCGCAAGGCCCGCCAGTCCATCGGCATGATCTTCCAGCAATTCAACCTGCTGCAGAACGCCACCGCCGCCGACAACGTCGCCTTCCCCCTTCGCCTGCACGGCGTCCAAGGCCAGCGCGACAAGGCCAGGATCGAGCAGCGCGTGCAGGAGTGCCTGGCGCTCGTGGGCCTGGCCGACAAGGCTCGGTCCTACCCCGCCCAGCTCTCGGGCGGGCAGAAGCAGCGCGTGGCCATCGCGCGGGCACTCGCCAGCCACCCGCAGGTGCTGCTCTGCGACGAGCCCACCTCCGCGCTGGATGCCGAAACCACCGACGAGCTGCTCGCCACGCTGCGCGACATCAATGTGCGCCTGGGCGTCACCATCGTCATCGTCACGCACGAGCTGCCGGTCATCACGTCGCTGTGCCGGCACGCGGCCGTGATCGAAGACGGCCGGGTCAGCGAGCTGCTGGACGTGCAGAACCTGGGGCAGCCGCGCACGCGCATCGGTCAGGAGCTGGCGCGGCTGGGCCGGCAGCCCCTCGTCGAAGAGGAGCGGCTCCATGCCTGAGAACATCGTCGCCATCCTCCCCGAGCTGTGGACGGCCACCGGCCAGACGGCGCTGATGCTGGCCATCGGACTGGCCGCCGCGCTGCTGATCGGCGGTCCGCTGGGCATTGCGCTATTCCTGCTGTCGCCGGGCCAGTCGCTGGCGCACCGCCCCAGCTTCGCCGTGCTGAGCTGGCTGGTGAACACCGTCCGCTCTTTCCCCTTCATCATCCTGCTGGTCGCGCTCGTGCCGCTGACGCGCGTCGTCGCCGGCACGTCCATCGGCCCGGTGGCCGCGGCCGTGCCGCTGTCCTTCGCGGCCATCCCTTACTTCGCCCGCCTCGTGGAGCAGTCGCTGCGCGACGTGCCGCGCGGCGTCATCGAAGCGGCCCACGCCATGGGCGCCAGCGAGGCCCAGATCGTCTGGCACGTGCTGCTGGTGGAGGCCCGGTCGGGCCTCGTGCTCGCGCTGACCGTGCTCGCCATCAGCTTCCTGTCCTACTCCGCCGTGGCGGGCGTGGTCGGGGGCGGCGGCATCGGCGACCTGGCCATCCGCTACGGCTACTACCGCTTCCAGACCGACGTGATGGTGCTCACCGTGGCCCTGCTCGTCGTGCTGGTGCAGCTCATCCAGTTCGCCGGCAACACCATTGCACGCCGGCTCGACAAACGCTGAAAGAACCCGCCATGCTCCGCCGCTCCCTGCTCACCCTCGCGCTGGCCTCATTGGCGCTCACCGCGCAGGCCCAGGACAAGAAGGACATCGTCTTCGGCGCCACCGCCGGCCCGTATGCCGACCAGATCAAGCTGGGCATCAAGCCGCTGCTGGAAAAGAAGGGCTACCGCGTCAAGGTCGTCGAGTTCAACGACTACATCCAGCCCAATTTCGCGCTCGCGCAAGGGTCGCTGGACGCCAACGCCTTCCAGCACATCGTCTACCTGACCAAGTTCGCCACCGAGAACAAGCTGGCGATCAGCGAGCTGCTGAAGGTGCCGACCGCCCCCATCGCGATCTACAGCCACAGGCACAAGTCGCTGGACGAGGTGAAGGAGGGCTCGACGGTCGCGCTGCCCAACGACCCGACCAACGCCGCGCGCGCCCTGGTCGTGCTGGAGCAGCTCGGCTGGCTGAAGCTGCGCGACGGCGTGGACCCCATCCGCGCCTCCGAGAAGGACGTCGCCGTCAACTTGAAGAAGATCAAGCTCATCCCGCTGGAAGCGGCCCAACTGCCGCGCTCGCTGGCCGACACCGACTACTCCTTCATCAACGGCAACTTCGCGCTGGCTTCGGGCCTGAAGATCACCGAGGCGCTGGCGCTGGAGAAGACCGGCCCGACCTACCAGAACGTCGTCGCCGTGCGCACCGAGGACAAGGACAAGCCCTGGGTGCGCGACATCGCCGAGGCCTACCGCTCGCGCGAGTTCCTGGCCGTGACGGAGAAGAGCTTCCCCGGCTTCGTGAAGACCGACTACCAGCAGGCGCTCTCGGGCACCGCCACCGCCAGCCGCTGAAGCCCACCGTGACGCGCCCCATCCGCTTCAACGCCTTCCAGATGAACACGGTCGGGCACCAGTCGCCCGGCCTGTGGACGCACCCCCGCGACCGGGCCTCGCACTACAACGAGCCCGAACACTGGGTGGAGCTGGCCCAGTTGCTGGAGCAAGGACGGTTCGACGGCATCTTCCTGGCCGACGTGCTGGGCGTCTACGACGTCTACAACGGCACGGCCGACGCCGCGCTGCGCCACGCCGTGCAGGTGCCCGTCAACGACCCGCTGGCCCTGGTGCCGCTGATGGCCCGGGCCACGCAGCACCTGGGCTTCGGCGTCACCTGTGCATTGACCTACGAGCATCCCTATCCGTTCGCACGCCGCATGTCCACGCTGGACCACCTGACGCGCGGTCGCATCGGCTGGAACATCGTCACGGGCTACCTCGACAGCGCTGCGCGCAACCTGGGCCTGCCGCGCCAGCTTGCACACGACGAGCGCTACGACGTGGCCGACGACTATCTCGACGTGGTCTACAAGCTGTGGGAGCTGAGCTGGGAGGACGATGCGGTCCGGCGCGACAAGCGCAGCGGCACCTTCACCGACCCCCGTAAGGTCCATCCCATACGCCACGCGGGCCCGCACTACCAGGTGCCGGGCATCCACCTGTGCGAACCCAGCCCCCAGCGCACGCCGGTGCTCTACCAGGCCGGCGCATCCAGCCGCGGCAGGGCCTTCGCGGCGCGGCATGCGGAGTGCGTGTTCGTCAGCGGCCCCAGCATGACGGTGGTCGCACGCGCGGTGCGCGACCTGCGCGCGGCCGTGCAGGTCGCAGGCCGGGCACCCGAGGACGTGCTGATCTACGCGCAGGCGCTGGTGATCACCGGCGAGACCGAGGCCGACGCCTGGCGCAAGCATGCCGAGTACCGCCGCCACGTCGACGTCGAGGCGGCCCTGTCGCTGCTGTCGGGCTGGACGGGCGTGGACTTCGGCCGCTACCCGCGCGACGCCACCATCGAGTACCTGGACACCGACGCGGGCCGCAGTGCACTGGCCTCGTTCAGCCAGGCTGACCCCGACCGCAAGTGGACGGTGGGCGAAGCCGCCGAGTTCATCGGCCTTGGCGGCCGCGCGCCGGTCTTCACCGGCAGCCCCGTCCAGGTGGCCGACGAGCTGGAGGCATGGGTGGAGGCCACCGGCGTGGACGGCTTCAACCTCGCCTACGCCGTGGCTCACGAAACCATGCACGACGTCGTCCATCACGTCGTGCCCGAGCTGCAGCGCCGCGGCCGCTACCGCCAGCAGTACACGGCCGGCACCTTGCGCGACAAGCTTTTCGGCCAGGGACCGCGCCTGCCCGACACGCACACCGCGCGCCAGCTCCGCCTGGCGCCGGCAGAGGAACCCATTCCCGCCTGAGGAGGAATGAATGCAACGACGCCACCTGATCCAACTCGCCGCCGGCACCCTGGCTGCACCGGCGCTCGCGCGCGCCGCCGACGACAAGCTGCGCGAACTGCGGCTGGACTACGCCACCTATTCGCCCTCCAGCCTGGTGCTCAAGCGCTTCGGCTGGCTGGACGAGGACTTCAAGTCGCGCGGCATCCCGGTCAAGTGGGTGTTCAGCGCTGGCAGCAACCGCGCGCTGGAATACCTGAACGCGGGCAGCATCGACATCGGCTCCAGCGCCGGCCTGGCCGCGCTGCTGGCCCGGACCAACGGCAACCCCATCCGCTCGCCCTACATCTTCTCGCGGCCGGAATGGACGGCGCTGGTCGTGCCCAAGGATTCGCCGATCAAGACGCTGGCCGACCTGCGCGGCAAGAAGGTCGCGGCGACCAAGGGCACCGATCCCTACCTCTTCCTGCTGCGCGCCCTGCACACCGTGGGCCTGAAGCGCGCCGACATCGAGCACGTCAGCCTGCAGCATGCCGACGGCCGCGTCGCGCTCGAGCAGGGCCGCGTCGACGCCTGGGCAGGGCTGGACCCGCTCATGGCCTCGGCCGAGCTGAACAACGGCGCGCGCCTGCTCTACCGCAACGTCGCCTTCAACACCTACGGCTTCCTGAACGTGCGCGAGGAGTTCCTGCAGCAGCACCCGGACGAGGCGCGCCGCGTCATCGGCCACTACGAGCGCGCGCGCAAGTGGATCCTGGCCAACCCGACGGAGGCCGCCACGATCCTGGCCGACGAAGCCAAGGTGGACCTGACGGTCGCCCTGCTGCAGCTCAAGCTGCGCACCGACCTGTCGCAGCCGCTGCCGTCCCAGGAACACGTGAAGGCGCTGCAGGCCGCGGCACCCATCCTGCTGGACGAGGCGCTGGTCAAGCCGGGCTCCGACGTGCGCGGCGCCATCGACGCGCTGGTCGACACGCGCTTCGCCGCGGGGCTGATCCAGGCCTGAGCGATGTCCGCCGACCCCAACGCCATCCCCGGCCTCAGGTCCGCGCGGCGCCGGCCGCTGCGCCTGCTGCACCTGCTGCACCGGCCAAAGCGGGCGCTCGGGCTCGCCCCGCCGGCGCTGCTGCTCGGTGGCGTCGAGGTGGCCGTGCGAGCCGGCTGGGTCAATGGCCATCTGCTGCCCGCGCCCAGCGACGTGGTGGGCTCGCTCCTGGGCCTGGGCGCAGCGGACGTGGGTGGCCACGTGCTGGCCAGCACGCTGCGGGTGGCAGTCGGCTTCCTGATCGGCGCGCTGCTGGCCCTGCTGGTCGGCGCGCTGGTGGGCCTGTCTCGCACGGCCGAAGCGCTGCTGGATCCGAGCTTCCAGGCACTGCGCGCCATCCCGTCGCTGGCCTGGGTGCCGCTGCTGCTGCTCTGGCTGGGCATCGACGAGGCGCCCAAGCTGGTGCTGATCGCCATCGGCGCCTTCTTTCCGGTCTACATGGGCACGCTGTCGGGCATCCGCGACGTGGACCGCAAGCTCGTGGAACTGGCGCGGCTCTACGGGCTCGGCGGCGCGGCGCTGGCTCGCCGGGTGCTGCTGCCCGCCGCGTCACCGGCGGTGCTGACCGGCCTGCGCAACGGCCTGAGCCTCGCGTGGATGTTCATGGTCGCGGCGGAGCTGATCGCGGCGACGCGGGGGCTGGGCTACCTGCTGACCGATGGCCGCGAGATGGGCCGCGCCGACCTCGTCTTCGCCGCCATCCTGCTGCTGGCCGCGCTGGGCAAGCTCAGCGACGGCCTGATGCGCCGTTGGGAACGGCGCACTCTCGCCTGGCGCGACAGCGTGGGAGCTGCCGCATGAGCCTGCTCGACCTGCACGTGCTGTCCAAGCGCTTCGGCGACAGGCTGGTGCTGTGCGACGTGCGGCTGGCGCTGCAGGCTGGCGAGGTGGTGAGCCTCGTGGGGGCCAGCGGCTGCGGCAAGAGCACGCTGCTGCGCATCGCCGCCCGGCTGGACAAGGACTTTGCGGGCTGGGTGCGCCGGGGCGAAGGCGGCGGCACGGCACGCGAGGTCGGCGTGGTGTTCCAGGAGCCGCGCCTGTTCCCGTGGCTCACGGTGGCGCAGAACGTGGCGTTCGCGGCCGGTGCCCCCAGGGCGGATGCCCGCGCACTCGCGCTGCTGGCCGAGGTCGGGCTGGCCGGGCACGAGCAGTCGCTGCCCAAGCAGCTCTCCGGCGGACAGGCCCAGCGCGCGGCCATCGCACGGGCGCTGTTCACGCAGCCAGGCGTACTGCTGCTGGACGAACCCTTTTCCGCCGTGGACGCTTTCACCCGCATGAAGCTGCAGGAGCTGCTGGCGGGCGTCGCACGCCGGCACGGCATCACGCTGCTGCTGGTGACCCACGACATCGACGAAGCCGTGCTGCTGGGCGACCGGGTCGTCGTGCTTGGCACCGAGGCGCGCGGCATCGTCGAGGAGATCGCGATCGACCTGCCGCGATCCCGCGACCGCCGCGACCCGGCACTGGCACCGCTGCGGACCCGGGTGCTCGATGCGCTGCACGAGGCGCATGCCCTCTGATCACTGCCCAACCTAATGAGATTCAAGTTGCTGCTGGCCATGGCCGGCCTGGCGCTCAGCGCCTCGGCGCTGGCCGAAGACATCCGCATCGCCGTCACGCAAGGCCCGCACGCCCAGATCGCCGAAGTGGCGAAGAAGGTCGCCGAGCGTGACGGGCTTCGTCTGACCATCGTCGAGTTTGCCGACTACATCCAGCCGAATGCGGCGCTGGACGCCGGCGACGTGCAGGCCAACAGCTTCCAGCACCTGCCCTTCCTTCAGTCCCAGGTGCAGGCGCGCGGATACCGGATCAGCCCGGTCGGGCTGACCGTGACGGCGCCGCTGGGCTTCTACTCCAAGCGCGTGAAGTCCCTGGCCGGCCTGAAGCGCGGCGCGCAGGTCGCCATCCCCAACGATCCCTCCAACAGCGGCCGGGCGCTCCAGCTGCTGCAGAAGGCAGGCGTGCTGAGGCTCAAGCCGACGGCCGGCATCACGGCCACCGTGGCCGACATCGCCGACAACCCGCGCGAGCTGCGCATCGTGCAGGTCGACGCGGCCCAGTCGCCGCGCACGCTGGACGACGTGGATGCCAGCGCCATCAACACCAACTTCGCTGTCCAGGCCGGCCTGCAGCCGGCGCGCGACGCCATCGCCATCGAGGATGCCAGAGGGCCCTACGCCAACCTGATCGCGGTGCGCACGGCCGACAAGGACAAGCCCTGGGTCGCCAGGCTGGTGAAGGCCTTCCAGTCTCCGGAGGTGCGCCGCTTCGTCGAAGCGCAGTTCAGCGGAGCACTGGTCATCGCCTTCTGAACATCCCAGGCCCATGAATGTTCCCGGCGTTCGCGAAGAAACGATGGCGCTGCTGCGGTACAAGGTGCACGGCAGCGCCGCGATGACCAATACGTCATTGGTGCGAGCCCGTGGCGTTGCCAGACGCCACGGTGTGAGCCCGCTTCTGAGCATGGTCCGGGATTCGTCGGCGACAGCGGTGAGCGGCGCGAGCCGCATCCCGTTTGTGAGATCGAGTCGAAATCGATGCCTCCCATGGCGCTGCCATTCATAAGCATGATGGAGCAGCACATGGCGGTACGCAAGCGAGCGACCGCGACGGGATTGTTCGGACAGACGCGTTTCAACCTGTTGCTGACCGCCGGCCGCGCGATGCTGGCCCATGCCTCGACACGGCTGCACTGGTTGCAACGCCGTCGTCCGCCCTTCGGTCACGTCGCGCTGCGCGACGGCGACCTGAGCGTCGACCTGGCCACCGTGAACAACCCCGCCGACCGCATGGCCCTCGTCTCCGCGGAGCCCTTGACGCACGGCGAGGCTTGGCAGCCTTTCGCCGCGGGCGAGGTGCGCGTGTTTGCCGACGGGGAATGCGTGTTTCTGAGCGAAGGGGTGGCCGCACGCGCCGCGGTCTGACAGCACGCCACCCACCCGACCCCAAGCACCGAGCAGGGCCGCAGTCTCCCTTAGGCTGACGGCCTGCTCGCCGTTGCGGATGACGCGCTCCCTGCGCTGAGCCGCCCGCCCGGCGATGGCGGCATGCACGCATGCGGCACCCGAAAACACGTGAAGCCAAGGCGACAGGCAGGCCCGTGGCTACGAAGAATTCGTCACACCGATATGCCTGCAGCCGGGCATAAGCAGCGTCGGTTTCATTCGTTCCGGATCGGATGTCCGGTCGTTAGCGTTCGCAGCCCTAACTCACTCTTCACGGAACTGCCTGCACATGAATCCGACGCCCACGCGCCGCGCCTCGCGCTCCCCCATTGCCCTCGCCTCGCTGCTCGTTCTCGGCACGGCAGCGCAGGCCCAGGCGCTGCTGGCCGCAGCGCCCGCTGCTGTCTCGCTGGACAGCGTGATCGTCACCGGTACCCGCAGCCTGGGCACCAAGGCAAGCGAGAGCGTGTCGCCCATCTCCATCGTCAGCGCAGATGACCTGCTGCAGACCGGCCAGCGCAATGTCATCGACGCACTGGCACGCCTGGAGCCCAGCTTCGTGGCGCGCGCCCTGGGCGGCGACTACGCCAACATCGTGCGCTCCGCGACGCTCAGGGGCCAGGGCCCGAACCAGACACTGGTGCTGGTGAACGGCAAGCGCCGCCACACCACGGCCTTCATCGCCACCAGCGGAGGCCTCACCTCCGGCGCCGCAGCGGTGGATCTGGACCAGATCCCCGTTTCCGCCATCGAGCGCATCGAGGTGCTGCGCGACGGCGCTGCCGCCCAATACGGCTCTGACGCCATCGCCGGCGTGATCAACATCATCTTGAAATCCTCCCCCACGGAGGGATCCCTGGACCTCAGCCAGGGGCAATTCCATGGCAGCGACATCAACCCCCATGGGCTGGGGAACGGCCGCACACGCACCCTCGCCGTCTCCAAGGGTTTCAGGTTGGACAGCCGCGGCTTCCTCGACCTGAGCGCCGAGGTGCGCGACAAGCTCCACACCAACCAGACCGGCCCCGAGCTGCGCACCACCACCATCGATCCCTATGCAAGCCGAATCATCGGCGACGCGGCCTACAACCTGGGCGCCCTGGCATTCAATGCCGGCAAGCCGCTGGGCGACGGCCTGGAGGCCTACGCGTTCGGCACCTTCAGCACACGCTCGGCCGACTCCTACCAGAACCAGCGCCTGCCCAACAAGCCGGCGTTCGCCCCGCTGGTGGCGGCCGGCATCTATACGCAGGGCTTCGAGCCGAGGGAAATCACCGCCGAACAAAACCGCGCCGCGTCCGCGGGCCTGCGCGGCAGCTTTGCGAGCGACGGTCGCTGGGACGCCAGCGTCACGACGGGCGGTGACCGCATCGACCTCGGCATCGACAACACCGTCAATGTGGATCTGTTCAAGGACACGGGCAAGAGCCCCTACAGCGCCAGCATCGGCCAGTTTTCCAACCGCCAGACCACGGCAAACGTGGACTTCAGCAAGCCTGTCGACCTGGGCCTCGCACGCCCGCTGGACCTGGCTGCGGGCGCCGAGTTCCGGCAGGAACGCTACGGCATCAAGGCGGGCGACTTCACGTCGACCTACAAGGGCGGCACGCAGGCATTCGTCGGCCTGACGGACTACGACGCCGGCACGCACGACCGCTCGGTGTTCGGGGCCTACGTCGACGCGACCCTGCGCCCCGCGCAGGGTCTGCAGCTGGGCGCCGCACTGCGCAGCGAGCACTACAACGATTTCGGCAGCGCCACCACCGGCAAGCTCAGCGCCCGTTGGGATGCCGACGCCGCCTGGGCACTGCGCGGCACGATCAGCAGCGGCTATCGCGCCCCCAACCTCGCCGAGCAGTACTTCTCTTCCACGCTGGTGACGCCGACCTTCACCTACGTGCAGCTCCAGGCCAACTCGGCTGCTGCCAAGCTGGCGGGCGCCCAGGCGCTCAAGCCCGAGAAGTCCGACAACCTCAGCTTCGGCTTGGTGGCCAATCCGTCCAAGGACTGGCAGTTCACTGCCGATGCGTACCAAATCCGCATCAAGAACCGCATCGTGCTCAAGACGGGCATCAGCGGCAGTCCGGCGGCACAGGCGATCGCGGCGGCAGGCATCGTGGCGCAGCCAGGCACCTCGGCGTTCTACGCCAACTACTTCGCCAACGGCATCGACACTACCAGCCGCGGCCTGGACCTCGCCGCGCAGACCCGCAGCGATCTCGGCACGCTGGGCTTCGTCAAATGGTCGCTGGCGGGCAACTTCCAGAAGCTCCGCATCGATCAGGCCGACCCGAGCTTCAGCCAGGGCGTGCGCAGCGCGCTCACCGACTCCACGCCCAAGCACAAGCTGGTGGCCACAGCGGACTATTCGCTGGACGGTTTCAACAGCACGCTGCGCGTCACCCATTACGGCCAGACCTCGCTGTGGGCGCCCGACGGCCTCACGGGTGGCGCGCCCTGGCACCAGGAAGTGGTCAAGCCTGCCTTCATCCTCGATCTTGAGGCCGGCTATGAGCTCAGCAACGGTCTGCGCCTGGCAATCGGCGCCAATAACCTGACCAACAAGCGGCCAGAGCGCGTGCCGCTGGCGACTGCACTGCCCAACGGCGCGCAACTGCTGCCGGCCTTCTCGCCCTATGGCATCAACGGCGCCTTCTATTACGCCAGCGCGAGCTGGCGCCTGTGAGCCTGGGCCGAGCTGCTTGCTCTCGCACTGAACCCTCGCTCCCATGAACACCAGAACACACCGCGCCCCCCATCGCGGCCATCGGCCCCTGCATGCCCTCGCCCTGGCCGCCATCGCCACCAGCGCGTCGGCAGCCGATACAACGTCCACGGCAGCCAACCTGCTGGATGTCGTCGTGACCACGGGCAGCCGAGGCTATCCGCGCACCGTGGCCGACAGCCCCACGCCCATTGATGTCATCGGCGGCGACCAGCTCGAAAAGCTCGGGGCCAACACGGCGCTGCGCGACGCGCTGGCCCAGCTCCTGCCGTCGTTCCAGACCACCACTCAGGCCAGCCTGTCGGCCGACAGCATCGCCAGGCCCGCGGGCCTGCGGGGCCTCAGTGGCGCCCACGTGCTCGTGCTGGTGAACGGCAAGCGGCGCCACAACAGCGCCGTGGTCAGCCTGGCTCCCAACAACCAGAGCAACGGGTCCAACCCGGTGGACATCGACCTGATCCCGGTCAGCGCCATCGACCACATCGAGGTCCTGCGGGACGGTGCCGCCGCACAGTACGGTTCGGACGCCATCGCCGGCGTGATCAACATCGTCCTCAAGTCCAGGGGCAGCGGCGGTAGCAGCACGACGACGCTGGGCACGCGTCACCACTTCGACAACGGCGGCCAGGACAACGGCGGCACCGTCCAGCAGACGCTGGACTGGGGCGTGGCGCTGCCGCGCCAGGGGTTCCTGAATCTGGCCCTTGACGGCAAGCTCCAGCAGGCCACCGTCCGCAACACCGACGCCACGGGAGCGTTCTATGCGCCGGTGGGCGGCCAGCCCGACCCGCGCGAAGCCACCGTGAACAAGAAGGTCTTCGCCGGCGGGCTGCCCGAGATCCACGTGCTGAACGCGTCCTACAACGCCGAGGCGCCCCTGGACGACGCGCTGAACCTGTACTCGTTCGGCACCGCGAGCGCACGCCAAGGCCGCGTCGGCCAGAACTTTCGCCGCCCCAACGCGACCAACATCATCCCCAGCCTCTACCCCGACGGCACCGCCCCGGTCTACACGCTGGACGAACGCGACTTCCAGGTCGCCGGCGGCGCGCGCCTGACGCAGGCCGGCTGGAACTGGGACCTGAGCAGCACCTACGGCCGTGACAGCGTGGCCAACGGCTCCGACCACACGCTCAATGCGTCGCTAGGGCCCAGCAGCCCCACCCGTTTCGACACCTTCTCTTCCACCTTCTCGCAGTGGACCAACAACCTCGATGCGACGCGCGCGTACGAGGTCGGGCTGGCCCGGCCCCTTCAGGCCTCCTGGGGCCTGGAACACCGGCAGGAAAGCTACGACACGGTGTCGGGCGATCCGCGATCCTACCAGTTCGGCGGCTACGTCTTCCCCAGCGGCCCTCTGGCGGGCAAGCTGGCCGCCACCGGAGCGCAGGGTGCGATCACCGTGACGCCGGGCGACGAGGCTCACCTCAGGCGCAACAGCTACGCCGCCTACCTGGACCTGGGGCTGAACCCGACCCGCAGCTGGTTCGTCGGTCTCGCGGGCCGCGCCGAGCATTACGACGACGGTGCCGGCAACACCACCAGCGGCAAGCTCACCACGCGCTACGAGCTGACACCAGCCCTGTCCCTGCGCGCCACGGCCAGCAACGGCTTCCGCGCACCCGCCCTGACCCAGTCCGGTTTTGCGCAGACCTCCAACCAGTACAACATCGTCAACGGCGTCAGCCAGTTCGTGCAATCCAAATCCGTGCAGGTCGGCTCGGCACTGGGTCAGGCGCTGGGTGCCAGCACGCTCAAGCCCGAGAAGTCGCGCAACCTGAGTCTGGGACTGAGCTTCTCCCCCAGCCGCCAGGCCAACCTCAGCGTCGATGCCTACCGCATCAGCCTGAGCAACCGGATCGCGCAGACCGGCTTCCTTCAGGGAGCCGCCGTGGACGCCCTGCTGTTGAAGAACGGATTCCAGTCCGGGCAGTCGATCAAGTATTTCGCCAACGCCATCGACACCCGCACCACGGGCGTCGACATCGTGGGCGACTACACGCAAGACCTCGCCGAGGCCGGCCAGTTGCGCTGGACGCTGGGCTACAACTACAACAAGACCGAGATCACCCACATTCGCGACAACCCCGCGCAGCTGGCGGGCCTGGGGCTGACCTTGTTCGACCGTGCGGCCCAGGGCGCCATCACACACTCCAATCCTCGCTCCAAGCTCATCCTGGGCGCCAACTGGCAGGTGGCGGACTGGACTGTGAGTCTGCGCGAGACGCGGTACGACAAGGTCCAGTTGCTCAACGTCAACCCGCTGTACGACCAGGCCTACGCCGCACGCTGGCTGACTGACCTGGACTTGGGCTGGCGCCTGCGTGCCGGCACCACGCTGTCGATCGGTGCCAACAACCTGTTCAACACCTACCCCAGCCGCAACACGGTCGCCGACATCAATGGCTTCCCGCCCTACTCCAGCATCTCGCCCTTCGGCTTCTATGGCGCGTTCTACTACACACGCCTGAACCTGACGTTCTGAGGCCGGGCGGCCAGCGCCTGCGGGCGCCGGCCTTGCATTTCAGACGGACTGCAAGGCAGCCGTGCCCGCCGAGTGTTCCGGACGTCCGGCTCGCCCCAGGGCCGGGGCGATCAGGCGTGCCGCGTCCTCGATGATCTGCACATACTCGTCGGGGTGGAAGTCGTAGGGCAGTTCAAGCCGCAGCTCCTGCACCAGGGGCAGCACGGGATCCCGCGCCAATGCGGCGAGGATCTCGTCGGCACTCCCGACCAGGTCGGGTGCGAACAAGGTGCGTCGCTCGCCCTGCGGACCCAGCGTCCGGGCCTGACGGCTCGCGGCGAAGTCGCGGTAGCGTCGGCGTGTCGAGGCATCGGCGCCGTCGGTGGGCAAGATGACCCGTCCCAGCGCGACGCGCGCAGCCTGCCCCGCCGGCGCACTGGCACGGAACAGCGCAATCTGCTGTGCCTGCCCCTTGAAGAAGTCGTCCGTGGTCTCGGCGCGGCTGACATTGCCCACGAGCAGGTTGAACCCGTGCTGACCGGCCCATTCGGCCGAGTAGAGCGAGCCGGCGCCGTACCAGAGGCGGTCGACCAGCCCGGCCGCGACCGGATGCAGCCGGGCGCGCTGCCGGCCAGCAGGCGACTCGATCCAGCAATCCTCACCGAGGAACTCGCTGCGCAGACAGTCGCGCAGACGGGCCACACGGCGGTGCGAAAAGTCGATGCTGCCGACATCGGCATCAAGCAGACGTTCTCCCAGCAGCGCCGCATACGGCGGAGGCCCGGCACTGAAACCCACCTGCAGCCGTGCGCCGGAGAGCACATCGACAGTGGCCAGGTCCTCGGCGAGGCGGAACGGGTTCTCGTAGCCCATCTGGATGACCGCGGCCCCAAGCCCTATCCGGCGTGTCCGCTGCGTGGCCGCGGCCAGGAAGGTCGCGGCCGAAGACACGCCACGTTCCAGGTGGCGCTGGCGCACCCAGGCGCTGTCGAACCCGAGGGCTTCGGCACGGGCGAAGAGTCTGAGCGTCGCTTCGAGGCCGGAGGCGGGGTTGCTGTCGACGTAGTTGCCCGGTATCAGCAGGGCGAGGTGTTGAATGGACATCGTCTTGATCAGAACTTGGGCAGGCCCGGCGGATTGGTCTCGGCTCGCGGCAGAGCCTCTTCGGCGATGCCCCAGCGTGCCAGCGTCTGCGCATACTTGCCGTTGCGAATCAGGGTGTTGGTGGCCACGGTGAAGGCTGCGGCCAGTCCGCTGCCCTTGCGCGTGGCCACGGCCACATCCGCCTTCAGGGGCCAGCCGGCATTGACCGTCCCCACTGCGCGCGTGCGGCCTTCACGGGCCGCCAGGTAGGCCAGCGGTCCGTAGGGGTTGAAATGGGCGTCGGCCCGGCCGGATTCCAGCGCCAGCTTCGCCGCCACGAGGTCGTCGAAATACAGCAGCTGCGCAGGCTTGAGGCCTGCAGCGAGGTTGATACGGTTCCATTCGAGCAGGATGCGCTCCTGGATGGTTCCGACGGCCGTGATGATCTTCAGCCCCGCGATGTCCTGGGGCTCCTTGATGGACTGGATGGGACTGTCCTTGCGGACGAAGAAGCCATGCAGCCCGAGCCGGTAGGTGGAGAAGTCGAACTTCAGCTTGCGCTCCTCCGTCACGCCGACGTTGGAGATGACGGCGTCGTACTTGCCCGAGGCCAGGCCCAAGGGCCAGTCCGGCCAGGCGACCGTCACGAGGTCCAGCTTGAGACCCAGCGCCTCCGCCATCTGGTGGGCATGGTCGGCATCGGCGCCCACCACGGTGCGGGCGTCCGTGGCGTATGTGGATGCCGGCGGAACCGCAGCGCTGATGGCCACCGTCAGGGTGCCGGGCGTGACGAACCGGAAGTCCGCCGGCAGGGCTTGGATGGCTGCCGGGTCAGGCTGTGCGTGGATGCGGCCGGTCTGGGCGGGACTCAGGTCGATCTGGGCGATTGACTGCGCCTGGGCCAGGCTGCCTGACAGCATGGCGAGGACGAGGAAGGTGCGGGCCAGGGGTTTCATGCGGCAGGTCTTCATGGCTTGGGCAGGCCGGGCGGATTGGTCCTCGAGACGGCGATGGCCTCGGACTCCAGGCTCCAGCGTGACAGCGCCTTGGCGTAGTTGCCGTTGCGGATCTGGGCGTTGATGGCCGCCGTCACAGCGTCGGCCAGGCCCGAGCCCTTGCGTGCGGCCGCGGCGATCTCCGCGGTCAACGGCCAGCCGCCGGAGAAGGTGCCCACCAGGCGGGTCTTGCCGTCGCGCGCCTCGAAGGCAGCCCATCCATTGGGTGCGAAATGCGCATCGGCCCTGCCCGACTGAAGGGCCAGGCGCAGCACCGCCGGATCATCGAAATAGAGGATCTCCACAGGCTTCAGCCCGGCGGCCACGTTCTGCTGGTTCCAGCGCAACAGGATCTGCTCCTGGTTGGTCGCGGAACCGACGATGACGCGCAGACCCGCCAGCTCGCGCGGGTCCTTGATGCTGCGAATCTTGCTGTCGCTGCGGACGTACACGCCGAGCTGGTCATTGCGGTAGGTGGAGAAGTCGAACTTCTCCTTGCGCTCCTCCGTCACGGTCACGTTGGACACCACCAGGTCGTACTTGCCCGACTGCAGTCCCAGCGGCCAGTCGGCCCAGGCCACCGATACCAGCTCCAGCCTGCGGCCCAGGCTGTCGGCGATGAGCTGTGCGATGTCGGGCGCGTTGCCCACCGGCGTGCGGTTGTCGGTCGCGTAGTCGCTGAAGGGCAGCACGCCCACGGTGGTCGCCACCGTGAGCACGCCTTCCTTGGCGAACCTGGCATTCGGGCTCAGCAGCCGCTGCGCTTCGGCCACGACGGGCGAGCGCGGCCGCGAGGCCTGTGCCGGACTCAGGTCCACGGGCAGTGAGGCCGAGAAGGCGGGGAGCGCCAGCGGCAGAGCCAGGCTGGCGAGCAGAAAGGTCTTGCGGAATATCATGGGCAGCACATCTCTTTTTGTTGGTGGAACGGGAAAGCGGTCACAACACCTTGTCCAGGAAGGCTGCGGTGCGGGAATGACGAGGCGCGGTGAACAGCTGCTCGGGGGCGCCGGATTCCAGGATGCGACCGTGCTCCATGAAGACGACTGTGTCGGCCACCTCGCGCGCGAAGCCGATCTCGTGGGTGACGATGAGCAGCGTCGTGCCCGAACGGGCCAGCTCCTTGATCACGTCCAGCACCTCGCCGACCAGCTCAGGGTCCAGCGCCGAGGTGGGCTCGTCGAACAGCAGGACCTTGGGCTTGAGCGCCAACGCCCTGGCGATGGCCACGCGCTGCTGCTGGCCGCCGGAAAGCTGCCGTGGGAAAGCGCCTGCCTTGTCTGCCAGTCCCACGCGTACGAGAAGCTCCCGAGCGAGTCCCTCGGCCTCGTCTCGCGGCAGGCCTCGCACCGCCATGGGCGCCTCGATGAGGTTTTCCAGCACGGTGAGATGGGGGAAAAGATTGAAGTTCTGGAACACCATGCCCACGTCCGCGCGACGCTGCAGGACCTCGCGCTCCGCCAGCTCATAGAGCAGGTCGCCCTGGCGGCGGTACCCGATCAGTTCGCCGTCGACAGAGATGAATCCACTGTCCACCCGCTCCAGGTGGTTGATGCTGCGCAGCAGGGTGGATTTGCCGGAGCCGGACGGTCCGAGGATCACGGTGACGGAACCGGCCGGCGCCGTCAGGCAAACGTCGTCCAGCACGCGCAGGCTGCCGTAGCTCTTGCTCACGCCCTGCACGGACACCTCGCCGCCGCGCACGTGGCGTTCCGCCCACGTCGGCGCGCTGGTGCGATCCGCCCGAACGGCCGGGACGGGAGCTTCGGCCGGCGCGGGCGCCGCCACCGCACGCTCACGTTTCAGGCGCTGGAAGAAGGACCGCGGCTGCTCGCGCAGCACACCGCGTGAGTAGTGACGCTCGATGCGCCTCTGCAGCAGGGACAGCACAGTCAGGACCACCAGGTACCAGACCGTGGCGACCATCAGCAGCGGGATTACCTCCAGGTTGCGGCGGTAGACGATCTGAATCGTGTAGAACAGTTCCGGCAAGGCCAGGATGTAGACCACGGACGTGCCCTTGGCCAGGCCGATGACTGCGTTGAAGCCGCTGGGCAGGATGGCGCGCATGGCCTGAGGCAGCACAATGCGGCGAGCCTGCCTGGGGCGCGACAGGCCCAGCGCCGCAGCCGCCTCCAGCTGGCCCGCATCCACGGACAGGATGCCGCCGCGGATGATTTCCGCCGCATAGGCCGACTGGTTCAGCGTCAACCCGATTACGGCGGCGGCGAAAGGGCTTAGCAGCTGGGTGGTCGGGTATGAAAACCAGGTCCAGCCGGTCAACGGAACGCCGATCGTGATGGTTTCGTAGAGATAGCCCAGGTTGTTGATGAGCAGCAGCAGCACCAGCGGCGGGATGGAGCGGAACAGCCAGACATAGCTGAACGACAACCCCGACAGCAAGGGCGAGCGCGACACGCGCGCCAGCGCCAGCAGCGTTCCCAGCGAGAAGCCCAGGAATCCCGCCACACCGGTCAACAACAGCGTCCTCGCCAGGCCGACGAGCACCGCTTCGTCGAAGAACCACTGCGCAAACACGTCCCACCCCCAGCGCGGGTTCGTGAGCACCGAATGCGCGACGCCCGCAATCACCGCCAGCGCGAACAGCGTGCCCGCTGAGCGCCAGGGATAGCGCGCAGGCACGATGCGCAGGCGGGCGTAGTCGGTCGGACGCTCGGCGCCAGGATCGGTGGCAAGCTCGGTCGTCGGCGCCGGGCGTGGTCCCGGCACAGGAAGGGCAATGGCAGAGGTGTTCATCGCAGGCTCGATTCGGCAAAGGCTGGGGACGGGGTGGAGGTCAAGGCGGGGCTCAGCACCTTCTCGAAGGGAAGGCTGCGCAGCGCCTCCAGATCGGCATCGGGGGCGAACAGCGCCGTGTAGCCCTGGCGCAGGTAGAGCTCCACGGCCTCGGGCTGGCGAAAGCCGGTGGTGAGGAACAGGCGCCGGTAGCCCTGGCGCAGCGCCTGGACCTCCAGCTCGACCAGCAGGCGCCGGGCCAGGCCCTGCCGGCGCAGCAGCCGATCCGTCCAGACACGCTTGACCTCGGCGGTCCGCGCATCGGGATGGCGCTTGAACGCGCCTCCGGCAACGGCCACGCCGTCCCGCAGCAGCAGCACAAACAGTCCCCCCTCGGCGGGCGTGAACAACACATCCGGGTACCGGGCCATCTCCTGGCCGGCCGACTCGCCCGCCTGCCGGAAAAGCTCGCCGTAGCGGCTCTCGTACTCGTGGCTCAGCTGCTCCACCAGCGGACGGGCGCGCGGATCGCCCGGCAGGGTGTGGATGAATTCCTCGTGGCTCATGGGGTCCTCTGCGGGGCCTGAGCTCAGGCCAGGTAACGCTCCACCAGCCGGGACCAATAGGTCGCCGCCGGCAGCAGGATCGCGTCGTTGAAGTCGTACTTCGGGCTGTGCAGCGAGGCGCTGTCACCGTTGCCCATGAAGAGATAGCTGCCGGGTCGCTCCTGCAGCATGTAGGCGAAGTCCTCGCTGGCCGTGCGCGGCCGGAACTGCGGATCGACCCGGTCGGCGCCCAGCGTCTCCAGCGCCACCTCGCGGGCAAATTCGGTCTCGGCGGCGTGATTGACAACCGCCGGGTAACCCCACTGGTAGGCCACGTCGGCGGTGGCGCCGAAGCTCTCTGCCTGCGCCCGGGCAAGGGCGGGCACGCGCTGACGCAGCAGTTCGCGCACCTCGGGACGGAATGCCCGCGCCGTGAGCTTGAGCTCCACGCTGTCCGGAATCACGTTCGCCGCCAGGCCGCCATGGATGGCGCCCACCGTGACCACGCCCATGTCCAGCGGGTTGACGTTGCGGGCCACCACGCTTTGCAAGGCGGTGATCAGGTGCGCGCTGGCCACCACCGGGTCCACGGTCTCCTGGGGCTGCGCGCCATGACCGCCCTTGCCGCGCACGGTGATGACTGCCTGGTCCACGGAAGCCATGGCCGGTCCCACGACGCAACCCAGGTGACCGGCATCCACGCAGGGCCAGTTGTGCAGCCCGAAGACTGCGTCCACCGGGAAGCGCTCGAACAGCCCGTCGGCAATCATCTTCCGTGCGCCACCGCCCATCTCCTCCGCCGGCTGGAAGATGAGCTGCAGGGTGCCGTCGAACTCGCCGTGTGCGGCAAGATATCGCGCCGCTGCCAGCAGCGCCGCGGTGTGCCCATCGTGGCCGCAGGCGTGCATCACGCCCTCGTTCACGCTGGCATAGGGAAGACCGGTCGCCTCGGCGATGGGCAAGGCATCCATGTCGGCGCGCAGGCCCAGCCGACGGCCGCCTGCACCGCGCCTCAGAGTGCCGACCACGCCCGTCGTCGCGATGCCCGTCGTCACCTCGTAGCCCCAGTCCGCCAGGCGCTCCGCGACCAGCGCAGCCGTGCGGTGCTCCTTGAAGGCCAGCTCGGGATGGCGGTGGATGTCCCGCCGCAGGTCCACGAAATCGTCGATGCCGGCGGCGATGGCCGCCCCGATCCGCTCGGTCGCTTGCGCCGCCAGCGTGTGCGACAGCGCCGGCGCGCGATTTAATGCGAGCCCGTCGTCCGCCCCCATCAGGCAGCCTCGGCGACGGCGGATGCGCTGCCCAGGTAGCGGCTGGCTTTTCGCGGCAGCCCCAGGTGGTCCCGCAGCGTGCTGCCCGCGAGTTCGCGGCTGTAGCGCCCGCGCGCCTCGAGCACCGGGATCACGAAGTCGATGAAGTCCTGCAGACCCTGGGCCTGCACGGGGAAGCCCAGGATGAAGCCGTCCACGGCGCCCTCATCGACCCAGCGGATGATCTCGTCGGCGATGCGCTCGCCGCTGCCCACGAACTGGGAAGCCGGCGTGGCGGATTCCAGTGCCACCTGGCGCAGCGTGAGGCCGCGTTCCCGGGCTGTCGCCTTGATGCGATCCGTGGTGGACTGAAAGCTGTTCTTGCCGATGTCGCCCAGGTCTGGGAAAGGCTCATCCAGCGGGTACTGGCTGAAATCGTGGTGTTCGAAGAACCGGCCCAGATAGGCAAGGGCCTCGTCGATGCTCAGCAACTCCCGGATCTGCTGGTACTTGGCCTGGGCCTCCTCGTCGGTCGCCGCGACCACCGGCCCGATGCCCGGGAAGATCTTCACGTCATCCGATGCGCGGCCGTGCGCGACCGCGCTGGTGCGCACCTGGCTGCGGAACTTGCGCGTCTCTTCCAGGTTGGGCGAATGGGTGAACACGGCATCCGCGAACTTGCCCGCCAGCGAGATGCCCGCATCGGAGGAGCCGGCCTGGAAGATCACCGGCTGCCCCTGCGGTGAACGACCGATGTTCAGCGGCCCGGCCACCTTGAAGAAGCGCCCCTGGTGGTTCAGCGTGTGCAGCTTGTTGGCATCGAAGAACTGGCCGGTCTCGCGGTTGCGGACGATGGCATCGTCGTCCCAGCTGTCCCACAGCCCCTGGGTCACCTGGAGGTACTCGTCGGCGATCTCGTAACGCAGCGCATGGTCCGGATGCTCGCGGTTGTAGTTCTTGGCCGAGCCTTCCAGCGGCGTCGTCACGACGTTCCAGCCCGCTCGCCCGCCGCTGAGCAGGTCCAGCGAGGCGAATTGCCGTGCCACCGTGAAGGGGTCGCTGTAGCTGGTGCTGACCGTGCCCGCCAGGCCGATCTTCCGGGTGCTCGTCGCCAGCGCCGACAGCAGCGTGAGCGGCTCGAAGCGGTTCAGAAAGTGGGGAATGGACTTCTCGTTGATGTAGAGCCCGTCAGCCACGAAGGCAAAAGCGATGCCCGCCGCCTCGGCCTTGCGGGTGGTCTCGACGAGGAAACCCAGGTTGATGCTGGCATCGGCGGGGCCGGAGGGGTGGCGCCACGAGTTCATGTGGCCGCCGGCGCCGTGAAGCATGATGCCGAAGGGAATGTGGCGAAGGGGAGACTGGGTCATGGAAGCTTCTCCTGAAAAGTCAGTTCACGCGGCCGGCACGAGGGCGCCCGCCAGCAGTTCGATGGACGTGAGACGGGCGGCGTAGTCGGCAACGGGCATCTCGACGAGGAATTCGTCGACGCCGTGGCGCTGGTGCAGCTCGTCAAGCTCGGCACGGACCTGGTCCGCAGTGCCGGCGATCACGTGCGGCGTCAGCACCTCGGTGCGGTACTGCGCAACGCCTGCCGCCCGGGCGAATTCCGCGGCGGCCTCCTGTGTCGGCAGGTTCACGCTCTGGCCGGTGGACAGATGCAGCTTCACCATCTGCTTGGGGCCGGCCAGGCGCTGCGCCTCCTCCTGGGTGTCGGCCACGAAGGCGAACAGGGCCAGCAGAGGGGCCCGGCCACTGGCTTCGCGGTAAGCCTGCAGCGAACGCACCACGTTGTCGGGGTCGCCATTGAAGTGACCGGCATAGCAGAAGCCCCAGCCCAGCCGCGCCGCGGTCTCGGCGCTGCCGGGGCTGCCGCCGAGCAGGATGCGGGCAGGCGGCACCGGCGGAACGGGGCGGGCCAGCGCCCCCGCAAGGGGATGCCCGGCCGGCAGCGTGTCATCCAGAAATGCGCCCAGATCGGTCAGCAGCTCGTCGAACGCGACCGGCCGCGAGGCGTCGTGGCGCGACTGCAGCGCCCGCGTCGTCGCCGGCAGTCCTCCGGGGGCCTTGCCCACACCCAGGTCCACGCGCCCAGGGGCAAGCGATGCCAGCACCTTGAAGGTCTCTGCCACCTTGAACGGGCTGTAGTGCTGCAGCATGACGCCGCCGGACCCGATGCGGATGCTGGTGGTGCGAGCCAGCAGATGCGCGATCAGCACCTCGGGGGTGGAGCCGGCGAGCTCGTCGTTGCCGTGATGTTCGTTGACCCAGAACCGGTGATAGCCCAGGGCCTCCGCACGCTGCGCCAGCTGCGTGGTGCGACGCAGGGCCTCGGCGGCGGTGGAGCCCTGCGGGATCAGGCTTTTTTCGAGCAGAGAAAGACGGTAGCTCATGAGCGACACCCCTGACAGGCCCGGTCGCAAAGGCGATGAAGGAGGCACATGACGGTGCGGTAGATGTGAAGGTGAGACTCATTCTGTGGACCCCCATCCCCGCAACGAAGCTCGTTCTCTTCATGTCGATATGCAGCCTCGAAACGGCGCGCCGCGCACGTCCTGGGCAGTGCACGACTTGCGCATATCGATGAGCAAATTTCGCGCTCGAGTCCGCACGGCTGAGCCACTAGGCTGCTGGCTCCCCGCGATGGGTCGCCCCCGCGACTCGTCGAGAGACTCCACCCCCTGTAGAGGTTATGAGTGAGCCGAGATCTGTTGCCTCAACCTGTGAGCTCGGCCTCGTCTGGCCGGATCGCTGGAATCCGTAGCGCCGCCCTCCTGATGGCGCGCTCGGCTTCAACTTCCACCGGCCGCAGGACACGCCCATGGCCCGCCTGCGAGGCTGTGCCGTACCGCCGCTGGGTCTTATTGGACAAGTGCCCCAGACCTCGACTGACGGCGTCGGCTGTGCCCGCCCGCTTGGCATCGGCGGCCCACTGGTGGCGGAAGCAGTAGGGCGTGACAGCATGACGATGATTGGGCCAAAGGCTCGCCGCCAGCCTGCGCACCTCGACGGTGAAGTTCAAGGCCTTTTCGATCTTGACGACCAGGGAGGCATCTTCAGTGGCCGACAGCGATGAGTTGAGCATCGCCATCCAACCGGACGAGCCTGAGGGCGGCTTTGACGCCCTCGGGGTCGATAAGGACGCCGTCGTCGTGTTCTCCCATTTGCAGAAATCCGTGCTGCGGCTTGCTAAGCCCATCTTTGATGGAGAGGAGGCGCTGCCGAGCTTCAGGTCGAGCTACGGACTTGCACTGCACTTCTGTCAACTCACCGCCCGGCTGGGTTAGCACAGTGACCTGAAATGACACCCTGAAGAGCTCACGGAGCAACTGCACCAGCTGGATGTCCGGGCTGTGGACTTACACCACGCGCTGGGACATCACCCGGGTGAGCGGCTAGGGGCCGCGGTCACGCCGGGCTTGATGAGCGGCGCCGCCACGAGCTCGGCCATGGTGACCTTGGCGTCCTTCGTAAGACGGCGGCGACCATGATGAAACGTCACCTGCTCCTGGTCTTTGAAGGCCGCGTCGAGGCGTTTGGCCAACCCGCCGGGCGTCAAGTGCGTGTACCGCAACAGCATGCGAGTGTCCTGGTGGCCGCTGAAAGCCTGCAAGTCGATAAGCGAGATGCCCCCAGGGAGCAGGCTGCCGGCTTCAGCGACACGGGAGATGGCCTCGTGGCGGAGGTCATGAATGCG
Source organism: Pelomonas aquatica (assembly GCF_026712205.1). Lineage (GTDB taxonomy): Bacteria > Pseudomonadota > Gammaproteobacteria > Burkholderiales > Burkholderiaceae_C > Pelomonas > Pelomonas aquatica. Next base: position 159,779 of record NZ_JAPPUW010000005.1, read on the forward strand.
AAGGCGGTCATCCCCTTCGGTCGCTATCCCGGCGGCTTTGCAGATGCGCTTCCATGCCTTGCGCAGATACGCCACGGTGATAGGAAAGACGTACTCGCTGGTCCTGGGAAGTTCCTTCAGCCATGGATGCGCCACTTGTCAATCGCGACGCGACACACGCGCGAGATGACGTCCAACTCGCGATTGATGGTTGCGGGGTCCACGTCCTCGGAGCGCTCGTCGACGTAGCGCTGAAGGTCGGTCGGCCCGATCTCGGAGAACGGCTTGAGGATGAACTTGGCCGCTTCGTTGGGCTCTGACATGCGGTGCCCGTTGGGCTTCGGGATGCGCAAGTTGCGGTCTTCAGGATTCTTGTGCGCTGCGTGGACCTCGGCGATGTCCTGCCGCGGGAGCCCGGCATCGACCAGCCAAGAGTTGATTTGGTAGGCCCCAATCAAGAAGCTCTTCAGGCGAGGAGCCTCCTCCCAGAGGTAGCGAATCACCAGGTCGGAAAGCTTGAGCTTGTGACCCTCGGTGTAGTCCACGAAGAGACCGTGGTACTGGTCCGCCTCGACCCTCTTCTTGATTGCGTCGGCTTCTGCCGCGCTACCTGCCGACTTGCTGACGCGCTTGCCATACTCGTCCTTCCAACGCACGAGATAGCTCTCGTCGAGAACAGAGAGCAGGGGCTTGTGACCAGCTTCTTTGAGCTCAGCCACGTAGGCCGTTGCGGCCTCAGACTTGTCGTAGGGGAAGCACTTCGTGAGGTCGTCGCGCTTCTTGACGCTGACCTGGGTGCGGGACTTGTTTTCAATGCTTGCCATGAGCGAGTTCAAACAGAAAGTTTCTGGAACTCGGTATAGGCAAGTACAGGTGGCATGACGCGAACTTTCTTCGCGTTGGCGGTACATGGCGTACCACCGATTTACCACCATAGTCCCCTTGGTGTCCTCAGCGACGAAGTCCGTGGTTGGATAAGTCGTTGATTTACAAAGGGAATCCTGGTCGGGGTGAGAGGATTCGAACCTCCGGCCTCTACGTCCCGAACGTAGCGCTCTACCAGGCTAAGCTACACCCCGATGTCTTCAGCTCTTCCGGTTGGCCGTCATTCAGGAGTGACGCTCAACCGACTGAATTGCGAATTCTAGCAGAGATTCTGTCCACTTGTTGGGAGGTAGCAGCTTGAGGCAGTCGCTGGCATGTCTGGCCTCGGTGCGGGCGACTTCGCGTGTGGACTCGAGTGCGCCCGTGGCCCGCACGATGGCGACGATCTCGGCCAGCTTCTCCAGCTCGCCGTGCTCAATCGCATGGCGCAGCATGGCGCGCTGTTCGGGCGCGGCGCGCTCCATCGCGATCAGCAGCGGCAGCGTCGTCTTGCCTTCGCGCAGATCGTCGCCGATGTTCTTGCCGAGTTCGTGCGCGTCGCCCTCGTAATCCAGCACGTCGTCGATGAGCTGGAAGGCCGTGCCCAGCGCGCGGCCGTAGGCGGCGCAGGCTTCCTCGACTTCCGGCGTCGCGTTCGCCAGCACGGCGCCCAGGCGGGCGCTGGCCTCGAAGAGCTTGGCGGTCTTGAAGCGGATGACGCGCAGATAACTCTCGACGGTGATGTCGGGGTCGTGCATGTTCATCAGTTGCAGGACCTCGCCCTCGGCGATGACATTGGTGGCCTCGGCCAGCACTTCCAGCACGCGCATGCGGTCCACCGACACCATCATCTGGAAGGCGCGCGAGTAGAGGAAGTCGCCCACCAGCACGCTGGCCGCGTTGCCGAACAATGCATTGGCGGTCGGTTTGCCGCGACGCAGCGACGACTCGTCGACGACGTCGTCGTGCAGCAGCGTTGCCGTGTGGATGAATTCGACGACGGCGGCCAGTTCGAAGCGTTCGGGGCGGTCGAAGCCCAGCGCGTTGGCGAACAGCAGCACGAGCTTGGGGCGCATGCGCTTGCCGCCGGCATGCACGATGTAGTGGGCGATCTGGTCGATCAGCGCCACGTCGGAGCTCAGGCGCCGGCCGATGACGGCATCGACCTGGGCCATTTCTGCGGCCAACAGGGCGAGAACCTCGGCAACTTGGGAAGGGGGCGAGGTTGACTCGACGCGCACTCTGGACTCTCAGGTTGGGAATCGCGGGATTATAGGAAGCGGGCACTCGCGTCCCGGCCTTGTGCGGCAGTGTGGTTTGTGCTCGGGCCTGCGTGTGCAGGGCGGAAGATGGGGCATTGCCTGCCGGCGTAGGCTCAGGGTATACTCGTGGGCTCTTTGCGATTCGTGCGCCTTGGCGGGGTCGTGGAGAGGCAGGACTGACTAAAACCGACAAAAAGGCCTGGTAAACGCGGCGCGAGCCGTGGAGCCGGGTGAATGCACCCCCAGGGTGCGGAAGGATGAATATGTACGCGGTCATCAAAACCGGCGGCAAGCAGTACAAGGTTGCTGCCGGCGAAAAGATCAAGGTTGAACTGCTCGACGCGGAAGTCGGCGCTGAGGTCACCATCGACCAGGTGCTGGCCGTCGGCAACGGTGGCGAACTGAAGATCGGCGCTCCGCTGGTCGCCGGCGCCACGGTCAAGGCCACGGTCGTCAGCCACGGCAAGCACGACAAGGTTCGCATCTTCAAGATGCGCCGTCGCAAGCACTACAAGAAGAGCCAAGGCCATCGCCAGAACTACACCGAGCTGGAAATCAGCGCGGTCAACGGCTGATCCCAGTCGTCTTTCGCTAATTTCTAGGAGCTAAACATGGCACAGAAAAAGGGCGGCGGTTCCACACGGAATGGCCGCGACTCCAAGCCCAAGATGCTGGGCGTCAAGGCTTACGGCGGTGAACTGATCTCCGCCGGCTCGATCATCGTCCGCCAGCGCGGCACCAAGTTCCACCCCGGTGTGAACGTCGGCATCGGCAAGGACCACACGCTGTTCGCGCTGGTCGACGGCCATGTCAGCTTCACCACCAAGGGTGCAAGCAACCGCGCGACGGTCGTCGTCACGCCGCTGGCCGCCTGAGGCGCCAGCCGTTTCGGGCGCACCTGACGCCCGAACATCCAAGCCCCGGCCTGCCGGGGCTTTGTCATTTCTGAAGTCTGGCGCGCCACATGACGGCGCGCCGGGCCGCAACCCAGCCATTACGATGGCCGACCGCCATGAAATTCGTTGACGAAGCCACCATCGATGTCGCCGCCGGTAACGGTGGCGCCGGCTGCGCGAGCTTTCGCCGCGAAAAATTCATTCCCTTCGGCGGGCCGGACGGCGGCGATGGCGGCAAGGGCGGCAGCGTCTGGGCCGAGGCGGACCGCAATCTCAACACGCTGATCGACTACCGCTATGCGCGCCGCCACGAGGCGCGCAACGGCGAGGCCGGCCGGGGCTCCGACTGCTTCGGTGCGGCGGCCGAAGACATCGTGCTGCGCATGCCGGTCGGCACCATCATCACCGACCTCGAAACCGAATCCGTCATCGGCGAACTGCTGGAGCCGGGCGAGCGCATCCTGCTGTGCAAGGGCGGCGACGGCGGCTTCGGCAATCTGCATTTCAAGACCTCGACCAACCGCGCGCCGCGGCAGAAGACGCCGGGCTGGCCGGGCGAGATCAAGAAGGTGCGGCTGGAACTGCGCGTGCTGGCCGACGTGGGCCTGCTGGGCCAGCCCAATGCGGGCAAGTCGACGCTGATCACGGCGATCTCCAACGCCAGGCCCAAGATCGCCGACTACCCCTTCACGACGCTGCATCCCAACCTGGGCGTCGTGCGCGTCGGGCCGGAAAAGAGCTTCGTCGTCGCCGACATCCCCGGCCTGATCGAAGGTGCAGCCGAAGGCGCCGGCCTGGGGCACCAGTTCCTGCGCCATCTGCAGCGCACGCGGCTGCTGCTGCATGTCGTCGACCTCGCGCCCTTCGACCCCGAGGTCGACCCGGTCAAGGAAGCCAAGGCCATCGTCGCCGAGCTGAAGAAGTACGACGCCGAGCTGCACGCCAAGCCGCGCTGGCTGGTGCTGAACAAGCTGGACATGGTGCCCGAGGACGAGCGCGCCGCGCGCGTGAAGGACTTCGTCAAGCGTTACCGCTGGAAGGGCCCGGTTTTCGAGATCTCGGCGCTGACCCGCGAGGGCTGCCAGCCGCTGATCCATGCCATCTACGACCACGTCGCCGCCGAGCAGCGCGTGATCGAAGAGCGCGACATCCGTTTCGATACGCCCAATCCCGCCGAATGAGTCTGCTGTCCAGCGCGCGCCGCATCGTTGTCAAGGTCGGTTCCAGCCTCGTCACCAACGAGGGGCGCGGCGTCGACGCCGAAGCGATTGCGAACTGGAGCCGCCAACTGGCGGCATTGGCGGGCGAGGGGCGCGAGCTGGTCATGGTGTCCAGCGGCGCCATCGCCGAGGGCATGAAGCGCCTGGGCTGGGCGACGCGCCCCAAGGAGCTGCACGAGCTCCAGGCCGCCGCCGCCGTCGGGCAGATGGGCCTGGCCCAGATGTACGAGAGCCAGCTCAGCGCCCATGGCATGCACAGCGCCCAGGTGCTGCTGACCCACGCCGACCTGGCCGACCGCGAGCGCTACCTGAACGCCCGTTCCACGCTGCTGACGCTGATGGCCCACCGCGTGCTGCCGGTCATCAACGAGAACGACACGGTCGTCAACGACGAGATCAAGTTCGGCGACAACGACACGCTGGGCGCGCTCGTGGCCAACCTCGTCGAGGCGGACGCCCTCGTCATCCTGACCGACCAGCGCGGCCTCTACTCGGCCGACCCGCGCAAGAACCCCGACGCGCGCTTCATCGACAACGCCCAGGCGGGTGATCCCGAGCTCGAACGCATGGCGGGCGGCGCGGGCTCCAGCATCGGCCGGGGCGGCATGCTGACCAAGATCCTCGCCGCCAAGCGCGCGGCCGGCAGCGGTGCCGGCACCGTCATCGCCTGGGGGCGCGAGCCCGGCGTGCTGCTGCGCCTCGCGCGCGGCGAGGCCATCGGCACGGCCCTGCACGCGGCGACGCCCAAGCTGCAGGCGCGCAAGCAGTGGATGGTGGATCACCTGCAGATGCGCGGCGCGGTCAAGGTGGATGCGGGTGCGGTGATCAAGCTGCGCGGCGAAGGCAAGAGCCTGCTGCCCATCGGCGTCACCGAGGTGCAGGGCGACTTCCATCGGGGCGATGTCATCGCCGTGCTGGCACCGGACGGCACCGAATTGGCGCGCGGCCTGGCCAACTACTCCGGCGCGGAGTCGCGGCTGATTGCGCGCAAGCCCTCGTCGGAGTTCGAGGCCTTGCTGGGCTATGCCGCCGAGCCGGAACTCATCCACCGGGACAATCTGGTCCTCCGCTGAGGGCGGAGGCTGCGTCAGCTCTGCGGCTCGCCCTCCGGCGGCGCCGTCGTCGTCTCCAGCGGCATCGGCCCGCTGTTGCGCTCGCCGCGGTGGGCCGGCCGCATGCCGGCGCGCAGATAGCGGTTGTGGTGGTTGATGCGCGGCAGGAAGCGCGCAAGCTCCGTCAGCGCCATCTCGTACACGCCGCGCTTGAACTCGATGACGGCCTCCAGCGGCACCCAGTATTCATTCCAGCGCCAGGCGTCGAACTCCGGGTGGTCGGTGGCGCGCAGGTTCATGTCGCAGTCGCGGCCCGTCAGCTGCAGCAGGAACCAGATCTGCTTCTGGCCCTTGTAGTGGCCGCGCGCGTCGCGGCGGATGAAGTGCTCGGGCACCTCGTAGCGCAGCCAGTCGCGAGTCCGCGCGATGATGCGCACATGCTCGGGAATCAGCCCCACTTCCTCGTGGAGCTCTCGGAACATCGCCTGCTCAGGCGTTTCACCGTGCTTGATGCCCCCCTGCGGGAACTGCCATGAGTGCGTCCGGATGCGTTTGCCCCAGAACACCTCGTTGCGCTGGTTGAGCAGGATGATGCCGACGTTGGGGCGGAAGCCTTCACGGTCGAGCATAATCAACCTCAAATCTCTAGTTGGTTCGATTATTGCATCGGGCCGCGATTGCGGTGGCGCCCTCGCTAACCCGGAGATTTCTCCCTGTTTTGTCGTGACTTGGCCGGGTTTTCACCCGGCCTTCGCATTCCGGTCCGCCCATGAAAGCCTCCCAGTTCTTTGTCTCCACGCTCAAGGAAGCCCCCGCCGATGCCGAGGTCGTCAGCCACAAGCTGATGATGCGCGCCGGCATGATCAAGCGCCTGGGCGCCGGCATTTACAACTACATGCCCATGGGTTTGCGGGTCATCCGCAAGGTCGAGAAGATCATCCGCGAGGAGATGGACGCGGCCGGCGCCATCGAGTGCCTGATGCCCGTCATCCAGCCCGCCGAGCTGTGGCAGGAGACCGGCCGCTTCGACAAGATGGGCCCCGAGCTGCTGCGCGTGAAGGATCGCCATGGCCGCGACTTCATCGTGCAGCCGACGAGCGAAGAGGTCATCACCGACATCGCCCGCCAGGAGCTGCGCAGCTACCGCCAGCTGCCGAAAAATTTCTATCACATCCAGACCAAGTTCCGCGACGAGCGCCGGCCGCGATTCGGCGTCATGCGCGGGCGCGAGTTCACGATGAAGGACGCCTATTCCTTCGACCGTGACGTCGCTGCCGCCGGTCGCAGCTACGACAATATGTACGCGGCCTACTGCAAGATCTTCGACCGCCTTGGCCTGCAGTACCGCGCCGTCGCGGCCGACACCGGCGCCATCGGCGGCGACCGCTCGCACGAGTTCCAGGTCATCGCCGAGGCCGGCGAGGACGCCATCGTCTACTGCCCGACCAGCGACTACGCGGCCAATATCGAGCTGGCCGAAGGCCTGGCGCTGACCGCCTCGCGCGGCGCGGCGACGCAGGCGCTGGCCAAGACGCCCACGCCGGGCAAGAGCACCTGTGAGGACGTGGCCGCGCTGCTGGGCCTGCCGCTGGCGCAGACCGTGAAGTCGCTGGTGCTGGCCACCGACGAGCTGGACAAGGACGGCGTCGTCACCAAGACGCAAGTCTGGCTGCTGCTGGTGCGTGGCGACCACGACCTGAACGAAGTGAAGGCCGGCAAGGTCGAAGGGCTCAAGGGCGGCTTCCGCTTTGCGACCATGGGCGAGATCGAGTCGCGCTTCGGCTGCAAGCCGGGCTACCTCGGACCCATCGGTGCGAAGGACGTCAGGATCGTGGCCGACCGCACCGTTGCCAACATGGCCGACTTCGTCTGCGGCGCCAACGAGCTGGACTTCCACCTGACCGGCGTGAACTGGGGCCGCGACCTGCCCGAGCCCGATCTCGTCGCCGACATCCGCAACGTCGTCGCGGGCGACCCCTCGCCGGACGGCAAGGGCGTACTGGCCATCCAGCGCGGCATCGAGGTGGGCCAGGTGTTCTACCTCGGCACCAAGTATTCGGCCGCGATGAACGCGAGCTTCCTCGACGAGAACGGCAAGCCCGCGCTGATGGAGATGGGCTGCTACGGCATCGGTGTGACCCGCATCCTCGGTGCCGCCATCGAGCAGAACAACGATGCGCGCGGCATCGTCTGGCCGGACTCGATCGCGCCCTTCACCGTTGTCCTCTGCCCCATCGGCATGGACCGCAGCGACGAGGTCAAGACGGTCGCGTTCAGGCTCTACGACGAGATCAAGGGCCTCGGCATCGACGTGCTGCTGGACGACCGCGGCGAGCGCCCGGGCGCGATGTTTGCGGACTGGGAGCTGATCGGTATCCCGCATCGCGTCGTGCTGGGCGACCGCGGCCTGAAGGAAGGCCTGGTCGAGTACCAGGGCCGGCGCGACGAGGCCGCGACCAAGCTGGCCGTCGGCGAAGTCGTCGGCCATCTGAAGGGCCTGCTCAAGCTTTGATGAAGCGGCGCGTCGCGGTAGCCAGCCTGCTCGCCGCGCCGCTGCTCGCGCGGGCCGGCGCGCAGATCGAGGAGCCGCTGGCGGATGCGGTCCGCTCGGCGCTGAGCGCTTCCATCGCCCAGGCCGCGCCGCCGCGGCCCAAGTTCGGCAACGAGATCGAGGCCCGCATGGCCTATCTGCGCTGGCTGGGCACGATGAGCGAGAAGCTCAAGAGCCGCAAGACCGAGACGCAGATCCGCATCGAGTTCCTCGAGACCGTCTGGTACGAGGCCAAGCGCGCGGGCCTGGAGCCCAGCCTGGTGCTCGGCCTGGTGCAGGTCGAGAGCGGCTTTCGCAAGTACGCGATCAGCGTGGCCGGCGCGCGGGGCTATATGCAGGTCATGCCCTTCTGGACGCGCAGCATCGGTGACGGCGACGCCTCGCGCCTCTTCCATATGCAGAGCAATCTGCGCTTCGGCTGCGTGATCCTGCGCCATTACCTCGACGTCGAGCGTGGCGACATGTTCCTCGCGCTGGGGCGCTACAACGGCAGCCGCGGCCGGCCGGAGTATCCGAGCGCCGTCTTCGCCGCACGGCGTCAGTGGCTGCTGCCGGGCGAGAAGTGACCGCGGGCTTTCCCGCCGTGGCTTGTGGCAGAGGCGATCGCATCCGTTAGGCTGCGCGGCTTCGTCCACAAGACAGGCCCTCCATGCCCGCCACAAGCCGCCTCGCGCCTTTCCTGCTTTCCACGCTTCTCGCTTCCGGCCTTGCCTGGGCCCAGCCTTCCGACAACCCGCTGCTCGCACCCAGCCCGCTGGCGCTGCAGTATCCGCAGTTCGACAAGCTGCGCGACGAGCACTTCGCGCCCGCGCTGGACCGCGGCATGGCCGAGCAGCTCGCCGAGGTGCAGGCCATCGCCGACAACCCCGCGGCGCCCAGCTTCGACAACACCATCCTCGCGCTGGAGAAGAGCGGCCGCCTGCTGTCGCGCGCGACGACGCTGCTGTTCAACCTGATCGGCGCCGACGTGAACCCGGCCCGCCAGCAGCTGCAGACCGATTACGCACCCAAGCTCTCCGCGCAGCGCGACGCGGTGCTGCTCAACCCCAAGCTGTTCGCCCGCGTCGAGGCCCTCTACGCCGCGCGCGACAAGGCCGCGCCGAACGCGGAAGCCAAGCGCCTCATCGAGCGCTACCACCGTGACATGGTGCGCGCCGGCGCGCGCCTGAACGACGAGCAGAAGGCGCGCATGAAGGCCATCAACGCCGAGCTGGCGACGCTGGGCGCGCAGTTCAACAAGGCCGTGCTGGCCGAGGTGAACGACTCGGCCGTCGTCGTCGACAGCGCCGAGGAACTGGCCGGCCTGAGCCCCGCGCAGATCGCCGCGGCGGCCGATGCGGCCAGGACGCGCGGCCTGGACGGCAAATACCTGATCGCGCTGCTGAACACGACGATCCAGCCCTTCGAGACGGAGCTGCAGAATCGCGCGCTGCGCCAGCGCCTGCACGAGGCCTCCGTCGCCCGCGGCGCGCGCGGCAATGCCAACGACACGACGGGCATCGTGTCCCGCGTGCTGGTGCTGCGCGAGGAGCGCGCGGCCCTGCTCGGCTATGCCACGCCCGCGGCCTTCGTGCTGGAGGAGGAGACGGCCAAGTCGACCGACACCGTCAACGCGCTGCTGCGCCAGCTGGCGCCGGCGGCCGTGGCCTCGGCCAGGACGGAGGCCGCCGAACTGCAGAGGCTCATCGACGGCGACCAGGCTGCCAAGGGCCAGCCGGGCTTTGCGCTGCAGCCCTGGGACTGGAGCTTCTACGCCGACAAGCTGCGCGCCACCAAGTACGGCTTCGACGAGAGCCAGCTCAAGCCCTATCTGGAGATCGGCAGCGTGCTGGAGCGCGGCGTGTTCTTCGCGGCCCAGCAGCTCTATGGCATCAGCTTCAAGCGCCGCACCGACCTGCCGGTCTACCGCGACGACGTGCGCGTCTACGACGTGTTCGACACCCACGGCAAGCAGCTCGCCATCTTCATCGCCGACATGTATGCGCGGCCGAGCAAGCGCGGCGGCGCGTGGATGAACTCCTACGTCAGCCAGAACCCGCTTGAGGGCACGCAGCCCGTCGTGGCCAACCACCTCAACATCCCCAAGCCGGCGGCTGGCGAGCCGACGCTGCTGACCTGGGACGAGGTCAATACGATGTTCCACGAGTTCGGCCATGCGCTGCACTACATGTTCAACAAGGGCCGCTACCCCAGCCTGGCCCGCGTACCGCGCGACTTCGTCGAGTACCCGTCGCAGGTCAACGAGGTCTGGGCCGACTGGCCCAGCGTGCTGGCCAACTACGCCAGGCACTACCAGACGGGCGCGCCCATGCCGCGCGAGCTGCTGGACAAGGTGGCGCGCGCCAAGCGCTTCAACCAGGGCTATGCGACGCTGTCCTATCTGGGCGCCGCCATCCTCGACCAGCGCCTGCACCAGCTCGGCGCGGGCCAGGCCCCGTCGGCCGACAAGCTGATGGGTTTCGAGGCCCAGGTGCTGAAGGAGGAGGGCGTCGACTTCGCGCCGGTGCCGCCGCGCTACCGCACGCCCTATTTCAGCCACATCATGGGCGGCTACGCGGCCGGCTACTACGCCTACATCTGGAGCGAGGTGCTGGACGCCGACACCGTGGGATGGCTGAAGGCCCACGGCGGCCTCAAGCGCGCCAACGGCGATGCGCTGCGCGGCAAGCTGCTGTCGCGCGGCGGCGGCGAGGACGCGATGCTGCTGTTCCGCAACCTCGTCGGCCACGAGCCGGACATCAAGCCGCTGCTGGAGCGGCGCGGCCTGGTCGTGCAGAAGCCCTGAGACGCTACAGCCCGGCCCAGCTCTTGGGCTGGGCGGCCGCGATGCCGGCCAGTTCGAGCACGCGCTCGACGGTCTCGTCGACCATCTCGTCGATGGACTTGGGGTGGTGATAGAAGGCTGGCAGCGGCGGGAAGCAGATACCGCCCATCTCGGTCACCGCGACCATATTGCGCAGGTGGGCCAGGTTGAGCGGTGTCTCGCGCACCATCAGGATCAACCGGCGGCGCTCCTTGAGCGTCACGTCGGCGGCGCGGGTCAGCAGGTTGTCGCCCAGGCCATGGGCGATCGCGGCCAGCGACTTCATCGAGCAGGGCGCGACGATCATCGCGGCGGTCGCGAAGCTGCCGCTGGCGATGCAGGCGCCGATGTCGCCGGGCGCGTAGGCCCGGGTCGCCTCGGCCTCCAGCGCCGAGCGGTCCAGGCCCAACTCGTGGTGGGCGTTCAGGATGCCGGCCGGCGTCGCGATCAGGTGGGTCTCGACGCCCAGCTCGCGCGAGCGGCGCAGCAGGCGCAGCGCATAGGCCGCGCCGGTCGCACCCGTCAGACCCACCACCAACCGTTGCGTCATGTCATCGAACCTTTGAAGCGCCCGCACGGGGCGGCGGAGTGCCCGACCGAGCGACTGCCGTGGAACTGGCTTTGCCAGGCCACTGGCAGTGCCCCCTTGAGGGGGCGCGAAGCGCGTAGGGGGTGGGCCGATTACGCAGCAGTCAAGGCTTGCTGCAGCTCACCCGACTCGTACATCTCCATCATGATGTCCGAGCCGCCGATGAACTCGCCGCCGATGTAGAGCTGGGGGATGGTGGGCCAGTTGGCGTAGTCCTTGATGCCCTGGCGGACTTCCTCGTCTTCCAGCACGTTGAAGGTCTTCAGGTCGGTCGCGCCGGCGGCCTTCAGGATCTGGATGGCGCGGCCGGAGAAGCCGCACATCGGGAACTGGGCCGTGCCCTTCATGAAGAGCATGACGCGGTTGGACTTGACCAGGTCGGCTATGCGTTGCTGAACGTCGCTCATTGCAGTTCTCGGAAAGGCAAAGCCGTGATTATCCGAGACGCGAGCGGGTGGGCTTCAATAGCTGTACGCCAGGCCCAGTTGCAGCAGGGGCTTGAAGCGCAGGTCGCGCATCGCGTCCTCGAAGCCCTGGGCGCTGCTGCGGCCCAGGCGCACGCCGTAGGAGCCCGACATCAGGCCGAAGTCGGCACTGAAGGCGAGGCCGCTGTGCTGCACGCGGCCGGTGTAGCCGATGCCGACATAGGACAGGTTGGCGCTGGGCTCCAGCGAGTAGGCGTCCAGCCCGCTGGCGGCCAGGCTGCGCCGGCCGGCCGAGACCGGGCCGTTGCCCAGGGCCAGGCCGCCGCTGGCCTGCGCCATGGACAGGGGTCCGAGCAGCATGCCGCCGGTGGCGCGCAGGCCGCCGCGCAGGCTGGCGAAGCCGGAGTTGGTCAGGTAGTAGTCGCCCAGCAGGTTGGCGCTCAGCACGCGCGAGCCGCCGAGGTGGGGCTGCTGCGCATCGCCGCTGCCGTCGATGCTGTTGAGCTGCAGGCGCGCCTGCCAGTGCGGGCTGGCGTCGCCGTCGGCCCAGGCCGGCAGCATGAAAACGGCAGAGAGGCTCAGAACTGCAGCGCTGGCGAGGCGGGTCATGACGTTCTCCTGCACGGTGCAAGGGCTGGCACCGGGATTCGATACTACGCCGGCAATCGTTTCCCGTGAGTGAAGAACTGGGCGCAAAACATCACGCAAACCGGGTCGGCGTGCGTTGCCGTTCAGCCCGCCCAGCGTCCGCCACTGGCGCGGGCGCGGCCGCCGAGGTCGCGGCGCAGGCCCAGCGCCTCGAATCCGCGATGGGCCAACTGTTGCGCCACCGCATCGGCCTGGTCCCAGCCATGCTCCAGCAGCAGCCAGCCGCCGGCGTTCAGATGCTGCGGCGCCGTATCGATCAGCGCCTGCAGGTCGGCCAGGCCGTCGCCGCCGGGCGTGAGGGCGGTGATGGGCTCGTGGCGCAGCGCGGGCAGGTGGGGGTCGTCGCCGGCGATATAGGGCGGGTTGCTGACGACCAGGTCGAAGCGCCGGCCGGCCAGAGGCTCGAACCAGTTGCCGTGGCGCCAGTCGACGGCGAGGCCGAGGCGCTGGCCGTTGCCGCGGGCCACGGCCAGCGCGTCGGCGCTGAAGTCCACGGCCGTGACCTGGGCGCGCGGGCAGGCGGCCTTGACGGCCAGCGCGATGGCGCCGCTGCCGGTACCGAGGTCGACGACGCTCGGCTCGCCGGGCAGGGCCGTTAGCAGTTCCAGCGCCCAGCCGACCAGCGTCTCGGTATCTGGCCGCGGGATCAGCGTGGCCGGCGTGACCTGCAGTTCCAGGCCGTGGAAGGGCTGCCAGCCGGTCAGGTGGGCCAGCGGCTCGCCGTCGGCCAGGCGGCGCAGCGCGGTCTCGGCGCCGGCGACCGGTGCGTCGCCGTGGGTGACGAGCCAGGCGCGGTTCTGGCCGCTCAGGTGGGCGAGCAGCGCCTGCGCGTCGCCGCGCTCGACGCCGAGCTGGCGGGCCAGGGCCAGCGCCTCGTCGACCGTCATGCCCGGCCTTCTTCGAGCTGGGCGAGCTGGTCGGCCGCCTGCGCGGCGAGCAGGCCCTGGATCACGTCGCCGAGGTCGCCGTCCATGATCTGGCCGAGCTTGTAGAGCGTCAGGTTGATGCGGTGGTCGGTCAGCCGGCCCTGCGGGAAGTTGTAGGTGCGGATGCGGTCGCTGCGGTCGCCGCTGCCGATCAGGCCCTTGCGCGTGGCGGCTTCCTTGGCGGCGCGTTCGCTGCGTTCCTTTTCCTGGATGCGGGCCTGCAGCACCTGCAGCGCCTTGGCCTTGTTGCTGTGCTGGCTGCGGCCGTCCTGGCATTCGGCCACGATGCCGGTGGGCAGGTGCACCACGCGCACGGCCGAGTCGGTCTTGTTGATGTGCTGGCCGCCGGCGCCGCTGGCGCGGAAGGTGTCGATGCGCAGGTCGGCCGGGTTCAGCGTGATGGTCTCCGCCTCGTCGGGCTCGGGCATCACGGCCACCGTGCAGGCGCTGGTGTGGATGCGGCCCTGGGTCTCGGTGGCCGGCACGCGCTGCACGCGGTGGCCGCCGCTCTCGAACTTGAGCCGGCCGTAGATGCCGTCGCCCTCGATGCGCACGACCAGTTCCTTGTAGCCGCCGAGGTCGGACGTGCTCTCCGACAGGATCTCGGTGCGCCAGCCCTGGCTCTCGGCATAGCGTAGATACATGCGCGCCAGGTCGGCGGCGAACAGCGCCGATTCGTCGCCACCCGTGCCGGCGCGGATTTCCAGGAAGGCATTGCGCTCGTCGTCGGGGTCTTTCGGGATCAGCGCGAGCTGCAGTTCCTGGTCCAGCGCGGCCAGCGCCGCCTCGTTGCTGGCGATCTCCTCGCGGGCCATCTCGGCCATTTCTGTGTCGGCCAGCATCTCGCGCGCGGCGGCGAGGTCGGCCTCGTGGGCCTGGTAGCGGCGGTAGCGTTCGACAAGGCCGCTCACCTCGGCCTGCTCCTTGGTCAGCGCGCGGTAGCGCTTCATGTCGGCGGCGATGCTGCCGTCGGCGAGGAGGGCGTCGAGCTCGGCGAGGCGGAAGCCGAGGCGGTCGAACTGCTGGCGCAGGGAGTCTTTCATGGCGGGAGCGGGCGAGGGCAGTCAGGGAGTCGGCGCAGCGCGCCGGGCGGCAAGCGAGAGAGCCGCTAAGACTGCTTGCCGCGCAGGAACAGGCGCGAGACGGTCTGCGCCAGCAGCAGGCGCTGCTCGCCGTCGCTGGCATGCAGCTCGGCCAGCGTGCCGTGCAGCAGCTTCTGCGTGAGGCCGCGGGTCAGCGCGTCCAGCACCTCGTCGACGTCGGCGCCCTTGGCGAGCTGCTTGCGGGCGCGGGCGATCTCGGCCGCGCGCCAGTCGTCGGTCTGGGCGTGCAGGGCCTGGATCAGCGGCACCGTGTGGCGCTGGTCCAGCCAGTGCATGAAGCTCTGCACGCCGGTCTCGACGATGGCTTCGGCCTGGGCGACGGCAGCCTGGCGCCTCTCGCCGGCGGTCTGCACCTGGGCGGCGAGCTCGTCGACGGTGTAGAGGTAGACGTCGTCCAGCTGGGCGACCTCGGGCTCGATGTCGCGCGGCACGGCCAGGTCGACCATGAACATCGGGCGGTGCTTGCGTTTTTTGAGCGCGCGCTCGACGGCGCCCAGGCCGATCAGCGGCAGGCTGGACGCGGTGCAGGACACGACGATGTCGAACTCGTGCAGGCGCTCGGGCAGGTCGGCCAGGCGCATGGCCTCGGCGCCGAAGTGGGTGGCGAGCTTCTCGCCGCGCTCCAGCGTGCGGTTGGCCACGGCCATGTGGCGCGGCGTCCTGGCGGCGAAGTGGGTCGCCGTCAGCTCGATCATCTCGCCGGCGCCGACGAAGAGCACGCGCGTGCGGGCGAGGTCCTCGAACAACTGGCCGGCCAGGCGCACGGCGGCGGCGGCCATGCTGATGGAGTGGGAGCCGATCTCGGTGGAGCTGCGCACCTCCTTGGCGACCGAGAAGCTGCGCTGGAAGAGCTGGTGCAGCGTCGTGCCCAGCGCGCCGGCGTTCTCGGCCTCGCGCACCGCCTGCTTCATCTGGCCGAGGATCTGGGGCTCGCCCAGCACCATCGAGTCGAGCCCACTGGCGACGCGGAAGGCGTGGCGGGCGGCGGCGCTGCCCTGCATCACATAGGCGTGCTCGCGCAGCGCGCCGCTGTCCACGCCGCCGGTCTGGGCCAGCCAGGCGATGGCCGGCTGCACCTGGGCCGGCGGCGCGGCCACGTAGACCTCGGTGCGGTTGCAGGTGGACAGGATGGCCGCCTCGGGCGCGCCGGGCAGCTTCTGGCGCAGGCCAGTCAGCGAAGGCGCGAGTTGCTCAAGCGTGAACGCGAACCGCCCGCGCAGATCCAGCGGGGCAGTGTTGTGGTTCAGGCCGAGAGCAAAGACCGACATGGCTTGAATTGTAGGATTCACCGCTTTTCCGCCCCTGACACCGGTCAAGTCCGCATGAGCCCACTCGACGCCTTCTGGCATCTCGCCAACCTGTTCGCGCCCGCCTGGGGGCTGGCGGCACTGCTGGCGCTGGCGATCAAGGGGCTGTGGTGGCGTGAGGCGAAGTCCCTGGCGTGGCGGCGGCTGTGGGGCTGGGGTGGCGTGGGTGGCACCGTGGCGACCATTGCCGCCCTGGCGCTGCTGGGCCGTGACGGCCACATGGCCGGCTACGCCTTGCTGCTGCTCGGCGTGGCCTTACCCCAGTGGTATTTGCTCAGCTTCAGGCGCTGAGCACCTCCTCGGTTGTGACGACCTCGCCGCGCAGCGAGTGCGCGAAGGCCGTCGTGATGCGCACGTCGACGAGCCGGTTCATCAGCCGCGGCGAGCCGGCGAAGTTGACGATGCGGTTGCACTCGGTGCGGCCCATCAGCTCGGCGGCGTCCTTGCGGGCGTTGCCGGTGACGAGCACCTTCTCGACCTTGCCGACCATGCCCTGCGAGATGCTCAGCGCATGCGCCTCGATGGCGGCCTGCAGTTCCTGCAGGCGCTTGACCTTGGTCTCGTAGGGCGTCGTGTCTTCCAGCGCCGCGGCCGGCGTGCCGGGGCGCGGGCTGAAGATGAAGCTGAACGAGGCGTCGAAGCCGACGTCGTGCACGAGCTTCATCAGCCTGGCGTGGTCTTCGTCGGTCTCGCCGGGGAAGCCGACGATGAAGTCGCTGGCCAGGCGCAGGTCCGGGCGGATGGCGCGCAGCTTGCGGACGATGCTCTTGAACTCCAGCGCCGTGTAGCCGCGCTTCATCGCCATCAGGATGCGGTCGCTGCCGTGCTGCACCGGCAGGTGCAGATGGTTCACGAGCTGCGGGATCTTGCCGTAGGCCTCGATGAGGCGGGGGCTGAACTCGTTGGGGTGGCTGGTCGTGAAGCGCAGGCGCCGGACGCCGGGGATCTCGGCCGCGTACTCGAGCAGCAGGGCCAGGTCGGCATGCTCGGCCGTGTCGCCCATCTTGCCGCGGTAGGCATTGACGTTCTGGCCCAGCAGGTTGATCTCCATGACGCCCTGGTCGGCCAGGCCGGCGATCTCGGTCAGCACGTCGTCAAAGGGCCGCGAGACCTCCTCGCCGCGCGTGTAGGGCACCACGCAGTAGCTGCAGTATTTGGAGCAGCCTTCCATGATGGACACGAAGGCCGAGGCACCCTCGATCTTGGCTGGCGGCAGGTGGTCGAACTTCTCGATCTCGGGGAAGGAGATGTCCACCTGCGGGCGGCGCTGCTCGCGGCGCGCCTCGAGCATTGCGGGGAGGCGGTGCAGGGTCTGCGGGCCGAAGACCACGTCGACATAGGGCGCGCGTTCGATGATGGCCGCGCCCTCCTGCGAGGCCACGCAGCCGCCGACGCCGATCATGACGCCCTTGGCCTTGAGGTGCTTCACGCGGCCGAGGTCGCTGAAGACCTTCTCCTGCGCCTTCTCGCGCACCGAGCAGGTGTTGAACAGGATGAGGTCGGCCTGCTCGGGGTCGTCGGTGGGCGTGTAGCCCTTGGCGGCGCCCAGCACGTCGGCCATCTTGTCCGAGTCGTACTCGTTCATCTGGCAGCCGAAGGTCTTGATGTAGACCTTCTTGCCCGCCGTCTCTTCCGCGCCGCTCATGGCTTGCTCCAGGTCTGGTTGCCCGGGTTGAACTGCCAGTTCGCGGACTCGGCCGGCGTCGCCGGCCAGGGCTTGTTGGCCAGCTCGGCGGCGTTCAGCACCCAGACGTCCAGGATCAGGCCGCTGCTCTCGACCGTGTAGTGCACGATGAGCTTCTGGCCCGCGAGGCCGGCGGGCGGCACCCAGAGGTTGTTCTCGTTCTTGACGCGGGCCCCTGGCGCCATCCGGGCCGGCTGGCCGTTGAGCAGCACGTCGGGGAACTGGGTCACGACCAGTTCGCCGCGCAGCGCCTTGGCGGGGAAGAAACGGTGGGTCTGCGCATGGGCGACCACGCAGCTGGCGGCCAGGGCCAGCGGGAGGACACAGCGGTACATGGTATTTGTCCAGTGGCTGCGGAAATGAAGACGGCGCGAGGCTCGCTCGCGCCGCTCGGGGCTCCGCGGCGTTCGGGCGTCTGCGGGACGCCAAGTTTACCTTGGCCGGTCGCGCCCGCGGAGACCGCAATCCTGTGCGCGCAAGCCCCTCAAGCGTGCGGTGTTGCTGGCCGGTGCGCCGACTATCTTTGTTGGCGCGGCGCCGCCGACGGCTTCGCATGAGGAGACGAGCATGGCTTTGCGGCGTTCATGGCCCAGCCTTCTGGCTGCATTCATCCTGGGAGTCGGCCTCGCGCCGGCGCGGGCCGATGTGATCGGCGACTGGAACCAGACCGCCTGCGAGGTGGTGGCCAAGGCAGGCCCGGGGGCGCCGGGGCACCGCATGATGGCCATCGTGCAGCTCGCCGTCTTCGAGGCCGTGAACAGCATCGAGCCGCGTTATGCGCCGTGGATGCCGCAGATGACGGCGCCGCCGGGCGCTTCGGTGGACGCCGCCGTTGCGGCCGCCAACCGTGCGGCGCTGGTGGCGCTGATGCCGGCCGAGAAGGCCACGACCGAGGCGGTCTACCAGGCCGCGCTGAAGGCCCTGCCGGACGGGGCCGCCAAGTTGGACGGCATCGCGACCGGCGAGAAGGCCGCGGCCCAGGTGCTCGCCCGCGCGGCGGCCGACGGTGCCGGCGGCGCCGACAACTACCAGTGGCAGACGGCGCCCGGCCGCTATGTGCCCACCGTGATTCCCGCCGTGCCGACCTGGCCGCGGCGCAAACCCTGGGTGATGGCGCGCGCCGACCAGTTCCGTCCCGGCCCGCCGCCCGACCTCGCCAGCGACGTGTGGGCGCGCGACCTGCAGGAGGTGCGCGCGCTGGGTGCGAAGAACAGCACGACCCGAACGGCCGCGCAGACCGACATCGCGAGGTTCTGGGAGGAAACGAGGCCGCTGGTCTACTACCCCGTACTCAAGGCCGTCGCCCAGATGCCGGGACGCAGCGTCGTGCAGAACGCCCGCCTGTATGCCGCCGTCGGCCTGGCCATCGACGATGCGCTGATCGCCGTCTTCGACGCCAAGTACGCCTACAACTTCTGGCGCCCGATCACGGCGATCCGCGTCGAGCATCTCGCCGGCGGCAGCAAGACGGTGGCCGACCTCGGCTGGACGCCCTTCATCGCCACGCCCATGCATCCCGAATACCCTTGCGCGCACTGCGTCGCATCGGGCGCGCTCGGCGCCGTGCTGCGCGAGGAGACGCGCGGCCAGGCCGTGCCTCGTCTCGGTTCGGCCAGCCCGACGCTGCCCGGCATCGCGCATGAGTGGGACAGCATCGACGCCTTCATGGCCGAGGTGAGCATGGCCCGCATCTACGACGGCGTGCATTACCGGAATTCGACCGAGGTCGGCAACCGGATCGGCATGGCCGTCGGGGCGCTGGTGCAGCAGCGCTTTGCGGCGCCTCTGGCGACGGCACCCGCGCGAACCGCGGAGAAGCCGGGCCTTTGAAAGACCTGTTCGTGCCGGGCCGGTGACGCGGCAAATGAAAACGGGCTGCCTCGTGTGAGGCAGCCCGTTGGCTTTTGGTGGCGCTTCAGGGATTCGAACCCCGGACCTGCGGATTATGATTCCGTCGCTCTAACCGGCTGAGCTAAAGCGCCTAAGCCCGCCATTCTAGCGGGGTTTCGGGCGAGAATGCAAGCCATGTTCAGTTTCTTCAAAAAGACGCCGCCGGCCCCTGCCGAAGCGCCGGCGCTGCTGCCCGAGGGCTGGGCCGTCAGGCCCGTTTCGGCGCCCGCGCCGCGTGCCGCGGAGCCTGCTCCCGTCGTCGTGGCAGTGCCCGTCGCCGATCCGGCGCCAGCGCCGGTGGCAGTCGTTGCCCCGCCGCCGCCCGTACCCACACCGGAGGTCGCGCCGCGCCAGAGCTGGCTGAACCGGCTGCGCGCTGGCCTGCGCAAGACCGGCAGCAGCATCGCCGGCGTCTTCACCGGCACGAAGATCGACGACCAGCTCTACGAGGAATTGGAAGAAGCGCTGCTGATGGCCGATGCCGGCGTGAAGGCGACCGAGTTCCTGCTCGGCGACCTGAAGCGCCGCGTGAAGGAGGCCCGGGCCGCCGACCCGCAGGCGGTGCGCGCGCTGCTCGTCGATGCGCTGGCCGAGCTGCTCGCGCCGCTGGAGAAGGGCCTGGAGGTCGGCCGCCACACGCCCACCGTGATGATGGTCGTGGGCGTCAACGGCGCCGGCAAGACGACCAGCATCGGCAAGCTGACCCGCCATCTCGCCGAGGCCGACCAGCGCGTGCTGCTGGCCGCGGCCGACACCTTCCGCGCGGCGGCGCGCGAGCAGTTGGGCGTCTGGGCCGACCGGGCCCAGGTCGAGATCGTCAGCCAGGAGGGCGGCGACCCGGCGGCCGTGTCCTTCGACGCGGTCAACGCCGGCCGCGCGCGCGGTGCCGATGTCGTCATCGCCGACACCGCGGGCCGCCTGCCGACCCAGCTGCACCTGATGGAGGAGCTGAAGAAGATCAGGCGCGTCATCGCCAAGGCCCAGGAGGGTGCGCCGCACGAGGTGCTGCTCGTCGTGGACGGCAACACGGGCCAGAACGCGCTGAACCAGGTCAAGGCCTTCGACGAGGCGCTGGGCCTGACCGGCCTCGTCGTGACCAAGCTCGACGGCACGGCCAAGGGCGGCGTGCTCGCGGCCATCGCGCGCGAGCGCCCGGTGCCGGTCTATTTCATCGGCGTGGGCGAGCAGCTGGAAGACCTCGAGACCTTCAGCGCACGCGAGTTCGCGCGGGCCTTGCTGGAGTGAGCGGGCGCTGAGCCGGCGTCAGTGCGCTTGCGGCACGTCGGCGAAATAGCCGGCGCCGCGCGGCTTCGTGAACAGCATTGCGCGCAGCCGCTCGCTGCTCTCGTTCTGCCAGTCCCGCTCCCACTGCGTGACCGACAGGTCCGTGGCGGCCAGCACGCGCAGCAGCCGCTCCCGCTTGCGGCCGTGCCGGGATGGGTCCTCCGCGGCCGGCATGACGATGACGGCGCGCGCATAGCCGTGCTCGTCGCACAGCGCGAAGTCGACGGTGAGCAGGCCGGTGCGCGAAAGCCATTCGCGGTAGGAGTGGTGCTTGGGCACCCGCACCAGCTTGTGCAGGGGCACATGCGCGAGCAGGAAGCCCTTGGGGTGCTCCAGCGCCAGCGCCTGGCTCAGGCATTTGTAGGCATGCCGCTCCGAACTCATCAGCACCCGCGCCGCCGTCGGCGGCCAGTGCATCACGGTGTCCGGGGCGTCGTTGGCCGGGCGGGCGGGCTGGCCGGTCAGGCGGCTCAGCCAGGCGCTCATGGCGCGGGGGAGGTGGAGGTTGCGCATGCGCCGCACGCTAGCGGGCGCATGGGGGCTTGACCATGGCTGGGCGTCCCCGGAGCTGGGGACTGCTCACGAGGGAAGTGTGAGCAGCTGTGTCCGCGCGCGGGCTCAGCCCATGCCGGGCAGGCCCTTGAGCCCGCCCATGCGCTTCATCATCTTCATCAGGCCGCCGCCCTTCATCTTCTTCATCATCTGCTGCATCTGGTCGAACTGGTTCAGCAGGCGGTTGACGTCCTGGATCTGCACGCCGGCGCCGGTGGCGATGCGGCGCTTGCGGCTGGCCTTGCTCTTGCCGTCCATCAGCAGCGCGGGCTGGGCGCGCTCCTTGGCGGTCATCGCGCGCAGGATGCCTTCCATGCGCTTCATGTCGCGCTCGGCGCGGTCCATGTCGGCCTGGCCGGGCTGCTTGCCGCCCATCATGTTCTGCGGCAACTTGTCCATCAGGCCGCCGAGGCCGCCCATCTTCTTCATCTGCGCGATCTGCTGCAGGAAGTCGTTCAGGTCGAAGCCGCTGCCGCTCTTGAGCTTCTCGGCCATGGCCTGAGCCGAGGCGAGATCGACGCTCTGCGTGACCTGCTCCACCAGCGCGACGATGTCGCCCATGCCCAGCACGCGGCCGGCGTGGCGCTCGGCATCGAACACCTCCAGGCCATCGATCTTTTCCGACACGCCGGCGAACTTGATCGGCGCGCCGGTGATCTGGCGCACCGACAGCGCGGCGCCGCCGCGCGAGTCGCCGTCCAGCTTGGTCAGGATGACGCCGGTCAGCGGCAGGGCTTCCTTGAAGGCCTTGGCGGTGTTGACCGCGTCCTGGCCCTGCATCGCATCGACGACGAACAGCGTCTCGACCGGGTTCAGCGTCGCGTGCAGCTCCTTGATCTCGGCCATCAAGGCCTCGTCGATGGCCAGGCGGCCGGCCGTGTCGACGAGCAGCACGTCGACGTAGTGGCGGCGGGCGTAGTCCAGCGCGGCCAGCGCGATGTCGCGCGGCTTCTGGTCGGGCGTGGACTCGAACCATTCGGCGCCGGCCTGGCGCGTGACGGTCTTCAGCTGCTCGATGGCCGCGGGGCGGTAGACGTCGGCGGAGACCGTCAGCACCTTCTTCCTGCGCTTCTCGATCAGGTGCTTGGCGAGCTTGGCCGTCGTCGTCGTCTTGCCGGCGCCCTGCAGGCCGGCCATCAGGATGACGGCGGGCGGCTGCGCGGCGAGGTTGATGTCGGCCACGCCCTCGCCCATCGTCGCGGCGAGTTCCTTGTGCACGACCGAGACCAGCACCTGGCCCGGGTTCAGCGAGCCGACGACCTCCTGGCCGAGGGCCTTGTCCTTCACGCGGGCGATGAAGTCGCGCACCACCGGCAGGGCCACGTCGGCCTCCAGCAGGGCCATGCGCACCTCGCGCAGCATGTCCTGCACATTGCTCTCGGTGATGCGGGCCTGGCCGCGCATCGTCTTGACGAGGCGACTCAGGCGGTCGGTGAGGTTGGAAGCCATGGTGGGAGGGGGAAGTCCGGCAGAACGCGCGGAGCCCAAAAGTACACTGCAGCCATGAGTTTATCGCCCGCTCCCCTCGGAGGCGCCGCTGCCGCCGCGCAAGGCGTCGAGCCCGGTCTGGCGTTGGCGATCGCCAGCGCGTTGGCGCTGCTTGGCTACATCTGGATCGGCCTGCTGCGCGCCCGCGTCGTCGACGGCGCACCGGCCGCGCGCCGCCCGATGCGCTCCGTGCCGCCGATGGCCCTGGCCTGGACGGCCCAGTTCGTCGCCCTCTACCTCGACATCAGCGGCTACGGCCTGGCCACGCCGGGCGCGCGCTTCGGCTTTGCGCCGGCGCTGTCGATGACGATGTGGCTGGTGCTGACGGTCTATCTGGTCGAAAGCCGCTTCCTGCCGCTGCACAGCGTGCGCCGCGTGCTGGCCTGGCTGGCCGCCGCGGCCGTGCTGCTGGCCTGGAGTTTCCCCGGCGAAAGCCGGCCGCTGGCGGCCTCGCCCTGGGCGCCGCTGCACTGGGTGCTGGGCCTGGCCTCCTATGGCCTGTTCGGCGTGGCCGTGCTGCACGCGGCGCTGCTGAACCGCGCCGAGCAGCAGATGCGCCGCAGGCAGCCGACGCCCGGCGGCCTGCCGCTGCTGCAGCTGGAGCGGCTGACCTTCCAGTTCGTCGCGGCGGGCGTGGGCGTGCTGTCGCTGGCCATCCTGCTGGGCTGGTGGTTCACGCCGCACTGGAAGTGGGACCACAAGAACCTGCTCGCCGTGCTGGGCTGGCTGGTGCTGACCGGCCTGCTGGTCGGGCGGCGCCTCTACGGCTGGCGCGGCCGGCGCGCGACGCGCTGGCTCTATGCCGGCGCGGGCCTGCTGCTGCTGTCCTACGCCGGTTCGCGCTTCGTGCTCGAAGTCATCCTGCAGCGCGCGGTGGCCGGGGGAGGCGCATGAAGTTCCTGCTGATGCTCGCGCTGCTGGCCGTCGTCTTCTTCATGCTGGGCGCCCGGCGCGGCCGGCCGAGCGAGCCCGAGGCGCGCAAGCCGCCGCCGCCCGCGCCGCCGCAGGCCATGCTGCGCTGCGCCGAATGCGGCATGCACCTGCCGGCCGACGAGGCCTTGCCGGGCAAGGGCGGCGTGTTCTGCGGCGCCGCCCACCGGGCCAGCTTCGAAGCCCGCCAGGGCCGGGCCTGAGCGTGACCGGCCCGGGCAGCTGGTTCGTCGAATCGCCACCGGCCGAACCGGCCGAATCGAGCGCGTCCTTCGACCGCCTCTACCGCGCCTTCCTGACGGCGCGGGCAGCCCTGGGCCTGGCGCTGGTCGTGGCCCAGCTGATCGCCGCGTCGCTGAAGACGCTGATGCATTCGACGCTGGTGCTGAGCGCGTCCTACGCGATGGCCGCGCTGGCGCTGTGGCTGCTGCCGCAGCTGCGCCGCGGCGCCTCGGCGCGCAGCCTGGCGCGCATCAGCAGCCCGCACTGGTGGAGCGCCATCGGCGTGGACCTGCTGCTGTTCGGCGTGCTGCAGGCGCTGGACACCAGCGGCGTGAACTACGGCGCGCTGTTCGTGATGCCGGTGCTGATGTCGGCCGTGCTGTGCCCGCGCCGGCTGGCGCTGGCCACGGCGGCCATCGCGGCGCTGGGCCTGCTGCTGGCGGCGGGCTGGTCGCAGCTGCTGGGCGAGATGTCGAGCGTGAAGCTGACGCAGGCCGGCCTGGTCGGCGGCGGCCTGTTCGCGGTCAGCCTGCTGGCCGGCGAGCTCAGCGCCCGCCTGGCGCGCGAGGAGAAGGCGGCGCGCGGCAGCCTGGCGCTGGCGCGCCAGCAGGAGCAGCTGAACCGCCTCGTCATCGACGAGATGCAGGAGGGCGTGCTGGTCGTCGACCGCCGTGGCCGCGTGCGCGCGATGAACCCGGCCGCGCAGGGCCTGCTGGGCGCGGCCAGCGGCGAGCTGAGCTGGCAGCTGCGCGGCCGGCCCGGCTGGCAGCCCCTGGTCGCCGCGCTGGAGCAGGCCCATGCCCAGGGCGGCAGCGCCGAGCAGGACGTGACGCTGCCGCTGGCCGACGGCGTCAGCCGCAGCCTGCGCCTGCGCCTGCGGTTCACGCGCCAGCGCGAAGGCAGCGAGGAGCTCTGCGTGCTGTTTGTCGAGGACAACCGCGAGCTGCTGGCGCGCACCCGCCAGGAGAAGCTGGCGGCGATGGGCCGCGTGTCGGCCGGCATCGCGCACGAGATCCGCAACCCGCTGGCGGCCATCGCGCAGGCCAATGCCTTGCTGGCCGAGGACGTCGGCGGCTCGCGCGCCGAGCAGCTGACCCGCATGGTCGCGTCCAATGTGCAGCGCCTGAAGCGCCTCGTCGACGACGTGACCGAGGTGGCGCCCGGCGTGCAGCCCGAGAGCCTGCTGCTGGACGCGAGCCAGCTGGTGCGCGAGGCCTGCGCCGACTGGTGCCAGGTCAACGGCGTCGCGGCCGGCCCGCAGAGCCGCTTCGGCCTGCAGATCGAGGCCGCCGGCCTGAAGGCGCTGTTCGATGCCGAGCATCTGCGCCGCGTGCTCGTCAACCTGCTGGACAACGCCTGGCGCCACGCCGACGCCGCGGCCGGCGCGATCCGCGTGACGCTGGCGGCGGACGGCGACGCGGTCGAGCTGGTCGTCCGCAGCGCCGGGCCGCCGGTGCCGCCGGAGATCGAGCGCCATCTGTTCGAGCCCTTCTTCTCGACGCGCAGCCGCGGCTCCGGCCTGGGCCTCTATATTTGCCGTGAGCTGTGCGAGCGCCACGGCGCCAGCATCGACTACCGCCGCGCCGCCGACGCGGCCGCCAACGAATTCCGCGTGCGCCTGCGCACGACGCCTGCCACCCCATGACCGCTGCCCGCCTGCTTGTCGTCGACGACGAACCCGACCTGCGCACGCTCTACGAGCTGACGCTTCTGCGCGAGGGCTACGAGATCGACAGCGCCGGCTCGGTCGCCGAGGCGCTGGCGCTGCTGCAGGCCGGCCGCTACAGCGCCGTCATCACCGACATGAAGCTGCCCGACGGCTCGGGCCTGGCCCTGCTGCGCTGGCTGGAGCAGGCCGGCCGGCCGGAGAAGGCCCTCGTCATCACGGCCTTCGGCTCGGCCGAGAACGCCGTCGAGGCGCTGAAGGCCGGCGCCTACGACTACCTGACCAAGCCGGTGGACCTGCGCCAGTTCCGCCTCGTCGTCGGCTCGGCCCTGGGCCGCGTGGCGCCCGAGCCGGTGCCGGTGGTCGAGGACGCCGCGCCGGCGCCGGCCGCGGCGACCGCGCTGCGCCTCGTCGGCGAATCGCCGGCCATCCGCGCGGTGCGCTCGCTGATCGACAAGGTCGCGCGCAGCATGGCGCCGGTGCTGGTGCAGGGCGAGTCGGGCACCGGCAAGGAACTGGTCGCGCGCGCCATCCACGAGCATGGCGCGCGCGTCAAGCAGCGCTTCGTCGCGGTGAACTGCGGCGCCATCCCCGAGAACCTGCTGGAGGCCGAGTTCTTCGGCTACCGCAAGGGCGCCTTCACCGGCGCGAACGAGGACCGCGAGGGCTTCTTCCAGGCGGCCGACGGTGGCACGCTCTTCCTCGACGAGATCGGCGACCTGCCGCTGGCCATGCAGAGCAAGCTGCTGCGCGTCATCCAGGAGCGCTCGGTGCGCCCGGTCGGCGCGACGGCGGAGAGCCCGGTCAATGTGCGCATCCTCAGCGCGACGCACAAGGACTTGGGCGCAGAGGTCGCGGCGGGGCGCTTCCGTCAGGACCTGTTCTACCGCCTCAACGTCATCCAGATCCGCGTGCCGCCGCTGCGCGAGCGGCTGGAGGACCTGGGCCTGATCAGCAACCGTGTGCTGGCCCGCATCGCGCAGGATGCCGGCGTGTCGCCGACGCCGCGGCTGACGGCCGGTGCGCTGCAGACGCTGTCGCGCTATGCCTTCCCGGGCAATGTGCGCGAGCTGGAGAACCTGCTGCATCGCGCGCTCGCGCTGGCGGGTGGCGAGTGGATCGATGCGGACGACCTCGGCCTGCCCGATGCGCTGCTGGACGAGGGCCGCAGCGAATCGCAGTTCGCGGCGCTGGACACGCCGCTGCCCGTGGCGCCGGTGTCCGAGGGCCTGAGCCTGCCCGAGCAGTTGCCGAGCGACCTGGCGCGCTATCTCGACGAAGTCGAGCGCGCCATCCTGCTGCGGGCGCTGGAGCAGCACCGCTTCAACCGCACGGCCGCGGCGGCCAGCCTCGGCCTGTCGCTGCGCCAGATCCGCTACCGCATGGCGCGGCTGGCAATCTCAGCAGGGGAAAGTTGACCCCTCGTCCGGTGTGCCGCGCTGGACGCGGGCACCCCAGTCGGTCCCCCAAGGGGACGGCGATGCATGCGGCATCGAGCCGCATGCACATCGCCCGGCGGGCCGGCTTGGGGGCGGCCCGGCGCTCGGCCCGAAAATTCGCGCGTTGTCGGCTTCTCGGGATTTGCCCTGCTTGAATCCGGCGCGGCCCGCATCGCGCGGCCGTCGCGGGCGCTCGCGAGCGAGCAGCGGCGCGGCCTGGCGCGGGGTTTCGGCCTGCGTGCCCAATGCCCATGCGGGTTGCGCGGTGCGAGGCCCGTGTTGATCGGGGCGGCGCGCGCGTAACACCGTCTTCCAGCGCGTGGCGGGGCCTGGGTTTCACACTATCCCTAGTGCTTGAGAGGGTGGGTTGCCACATATATAGTGTCCTCTCGTGCTATCCTTCTGCCCCAGTCGATCCCCCATGACCATCTCCCCGGACGCACTGTTTGACGTGGCTTGCCGCCAGAGATGTCATACCAGACGACGCACCGGGGAAGCGCGCCGCGCAGCCGGCCGAGTCATGGCCCGGCAGGGACGAAACACCCCGTCTGAAGCCCCCCACGATGCGATGGCCCGCCGCCCCCGGGTCGGTGCCGCGCATCGCTTTGCAGTTTTTCGATAAAGGATTCCCCATGCAGCAAGCCGTCTCCGGTCAGGCCTCCGCCTCCGCCGCACCGGTCGCGTTTGAATCCGACGCGCCCGCCGCCGCTCAGGCCTCCATGCCGTCGAGCTACCAGGCCTACCAGATCATTCGCCGCAACGGCGCCGTGGTCTCGTTCGAGCCGAGCAAGATCGCCGTGGCGCTGATGAAGGCCTTCCTGGCCGTGCACGGCACCAGCGGCGCGGCCTCGGCCAGCGTGCGCGAGACGGTGGAGCAGCTGACCCAGAACGTCGTGCGCGCGCTGCTGCGTTCGCGCCCGAGCGGCGGCACCTTCCACATCGAGGACGTGCAGGACCAGGTCGAACTGGGCCTGATGCGCAGCAGCAACCACGAAGTCGCCCGCGCCTACGTGCTCTACCGCGAGCGCCGCGCGCAGGAGCGCGCTGCGCAGGGCGAGGCCGCCCGCGCCGCCGAGCCGCAGCTGATGGTCGTCGACCGTGGCGAGCGCCGCCCGCTGGACCTGGGCGCGCTGAAGGCCCTGATCGCCTCGGCCTGCGAGAACCTCGGCGCCGACGTGAAGCCCGAGCCCGTGCTGGCCGAGACCCAGCGCAACCTCTATGACGGCGTGCCCATCGACGAGGTCTACAAGGCGGCCATCCTGGCCGCGCGCACGCTGATCGAGAAAGACCCCGGCTACAGCCGCGCCACGGCCCGCCTGCTGCTGCACACGATCCGCCGCGAGATCGTCGGCGGCGAAGTCACGCAGGCCGAGATGCAGGCGCGCTACGCCGACTACTTCCCCGGCTACATCAAGAAGGGCATCCAGGCCGAGCTGCTGGACGAGAAGCTCGGCCAGTACGACCTCGCCCGCCTGGGTGCCGCGCTGAAGGCCGAGCGCGACCTGCAGTTCGACTACCTCGGCCTGCAGACCCTGTACGACCGCTACTTCCTGCACATCGCCGATGAGCGCATCGAGATGCCGCAGGCCTTCTTCATGCGCGTGGCCATGGGCCTGGCGCTGAACGAGATCGACCGCGAGGCCCGCGCCATCGAGTTCTACGAGGTGCTGTCGAGCTTCGACTTCATGTCCAGCACGCCGACGCTGTTCAACAGCGGCACGCGCCGCTCGCAGCTCTCGTCCTGCTACCTGACCACCGTGGCCGACGACCTGGACGGCATCTACGAGGCGCTGAAGGAAAACGCGCTGCTGAGCAAGTTCGCCGGCGGCCTGGGCAACGACTGGACGCCCGTGCGCGCGCTGGGCTCCTACATCAAGGGCACCAACGGCAAGAGCCAGGGCGTCGTGCCCTTCCTGAAGGTTGTCAACGACACGGCCGTGGCCGTGAACCAGGGCGGCAAGCGCAAGGGCGCCGTCTGCGCCTACCTGGAGTCCTGGCACCTGGACATCGAAGAGTTCCTGGAGCTGCGCAAGAACACCGGCGACGACCGCCGCCGCACCCACGACATGAACACGGCGAACTGGATTCCCGACCTGTTCATGAAGCGCGTCATCGAGGGCGGCGACTGGACGCTGTTCAGCCCGTCGACCTGCCCGGACCTGCACGACAAGTTCGGCAAGGCCTTCGAGGAAGCCTATGTCGGCTACGAGCAGAAGGCCGACCGCGGCGAGCTCAAGCTCTTCAAGCGCATGCCGGCCAAGGACCTGTGGCGCAAGATGCTGTCGATGCTGTTCGAGACGGGCCACCCCTGGATCACCTTCAAGGACGCCTGCAATGTGCGCAGCCCGCAGCAGCATGTCGGCGTCGTGCACTCGTCCAACCTCTGCACCGAGATCACGCTGAACACCAACGACAGCGAGATCGCCGTCTGCAACCTCGGCTCGGTCAACCTGGCCCAGCACCTGAAGGACGGCGCGATCGACCAGGCCAAGCTGAAGAAGACCGTGCGCACGGCCATGCGCATGCTCGACAACGTCATCGACATCAACTACTACGCGGTCAAGAAGGCGCGCGACTCCAACCTGCGCCATCGCCCGGTGGGGTTGGGCATCATGGGCTTCCAGGACGCGCTCTACCAGCTGCGCACGCCCTACGCCAGCCAAGCCGCCGTCGAGTTCGCCGACCGCTCGATGGAAGCCGTCTGCTACCACGCCTACTGGGCGTCGACCGAGCTGGCCGAGGAGCGTGGCCGCTATTCGTCCTACAAGGGCTCGCTGTGGGACCGCGGCATCCTGCCGATCGACTCGCTGGACCTGCTGGCCGAGGCCCGTGGCGGCTACGTGGACGTGGACCGTTCGACCTCGATGGACTGGGACGCGCTGCGCGCCCGCATCGCCGCTCACGGCATGCGCAACAGCAACTGCGTCGCCATCGCACCGACGGCCACCATCTCCAACATCATCGGCGTCGACGCGTCCATCGAGCCCTGCTTCGGCAACCTGTCGGTCAAGTCCAATCTGTCGGGCGAGTTCACCGTCATCAACGAATCCCTCGTGCGCGACCTGAAGCGCCTAAGCCTGTGGGACGACGTGATGGTCATGGACCTCAAGCACTTCGACGGCTCGCTGCGCCGCATCGACCGCGTGCCCGACGACATCAAGGCGCTGTACGCGACCGCCTTCGAGGTCGACACCGTGTGGCTGATCGAGGCCGGCGCGCGCCGCCAGAAGTGGATCGACCAGGCGCAGAGCCTGAACATCTACATGGCCGGCGCATCGGGCAAGAAACTGGACGAGACCTACAAGCTCGCCTGGCAGCGCGGCCTGAAGACGACCTACTACCTGCGCACCATCAGCGCGACGCAGGCCGAGAAGAGCACGGTCACGCGCTCCGGCCAGCTCAATGCGGTGTCGTCCAGCGCCGCGCCGGTGATGGCCGCGCCCGCCGCGCCGGTCGCTGCCGTCGAGCCCGAACTGCCGGCGACGGACATGAAGTTCTGCGCGATCGACGACCCCGGCTGCGAGGCCTGCCAGTAATCGAAGCGGCATCGCCAACTTGTATATACAAGTTGGCGATGCATGTTTTCGATGCCCACGCGCAACAAAGATTGCGCGAATGACGCAAATAGCAGTGGCTGGTCCTTGTTGATTTGCGCCAGCACTGCGGATAATTCGGAGCGATAGGAAGCACACCATGCTGGATTGGGACGAAGACCTGAAGTCCACTGATACCCCCGCCGCGAAACCCTTCGCGGCCATGCCTTCGGCGACAGCGTCGCGTGAAGCAGCCAGCATCTCGATGCCTGCTCCCCAACTGTCCGGCGAGTCCACCACTTCCGCGCGCCGCGGCAATGTCGAGCACACGACTGCCCGTCGTGTGCGGGCCGCCGACAAGCGCATCATCAACGGCCAGACCGACGTCAACCAGCTGGTGCCGTTCAAGTACAAGTGGGCCTGGGAGAAGTACCTCGCCACCTGCGCCAACCACTGGATGCCGCAGGAAGTGAACATGAGCCGCGACATCGCGCTCTGGAAGGATCCCAACGGCCTGACGGACGACGAGCGCCGCATCATCAAGCGCAACCTCGGCTTCTTCGTCACCGCCGACTCGCTGGCCGCCAACAACATCGTGCTGGGCACCTACCGCCACATCACGGCGCCCGAGTGCCGCCAGTTCCTGCTGCGCCAGGCCTTCGAGGAGGCCATCCACACCCACGCCTACCAGTACATCGTCGAGAGCCTGGGCCTGGACGAGAGCGAGATCTTCAACGCCTACAACGAAGTCCAGTCCATCCGCGACAAGGACGAGTTCCTGATCCCGTTCATCGACGCGATCATGGATCCCAACTTCGTCACCGGCACGCTGCAGGCCGACCAGACGCTGCTGAAGAGCCTGATCGTCTTCGCCTGCCTGATGGAAGGCCTGTTCTTCTACGTCGGCTTCACGCAGATCCTCGCGATGGGCCGCCAGAACAAGATGACCGGCGCGGCCGAGCAGTACCAGTACATCCTGCGCGACGAGTCCATGCACTGCAATTTCGGCATCGACCTGATCAACCAGATCAAGCTCGAGAACCCGCAGCTGTGGACGGCCGAGTTCAAGGCCTCAATCCGGGCACTGTTCCAGAAGGCCGTCGAGCTGGAATACCGCTACGCCGAGGACACCATGCCGCGCGGCGTGCTGGGCCTCAACGCCTCGATGTTCAAGGGCTATCTGCGCTTCATCGCCAACCGCCGTGCGGTGCAGATCGGCCTCGAAGCCCTGTTCCCGAACGAAGAAAACCCCTTCCCGTGGATGTCCGAGATGATCGACTTGAAGAAGGAACGCAACTTCTTCGAGACCCGCGTCATCGAGTACCAATCGGGCGGGGCCCTGAGCTGGGACTGAACCCCAGCCACAACCCGATCAAGACCTGGCCAATGCAGTCACCGAGCGAAACCCGCATCAGCACCCTCGAGGTGGCGGGGCTGCATGGCGATCCCATTCACCGTACCGAGGCGTTCCTCCTGAGCGACTCTCGGACGGTGAATAGCCGTATCCGCACGGACCGGTCCGTGCGGGACGGTGTCTTTTCCACTTGATCAAGGAGAAAACCATGGCAACTGCGAAGAAAGCTCCGGCCAAGAAGGTCGCCGCGACCCCGGTGAAGAAGGCCGCCGCCAAGAAGGCAGCCCCGGCGAAGAAGGCCGCTCCGGCCAAGAAGGCCGCCGCCACGCCGGTGAAGAAGGCCGCCGCCAAGAAGGCAGCCCCGGCGAAGAAGGCCGCTCCGGCCAAGAAGGCAGCGCCCGCCAAGAAGGCCGCCGCCACGCCGGTGAAGAAGGCCGCTGCCAAGAAGGTCGCCGCGCCCAAGAAGGCTGCTGCTCCCAAGAAGGCCGCCGCTCCGAAGAAGGCGGCCGCCAAGCCTGCTGCCAAGCCCGCCGCGAAGCCTGCCGCAAAGAAGGCTGCTGCTCCGAAGAAGGCCGCCGCCAAGCCTGCCCCTGCGGCCAAGCCTGCCGCTGCTGCGCCCGCCCCCGCGGCCAAGACCGCGCTGAGCCCGCAAGCCGCCTGGCCCTTCCCCACCGGCAACAAGCCCTAAGCGTTTGTTCGAGCGGGCGGTTCGCCGCCCGCTTCACGCATCCGCGAAACCCGGCCCGCTTCGGCGGCGCCGGGTTTTTTCTTGGGCGAGCGCCTGACTGCGCTCGCTTCTAGGGGTAGAAGATGTTGACGCTGTAGCCGCTGACGCGCTGGCTGCCGGTGCTGAAGTTGAAGGACAGCGCCTGCTCGGACTCGGCGTTGACCTGCCTGAGCGCCGGGCTCAGCGCTTCCGGCCCGAGCACGCGGCGCGAGAGCGGGGTGCCGCCGGCGTCGGTCAAGCTGAGCTCTATCCACGGCGCCGCCACGTCCACGCCGGTCTTGTTGCGCAGCGACAGGTTGAGCCGGTAGCCGCTGCCGCCGATGGGGTTCAGCGACGTCGAATCGATGCTGAGGGCCTCGATGCGCCGCCACGGCTTCACGTCGCAGCCAAAGGCGGCGCACAGGCTCTGCAGCGGCCCGCGCATCGGCGGGTGCAGGGCCGCGAT
This sequence comes from Pelomonas aquatica, assembly GCF_026712205.1. GTDB lineage: Bacteria > Pseudomonadota > Gammaproteobacteria > Burkholderiales > Burkholderiaceae_C > Pelomonas > Pelomonas aquatica. The sequence goes on from NZ_JAPPUW010000005.1 coordinate 192,618, forward strand.
GGCGTCGCGGAAGTGCAGCGTGGCCTGCAGGGCCAACAGGGCCGCCAGCAGCAGCGATACCAGGGCAAGGGCGACGCGCATCCCCGGGCGATTCCAGCGCGCGCTGCTCTCGGCGCGGCGCATGAACTCGGGCATGGCGGTGCCGGGCGGCGCGGTCGCGGGCTCGGCGGCCATGGGCGCCGGCGCCTCGGCGGCGGGGGCCGGCGCCTGGCCGGCAGACGCTTCGACCCAGCGCGGCTCCTGTCGTGCCACTTCGGCGGGCCAGCCGGTGGGCAGCGCGTCGGTGCGCGGCTCGGGTTCGGGGGGCGGCATCCAGTCCGACTCGAACGCCGGTGCCGGTGGCGGGGGCGACGGCGGCTGAGTGGGAGGCGGTGGTGGTGGCGGTTCGACGGTCGCCGTCGGCGCGGCAAAGGCGGCGGGCCAGCCCGGCGGCGTGTCGCGCTCGATGTCGAACAGCAGTTCGCGGGCGTCGAAGATCTCGGCGCAGCGGCCGCAGCGCACCCAGCCGTCGGAGACGCGCAACTGGTCCTCGACGACCCTGAAGATCGTGCCGCAGGCGGTGCAACGCGTCGCGAGGCTCATGCGGCGCGTTGGGCGGTCATGAGGATCCAGCCGTCTTCTTCATCGCCGACGTCGAGCGCCAGCCAGGGCGCGTAGGCCGCCTTCAGTTCGGCGGCTTGGCGTTCCAGGATGCCGGCCAGGATCAGGCGGCCGCCCGGTGCGACGTGGGCGCTCAGCAGCGGCGCCAGCAGCTTCAGCGGCGTGGCCAGGATGTTGGCGATGACCAGCGGGTATTCGCCCCGGGCCAGTTCGGGCAGGCCGGGCTTGAGCGTGACGCCGTTGGCCGCCGCGTTGTCGCGCGACGAGGTCACGGCGGCCGGGTCGATGTCGACCGCGTCGATGTCCTGCGCCCCGTGCAGCGCCGCGCCGATGGCGAGGATGCCGGAGCCGCAGCCGTAGTCCAGCACGCGCGGCCATTCCTGCGCGTTCTTCGCGATCCAGCGCAGGCACATGCGCGTGGTCGGGTGGGTGCCGGTACCGAAGGCCAGGCCCGGGTCCAGGCGCATGACACGCCTGGCCTGCGGCGGCGCCTCGTGCCAGCTCGGCACGATCCAGAACTCGGGCGTGATCTCGACCGGCGCGAACTGGCTCTGCGTGAGCCTCACCCAGTCCTGCTCGGGCACGGCCTGGATGGCCTGCACATGCACGTCGGCGGCCCAGTCCTGGGCCAGGATCAGCGTGGCGGCCTCGGTGGCCTCGGGCTCGCCGGGGAAGAGGGCCTTGACGACCGAGCGCTCCCAGCCGGCCTTGGGGGCCGGCATGCCGGGCTCGCCGAAGAGGGCGTGCTCGGCCTCGGTGTCGGCGTCGGCGTCCTCGACGGAGACGGCGAGGGCGTCGATCTCCATCAGCGCGTCGCTGACGGTCTCGACGTCTGCCTCGCGGCAGACGAGGGCAAGTTCAAACAGATGACTCATGCCCCGTATTGTCCCGCGACGCGACAGGGGTCAGCGCTTGTGCGCCGCCATCCAGCCTTCGAGGTAGTGGATGGACGTGCCGCCCTCGATGAACTTGGCGTCCGCCATCAGCTCGCGGTGCAGCGGGATGTTGGTCTGGATGCCTTCGACGACCGTCTCGCTCAGCGCGATGCGCATGCGGGCCAGTGCCTGCTCGCGCGTGTCGCCGTGCACGATGATCTTACCGATCATGGAGTCGTAGTTGGGCGGCACGAAGTAGTTCGTGTAGGCATGCGAGTCCACGCGCACGCCGGGGCCGCCGGGCGCGTGCCACATCGTGATGCGGCCGGGCGAGGGCGTGAACTTGACCGGGTCTTCCGCATTGATGCGGCATTCGATGGCGTGGCCCTTGAGCTCGATCTGGCGCTGCGTGAACGGCAGCTTCTCGCCGGCGGCAATTTTGATCTGCTGCTGCACGATGTCGATGCCGGTGACCAGCTCGGTGACCGGATGCTCGACCTGCACGCGCGTGTTCATCTCGATGAAGTAGAACTCGCCGTTCTCGTACAGGAACTCGAAGGTGCCGGCGCCGCGGTAGCCCATCTTCTTGCAGGCGGCGGCGCAGCGCTCGCCGACCTTCTCGATCGTGCGGCGCGGGATGCCGGGGGCGGGCGCCTCCTCGATGATCTTCTGGTGGCGGCGCTGCATCGAGCAGTCGCGCTCGCCCAGCCAGACGGCGTTCTTGAAGGTGTCGGCCAGGATCTGGATCTCCACATGGCGCGGGTTCTCGAGGAACTTCTCCATGTAGACCTCGGGGTTGCCGAAGGCGGCACCCGCCTCGGCACGCGTGGTCTGCACCGCGTGCACCAGGGCCGCCTCGGTGTGCACGACGCGCATGCCGCGGCCGCCACCGCCGCCGGCCGCCTTGATGATGACCGGGTAGCCGACGGTGCGGGCGATGCGGATGATCTCCTTCGGGTCTTCGGGCAGTGCACCCTCGGAGCCCGGCACGCAGGGCACGCCGGCGCGGATCATGGCCTGCTTGGCCGAGACCTTGTCGCCCATCATGCGGATGGATTCGGGCGTCGGGCCGATGAAGGTGAAGCCGCTGCGCTCGACGCGCTCGGCGAAGTCGGCGTTCTCGCTGAGGAAGCCGTAGCCGGGGTGGATGGCCTCGGCGTCGGTCACCTCGGCCGTCGCGATGATGGCCGGCATGCTGAGATAGCTCTGGGCCGACGGCGCGGGGCCGATGCAGACGGCCTCGTCGGCCAGGCGCACGTACTTGGCGTCGCGATCGGCCTCGGAGTAGACGACGACGGACTTGATGCCGAGTTCACGGCACGCTCGCTGGATGCGCAGGGCGATTTCGCCTCGATTGGCGATCAGGACTTTCTTGAACATCGAGAGGCCTCGCTCACTCGATGACGAACAGCGGCTGACCGAATTCGACGGCCTGGCCGTTCTCGGCCAGGATCTTCGTGATCGTGCCGGACTTGTCGGCCTCGATCTCGTTCATGATCTTCATCGCCTCGATGATGCAGATGGCCTCGCCTTCCTTGACCTGCTGGCCGATGTCGGCGAACGGCTTGGCGTTCGGGCTGGAGGCGCGATAGAAGGTGCCGACCATGGGCGACTTGACGACATGGCCGGTCTCCACCGGCGCGGCGGGTGCAGCGGCGGCGGCCACCGGGGCGGCTGCGGCGGCGGTGACGACCGGCATCGCGGGCGCGGCGGCATAGACCGGCTGCACCGCGATGGCGGCGGCCGGGTCGGACTTGACGATGCGGACCTTGCCGTCGGCCTCGGTGATTTCCAGTTCGGAGATGTTCGATTCCGAGACCAGGTCGATCAGGGTTTTGAGCTTGCGCAGGTCCATGGACGCTCCAGGCTGTTGTTGTTTTGGGGAAAGGAAAAAAGGAAGGCCGGTACCGTTCAGGCGCCGGCCGCTCCCAACGATTCGAGGGCGTGGCGCAGCGCGAGGCGGTAGCCGTTCGCGCCGAGGCCGCAGATGACGCCGACCGCCAGCTCGCTCACATGGCTGTGATGGCGGAAGGCCTCGCGGCGGTGGATGTTCGACAGATGGACTTCGATGAAGGGCAGGGCCACGGCCGCCAGCGCGTCGCGGATGGCGACGCTGGTGTGGGTGTAGGCGGCCGGGTTGATGATGATGAACTGCGTGCCGTCGCTGCGCGCGGCCTGGATGCGGTCGACCAGGGCACCCTCGTGGTTGCTCTGGAAGCAGCTCAGCGTGGCGCCGGCATCGTGGGCGATCTTGCCGAGTTCGGCGTCGATTTGGGCGAGGGTCTGCGCGCCATAGACCCCAGGCTCGCGGCTGCCGAGCAGGTTGAGGTTGGGGCCGTGCAGGACGAGAACTTGCATCAAACAGGTGGCTGCGGGCCGGACGCGAGGGTCTAGAGAGCCGCCACTAAATTGAGGAAGGGCGAACTTTACGCGTTTTGGCGCCGATTTCCCGCCGGATAGGGAAATTCTCGGGGTCACGCTGCTTTGCAGCGCAGATGCCTAATTTTTGGCCAGCTGGCGCAGCTCTTCAAGCCGGCTGACGCCCAGTCGCCGCCAGCTGATCTCGCCAGTTTCGTCGAAGACGACGGAAAAGGGCAGTCCGCCGGCCGGGTTGCCGAGCTCGCGCACCAGGCCCAGGCCTTCCGGGCCGGCCAGCGCGATGAGGAAGTCCAGCGGGGTCTTCTTCAGGAAGGCGTTCACTGGCTCCGCCTGGTCAACGGCCAGGCCCAGCACCTGCCAGCCTTTGGACTTGGCCTCCAGATAGAACTGGTTGATCTCCGGCAGCTCCTTCACGCAGGGCGGGCACCAGGTCGCCCAGAAATTCACCAGCAGCGGCTGGCCGCGCAAGCGTGCGACGTCGAGTTGACCGCCGTTCGGGCCGGGGAAAAGTTGGCTCCAGAAAGCCTGGGCGGCAGGAGAGGGTGAGTTGTTCAGCTTGCGCCAAGCTAAAGAGGTACCCAGGGCCGCCGCGCCCATGCCGGCGCCGGCCAGGATCAGGCGACGGGTGATGGGGTTCATGGTTCGGGAGCGTCCAGCAGGGTTTGCAGCGCGGCCAGGTCGCCGCGCTCGGTCAGGCCGCGGGCGTCGGGCTTCAGCGCGCCGCGCAGGTCGTCGAAGTCCAGGATGGTCAGGCAGAGTGTGACGCGTTCGCCGAGGGCCGGGCAGGGCGCGTCCAGGATGAGCATGTCCACGGCCCGGCCTTTGCCGGCCGTCGTCTCGGCCACGTCGAAGTTCAGGCCGCGGTTGAGCAGCGCGATCTCTGCGGCCTTGCTGTCGTCGCAGTAGAGCTGCAGGTGGACGTTGGATAGGCGCGTGGCCGTGCCGCGCCAGACGGCGCCGGTCAGGTGGGGGCGGAACTCGGCGAGCCGCGCCATCCACTGCGCCGCCAGTTCGCGCAGCGCGCGTAGCTCGGCCGGCTGGGTGTCGGCGTGGAAGATGGCGATGTGCTCGCGCACGGCGTCCTCGACCGCGTCGTTGCCGGGCAGGGCGGCGCGCGGCAGGCCCAGGTCGCGCGCGGCGCGCTGCTTGGCGGGGCCCCAGTCCATGCCCTCGTCGACGATGAGGCGGGCGGCCATTGCTGCGATTTCAGCGGCGATTTCGTCGGGCGCACTCATGGCAGTTCCGCGCTGTTCATCCGCCCGGCGATGACGCCGGCGCGGCCCATCACATAGGCCGAGGCGGGTTGGCGCTCGAAGCGCTTGGGCGCCGGCAGCATGACGGCCAGCCGTGCGCCCTCGAAGGCGCCCAGCCTTGCCGCATCGGTGTGGAAGTAGTGCCGCGCGGCGGCCTGGGCGCCGAACAGACCCTCGCCCCACTCGACGCTGTTCAGGTAGATCTCGAGGATGCGGCGCTTGTCGAGCAGCCCCTCCAGCATCAGCGTGATGACGAGCTCCTGGCCCTTGCGCAGCAGCGTGCGCTCGCCGGACAGGAAGAGATTCTTGGCCAGCTGCTGCGTGATCGTCGAGCCGCCGACGACCTTGGCCACGCCCTTGCCCCGGGCCTCGACGCGAGCCTGCGCCTTCTCGTTTTTCTTCCAGGCGCCCTTGAGGGCGTCCCAGTCGACGCCGCCGTGCAGGGCGAAGCCGTCGTCCTCGCTGGCGATGACGGCCCGCTTGAGCGTTGCGGGCAGTTGGGCGTCGTCCACCCACTGCTGGCTCCAGGCGACCTGGTGCTTCTCGGCCAGCAGGCGCACGATCTCGCTGCGCTGGAAGCTGGTGGACTGCGGCGCGACGAAGCGCATCAACAGGATGCGGCCGGCGAACCAGAACTGCAGGCAGAGCAGGGCGAGCGCCAGCACGGCGAGCAGGCGGCCGAGGTGGCGGATCACAGCGAAGCCCTCAGCGCGGCCAGCACCGGCGCCGTGTCGGGCCGCACGCCGCGCCAGGAGAAGAAGGCCTCGGCCGCCTGCTCCACCAACATGCCCAGGCCGTCACGCGGCTCCGCGCCATGGGCCGCGGCCCAGTCGAGAAAGCCCTGAGCCTTGGGGCCGTACATCATGTCCAGAGCCAGGCTGCCGGGCTTGAGCACGCGGGAATCCACCGGCGAGGCTGCGCCGGCCAGGCTGGTGCTGGTCGCATTGATGACGACGTCTTGCTCAGCGGGAGCGTCGGCCAGGGCCGCCGCGCGCAGCGGCACGCCCAGGTGGGCGTGGCTCGCGGCCAGAGCCTCGGCCTTGTCGACGCTGCGGTTCACGATGGTGACGTTGGCCGGCTTCGCGGCGATCAGGCTGCCCAGCACGCCCGCGCCCGCGCCACCCGCGCCGATCAGTAGCACCCGCAGCCCGGCCAGCGGCCGGCCGGCATTGCGCTGGATGTCGTTGATGAGGCCGGCGCCGTCGGTGTTGTCGCCCGTCCAGCCCGCTGCGTCGAAGCGCATCGTGTTGACCGCACCGGCCAGCTGCGCGCGCTCGCTGTGCATGGCGGCGAGCCGGAAGGCCTCGAACTTGAAAGGCACGGTGATGTTGCAGCCGCTCGCACCCGCGGCGGCAAAGGCGCGCAGCGTGGCCTCGAAGCCGTCCAGCGGCGCCAGCAGGCGCTCGTAGCTCAGGTCCTGGTCGGTCTGCTCGGCAAACATCGCGTGGATGGCCGGCGAGCGGCTGTGTTCCACCGGGTTGCCGACGACCGCATATCTATCTGTCATTGCTCTCCCGTCAAGGTTGTTTCCAGCCCCTCGTCGCGCGTGAACTTGAAGCGCGACGTGATGACCAGCACCTCGGCGCCGCGCAGCATCTCCTGGCTGAAGTTGCCGAAGGGCGACGCGGCCTGCACGATGGCGATGGCGCGGCGGTCCAGCGTCGGGTTGCCGCTGGAGGCCACGATCTCGGTCTCGATGACGCGCCCCCTCTGGTCGATGTGGATGTTCATCGTCAGCTCGCCGTAGAGCTTCTTGCCGCGGTATTCGGGGAAGTCGCGCGTGCCGCGCTCCTCGATGCGGCGGCGCAGGCCGTCGTAGTACTGGGCGTAGACGACCTCGCGCGTGGCGGGGCTGATGTAGCGCTTGCGCGGCCGGGCGCTCTCGTCGTTGACGCGCTTCTCGATCTCGGCGAGCAGGTCGACGAGCTGGCGGCGCTTCTCGGCCTGGGCGCGCTCGTTCGCATCGGTTTTTTCGCGCCGCGGGTCGGGCGGCGGCAGCAGCGCCAGCTCGCGGCGCACCTGGGCGAGCAACTGCTGCTGCTGCTCCTGCAGCTGGGCGATCTGCGTGTGCTGTACCTCGGCCGCGTCGCCCAACTCGCTGCGGCGGGCCGGTGGCAGAGGCGACGTGGCCCGGCCTGTCTCCATATTGCCGCCGCCCGCGAGGTTGGCCTGCGCCAGCGCCGCGGCCTTGGCCGGCGCCTCGCTGGAGCGGGTGTTGACGAGCACCACCTCCAGCGGCGTGTCCTGGAACACGCGGTTGAAGGAGTCAGGCGAGCCGACGCGCCAGGCCAGCAGCACGCCGTGCACGCCGAGCGAGCACGCGAGAGCGATCTGCAGCGTGCTCGGCTTGCGCATCTCAGCCTTGTGAGGCCGCTTCTGCGGGATCTGCCTCGTTGACGTCGATGGCCAGTGCAATCGGTGCAGCGGCGCTCTCGAGTTCGTCGTCGTCGCCCTCGGGCTCCTCGGCGGCAGCGGCCTCGTCCAGGCGCTCGACCAGCGTCGCGTGCACGTCGAGCGTCATCTCGTCCAGGCCGGTGATGCGCACCTTCACATGGCTGCCGCGCGGCAGGTTTTCGCAGCCCAGGGCCTTGAAGACCAGCGGCAGCTCGTCGGCGCGCACTAGGCCTTCCTTCATGACGGCGGCGGTCAGCTCGGTCGTGCCGTTCTGAGCCAGGTGGCGCAGCGTCCAGAAGCGCTCGATGCCGTTCTGGAAACCGTTGTAGGCCGCGTAGGCGGACTCGAAGGCCGAGATGATGGAGAAGAGTTGGGCGTCCTTGGGCTTGAAAGGCGCGACCAGTGCCGCCGTCTTGCCGTGGCGGGCCGCCGCGATGATCTGCCACTGGTTGACCAGGTCGACATAGCGGCGCAGCGGCGAGCTGGCCCAGGTGTAGCTGGCCACGCCCATGCCGGCGTGCGGTAGCGCCTTGACGCCCATACGCACCTTGATGCCCGGCGCCAGGCTGGCCTGGCTGCGGTAGATGCCCGGCAGGCCCAGTTCGGCCAGCCAGCCGCCCCAGGCGGAATTGGCCAGGATCATGGCCTCGGCCACGATCAGGTCCAGCGAGCTGCCGCGGGCGCGCACGCTGATCTCGACGGTCTCGTCGCCGCTGGGCGGGGCCGTACGCTCTCCCAGCAGACGGAAGTTGTAGTCCGGCCGGTTGAAGTTCTCGGGCTTGCCGCGCACGACTTCGCGCTGGGCCTTCAAGTGCTTGGCCAGGCGCCATGTGAAGGCCAGCTCGGGCGCGAAGGCGTAGTCGGCCGGGGCTTCGCCGGACAGCGTGGCGTCGGTGACGATGCCGTCCAGCTTGTCGTGGCGCAGGTTGGCGGCGATGTGCACGCGCTCCAGCTTGGTTTCCTTGGCCTTGATCTCGAACGTCGTCTCGTCCAGCGTGAAGTAGATGGACACGGCGGGGCAGTCGCGGCCCTCGATCAGCGTGTAGGCCTGCACGACGTCGTCGGGCAGCATCGTGATCTTCCAGCCGGGCATATAGACGGTAGACAGGCGCTCGCGGGCGACCTTGTCGACGGCCGAGTCCGGCGCGATGGCCAGGCCGGGTGCCGCGATGTGCACGCCGAACGTGACGGTGCCCGTGCCCAGGCCCTGCACCGACAGCGCGTCGTCGATCTCCGTCGTCTGCGAGTCGTCGATGGAGAAGGCCTGGACCGGAGACAGCGCCAGCTCGTCCTTGATCTCCGGCGCGGTCAGCGCGGGGAAGCCCACGCCCTTGGCGAAGTTCTCGAACAGGAAGCGCTTCCAGTGGAACTGGTAGGGGCTGGTGATGGCGCCGGCCGCCTGCAGCAGGTCCAGCGGCGCCTTGTGCGAGCGCTTGCTGGCCTCGACGACGGCCTTGTACTCGGGGCCGTTCTTGTCCGGCTTGAACAGGATCTTGTAGATCTGGTCCTGGATGGGCTGGGGGCAGCGGCCCTGGGCCAGCTCCTCGGCCCAGGCTTCGATCTGCTGCTGCTGCTGGCGCTTGCGCTCGATGCCGAGCAGCGCGGCCTTGACCGTCTCCTCGGGCGCCTTCCTGAACTGGCCCTTGCCGGCGCGGCGGAAGTAGTGCGGCGCGTCGAACAGGCGCAAGAGGGCGGCGGCCTGCTGCACGACGCCGGCCCTGGCATCGAAATAGTCGCGGGCCAGGTCGGCGAAGCCGAACTCGCCCTCGGGTGCGAACTCCCAGGCCAGGTCGAGGTCGATGTCGTCGGCCAGCGCGCGCGCGTCGGCCAGCAGCACGGCGGGCGCCGGCTGCTCGAACTTCAGCAGCACATTGGCGGCCTTGACCTTGACCCGCTTGCCCGAGTCGAGCTCCACCTGCATCGAGGCGTCGGCCTCGCTCATCACACGGCCGGCGAGGAATTTCCCGGCGTCGTCAAACAGCGCAAACATAGGGGCGTGATTGTCCCTTACGCGAGCAGGTGCGCCGCGACGCCCGGCAGATGGTCCTCGAAGTCGGTCAGCCCGTGGTCGCTGCCCTCCAGCACCTTGCCGTCGCAGCCGCTGTAGCGGGCCAGCATCTCGCGCCAGTCCAGCAGCTCGTCGCCCTTGGCGATCAGCGCGTAGTAGCGCGGCGGCGTGCTCAGCCGGGCCGGCGGCGCCAGCGCGGCGAGTTCGGCCACATGCCGGGCCGTGAAGTCGAACTTCAGCGCCGGGTCGTGCCAGGCCGTCTGCACGCCGATGTGGCGGGACAGGTCGCGCGCCGGGTCCACGGCCGGGTTCAGCACGGCCACGCGCCAGCCGCGGTGGGCCGGCTGTTCGGCCAGCGCGGTGGCGTAGAAGCCGCCGAGCGAGCTGCCGACGACGGCCGACCCCGAGGCCGGCCAGTCGGCCACGAGGCGGGCCAACTGGGCCATGGCCTCCAGCGGCGAAGGTGGCAGCTGCGGGCAGCAGAAATGCAGGCCCGGCATGCCGCTCGACCAGGCCGCCATGCGGCGCGCCTTGGCCGATTGCGGCGAGGAGCGGAAGCCATGCAGATAGAGCAGATGCGTGAGGGCCATGACGGAAGTTTTCGCGGGATTCGTGCCTGGCGCCGACAGGGGCGGGCGCCGATTGACGCGAGTGTCGCCGCCCACCACAGTGGCCGCCTTTTCGTTTCCTTCGGTCAAACCATGATCCCGATGTCCCGCACCGCGCTGGCCGCGGCCGCGCTGATCGCGCTGGCCGGCCTCGCGCAGGCCCAGACCCCCGCCGCCCCTGCCGCCGCCGCCTCGGCCCCCGCCGCCCGCCCGCCCGTCGACCCGGCCGCACCCAAGCCCTTCGCCGATGTCATCAAGGGCGCCAAGGAGCAGCCCGGCCTGTTCCCGATCTGGCGCAAGGACGAGAAGGTCTGGATCGAGATCCCGAAGGACTACTTCAACAAGCCCTTCCTGTTCAGCGTCAACGTCGCCAACGGCGTCGGCGAGCGCGGCCTCTACGCCAGCCAGATGCTGGGCGACGAGCTGGCCGAGTGGCGCCGCGTCGGCAACCATGTGCAGCTGATCGCGCTGAACACCAAGTTCCGCGCCGACAACGCGGCCAGCAGGCTTGCCGTCGAACAGGCCTTCTCGCCCAGCCTGATCACGTCGGGCCCGGTGGCCAGCGCCGACCACCCGGACCGCAAGTCCGTGCTGGTGGATGCCAGCGGCCTGCTGCTGGGCGACATCCCCGGCTATTCGACGCGCCTGGAGCTGGCCTACCGCCTGCCCTATGCGCCCGACCGCGCCAACTCCTTCATCGAGGCCAGCCGCGCCGATGCGCAGGTCTCGACGCTGACCGCGCGCGTGCACTTCGCGACGGCCCGCATCCCGGCGCCGCCGCTGGTGCCCCCTCCCGTGCCGGTGCCCACGCCGCCGCAGGCCACGCCCGACCCGCGCTCGATGTTCTTCAGCTTCGTCTACAGCCTGCGCGCGCTGCCCGAGACGCCCGCCGCCATCCGCCACGCCGACCCGCGCCTGGGCCATTTCGCCGAGACCTACAGCAACCTCGGCGACGACCTCAAGGCCAACCCGCGCGTGCACATGATCGCCCGCTGGCGCCTCGAGAAGAAGGATCCGGCGGCCGAGCTGTCCGAGCCCGTGCAGCCCATCGTCTACTGGCTGGACAGGAACATCCCGGCCAAGTACCGCGAGGCCGTCAAGGCCGGCATCCTGGAGTGGAACAAGGCCTTCGAGAAGATCGGCTTCAAGGACGCCATCGTCGCCAGGCAGCAGCCTGACGACGCCGACTGGGACAATATGGACTCGACCCATGCGTCCGTGCGCTGGTTCACCGGCGCCGACGTCGGCTTCGCCATCGGCCCGAGCAACCGCGACCCACGCACCGGCGAGATCCTGGACGCCGACATCGGCATGAGCGACGTCTTCGGCCGCGGCACGCGCCGCTTCGCCGTGGACGACGTGCTGCCCGGCGGCCAGTCGCAGGCCCAGGCCTGGATGGGCGAGCGCAGCGGCCAGCTGCTGGCCGAGCAGCAGTGCAGCTATATGGCCGACCAGGCCAACGAGCTCGGCTTCGCGCTCGACCTGCTGGCGCTGCGGGGCGAGGCAGAGGGCATGGACATGAACGGCCCCGAGGCCGAGGCGCTGGCCCAGGCCGTCGTCAAGGACGTCGTCACGCACGAGGTCGGCCACACGCTGGGGCTCAAGCACAACTTCCGTTCGTCCACCACGGTGACCCAGGCCCAGCTCCGGGACAGGGCCTGGACCGAGGCCCACGGCATCTCCAACTCGGTGATGGACTACAACGCCTACAACCTGCCGCTCAAGGGTGAGCCCAAGGCCAGCCTGACGAACACGACGCTGGGCGCCTACGACTACTGGGCCATCGAGTACGCCTACAAGACCCTGCCGGCCGAGCAGGAAGCCGCCGAGCTGGCCAGGATCGCCGCGCGCTCCACCGAGCCGCAGCTGGCCTATGGCGACGATTTCGACCAGGGCGTCGGCGGCCCCTACGACGGCTTCGATCCGCGCATCAACCAGCGCGACCTCGGCGACGACCCGCTGGCCTATGCGAAGAAGCGCCTCAAGCTCAGCCAGGAGCTGTGGGAGCGCGTGCAGGCCCGCCCGGCCTCGGCCGGCGACGATCCGCTGCGCAACCGCCGCTCGGTGCTCGAGAGCTTCCGCCAGCTGGGCATGACGGCCAACAACGTCGGCAAATACGTCGGCGGCCTCCATGCCGAGCGCATCGTGCCGGGCGTGACGCCGGGGCCGGCCTTCAAGCCGGTGGACAACGCGCAGCAGCGCGAGGCGCTACGCTTCATCGCCACGGGCCTGCTGTCCAGCGATTCGTTCAGGTTCCGCCCCGAGTTCCTGACCAGCCAGACGCTGGACTACAACGAATGGGACCGCGGCCTGCCGCTGTCCATCCCGGACGCCGTCGCCGCGCTGCAGGGCTGCGTGCTGGACCGGCTGATGTCGCCCAACACCGCGCACCGCCTGATCGAGATGGGCAGCTACCTGCCCGAGGCCCAGCGCAAGGGCGCGGTGTCGCTCGGCGAGGTCTACGGCACGCTGCAGGCGGCCATCTTCAGCGAGGTCAAGACCGGCGGCGAGATCGACCGCATGCGCCGCAGCCTGCAGCGCGAATACCTGCGCCGCCTGCAGGCCCAACTGAACCGCTCGACGAACGGCGCGACCGTCTACGCCGACGCCTTCTCGATGGCCCGCTGGCACGCTACCCAGCTCGCCAGCGAGCTGCGCACGGCCGCGGCCAGGCCGGGGCTGTCGGTCGAGACCAGGGCCCATCTGGCGGAACTGCAGGACATGCTGAACAGCATGCTCAAGGCTTCGCTGGTGCGCAGCTGAGCGAGCCTCGCGGCGAGCGACAAGGCCGGCAGCGATGCCGGCCTTTTTGCTGTTCACTAGGATGCTCGTCGTTTCACGAGGAGATCCGCATGGCCGACGCCGCGCACTACAACCAATCCGGAGCCGGCAAGCTGCCGGGCCACCTCGGCATCGTCGTCACGCGCATCGGCGGCGGCGAGGTGCAGGCCGAGCTGGCCGTGCGGGCTGAGCTGATGGCGCCCAACGGCTTTCTGCATGCCGGCAGCGTCGTCACGCTGGCCGACACCTGCGCGGGCTACGGCTGCCTGGACAACCTGCCCGAAGGCGCGGTGGGCTTCACGACCATCGAGCTGAAGTCCAACTTCCTCGGCACGGCGCTCGAAGGCAGCATCGCCTGCACGGCGCGGGCCGTGCACCTGGGCCGCACGACGCAGGTCTGGGACGCGGTCGTCACGAACCAGTCCACGGGCAAGACGATGGCCTTGTTCCGCTGCACGCAGATGGTGCTTTACGGGAAGTGAGCGGCCGTGCTCAGCCGGCCCGGGCAGCCAGGCTTTGCAATAGCTTGTCGTGTATGCCGCCCTCGGGCCTCAGGCCCGGGCGGCCAAGCTTTGCAATAGCTTGTCGTGTATGCCGCCAAAGCCGCCGTTGCTCATGCACAGCAGGTGGTCGCCCGGTTTGGCGGCCTTGACGACGGCCGCCACCAGCGCGTCCACATCGGCGCCGACCACGGCCTGGGCGCCCATCGGCGCCAGCGCCTCCTTCGCATCCCAGCTCAAGCCCTGCTGGTTGCAGAAGGCCAGGTCGGCCTCCTCCAGCGCCCAGGGCAGCTGGGCCTTCATCGTGCCCAGCTTCATCGTGTTGGAGCGCGGCTCGAAGATGGCCAGGATGCGCTCGGAGGGCAGCACGCGGCGGCGCAGGCCGTTGATCGTCGTGCGGATGGCCGTGGGGTGGTGGGCGAAGTCGTCGTAGACCTTGATGACGCCACCTTCACGTTGCACCTCGCCGCGCAGCTCCATGCGGCGGCGCACGTTCTGGAACTCGGCCAGCGCCGCGGCCGACTGCTCGGGCGGCACGCCCACATGCTCCGCCGCCGCGATGGCGGCCAGCGCGTTGAGCTGGTTGTGCTCGCCGATCAGGCCCCACTCGACGCGCGCGACCTTGAGGCTGCCGCGCAGCACGTCGAAGGCCTGCGGCTCGCCGCGCGCGCGCAGCATGCCGGCCTCTTCCTTCTTGGCGCCGAAGCGCTGCAGCCCGCTCCAGCAGCCGCGCGCGATGACGCGCTGCAGCGCCTCCTCGCGGGCGTTGACGACGAGCAGGCCGCTGGCCGGCACGGTGCGCACGAGGTGGTGGAACTGGGTCTCGATGGCGGCCAGGTCCGGGAAGATGTCGGCGTGGTCGTGCTCGAGGTTGTTCAGGATGGCCGTGCGCGGCCTGTAGTGGACGAACTTGCTGCGCTTGTCGAAGAAGGCCGTGTCGTATTCGTCCGCCTCGATGACGAAGGCCTTGCCTTCGCCGAGCCGCGCCGACACGCCGAAGTTTTGCGGCACGCCGCCGACGAGGAAGCCGGGCTTGTGGCCCGCGTGTTCAAGAATCCAGGCCAGCATCGACGACGTCGTCGTCTTGCCGTGCGTGCCGGCCACGGCCAGCGTGTGCCGCCCCTGCAGCACGTTTTCGGCCAGCCACTGCGGGCCGGAGACATAGGGCAGGCCGGCGTCGAGGATGGCTTCCATCAGCGGGAAGCGCTCGCCGCGCGCGACGACGTTGCCGATGACGAAGACATCGGGCCTGAGTTCGAGCTGCTCGGCGCCGAAGCCCTCGATCAGCGCTATGCCGAGCGCTTCGAGCTGGGTGCTCATCGGCGGGTAGACGTTGGCGTCGCAGCCGGTCACGCGGTGGCCGGCCTCGCGCGCCAGCGCCGCCAGGCCGCCCATGAAGGTGCCGCAGATGCCGAGGATGTGGAGATGCATGGCAGTGGCGCCCGAGGGCGCTCCGGGATTCAGCGCAAGGCGGTGCGCGCGGCCGCGAGGGTGGCGTCGATGTCGGCCTGGCTGTGCGCCGCCGACACGAAGCCCGCCTCGTACAGGGCCGGGGCAAGATAGATGCCCGCGTCGAGCATCGCGTGGAAGAAGCGGTTGAAGCGCTCCTTGTCCGTCGTCATGACGGTCGCGTAGTTCTGCGGCAGCTCCGGCAGCAGGAAGAAGCCGAACATGCCGCCCTCGCAGTCGGCACTGAATGGCACGCCGTTGTCGGCCGCCACCGCCTTCAGGCCGTCGACGAGCCGGCGGGTGCGGGCCGACAGCGCATCGAAGAAGCCGGGCTTCTGGATCTCGCGCAGCGTCGCCAGGCCGCAGGCCGTGGCCACCGGGTTGCCGGACAGCGTGCCGGCCTGGTAGACGCCGCCCAGCGGCGCCAGGTGCTGCATGACCTCGCGCTTGGCGCCGAAGGCCGCCAGCGGCATGCCGCCGCCGATGACCTTGCCGAACACCGAGATGTCGGGCGCGAAGCCGGGGATGAGCCCGGCGTAGTGGCCCTGCGCCGACGCGAGGCCGACGCGGAAGCCCGTCATGACTTCGTCCAGCACCAGCAGCGCGCCGTGCTGGGTGCACAGGCGGCGCATGGCCGTCATGAACGGCACGGAGGCGCGCACGAAGTTCATATTGCCGGCAATCGGCTCGACGATGACGCAGGCGAGTTCCTTGCCGTGCTCGGCGAAGGCGGCTTCCAGCTGCTCGACGTTGTTGTATTCGAGGACGACGGTGTCCGCCGCCGCGCCGGGCGTCACGCCTGCGCTGGTCGGGTGGCCGAAGGTGGCCAGGCCCGAGCCGGCCTTCACGAGCAGCGCGTCGGTGTGGCCGTGGTAGCAGCCCTCGAACTTGATGAACTTGGGCCGGTCGGTGGCGCCGCGCGCGAGGCGGATGGCGCTCATCGTCGCCTCGGTGCCCGAGCTGACGAGGCGGACCTGGTCGATGCCGGGCACGAGCTTCAGGATCTCTTCGGCGAGCTCGATCTCGCGCTCGGTCGGCGCGCCGAAGGAGAAGCCTTCGGTGGCCGCCTTCTGCACGGCCTCCAGCACGGCCGGGTGGCCGTGGCCGAGGATCATCGGGCCCCAGGAGCCGATGTAGTCGACGTAGCGCCGGCCTTCGGCATCCCAGATGTAGGCGCCGTCGCCGCGGGCGATGAAGCGCGGCGTGCCGCCGACGGCACGGAAGGCGCGCACGGGGGAGTTGACGCCGCCGGGAATGACGCGCGCGGCGCGCTCGAACAACTGCGAATTGGTAACCATCGGAAACGAAGGAAAGGGTCAGTGCATGCGCCGCGGCGCCTTGGGCGGCTGCTCGGGCTCGGGCTCGTCGAAGGCGGTCTCGGCGCCTTCCTCGTCCGCCGCGGGCAGGGCCCAGAAGAAGCGGTCGGGGATGACGTTGCCCATGCCGGGGCGGAAGCCCGCGTCCAGCGACTGGTCGAGGAAGGACAGCGCCTCGCTGACGGCCGAGTGCAGCTCGGCGCCGACCGACAGCAGCGCCGCCAGCGCGGCCGACAGCGTGTCGCCGGCGCCGACGAAGGCGGTCTCGAAGCGCTCGAACTTCTCGCCGGCGATCGGGCCCTGCGGGCTGGCCAGCACGTTGTCGACGAACTGGTTGGGCAGCTGGATGCCGGTCACCAGCACATGCTGTGCGCCGGCCTGGGCGGCCGCCACGGCCAGCTCGCGCGCGGAGGGGCTGCGCTCGCTGTCCCAGTCGGGCAGCAGGAAGTCGGTCAGGGTCTTGTGGTTGCCCACCAGCACGGCCGTCTGCGGCAGCACCAGCTCGCGCAGCGCGTCCAGGTATTGCTGCTGCTCGTCCTCGTCGATCCAGGCGACCGAGGGCAGGTAGGTCACGAGGGGCACGTCGGGGTAGTCGCTCAGCACCTCGGCGACGGCGCTGACGCCTTCGGCATTGCCGAGGAAGCCGACCTTCCAGGCCGTGATGGGCACGTCCTCGAGGATGTGGCGGGCCTGCTCGGCCAGCACGTCGGCGTCGAGGCTGTGGTGCTCGAAGACCTCGGCCGTGTCGCGCAGCACGACGGCGGTCACCACCGGCAGGCAGTGCGCACCCATGGCCGCGACGGTGGCCACGTCGCCGGCCAGGCCGCCGGCGCCGGAGGCGTCGCTGGCGTTGAAGCACAGCACGCAGGCCGGCGGCGGGCTCTCCTGCTCGTCTTGGGCGGGGTCGACCTCGGGGTCGGCGGGATGGGATGTTGGGCTCATGGGGGTCGTGGCGGTCGCGGCCAAAGAGCTGCCGCAAAGCGTGGAGTCTGCCGCTAAAAGGGTGCTCCCGAGGCCCTGGGCACAGGCGTTTGCCCTCAGCATCGCGCTCTCGGGCCCTGGCTAGAATGATTCGATTGTAGTGAGCAAACTCTGAGCACCGTGAGCGAACCCAGTACCTGGATGTGCCTGATCTGTGGATGGATCTACGACGAAGCGACGGGGGATCCCGAGCACGGCATTGCCGCCGGCACGGCCTGGGCGGACGTCGACATGAACTGGGTCTGCCCCGACTGTGGCGCGCGCAAGGAAGATTTCGAGATGGTGCGCATCTGACTCGGCCTCGCCGGCCCGGCCCCGAGCTGAAGTACCGAGGAGACATGGTTTGAACGAGCAAGTTTCCGCAGCGGCGCCGACCCGCATCCTGGTCATCGACGACAGCAACACCATCCGCCGCAGCGCCGAGATCTTCCTGAAGCAGGGCGGCCACGAGGTGGCCCTGGCCGAGGACGGCTTCGACGCGCTGGCCAAGCTGGGCGATTTCCATCCCGACCTCGTGTTCTGCGACATCCTGATGCCGCGCCTGGACGGCTACCAGACCTGCGCCATCATCAAGCGCAACCCGCAGTTCTCGGCCGTGCCGGTGATCATGCTGTCGTCCAAGGACGGCCTGTTCGACAAGGCCCGCGGGCGCATGGTGGGCTCGCAGGACTACCTGACCAAGCCCTTCACCAAGGACCAGCTGCTCCAGGCGGTGCTGCAGCACCGGCCCTGAGACCCAGCCTATGAAAGAGAACTGCCATGAGCATCCACAACATCCTGCTGGTTGACGACTCCAAGACCGAGCTGCACGCGCTGTCGGAGATGCTGGTCAAGCGCGGCTACAACGTGCGCACGGCCGAGAACGGCGAGGAGGCCATGAAGCGCCTGGCCGAGGCCAAGCCCGACCTGATCCTGATGGACGTCGTCATGCCCGGCCAGAACGGCTTCCAGCTGACCCGCGCGATCACGCGCGACGAGCGCTATGTCGGCGTGCCGGTCATCATGTGCACCAGCAAGGGCCAGGAGACCGACAAGGTCTGGGGCATGCGCCAGGGGGCCAGCGACTACGTCGTCAAGCCCGTCAAGGCCGAGGAACTGATCGCCAAGATCAAGGCCCTGGGCTGATATGACGATGCCCCCACGCTCACTCCGTTCACTGCCCCCCGGGGGGGCGCTTCAACGCCTTCGGGCGGCCGGGCGGCGCTGACATGGCGAACCGGACGGCACTCCGTGAACTCCAGCAGCGCCTGGCCGAGCGCATGCAGGCCGCGCGCGAGCAGACGCTGATCGCGAACTGGCTGGCCGTCGAATGCGCCGGCGTCGGGCTGCTGTTCCCGCTCAAGCAGGCCAGCGAGATCTTCGCGCCGGTGCCGATCAAGCCCGTGCCCTATGCCAAGCCCTGGCTGGCCGGCGTGGCCAATCTGCGCGGCGGCCTGTTCACCGTCGTCGACCTGGCCGTCTACCTCGGCCTGCGCGAGCCGGTGCATGGCCGCGCCTTCGCGCCGCAGAGCCGCCTCGTGTCACTGGGCGCCGACCTGAACCTGAACTGCGCGCTGCTCGTGGACCGGCTGGCCGGCCTGCGCAGCGACGAGCAACTGCCCCTCGCGGCCCAGCAACCCGCAGGGCCGCTGCCGCGCTTTGCCGGCGCGCTGCGGCGCGACGAGGCCGGGCGCAGCTGGCAAGAGATCAACCTCGAGGCGCTGTCGCGACAGGAGAATTTCCTGCACATCGTCGCCTGAGGCGAACCGTTTCCTAGGCCCACAGCCCGCCGCCGAGCGCGGACATCACGAACATTGAAGGACGAGGGTGAGATGAACCTGCTGGACAAGATCAGGGGAAAGTCCGAAACCGAAGAGCTGTTGACGATGCCGCCCGAGTCGATGGACACCACCATCGACACGCGCGGGCCGAGCTTCGATGCGACGCGCGCCGCCGAGTCGACGCTGGCCGGCGTCGAGAGCCTGGTCCCCGCCGACGCACCGACATCCATCATCTCGCAGGCCGTTCCGACCGAACCGGGCCCGGTCAGCGAGTTCGCGCCCAGCACGATGAGCTTCGCGCCGACCACGCAGGCCGCCGACCCGACCACGGTGCTGCCCGCGCGGCCCGCCGGCGGCGCCGCGAAGCTGGGCGAGCTGCTCGGCCGCCACCGCCAGCGCGTGCTGACCGGCCTCGTCGTGCTCGGCCTCGTCGGCACGGCCGTGTCGGTCAGCCTGGTGCTCGTGAGCTCCAACCGCAGCGCCGCCCAGGTGCGCGCGGCCGGCCAGGCGCTGATGCATTCGCAGCGCATGGCCAAGTCGGTGTCCGCCGCGCTGGTGGGCAATCCGGCGGCCTTCGGCGAGCTGAGGGAGTCGGTGGGCACGCTCGGCGGCGTCGTCACCAATCTGCGCACCGGCGAGGGCCCGCTGGCCGTCGCGCCGGCCGCCGTGCAGCCGACCCTCGAATCCCTCAAGCCCCTGGTCGAGCGCGCCGAGAAGAACGGCAAGGTCGTGCAGGCCCAGGAAAAGATCCTGACCCAGGTCGGCCAGGCGCTGCGCGCCATCAACCGCCAGTCCAGCGACCTGCTGGAGTCCGCCGAGGCCGTGTCGTCCCAGGCGCTGCAGATCGGCTCGTCGGCGGGCGAGGTCTCCGCGGTCGGCCAGCTCGTCATGCTGACCCAGCGCATCGGCAAGAGCGCCAACGAATTCCTGACGCAGGAAGGCGTCAGCCCCGAGGCCGTGTTCCTGCTCGGCAAGGATCTGAACTCCTTCAAGCTCATCACCGAGGCCCTGATCAGCGGCAGCCCCGAACTGCGCCTGAACGCCGCGAAAGACCCGCAGCTGAAGGAGCGCCTGCAGACCCTGCTGAAGCAGTACGAGCAGACCCGCACCCAGGCCTCCGCGATCCTGGGCAATCTGCAGGGCCTGGTGTCCGCGCGTGAAGCCCAGACGGCCATCCTGAACGACTCCGAGCCGCTGCGCAAAGGCCTGGAGCAGGCCGCGGCCGACCTCGAAAAGACCGGCGGCGCCGGCTGGGGCCTGGCCCTGTTCATGATCCTGTCGCTGATCGCGCTGCTGGTGGGTGCCGTCGGTTTCCTGCGCCTGTTCGTGGCCGACCAGTCCGAGCGCGCCGCCCTCGCCGAGGCCCAGAAGCGCGAGGCCGAGGCCCAGGAGCAGGAGGCCAAGCGCGTCAACGACGCCAACCAGGCGGCCATTCTGCGGCTGATGAACGAGCTGTCCACGGTCGCCGAAGGCGACCTGACGCAGCAGGCGACGGTGACGGAAGACATCACCGGCGCGATCGCCGACTCGGTGAACTACACGGTGGAAGAGCTGCGCACCCTCGTCGGCCAGGTGCAGACGACGGCGGCCCGCGTGACGGACACCACCGGCGCGGTGGATCAGACCTCCACCGACCTGCTGGCCGCGTCCAAGGAGCAGCTGCACGAGATCCGCGCGACCGGCGAGGCCGTGCTGGGCATGGCGGGCCGAATCACCGACGTGTCCGCGCAGGCGCAGACGACTGCCGAGGTGGCGCGCCAGAGCCGCCAGGCCGCCGAGCAGGGCCTGGCCGCGATGCAGAACAACATCGCCGGCATGAACACCATCCGCGACTCCATCCAGGAGACGTCCAAGCGCATCAAGCGCCTGGGCGAGTCGTCGCAGGAGATCGGCGAGATCACGGAGCTGATCTCGGACATTACGGAACAGACCAACGTGCTGGCGCTGAACGCGGCCATCCAGGCCGCGTCCGCCGGCGAAGCGGGCCGCGGCTTCTCCGTCGTGGCGGAAGAAGTGCAGCGCCTGGCCGAGCGATCCGGCGACGCGACGCGCCGGATCGCGGCCCTGGTCAAGACCATTCAGACCGACACCCACGACGCCGTGGCCGCCATGGAGCGCTCGACGCGCGGGGTGGTCGAAGGCACGCAGCTGTCCGACGCGGCCGGCAAGGCGCTGGAAGACATCGACAGGGTGTCGCGCCAGCTGGACCAACTGATCGTGCGCATCTCCGCGCAGGCCAAGCAGGAGGCCGAGCACGCCAACGAGGTCGCGTCCAACATCCAGCACATCTTCGCGGTGACCGAGCAGACCTCCGAGGGCACGCGCTCCACGGCCCAGATGGTGCATGAGCTGTCCCGTTCCGCCGAGGCGCTGCGCGCATCCGTGGCCCGATTCAAGGTCGCCTGAAGGCGACCCGCACCGAGCGAGAAAGCCCAGGCATGGAAAGCTCCCTGCGAGACGCCGAACTCCCGGCCGACCTCAGCCCCCTGGCCTGGGTGCAGGAGGAATTGCGCCGGTCACTGGAGGCTGTGCACAAGACGCTGCGCCGCCTCGTGCGCGATGGCGCCGACAACCGCCTCTCGGCCTTTGGCGCCGACGCCCAGCCCAGCCTGCCGCTGCAGCAGGCCGCGGCCCAGCTGCACCAGGTCAGCGGCGTGCTGTCCCTCGTCGGCCTGCCGGCGGGCGCCAGCGTGCTGCGCGCCGCCGAGCAGGCGGTCGAGCGCCTGGCCCAGCACCCGCTGGAGGTCGAGCCCAGCACGGTCGACACCATCGAGCGCGCCGACTTCGCGCTGCTGGCCTATGTCGCCCGGCTGCTGGCCGGCAGCAAGACCTCGACGCTGGCCCTCTACCCGAGCTACCGCGACCTGCAGCAGCTCAACGGCGTCGAGCGCATCCACCCGGCCGACCTCTGGCAGTACGACTGGGCCTGGCGCAGCCTGCCGCTGGAGGCCGGCGCCGCGCCGCGTTCGCCCGATGCCGTGCGCGCGCCCTTCGAGGCCGCGCTGCTGCGCCAGATGCGCGAGCCCAACCCGGCCCACGCTGCCAGCCTGTCCGGCCTGTGTGCCGGCCTGGCGGCCGGGCTGCCGGCCGGCAACGGCCGCACGCTGTGGCAGCTGGCCGCGGCCGTCTTCGAAGGCCAGGCGCTGAAGCTGCTGGGCAGCGACGCCTACACCAAGCGCCTGGGCTCCAAGCTGCTGCACGAGCTGCGCCTGGTGGGCCAGGACGGGCAGGACGATCCGCAGCGCGACCGCCTTGCGCAGGATCTGCTGTTCTTCTGCGCCCAGTGCCGCCCCACGCCGGGCGTCGGCCCGCGCCTGCAGGCCGTGCACGAGGCCTACCGGCTGGGCGACGAGCAGGCCGGCAACTACGAGGATGCCAGCCTCGGCCGCATCGACCCCGCCTGGGTCGCGCAGGCCAAGCGGCGCGTGCTGGCCGCCAAGGAGAGCTGGTCCAGCGCTGCCGAGGGCGACCAGCACCGCCTGACCGGCCTGGACGAGCAGTTCGCCGCGCTGGCCGAGTCCCTCACCCGCCTCTTCCCCAGCGGCGAGGTGCTGGCCCAGACGCTGCAGCGCGCCGTCGTCGCGACGCTGCGCTCGCGCAGCACGCCGCCGCCGGCCCTGGCCATGGAGGTCGCCACCAGCCTGCTCTATGTCGAGGCCGCGCTGGAAGACGCCGCCTTCGACCAGCCCGAGCAGGCCGACCGCGTGCGCCGCCTGGCGCGCCGCGTCGAGGCCGTGGCCCACGGCCAGCCGGCCGAGCCGCTGGAAGACTGGATGGAGGATCTGTACCGCCGGGTCTCCGACCGCCAGACCCTGGGCAGCGTCGTGCACGAGCTGCGCGCCAGCCTGTCCGAGGTCGAGAGGCTGTGCGACGAATACTTCCGCAGCCCGACCCAGCGCGAGCTGCTGATCCCCGTGCCCGGCCAGCTGCAGGCCATGCGCGGCGTGCTCAGCGTGCTGGGCCTGGACCAGGCCGCGCTGGCCACGGTGCGCATGCGCGACGAGGTCGACGGCCTCGCCAACACCGAGATCGACTTCGAGCGCGCCGGCGCCAAGGGCGTCTTCGAGCGCCTCGCCACCAACCTCGGCGCGCTGGGCTTCCTGATCGACATGCTCAGCGTGCAGCCGGCCCTGGCCAAGCGCATGTTCCAGTTCGACGAGGCCAGCGGCCGCCTGGACGCCGTCATGGGCCGCCGTGAAGGCGCCGTCGATCTGCCGGACTTCGAGGCCAGCGGCTTCCATGTCGAGCCGGAACCCGCGGCCGTGCCCGACTTCGCGCACGAGGCGACCCAGCCCCTGCACGTCGAGCTGGGCACGCTGGAACTGCCCGACCTCAGCCTGCCCGACGTCGACCTGTCGCAGCCCGCACCGGCGCCCGCGCCCCTGCCCGCCGCACCGGCGCCCGCGCCCGCCGCGGCCGAGCCGAGCGTGGCCGACGACCCGGAGATGCGCGAGATCTTCCTGGAGGAGGCCGACGAGGTCATCGCCAATGCCCGTGCCGCGCTCGAAGCGCTGCACACGGAACCGGCCGACCACGCCCAGCTCACCGTCGTGCGCCGCGCCTTCCACACGCTCAAGGGCAGCGCGCGCATGGTCGGCCTGAACGACTTCGGCGAGGGCGCCTGGGCCTGCGAGCAGCTCTACAACGCCAGCCTCGCCGAGGCGCATCCGCAGGCCGATGCGGCGCTGATGGGCTTCACGGCTGAGGCGCTGGACTACTTCGCGCGCTGGCGCGAGCAGATCGCCGGCAGCGCGCCTGGCCACAGCCTGCCCGACCCGCTGCGCCGCAGCGCCGATTCGCTGCGCCTGCAGGGCCAGCCGCTGCCGCTGGACTGGCCCGCCGAGGCGCCGGCCGCCGCCCCGCAGCCGGCGCCTGCGGAGCCCCCGCGCGCCGCCGCGACGCCGGCCGAGGTTCTGCCCGTGGCCGAGAACATCGAGGCCGCAGCACTGGACCTCGACTTTGCCGACACGCTGCCGCCGGAGATCGAAGAGGCCGAGCCGCTGCTGCCCGACTTCGTCCTCGAACCCTCGGAGCCGCAGGCCGCGGCGACCCCGGCCGGCCCGGCCCGGCCCGAGCCCGCGCTGTCGCTGGACTTCGGCGGCACCGAGCTGCTGCCCGACGTCCACGCGTCGGCCGAGCCCCTGCCGGTCGCCGCCGTCGACATGGAGCCGCTGCTGCCCAGCCTCGGCGTCGAGCTCGACCTGGACGGGGCGGCCGAAGCGGTCGAGGCCGCACCCCTGCCCGACGATGAGCCCACACTGGCGCTGTCCGTGCCGCCGGCCCACGAGGCGGCGCATGCCGCGGCGGCCGAGGCCGCGCCGCTGCTCGCGCTGGTCGAGCCGGTGGTGCCGCCCGAGCCCGAGCTCGCGCCGGTCGATCCCGACGAGGGCTTCAAGCTCATCGGCCCGCTGCGCATCAGCATCGCGCTGTTCAACATCTTCCTGAACGAGGCCGACGAGCTGTCGCGCCGCCTCTCCATCGAGCTGGCCGAATGGGCGTCCGAGCTCAGCCACCCCGTGCCCGCCAGCTGCGAGGCGCATGCCCACAAGCTGGCCGGCAATGCGGCCACCGTGGGCTACGACGATCTGTCGTCGCTGGCCCGCGAGCTGGAGCACACGCTGGGCCGCGCCCAGCGCGCCGTGCGCTACGAAGAGGCCGACGCCGAGCTCTTCGTGCGCGCCGCCGACGACATCCGCCGCCTGCTGCACCAGTTCGCCGCCGGCTTCCTGAAGCCGCACGACCCCGAGGTCATCGAGCAACTGCATGCCTACGAGCCGCAGGAGGAGCCGATGACGGCCGCGGCCCCGCTGGACGCGCTCGTGGCGGCGGCCGGCCCTGACACCATCGCCGGTGAGCTGGAGCTGCCCGCTTCCGTCGCGCAGCCGCAGCCCGAGCTCGCGTCCGAGCCGGCCGGCCAAGCCGTCGTCGAGCCGGCCCCTGCGCCGGAGCCGCCGCCCGAGCCCGAGGCCGGCCTGCCCGACCACATCGAGCCCGACCTCTACCCGATCTTCGAGGAAGAGGGCCGCGACCTGCTG
Source organism: Pelomonas aquatica (assembly GCF_026712205.1). Classification (GTDB taxonomy): domain Bacteria; phylum Pseudomonadota; class Gammaproteobacteria; order Burkholderiales; family Burkholderiaceae_C; genus Pelomonas; species Pelomonas aquatica. The sequence goes on from NZ_JAPPUW010000005.1 coordinate 217,557, forward strand.
CAGCAGCTGCACGGCGCGCTGCGCGAATGGCTGGCCGAGCCCGGCGACCTGGGCCGCTCCGACGCCTGCATGCGGGCCCTGCACACCTTCAAGGGCGGTGCCCGCCTCGCCGGCGCGATGCGCCTGGGCGAGCAGGCCCACCATCTGGAGTCGGCCATCGAGGCGCTGCTGCGCGCCGGCAGCGCCGACTTCGGCCAGGTCCAGGCCCTGCAGCACGAGGGCGATGCGCTGGAGCACGCCTTCGAGCAGCTCGGCCGCAGCCTGATGGCGCCGGCCGCCGCGGCCCCCGTGGCGGCACCGCTCCCCGCGGCCGTCGCACCCGCCGAACCCCGGCCCGAGCCGCTGGCCCGCTTGGCCATGCCGGCCCCGGTGGCCGACGAGGCGGCCCCGTCGGCGCCGGCCCGCGAGATCGACTGGAGCCGCTTCACCGACACCGCCGAGATCGAGCCCGGCAGCGACAGCCTGGCCATCGGCCAGGCTCAGGTCCGCGTGCGTGGCAGCCTGCTGGAGCGCATGGCCACGCAGGCCGGCGAGGTCAGCATCCGCCGCGCCCGCATGGAGTCCGAGCTGGCCCAGATGAAGGGTGCGCTGCTCGACCTGGACGACAACCTGGAGCGCCTGCGCGCCCAGCTGCGCGAGCTGGACCTGCAGGCCGAGGCCCAGATGCATGCCCAGCAGGAGCTGGCGCAGCAGGGCGGCCGCGAGTTCGACCCGCTGGAGTTCGACCGCTACACCCGCTTCCAGGAACTGACCCGCATGCTGACCGAGTCGGTCGGCGACGTGGCCACGCTGCAGCGCACGCTGGGCCGCAGCGTGCAGTCCGGCGAAGACGAGCTGGCCGCGCAGTCGCGGCTGACGCGCGAACTGCAGGACGACCTGCTGCGCACCCGCCTGGTCGAGTTCGACTCCGTCGGCGAGCGCATGCACCGCGTCGTGCGCCAGGCCGCGCGCGACACCGGCAAGCAGGTCAGGCTGGAGATCAGCGGCGGCCAGACCGAGCTGGACCGCTCCGTGCTGGAGCGCATGTCGGGCGCCTTCGAGCACCTGCTGCGCAACAGCGTCAGCCACGGCATCGAGGCGCCGGACGCGCGCGCCGCGGCGGGCAAGGACGCCACCGGCACGCTGCGCATCGGGGTGCGCCAGCACGGCAACGAGGTGCTGCTGAACTTCGCCGACGACGGCGCCGGCCTCAACCTCGCGCGCATCCGCGAGCGCGGCCTGCAGCTGGGCCTGATCGCGCCCGATGCCGAGCCCGACGAGGCCCAGCTCAAGCGCCTGATCTTCGCGCCCGGCTTCTCCACGGCCAGCCAGATCACCGAGCTCAGCGGGCGCGGCATCGGCATGGACGTGGTCCGCGCCGAGGTCGGCACGCTGGGCGGCAGCATCGAGACGGCCTCGCAGGCCGGCGCGGGCACCAACTTCCTGCTGCGCCTGCCGCTGACCACGGCGCTGACGCAGATCGTGCTGCTCAGGAGCGGTGACCAGGTCGTCGCCGTGCCGGCGGCGCTGATGGAGTCCGTGCAGCGCGTGCCGGTCGACGCCGTCGAGGCGGCCTATGCCGGCGGCAAGCTCAGGCATGGCGGCGCTGAGCTGCCGTTCTACTGGCTGGGCGGCCTGCTCGGCCATCACGGCCGCGGCCACACGCATGGCCGCCATGCGCCCATCGTGCTGGTGCGCAGCGCGCAGGCCGCGCTGGCCCTGCACGTCGACGAGGTCATCGGCAACCAGGAAGTCGTCGTCAAGAACCTGGGCGCCCAGCTCAACCGCGTGCCGGGCCTGGCGGGCATCAGCCTGCTGGCCTCGGGCGATGTCGCGCTGATCTACAACGTCGTCGCGCTGGCCGACTGGTACGGCGTCGATGCCCAGGCCCGCCTCGTGGCGGCCCATGCGCAGTCGCAGTCGGCCCAGCCGGTCGCGCCGGTGGCCGAGGAGGTCGTGCAGGCGCCGCTGGTCATGGTGGTCGACGATTCGCTGACCGTGCGCCGCGTGACCCAGCGCCTGCTGGAGCGCGTCGGCCTGCGCGTGCTGCTGGCCAAGGACGGCCTCGATGCGATGGAGAAGCTGGCCGGCGACGAACTGCCGGCCGTCGTGCTGTCGGACATCGAGATGCCGCGCATGGACGGCTTCGACCTGGTGCGCAATATGCGCGCCGACTCGCGGCTGGCCGGCCTGCCGGTCATCATGATCACGTCGCGCATCGCGCAGAAGCACCGAGACTACGCGGCCCAGCTCGGTGTCGAGCACTACCTCGGCAAGCCGTATGACGAGGAACAGCTGCTGGGCCTGATCCAGCAGTTCACCCGTCACGCCGCCGCGGCCTAGGCGACCCATGTCACAGGTTGTCGACCACCTCGCCGAGCTGACGGGCTTCCGTGACCGTGACGTCATGGACGTCACCCTCGTCATGGCGCTGCGCGACCTGCTGGAGCCGGAGTCGGTGGCCATCTACCGCAGCGTCGGCGAGCCGGGGCAGGAGCGCTGGCTCACGCGCGCGCATCTGCGCGCCGGCGACGCGGTGGCCTCGGCCGACCCGCTGTGGGCCAAGCCCGAGGCGCTGCCGCTGGTGACCGAGCATCCGCTGCGCCTGGAGGCCATGCGCAGCCGCAGCGTGACCCAGGTCGCCCAGGGCGGCCAGTGGTTCTACCTGTTCCCGATCGCGACCGACCGCGACGTCGTCGGCGTCATCGAGATCCTCTCCACGCGCCGCCTGGGTGCCAGTTCGCAGCGCATGGTCAGCAGCGTGCTGCGCATCTATCACAACTTCCAGGGCCTGCTCGACTACTCCGAGCGCGACACGCTGACCGGCCTGCTCAACCGCAAGACCTTCGACGAGAGCTTCCTGAAGGTGCTGACCGAGATCCCGGCCAAGCAGCCGCTGCCCGAGCACGGCGCCGAGGACCGCCGCCACGAAGCCGCCGTGCCCCACTATGTGCTGGGCGTCATCGACATCGACCACTTCAAGTCCGTCAACGACCGTTTCGGCCATCTGATCGGCGACGAGGTGCTGCTGCTGCTGTCGCGGCTGATGCGTGGATCCTTCCGCTTCCACGACCTGCTCTACCGCTTCGGCGGCGAGGAGTTCGTCGTGCTGATGCGCTGCGACGAGGATGTCCACGCCGGCGAGGCCTTCGAGCGCCTGCGCCTGAACACCGAGCGCTACGTCTTCCCGCAGGTCGGCCGCATCACGGTCAGCATCGGCTTCACCGAGGTGCGGGCCGGCGATGCGCCGGCCGCGGCCTTCGAGCGTGCCGACAAGGCCGTCTACCACGCCAAGGCGCATGGCCGGAACCAGGTGCACAACTACGCGGCCCTGGTGGCCAGCGGCGTGATCCAGGAAACCGCCCCGCTGTCCGACGTGGAGCTGTTCTGACGCGGCTGCCTCAGGTCGGCTCGCGCGCCGGCAGCGCACGCGTCTTCACGACCGCATAGCGTTCCAGCGTGCGCGCGCGCGCCAGCGCGTGGTCCACGACCGGGCGCGGGTAGTCCACGCCCTGCATCTGCAGCGGCGCGCGCTCCCAGGGCGCGTGGACGGCCTTGGCCGGCAGGCCGGCCAGTTCGGGGCAGTAGCGGCGGATGAAGCGGCCCTCGGCATCGAACTTCTCGCTCTGCGTGGTCGGGTTGAAGATGCGGAACCAGGGCTGGGCGTCGCAGCCGCTGCTGCTGGCCCACTGCCAGCCACCGTTGTTGGCCGCGAGGTCGAAGTCCAGCAGCTGCGCGGCGAACCAGGCCTCGCCGCGGCGCCAGTCCAGCCCCAGGTCCTTGCACAGGAAGCTGGCCGCGACCATGCGCAGCCGGTTGTGCATATAGCCGGTCTGGCGCAGCTGGCGCATCGCCGCGTCCACCAGCGGGAAGCCGGTGCGGCCCTCGCACCAGGCGGCGAACAGCGCGTCGGCCTGCGGGCCCGTCTCCCAGCGAACAGCGTCGTACTCGGGCCGGAAGGCGGCCGTCATCGCCTGCGGATGGTGGTGCATGAGCTGGTGGTAGAAGTCGCGCCAGATCAGCTCCGACAGCCAGACCTCGGCGCCATGCTCGCCGCCCAGCATGCGCTGGTGGGCGAGCCGCGCCAGGCGGCGGATGGACACGGTGCCGAAGCGCAGGTGCACGCTCAGATAGCTCGGCCCCTTGACGGCGGGGAAGTCGCGCGTGCGGCCGTACTGGTCGATGCGGTCGAGGAAGTCGTCCAGCAGGGCCTCGGCGCCGCGGCTGCCCTGGCCGACATGGGGGCTCAGGCCCGCAGGCTTGAAGCCGATGTTAGCCAGCGTGGGCACGCCGCGCGCCAGCCCGCTCGGCGCCAGCGCCGCAGCATGGCGCTCGACCGGGTAGCTGCCCAGGTAGAAGGCGTCCAGCTTGCGCAGCCAGGCGTTCTTGTAGGGCGTGAACACGCCGTAGGGGCCGCCGGCGGCCGTCATGAGTTCGCGGCGCTCGAAGACGACGTGGTCCTTGAAGGTGCGCAGCTCGGCGTCGAGGGCCTCCAGCCGCCCGGCCACGAGCGCGTCGCGCGCCAGCGCCTGCGGCTCGTCGTCGTGGTTGCAGAACACCGCCTGCACGCCCAGTTCGGCCGCCAGGCGCGGGATCTCGTCCGCCGCGCGGCCGTGGCGCACGATCAGCGCGCCGCCGTGTCGGCGCAGGGCCTCGTCCAGCACCTGCAGCGCGCCGAGGATGAACTCGACGCGCCGGTCCGCGCGGGGCAAGGCGTCGAGGATGTCGCGGTCCAGCACGAAGGCGCAGAAGACCTGCCTGGCGCCGGTCAGCGCGCGGTACAGCGCGGCCTGGTCGTCCACGCGCAGGTCGCGGCGGAACCAGACCAGGGCGCGATCAATTCGGGTGGTCATACCCGGCAGAATAAAATGCCGCCATGCCCGCCGACCGGATCGTCCTGACCAACCAGTTCCTCATCGCCATGCCGGGCATGGCCGACGAGGCTTTCGCAGGCACGGTGGTCTACCTCTGCGAGCACAACGACAACGGCGCCCTCGGCCTCGTCATCAACAAGCCCATCTCGCTGACGCTGGGCCATCTGTTCGAGAAGGTCGAGCTGAGCCCGCCGGCCGACCCGCTGGCCGAGACGCCGGTCTTCTACGGCGGCCCGGTGCAGACCGACCGCGGCTTCGTGCTGCACGAGCCGCTGGACGAGGAGGGCGGCCACTACAACGCGACGCTGGCCGTGCCCGGCGGCCTGGAGATGACCACCAGCCGCGACGTGCTGGAGGCGCTGTCCAACGGCGCCGGCCCCAAGAAGCTGCTCGTCACGCTGGGCTACAGCGGCTGGGCCGCCGGCCAGCTGGAGGAAGAGATCGGCCGCAACGGCTGGCTGACCGTCGACGCGGCGCCGGAGATCATCTTCGACACGCCGGTCGAGCAGCGCTACGAGAAGGCCCTGGGCCTGCTGGGCATCGACCCGCGGATGCTCAGCTCCGATGCGGGGCATGCGTGAGCGCCGAGCGCTGGGCCGCTCCCGAGCCGGCGTGCGTCCCCTTGGGGGACCGTCCGACGCTGGCGTCGGACGAGGGGCATGCGTGATGGCCGTCGTGGCTGACGCGTCCCGCCTTCAATCCTTTCTTGCTTTTGATTTCGGCCTGCGCCGCATCGGCGTGGCCAGCGGCACGCGCCTGCTCGGCGCGGCCGAGCCGCGCGGCACGCTCAAGGGCGGCGACTTCGACGCCATCGCGGCCCTCATCCAGACCTGGCAGCCCGACGCCCTCGTCATCGGCGTGCCGCGCCACCCAGACGGCGCGCCGCACGAGATGACGGCCAAGGCGCAGAACTTCGGCCGCCGCCTGGCCGGGCGCTACCACCTGCCGGTCTTCGAGGTGGACGAGCGCTACACCAGCGTGGAGGCCGAAGGCCAAGGTGCGCACGACGTGGATGCCGCCGCCGCCGCGCTGATCCTTGAACAGTTTTTCCGAGAACACCCATGACTGAATTGCTGCTCGATGCCGAGGCCCTGTACCTCGAACTCAAGAAAGGGGTGCAGCGCCTGCTGACGCCCGACACCGCCCTGGTGGGCATCTGGAGCGGCGGCGCCTGGCTGGCCGAGCGCCTGGCGGCCGACCTGGGGCTGGCCTCCGGCACCATCTCCAGCGCGCTGCACCGCGACGACTTCGGCTCGCGCGGCCTGGTGTCCGGAAAAGGAGGTGCCGACCACACGACGCTGCCCTTCGAGGTCAACGGCCGTGACATCCTGCTCATCGACGACGTGCTCTACACCGGCCGAACGACGCGGGCGGTGCTCAACGAGCTGTTCGACTTCGGCCGCCCGGCGCGCGTGCAGCTCGCCGTGCTGGTGGACCGCGGCGGGCGCCAGCTGCCCATCGAGCCGGCCTTCTCGGCTGCGCGCGTGACGCTGTCGTCCGAACAAAGCCTGCGTCTCGCCCGCAACGAGAGCGGCACCTTCAGCTTCGAGGTGAAGTGATGCTCAGCAAACGCAACCCCCAGCTCAACAAGCACGGGGAGCTGATCCATCTGCTGTCCGTCGAAGGCCTGCCGCGCGCGGTCATCGAGCAGATCCTGGACACGGCCGGCAGCTTCCTGTCGGTCAACGACCGCGAGGTCAAGAAGGTGCCGCTGCTGCGCGGCAAGTCGGTGTTCAACCTGTTCTTCGAGAACAGCACGCGCACCCGCACGACCTTCGAGATCGCCGCCAAGCGCCTGTCCGCCGACGTCATCAACCTCGACATCGCGCGCAGCTCCACGGCCAAGGGCGAGACCCTGCTCGACACGGTCGCCAACCTCAGCGCGATGCACGCCGACATGTTCGTCGTGCGCCACAGCGAGAGCGGCGCGCCCCACCTGATCGCCCAGCACTGCGCGCCGCATGTGCACGTCGTCAACGCCGGCGACGGCCGCCATGCCCACCCGACGCAGGGCCTGCTGGACATGTACACGATCCGGCACTTCAAGAAGGACTTCCGGAACCTGACGGTGGCCATCGTCGGCGACATCGTGCACTCGCGCGTCGCGCGCAGCGACATCCACGCGCTCAACATCCTCGGCGTGCCCGAGATCCGCGCGGTCGGCCCCAAGACCCTGGTGCCCGGTGACCTGCGCGACATGGGCGTGCGCGTCTGCCACGACATGGCCGAGGGCGTGAAGGACGCCGACGTCGTCATCATGCTGCGCCTGCAGAACGAGCGCATGAACGGCGCGATGCTGCCCAGCAGCGGCGAGTTCTTCAAGCACTTCGGCCTCACGCCTGACAAGCTCGCGCTGGCCAAGCCCGACGCCATCGTCATGCACCCGGGGCCGATCAACCGTGGCGTCGAGATCGCGTCCGAAGTGGCGGACGGCAAGAGCAGCGTCATCCTGCCGCAGGTCACCTTCGGCATCGCCGTGCGCATGGCCGTGATGGCCATCCTTGCTGGAAACGAAGCATGAAGATACTCATCAAAGGCGGCCGGCTGATCGACCCGGCATCCAACCTCGACCGCGTCGGCGACCTCGCCGTCGCCAACGGCCGCATCGTCAAGCTCGGCGATGTCGGCGAGTTCGCCGCGGAGCGCACCATCGATGCGGCCGGCCTCGTCGTCGCGCCCGGCCTGGTCGATCTGTGCGCGCGGCTGCGCGAGCCCGGCCACGAGCACGAGGGCCTGCTGGAAAGCGAGCTCGCCGCCGCCGCCGCCGGCGGCGTGACCAGCCTGGTCTGCCCGCCCGACACCGACCCGGTGCTGGACGAGCCCGGCCTCGTCGAGATGCTGAAGTTCCGCGCCCGCAAGCTCAGCCGCTGCCGCCTCTTCCCGCTGGGCGCGCTGACGCGCCAGCTCGAAGGTGCCGCGCTGACCGAGATGGCCGAGCTGACCGAGGCCGGCTGCATCGGCTTCTCGCAGGCCGAGGCGCCCATCCGCGACACCATGGTGCTGAGCCGCGCGCTGCAGTACGCGGCCACCTATGGCTACACCGTCTGGCTGCGCCCGCAGGATGCGTACCTGAGCGGCGGCGTGGCCGCCAGCGGCTCGGTCGCCACGCGGCTGGGCCTGTCCGGCGTGCCCGTCGCGGCCGAGACGATTGCGCTGCACACCCTCTTCGAGCTGGTCCGCACGACCGGCGCCCGCGTGCACATCTGCCGCCTCAGCAGCGCCGCCGGCGTGGAGCTGGTGCGCGCGGCCAAGCGCGAGGGCCTGCCCGTCACGGCCGACGTGTCCATCAACTCCCTGCACCTGAGCGACGTGGACATCGGCTACTTCGACTCGGCCATGCGGCTGACGCCGCCGCTGCGCCAGGGCCGCGACCGCGACGCGCTGCGGGCCGGCCTGGCCGACGGCAGCATCGACGCGCTGGTGTCCGACCACATGCCCGTCACCGTCGACGAGAAGGCCGTGCCCTTCGCCGAGGCCACGCCGGGCGCGACGGGCCTGGAGCTGCTGCTGAGCCTGGCCATGCGCTGGGCGCGCGACGCCGGCCTGCCGCTGCCGCGCGCGCTGGCCGTTGTCACGGCCGAGCCGGTGCGCGTGCTGGGCAGTGCGCTGGGTTCGCTGGCCGCCAGCGCGGGCCGCCTCGTCGAGGGCGGCGTGGCCGATGTCTGCGTCTTCGATGCCGGCGCGAGCTGGGCCGTCGCGCCCGAGCGGCTGGCCAGCCAGGGCAAGCACACGCCTTTCGAGTTCTCGCGCAGCGGCTTCGAGCTGCCGGCGCGCGTGCGCTGCACGCTGGTTGCCGGCCACCTCGCCTACGAGGCTGAATGAGGGCCCCCACGCCCGCTTCGCGTGCTGCCCCCCGAGGGGGCGTGACCTCCCTTGGGGCGGCCCGGCGGGAGGTCGAATGAGGGCGCTTGCCGCCAGCTGGCGCCTCGCGCGCCTCGTGCCCCATGTGCTGCACGGGCTGTGGATCGTCAGGCGGCGCTTCGAGCTGCTGGGCGCGGCCGAGCGGCATCAGCTGATTCAGTGGTGGTCGCTCAAGACGCTGCGCATCCTCGGCATCGCGCTGAAGGCCGAGGGCGCGGCCCTGCCGGACGGCCATCTGCTGGTGGCCAACCATGTGTCCTGGCTCGACATCGCCGCCGTGCACGCGGTGCTGCCGCAGGCGCGCTTCGTGTCGAAGGCCGACGTGAGGCACTGGCCGCTGGTCGGCGCGCTGGTGGAGGGCGTCGGCACGCTGTTCATCGAGCGCAGCAGCAAGCGCGACGCGCTGCGCGTCGTGCACCAGACGGCCGCGGCCCTGCAGGCGGGCGACTGTGTGGCCGTCTTCCCCGAGGGCACGACCGGCGCCGGCCCGGCGCTGCTGCCCTTCCACGCCAACCTGCTGCAGGCGGCCGTGTCGGTCGACGCGCCGCTGTTGCCCGTCGTGCTGCGCTGGCACGAGCCCGGCGAACGCTTCAGCAGTTCGGCGCAGTTCATCGGCGACACGACGCTGGTGCAGAGCCTGTGGCGCATCGCGTCGGCGCGCGGCCTGGGCATCGACGTGCAGCTGCTGCCGACCGTGATGGTCGAGGGCCGTGACCGGCGCGCGCTCGGCGAGGCGCTGCGCGGCGCGGTCAGCCTGAAGCTGGGCTGAGCCAGGCCAGTCCGGCCGAGGTGTCGCCGCGCGGGCGGTACTCCAGGCCGACGCTGCCGGGCCAGGCGCGCTCGGCCAGCAGCGCCAGCTCGGCGGCGTATTCGTCGGCCAGCGGCTCGTGGCGGCCGTCCACGCCGGCGAGCTGCACATGGCCGAGCAGGCCCAGGTCCAGCGCGCGGCGCAGATGGCCCAGCGATTCGCCGCCTTCGGACACGCGGCAGTGGTAGAGGTCGAGCTGCAGCTTCACGCGCGGCGAGCCCAGCGTGGCGAGCAGCTCCAGCGCCTGCGCCTGGCGGTGCAGGAAATAGCCGGGCATGTCGCGCCGGTTGATGGGCTCGACGGTCAGCGTGAGGCCCGCGGGCGCCTGCTCGGCGGCCCAGCGCAGATTGGCCAGCCAGGTGGCGCGCGTTTCGGGCCCGTCCTCGGCGATGCCGGACATCAGGTGCATGACCGGTGCGCCCAGGCGAACGGCCAGCGCGAGGCCGCACCGCGTGAGTTCGCGGAACTCGTCCTCGCGGCCGGGCAGGGCCATCAGGCCGCGCTCGCCGGCCGCCCAGTCGCCGGCCGGGGCGTTGATGAGGGCGACGCGCAGGCCCGCGAGCCGCGCGGCGAGTTCCGCCTCGTGCTGCAGATGCGGCTGCAGCATCTCGACGGCCGCAAAGCCGTCGGCCCGCGCGGCGGCGATGCGGTCGACGTAGGCGCGCTCCGGATAGAGCCAGTCGAGGTTGGCGGCGAAGCGGCCGGGGATCATGGCGATTCGGCCGCCGGTGCCGGATTCAGGCCCTCAGGCCTTGCCCTGGTTCGCCACGGCGGCCGCGGCCTTGGCGGCGGCCTCGGCGTCGCCCAGGTAATAGCTCTTGATGGGCTTGAGGTCGGCGTCCAGCTCGTAGACCAGCGGGATGCCGTTGGGGATGTTGACGCCGACGATGGCGTCGTCCGCGATGTTGTCGAGGTATTTGACCAGCGCGCGGATGCTGTTGCCGTGGGCCGCGATCAGCACGCGCTCGCCGCCCCTGATGGCCGGCGCGATGCTGTCGTTCCAGAACGGCAGCACGCGGGCCACCGTGTCCTTCAGGCATTCGGTCAGCGGCACCTCGCCTTCGGCCAGGCCGGCGTAGCGGCGGTCGCCGCGCTCGCTGCGCGGGTCGGTCGCTGCCAGCGCCGGCGGCGGCGTGTCGTAGCTGCGGCGCCAGATCAGCACCTGCTCGTCGCCGTACTGCTTGGCCATGTCGGCCTTGTTCAGGCCCTGCAGCGCGCCGTAGTGGCGCTCGTTCAGGCGCCAGGCGTGGCGCACCGGCAGCCAGGTGCGGTCCATCTGGTCCAGGCAGTGCCACAGCGTCCAGACGGCGCGCTTGAGCACCGAGGTGTAGGCGATGTCGAAGTCGTAGCCGGCTTCCTTCAGCAGCCGGCCGGCGGTCTTGGCCTGCTCGACGCCGGTGGGCGTCAGGTCCACATCGGTCCAGCCGGTGAAGCGGTTTTCCAGGTTCCAGGTCGATTCGCCGTGGCGGATGAGGACGAGCTTGTACATGGGGCAGTCGTGAGACAAATGGACGCGGGATTATCCGGTGGCGCGGCACGGTCCGGCTGCCCGGCGATAATCGCTGGCTTCGTTGAACTGCACGGGATGCTTGCTTGAACTTCCTGCTTGAACCTCAGAATCTGGTGTTGATCCTCGCCGCCTTGGCCTCCGGCGGCATGCTGCTCTGGCCCCTGCTGGTGTCGGGCTCGCAGGGCGCGGCCGTCAGCACGGCCGCGGCGGTGCAGCTCATCAACCGCGAGAAGGGCGTGCTGATCGACGTCAGCGAGCCCGAGGAGTTCGCCAAGGCCCACGCCGCCGGTGCGCGCAACATCCCCTTCGGCCAGATCGAGGGCCACAAGGCGCTGCCGTCCAACAAGGCCCTGCCGCTGGTGCTGGTGTGCCCGACGGGCGCGCGTGCCGGCCGCGCCGCGGGCATGCTGCGCAAGCTGGGCTACGAGAAGGCCCAGGTGCTGGCCGGCGGCCTGAAGGCCTGGCGCGAAGCCAACCTGCCGGTCGAAAGGGCTGCATGAGCAGCCCTTCGCCAAACTGGCTCGATTCATTGTTTTTTTGGCAGAAAGCGGCCTGAGGGAATCGCGATGGCAACCGTCAAGATGTACACGACCCTGGTCTGCCCCTACTGCGTGCGGGCCAAGACGCTGCTGAAGCAGCGCGGCGTCGAGCAGATCGACGAGATCCGCGTCGACCTGGACCCGGCCGAGCGCGAGGCGATGATGAGCCGGACCGGCCGCCGCACCGTGCCGCAGATCTTCATCGGCGACACCCATGTCGGCGGCTGCGACGATCTCGTCGCGCTGGACCAGCAGGGCGGCCTGCTGCCGCTGCTGCAGGCCGCGGTCTGAGCCGGTTTCGGGCGGCAGGCCCGATTTCAAGGCCGGGCAAGCCCCCACGGGGCTGTCACGGTCGAGCGCTGATAATGCCCCGCCGCCCGCAGCACGCCGCTAGCGGGCTTCCTGTTTGAAAGAACTGCCCCATGGCCGACGAGCTCCAAAACGCCCAAACCGCCGACAGCGGCGCGCCCGTGTTCCAGATCCAGCGCATGTACCTGAAGGATCTGTCGCTGGAGCAGCCCAATGCGCCCCAGATCCTGCTGGAGCAGCAGCAGCCCCAGGTCGACATCAACCTGACGCTGTCGGCCGAGAACGTCACCGACGGCATCTACGAGGTCTGCGTGACCGCCACGGTCAACACCAAGGTCGGCGACAAGACGCTGTTCCTGGTCGAGGCCAAGCAGGCCGGCATCTTCGAGATCCGCAACGTGCCGCAGGAACAGGTCGAGGGCATCCTCGGCATCGTCTGCCCGCAGATGGTCTACCCCTATCTGCGCGCCATCGTGTCGGACGTCTGCACCCGCGCCGGCTTCCCGCCCGTGCTGCTGACCGAAGTGAACTTCCAGGCCATGTTCGAGGCCCAGCAGGCCCAGCGCGCGGCCCAGGGCGGCCAGGCCGTCAACTGATAGCGAGCTTCGCCCGGTGACGACGCCCCGCCCCGAGCGGGGCGTTTTACTTGGTGGACACTTCCGCGCATGACGACGATGAAGATCAGCGTGCTCGGCGCCGGGGCCTGGGGCACGGCGCTGGCCATCCAGGCCGCCAACGCGGGCCATGAGGTCAGCCTGTGGGGGCGCGACGCGGCGGCCATCGACGCGATGCGCGTCAGCCGCCGCAACGCCGCCTACCTGCCCGACAGCGAACTGCCCTCAGCCCTGGCGCTGACGGCCGACCGCGGCGCGGCCATCGCCCACGCGGCCCGGGGCCTGACCATCGTCGCGACGCCGATGTCCGGCCTGCGCGAGACGCTGGCGGCCCTGCCTTCGACGCAGCGCGTGCTGTGGCTGTGCAAGGGCTTCGAGGCCGGCACGGGCCGGCTCGGCCACGAGATCGCGCGCGAGCTGTGGCCGGCCATGCCAAAACTGTCGGTTGGCGTGCTGTCCGGCCCGAGCTTCGCGCAGGAGGTGGCGGCCGGCCGGCCGACGGCCCTGGTCGCGGCCAGCGAGGACGCCGGCCTGGCGCGCGCGGCCGTCGAGGCCTTCCACGGTGAACGGCTGCGCGTCTACACGTCGAGCGACCCGGTGGGCGTCGAAGTCGGCGGCGCGGTGAAGAACGTGATGGCGATCGCCGTCGGCGTCTGCGACGGCCTGAGCGCATCGGCGCCGGATGCGCCCGGCCTTAACGCGCGCGCCGCGCTGATCACGCGCGGCCTGGCCGAGATGCTGCGCCTGGGCCTGGCCCTGGGCGCCAGGGCCGAGACCTTCATGGGCCTGTCGGGCCTCGGCGACCTGGTGCTGACGGCCACCGGCGACCTGTCGCGCAACCGTCGCGTCGGCCTGATGCTGGCCCAGGGCCTGGGCCTGCCGCAGATCCTGGCCCGGCTCGGCCATGTGGCCGAGGGCGTCTACAGCGCGCCGACCGTGCTGGCGCGGGCCCGCGCCGCCGGTGTCGAGATGCCGATCACCGAGGCCATGGTGGCGCTGCTGGACGGCCGGCTGCGCGCCGGTGAGGCGGTCGAGCGATTGATGGGGCGCGAGGCCCGCGCGGAATAGCTCAGCTTCCGCCGCCGTAGCCGTTCTGCCGCCAGGCCTCGAACACCGCGACCGCGACGCTGTTGCTGAGGTTCAGGCTGCGCTGGCCCTCGCGCATCGGCAGTCGCACGCGCTGCGCGGTCGGGAAGCCGTCGCGCAGCGCGGGCGGCAGGCCGGCCGTCTCGCTGCCGAACACCAGCCAGTCGGCCGGCTGCCAGGCCATTTCGCCGAAAGGCCGGCTGCCGCGTGTCGTGAAGGCGAACATGCGTGCCGGGTCGGGCGCCTCGGCGGCGAGGAAGGCGGCCCAGTCCGCATGGCGCTGCACGCGGGCGTACTCGTGATAGTCCAGCCCGGCGCGCTGCAGCAGCCGGTCCTCCATCGAGAAGCCCAGCGGCTCGATCAGGTGCAGCGTGCAGCCGGTGTTGGCCGCGAGGCGGATGACATTGCCGGTGTTGGGCGGGATCTCGGGGTGGACGAGGACGATCTGGAACATGGGCGGAAGTATCTCGCCGGTGCACGGAGTGCATTCGGGCCGAGCGCCGGGCCGCCCCAAGCCGGCCCGTCTGGCGATGTGCGAGCGGCTCGATGCTGCGAGCATCGCCGTCCCCTTGGGGGACCGACCAGACGCGCTCGCGTTCAGCGCGGCGAGACCGGGCAAGGGGCTTCACTCCGTGCCGGGTTCCGGCGTGCGCGCGACGACCCAGGCCTGCACGCTCATCGCGCCGGCCTGCAGCAGCACGCCGGCCAGCTCGAACAGCGTGGCGCCGCTGGTCATCACGTCGTCCAGCAGCGCGACGCTGCTGCCGCGCAGCCGGGGCGCCGCCAGCGGCTCGATGGCGAAGACGCCGCGCACATTGGCCGCGCGGGCTTCGAGCTTGAGGTCGGCCTGGGCGCCGTTGTGGCGCAGGCGCAGCAGCATGCCGGGCTCGCAGCGCAGGCCGCGCCGCCTGGCCAGCGCCTTGGCCAGTTCGTGCGACTGGTTGTAGCCGCGCTCGCGCAGGCGCTCGCTCGACAGCGGCACCGGCAGCAGCCAGTCGGGCGCGGCCACGTCGGCGGCGCTCAGCGCCGAATTGAGGCGCTCCAGCAGGCTTTCGCGCAGCTCCAGGGCCTGGTGGTATTTGAAGTGCTGCAGCAGGCCGTCCCAGGGGAAGCGGTAGTCCAGCGCGGCCACCGTGCGGTCCAGCGGCGGCGCCACCTGCAGGCAGCGCCCGCACTGCGGCCGGGGGCGGCCGATCAGTTCCAGCGGCAGCCTGGCCGCACAGGTCCAGCAGCGCGGCTGCGGCCGGGCGTAGAGGGCCAGGCAGGACGCGCAGACGGTCTGCCGGCTCCAGGCGCGGCAGACCGCGCATTGGCCGGCGCAGCGCATCAGCACCTTCTCGACCAGTGCGGGCTTGGCGGCCATCAGGGAGCGTTCGGGCATCGGCTCAATATACTGACCGGCCCATGAGCGAGCCGGCATCGACCCCTAATTCAAACAAGGGGCCGCGGCCCCAGGACCTCGACCCCGCCGCGCTGCGCCACCAGGCACGGCGCCTGGCCGCCGCGGCCCAGCCGCCCTGGCTGCATGCCGAGGTCGCGCGCCGCATGGCCGAGCGCCTGCCCTTCATCAAGCTGCAGCCGGGCCGCGT
This sequence comes from Pelomonas aquatica, assembly GCF_026712205.1. GTDB lineage: Bacteria > Pseudomonadota > Gammaproteobacteria > Burkholderiales > Burkholderiaceae_C > Pelomonas > Pelomonas aquatica. Next base: position 232,726 of record NZ_JAPPUW010000005.1, read on the forward strand.
GCTCGACGCAGCGCCGGCCCTGGGTGCGAGCGCGGAGCTGCTGCGTCTGGCCTATCCCGACGCCGAGATGCGGTGGCACGAGGCCGAGCCCGCGCTGGCCGCGCGTGCCGCCCAGGCCCGGCCCCAGGGCTGGTGGCAGAAGCTGCGCGGCGCGTCGTCGGGCCGCGTCGACGCGCTGCCGGCGCGGCCGGAGGTCGAGCTGCTGTGGTCCAACATGGCCCTGCATGCCGTCGCCGACCTGCCGGCCCTGCTGGCCGGCTGGCAGGCCAGCCTGGCGGTGGGCGGCTTCGTGATGTTCTCCTGCCTGGGGCCGGACAGCTTCGTCGAGCTGCGCCCGCTCTATGCGCGCCGCGGCTGGGGCCGGCCCGCGCCGGACTGGTGGGACATGCACGACATCGGTGACCTGGTGCTGAAGGCCGGCTTGGCCGACCCGGTCATGGACCAGCAGCGGCTGACGCTGACCTGGGCCAGCCCCGAGAGCCTGCTGGCCGACCTGCGCGCACTGGGCGGCAATGCCGCGCCGGACCGCTTCGCCGGCCTGCGCGGCCGAGCCTGGCGTGCCGCGCTGCTGGCCGAGCTGGACGGGCTGCGCGACCGCGAGGGCCGGCTCGCGCTGACGCTGGAGCTGGTCTTCGGCCACGCCTTCAAGGCCGCGCCGAGGCTGGCGGTGGCGGCCGAAACCCATGTGCCGGTCGACGCGATGAGGAAGGCTTTGCGCGCCGGGCGCACGGGGGGCTGAGGCCGCGCCGAGGACAGCGCCTGCGCGCTGTCCGACGGCTGCCGAAGGCCTTGCAGCATGCAGGCGACAAGGCATGAACGCCGGTTTTCCCTAGGTCCGGCAGCCCGGATCGCCACGATCACGGGGGCTAAAATCGCGCGCCGCAAAGAGGGGCAGGGGCGGATCCCCGGCTCAGTTCGAGCGGCTTGTGGCGTCAATTGCAGCCTCGGCGGTGCGGTTGACCGACGGCAGAGTCCCGCTCATCCAGGAACCAAGTGACAACCATGACGATGATGAACGCACGAGTGCATAGCGCCTCAAGCGGCTGGGCCCGGCGGGCCGCCGTGGCGGCGATGGCGGCCCTGGCAGCGGGCTCGGCCCTCGCGGTGAACGACCTCAAGGGCGGCCCGGGCGTCAATCAGCTCAATCTGCACGAGCCGGCCACGCGCATCGCGGCCGACCAGATGTGGCTGCACAACTTCATGCTGATCATCTGCCTGGCGATCTTCATCGCCGTGTTCGGCGTGATGTTCTATTCCCTCTTCAAGCACCGCAAGTCCAAGGGCGCGGTGTCGGCCAACTTCCACGAGAGCGTGGCCGTCGAGATCGCCTGGACCGTCGTGCCCTTCCTGATCGTCATCGGCATGGCCCTGCCGGCGACCAAGGTCGTCGTCGCGATGAAGGACACGACCAATGCCGACCTGACCATCAAGACCACCGGCTACCAGTGGAAGTGGGGCTATGACTACGTGAAGGGCGAGGGCGAGGGCATCGGCTTCCTGTCGACGCTGGACCTGGCCCAGCGCGAGTCCTCCAACTCCGGCCATCCCGAGCCGGTCGACAACTACCTGCTGAAGGTCGACAACCCGCTGGTGGTGCCCGTGGACAAGAAGGTCCGCATCATCACGACGGCCAACGACGTCATCCACTCATGGGGCGTGCCGGCCTTCGGCATCAAGCAGGACGCCATCCCCGGCTTCGTGCGCGACACCTGGTTCAAGGCCGACAAGGTCGGCGACTACTACGGCCAGTGCGTCGAGCTCTGCGGCAAGGAGCATGCCTATATGCCCATCCACGTGAAGGTGCTGTCCGCCGCGGACTACACCGCCTGGGTGGATGGCAAGAAGAAGGAAATGGCCGCCAAGGCCGACGACCCGAGCAAGGTCTGGGAGCAGGCGGCCCTGATCGCCCGCGGCGAGAAGGTCTATGCGAACAACTGCGCGGTCTGCCACAAGCCCGACGGCAAGGGCGCCGGCCAGTTCCCGGCCCTCGATGGCTCGCCCGTCGTGAACAGCGACGACAAGCTCAAGCAGATCACCGTCGTGCTGAACGGCCGCAACAACAACCAGATGCCTGCCTGGAAGGGCAAGCTCTCGGACACGGAGATCGCGGCGGCGATCACGTACACGAAGAACAGCTGGTCCAACAAGACCGGCCAGACCGTGCAGCCGTCCGAAGTGCTGGCCGCCAGCAAGTAATCGCCCGAACGCCGAATCCAGAGGAAATCACATGAGTGCAGTGCTCCCCCCCCACGGCGCGGTTGGTGGTCATGGCGGCCATGCCGGCGACCACGCCCACGACGACCATCACGACCATCACGCACCCACCGGCTGGCGCCGCTGGGTGTTCGCGACCAACCACAAGGACATCGGCACGCTCTACCTGCTGTTCTCCTTCGCGATGCTGATGGTGGGCGGCGTCCTGGCGCTGTGCATCCGCGCCGAGCTGTTCCAGCCCGGCCTGCAGTTCTTCAACCCCGAGCTCTTCAACCAGTTCACGACCATGCACGGTCTGATCATGGTGTTCGGTGCGATCATGCCGGCCTTCGTCGGCTTCGCGAACTGGATGATCCCGCTGCAGATCGGCGCCAGCGACATGGCCTTCGCGCGGATGAACAACTTCAGCTTCTGGCTGCTGATCCCGGCGGCCATCATGCTGGTGGCGAGCTTCTTCATGCCCGGCGGCGCGCCCGCCGCGGGCTGGACGCTCTACGCGCCGCTGACGCTGCAGATGGGCCCGTCCATGGACGCCGGCATCTTCGCGATGCACATCATGGGCGCGTCCTCGATTATGGGCTCGATCAACATCATCGTGACCATCCTCAACATGCGCGCCCCCGGCATGACGCTGATGAAGATGCCGATGTTCGCGTGGACCTGGCTGATCACGGCCTATCTGCTGATCGCCGTCATGCCCGTGCTCGCCGGCGCGATCACGATGACGCTGACCGACCGCCACTTCGGCACTGCCTTCTTCAACCCGGCGGGCGGCGGCGACCCGGTCATGTACCAGCACATCTTCTGGTTCTTCGGCCACCCCGAGGTCTACATCATGATCCTGCCGGCCTTCGGCATCGTCAGCCAGATCGTGCCGGCCTTCGCGCGCAAGAAGCTGTTCGGCTACGCGTCGATGGTCTACGCGACCGCGTCCATCGCGATCCTGTCCTTCATCGTGTGGGCCCACCACATGTTCGCCACCGGCATGCCGGTGACGGGCCAGCTGTTCTTCATGTACGCGACCATGCTGATCGCGGTGCCGACCGGCGTGAAGATCTTCAACTGGCTGGCGACGATGTGGCGCGGCTCGATGACCTTCGAGACGCCGATGCTGTTCGCCGTCGGCTTCATCTTCGTGTTCACGATGGGCGGCTTCACCGGCCTCATCCTCGCGATGGCGCCGATCGACATCCAGCTGCAGGACACCTACTACGTCGTCGCCCACTTCCACTACGTGCTGGTGGCCGGCTCGCTGTACGCGCTGTTCGCCGGCGTCTACTACTGGGGTCCGAAGTGGACCGGCGTGATGTATTCGGAGACGCGCGGCAAGATCCACTTCTGGGGCTCGCTGATCTTCTTCAACGTGACCTTCTTCCCGATGCACTTCCTCGGCCTGGCCGGCATGCCGCGCCGCTATGCCGACTACCCGATGCAGTTCGCGGACTTCAACGCGATCGCGTCCATCGGTGCCTTCGGCTTCGGGCTGATGCAGGTCTACTTCTTCCTCTTCGTCGTCGTGCCGATGATGCGCGGCAAGGGCGAGAAGGCGGCGCAGAAGCCCTGGGAAGCCGCCGAAGGCCTGGAGTGGGAAGTGCCGTCGCCGGCGCCCTTCCACACCTTCGAGGAGCCGCCCAAGCTGAACGCCGCGGCCACCAAGATCGTCGCTTGAGGACTGAGCGATGACGCCCGAGCAGCGCAAGGCCAATCGCCGTCTGGCATTGATCCTGTTCACCGTGGCCCTGGCCTTCGGCGTCGGCTTCATGGTGAAGATGACGCTGTTCGCCCACCACTGACATGCCGCTCCGCACGCTCGCCGCGGCCCTGCATCGCGACAACCGCCACCTGCTTGCGAAGCTGGCGGTGGTGGTGGCGCTGATGTTCGGCTTCGGCTATGCGATGGTCCCGCTCTACAAGGCCATCTGCAACGCGCTCGGCATCAACGTGCTGTCACTGTCCGAGAAGCAGACTTTGCTGGCCGAGAAGGGCGAGGCCAACGGCAACGGCCAGATCGACTACAGCCGCAGCATCGAGGTCGAGTTCGACACCAATGCGCGCGGCCCCTGGGACTTCAAGCCCGCCGTGCGCCATCTGAGCGTGCATCCGGGCGAGCTGACCCAGGTCATCTACGAGTTCAGGAACGTGCAGGACCGCACGATGGCCGCGCAGGCCATCCCGAGCTATGCACCCATGCAGGCGGCGGCCCATTTCAACAAGCTCGAGTGCTTCTGCTTCAACGAATACACGCTGAAGCCGGGCGAGGGCAGGCAGTGGCCGGTCGTCTTCGTCATCGACCCCAAGCTGCCCAAGGACGTGAAGACCATCACCTTGTCCTACACCTTCTTCGAGGTGGCGGGCAAGGGCGCGGTCAAGCTCGGCCAGGCGCCCCAGGCCAGGGGAGCCGCGCTGTGAGCGAGCCGGGCCAGGATCTGAAGGACGCCGTGAACCGCAAGGCTTCGCTGGGCCAGACGATCTCGGCCGTGGCCTGGAGTTTTTTCGGCGTGCGCCGGGGCCGGGACCACGAGAAAGACATGGCCAGGCTCAACCCGGTGCATGTGGTGATTGCGGGCGTGCTCGGCGCGGCCCTGTTTGTGTTGATGCTGGTGCTGCTGGTCCGCTGGGTCATCAGCAGTGGCGTGGCCGGGGCCTGAGGCTCGGCGCGAGAAGTTCAGAACGAGTGCAGAACTAGGAGAACGACATGTCGGCAGCGACTACCCCGGGCAAGGCCCCGTACTACTTCGTCCCGGCGCCCTCGCGGCACCCGGTGATGGCCGCGACCGGCCTGTTCTTCGTCATCCTCGGCGCGGGCCAGTGGGTCAACGACCATCACTGGGGCATGTACTCGCTGTTCGGCGGCCTCGCGCTGTGGGCCTTCGTGCTGCAGCAGTGGTTCCGCCAGGCCATCGGCGAGAGCGAGGGCGGCCTCTACGGCGACCGCATCGACCTCTCCTTCCGCTGGAGCATGGGCTGGTTCATCTTCTCGGAGGTGATGTTCTTCGCGGCCTTCTTCGGCGCGCTGTACTGGGCGCGCGTGTTCTCGGTGCCGTCGCTGGGCAGTCTCGAGAACGCGCTGCTGTGGCCCGACTTCAAGGCCATCTGGCCCAGCGCCGCGCCCGGCTTCACCGCCGCGCCGGCCGGCACGGTCGAGGCCTTCAGCACGATGGGCCCCTGGCCCATCCCGACGCTGAACACCGCGCTGCTGCTGACATCGGGCGTCACGCTGACCATCGCCCACCACGCGCTGATCGCCGGCAACCGCGCCCGCACCATCGCCTTCATGTGGCTCACCGTGCTGCTGGGCGCCACCTTCCTCGGCTTCCAGGCCTTCGAGTACCACCACGCCTACACCGAGCTCAACCTCAAGCTCAGCTCCGGCGTCTACGGTTCGACCTTCTTCATGCTGACCGGCTTCCACGGCTTCCACGTCTGCGTGGGCGCGCTGATGCTGCTGTTCATCACCATCCGCCTGATGAAGGGCCACTTCACGCCCGAGCGCCACTTCGGCTTCGAGGGCGCGGCCTGGTACTGGCACTTCGTCGACGTGGTCTGGCTCGGCCTCTACGTCATCGTCTACTGGTTGTGAGCGGGCGACCGCCAGCATCGCAAAGCGCCGCAGCCGCGGCGCTTTTTTCTTGAAGCCTGTTCAGGATTTCAGCGGCAGCCCGGTCGGGTGGATCCAGCCCAGCTTCCAGCACAGCAGGATGATCAGGAACAGCGCCACCGACACGCCGACCCGCACCGCCAGCGCGCGCGCCATATTGGGGCCGCGCCCGTCGCGGCTGCCGTTGCGCAGCATGAAGAAGCCCGCCGCCGCCAGCGCGCCGAGAATGCCGATGAAGGCGATCAGGATCACGAATTTCATGGTCGCAAATTATCCGCCCGAGGTCGTTGCATGACGCGTCGCGGCTGGCTGTTGCCGGCGGCGGCGTTGCTGGGCGCTGCGCTGACCGCGCGCCTGGGGTTCTGGCAGCTGGACCGGGCCGCGCAGAAGACCGCGCTGCAGGCCGCCATCGAGGCCGAGGCCGGGCGCCCGGCGCTTGCCAATGCCGAGCTGGGCGGCGAGCAGCAGCTGCATCGCCGCGTCGTGCTGCGCGGCCGCTGGGTCGCCGAGCGCAGCATCTGGCTCGACAACCGCGCGATGGACGGCCGCGCCGGCTTCTTCGTCGTGACGCCGCTGCGCCTGGCCGGCCGCGGCGAGGCCATCCTCGTGCAGCGCGGCTGGGCGCCGCGCGACCCGCTCGACCGCCAGCGGCTGCCCGCCGTGGCCACGCCAGCCGGCGAGGTCGAGGTGCAGGGCCGGCTGGCCGCCTCGCCGTCGCGGCTTTTGGAGCTGGGCGAAGGCAGGCCCGGAGCGATCCGGCAAAATCTCGATGCTGCGGCCTTCGCCGTCGAATCCGGCCTTGCGCTGCTGCCCCTCACCGTCGTGCAGGCCGGGCCTGCCGGTGCCGACGACGGCCTGCTGCGCCACTGGCCGGCGCCGGATCTCGGCCTGCAGAAGCACTATGGCTACGCCTTTCAATGGTTCGCGCTCTGCGCGCTGATCGTCGGTCTCTATGTCTGGTTCCAACTCCTCCGCCCCCGGCTCCGCAAGCCCTGAACCGCTGAGCTTCGCGGTGCACAGCCTGCCCGACCCGCGCGTCGCCACCCGGCAGCGCGCCGGCCGCTGGAAGATGCTGCTCGTGCTGGCGCTGTGCGCGGCGCCCGTGGTCGCGTCCTACTTCACCTTCTACGTCATCAAGCCGCACGGTTCGGCCTATGGCGAGCTGATCACGCCGGCGGTCGAGATGCCGGCCGACCTGCCGCTGAGCGACCTGCAGGGCCAGGCGGTCACGGCGGCTTCGCTGCATGGCCAGTGGCTGCTGGCCGTCGTGCAGCCTGCAGCCTGCGGCGCGGCCTGCGAACGCCAGCTCTATGTGCAGCGCCAACTGCGCGAGATGCTGGGCAAGGAGCGCGACCGCGTCGACAAGCTCTGGCTCATTCCCGACGACGCGCGGCCGCGCGCCGAGCTGCTCGCCGCGCTGGTGCAGAAGGGCGCCGAGGTCACCGTGCTGCGCCTGCCGCGCGAGCGCCTGGAGGGCTGGCTGAAGCCCGCCGCGGGCAAGACGCTGGCCGATCATTTCTACGTCGTCGACCCCATGGGCCGCTGGATGCTGCGCGCGCCGGGCGAGCCCGAGCCCAGGAAGTTCAAGGCCGACCTCGACAAGCTGCTGCGCGCCAGCGCCGGCTGGGACGCTGCAGGCCGATGAACGAGCTGCTGCTCCCGCTCGGCCAGGTCGCCGCCATCGGCGGCGCGGTCGCCCTCGGCCCGCTGATCTGGTGGCGCCAGCGCTCGCACGCGGCCACGCCCACCGGCCGGCTGCGCGCGCTGACGCTGCTGGCCCTGTTCCTGACCTTCGACCTCATCGTCTTCGGCGCCTTCACGCGCCTGACCGATTCCGGCCTGGGCTGCCCCGACTGGCCCGGCTGCTACGCCGCCGCCAGCCCGGTCGGCGCGCATGCCCATATCGAGGCCGCGCAGGCGGCCATGCCCACCGGCCCGGTGACGCACGGCAAGGCCTGGATCGAGATGCTGCACCGCTACCTCGCCAGCGCCGTGGGCCTGCTCATCGTCGTGATGACCGCGCTGAGCTGGCGGCTCAGGCGCCAGGCCGGCGAAGCGGCGCCGTCGCCGTGGTGGCCGACGCTGACGCTGGCCTGGGTCTGCGTGCAGGGGGCCTTCGGCGCGCTGACCGTCACGATGAAGCTCTTCCCCGCCATCGTCACGCTGCACCTGCTGTTCGGCCTGGGCCTGATGATGCTGCTGGCCTGGCAGCGCGAGGCCTACGAGCCGCGGCCGCTGGCGCTGCCCGCCGCGCTGCGCCTGGCCGTGGCGGCCTTCCTCGTGCTGGCGCTGCTGCAGGTGGCGCTGGGCGGCTGGGTCAGCACCAACTACGCGGTGCTGGCCTGCGACGAATTCCCCAGCTGCCACGGCGGCCAGTGGTGGCCCCATCTGGACTTCGGCCAGGGCTTCCAGCTCTGGCGCGGGCTCGGCCAGCGTGCCGACGGCGGCTGGCTCGGCTTCGAGGCGCTGGCGGCCATCCACATGGCCCACCGCCTCGGCGCCGCGGCCGTCTTCGCGGCCCTGCTCGCGCTGGCCTGGTCGCTGCGCGCACATGCGCCAGGCTGGTCCAGGGCCTTGCTCGCGGCGGGCGGCTGGCAGCTCGCCTCGGGCTTGTCCAACGTCGTGCTCGACTGGCCCATCGTCGCCGCCCTGGCCCACACCGCAGGCGCCGCCGTGCTGCTGGCCTTGCTCACCACCTTGTTCGCACGGGCCTGCCGCGCCCCCTCATGACCATGGCTTCCACGTCCACCGCCGGTGCCCTCGTGCACAGCCCGCGCTGGCAGCAGTTCTACCAGCTGACCAAGCCGCGCGTCGTCCAGCTCATCGTCTTCTGCGCGGCCATCGGCATGGCCCTGGCCGTGCCCGGCCTGCCGTCGCTGCAGCAGGCGCTGACCATGCTCGCGGCCATCGCCGGCATCTGGCTCGTCGCCGGCGCCGCCGCGGCCTTCAACTGCCTCATCGAGGACGGCATCGACGCGCGCATGAAGCGCACCGCCTGGCGCGCCACCGCCAAGGGCGAGCTCAGCCGCCCGCAGACCCTGGCCTTCTCGGCGCTGCTGTGCGGCATCGGCATGGCCATCCTGGGCGTCTGCGTGAACCTGCTGACGATGTGGCTGACCTTCGCCACCTTCGTCGGCTATGCCGTCATCTACACCGTCATCCTGAAGCCGATGACGCCGCAGAACATCGTCATCGGCGGCGCATCGGGCGCGATGCCGCCGGTGTTGGGCTGGGCCGCGATGCGCGGCGACCTCGGGCCCGAGGCCTGGCTGCTCTGCCTCATCATCTTCCTGTGGACGCCGCCGCACTTCTGGGCGCTGGCGCTCTACCGCGCCGAGGACTACGCCCGCGCCGGCCTGCCCATGCTGCCCGTCACCCACGGCAACGACTACACGCGGCTGCAGATCCTGCTCTACACCTGGGTGCTGTTCGCGGCCACGCTGCTGCCCTTCCTGACCGGCATGAGCGGCTGGTTCTACCTGGTCAGCGCCGTCGCGCTGGGCCTGGGCTTCTGCGGCTATGCCTTCCGGCTCTGGCGTGCCTACTCGGAGATGCTCGCGCGGCGGACCTTCTGGTTCTCCATCTGGCATCTGTCGCTGCTGTTCGCGGCCCTGTTGATCGACCATTACCTCCCATGAACACCCGCCGCCTCGCCCTTGCCGCGCTGACCGCGCTCGCCCTCGCCGGCTGCCAGAAGGCCGGCCCCGACAAGCCGGCCTTCAAGGGCATCGACCTGACCGGCGCCGAGTACGCCCGCACGCTGAACCTGACCGACCAGGACGGCCGCGCCCGCTCGCTGGCCGATTTCAAGGGCAAGGTGCTGGTGGTCTTCTTCGGCTACACGCAATGCCCCGACGTCTGCCCGACGACGATGGCCGAGGTGGCCGAGGTCAAGCGCAGCCTGGGCGCCGATGGCGACAAGGTGCAGGGCGTCTTCGTCACCATCGACCCCGAGCGCGACACGGCCGCGCTGCTGAAGGCCTATCTCGCCAGCTTCGACCCCGGCTTCGTCGGCCTGCGCGGCAGCGGGGAGCAGACCCAGGCCGCGGCCAAGGAGTTCAAGGTCTTCTATGCCAAGGTGCCGGGCAAGACGCCCGAGACCTACACGATGGACCACACGGCCGCGAGCTACATCTTCGACACCGAGGGCCGCGTGCGCGTCTATGCGCGCTACGGTGCCGGCGCCCAGCCGCTGGCCGACGACATCAAGCTGCTCTTGGCGGAGACCAAAAAATGACAAAGGCCCCGTGAAGGGGCCTTTGTCTTCATCGCGCGACTGCCGCGGAACCGGCTTTGCCGGGCCGCTGGCAGTGCCCCTTGAGGGGGCCGGCGTCAGCCGGTAGGGGGTGGGCTACGCAGTCAGCGCCTTTTTCATCTTCTTCATCGCGGCCACCTCGATCTGGCGGATGCGCTCGGCCGACACGCCGTACTCGGCCGCCAGCTCGTGCAGCGTCATGCCGCCCGAGGCGTCGTCGTTCACCTTCAGCCAGCGCTCTTCGACGATGCGGCGGCTGCGCGGGTCCAGCACCTCCAGCGCGCGCTGGATGCCGTCGCCGGCCAGCGTGTCGCGTGAGCGGGCCTCGATGACGCGGGTCGGCTCGTGGCTTTCGTCGGCCAGGTAGGCGATGGGGGCGAAGCTCTCGCCGTCGTCGTCGGTCTGCGGCTCCAGGGCCACGTCGCCGCCCGACATGCGGGTCTCCATCTCCAGCACTTCCTCGCGCTTCACGTTCAGCGTGCTGGCGACGTGGGCGACCTCGGCCTCGGTCAGCGTGTTGCGGTGCGTCGCCGCGTCGTCCTGGCCGGCCTTGAGCTGGTGCTTCATCGAGCGCAGGTTGAAGAACAGCTTGCGCTGGGCCTTGGTCGTCGCGACCTTGACCATGCGCCAGTTCTTCAGGATGTACTCGTGGATCTCGGCCTTGATCCAGTGCATCGCGTAGCTGACCAGGCGCACGCCCTGGTCCGGGTCGAAGCGCTTGACGGCCTTCATCAGGCCGACATTGCCTTCCTGGATCAGGTCGCCCTGGGGCAGGCCATAGCCGACATACTGGCGCGAGATGGACACGACCAGGCGCAGATGCGACAGCACCATGCGGCCGGCGGCTTCCAGGTCGCCGTGCTCGCGCAGGCGGCGCGCGGCCGAGCTTTCCTCCTCCGCGGTCAGCAGCGGCAGGCGGTTGACGGCGGAGATGTAGGCGTCCAGATTGCCCAGCGAGGGCACGAGGGCCCAGGGGTCGCGGATGGCAATGGCGGAAGAGGCAGACATCGTGTCGAATCCTTCGAAACCGCCGCGTGGATTGCAGCGGTGACGAGATATTAGCACTCTGCTTTATAGAGTGCTAAACCTCTTCGACCCAGGGCAGGAATACAGTGTTTCAGCGGATGCAATAGTTGGCGACTGCTAACTTCAGGCCGCCGCGTCGGCGGATTCGTCAGTCGACGAGGCCGAAATCCGGGCTTTTGATCATGGCCTCGATGTCGAGCAGGATCAGCATGCGGTCGCCGATCTTGCCCAGGCCGGTGATGAAGCGGGCGTCCAAGGCCGCCGGCACCTCGGGGCGGGGCTTGATCTCCTCGGCGCTCAGTTCCAGCACGTCGGACACCGAGTCCACGACGATACCCACCACGCGGCCGGCCACGTTCAGCACGACGACAACGGTGAAGGCGTTGTACTCGCCGGCCTGGCCGAGGCGCAGGCGCAGGTCCAGGATGGGCACGATGACGCCGCGCAGATTGACGACGCCCTTGACGAAGGCCGGCGCGTTGGCGACGCGGGTGGGCGCCTCATAGGAGCGGATTTCCTGCACGCGCAGGATGTCCAGGCCGTATTCCTCCTCGCCGATGCGGAAGGTCAGGAACTGGCGGGCATCGGTGCGGGCCAGGGCCTGCACGGCCTGGGCGCCGGGGCTGGGAACGAGGTCGGTGGAGCTCATCGGGCGCTGCGCGTGGGGAAGGGAGCGCTCATTCTGCCCGCTCCGCAGGGGCGGACAGCGCCAACAATTCGTCGACCAGGGCCAGCAGTTCGTGCACGTCCAGCGGCTTGGTCAGGTAGTGCCGGGCGCCCGCCGTGCGGGCCAGCGCGATCTGTTCCGGCTGGGCATTGGCCGAGACGACGATGACGGGCGGCGGCGTGCGGCCCAGCTCGCGCAGCCGGCCGAGCACGGTCAGGCCGTCGCCGTCGGGCAGCTGCCAGTCGAGCAGCAGCAGCGCCGGCGGCCGCTGCCGCAGCGCGCGCAGGCCGGCCTCGGCCGTCGTCGCGACCTCCAGCTCCAGCCCCGGGCGCTGATCGAGGATGCCGCGCATGACCTCGGCGTTCAGCGGGTTGTCCTCGATGTAGAGCAGGCGCCGGTGCGGGCCGCTGCGGGGCGCGGCGGGTTCGTCCGGCTGGCCCTGGCCGGCGGCCGGCATGGCGCTGCCCGCGGCCGGCAGCCTCAGCACGAAGCAGGCACCCTGGGCCTGGCCCGCCGCCGGCGGGTCGGCGCGCAGGCTGCCGCCCATCATCTCGGCCAGGCGCAGGCTGATGACCAGGCCGATGCCGGTGCCCGGCAGGCCGCTGCGCTCGCGGCCCAGGCGGTTGAAGGGCTGGAAGAGGGCGGCGCGCTGCACCTCGCTGAGGCCCAGGCCGGTGTCGCGCACGGCGATCTCGACCCAGCCGGGCTCGGGCGCGCCGGCCTCGATGCCGATGCTGCCGCCGGGGCGGTTGTACTTGACGGCGTTGCTGAGCAGATTGGTCAGGATCTGCGTGACCCGCGTGGCGTCGCCCAGCAGGCGCACGGCGCCCGGGTCGATGCGCTGGCTGATGGCCAGGCCGCGCTCGGTCGCGCTGTGCTGCACCAGGGCCAGCGCGCGGGCAAGCAGCGGCGGCAGCTCCAGCACGGCCGGCTCCAGGCGCAGCGAGCCGGCCTCGATGCGCGACAGGTCCAGCGTGTCGTTGATCATCTCCAGCAGATGCCAGCCGGCCTGCGCGATCTGCTGGGCCCGGCCGCGCTGGGCCGGCGCGAGCGGCTCGGCCGCGTCCATCTGCATCAGCTGCGTGAAGCCGAGGATGGCGTTCATCGGCGTGCGCAGCTCATGGCTCATGCGCGACAGGAACTCGTTCTTGGCCTGGTTGGCGGCCTCGGCGGCCTCGCGGGCGCGGTCCAGCTCCTCGATGCGCAGCTGGTCGGTGATGTCCTCGACGACGCCGACCAGCCGGTGCGGCCGGCCGTCGGCGCCGCGCAGCAGGCTGACGAGCACGCGGGCGTGGGTGATGCCGCCGTCGAGCCGGACGTAGCGCTTGTTGCGGCGGTAGAAGGGGATCTCGCCACGCAGCATCCGGCTGGCCAGGCGGATGTCCTCGCGGCGGTCGTCCTCGTGGGTCACGTCGATGGAGCGTCGCCCGAGCAGCGTCTCGGCCGGGTAGCCGACGAGCTTGCAGAAATGGGTGTTGACCTCCTGGAAGCTGCCGTGCAGGTCGGTGAAGGCGATGCCGATGGGCGCCGTCTCGAAGATGCTGCGAAAGCGCTGCTCGCTCTGGCGCAGCGCCTGCTCGCCCAGCGTGCGGTTGCCGATCTCGCGTTCCAGCGCCGCGGTGCGCTCGCGGACCAGGGCTTCGACATGCTGGGTGCGCCCCGACATCAGCAGCAGCAGCGCGCCGACCATGGCCGTGGCCATCAGGCCCACCAGCGCGAAGGCCCAGCTGCGGCCGGGCGCCTGCACGAAGCCCGGCAGGTCGTAGATGCGCACCTCCCAGTGCCGGCCGCCGAACTCCAGCGGCAATCTGACGAGGGGCAGGACGGCGTCCTCGCTGCGCTGCACGGCCTCGCAACCCGGCGGCCCGCCCAGGCGCCGGTAGGCGGCGCCGGGTTCCAGGTCGATCAGGCAGGCGCCCAGGTGCTCGGGCCAGCTCACGGCCAGGCGCGACAGCAGCAGGTCGGGTCGCAGCGTCGCGAAGACGACGCCGCTCAGTGCCTGCTCGCCCGGCACGGCATTGCCCCGGTAGAGCGGCTGGTAGAGGACGACGCCGACCGCGCCCTCCTTGTCCTGCGACAGCTGGAAGCCCGCCGACGCGGCCGGCCGGCCCCGGGCCGCAGCCTGCGCGATGGCCGCGCGCGCGCCGGGGATGGTGCGCACGTTCACGCCCAGCGCGCCGAGGTTGCGCGACAGCGGCTCGACGAGGCGGATGGCCATCATGTCCTCGTCGGGCGGGACGCTCAGGTCACCGGCGCGGCCGCGGTCGCGCGCCTGGAAGCCGCCGGGGAAGCCGTCGGCGGCGGCCGCGGCGTTGAAGCGCTCGACGTCGGCGCGCGCGACGCGCAGCGTCAGCCCCAGCGCCAGCAGCGGGCTGTCCTCGGTCAGGAAGCCGCGCGTCGCGCGGGCGAACTCCTCGCGCGTGGGCAGGGCTTTTAGCTTGACGAGGCCGTGCACGGCCTCCAGCGTCAGCAGCGGCTCGCGCAGCCGGTCGGCCAGGTCCTGGGCCGCGCTGCCCGCATCGCGCGTGAAGTCGGCGCGGTTGCGCTGGCGGTCCCATTCCATCGTCACGGCCACGCCCAGGGCGACGAGCAGCGTCGTCAGCAGCATCGGCAGGCCGACGCTGAAGCGGCGCGGGCTCCAGGCCGAGCGCGGCCGGCCGATCAGCGCCAGCGTGATCGGCGTCGCGATCAGCACGCCCATCAGGTCGCCGGTCCACCACACCGTCCAGACCAGGCCCATCTGCGCCTTCGCGACGACGTCCGTGGCCATCAGCGCCAGCGTCGCGCAGCTCGGGCTGACGAGGCCGGCCAGGGCTGCGGCGCCCAGGTAGCTGCCGACCTCGCGCGCCGTGCCCAGCAGCAGGGGCCGGCCGCACCAGCGCCGCATCAGCAGCGTGCCGGCCGCCGCCTGGGCCGCCGCCCCGCAGCCGATGCTCAGGGCCAGCGGCAGCACGGCTGGGCCCAGGTCGGCCATCGTCGTCGCCTGCACGATGAAGGAACCCAGGGCCACGGCCGGCAGATGGCGCAGGCCCAGCACCAGCAGCACGGCCAGGCCCCAGCCCGCGGCCGGGTAGATGGGCGCCACCTGGTAGGGCGGCAGCACCATCAGCAGGCCCAGCCGGCCCAGCAGGTAGTAGACGACGGTGATGCCGGCCGACAGCGCCAGGTAGCGACCGACGTCGCGGGCCGACACCGCGGCTGCCGTCTTCATTCCGCCTGGGCCTCCCGCAGCGTCTGCACGACGGGGCGCCGCAGCACGCCGCGCAGGCTCCACCAGCCGGCGCTCCAGGCCAGCAGTGCACCGCAGGCCGCGCCGGCGAAGGGCACCCAGGGCTTGAGCTGCCAGTCGAACTCGAACACGAAGCGTGCGAGCAGCGCGGCCAGCAGCAGCGCGACGGCGCCGGCCAGGAAGCCGGCCAGCGCGCCCACGCCCAGCAACTCGGCGCGCTGTACCCGCGCCAGCAGCGCGGCCGGTGCGCCCAGAGCCCGCATCAGCGCGAACTCGCGCGTGCGCGCCTCGCGCGTGCTGCCCACGGCCGCCAGCAGCACGACGAGGCCGGTCGCCAGCGTGAAGCCGAACAGGAACTGCACGGCCTGGATGACCTGGTCCAGCACGCCCTGCACCTGGTTGAGCTGGGCCGAGACGTCGATGACGGTCAGATTGGGGAAGCGCCGCGCCAGGTCGCGGTCCAGCCTGGCGCCCGCCGGCAGCCGAAAGGCGGCGATCTGCGTGGACGGCAGATCGGGCAGCGCGGCGGTCTCGAACAGCACGAAGAAGTTGACCCGCATCGACGACCAGTCGACCTTGCGCAGGCTGGTGATGCGGCCCTGCACGGGCTGGCCGGCGATGTCGAAGGCCAGCGTATCGCCCAGCCTCAGGCCCAGCGTCGTGGCCAGGCCGGCCTCCACGCTCAAGCCCAGCTCGCCCGCCGCGGCGCTGCCCCAGCGCCCGGCCACGATGTCGTTGTGGGCCGGCACCTCGGCCGCGTGGCTGAGGTTGAACTCGCGCTCAGCCAGGCGCTGCGCGCGCTCGTCGGCGAAGCGCCCGGCCTGCACGGCCGCGCCGTCGATGGCCGTCAGCCGGCCGCGGATCATCGGGTACCAGTCGAACCTGGCGACGCCCGCGTCGGCCAGCGCCTTGCGGAAGGCCTCGCCCTGGTCGGGCTGGATGTTGATGACGAAGCGGTCCGGCGCTGCGGCCGGCGTGGCGCGGCGCCAGCTGGCTATGAGGTCGGTGCGCAGCAGCACCAGCAGGGCCAGCGCCAGCAGGCCCACGGCCAGCGAGGCCACCTGCATGACGGCGAAGCCCGGCCGCGCGGCGACCTGGCGCGTGGCCAGCAGCAGCCAGCGCGGCAGGCCCGTGCCGCTGACGTTGACCGGCACCAGCCGGCGCAGCAGCCAGACCGCCGCCCAGGCCAGCGCCGCGAACAGCAGCACCGCGCCCGCGAAGCCGGCCGCGGCGATGGCGCCCAGCTTCATGTCGCCGGCCAGCACGACGAGGATGGCGCCCAGGCCCGCGACGCCCGCGCCCAGCACCAGCAGCGAGCCGGCCTTGGGCGCGCCCAGGTCGCGGCGGATCACGCGCAGCGGCGGCACGGCGGCCAGCTGCAGCACCGGCGGCAGGCCGAAGCCCAGCAGCAGCGACAGGCCCAGGCCCAGGCCCAGCAGGGCCGGCCAGGCGCTGGGCGGCGGCAGGCTCGCGTCGATGAGGCCGACCAGCAGCGACACGAAGACCTGGTGCAGGCCCAGCCCGCCCAGCACGCCGGCCGCGCTGGCGGCCAGGCCGGCGAGCAGGAACTCCAGCGCATAGGCCCAGGCGATGCGGCGCTGCGGCTGGCCCAGCACGCGCAGCATCGCGCAGGCATCCAGGTGGCGGGCCGCGAAATCACGCGCGGCCAGGCCCACGGCCACGGCCGCGAGCAGGGCCGACAGCATCGCCACCAGGCGCAGGAAGCGCGCGGCGCGGTCCAGCGTCTGGCGCATCTCGGGGCGGCCGGATTCCAGCGACTCCAGCCGCACGCCGCGCAGGCCGCCCTTCTCGACCTGCTGCCCGGCCGCGTCGACGAAGCGCCGCACCGCATCGGGCGCCGCGCCGGCCCCGGGCACCAGGGCCAGGCGGTAGGTGATGCGGCTGGCCGGCTGCACGAGGTGGGTGGCCGCCAGGTCGGCCTCGGCCAGCATCACGCGCGGCGCGAAGTTCATGAAGCCGGCGCCGCGGTCGGGCTCGGTCTCGATGAGGGCGGCCAGCGTGAAGCGGGCGTCGCCGAGCAGCAGCGCATCGCCGAGCTTCAGGCCCAGGCCGTCGGCCACGGCCGGGTCGGCCCAGACCTCACCGCGCGCCGGCGCGCCGCCGCGGCCGGGCAGGGCCTGGTGCAGCGTGATCTGGCCGCGCAAGGGGTAGCCGCTGCCGACCGCCTTGACCGCGACGAGCCGGCTCTCGCCGCCCTGGGCGTCGTCGGCGCGCGCCATGCTCGCGAAGCTGGCGCTGCGCGCGCCGGTCAGCTTCAGCTCGGCGGCCAGGCCGACGAGGGTCGGCGGCGTGGGCTGGTCGCTGGCGACGACGGCATCGCCGCCGAGCAGTTGGGCCGCGTCGCGCCGCAGGCCCTGGTCGAGCCGGTCGGACAGGAAGGCCACCGCGCACAGCGCCGCGACGGCCAGCGCCACGGCCAGCATCAGCAGGCGCAGCTCGCCGGCCCGCCAGTCCCGCAACAGCTGGCGCCACGCAATCGACAGCGTGGCGGGTGGACGCGAAACGGCTGCGGACTCCATGCGCGCGACTGTAGCCGCGGCCGTCAGGCGCTAAGGAGCGTTTGTCGCCGCAAGTGTGGCGCCTGCCGCATCGCGCCAGGCCGGCTCGGCCGTTTCGGCGCGCCGCACGGCGCGCTCGGCCGCCGCGCGGGCGCCGGCGCGATCGCCCGCGTCCAGGCGCAGCCGGGCGAGATTGATCCAGGCCACCGCGCTGTCGTGGCGCCCGGCCACGGCCTCGAAGGCCGCGCGCGCGCCGGCCGCATCGCCGGCGGCGTTCAGCGTGTTGCCCAGGCCGATGCCGGCCAGCAGATTGCCCGGCCAGCGCGCCAGCAGCGTGCGGTAGGCCAGGGCCGCGCGGGCCGGCGGCGCGGCGCGCTCGAAGCCGACGGCGGCTTCCTGGGCATCGTCCTCGGTCGCCGTGGCCGGCAGGCGCTCCGGCGGCAGCACCGTGATGGCCCAGCGGCCGCCGCGCGCCCAGGTGTATTCGAAGGTGCGCAGCGGCAGCGTCTCGCGCGCGGTCGTGCCGCTGCGCAGGATCAGCTCGCGCGCGGCCAGGTCGTAGCCGACGACGACGGCGTAATGCCAGCGCGGCAGCCAGTCCAGGCCGAGGTTCTGCAGCACGACGACGGCGTGGCCCGCCGCGACCTCGCGCAGCAGGGCCTCCAGCTCGCGCGGCAGCCGCGTCGCGACGGCGCCCTGGCGGCGCGCGCCGCCCAGCATCTCCAGTTGCAGGCTGCCGGCCCGCGACGGCAGGAAGACGGCGTCGGCCAGTCGGTCGGGGTCGGCCGGCAGCTGCACGTCGGCCAGCGCGGTGGCGAGCGCGGCCGGGCCGCAGTGGTCGCGCGTCTGCGCGAAGAAGGGCACGTCCGCCCGCTCGGCCCGCGGCGGCAAGCCAGACGGCGGCGCGGCCAGCAGCGCCGCCGTCTGCGGCGGCGTGGCGAGCGTCGCGCAACCGCCCAGCAGCAGCGCCGCGCAGGCGATGAGCAGGCGGGCGGTGGTCAACGCATCGAGCGCGTGAACGGGAAGACCTTGGTCAGGCCCAGGATGTCGGTCACCAGCAGGATGATGAAGATGGTGAACAGCACGCCGACGACATCGCCGCCGGCCGGTGCCGCGTCGATCTGCTGCAGCATCTGCTGGGCTTCGGCGTCGGTCAGCGCATCGACGCGGGCGCGCATCTCGTCGGTCGACACGCCTCGCGACTGCAGCATGGCGGCCAGGTCGGCGCGGTCCAGCGCGGCCTGCAGCCGCGCATGGGCGGCGCTGCGCGCGGCAGGCTGCAGCGCGGCGGCGGCCTGCTCGGTGCTGATCAGCGCCGTCGGCGCGGCCTGGGCCATGCCGCTGAAGACGAGGGATGCGGTGACGAGGGAAATGAGGGTGCGCCGGACTTGGGTCATGTCGGTCTCCTGCTGGGGGCGGTTGCGATGGCCGGCATGCTAGGGCGGGCCGGCGCTGCGAGCCCGCCGTTGCCGCGATGTCGCGGCCTTGTCCTACAGCTTCTGTGGCGCCGGCGAGCCGGGTCATAATCCGCCTCCAGCGCGGGCGTCGTTCAATGGTAGGACCTGAGCTTCCCAAGCTCATGACGTGGGTTCGATTCCCATCGCCCGCTCCAGACTTCAAACGGCCCCTGACCTCGTCTCGGGCCGTTTCCTTTTTCAGCCCTCCACCCAGCTCACCCGCCCGCGGCCCGCCGCCTTGGCGAGGTAGAGCGCCTTGTCCGCCGCCTCCACCAGGCCCTGGCCCTGCGCGGCGGCCGACACGCCCAGGCTGACGGTGACGATGCCGGCTATGCCCGGGTGGGGCAGGGCCAGGGCGCGCAGGCCGTCCTCCATCTGCTGGGCCACGCCGATGGCGCCGGCCAGGTCGGTGTCGGGCAGCAGGCAGATGAATTCCTCGCCGCCGTAGCGCGCCAGCAGGTCGGTGGGGCGGCGCAGGCAGGCGCGCAGCGCGGCGGCCACGCGGCGCAGGCAGTCGTCGCCGGCGAGGTGGCCGAGGGCGTCGTTGTAGCGCTTGAAGTGGTCGACGTCGGCGAGCACGACGGCCAGCGGCGAGCGCGTGCGCTGGGCGCGCCGCGTCTCGGACAGGAAGCGCTCGTCGAAGTGGCGGCGGTTGTGCACGCCGGTCAGGCCGTCGACGAAGGCCAGCTCGCGCAGCAGGTCGGACTGGTGCTTGAGCGTCAGCTGCGTGCGCACGCGGGCGCGCACGACGGCGGGGTTGAAGGGCTTGGTGATGAAGTCGGCGGCGCCGGCGTCCAGGCCGCGGGTCTCGTCGTCGGGGTGGTGCTGCGCGGTGACGAAGATGACGGCGATGCCGCGCAGCAGCGGGTCGGCCTTGAGCTCGGCACAGAGTTCGTGGCCGTCCATGCCGGGCATCTGTACGTCCAGCAGCACGAGGTCGGGCTGGCGCTCGCGGCAGAGCTGCAGCGCTCGCGCGCCGTCGGTGGCCATCAGCACCTGGCAGTCGCCCGCGAAGACGCGGTGCAGGGCCTGGATGTTGGCGGGCTGGTCGTCAACCAGCAGCAGGCGCGGCCGGCGGCCCGGCGGGGCCTGGCGGCTCAGGGGCATGGAAATCATGGCAGGGGCTCCAGCAGGGCGCGCAGTTCGCGGCACAGCGCCAGCGCGGCGCCGAAGTCGAGCGCGGCCATCGCGGTATCGAGGGCGGTGGCCCGGGGTTGGGGCAGTTGGTCGCGCAGCGCGGCGTGACGGTCCAGGGCTTCGAGGTCGGCGCCGTCCAGCAGCTCGATGAGCTGGTCCAGCCTTGCCGCGAGGCTGCCCGCGGGCGCCTCGGGCGGCGGGGCTGCGGGCAGGCTCTCGTGGGCGGCGAGGTCGGCGGCCAGGCGGTCGAGCGCGGCCAGGTCGGCGCGGCGGCGCTCCAGGAAGCGGTGCCGCCAGTCGTCGTCGGGCTGGCCGGCGTGCTCGCCCTCGGCGGCCAGTGCGGCGCTGCCGCCGGCGCCGAGCATCGCGGCGAGGCCGCGGAAGCCGTGCAGGCCCTGCGCCGCGGCGCTGCCGCCTTCGACGAGGACGGTGCCGAGCCTGCGGTCCTGCTCGTGCAGCGCGGCCAGCGTGCGTTCGAACAGCTCGACGCGGCCCGACATGCGCGCCAGCGCCTCGGCCAGCGCGATGCCGGCGCGGCCGGCGTCGGCCAGCAGGGCCGGCGGCAGCGCGGGCCGGGCCGGCGCTGCGGCCAGGCCCTGGGGTTCGCCGCAGCGGCGCCTGAGCACGGCGACCAGGCCGTCGGGGTCGAAGGGCTTGCCGAGGTGCTCGTCCATGCCGGCGTCCAGGCAGGCCTGGCGCTCGGTCGACAGCGTGCCGGCGGTCATCGCGACGATGGGCAGCGCCAGGCCGAGCTGGCGGCGGATCAGCCGCGTCGCGGTCATGCCGTCCATCACCGGCATCTGCACGTCCATCAGCACGGCGTCGAAGCCGCGCCGGCCGCGGGTCTGGGCCAGCAGGGTCAGGGCCTGCTGGCCGTCGCCGGCCAGCGTGACGGCGGCGCCTTCGAGTTCGAGCAGCTCACGCGTGACCTGCTGGTTGCCGGGGTTGTCCTCGACGAGCAGCAGTTGCAGGCCCGCGAGGCGCTGCGGCGCGGGTTCGGGGGCGTCGTCGCCGCGGCCGCGCGCCTGGGCGGCGGCGGCCACGGCCTGGGCCAGCATCGTCGCGGTGACGGGCTTGACGAGGAAGCCATCCAGCAGGGCCTGCTCGCTGGCGCTGCGCCGGGCCAGCTGCTCGCGGTCGTGGCCGGTGACCATCAGCAGCAGCGGCCCGGCGCCGAGGCGCTGGCGCAGCCGCACGGCGGTCTGCCAGCCGTCCATGCCGGGCATGACCCAGTCGAGCAGCACGACCTCGGGCGGCTGGCCTTCGGCGAGTTCCAGCGCCTGCGCGCCGCCGGCGGCGAGGCTGACCTGCCAACCCAGCGACCCGGCCAGGGCGCCGATGACGCGGCGGGCCTCGGCGTGGTCGTCGATGACGAGGGCGCGCAGGGCCTGGCGCGGCACCGGCTCGGCCTGGACCTCGGGCAGCGCGAAGCTCAGCGTGAAGCCGAAGCGGCTGCCGCGGCCGGGCGCGCTGTCGACATGGATGTCGCCGCCCATCAGCCGCACCAGGCGGCGACTGATGGCCAGGCCCAGGCCGGTACCGCCGAAGCGCCGCGCGGTCGAGGCCTCGGCCTGGGCGAAGCCGGAGAAGATGCGCTGCTGCTGCTCGGGCGCGATGCCGATGCCGGTGTCGCGCACCGAGAAGTCCAGCGTCACGCTGGAGGCGCTCTGCGCGGCGCGCCGGATGCCGAGCACGACTTCGCCGGCCTCGGTGAACTTGATCGCGTTGCCGGCGAGGTTGACGAGCACCTGCTGCAGGCGCAGCGCGTCGGCGATGACGACGGGCGGCAGCTGCGGGTCGAGGTCGAAGAGCAGTTCGAGCTCGCGCTTGTCGAGGTTGGCGGCGAGGATGACGGAGAGGTCGCGCAGCAGTTCGTCCAGCCGCGTCGGGTGGGGGTCCAGGCCGAGGCGGCCGGCCTCGATCTTGGAGAAGTCGAGGACGTCGTTGAGCAGGCCGAGCAGCCCGCGCGCGGCGCCCTCGGCCTTGACGGCGTAGTCGCGCTGGCGGGCGTCCAGCGGCGTCTTCTGCAGCAGGCGCAGCATGCCGAGCACGGCGTTCATCGGCGTGCGGATCTCGTGGCTCATATGGGCCAGGAAGTGCGTCTTGGCCTGCGAAGCGCGCTCGGCGGCCAGCCGGGCCTGGGCCTGGGGCGCGAGGTCCAGGCAGGTCAGCACCAGGCCGCCCGGCACCGATGCCGATGCCGGCAACGGTGCGGTGCGGATCTCGATGGGGAGCTCGCCGACGCGGCAGGTTTCCAGGCGCTCGGCGCGCGGGTCGCGGCCCAGGGCCAGCACGGCCTCGGCGGCGCTGCGGCCGGCGTCGCCCGGGCCGAAGTCGCCGCGCATGGCCAGGAAGCCGACGAGGTCGTCGAAGCGCAGCGGCGGCTCTTCGAACAGCGAGGCCGGCAGCTTGAGCAGCCGCTCGAACTCGGCGTTGTGGACGACGAGGCGGCGCTCGGCATCGAAGACGGCCAGCCCGCAGGGCAGGTGGGCCATGACCTCGCGCATCAGCGGGCTGGCCGAGATGCTCGTGCCGGACGGCCCGGGTGGGTGCCCGGCATCCGCGCTGCCTTGCATGTCCCAAGCCGCCATCGCTCCCCCGACCCGCTGGCGCCCGGCCTGCGGTACCGGGCGGCTTCGAGTCTAGGGCGGCCCCATCGGGCGGCTGCGGCCGGGTCGCTGCAAGCAGTTACAGGTTTGCCCTAGTCACGGCGGGTCACGCACGATGCGGCCGGGCGCGGCCTGCTGCGGCGCATCGGGGTTGGCGCTCAACAGGTCGACGAGGGCGTCGATGTCCGTGCCCAGCAGGGCGCGGTCTCGGCCGTGCTTGAAGCCGGCCTGGGCGTCGCCGCCCTCGGCCAGGAAGTTGTTGACGACGACGCGGTAGTCGCGCGTGCGGTTCAGCGGCTGGCCGTCGACCAGGATCTCGCCGAGTTCGGCATGGCCGTCGGCGCCGATGCGCCAGTGGTAGCGCAGCGTCGACGAGGCCTGCAGCAGGCGCGGCTCGGCACCGCCCTGGGGCAGCTGGCGCTGCAGGATGTCCCAGAGCTGCTGGCCGGTCAGCGTCAGCGCGACGATGTCGTTGCCAAAGGGCTGGATGGCGATCAGGTCGCTCATCGTCGTCGGCTTGCCGGCCTCCACCGTCAGGTCGGCGCGGATGCCGCCCGGGTTCATGAAGGCGATGTCGGCCGGGCCCTGCTTGCGCGCGAACGCGAGCTGGCTGTCGGCGATCAGGTTGCCCAGCGATGAGTCGCCATGGGGCGGCTTGGCATGGCGCGTGGCGCCGCGCTGCAGCGTGGCGACGGGCTTGTTGCGTTGCGCGGCGGTCAGTGCGGCGGCCTGGGCCACCAGGGCCGCCAGCGCCGGGTTGGGCGCGTAGACCGACTGCAGCACCGGATGGTTGACGGCCTGGGCGTCCAGCACCCGGCCAGCGGCGTCGAGCCTGAGGCGGCTCTCGGTGATCCAGCCGCCGTAGCTGCCGGCCTGCACGACCAGGCGGCCGGCGATCTTGCAGGTGTAGGCCTGGTGGGTGTGGCCGCCGATGATGATGGCGTAGGCCGGGTCCAGGCGGCGGGCGATGTCCAGCACGCGGCCGCCCAGCGTCGGGCAGGCATGGCTCGGGTCGTTGGCCGCGCCGCCGGGGCCCTGCACGCCGCCTTCGTGCATGACCGTGACGAGCACCTGGGCGCCCTCGGCCTTGAGCCGGGGCACCAGCGCGTTCAGCGTGTCGGCCTCGTCCGCGAAGCGGATGCCCTGGATGGCCTTCGCGACGATGACCTGCGGCGTGTCCCGCGTGGCCACGCCGGCGATGGCGACCTTGAAGCCGGCGGCCTGCTTGATGACGTGGGTGGGCAGCAGGGGCTGGCCGGTGGCGGCGTCCAGCACATTGGCGCCGAGATAGGGGAAGCCGGGGCCCTTGAAGCCGGGCCACAGGCACTCGGTCGGGCCGCATTCGCCGCGCGCCTTGCGCAGCAGCTCCGGCAGGCCGGCGTCGAGCTCGTGGTTGCCCAGGGCGCTGGCGCTGATGTCGAGCCGCGACAGGGCCGCCAGCGTCGGCTCGTCGCGCAGCAGGCCGGAGATCAGCGGCGACGCGCCGATCAGGTCGCCGCCGGCGACGACCAGGGAGTCGGGATGCCTGGCGCGCAGCTCGGCCAGCGCGGAGGCCAGATAGGCGATGCCGCCCGCCGGCTGGGCCTTGACCTCGCCCGTGGCCGGATCGGCGACGCGCGGCATGGCCGGCGTCGGCTGGGCGGGCTGGATGTTGCCGTGGAAGTCGTTGATGGAGAACAGCGTCAGCTCGGCCGTGGCGGCGGGCGGCGGCGTCGCGCAGCTGGCGAGCAGGGCGGCGAAGGCGATGCCGGCGCCGAAACGGAAGGGGGACGGAAAGGCCATGGCGGAGTGGACTCGGGCGGGGCGCCGATCTTAGAAGTGGCGATATTGCGCGAGTTTGTCGTGAATCCGCGACAGCCACGAAGCGGCATCGCATGGTCCGCAGCGATGGCGCAGCCCGCACGCATTTGGCGCGCCCGGAGCCGCTTTACGAGGAGATGACAAGGCGATCCAGGGCCGAAAACCGGGGCTGTCGGCGGGTACGCGACGCACCATCGGGGTGCCTCTTCCCGTTGGTCAAGGGCAAAAAATCTGCTTCTGACTTACCCGTAAAGTTTTGTCACGGAAAGTCATGACAATTCCGTCACGGTTGCGGCCGTTTATTTTTTGGACGCCGAGCAGTACGACAGCCAACACGTCACGTGACGTTTTTTGACGATTTCGACATCAGCCGCGCGGCAGCGCGCGAACAACAGGAGTGATTGGGATGACTGAACAGCAATTGGCCCGCTTTGCCCGCACGGCGCTGAGTGTCGCCGTGGCAGCCCTGGCCGCGCCGGCCGTGCATGCGCAGACCGCGCCGGCCGCCGACACCGACAAGGATCAGGCTGCGCCGCGCGCCCAGGACGACAAGGTGCGTCTGGGCACGATCACCGTCGTCGGCTCCGGCGGCAAGCTGGGTTCGGGCCTGATGATCAATGACGATTCGGTCAAGGGCCGCAGCACGGTCACCAAGGCTTCCATCGAGAAGGACCGTGCCACCGGCAACTCCTACCAGGCCATCGCGTTGCTGCCGGGCGTCAATACCTACAGCTATGACGGTACCGGCCTGTTCGGCGGCGGCCTGTCCGTGCGCGGCTTCAACTCGGACCAGCTTGGCTTCACCGTGAACGGCGTTCCGGTCAACGACTCGGGCAACTTCGCGGTCTATCCGCAGGAATTCATCGACACGGAAAACGTCTGCACGACCTCCGTGGCCCAGGGGTCTACCGAACTCGAAACCCCCAGCGGTGGCGCCTCCGGTGGCAGCATCAGCATCATCACCTGTGATCCCAATGACACGCGCCGCCTGCGCGTCTCGCAGACCCTGGGCGGCCTGAACATGACGCGCACCTATCTGCGCGCGGATTCGGGCCGTTTCGCCAACAACATGGCCAAGGTGTTCCTGAGCTATTCGCACACCACAGCCGACAAATGGAAGGGCGAGGGCAAGGCGAAGAAGGACCACATCGACTTCGGCTTCGCGCTGGACCTGTCCGAAGAGAACCGTCTGCTGGGCTCGGTGCTCTACAACCGTGCCATCAACAACAACATCTATTCGCTGACCCTGCCGCAGCTGAACGCGAACGGCTATGGCTCCGATTTCGCAACCACCTTCAAGCCGCGTCTGGCGCCGGTCAACGGCACCGCGCAGACGGAAACGGCGATGAGCCCGATCTTCTACAAAACCTCGCTGAACCCGTTCGAGAACGTGATCGCATCGGTTTCGGGCTCCTTCAAAGTCGCCCAGGACACTTATCTGAAGGTGCAGCCCTACTTCTGGTACGGTTTCGGCAACGGCGGCTGGTCGGAGGCCCTGCTGGACGAGACGGGCACCAAGCCCATCAGCGGCGGGACTGCGGGCAACAGCCTGGTGGGTGGTGCAGTCGACATCAACGGCGACGGCGACAAGTTGGACACGGTGCGGGTGGCGCGCGCCAGCGTGACCAGGACCCAGCGTCCTGGCGTGACGGCCGAGTTGAGCACGACGCTGGGCAGCCACTACCTGAAGTTCGGCATCTGGTACGAGCGTGCCCAGCACCGCCAGACCCAGCCGGCCGTGCAGCTGAATGACGACGGCACGCCGGCAGACATGTGGCTGCAGTCGGGCTGCGTCAAGCGCGCCAACGGCAGCTGCTACGAAGGCCGTGACTGGAAGACCGTCAGCACGTCGTATCAGGCCTACTTCAACGACCAGATCGGCTTTGCCGATGATCGCGGCTTGCTGTCCCTGGGCGTGCGCGCACCGCACGTCAGCCGCGATGTGACCAACTACGCCAGCGAAGGCCTCACGCGGTCCTACACGTCGCCCACCGCGACGACCTACACCAGCGTCAGCCAGGACTACCAGATCAAGCGCTCGTTCAGTGAACTGCTGCCGCAGGTCGGCGTGCGCTTCAACCTGGACCGGCGCCAACAGGTCTTCACGAACGTGGCGAAGAACTTCCGCGCGCCGCCGAACTTCGCGTTCACGGGCAGCAACCTGCGCTTCGTCAACGGCGTCATCACGCCCTGGACGGAAATCAAGGCCGAGACCGCGGTCATGACCGACCTGGGCTATCGCTTCCAGTCGCCGGCCGTGTCGTTCAGCGTCACTGCGTTCAACTCGGACTTCAAGGATCGCCAGGCCAATGCCTTCGATCCCAACACTCTGGTCAACGTCTACATGAACGCCGGCAAGGTGAACGTGCGTGGCCTGGAGTTCGAAGCTGCCAGCGGCGTGTTCGGTGGCTTCTCGGCCTACGGTTCGCTGACGTTGCAGAAGAGCAAGGTCAAGGACGACCTGCAGGTCACCTCGACGGTCACGTTGCCGACGTCCGGCAAGCAGTTCACCCTCACGCCGCGCTACCTGGCTGGCCTGGCATTGCAGTACGAACAAGGCCCGTTCTACGTCCGTGTCAAGGGCAAGTATTCGGGCTCCCAGTACGCCACGCTGATGAACGACGAGGCCGCGCCGGCCTACACGACGGCCGACGTGGACGCGGGTTACAGGGTGGGCAACCTGGGTCTGTTGAAGAATGCGTTGCTGCGCTTCAACGTCAGCAACCTCGGCAACACCAAGTACCGCAACCCGTCGTCGGGCACGGTGCTGGCCGCAACCCCCTACACCAATGCCGCGGGTGTGACCTATTCGCCGGGCACGTCCATCCCCTCCTACTACCTCGGTGCCCCGCGCCTGAGCACGCTGACCTTCAGCGCAGATTTCGAGTAAGCCATCGGGGGCATGACCCTCGGGCCTGCACAAAGGCCCGAGGGGCGGTGTCGCAACCGCGAGCGCAGCCAGAAGCTGCCTCGCGGTTTTTTCGTTTCCGCGGCCTGCTACCGGTGGATGTCACCCAGGCAGAGGTATTTGACCTCGACATAGTCCTCGATGCCCTGGCGCCCGCCCTCGCGGCCCAGGCCGGATTGCTTGACGCCGCCGAAGGGCACCTCGGCCGTCGAGATCAGGCCGGTGTTGATGCCGACCATGCCGTATTCCAGCGCCTCGCCGACGCGGAAGATGCGGCCGATGTCGCGGCTGTAGAAATAGCTGGCCAGGCCGAACTCGGTCGCGTTGGCGAGGCGGATGGCGTCCTCTTCCGTCTGGAACCTGAACACCGGCGCCACCGGGCCGAAGGTCTCCTCGCGCGAGCACAGCATCTGCGGCGTCGCGTCGGCCAGCAGCGTGGGCTCGAAGAAGTGGCCGCCGCCGCCCTCGATGCGCTTGCCGCCGGTCAGCAGCTTGGCGCCCAGCGCGATCGCGTCGGCCACATGGGTCTCGACCTTCTGCAGGGCCTGGTCGTCGATCAGCGGGCCGACGTTGATGCCGGCCTCGAAGCCGTTGCCCGTCTTCAGCGTCTTGACCCTGGCCGCGAACTTCTCCAGGAAGGCGTCGTAGACGCCCGCCTGCACATAGATGCGGTTGGCGCAGACGCAGGTCTGGCCGGCGTTGCGGTATTTGCTGGCGACCGCGCCGTCCACGGCGGAGTCCAGGTCGGCATCGTCGAAGACGATGAAGGGCGCATTGCCGCCCAGCTCCAGGCTGAGCTTCTTGACCGTCGGCGCGCACTGGCGCATCAGGATGCGGCCGACCTCGGTGGAGCCGGTGAAGGACAGGTGCCTGACGACGTCGCTGTCGCACAGCAACTGGCCGATCTCGATGGACTGCTGTGCGTCCGCCGTCAGCACGTTCAGCACGCCGGACGGCATGCCGGCGCGCTGCGCCAGCTCGGCCGCGGCCAGCGCGGTCAGCGGCGTGGCCTCGGCCGGCTTGATGATGACGGTGCAGCCCGCGGCCAGCGCCGGCGCGACCTTGCGCGTGATCATGGCCAGCGGGAAGTTCCACGGCGTGATGGCCGCGCAGACGCCCATGGCCTGCTTGACGACGAGGTAGCGCTTGGTCGGGTCGGTCGTCGGGATGGTCTCGCCATAGACCCGCTTGCCCTCCTCGGCGAACCAGTCGAGGAAGCTCGCGCCGTAGATCACCTCGCCGCGCGCCTCGGCCAGCGGCTTGCCCTGCTCGGCCGTCATCAGACGGGCCAGGTCGTCGGCATGCTTGACGAGCAGCTGCTGCCAGCGCAGCAGCACGGCGGCGCGCTCCTTGGCGGGCTTGGAACGCCAGGCGTTCAGCGCGTTGGCGGCGGCGGCGATGGCCGCCTCGGTCTCGGCGCGGCCGAGGTTGGGCACCTGGGCCAGTTCGCGGCCGGTGGCGGGGTCGGTCACGGCGAAGCTGCCGGGGCCGGCGACCCACTCGCCGTTGATCAGGGCCTGGGTGCGCAGCAGGCCGGCGTCGTCCAGCGCCGCCAGGGGGGAATTCGCGTCCATTCGGGGATCTCCAGAAGGTATGGCCGGCACTCTACCCCCCGGCGGGCAAGGCCCGCTCTCTACAATCGCGCCTCTTTGTCACTGACCATTTCGTCAATTTCTCAGGAAGCCCCCGGAATGAAAGCCGCCGAGATCCGCCAGACCTTTCTGAAGTTCTTCGAGTCGAAAGGGCACCAGATCGTCGCCTCCAGCCCCGTCGTGCCGGGCGACGACCCGACGCTGCTGTTCACCAACGCGGGCATGAACCAGTTCAAGGACGTGTTCCTGGGCTTCGACAAGCGCCCCTACACGCGTGCGACGACCAGCCAGAAGTGCATCCGCGCCGGCGGCAAGCACAACGACCTGGACAACGTCGGCTATACGGCGCGCCACCACACCTTCTTCGAGATGCTGGGCAACTTCAGCTTCGGCGACTATTTCAAGAAGGACGCCATCAGCTATGCCTGGGAGCTGCTGACGGTCAACTTCGGCCTGCCCAAGGAAAAGCTCTGGGTCACCGTCTACCAGGAAGACGACGAGGCCTACGAGATCTGGAACAAGGTGGTGGGCGTGCCCGCCGAGCGCATCGTGCGCATCGACGACAACAAGGGTGCGCGCTACATGTCCGACAACTTCTGGATGATGGGCGACACCGGCCCCTGCGGCCCCTGCACCGAGATCTTCTACGACCACGGCCCCGACGTGGCCGGCGGCCCCCCGGGCTCGGCCGAGCAGGACGGCGACCGCTACATCGAGATCTGGAACAACGTCTTCATGCAGTTCAACCGCACCGAAGACGGCGTCATGCACAAGCTGCCCAAGCCCAGCGTGGACACCGGCATGGGCCTGGAACGCCTGGCCGCGGTGCTGCAGCATGTGCACTCCAACTACGAGATCGACACCTTCGTGAACCTGCTCGCCGCGGCCAAGAAGGCCGTGGACGAGGCGGCCGGCGGCGGTGACTGCGACAAGGACAGCCCGAGCCTGAAGGTCATCGCCGACCACATCCGCGCCTGCTCCTTCACGGTGGTGGACGGCGTCATCCCCGGCAATGCCGGCCGCGGCTATGTGCTGCGCCGCATCGCCCGCCGCGCCATCCGCCATGGCTACAAGCTGGGCGCCCGCACCCCCTTCTTCCACAAGCTGGTGGCGGCCCTGTCCGCCGAGATGGGCGACGCCTACCCCGAGCTGCGCCAGTCCGAGAAGCGCGTGACCGATGTACTGAAGCAGGAGGAAGAGCGCTTCTTCCAGACCATCGCCACGGGCATGGAAATCCTCGAAGCCGCGCTGGCTAATGTTGGAAAGGATGGCGGCAACGTCGACGGCGACACCGCCTTCAAGCTGCACGACACCTACGGCTTCCCGGTCGACCTGACCGCCGACGTCTGCCGCGAGCGCGGCGTGACGGTGGACGAGGCCCGCTTCAACGAGCTGCTGGAAGAGCAGAAGGCCCGCGCCCGCGCCGCCGGCAAGTTCAAGATGGCCCAGGGCCTGGCCTACAGCGGCGCGCCGACGGCCTTCCACGGCTACGAGCACCTCGTCTGCGAAACCAGCAAGGTCACCGCGATCTATGTCGACGGCGCCCAGGTCGACGCGGCCCAGGCCGGCGACGACGCCGTCATCGTGCTCGACCACACCCCCTTCTATGCCGAGAGCGGCGGCCAGGTCGGCGATGCCGGTGAGCTGCGCAACGGCACGACGCGCGTCGTCGTCGCGGACACGCTGAAGATCCAGGCCGACGTGTTCGGCCACCACGGCCAGGTCGTCGAAGGCCGGGTCTTGGTCGGCGATGTCTTCGTCGCCCGTGTCGATGCCGAGCGCCGCGCCAGGACCGTGCGCAACCACAGCGCCACCCACCTGATGCACAAGGCCCTGCGCGAGGTGCTGGGCGCCCATGTGCAGCAGAAGGGCTCGCTGGTTACGCCTGAGCGCACCCGCTTCGACTTCGCGCACAACGCGCCGATGACGGCCGAGGAAATCCGCGAAGTCGAGAGCCTCGTCAACGCCGAGATCCTGGCCAATGCCGGCGCCTCGGCCCAGGTCATGGCGCTGGACGATGCGCAGAAGTCGGGCGCGATGATGCTGTTCGGCGAGAAGTACGGCGAGACCGTGCGCGTGCTGAGCATCGGCTCGTCCAAGGAACTCTGCGGCGGCACGCATGTGAAGGCGACCGGCGACATCGGCCTGTTCAAGATCGTCGCCGAGAGTGGTGTCGCGGCCGGCATCCGCCGCGTCGAGGCCGTCACGGGCGACAACGCGCTGGCCTATCTGCAGTCGCTGGAGACGGCGATGCAGGGCGCCGCGATGACGCTGAAGACCTCGCCGCACGAGCTGGGCGCGCGCCTGCACGCGGTGCTCGACCAGGTCCGCCAGCTGGAGAAGGAACTGGCCGCCGCCAAGAGCAAGCTGGCCTCGGCCCAGGGCGACGAGCTGCTGGCCCAGGCCGTGGACGTGAAGGGCATCAAGGTGCTGGCCGCCAGGCTCGAAGGCGCCGACGCCAAGACGCTGCGCGAGACCATGGACAAGCTCAAGGACAAGCTGAAGACGGCGGCCATCGTGCTGGCGGCCGTGGACGGCGACAAGGTGCAGCTCGCCGCCGGCGTGACGGCCGACAGCGTGGGCCGGGTCAAGGCCGGCGAGCTGGTCAACTTCGTCGCCACGCAGGTCGGCGGCAAGGGCGGCGGCAAGCCCGACATGGCCATGGCGGGCGGCACGCAGCCGGCCGGCGTCGCCGCGGCGCTGAACAGCGTCGTGGGCTGGGTGGCCGAGCGCGTCTGACCGCTGGGTTAGGAAGAAGAAGCGGGCGGCCCATGGGCCGCCCGTTTTGCTTTCCGGGCCTCGTGAAGGCCGCTCAGAAGGTTTCCCAGTCGCCGTCGTCGGCGGGCGCGGGTGCCGGCGGCGCAGGGCGGGGCGCGGCCGGGGCGCTGGCGCGCGGTGCCGGCGCGGCGACCGCGGGCGGCTTGGTCTTCGCCTTGACTGGCGCTGCTGCGGGCTTGCGGCCAGCGGTCGGAGTTGCGGGCCTGGCCGCGGCGGCAACGGCAGGCTTGGGCGGCGCGGCCTTGGCGACGACCGGCGCCGGCGCGGCGGGCCGCGGTGCCGCCACGCGGTGAGGCTCGCTGCCCGCGACACGGAACACGGCCACCGCCTCGACCAAGCGCTGCGCCTGCTCCTTGAGGCTTTCGGCGGCGGCGGCGGACTGCTCGACGAGGGCCGCGTTCTGCTGCGTCATCTGGTCCAGCTGCACGACCGAGGTGTTGACCGACGCGATGCCCTCGCTCTGCTCGGTGGCGGCCGAGCTGATCTCGCCGATGATGTCCTGCACGCGCTGCACGCTGGAGACGATCTCGCCCATGGTCGTGCCGGCCGTCTGCACGAGGCGGGCGCCGTTCTCGACGCGCTCCACGCTGTTGCCGATCAGGGCCTTGATCTCCTTGGCCGCCTCGGCGCTGCGGCCCGCGAGGGAGCGCACCTCGCCGGCCACGACCGCGAAGCCGCGGCCCTGCTCGCCGGCGCGTGCCGCCTCCACCGCCGCATTCAGCGCGAGGATGTTGGTCTGGAAGGCGATGCCGTCGATGGTGCCGATGATGTCGGCGATCTTCTTGCTGGCCGCGTTGATCTCGTCCATCGTCGTGACGACCTGACCGACGACCTCGCCGCCCCGCGTGGCCGCCGACACGGCGGACTGCACGAGCTGGTTGGCCGTGCGGGCCGAGTCGGCCGTCTGGCGCACGGTGCCGGTCAGCTCGCTCATCGACGAGGCCGCGTTCTGCAGATTGCTGGCGGTCTGCTCGGTGCGCTGGCTCAGGTCGAGATTGCCGGTGGCGATCTCGGTGCTGGCGGTGCCGATGCTGTCGACGGAATTGCGCACCGTGCCGATGGTGGCGGCCAGGCGCTGGCGCATGCTCTCGGTGTCCTGGATCAGCGAGCCGATCTCGTCGTTGCGGCTGCTGCCGACCGACTGGCTGAGGTCGCCGTCGGCGATGGCGCCCACGGCCTTTTGCAGCGAGGCCAGTGGCCGGGCGACCCAGCGCCGCATCATCCACATCAGGCCGAAGCCCAGGCCCACGGCCGTCAACGCCAGGGCGCCCCAGAAGAACCACAGCGTCGTGCGGCCGGCGGCCTGAGCTTCGCCGCGCGAGACCTGGGCGACGACCCAGTAGCCGGTCTTCTCGCTCTTGCGGGCGACGGCGAAGTTGTCGCTCCTGCCGTTGCCGAGCACGTCGGGCACGTCGTCCAGCACGGCCTCGCTGCCGGCCTGCCCGGCCAGCACCTTCTCGAAGCCGGGCGCGACGTTGGCGAGCAGCTTGCCCTTGGCCGTCGGGTGAGCCGCGAGCAGGGCCTTGGACGCGTCCTTGGACATCGCGACGATGTAGGTGCCGCCATGCTCGAAGAACTTGGCGCTGCCGGCCATGCGGTCCATGGCCTGCTCGAAGGCATCGAGGTCGAAGCCGACGAAGAGGATGCCGACGACCTTGCCGGCGTCGCTCTTGATCGGCTCGTAGTGCGTCATGTAGGCGCGGCCGAACAGCAGCGCGCGGCCCGTGTAGGGCTTGCCGGCCACGGCCGCGACATAGGCCGGGTGGGCCTTGCCCAGCATCGTGCCCATCACCCGCTCGCCCTTCTCGTTCTTCAGCGACGTGGTGATGCATTCGAAGTCGTCGCCCTTGGCGACGAAGACGGTGGCCACCCCGCCGTTGACGGCCGCGAACTTGTCGACCTGGGTGAAATTGCCGTTGAGCTTGGGGCCCCAGTCGCGCAGGTCGCCGGTGGCCTCGTCGAGCGTGAAGCTCGGGCCGAAGTCCTGCCGGAAGGAGCCGAAGCTGCGCTCGATCTGCTTGGCGGCGACCTCGTCCATGGCCTGCATCGCATCGACCAGGGAGGAGGCCTTGTCGCCCACCCAGGTCTGCACCTGTTCGTTGGCTGAGCGTTTGAGCAGCGTGCCGACGATGAGGCTGACCCCCAGCAGCACGGCCGCGACCGCGATGGCGCCGGTCATCGAGACCTGGCGGGCGATGGAGTGGACGGGTTGACTCATGCAGTTCTCCAGAAGCCTAGTCGGGCAGGGCTCCGCATGCCTCGCTGCGTGGCGAGGGTGCGTCAGGGGTTCAGGGCCACGCGCTCAGGCGGCGATGGCCGCATCCATCAGGCCCATCTCGGCGCTGCTCATCAGCCCCTCGATGTCCATCAGGATCAGCATGCGCTCGCCGACCGAGCCGATGCCGGTGATGAAGCTCGTGTCTACGGAGGCCGCGCTCAGTTCGGGCGCGGGCTTGATCGCGTCACGGTTCAGTTCCAGCACGTCGGACACCGAATCGACCACCGCGCCGACGACGCGGTTCTTCACGTTCAGCACGATGACGACCGTGAAGCCGTTGTACTCGGCGCTCGGGCAGCCCAGTTTCAGCCGCAGGTCGACGATGGGGACGATGACGCCGCGCAGGTTGACGACGCCCTTGATGAAGTCCGGCGCGTTGGCGATGCGCGTGGGCGCCTCGTAGGAGCGAATCTCCTGCACCTTCAGGATGTCGATGCCGTACTCCTCGGAACCGAGGCGAAAGGTCAGGTACTCGCCGCTCTTGGGGCCGTGGGCCTTGGTGGTGGCGACGGCGCCTTGCTGGCGCAGGGCGGGGACGTTGCTGGCTTCCATGCAGACCTCTCCTTGCTGTGTGATGGGTTAGTGGCGGGAGCGGCGCACGAGGCTGCCGACGTCCAGGATCAGGGCCACGCGGCCGTCGCCCATGATGGTGGCGCCGGACACGTCGTTGACCTTGCGGTAGTTGGCCTCGAGGTTCTTCACGACGACCTGCTGCTGGCCGAGCAGCTCGTCGACGAGCAGCGCGACGCGGCCGCCCTCGGCCTCGACGACGACCATGATGGAGGACACATGCTCGAAGTCGAAGCGCGGCACGTCGAAGACCTTCTCGAGCTCGATGACGGGCATGTACTCGTCGCGCACCTCGACGACGCGGCCGGAGCCGGCGACGGTCTTGATGGTGTTGGACTGCACCTGGAAGGACTCGACGACCGAGGACAGCGGCAGGATGTAGCACTCGTCGCCAACGCCCACGCTCATGCCGTCCATGATGGCCAGCGTCAGCGGCAGGCGCACGGACACCTTCATGCCATAGCCCTCGGCGGAATCGATCTCGACCGTGCCGCCGAGCGAGGTGATGTTCTTCTTGACCACGTCCATGCCGACGCCGCGGCCGGACACGTCGGTGACCTGCTCGGCGGTGGAGAAGCCGGGCGCGAAGATCAGGTTCCAGCATTCGGCGTCGGTCATGCTGTCCGGCGCGTCGATGCCCTTCTCGCGGGCCTTCCTGATGAGCTTGTCGCGGTTCAGGCCGCGGCCGTCGTCGCGCACCTCGATGACGATGCTGCCGCCCTGGTGGGAGGCGATCAGCGTGATGGTGCCCTGCTCGGACTTGCCGCGGGCGACGCGGTCCTCGGGCATCTCGATGCCGTGGTCGCAGCTGTTGCGCACCAGGTGGGTCAGCGGGTCGGTGATCTTCTCGACCAGGCTCTTGTCCAGCTCGGTGGCCTCGCCCTGCGTGACCAGCTCGACCTTCTTGCCGAGCTTGGCGGCCAGGTCGCGCAGCATGCGCGGGAAGCGGTTGAACACGGTCGACATCGGAATCATCCGGATCGACATGACGGACTCTTGCAGGTCGCGCGTGTTGCGTTCCAGGTCGGCCAGGCCGCTGGTGAGCTGCTGGTAGAGCGCCGGGTCCAGCTCGCGGCTGTTCTGGGCCAGCATGGCCTGCGTGATGACGAGCTCGCCGACGAGGTTGATGAGCTGGTCGACCTTCTCGATGGACACGCGCAGCGTGGTCTGGTCCATGCCGCCGCCGGCGGGCTTGGCATCGGTCTTGGCGGGCGCGGCGGGACGGGCCGGCACGATGGCCGCCGCCGGCTTGGCCTCGGCCGCCGGCGCGTGCGCCGGGGCGGCGTCGACGGGCACGCCCGGCGCGTCGTCGAAGAAGCCGTAGCCGGGGTCGGCCGAGGGCGCCTCGGCCGGCGGTGCGCCGGGGGCGCCTTCATAGAAGCCGAAGCCCGGGCCGAGCGGTATGAGCTTGACCTGGTCGCGGGCGACGTGGAAGGTGAACAGGTCCAGCAGGTCGTTGTCGGCGCTGCTGGTCAGCACCTTGAAGCGGCGCATGCCGTCGGAGCTCTGGCCGGCGTCCAGCGGTTCGATGGTGCCGAGGTCGGTGATCTCCTTGAACAGCTCGATGAGGTTATCGGCCAGGCCGGGGTCGTTCAGCGGGCCGACCTGCAGCTCCAGCAGGCGCGCGCCGGGCCTGGCCTCGGCGG
>NZ_JAPPUW010000050.1 GCF_026712205.1 Pelomonas aquatica
AAGTGGAACTCGATCCGTCAGGCTGCCTGTTGAATCGCCGGCAGCGACGCGAAGTAGAACTCATCCGGGGTCTTGGCGCCGAGCGACGAATGCGGGCGGCGCATGTTGTAGAACTCGATGAAGCGCCCCAGCCGCAGCCGGGCATCGTTGACCGACTCGTAGGCACGCAGGTACACCTCCTCGTACTTGATCGTGCGCCACAGCCGCTCCACGAAGACGTTGTCGCGCCAGGCGCCGCGCCCGTCCATGCTGATGTCCACGCCACGCTTCTTCAGTGCGTCCGTGAACGCCAGGCTCGTGAACTGGCTGCCCTGGTCCGTGTTGAAGACCTCGGGCTTGCCGTGCCGCTCAAACGCCTCTTCCAGCGCCTCCAGGCAAAACGTCGTGTCCATGCTGATCGAGACGCGGTGTGCGAGCACACGGCGGCTGGCCCAGTCCACGACGGCGGCCAGGTAGACCCAGCCTCGTGCCATCGGGATGTAGGTGATGTCCATGGCCCAGACTTCGTTGGCGCGCTCGATCTTGCGCCCTCGCAGCAGGTATGGGTACACCGCATGCCCCGGGTGCTTCTTGCTCGTGTTGGGCTTCCTGTACAGCGCCTCAATACCCATCTTGGCCATCAGCGTGCCGACATGCTTGCGCCCGACCTCGAAGCCCTCGCGGCGCAACAGATCGCGCAGCATCCGGGCACCTGCGAACGGGTGCTCCAGGTGCAGCGCGTCGATGCGCCGCATCAGCGCTTGGTCGGCGTCCGACACGGGGCGCGGCACGTAGTACGCGCTGCCACGCGCGATACTCAGCAACTCGGCCTGGCGCTTGATGCTGAGTTCGTGTCCCGGCTGGATCATCTCTTTACGCTCAGCAGTCCGGCCTTGCCGAGCGCGCTGGCTAAAAAATCAATCTCCAGCGCCTGCTGGCCGATCTTGGCGTGCAACTCGCGCAAATCGGCCTTCGGCGGCTCGGCCGTCTCAGCGCCGAACACGCCAGCGGCCCGCTCCAGCAACTGGTTCTTCCAGTCGGTGATCTGGTTCGGGTGCACGTCGTGCTGCTTGGCCAACTCGGCCAGCGTCTTCTCGCCACGAATGGCGTCCAGCGCCACCTTGGCCTTGAACGCCGGTGAGTGGTTGCGGCGGGGTCTTCTGCTCATACTCTCGTTCCTTTGTCGCCTCGCTCTCACGGGCCGATCAATGAACCGAGTTTCCACTCATCGCCGTGTTCAGATTTCCGGCACCAGCTCTCTTGATTCAGCGCTTGCGCCAACTGCTGCTTCTCATCACGCAAGGATTGCGCCTGATGCAGACCCTGGCCTTGCCCCTGGAGCCCAGCGACCGCGATAGCAGCACATCCACAAATAAGACCCCACCATACTTGCCATACGGCATGGAGAGCAAGAGGCGAATGGTAGTTGCTTAGCAATGAGAACAATTTGGTTCTATCAGATTGGCTATACAACCGATGGAGCGAAGTACAACCTAAATAAAATTACCGCCCCAACGGCAAGGCCAACAAGGATGGCAACAAGCAACTTCCAGTCTGGGCGCAGGCCCACCACCACACTGACTATGCCGACAACCGCAGCAACTGTAATGATGTGTGCAGTGATCACAGGCGCCAACATCGCAAAGAAGCCGGCAGCGAATGCGAAACGCGCGAGCACACCCTGCGCATTAGGCCCTGCAACATACCCACCAACCACAATGAGCAGCATTAATATACTTGTCACTGTGACTGGACCAAATATCCAGAATAGCACCCAATAGCGAATCGATGCAGCGACTTTAGCATTCATGGGCCATGACCTTTTTTGTAATTAATTAGCTGCTGATCGAGTGTTTTGAAGATCTGCTGTCCCGACGAAGAATTCCAGTTGGCCAAGAACGTACTTCTATAACCGGTTCCCAGCAACACGTTGTAGCCGGTACCGACCGTCATCATGTATAGCGAGTCACCGACCAGGACAAGACTGCGGGTGATCGTTCCGCAACAGAAGACATGATCACCGAGAGTGGTGTTGGTGATAGATCCATCGGCATTCCTAGACTGGACAACGCGGCCGCCTGGTGTTTCGTAGCTCGACGGATCGGATAGATCACTACCCGGGAACGGTCCATACACTACCGTCGGTCTGCCACTTGTATCGGCAGGAGTGGCCCGCAAGTCAAGACTGGGGTACGAGAAGAGATTCGCCGCGTTCGACCAAGCCTGTACACAAGCTGCATCGCAATTCGTTGAGAGCTGAGTCCAGACGACATAGTAATGATCGCCATCCGCCGAACCGGCCCCATAACCTCCAGATGTCTTCATGTCATGCTGCACGGCATTGAATAGATACCCCATAGATGCAGTTATAGCCCCATTTGCAAATTTTCCACCACCCAACTCTGAAGCTGTACCTCCAATTACATAGCTTGCAATCGTTCCACCTATGATGTTGTTTGGCTTGTATGGCAGAGCCGCCTGCGAGAACGCGGCACTCAGTGCACCGGGGCCGCATTTACCCCCAGCTGCCACACTGGTCACGCATCCGGCTACGCCGTGCATGGTGATCCCCATCGCAGACCATTCTCCATCCTGATTGGTAACGTGCCTCAGCAGGCTCACGCCATGAGCTACCCGACCCGTAATCTGACCTCCGAACCACCCCGGAGTGCAGACCATGGCGTTCAACTTCATCCAGTTCCAGCGTGGC
>NZ_JAPPUW010000051.1 GCF_026712205.1 Pelomonas aquatica
CCACGTTGACCTGGGCCGTGCCCTTGCCCACGGTGATCGATTGGCCGGGCAGCGCCGCGTAGGTGCTGCTGCTGGTGTGCTGGGTGAACAGGGCCTGGCCGGTGGCGCCGCCGCAGTTGGCGGTCGTGGCGCTGGCCTTGTTGCCGTAGGGGTCGTAGCTGTAGCTCGTCGTGACGCACAGCTGCGGGCTGTTGGGCTCAATGGTCTCGCTTTGCAGCAGGCCGTTCTTGGCGCCGTCCGACGGTTGGTAGTAGCTGAAGCGGCTGGTGCGCGTGTCGGTGTAGGTTTGGGCATGGGCGGGCGGCAAGCCTGCAGCCAACGCCAGCATGGCCACCCAGCGCATCAGCGCCCCTCGCCGGCACCCCGTGCCGTCCTTGCGTCGTTGTTCTCTCACAGCCACTCCCTGTGGTCACCGGACTTTTGATGACAGATCCGGTCAATGGTTGGACTACCACTCATCAACCATCGCTCACTTTAGTACCTGACCCGTACTCGTCTCAGCGTCGAACTGGACTCCAGTTTCGAAGCGACCGATGAGCGCAGAAACCAATTCTCTATACGCTTCAATCTCACGCTTCTCGAACCGCGTCCTGGCAACGCCAATGAACAAGATAACAATTTTTCCTTTCCCCTCAACCATGATCTGCAGATAGCAACTTGGATAGTTCAAATTGCGGTGTACGGCTCCGCCTTTCGAGACTGATTCACTGTGGATCCACCCCAACAGCTCAAACGTCTGAGCAACGAGGTCAACGGTCGCATCTGGACACTCCACCCGAATTGTGGCGCTCACTGCCTGAGTGCAGCCAGCGCCCAGCAAAAGCGTAAGCGCCGCAACACTTAATGGCAAGTGCCTCCGTGAGGTATAGAAATCCATAGCGTACTGCATTCCAAGAAGTTATAAGGACCATGATCCCCCCCTGGCAAAATACTAGACACGCCAAGAACCAAACCATGGATCGGAAGGTACAACGCCCCGAAGATAGACGCTTGGGGAATGTGGGCCCTCTCGTGGTCGACCACCAACTCCCCATTTCCACCCCAAAGAGGGGAATATAGGAATCCGTGCGCACCAGATATTACATTACCTATAGTTATTGCCCCCTGAGCAATAAGATGGCTTCTATCATACTCAAAAGCCCCATCTCGGAACGTAGGCGCATTGAATCCCGACAATGTGAAGCCGACAACATGGCCGATTGCGTTGTTCATTTGGCCATATGCAACGCCGGAAAGAAATCCACTACTTGAATCCGCAACGACCGCCCCCTTGATTCCGTCGCGCAGGATTCCCACTGTTACATTGACGTAGGGATCGCTGAGGTAGGTGTCACCCACTCCTAGATCGCCCGGTACGGCACCAGCAGCGAATCCTCGAGCGAGGCCTTCGAGGCGTCCAGTCTGCAGGTAACCGTTCACACCGCCGCCGACCATCCGACTGATTGCTCCGCCGCCGGCCCAATTACCGATCCCTCCGCTGAGAGCTCCAACTACGGCTCCACGCAGCCCCTCCCTCAGGTTTCCACTCGAAGCAATGAAGCTGCCGGTAAACCCGGCGGCGCCGCCCGCGATCATTCCTCCAGTGAATGAGGAAGCTGCTGCTGCGTAAGCAGCAGACTCTGCAGCAACTCCAGCAGCTGTCACCTCGGTACCAACCAATCCGGATGCTATGGCAGCATTGCTTGCCGCGAAACCAGCCTCGGCAGCCACGCTACTCGCGTACCAGTCAAGCGCGGCTCCTCCCGTGAAATAAGCAGCCACTACTACGACCACAGCTCGACCCACTGTGCTACGCCATATCCCGTGCCAAGCATCCGTGATGGGCTTGAAGAGGTCCCCCAGGAAGCTGAACCCACTGGGATCGGTGCAAGTGAGCGGGTTGTTGTAGCAGTACCCGTAACGGTTGTAGTTCTGCAGGTTGAACGGGTCCTGCACGAGGGGGTCGGCCTGCATGAAGACCCCGAGCGTCGGATCGAAGAGCCGCCCGTTCATGTGCACGATGCCCACATCGTCCAGGTGC
>NZ_JAPPUW010000052.1 GCF_026712205.1 Pelomonas aquatica
CCCGAAGTTCCAGCGCTCGTTGAGCGAGATTGCCTTGCGCCACAAGGACTTGGCGTGAGATCGGAGTTCCAGCTACTGCCTACAGGCGGATCTGCTGGATCAGCTCAAGCGCGTGGCGCTGCGTGGGGTTGGGCGTCGTGACGACATCGAACGTCGCGGCGTCGGCCCCGGCGACGCTGGTGCGGCAGGTGTTGCGCACGATGCCCCCGAGCTCGGCCATCAGCGTGGCGAAGCTGTGCACGGGCGTGCCGTCATCGAGCGTGCGCCGGGCCACTTTGTCCAGCGCCGCTTTGGAGCGCTTG
Source organism: Pelomonas aquatica (assembly GCF_026712205.1). Taxonomy (GTDB): domain Bacteria; phylum Pseudomonadota; class Gammaproteobacteria; order Burkholderiales; family Burkholderiaceae_C; genus Pelomonas; species Pelomonas aquatica. The sequence continues at coordinate 303 of NZ_JAPPUW010000052.1, forward strand.
GCCGGCGCCACCGGATCGCGCACGGCCTTGGCCGCCTGGTCGAGGTCGGTGAACATCAGCGCCGCCCAGGCCTCGCGCATGTGCCACTCGACGTAATAGGCGAGCATGCACAGCAGGATGTGCGCCCGCACGCGATCGGCCGTGCGATGGTGGATCGGACGCACCTTCAGGTCCACCGTCTTCAAGCTGCGGAACGCTCGCTCGACGTTGGCCAAGGCCTTGTAGTTGCGCACACAGTCGGGGGCGTCCATGCGCGCGGCCTGGACCGAGGTGCGGATGATGTACAGACCGTCCAGCGCCGCTTCGGCGGCGATCGCCGCGTGCTTGCGCGCGAAGGTGAAGCTCGCCTCACCGATGCGCAGCTCGAAGTGCTTGGCCACCTTGTAGCGGTTGACCACCCGGCCCACGGCCACCCCGATCTTGTCGGCGTCCTGCAGCCGCCCCGCCTGCACACGCGCCTGGATCGCCTGCAATTCCGTCTCGGTGGCGGTGAGCAGCTCCTGGCGCTTGTGTGCGCGCAGCGCCGCCAGCTGCGGGTTGCGGCACGCCACCAAGCGCTCGCCCGGGTACTCGGGCGAGGCGATCTCCAGCAGGTTGCGCTCGTCGAACAGCCCCAGCTGCAACTGCCCTTGCTCGACCAGGGTGCGGATCGAGGCGCTCCTGAGCGCCGTGATCCAGTCGATGCCCGGCATCTCGCGCAACTCGGCAATGGCCTTGGCTGAGATCATGCCGCGGTCGCCCACCATCACCAGCCGCTCGATGCCGAACTGCTCGCGCAGGCGCTGCACCTCGGGCAAGAAGGTGGTGCTGTCGGCCACATTGCCCTCGTGCACCGACACCGCCACCGGGCAGCCGAGCGCATCGGTGAGCAGCCCGTAGTTGACCTGTAGCAGGCCCTTCTTGCCGTCGCGGTTGTGCCCGAGCTTGGCCAGCGGGCAGGTGCTGCCCTCGAAGTAGCTCGACGAGAGGTCGTACAGCACCTGGCCGCCCTCATGCAGGTGGCGCGCCGCGAGCTTGTTCTGGATCGCGTCCTGGCGTGCGAGCAGCCAGTCCATGGCCGCGTACAGCTCGTCCTCGTTCGCGTCGGCCACGCCGAAGTCCGCGGCCAGCGTGGTGGTGTGCCACCAGCGCGTGGTGGCCAGCTTCGTGTGGGGCGCCGCGATGCGCGCGGCCACCATCGCCAGCACAAGGTCGCGCTCGCGAGAGGCCTTGGCCCCCAGCAGCGAGGCGAGGTCCAGGCGTTGCATGGCCAGGGCCACGGCGTGCACATGGCCGTGGGCCAGCGAGGCGGTAATCTCCAGCGCCTGCGACGGCGGCTGCAGGGCCTGGCCGGCCAGTACGGCCCGGATGGCCTCGACCTGTGAGGCCGACAGGCTGGAGAGGTTGGCCAGGGTGCGCTTGCGCACCTTCGTGCCCTCGCGGTAGGACTCTCGCAGCAGCACCGTCGGGGGCGAATCGCGGTTGGGCACGATGTGGATATGCATGCCTACATATATAGGACATACATAAAGAGAATTCAAGGCATTTACATGCCTACAAAATGAAGTCCGATCAAAGGCCTAACTCGTTGATCTGCAAGGGATCAGTCGCCAATCTGACGGCCTGATTGACCGGAACTTCGG
>NZ_JAPPUW010000053.1:0-709 GCF_026712205.1 Pelomonas aquatica
AGCTTGTAGATCTCGCCCTGCGTGGAGGCCACCCACAGCGATCCATCGGGCGCGAAGGAGAGCCCCGAGATCTCGTTGCGCCTGATGCCCTGCAGCGACGCGTCCAGCCGGCGCAGCTCGGTCAGCACGCCCGTGCCGTCGATGCGGTATTCCACCAGCTGGTCGCCGCCGTTGATGGCCCCCAGCCACAGGTGGCCCGTGCCCGGGTCGATCGCCAGCCCCGACCAGCTCTGGATGTTGAAGGGCGCCGTGATCGCCGCCACTTGCTTGCCGGTGGCGGCGTCGAGTTCGATGATGCGGTTGCCCGGGCCGTTGTTCTCGGTGATGTACAGGTGCCCGTTGGCCGCGTTGTAGGCGCCGCCGGTGAGGTCGTAGTTGGCGTCCAGCGTCAGGCCGGCGATGACGGCGCCGGTCCCAGGGTCGACCGCCACGACGCGGTCGGGGTTGGGGTAGCCGTTGAAGACCAGCAGGCTGCCCGCGGGCACGCTGGTGCCGCCCAGGCTCATCGCCGCGCCGAGTACCTGCAGCCCGAGGTAGTTGTAGGCGTAGGGCGTGCCGAAGTCGGCCGTCATCGTGAGGGTCTGCAGGGTCTGGCCCGTGGCCGGGTCGATCTTGAGCAGGTGGCCCGGGTTGGTGCTGTCGCCCACCCAGAGCTTGCCGCTGGCGTCCACCGCCACGTCGCCCAGGCTGGTGCCCGTCACGCTCACCC
>NZ_JAPPUW010000053.1:719-1564 GCF_026712205.1 Pelomonas aquatica
CCCACTCGCACTGCCCGTGGTCGGACCCGCTGCACCGCCACCTGCGGTCGCCGTTCGAGACCCACCCGCTGTCGTGGTTGGGCCCGGTGGACGAGTTCTAGCTGGGCCGGTGCCCGTCGCCCACCCAGAGCTTGCCGCTGGCGTCCACCGCCACGTCGCCCAGGCTGGTGCCCGTCACGCTCACCCGCACGCTGCTCAGCGCGAAGGCCGCGCTGGTGCCGCCGGCCGTCGTGACCGTGACGTTGCCCACCCCGTGCGTGGGCAGTGCCGTGCGGTTGAGGTAGACGCTGCGGTTCTGGTCGACGCTGTCGTAGTAGACGTCGATGTTGTTGGTGGCGTTGTCGGCCGGGGTGTCGGTGACGCTGGCGCCGGGGAAGTTGTAGGTGGCCGCCCCTTCGACGTAGCCGCTGCCGTAGAGCACGGTGCGGTCTTGCACGTCCACGCTGGTGATGGTGGGCACGATCTGCAGCAGCGGCTGGCTGCTGGAGCCGAACATCTGCAGCGTGAAGGCGCCGTTGACGTAGGCGGGCAGCGTCAGCGTGGCGCTGCTGCCGTCGGCCGCGGCGCTGCCGGGGTTGAGTTTGACCATCTGCAGCACGCCGTTGACGTTGACGTAGCGCAGCAGGATGGCGCTGGCGGTGCTCAGGCCGCTGCCGTTGAGGGTCACGGTCTGCCCGGCGTTGGCCGAGGCCTGGGTCGGGTCGGCCGCCGTGCCGCTCAGCGCCGTGCCGCTGATGGCGGCCAGGCTCGCGCTGAAGCTGGCGCTGGTGCCGCCGGCGGTCTGCGCGCTGATGGCGCCGAACACGCCGTTGCTCAGCGCCACCGTCATCACCACTTGCCCGTTG
>NZ_JAPPUW010000054.1 GCF_026712205.1 Pelomonas aquatica
CTGCGCTGGACACCGCTTTGCGGGATGCCCGAGATCGGGATGCCACACACAAGCAGTGAGAATCGCAAGCTTCCCAAGCATTCACAGCAACGAGAAACGACCCATGAACACGCTCGCAGTCATCGGCCTGGGTTATGTGGGCCTGCCCCTGGTGGTGGAGTTCGGCAAGCAGGTGCGCACCATCGGCTTCGACATCGCGACGCACAAGGTCGAGGCCTGCCGGCGCGGCACCGACCCCAGCCGCGAGCTGAGCGACGCGGAAGTCCAGGCCGCCAGGCACGCCATCTACACCGACGACCCGAGGATGCTGGCCGAGGCCGACGTCATCATCGTCGCCGTGCCCACGCCGGTGGACGAGGCCCACATCCCCGACTTCCGCCCGCTGATCGGCTCCAGCACCAGCGTCGGCCGCCACATGAAGAAAGGCGCCATCGTCGTCTACGAGAGCACCGTCTACCCCGGCGCGACCGAGGAAGTCTGCATCCCCGTGCTGGAGCGCGAATCCGGCCTGAAGTGGAAGCAGGACTTCAACGTCGGCTACAGCCCCGAGCGCATCAACCCGGGCGACAAGGAACACACGCTGACCAAGATCCTGAAGATCGTCTCCGGCGACACGCCCGAGACGCTCGCCAAGGTCGCCCAGGTCTACGAGAAGATCATCATCCCCGGCGTGCATCGCGCCTCCAGCATCAAGGCCGCCGAGGCCGCCAAGGTCATCGAGAACACCCAGCGCGACCTCAACATCGCGCTGATGAACGAGCTCTCCATCATCTTCGACAGGCTCGGCATCGACACCAGCGAAGTGCTGGAAGCCGCCGGCACCAAGTGGAACTTCCTGAAGTTCAAGCCCGGCCTGGTCGGCGGCCACTGCATCGGCGTGGACCCCTACTACCTGACCCACAAGGCCGACATGCTGGGCTACCACCCGCAGGTCATCCTGGCCGGGCGGCGCATCAACGACGGCATGGGCAAGTTCATCGCCGAGCAGACCGTCAAGCAGATGATCGCTGCGGGCAGCACCATCAAGGGCGCCAAGGTCAACGTGCTGGGCCTGACCTTCAAGGAGAACTGCGGCGACCTGCGCAACTCCAAGGTCATCGACATCATCAACGAGCTCAAGACCTACGGCGTCGAGGTCTTCGTGACGGACGCGCAGGCCGAGGCCGAAGAAGCCATGCACGAGTACGGCGTGAGGCTGATGCCGTTTAACGACCTGCCGTGCGCCGACGCGATCGTGGCGGCGGTGTCGCACCGGGAGTACGCGGGCCTGACGGCGCAGGAGATCGGCAGGAAGCTGGTCAAGGGCGGGGCCTTCATCGACGTGAAGGCGGCCTTCGACAGCAAGGCGCTCATCGACGCGGGCTTCCGCCTCTGGCGCCTGTGAG
>NZ_JAPPUW010000055.1 GCF_026712205.1 Pelomonas aquatica
ACGCCCGCACCCACGCCGGCCCCCACGGCCGCGCCGACGCCCGCGCCCACGCCGGCCCCCACGGCCGCGCCGACGCCCGCGCCCACCGCACCGTCGGCCGGCAACGGCAACACCACCACGCGCACGACGCTGCCCCCTCCTCCGCCCGTCGCCGCGCCGGCTGCGGCACCGGCCAGCGCCGGCGCACTCGCGAAAACGACCGATGCCTCCGCCCCGACCCCGCCGTCCGCGGGGAACGGCAACGACACCACGCGAACGACCTTGCCGCCGGCCCCTCCGCTCGCTCCGACAGGGACTGCGCCATCGCCCAGCCCGGCGCCCACGGCAGCACCAACGCCGGTTCCGACGCCCGCACCCGCGCCGACGCCGGCACCCGCACCGACCGTGCTGGGCACCCAGTCGCTGGACGCCGAGAGCCGAGACTTCGTCAACACGGCCGCAGAGAGCATCGCGAACCGGTTGATGCAGGGCAAAGCCGCCCAGTTGCTGCCGCTGACACGCGTTCGCCCGCTCGTCGAGATCCGCTCCGCGGGCGACCTCACGCTGGCCGCCGACTGGAATCTGCCACTGCTGCTGGCCGGCGACCGCGCGGTGACGCCGCATGCCGCGGAGACCGCGGTCACGCTGCGGGCGGCCGGCTCCCTGTTCGTCAAGTACGGCCTGAGCAGCGGCTTCGCGCCGTCGCAAGCCAGCACGGCAGGCAATCTGGACGCCTGGGTCGCGAGCAGCGCCCTGGCCGGCGGCCTTCGCCTGGTGGCCGGTGCCGACAACGGTTCGGCCGACGCACTCGCCGTCCGGCTCGACGCACCGAACGCGCAATTGAACATCGGCCGCACGTCGACCGGCACGACCCCGCCCACCGTGACCGTGCGCAGCACCACCGGATCGCTACAACTCGCGTCCGCGGGAGACGTGGTGCTGGCCAACATCGGCGCCAAGGTCTATACGACCGGCGTCCCGGTGTCCGACCAGAACGCCGTGGGGCTCGTACCGCCCGCGCCGCCGTCACCCACACCGGCCCCCACGGCCGCACCGACCCCGGCTCCCACACCGGCACCGACCGCAGCCCCGACGCCCGCGCCCACGCCGGCTCCCACGGCCGCACCGACCCAGGCACCCACACCGGCGCCGACCGCAGCCCCGACGCCCGCGCCCACACCGGCCCCCACGGCCGCACCGACCCCGGCTCCCACACCGGCACCGACCGCAGCCCCGACGCCTGCGCCCACACCGGCCCCCACGGCCGCACCGACCCCGGCTCCCACACCGGCACCGACCGCAGCCCCGACGCCTGCGCCCACACCGGCCCCCACGGCCGCACCGACCCCGG
>NZ_JAPPUW010000056.1 GCF_026712205.1 Pelomonas aquatica
ATCGAGTAGGGTGAGGGGTCGCCCCCTCAGCCCTCTCACACCACCGGACGTGCGGGTCCGCATCCGGCGGTTCAAGTAAAACGCTGGAGTTGCTGGTGGGTATCCACCAGCGAGACCAGCCCCATGTTGGCAAGGTACTTCGGCGGCATTGCTGCCACCATGTGTTTTGCTCCGGCATTCCACCACGGTCCCCGCCCGTTGACGCTCGACTTCCACGCGCGATGCGCGTCCAGCCCAAGCGCTCGCAAGCGGGATTCCCGTGTAGCCGGGCGCTTCCACTGCCTCCAGGCAATGACCCGCAGTCGACGCCTCACCCAGATGTCCAGTTCTTCGAGTGCTCGTCGCCCCTGGGTGTGCTGGAAGTAGTTCATCCAGCCCCGCAGGACCGGTCGGAGCTGCTCGATGGTCCGCTCCAGACGTTGTCCACGCCCTTTCAGACACAGGTCCGTGACCCGTGCCCTCAGGCGCGCCAGACTTTCTGGCCAGATCCTCAGACGGGTCTCCTTGTGCACGGTCACGCTGTACCCTAGGAACTTGCGTCCCCAGGGCCTCGCGACCGCGCTCTTGGCCGCATTCACGGTGAGCTTCAGCCGTTCCCAGAGGAACTTCGTCACCCCGTCCATGATGCGATTCCCCGCCTGCTGGCTCGACACATAGATGTTGCAGTCGTCCGCGTACCGGCAGAAGTCCAGTCCGCGCCGCTCCAGTTCGCGGTCCAGGTCGGTCAGCAGGATGTTCGACAGCAGCGGTGACAGCGGTCCGCCTTGCGGCGTGCCCTGTGTCCTCGCTGTCTCGATCCCGTCGGCCATCAAACCCGCTTGCAGGAAGCGCCGGATCAACTTCAGGACGCGCCTGTCGTCGATCCGCCTGGCGACCCGGTGCATCAGCGCATCGTGGTTCACACGGTCGAAGAATTTCTCCAAATCCATGTCCACCACCCAGCGCTTGCCGCCCCGGATGTAGTTCGCGGCTTGGACCACTGCCTGCGTCGCGCTGCGTCCCGGGCGGAAGCCATAGCTCCCATCCGAGAAT
>NZ_JAPPUW010000006.1 GCF_026712205.1 Pelomonas aquatica
GACTACCGGGCCAAGCTCAAGGCAAGGGGCATCCAGGTGTCGATGAGCCGCAAGGGCGACTGCTGGGACAACGCCCCCATGGAGTCCGTCAACGGCACGCTGAAGGTCGAATGCGTGAACGACGCGCACTTCCAGACCCGCGAGCAGGCGCGGCTCGCGATCGTCGAATTCATCGGCTACTACAACACCGAAAGGCGTCACTCCTCGCTGGGCAACATGGCCCCGGCGGAGTTCGAGCGGCGTTGGCGCGACAAGCGCATAGTTGGCGAGGCGCGTCCCTCGCGTTCGAAGCCCCGCGTTACCCTCCGGCGACCGCTGCCCGGTTCGTCGCAAGCGACCGAGCCGGCTGCCCATGGATAACGCTTCTCGTGGCTTCGTGGCGTCCACCAAACGGGGACCGGTTCAACTATGTGATCGTGGGAATCCGAGCCTTTCAGCGTTGCCTAAGCTCGGGAATCACGAAAGCACCGCACCTCTGACTTCACTCCTTCCAGAGCCAGCACAGGCTCTCCGCCAGCATTGCTCCGCCATGCGCTAGCGAATGGCCGCCGGGGCCGACCACCAGCTTGTGCGCGTAACCGCGATACGCAAGTGCTGACGCCAGTTCGCGATTGGCGAGCGGCCAGTTGCCGAAGACGATGTCGAGGTCTCGCTCTCCCGTCTGCAGCCACACGCGCAGATCCTTGTTCTCGTCGCTCATGCGCACCGCCGAAGCGAGCAGATGGCCGCCCCGCAGGTTGACGAAGCTGCCGCAGTGGCTGAGCACCTTGCTGAAGAAATCAGGACGCTCCCAGGCCGCATTGAAGGCGCAATGACCACCCGAGCTTAGGCCGACAATGGCGCGCTGCTGTCGGTCCTGCTTGAGCTTCAAGCCCTCGCACGCAACGGGGATCAGCTCCTCGATCAGGAAGCGCGCATAGGTCGGCCCGATGCTGTCGTACTCGACGCTGCGATTGCCCGGCCCGCCGTAGATTGGCAGGCCGGGACCTTCTTCGCCAGGCTCGACGAACAGGGCGACCGTGGGTGGGAGCGCGCCCAGATTGATAAGGTTGTCAAGCACGGTCGCGGCCTGCGCCTCCGGACCGAGGTAGCGTGCACCGTCCTGGAAGACGATCAGCGCATAAGGCCCGCTCTTGTCTGCAGGTTCGTAGACGCGCAGCGTGCGGCTCACACCAGGATAGGTGGCTGAGCTCGTCTGGCGCAGCTCGCGCAGGCTGCCGCGCGGAACGCCGTCCTGCGCCTGTGCTTCGGTCGGCAGTTCGAAGGTCGGGCCCGCCAGGGCCGCACAGGCGAAGCGCAGTGATTCGGCGTCCGACAAGCCCGGCAGCACCGCGCGCAGCTGCGAGGCCAGGGCGTCCACGCTCATGATGCCGCCACCTCGCTGGCGAACTTGTCGAGCTCGGCCGCGAAGCCTTCACTCTTCCACAGGCTCACGCCATGCTCGCAATCGAAGTGCAGTGCCCGGCCCTGCTTCGCCGCAGCGACGAAGGCCGCCTCCTGCCGCATCGGACCTTCGTCCAGCGTGCCATTGACGAAGACCAGTGGCTGCTCAATGGCGCGTACCAGCGGAAATACGTCGGCCGTAGCCACAGCAGCCACGGCCTCGGGGAAAGCGCGCAGGCGCAGCCGAGCGGCAATCATGGCCTCGATGTCCTCCCGGCTCTGGCCGGCCTGAGTCATCAGCTTTTCAGCGCTCTTGCGCGCCAGCCACTGCTCGCCGAACAGCGGGATCAGGACCTTCATCAGCGCCGCCCGCAGGTAGAGGCTGCGGCGGTGCTTGCCGGCGAAGTTCTGACTGCAGCCGCCCAGGAAGTACCCCGCTACCTGGGCGGGATCCAGCAGCCTTGATGCCGCCAGCGCCGAATAGCCGCCGAGCGAATCGCCGACAAGCAGCGCCCGCGCCGGCGCCAGGCCGCGAACAGTTTCGGCCACGAGCTTCGCGGCAGCGTCCAGCGTGTAGGGGCCGGCATCGCCACGTGCGCCATGCCCCGGCAGGTCGATCGCCACGCTGCGCCATCGGCCGTTCAGCGGACGCCTCACCGGGTCCCACATCGCCTGGTTGAGGCCGGCGCCATGGAGAAAGAGAAGCACCAGGTCATTGCGCATGCAAGTCTCCAACGTATCTGACAGGATTGCCTTGTTCGACGCCATTGAACGGCGATTTTTCCGCATCGCGCTCTGGTGTTTGCCCGAATCCGTGCGCAAAACCTATACAACCTGTTTGACATGTTTGGTTTCGAGGACTAATGTTCGAGCCATACAACAAGGAGACAAACGCATGAGCAATGTGACGGCGTTGTCCGCCGTGCACGGCCCGCAACTCTCGGCCCAGGTGGCGCGCAACCTGCTGGCCCTGGTGAGCCGCGAGCACCTGCGCCCCGGCGACGCGGTGCCCAGCGAACTCCAGATCGGCAAGGAACTGGGCATCAGCCGCGGCAGCGTGCGCGAAGCGTATCGCTCGCTCGCAGCACTGGGCATCCTGGAGATTGGCAGCGGCCGGCGCCCGCGCTTGAAGGCCATCGACGCCCAGGTGCTGATCCAGTTCTTTGACTACGCGCTCAACACCGCGCAAGTGACCCTGGCACATGTCTTGGAGACGCGCCGCGCGCTCGAGATCCAGGCGGCCCAGCTGGCCGCCCGCTATGCCACTGAGGCCCAGCGCCTGACGCTGCGCCAGTTGGCCGCGCAGATGCGCTCCGCCGGTGCCGACCATGCGCGCCGCGTCGCCAGCGACATGGCCATCCATGCCGTCATTGCCGAGGCCAGCGGCAACCCGCTGAACTGCCTGCTGCTCGGCGCGCTTCAGTCGCCGCTGGAAGAGTCCTCGCGCATGCACCTGCACGACAGCCGCTCAGCCATGGAGATCACCCGCGTGGTCGACGCGCACGACGCCGTGGTGGAGCGCATCTGCGCGGCGGACCCCATGGGCGCGGCCTCGGCCATGTCCTATCACTTCGACCTCGCGCTCGTGCATGTGGAGCGCCAGGATCAGGCCGTGGCGGCTGGCGCCACTCCGACTCACAGCAGCGCGCAAATGCGCGGCATCGGCACCTAGCCACCCAGACCCCAAAACCCTCGATCTCTGCGCAGGCTCTCTGGCATGCGCAGCGGACAAACTCACTCGCAAAAATTCATGAGTCCACCGAATTTTGCCAACGCCCTGCCCGAGCTGCAGGCCCTGCTCGGCGAGCGGCTGAGCCTGGCCCAAGCTGTGCGCGACCAACATGCTGCCGGCGAAGGACTGTCACCCGACCTGCCACCGGACGCCGTGGCCTGGCCGACGGACAAGGCCGAGGTCTGCGCCCTCCTGAAGATCTGCCACGCGCACGGCGTGCCGGCCATCGCCTATGGCGCGGGCTCCTCGCTCGAAGGCCATATCAGCGCGCCGCGCGGCGGCGTCACGCTGGACCTCTCGCGCATGGACGCGGTGCTCGACGTCCACGCCGACGATGCCGACTGCGTGGTCCAGCCCGGCGTGACGCGCGAGGCGCTCAATGCCTTCCTCCAGGACACGGGCCTGTTCTTCCCCGTCGACCCGGGTGCCAACGCCACATTGGGCGGCATGGCTTCCACCCGCGCCTCGGGTACGACGACTATGCGATATGGCTCCATGTGGCACAACGTGCTGGCGATGGAGGTGGCCCTGGCCGATGGCCGCCTCGTGCGCTTCGGCTCGCGGGCCCGCAAGAGCTCGGCCGGCCTCGATCTCGTGCGCCTGATGATCGGTGCCGAAGGGACACTCGGCGTCATCACCGAGCTGACCTTGCGCCTGCATCCGCAGCCGACCGAGGTGGCTGCCGCTTCCTGCGCCTTCCCCACTTTGGCCGACGCGGTGAACGCGGTGACCGAAATCGTCATGAGCGGCGTGCCCTGCGCCCGCGTGGAGTTCCTCGACGAGCACCAGGTCAAGGCCTGCAACGCGCATTCCAACCTCGCCTTGCCTGAGTTGCCCACACTCTTCCTCGAATTCCATGGCACTGCGGCCGGCGTGAATGAACAGGCCGAGATGGCGCAGGGCATCGCTGCCGAACACGGCAGCGTGGCCTTCGAGTGGGCGCGCCGGCCCGAAGACCGAAGCCGCCTCTGGCGCGCCCGCCACATGGCCTATTTCGCGGCGCTCGCACTGCGTCCGGGCTGCGCGCACATAGTGGCCGACGTCTGCGTGCCGATCTCAGCCCTGGCCGACGCGGTGGCTCAGGCACGCGCGGACATCGATGCCGAAGGGCTAGTCGCCACCGTGCTCGGCCATGTCGGTGACGGCAACTTCCACGTGATCTTCATGCCCATGCCAGGTGATGTGGCCGAGCAGGCGGCGGTCGATCGCGTCTATGCCGCCATGGTCGCGCGCGCTCACACCGCGGGAGGGACCTGCACCGGTGAGCACGGCATTGGGATGGGCAAGAAGGCCAAGCTGCTCGACGAGCTCGGCCCCGACACCGTTCAGCTGATGCGGCTCATCAAGAACGCCTGGGATCCGCGCGGGATCCTCAACCCAGAAAAGATTTTCTGAACACCCAAGACAACGGAGACAAGCCATCGTGAAGAAGACCCTGATCGCCACCGCCTGCCTGCTGCTCGCCGCGGGATCCCATGCTCAGCAGTCCGAGGAGAAGAACAATTCCGAGCAGCCCCAGACCCTGGACAAGGTCATCGTTACCGCCCAAAAGCGCGAGCAGGCGCTGATCGACGTGCCGTCCTCCGTCACGGCCGTGCGCGCTGAGAGTCTCGCGAGCGCTGGCCTCGTCCGGCTCGAGGACTACGCGGCCGAAGTGCCGGGCATGTCGATCACGGCGCTGTCGCGTGGCTTCACCTCGGTCGTGCTGCGCGGCATCAGCACCGGCATTTCGCAGGCCACACCGGCAACGGCCTTCTATGTGGACGAGGCGCCGGTCGGCTCGATCACGGCCTATGCCACGGGCAGCACGGTCACACCCGACCTCGACCCGTACGACCTGCGCCGCGTCGAGGTGCTCAAAGGCCCGCAGGGCACGATGTACGGTGCCGGCGCGGTAGGCGGCCTGGTCCGCTACGTCACGGCAGCGCCCGACCCCGAGCGCTTCGGTGGCCAGATCTCGCTCGGGGCCAACAAGGTGACGGATGGCGGCGACGGCTACGAGGGCCGCGTCTCGCTGAACGTTCCGCTCGTCTCCAAGACGCTGGCGATGCGCGTGAGCCTCATGGAGCGCAACGACGCCGGCTATATCGACAACCCGGCCAAAAACCAGACCGATGTCAACAAGGCCAAGACACGCGCCGGCCGCCTGGCCTTGGGCTGGGCAATCGACAAGGACTGGATGCTGCAGACCTCGGTCATGACGCAGCGCTTCAAGGCCGACGGCATCGGAATGGAGGATGTGGTCGGCACTGACATGCACCCGCTCACGGGCAAGCTCCAGCATGCGAGCTACATCCCCGAGACCCAGTCGGTCGACTTCACCGTGGGCAATGCCACGCTCAAGGGCCGCATCGGCGAGTTTTCAGTCGTCTCTTCGACCACCTATCAAAAGATCAGCTCCGAGGTCAATGTCGACCAGACGGCCAGCTTCGGCCCGGTGTTCAACCTGCTACTTGGCATTCCCGGCCTCGGTGCGCAGACGCGTCAGCAGGTCCAGACCAAGCGCTGGGCTCAAGAGCTGCGCGCCGGCTCGACCGCACTCTCGGACAAGCTCGACTACGAAGGAGGCCTCTTCTTCACCCAGGAGGAAAGCAGCAACGCCTTGCCGCCGCTAAGCCCCTTCATCGCCGCAACAGGGACGCCCTTCACCGTGCTGCCGGCGCTGTTCGACGCGCGGATTGACTCCAAATACAAGGAAGTCTCGCTGTTCGGCAATGCGACCTATGCCGTCACACCGCAGTTCGACCTCCTCGGCGGCCTGCGCGTCTCGCAGACGAAGCAGAACTACCACCAAGACTACAAGGCCTCGCTGCTCAACCCGCTGGCAGTGCTGCTCGACCAGGACGTATCGAGCAACAAAACCAACTTCCTGGTCGGCGCGCGCTACAAGCCTGATGCCAACACGGCCGTGTACGTGCGCGTGGCCACCGGCAACCGCCCGGGCGGTGCGAGCGCCCTGCCGCCCGGCGTTGTGACGGGTGGCAAGCAGAGCTTCGATGCCGACACCGTGACGAGCTACGAGCTCGGCTTCAAGTCCAACCTGGCCGGCGGCAAGGCTTCAATCGAAGCCGCCGTTTTCACCACCGACTGGAAGGACGTGCAGGCCCAGACCTCGGCCACCAAGTCCGGCGCCACTTATCAGTACTTCGTCAATGGCGGCACGGCCCGATCCAGAGGCGCCGAAACGACGCTGCTCGTGTTCCCGGTCAAGGACCTGACGCTGCGCCTCACGGCGGCCTACACCGACGCCAGGCTGACCGAGGACGCACCGGCCCTACAGGGCATGAACGGCGACCGCATGCCCTTTGTCCCTCGCGTGACGGCCTCGTTCGGCACCGACTACCGCTTCGAAATCGGCTCGTATCCAGCCTGGATCGGCGGCTCGGCCAACTACATCGGCAGCCGCGTCTCCACCTTCGGCGGCAAGGGTCCGCTGAACGTGCCGGCCTACACCACGGTCAACCTGAACACGGGCGCGGACATCGGCGCCTGGCGCGTCACGCTGTACGGCAAGAACCTGAACAACGCGCACGGCATCAACTTCGCCAACAACACGGCCGTGGCTGCCGTGCCCTTCAACGCCGGCATCATCCAGCCGCGCACGATCGGCGGCGACGTCTCGTACCGCTTCTGAGCATGGCGATGCCCTTGGAGCAGTTCGTCGAGCACGACGTCGCCTTGCAGCGCGGCGGCCGCCTGGCCGAATGCGTGACGGCCTACGCCACGCTGGGCAGGCTCAACGCCGCACGCGACAACGCGGTGCTCGTACTGCATGGCTACACGACCGGGCCCGACATGCTGAGCCCCGACTCCACGGCGGCCGAAGGTTCCTGGGCCGGTCTCGTCGGACCCGGGCTTGCTGTCGATACCGACCGCTGCTTCGTCCTTTGCCCCAACCTGCTCGGCTCCTCCTACGGCTCGACCGGGCCGCGCAGCATCGACCCGGCGACCGGGCGCGTCTATGGGCCTGATTTCCCGGCGCTGGCAGTTGCCGACAGCGTGGACGCCCAGGCCCGCCTGTGCAGCCATCTCGGCATCGAGAAGCTGCACGCCGCGATCGGCCCCTCGCTCGGCGCAATGCAGGCCTTCAGCTGGGGCGTGCGGCATCCCGCCCGCGTGGCTCGCGTGGTCGCCGCGGTTGGCTCGCCCTACCGACCGGCTGGCGTGGTGCCTGCCGACAAACTACGGCCGATGTTCGATGCGCGCCCCTACGACGCCGAGGCATTGCGCCCCTGGCTACTGCAGCAGCGCATCCAGACCCTACGCGCTTACGGTATGGCAGGCACGGATGGCGAGGTCGAGGCCCGTGCCGCGCTCTGGGCGCGTGAATTCGACGCCGCAGCCCTGCTTGTGCTGGCCGAGGCCGTGTCCGATTTTGACGTTCGCGCCGAACTCCACCGCATGACGGCGCCGCTGCTCTTCGTGCTCTCGCGCAGCGACACGCTGTTCCCGCCGAGCTTGCGCCACGAGCTCGCACCGCTGTTCAATGCCGCACTGCAATCCTGGCGCTTTGTCGAGATCGACAGCGATCAGGGCCATCTCGCCTCTGGTGCCGATGCCGCCCTGTGGGCCGCTGAGTTGGCGGCGTTCATCGAGATGAAGGAACCGGCGCCATGAAGCGCTGGCTGCTTCGCATCGTCCTCGGCCTGATCAGCCTGGCCGTGCTCGCCTACGCCTTCGCCGCCGCGCAGATCGAATGGCAGGTCCGCGCCGCCGCCCGTGAGGGCGCTTCGCAGCTGGCCAGCGAGCTGGCCCTGCCTCGCGCTGAACTGGCCGCGCCGGCTGCCGATGCCAAGCCCGTGCTGATCCTATTGCACGGCGCGGGGCTCAACGGCCAGATGTGGAACCCAGTGCGCCGTCACCTCGACCCGCGCCTGCGCGTGATTGCGCTCGACCTGCCGGGTCACGGCGCCCACAGCAACGGCACTTACTCGGTCGACGGCGCCGTCGCCACCGTCCTCGCGGCAGCGCGTTCGTTGGCACCGGCCCGCGTCGTGCTCGTCGGCGATTCGCTGGGCGGCTACACGGCCATGGCGGCGGCTGTAGCCCTGCCGCGCGGCCAGCTTGCCGGCATCGTGATGGCCGGCTCCAGCGGCGACATCAACCTGAAGGGTATGGCGAGTGGCATCGCGCAGTCGCTGTTCGTTCGCAGCCTGCTGCTGTTTGGCAGCGAAGACGCTCTCGCCACGCGCGCCCTCGGCCTGTTTGGCATCGCTCAGGCAGACACGCCGCCCATCGTTGCAGCCGGTGTCCACCTGAACGCGGTCGTGCCCGCCGCGCGCGCGCTGATGGGCATCGATTTCCGTAGGAAGCTGGCTGCGCTGGACGTGCCCCTGCTGATCGCCAACGGCTCGCTCGATCATGGCGCCGTCGAGCACGAGGACAGCTACGTTGCCGCCGCGAGGCGCGTTACGCGACTGCACTTCGAGAACTGCGAGCACGGCGTCAGCATGCGCCGCCCGGCCGAGTTCGCGGCCGCCGTCAACGCCTTCGTGACCTGCCTTGGCAACCAAGAGTCTCCATGCAAGCTGAAATGAGTCTACCCACCAACGAGGCACCCGTCGCCGCACTGCGCGGCAGCAAGGCCTACCGCACGTACGTGCTTTTCGCTCTCTCGGTCGTGGGCTTTCTGTGCGCGGTCGACAAGATCGTGATCACGATGTTCATGGAGCCGATGAAGAAGGAGTTCGGCCTCACCGACACCCAGTTGGGCCTGCTCACCGGCGTGGCCTTCTCGGTGCTCGGCGGTCTTGCGGCCATCCCGCTGGCACGCTGGGCTGATCGCGGCAGCCGCAAATGGATCATCAACGCCAGCCTGCTGGCCTGGACCGTGATGACCGCCGCCTCCGGCATGGCGGTGAACTTCACCCAGCTCCTGATCGCGCGCATCGGCGTGGGCATCGGCGAGGCCGGCTGCATCCCGGCCACGCACTCGATGCTCGGCGACTACTACCCGCGGGGCGAACGCGCCCGTGCCCTCGGTATCCAGAGCGGTGTGTTCTTTCTCGGCTCGCTGGGCGGACTCGTCGGCGGCGGCGTGCTGGTGCAGACGGTCGGCTGGCGCTACGGCTTCATGATCCTCGGCGTGATCGGGCTCGTCGTCAGCCTGATCTTCCAGCTGACCGTGCGCGAGCCCACGCGCGTGGACGAGCAGGCCGTGCCGGCCGCGGCCGGCGAGAGCGTCTGGTCGCAGCTGGGTGACCGCCGCGCCTTCTGCTATCTCGTAGGGGCCTTCGCCACCACGTCGCTGGCCGGCTCCTCCGTCGGCACCTGGCTGCCCAGCTACTACGAGCGCGCCTTCGCGCTCACGCCCATGCAAATCGGCCTCGGCCTGGGCCTGTGCCTCGGCCTGGCGACGACGATCGGTGCCGTCGTCGGCGGCCAGCTGGCGGCGCGCTTCGGTGCGGGATCCAAGTCCTGGGGCGCGGGCTTCTCGGCGGTCGATACCGTGTTGGTCATGCCCTTCTACCTGGCCAGCTTCCACGCCCCGAATCCGGTGCTGTCCTTCGCCCTGCTGTTCTGCGCCTTCCTGCTGGCCGGTGGCATTCTCGGGCCGGTGTTCTCGACGCTTCAGGACCTCGTCAAGCCCAGCGTGCGCGCCACGGCCGTGGCCATCGTCAGCGTGGCCGGTGTGATTCTTGGCCAAGGCTGCGGGCCGCTGGTTGTCGGCGCCATTAGCGACGTGATCGGTACGAGCGGCAATGGCGCCGAAGGTCTGCGCTGGGCCATGACGGCGCTCGCGCTAGTCAACTGGCTGACCGTTGTCTGGTTCTGGCTGCTTCGACAGCGCATCAAGGCAATTGAATCCGCGTCATGCCCGTGATCGTCCACCTCGGCCTGGGCGCCTTCCACCGTGCCCACCAGGCTGCCTACCTGCAGGACCTGATCGACCTTGGCGATCACAGCTGGCGGCTCGTGGCCGGCAATATCGTGCCCGGCCCGGCGCCAGCGAGCGGCCCCTACACGCTGGAACTCGTCGCCCCCGATGGCCACCGCGAGTTGCGGCGCATCGAGGCCATCGACGCGGTGCTGGCTCTGCCTGGGCTGATCGCCATCGCCGCCGATCCAGCCACCGCCATTGTCTCCTTCACCGTCACCGAGGCCGGCTATGCGCCCGACGGAGCCCTCTACCGCGTGCTGGCCGAGATCCTCGCGCTGCGCCGGAGCAACTCGGCAGGCCCGCTAACCCTGCTGTGCTGCGACAACCTGCGCCACAACGGCAACAGCACGCGCCGCGGCCTGCTGCGCCACCTCGAGCGGCGCGGCGACAGCGGGCTGCTTGCCTGGACGCGGGCGAACGTCAGCCTTCCCAACGCTATGGTCGATCGCATCACGCCACGGCCGGCTCCCGGGCAGGTCCACCTGACGGCCGAGGCCTACCGACAATGGGTGATCGAGGACCGCTTCCTTGCCGGCCGACCCGACTGGACGCGCGTCGGCGTGCAAATGGTCGAGTCGGTGCAAGGCTTCGAGGAAGCCAAGATCCGCATGCTCAATGCTGGCCACAGCTGCATCGCCTGGGCCGGCGCGCTGCGCGGCCTGCGCTTCATCCATGAGGCCGTGCGCGACGAACAGATCCTGGGTCTGGCCCATGACTTTCTCAGCAATGAAGTGATGCCCGTGCTGGCCGTGCGCGCGGCCGCCATCGGTCTGAACCTGCCCGCATACCGCGACACCGTGCTTGCCCGTTTTTCCAACACGGCCCTGGCCGACACCGTGGAGCGTGTCGCGAGCGACAGCTTCGCCAAACTGCCGGGCTTCATCGTGCCGACGCTCGCCGAGCGCCTGGCGCAGGGGGCAAACATCGCCAGTGCGGCCGTGCCGCCGGCGCTCTTCCTCGCCATGCTGCGGCGTTGGCATGCCGGCGACCTGCCCTTTGAATACCGGGATGCGGCGATGGAGCCGGCACAGGCCCGCTCCATTTGCGATGCCGCCGATCCAGTAGCCGCCTTCTGCGCCGATGGACAGCTGTGGGGATCACTGGCGGGCGATGCGCGCCTGCTGGAGGCGGTGCGCCTTGCCGCACGGCGCATCGACGAATCCCAGTTGGCCCGATCATGAAGAAACTGCTTAAGCTCCTCGGCGGATTGGTCGCGCTGCTGGTGCTGGTGGCAGTTGCCCTCCTCGCCTGGCTCTATGCCCAGGGGCGCCAGCCACTGAAAACGGGCGCGGAGTACGTGGCCATGGGCAGCTCCTTTGCGGCCGGTCCCGGGCTCGGCGACAACGAGCCCGGCAGCCCGGCTTTCTGCAGCCGTTCAACGCGGAACTATGCGCACCGCGTGGCGGCCAGCCTTGGCCTGAGCCTCAGCGATGTCAGCTGCGGCGGCGCCACCACGTCCCACATCCTGCGCGGTGGCCAACTCTTCCAGGGCTCGCAGATCGATGCCGTCGGGCCGGCCACCAAGCTGGTGACCGTCACCATCGGCGGCAATGACATCAACTACATCGGCGGCCTCGGCTCGTGGGCCTGCCAGACTGGGCCGGACCATGTCTTCCCTCTGTGGCGTCCCTTGGCCTGCATGAAGTTCAAGGTCGGTTCGCCGGAAGACCTGCAGAAGACCCGTGCGGCGCTCATCGAGATTGCCGCCCTCGTCCACCAACGTGCGCCGCAAGCCCAGCTCATTTTCGTGGACTATGCAACAGTGCTGCCTCCAGCAGGCAGCTGCCCCGAGCGCTTACCGCTCTCCGAAGCACAGATGGCCGAGGGCCGATCCGTGGCGATGGCTTTGAACCGGATCACGGCCGAAGCCGCTGATTCTGGAGGGGCCCTGCTGGTCAAGGCTTCCGAGCTGACGGCCGCCCACGACATCTGCGCGGCCGACAGCTGGATCGTGCCCTTCCGCATTTCCGTCAATCCCTTCGCCACCCCCGCGCTGCATCCGACTGAGGCCTCGATGCGGGCGGTGGCCGAAGAAATTATCGCGCGTGTGCGAAGAGGCGTTGCTCAGTAGCGACCTCGAATTCGTCTGCTTCGTTGACCGTCTTCACGACATGGGCGACTCGGTCGGCGGGGAACGGTGCTGCTGGTGGAGCCCATCGCCACCGATGCGCAGGACGAAGATCTCGGTCCGGTCGGCCGCATGTCCTCGCTGACTCGGAGCAGGCGGGCGCAGCCTAATTTTTGGAAGGCCACCTCTGGTCTCCCGAGGGGACTTTCGGGATTTCATGCGCCCACGGAAGGTTGGATGCAGCGCAACCCCCCTCAGAAGGAATAATTCGATATTAAGCCATCTGACAAATTGGCCGATTTCTACGCCTTGACGCCTGTATCGTGGTACGTAATACTTGCATTACGTAATACATACGAAATTGGTGGCGACATGGCACGAGCAGGCGTGACGAAGGGCGAGGTCCAACGGGCCAGGCTGGCGCTGATCAAGGCGGGCAAGCACCCGTCGATCGACGCCATCCGCATCGAACTCGGCAACACCGGGTCGAAGGCGACGATTTTTCGCCATCTGAAGGACATCGAAGCCGACGAGGGTGGCGCCGGCGTGCCGCAGGGATCGGTCAGCGAGGAGCTGCTGGCCTTCGTCACCAACCTGGCGGGACGCTTGGAATTCGAGGCGCAGGAGCGCTTCGCCGCGCTCAAGGCTGGGCACGCCGAGGAAGTGCGCGGCCTGAAGGAACAGCTGGAGAAGGCCCGTGGCGAAGCGCGCTCTGGCCGGACCGAAGCGGAGCGCAGCCAAGTCGAGCTTTCAACCGAGCGCGCCGCGCGCCAGCGGGTGGAGGCCGAACTGACTGCGCTGCGCCTGGAGCATGGCCAACTGACCTCGCAGCTCACTGCCCAGCTCGAAGGCGCCCAGGAGCAGATCCACGCCGCCCATGCCCAGGTGGCTTCGCTGGAAGAGAAGCACACCCACGCACGCGAGGCCCTTGAACACTTCCGCAACGCGTCCCGCGAGCAGCGTGACCGGGAAGCCCGGCAGCACGAACAGCAACTGCATTACCTGCAGCGCGAAGTGGCCACCGCCTCCGAAGCGCTGACCGCCAAGCAGACCGAACTGCGCGCGGCGCTGCAGGAAAAGGCGGACGCCTTGGCGTTGCTCACTGTCGCCCGAGCTGAGCGGCGGCAGGTGGATGAGCAACTGCGCGAACTCAAGCCCGCGGCCGAGCGACTGGCGGTACAGAATCAACTGGTGGAAGATCTGCGTGAGCAAGCGAAACAGGCAGCTCAACAGTACGAAACCCTTCGGGTACGCACTGGCGAACTGGAACTGCGCAACGGGGACCTGGAGCGCCAGCTGGCGGCCGCCCACGCCTCTGCGGAGTCACAGGAACATTTGGTGCGGGAAGTCCTGGACCGCATTAGCCAGGCCGGCAATGGTGCGGAATCGGGCAAGAAGCGCACGAAAGCCGCCGCGGCGGGCTAGCCCTATGGAAGCAGAACTGGGCGACATCGCGGCGACGACGGCGGCCAATCAAGAGGCTCCGCCCGCACTGGTCACCGTCGCCAAGGGGATGGGTGACCTTGACGACTTGGTGCGCCTGCTCGCAAAGGGCCTTTCGCGAGCGAAGCCTTGGCAGTTGCACCTTGCGGCACATCTGGCCGAAGCCGACCGACTGATGCAGGTCTTGCGGCTCACGGTCGCCTTGGATCGGTCGCATACCGAGATCGTCGAGGCTGCAGTGGATCTACATCTGGCTTGCCGGCGGGCGAGGCAGTCTCTGGCCGGCACGCGGGCGGACCGAACCACCGTGGCCGCCATGCAGCTGTCCGCCGATTTGGCGGCGTCAATCGTCCACGCCTTGCAGCGATTCACGTCGACGCGTTGACGGGGTCGTCATGGGGGTGGTCGGGGTCGGCATCGCAAGCAGGCGCCTCCGTCGCGGGTGTGCGGATGGGCGAAATTTCTGGGGCGTCCGACGTATATCAAGACAGCAAGAAGATCCAAAATACCATACCTGCATATTCCAGAAAACCTCAAAAGCCCGCGACGACTGGCTGATGCCTCCTCGACTCAGGCGGGAGCTGATGCCTTCAGGTCGCCGGAAATTTTCAATTTCCGCCACACCGACAACGACTTAAGCTCGTTTTGGCGTGAAATCACATGAATCCCGGCTGACCCTCAGGATAGGGTATGCTGCAATCTGACATCTCAACGCTTAAATGCGAGTAACAGAACGCCACCAGCCACCATCGCGATACCAGACCACTCCCGGAGCGACGGACGTTCGCCCAAAAATGTGAACGCGAACACCGCCACCAGTACGAGACTGAGTTTGTCTACCGGCGCGACCTTGGATGCATCGCCGATCTTGAGCGCACGGAAGTAGCACACCCACGACGCGCCTGTAGCCAAGCCGGACAGTCCGAGGAAAGCCCATGTCTTGGGTGACAACTCCAAGGGGTTGGCCCATTTTCCCGTGTAGGCGACAAACGCCGACAGGACGACGATGATGATTGCCGTTCGGATTAATGTGGCCAGATCGGAATCGACTCCCTGAATGCCAACCTTGGCAAAAATGGCCGTGAGCGCCGCAAAGACAGCGGACAGCAGCGCCCAATAAAACCACCCCATTGAAGTCACCATTTTTCTCTCTCCTGTTACCTCATGGGAGCGACAACAGTAGCGATTAAGCCGGTTTGCTGAGCTTTGTCTCTGAAGTCGAGGCGAATTTCGGCACCGATGCGATGAGTAATCGTTTGAACAATGGAAAGCCCCAAGCCAGAGCCAATCTGCTCACTGCCCAGCGTGCGGTAGAAGGGATCAAAAACTCTGTCCCGCTCGGCCAATGGAATACCTGGCCCGTTGTCCTGGATGCGCAGCTTGGCTTTCCCGTCCGACACATCCACCGAAAGATCAACCTGCCCGCCCTCCGGCGTGTAGCGGATGGCGTTATCGACCAGGTTCTTGACCACGGTGATCATGTCCAACTCGCTCGCCCACACTTCGGCGTCCTGCGTGCCTTCGACACCGATGTCGATGTGCTTGGCGTCGGCCAGCGGCATGAGGTCTTCCAGCACCCGGCGGTAGATGCTCTGGACGGATACCGGCGACTTCGGCAGGTCGGTGGCCGACTGCGCCTTGGCCAATGTCAAAAGTTGATCCAGCAGGCTCCGGCCACGTTCGATCCCTTGGCGCAGTACTGTCAGCCGTTCGCGTGCCAGCTCGGACATTTCCGCGTCTGCCAGCCGCTCCGCTTGCAGCGATAGGGCGGTCAGCGGCGAACGCAGCTCGTGCGCAGCATCAGCCACAAAGCGGCGCTGAGATTCCATCGACTGCCCGACACGGGCGAGCAGGCGATTGATCGCCACGGCGAACGGGCGAACCTCGACCGGAAGGTGGCGGTCCTCAACAGGATGCAGTTCCTGCTCGGCGCGCTGGTCGATCTCTTTGGAGAGTGCGGCAATGGGCCGGAACATCTTGCGCACCAAGTCAGCGACAATCAGCAGCAGCACCGGCACGAGAATCAGAAAAGGCATCACCGTGCGCAGCGCCCCGTCGCGGGCAATTTCATTGCGGAAACCGGATTCCTGAGCCACAGCGATGCGTTCGCCGGCAGCCGTTGTCTTGACCAACACGCGGAAGGCCTCGCCGCCGACATCCAGCGTGTGCAACCCATCGGCCAAGGTTATTGGGAGTGGGAGTGTTCCACCCGCATCCACGCCTGCCGCAGAGGGATTGGCCTCGCCCAAGTGCTGGACAATCACGCGCGATTCTTCGTCGACATCCTTGAGTCGGGTATCGGTGGTCGGCGTGGCTGGCGACAAGCGCTGTCGATCCACGAGCTGCGCCACCTGGCGCAGTACATCATCCTGTAGTTCGTGTGCCTCATCAAAGGCGGACAGGAACGAAAAGACGCCCGCGACAATGGCCACAACAAGTATGGCCAAGGACAGAGTGAAGGACAGCTTGAGTTGAACCGACTCGTTCAAGCGCCTTTTGAGACCATCCATCCGACCCCCCTGACGTTCTTGATGACCTCGCTGCCGAGCTTGCGCCGCAGGGCATGGATCAGATATTCGACGGCATTGCTTTCGACCTCTTCCCCCCAGCCGTAGATGCGATCCTCCAGCTCGCTGCGCGAGAGGATGGCCCCAGGTCGCACCAGCAGGGCTTGCAGCAGCGAGAACTCGCGGTTGGACAGTTGCAAAGGGAAACCACCGTTGACGCAGGCCTCCTTGGTGGCCGGATCGAGCGATAGCACCCCATTGCTGAGCACAGGTGTTGCTGTGCCACCCTTGCGCCTTAGAACGGCGCGCATCCGGGCCAGCAGCTCCGCCATCTGAAAGGGCTTCGGCACGTAGTCGTCGGCCCCTCCATCCAGGCCGCGCAGACGGTCGTCTAGGCCATCGCGTGCTGTAATGATGAGCAGAGGGATCGGGTTGTCTTTGGCGCGGATGCTGGCCAGCACCTCCAGTCCGTCCTTGCCGGGCAGGCCCAGATCGAGCAGCACCAAGTCATAGTGCTGACAGCCCAGCGTCGTGAGCGCCGTCTGCCCGTCCTTCACCCAATCGGTAGCGTAGGACGCATCCTTCAATGCGCCCTGGATCGCGTCACCGATCATGGGATCGTCTTCGACCAGCAATACGCGCATTCCCCCTCCGTTCAATTGTTATTCAATGCGCCGTTCTGGCCGCCCGCTGCCTGAACAGCAGGATCGCGGTCAGCATGAAGGCCAGCAACGCGGCCGATGCCGAATAGCGACTCAGTGCCAGACCGCCCGCGCTCAGCGGCTTGTCCAGAAAGTCCCCGACCACGGCACCCAGCGGGCGCGTCAAAATGAACGCCGCCCAGAACAGCAGCGTGCGTGACACACTCGTCCAGTAGTAGGCCGCCACGACCAGAGCGAGTAGCCCTCCGAACACGACGGCCGCGCCGGTGTAACCCAGGCCCGCCGTGTCGGCCGTCCAGTCACCCAGCGCCGTGCCCAGCGTTTGGGAAAACATGATCGTCAGCCAGTAGAAGGCTTCCGCCTTTGGCGAGCTAACCGTGCTCACCGACACGGAGCCGAGGGTGCGGTGCCAGACGAAGAGCGAGCCGAGCAGCAAGGCCAGCAGCAAACTCGAACCGCCAGCGTACCCGATTCCGAGCGAACGATCCGCAAAGTCGGCCAGCGTCGTACCGACCGTGGTGGTGGCGATGATGGTGGTCCAGTACAGGAGTGGATGGAAGCCTTTGGCCTTGACCTGTGCGACAACAGCGGCCAGGAAGATCGCCGCAAAGATGCCCGTGCCGACCAGGTAGCCCAGGTTCATAGACATCGAGACGGCATCGCCGCCGGTTTCGCCGAGCGTTGTGGCGGCAATCTTGATGAGCCAGAAGCCCAGTGTGACTTCGGGCACCTTGGCCAAGGCGTGTTCAGTGGCTTTTTTCATGGAGCACGCTCACTTTCCTTCGAGCGTGTCGAAGGTTTTCAGCAGGCCGGCCATCGCCGCCTTGCAGTCGGCCTGGCTTGGCGTGTCGGCGCGCAGCGCCGACAGCGACGTGTCGATGGCCTTGTCGAGCACATGCCAGTCATCGGCGGCGCGCGGTTTCAGTCCTGCTTCGGCTGAGTCCCACGCGACCTCCAAATCCTTGATGCGGGCTTTGGCAGCGGGCAAGTCGCCTTTGTCCACGATGGTGGCGACATCGGTGGCGATGCTGTGGAACGCCGACAGATCGCCCAGCTTGGAAGCGGCTTTGCCCTGCATTGGCATGGCAGTCTGCGCCGTTGGAGCAGATGCTGCGCTTGCACTGTTCTGATCGGCGGGCTTCGAGCAACCAGCCGCCAAGGCCAAAAGCACGACTACCGACACGGTAGCCACAGGACGAACGATTGAGTGCTGTATGGGCATGATTTTCCTTGAGAGTAAAAAGAAGGTTATTCGGCGGCTTGGGCAGAGCGGCTTCCGTTCATGCCGATTTGCGCAACGGCCACCAACATGACGATCACCGAGAGAAACAGGGCGCTTGTCCACATGGCACCCATGCCAAGGCCGCCATAGGTCTTGGCCTGTGTCAGCAAGTCGCCGAGCGCAGCGCCGAAGGGTCGGGTCAGGATGTAGCCGATCCAGAAGGTCAGCACGGCGTTGCCACCCATGCGCCAGGCTGCATAGGTGATACCGATCAGCGCACCGAAGGCGAGCGCACCCCAAGTGAAGCCCAGACCCAATGCCTCAGTCGCCAGGTCGCCAGCGGCGGTGCCCAGGGCGAACGTGCACAGGATGGCCGCCCAATAGAACAGCTCTCGGCTGCGCGTCACGATGTCGTGGATGGACAGCGTGCGTTCGACCCGATACCAGACGAAGAAAATCGCAGCGAGCGCCACGGCGAATACCGAGGTGCTGATGTACAGGCTGACGCCCAGGCCATCGGTCAGCAGGTCGGTGATCTGGGTGCCGACCACGCTGACCAGTACCACCGTCAGCCAGTAAATCCAAGGGGTGTATCGGCGGGTGCGCAACTGTACAAACAGGGCTGCCGCCAGCAAGACGGCCATGACCGTGCGGGTCACGCCTTGGCCCAAGCCCGCGTTGACCGCCAGATAATCGGCCCCCGTTTCACCCACCGTGGTGGACATGATCTTGATGATCCAGAACGACAGCGCGACTTCCGGGACTTTGTTGAGCCAGCCTCTGGAGCTGACCGTAGGCAATTTGTTCATGGTGTTTTCCTGCCGAGGTGAAATGGTTGGCACCAGTCTGGCTGGGCAAACTTAGCCCGCCCATAGGCTCACTCGCGCACCCATCCCAGCGCGATCAGCCTTCCAAAGATTCGGTGATGGATGCCTGAGGCAAGCCGGTAACTCGGCTCCAGATACCACCGCACTTCGCGCAACGTCAGCCACGAAGAGATTGCTGCGACGGCAGCGGCCCCGAACATATCGAGCGGGAAGTGAACCCCCAGGTAGACGCGTGCCCAGGCAATGGGAATACCCAACAAGGCCAAGCCGATGCCTGCGATTCGTGGGCCTCGTTGCAGCATGAGACTGAACGCAACCGCCCACCACAGCGTCAGGTGATCGCTTGGAAATGAGGAATCGGCGACATGGGGAATGAGGGTGTGGCCTAGGCCGATCATGAAAGGCCGGGGATGCGACCAAGCCAGGCCGATGACTTGGTTGATGAGTAGGCCCAGCAATCCCGACGCGGTTGCGACGAGCATCGTCTTGCGGGTGTTCTCGCTGCCGCGCAGCCAGCCAATGCCGATCAGGAGTGGCACCGTCCAAATGAACCACTCGGCAAGGGAAATGGCCACCATCAATGTCAGCGCGCCGGGATGCTCGGGCGCATTGAGCCAGAGAAAAAGAGTTTGGTTGAGCGATTCCATGAGGTCTCCGGGCCGGATCGCCTCGCAGTGGGACGATCCGGCCATGCTGGCGGGGTGTCAGTCCTGCTTGTCGTGGTCGTCATCGTGATCCGCCTTGTCCTCGGCAGACGAGATGACCGTGCCTTTGTCGGCATCGACCCGAACGTCGAAGACCTTGGCCCCACTGACGACTTCCACGTCATAGACCCAGCCTTGCTTCGAGTTCTCGTACTCGGCACGCGACGCTTTGCCGTTGGCGTGCTGCTCGGCGACGGTGACGGCCTGAGTGAGCGGAATCTTGGCCTTGCTGATCGCCAAGGCGTCGTTTTCCATGCCGCCTTTGGCGGCGTAGGCCACGGCCCCCGTCGCAGCAATGGCGATGGCCAGGAGGGAAAGTTTGGTGTAGCGGTACATGATGTTTCTCCAGAAGAGTGCAGGATTTGCACAGTGGAGAACGTACGCAGGCAGACTTAGCTGCCACTGAGCTACCCCGTAGCCCCTGTGAATGTCATGCAAGGGCTTAACGTGCTTTATTTTCCGTTTTCTGAGACGACCCCGGTTTCCTACAATCTGGCTGACCGCGCTGACAGCTGGCAGTTTCTGCTGGCGGCGCCTAGATTGGGCAGGCTTGGGCTTTGGATCAACCCTTGGACGCAACTCGCGCGGATCTTTCCCCGCACATGGCGGACTTCATCCTGGAACTGGGGCAGCTCGGGCCAGAACTCGATGGCTACCCGGTCAGGCAGTTGCTTGGCTTCCTGGGCAATCCCTCAGGTGACGCGCAAGCTGGCCACTGCCTCGTCGATCAGTGCCTTTCCAGCTGGATCACGGCTTTGGAATCGGCCCTGGACGCGATGCCATCCGAACTCGACGATTCGCTCACCCGACTCGCTCATCGCCAGCGTGGTGCCTGAAACGCCTTGATGCGCCTGAAGTCAACGCTACCGGCACTGGAGTTTGTTCGCCCGAATGGTGGGCAACTCTGTTGATAACCGCTCGCGGGCCACGTTAACCCGTTGTCAGCCGCCGACTTGGCCCTCCCTGCCTGCAAATGAGGCATTTTCTTCGGCGGCAGGCAGGCTCGGGACCTTCAGGACGTCAGGGCAAGCTGACGTGGTCGCCATTCTTGAGGGAGCGGGGTAGGCACCGAGCGTCACAGTGGAGCCGCCAGGCCGGTACCGCAAGCAGGGGGCATTCGTCGCGAGCGTGCGGATGGGCGAAATTTCTGGGGCGCCCGATGTACTTAAAGACGGCCAAAATCCCAAAATCCCGGCAGACTTTTTCATGCGCCACAATCACTTACGACAATTTTCGCGTTTTCGGGGGTTGGGCAAAAATAGCCGACGAAGATCCGCTCGATCAGCGCGCGGCGGATGTCGGTGCGGACGTTGTTCTCGCCGACGCTACGGGTCAGCTTCTGCCGGTCCTTGGCCTCGCGCTTACGGCCCTCAATGTGATCGCGCAGGTCCTCCATCAGCTTCTTGATGCTTTCCGTCGAGATGACCTCTGCCTTGATCGTGAAACGGGCTTTGGGGTTGCGCGCCATCACGGCATTCATGGTCACCAGGTTGCCCTTGCAGCTCTCGACCAGCCGCGTCAGCGTATCGATGCTCGCCGACTCGATCACTTGGGTCGACTGCTGCAGCTGCTCGAGGTCCGCCTTCTCTGCCTTCAGCTGATCTTGCAGGCGTTCACTGATCTTGGCCAGGTCCGAGAGCTCCGCGGTCGTGTTGGCGGTCTGGATGGCCTCGATCTCGCCTTCTGAGAAGCCACCGCTGGTTGACGCGCGCGCCTTGGTGCAAAACTCGCCGCGGACCCGCTCGAAGTCTGACCTGGCGCGCGTGGCGTGCTTGCGGGCGTCGCCGACCTCCTTGCCGGTCCGAGCGATATCCATGGACTCGACCTCGCCACGAACCACGCTGATGGAGGCGCGGTCGAACCGACCGTGCGCGGGGCGCCAGTCCCGCAACTGCCACCGCAGCGCTTCTGTCGCCTGGTAGGCCTCATGGGCTTCCGCGGGTGAGCTGCCGATTTCGCGGCTGCTCAGATCCTCTTCGAACGGCGCCGCGGCATTCCTGCGGTTGCGCAGGAAGAAGGCGAGCTCGTGCAGCGCGTCCGAGGCCAACTGCGTTTCTGCGATGTCGCCCTCCAAGGCTTCTACCTCGCCGCCCAGACGGATCGCTTTGTTGACCGCCTCCGTGCGGCGCGCCTTCGCCTCACCGATCAGGCGCTGCAGAGCCGCCTCGTCCTGCCCCTGGTGCTGCTTGAAGTCGTGCGCGCGCTGATAGTTGAGCTTCTTCAGCGGATCGAGCGCATCGCGGAGTTCCTCGAGTCCGACCAGGACGCGGGCCTGGGTTTCCATGAAGGCCCCATGACCGTCCGCTTCGAACTTCTGTGCCCGCACCAGCCGATCCAGCGTGGTCTGGAACGTCGACATGAAGGCGAGCTCACGAGCGCTGGCCACGCTGAAATCAGACTGGCACTTCGCCAACCTGGTCGCGCGCGCCGGCATCTCGGCGTCAATCGCCCCGACCTGCTGTTCAAGCAACAACCGCTTGTCGCTCAGCGCCTGGAACGTCTCGTGCCCGCCCGCCAGCACGAACCTGCGCGCGCCATCGTGCGCGACGATCGCCTCCCTCGTGATCAAGGGAGTGATCTCCGCCACCCGCTCCTCCAACTTGACGAGCTGCCCGGCGAGTTCTTCGATGTCCAGGGTCACCGCGGCCAGCGCTTCATCGCCGCCGGCCTGCACGAACTTCCGGGCGTCCTGGAGAAGTGCCAGGGCTTCGGTGGACACGAGGCGCTTGGATGCTTCGAGCGCCGTCTCCAAAGCCCCGAGCTCGGCCTTGGCTGCACCGGCCTTGGCGACCGAGCCACGCTTCTGGGCGTCCTGGGCGCGCACGGCTTGGCGGTAGGCGTCGGTGTGCGGGGTGAGCGACTCGGCTGCCGCCATGGCGGCTTGTCGGTGCCCCTCCTGCTCCTGCCGCTTCTGGGCAAGCGCCTCGCGCTCTTCGGCCAACGCCTGCGGATCGACGATGGCGCGCATGCGCCGGGACTTGGCGCCCGCAAAGAATCCCAGGGATGCGGATGTCGCTGTGTGATGACCCGGCCCTTGCTTGAGCCGCTCGACCAGCGGATCGAGCAGCAGCACCGGCACGTCGTGATCGCCGCGTTGCAGGACCGAGAGCGCCGCTTCAGCCTGGTCCATGTCGACAGCCACCGGCGCATCCAGCAACGGCCCCAGCGCGGCCAGGAGCGGCAACGCATCATCCTTCGGCAGGCTGAGACCGAGGATCACATCCAGGACGCGGCCGACGCCAACGCTCGCCGCCTCAAGGGCGCCGTGGGCTGAGGCGTAGTCCGCGTTGCCGACCTGGTCGAGGTTGTCGAGCGCCGCCAGTTCGAGGTCCAGCTCTGCGACCAATGCCCGAGCCTGCCGCGCCCGCTCCAGCGCGGCGGCGTGAGCGGCGTCCGTGTCCCGCAGCCAAGCGCTGGGATCCTGTCCCGTTCGCTCCAGGTGCTCCTCCAGGCTCTCCGCCAACGGCTGGTGCTGGCCGTACTCCGCCTGAGCAGCGCTCTGCGCTTCCAACAGGGTTTCATGGCGTCGCTGTGGCGATGCAGTCAGCGGGTCGACATCGCCGAAGAGCCGCTTGAAGTCGCGCGTGGCGCCTGCCAGGCGCTGCAGCGACTCCTGTGTCTGCATCTTCGTGCGGCGCTGCCCTTCCCACTGCTGGCGCTTCTGGCCCAGCTGCCGGTGTTCATCCACTGGCGGAGCAACCTTTTGCGGGTCCACGTTGCCGAAGATGCCGACAAACGCTTCAAACGCCGCGCGGTGTTCCGACAGCGTACTGAGCTGCGCCACTGCGCTGGCGATGTCGCGACGCAGGTCGGCAGCAGCCTTTGCGCCGTCGTCGCACGCGGCCTGCGCGGTCCGCAAATCAGCCGATCGGGCCGCCTTGGTGCTTTCGACGGCGGTGTGCTCGGCTTGCAACTCCTCGATGCGGTCTTCGATGCCGATCAGGCCCAGGTCATTGCGGACTTCGTTGCGCTCTACCCAGCCGCCGGACAGTTCGCCGACCCGCCTGATGTGCTGGTTGACTGCATCGGTGCGCACCTTCGTCTGCGTTTCCAGCCAGGCCGGGACAAGAGCCGGAGCATCGTGGAAGTCCTGGGGCAGCAAGTGAAGTCGTTCGCAGAACTCCTGGTACGCCCCCTGGTTCTCGCGCCACTCGGTGACCTGCCGCTCCAGGCCTTCCTTCTCGGCATCCGCGGCCCGTCCGGCGCGCTCTGCTTCGGCGATGCCCTCCTTCAGCGTGGCCTTGCTGCGCGTCAGGCGCCGCACTTCATGGCGGAAGACATTCGTGTCCAGCATGGTCCGGGCGAACTCGAACGCCTCGTCCAGCACGCCGAGCAGGTCGGAGGCGGCTTCCGGACGGCGCGACACGAGCTCGCGCGCCGACGCCGAGTCGTAGTACCGAAGCGCCTTGCGCTGGCCTCCGCGCCCCTCGGAATCTTTGATATCACAATACAAATCAATAACTTGCGAGCTGACCGAGTGGCTCGCAACGGCGCCCTTGGTGGCTGTGACGCGACCGGCGAGCTGGTTCAGGTGACCGGTCGTTTGTTCCAAAAGGTCGGCAAGGCCGGAGCTTTCGATCAGCACGCTGCCATCCTTGTCCAACACCATGGCCTTCAGGCATTGCCTCACCTTGGCACCCAGGGAAAACTCTCCCAGGGCGTTGGGTACGCCTGGCACCCTGGAATCCTTCTTGTCGACGAAGCGTGTCAGGAAGGCCGCATCGACGGCCAGCGTCTGCAGCTGCGTCTGGTACGCATTCCAGGCGTCCTCGATCTTGCCGGCGGCGTCCAGAACCGGCCGAAGCTCGGCCTCCAGCGCCTCACGGCCCTCGAGGTAGGCCTCCTTGCTTTCCACCTGCAGCTTGGCGTCGATGAAGCTGCTCATCGACCTCATGATGGTGTCTTCGACGTTGCGTTCGTCCTCCTCGGCCGACTCTCCCATGACATTCATCAAAAGCTGCGGCGCGACCACCTGTCGGAAATAGGCTTCGTCGAACCGCTCTCCCGGACCGGACGTGACCTTGGAGAAGGCGGCCGACGCGTCGCCGGCGCCTTCACGGTGGAACATGACGTTCTGCCGGACCACGTCCGGGCTCATGAACATCCCCACCACCTTGCTCCACTCGGCGGCGGTGTTCCAGATATTCCACTGGCCTCGGATGTTCTTGACCGCGGCCTGAAGTGCGGACGCGGTGGTGAACTCGATGGCGGTGCCATCCATGCGGCAGGCCGGGACGTCCTCCAACGCGCCGGAGTAGCGATAGAAGCGCGGACTGTCGTCATCTCGGTTGGCACAGACGCCGATCACGAAGGTTTCTGCCGGCGAGTTTTCCGGGTCCGGCGTCATCAGGTCGCGCTGGGTCAGGCCTTGATCGTGGAGGATCGCGAACTCGATGCGGATGTGGGTGGCCACCATGCCGGCCGGAGAGCACCTCTCAAGAAAGCGCGGCTTGAGCACGCGATCCTGGCTCAGCAGGTAGAGAACCGCGTTGGTCAGCGACGTTTTCCCTCCGCCATTGGGGACCTGCACTGCCGTGGACGCGCCACAAAGGTTGATGACGTTGGCTGGCCAGAGCGGACGCCAATTCGCAACACCCATGCTGGGCACCCAGCCCTCGCAGAGGTAGTTGACGATCTCGATGCGGTTGATGAGCGCCATGGCGTTCTTAGCCTTCGGAAGAATCGGAGGGGCGGACAAGCAACTCACGTCCCGCTTCAAGCGGGCCAGTGGCCTGGATCCAAGGTTCGAGTCCCTGGAGATGGTTGTTCTTCATCTCCAGCGCGCCAAGCAGCGACTGGCGGTAGCGGTCTGCCCCGAGGTCGTCCACTTGCGCGCCGTCCACCATCAGCTCGATGAACCGTCCCGCGTACTTGTCCACCTGGGCGCCGCTTTCCGAGATCAGGCAGTTGTAGACCACGTCACCTTTCAGCGCGTCCTGGCCGAGCTTGCGAACCATGTCGTTGATGTACTCATGCATGGCCTGCACGAGGTCGGCGCGCGTGAAGGTCGTCTCGACATAACGCGTCACTTCCGTCGCGACGCGGTTGCGATGGGTGTAGAAAAGTGCGAGCAGCACGAACCAGAGCTGGGTGAACCAGATGCGCCGCGTCGTGATGGTCTCGTTCTTGAGCTGCATGCGTTCGTCGATCCAGCGCTCGCTGAACAACGCGCTCACCTGATCCAGGCGACGCGGCAACAGGAAGACCTTGCCTCCGTGAGCAAGACCCTGAGTCTGGAAGTCGTCCAGCGCCACCAGGTCGAAACCAAACCCCTGCAGGAGGCCTTCGAGCTCGGTGCGCGCCTCCAGGTCGGCGTCGTTCAGCAGCCGGGCGAGCTCCCGCTCGTCGACGCGCCCCTTCCCTCGCGGGATGGTCTCCATGCGGCGATGCTGAAGCAGGAAGGCCTGGACGCGGCCCATCTCGATTCGGTTCATGCTGATGCGCCCCTCTCGACCCTGGCCAACTCCAGGTCGGAATAAATCAACTCGCCAACCACGCCATCGGATCGGGTCGCCACCTCGCGCGGGATCCGAAGTTCAATGGGTTCGCCCTCGGTCAGCGCCCAGGGCGCGACATAGACGCCCAGCAGTTCCGCCAGTTCGAGCGTGCCGTCCAGGACGCACCACCCACGTTCGAGCGCTTCGGAAAGCGGCAGCGGCCCAGACGCCAGGCGAGCCCGGATGACGTCGCCGTATTCGCCAAGAAACCTCAAGCGGGTGTCGGCCACCTCGACTGCGCCCACAGCGGTCTCAAAGCGCGGCGCCATCTCCGCCTTGGTCAGCGAGACACGCACCCTGCCCCGGACGTCTGCCGGCGAGGGAAAGATGCCATCGAGACGAAGCGGACCGAACCGGCGAAACAGCGACTCAAGCTGGCGGTCGGAGGGCGGGCGCTTGACCAGGTTCAGCGCCACCTCCAGGAAATCAGTGGCGCTGACCGCCGACGTGCGGCGCTTGGCGGCGATCTTCGTCAACTCCGCCAGGTCGCGCCCGAACGATTCCAGCGCCTGGTAAACGCGCAGGACCTGGTGCTCAAGGTCGTACACATCGACGGCCAGCGTGTCGTCGAGTTCGTCGCTGTCCGTCGCGCGCCAGGACTTCAGCCGAGCCTCGGCCTGGCGCAGGAGTTCGGACGTTTTCTCGATGACATCGCGGAATCGCGGCATCTTGACCTTGAACACCTCCGAGTCCTTGTCCACCTGGCCGCGCTCGATCTCCTGGCGCAGTTCCACGCTGGCGAACCTGATCGTGTCCAGCAGACCGTCGGAGAAGGAAGGCACCACGTCGAAATCACCGGACTCGATAGCGCGCAGCAACTTGAGGGCATCACCTTCCGCATAGGCGAAATCACTGATGTTGGAAGAGACGCTGATCGCATCCCGGCCGATAGACGTCAGCCGGTAGTCATCGGCGTAGTGCGTGCGCTCCACCAGGTGCGTCTGCTTGTCGCTGACCAGATCGGCCCTCCCGTCGGAGCGGTCGATCGCCCACAGTTCCGTCGGCCGCGCGAGCACGTTGAGGACGTACCGAAGATCCTCTGAATCGACTTGCGGCTCCACCTCACGGACAGAGATCAGCAATGCGTCAAACCCGATGAACTCATTGCCGGACTCGTGCGCCAGCCCCCTCAGCACGTCGAGCACGATGCAAGCCAGGTCCAGATAGCGACCATCCCCGCGTCCAGCGCGCTCCTCCTGCGTGTACACAGGCGAATTGCCTGGCTCCCGCTGCGCGTCATGCAGGTCCAGCAGACGCGCGCTGAGTCGGAGCAACGGGAGGCACTTCATTGAAGGATTAGCGTCTTCTCAATAACAGTTAGCCTTAAAGATAACATATCTCGCCTGATAACTGTAACCTGCTTGACTCTAGGCCATACCCGCGCTGTATACTTTCACAGTTATCACTTGTGAATAATCACCCGCGTGCCACCTTCGAACGTCATAAGCCCCGGAAGCGGTCAGGAAGATGGGTCCGGGCGCATCAGAGACATGGACGTCCTGGTGCGCTGGGAAGGCGAGCTTTCGAACGCGCGCATCCGTGAGGTGTTCGGCGTCCAGGCAGTCCAATCTAGCCGGCTGCTGGCCGCTTACATGGCGGAGCGTGGCGAGGCGCTGTCCCGCGCGACCCCACGCGCACCGGTCAAGCCATCTCCAAGGTTCGACGACGTGGTCCCTCCGACCTCCGCCGACGACTACGTGCGGCTGCTGTCCGGGGCATCGACCAGTCTGCCCGGCTCCGACCTCCTCGTCGATGCGCGCCCTTCCCTGTTGAGCGAGAACCCGCGGCTGTTTGCGGATCTGTTGACCGCGTGCCGCGCCGGTACCGGCCTCTGGATTGCCTACGGATCGATGCAGAACCCTGGCGGGATTGAGCGATCCATCTTTCCTCACAGCCTGGTTCGCGCGCCGCGGCGTTGGCACATGCGTGCGTGGTGCGACCTGCGCAAGGAGTTCCGCGATTTCGCCCTTGGACGGGTGCTCTCGTACACGATGCTGGATCAGGCCGCGCCAAAACTACGCCGTCAAGATGTCGACTGGAACAAGTTCGTCAACTTAAAGGTCGTGGCGCATCCTGAATTCGGCGAGGAGCATCAACGCTTGTTGCGCAGAGAGTACTTCGCCGGAAAGGCGTCCTTGAACCTGAGAGTGCGCAAGGCCCTTGCTAGCTACGTCGTGCAGGATCTCCGCCTTGCGACCGATCTGAAGCGAGATCGGCCACCGCAGTTCCAGCTCTATCTCGAGAATTCCGAGAGTCTGGGAGACCTGTTCAGCGTCGGTAGCGTTCCCTCGTGAGGTCACCACCAAGCTGCAATCCGAGTTTGAAAGCTGCGTCTACTTTGATCGCCAGACCAACTCAGTAGTCAGGGCCCTGGCGCCTTGCGTTGCCACAGGTGCGAGGAGGACTGTTTTCTCGCAAGAGGCCCACTGCGCCGCACCGGAATAGCCTCCCCGTCAGCGTTCAAGAGCTGGTGTTGGTCTTGTGCCGGCCGACATGGGCGACCACCGCCTTGCCGGTCGATTCGTCCCAGGCCCAGTGGATCGACAGACAGGAGTCAGCCTGCTTGGCGCCGATGGTGATGTGCGGGGAAATGTCGTAGGTCCGGCCGCCGTCTTTGGCCTCGTACTCGTCGCCATAGCGGTTGCCAGAGGTCTGCGAGACGTCGTCGGCATAGGTGAAGCCCAGCTTCTTGAAGTGGTCCTTCAGAGATCCGACCGACTTCTTGGACTTGAGGCTGTTCTGCCAGACGCCCGCCACTTCATTGATCGCCTGCAGCGCCTGCAACGCACGCTCCGGATGGCGGAAGGGCGAGTCTTCGGCCGAACTGAACGCGCTTTGCAGGAACGTCAGGTGGTCGTTTTCTTCCGCGGCGCGGCGGACCGCGGCTGCGACTGTGACGACCGGCTCGCCCTCTTCAACTGCTTCTGGCCCTGGAGCCGGCTCATCCACCGCCGGCGCTGCATCCCACATGCCAGGCGACGTGAGTGCCGCGATGTTCTCCTCGTGCCGCTTCACCTGCTCGCGCAACGCGTCGTTGTCCGCCTGCGCTGTCTTGAGCCGCTCCTCCATGTCATAGAGGTCGTGAAGCAGCTTGTCGACGTCGGCCGCATCGGCGGCGGGCTGACGCGCCGATTGGCGTTCTTCGCGGTCAGCGAGGCGCCTGAAATCCGTGATTTCCTGCGGTTCTGAGAAGCGAAATGACGCCGCGTTGAAGACTGCGGTGCACAGCTGCCGCTGGGACCGCGCGGCCATCTCGTCCGTCGAAAGCGACTTGGCAAGCCAAAGCGGATGCGCGTAGGGCTTCGCGGTCAGCGTGAACCCTGGCCAGTAGATCCGAATCGCCCCGTCAAAGCAGGCCAGTTCGCGGCCCACGAGCTCGTCCAGCTTGTAGGCCGCCCACTTGTCGGCCAGTTCATAGACCTTGGCGACGCCGGCGAGGCTCTCTGCCAACGCGCTGCTGTCGATCAGCGGAGCGTCCTGGCGCGTCCTCCGTGAGACCACAACCACTGGGTGCGCCCGCTGCGGGAGCATGAGCTCGGTGACCAAATCGTCAACTTCCGGCGCCTGGATCACTTCGGGCGTCTTGTTGTACGCGCGGCCGGCGAGGTAGACAGACCGCAGCCGGCTGATGTCTCTCACCAACCGCGGCGAACCCAGCTTGATGTTGGCTGGTGCAACCTTGAAGCTCAGGCCTGTCACGCACACCTCCAACGCCAAGTCCAGCCGGTCCGCTGTTCGGTACAGCGTCAGGTTGGTGTGCCAGCCCAAGCTCTTGTCGTACTGGTCCGGATAGCTCCAGCGCAGGTCGATGACGCGTTCGTTCGGCCGCTCGGTCGTTTGCAGGCTGCGAATGACGAGCCGGTGACCGGTCATAGGCGTTGCGTCGATGTCACCTTCGCCGATCGCTGCGACGACGTCATCGACATTGACGCGAAACCGCGCGTACCAGTCGGTGATCCACCGGCCCACCAAATCCAGCGCCGCGTGGACGTCGTTGGCGTCGTGCATAGACAGCACCGTCGCGTAAACCGTTCTCATGGGCCCCTCCCCTCGCCTGCAGATCGACCTAATTTCGCCGTGTGGTGAGTATCTGGGCCGAGACCGTGAAAGCGCATTGGGTGGCTACCCTCCCCTGGCACCTGTGACGGCGCGCCGTGCAGGGGATACCGCCTAGTTTGGCCGGCAGAGACCCCTTCAACAATCGAATGCAGGGAGGGCAAATAGGCCGTTTAAGGACCTGGATGACGGGCTCTACCTGATCAAGCAACGTCCGAGGCCAAGGAACTTGGCGTGCTCGAATTCCATGTCCGGCTCTATCAGAGGTCCAGAGCTTCAGGGTCGTCGTTGGGCAAGTCCATCCATGGATCACCAATGGCTGCCACGCTGAGCTCGTGCCTGCGGCTTGACCACGCGTAAAACACCCCTGCCAGAACGACAGCCAGCCGACCGCTTTTCCGTTCGTGCACGAAGCGTAGGCACGGTGAGCCGCTCATCCCAGCCAGTGCCGGCGGGTTTGTCACCGCCGGGTTCCATTTTTCGGGCGTCGCCTTGCCTCTGTACTCGAAGGTGCGGACACCCGTTTGCGCGTCAAGGACTGACCCGTGCAGTGCCAACGCCAAGATAGCCCGGTCGGGTCGCTGGCCTTCTCTGAAATCCAAGGAGGCGTTTTTGGATCCTGGATAGCCGAGCAGCATGAAAGAGTCGGTTGGCTCGAATGCATCGCGCGCCATCTCACGCGGGAAGATCGGCAGACCCGGAACGTGCGTGATGCCTTGCTCGATCAGGGCGTTTGAAGGGATGTCCCAGCGCGCCAAGTCCAACGTCGGATGCAAACTGCGCAGTCCGATGTCACCCAGTTTCACGCCGGTGGTGTCGACCGTGATGCGACCGTGGGTGTGATCGAATTCTTCAAGCACGTGCCTGGCTGTGTAGAGCCTTGCCAGGGTGGCGTCGGGTGTAGCCACGAAGAAGCCAGTGCCGAGAAGTCGCTCTCTTCCTTCATGATGTTCTTTGGGAAGCAGAAAAGACGCCAGGCAGTCCTTGTGAAGCTCCGACAAGCTGCGAGCCAAGTTTTGGTCCAGAGCAGTTGGATGAAGATCTAACAGCGTTTTCATGCGTGCTTGCGGAGGCGTGCGTCATTGGATGGCCGCCACGAATGTATTGGCGGCCGAATCGCCCACTCATGGTGAAAACTCACCAAGTACCCAGCCCCAACCGGGTCTGTGAACTATGCCGCGCGCCGTACTGCGCCTTGCGCATCGGCCTGTCGCGCCAGTCCTTGCACGACGGCTAACGGTGGGTGCACGAGCCATTGAGACTCACGGTGGTCATTGATGCAGGGCGGCGGCTCGCTGACCCCGCAATCGGAAATCCTTCGCTACGCGAGTGCCTGGATCGGGACCCTCACCGGTAGGTCATGGCGTACCCAATTGGTTGCCGCTAGGACCCGCATGCCCTGAGCGTGGATTTCCGTATCGCCGTCAAGTGATCGCAGCGTGCAGAGGATGTAAACGGTCAAGCCCTCTGCCATTGCGGGCTCGAACTCCCGCAAGAACATCCGTGCCTGCAACGCCCACGTATCGCCGGATACGCCATTGGGGAACGACTTCCGGTGCACCTTCACAGGTGCCCACTTGCCGCCATGCTCGACCTGCGCAGCTTCGTAGCCATCGGTGCCATCCTCGCCCTTGAGCGGCACCTTGCTGTGGATGCTGTCGCCGTCCAAGGTGCCAAAGCTCAGCTCCACGTTGGCGCGGACATATTCGGCGCCCGTGTTGCCGTCCAGGGGAGGCGCGTACACCGCCGTGATGATGACCTCGCCCCGGAACTTTCCGTCGCGCAGCAGGCCAGATGGGATGGGATACGGTGCCTTGCGCCAGCGTATTGACGGAACCACGCGCGACTCGAAGATCAGCGTGAAGCTGTCCGCCCGGTCGTACAGGGCGGAGGTCACGTCCCGCGGAAGGCCCGTGCCGTAGTAGCGCCGCTCCCAGGGCGTGTACGCAGGTGACGACAGCTGCGCAGCGTGGATCATGAGAGCTTTGACCAGCGCCGGACTTGCGGTCAAGCCCGTGCCGCCGTCGATGGCTTGCCAGGCATGTGCAGCCATGCTCGCTGCGATCGGCGCTGCAAAGCTGGTTCCGAAGTTACGGGTCTGCGTGTTGCCTGCGGTCAGCACAGCGACGCTTGAAGCCCCCGTTGCCCAGGGAGCATGCACCCCGCCACCGACGTGAACGATGTCGGGCTTGGGCGTGAAAACCGGCCCTGGCCCTCGCCGGCTGTAGGCCGCCGGTTCACCGGGCTCATTCAACGCGTCGATGGCTCCCGCGTGACAGACCGATCCCACCGTGAGCGCGCGCACCGACTCCCCGGGACAAGACACCTGGTCTTGGAGCGTCGCCAGGCTGGGCCACGTGCGGCGCGGCTCTACGACATAGTTTCCGGCGGCCACGACGAAGAGCACGTTGAACTGGTCGCTCAGCTGATCAAGCGCCTGTGCGAACTCGCTGAAGGTCTGTTCGTCGCACCCATGCGGCGAACCTAGAGACAGATTCCATACCCGCACGTCTGGCTTGCCTCGCACCGCCTCTTCGAGGCGTGTGATCAGGTCGCTAACGAAGCTGCCGTTCGGGCCGGACTCCAGGCCGCACGCGTCGTACACCAAGGCGCCGACGGGTGGCAGGTCCAGGTGACCGCCGTTCATGCGATGAGCACCGGCGACCAGCGATGCCACGTGGGTGCCGTGCTCGTGATCAGTGTCCGGCGGGAGGACGAAGGTCGTCCTGCCCACGAGCCAAGGCGCCAGGTCAACTGCAGCAGGCCCGGTCCCCGTGTCGAACACGCCGACAGTCGGTAGCCCCGCGAGCGGTGGATCCAAGTGAGGCCCCGCCGCGACTGCAATTGCGCTGCCGCCGGTAGCTGCCGGCTGCAACTGCGGTTCCGGCATCAGGCGCCGTAGGCCAGGGAAACTCAGCAGCGCATCGAACTTGTCCTCGCTGAGATTGCTGACGTCCATGAGGCTGGCGTAAAACCAGCCATGACGTGACTGCCTGAAGAAGCGGTACTTCAATCCGAGATGACTCAGCAGGTGGCGAATCGCCTGGAACAACTGAGCGTTGGCGGCGTCGTTGCCGTAGCGGAAGAAGCGCAGCAGTGCGCGGCCGCGTTGCTGAACGGCCAACGTCCCCTCAGGATTGCGCTGGGCCCGCCCCCAGGATTCGATGCGCTGGATAGCACTCAGGTTGGCGCGAATCTCCTTGATGTCGCGATCAAGAATCACGCTACGCAGCGCGGTGATGCTGCCGCTGTGCGCGCCGACCAGCATCTCTTCGACACGCTCATGCCCAGCGGGCATCAGCCCTGCTTCTTCAACCACCTTGAGCGGGCGGTGGGACTTCGCAATGGCTTCATGCCGCAAGCGAAAGATCAACGGGGCGAGCGAATGCGGGTGTGCCTGCATTTGTGTCGCCAAGCCCTCCGTCGCGCCGTCCAGCGTCGCGGCGAGCGCTTGACGATAGGCGGTGTCAACCGGCACGAACTCTTTCTTGGGCCCACCGCCGGGCTGCATTCCTTGCAAATCCTGTCGATCAAACATGATCTGCTGGAATGGATTGTCCGGGCTCGGTTGCGGCACCGGTCGTTGCGGTTCAGCCGGACTGTTTGTCGTCCTCCTCGTGGCCATCTGTACCTCCCTCCTGAGTGATGTTGGTGACGTGACGCGTCGACACACCGTAGAGCTTGGCCAGCACGCGCAACGAGAAGATCTTGCGATCCCAGCGCCGCAGCCAAGCCATCTCGGCATCCTGCGTGCTCAGCGGCACGCGTTCTATCAGCGCCAGCGTCAGCCCTAGGCGCCGAAACACTTCGTCTTCATCGACCTGGGCCTGACCAGCCAGCACGGCGCTGCGCTTGGAATCCAGACAGACC
This sequence comes from Pelomonas aquatica, assembly GCF_026712205.1. Classification (GTDB taxonomy): domain Bacteria; phylum Pseudomonadota; class Gammaproteobacteria; order Burkholderiales; family Burkholderiaceae_C; genus Pelomonas; species Pelomonas aquatica. Next base: position 33,852 of record NZ_JAPPUW010000006.1, read on the forward strand.
TGTTCGATGACCGCGCCCGTCAGCCCCTCGGAGCGCGCGACCAAGGTCTTGAAATTGATGTTCGCTGGCGCGTAGGTGTCCAGGAACCGCTGCCAAAGCGTCTCCCGCACCAGTTCGTCGGGAAGGGGCATCGGCAGCCTGAAGCTGAACCGGCGCCAAACCGCGAGATCCAGGAGTTGGTCATGATTGGTCGCTGCCAGCAGGATGGTGCTGTCCGGCAAAGCGTCCATGTTCTGCAGCAGCGCGATGACCACTCGCTGCAACTCGCCCACGTCGCGCTCGTTGCCACGCGCGCCAGCCAGCGCATCGAACTCGTCGAGAAACAGGACACAAGGCCGCTGCTCCGCATACTCGAAAACACGCCTCAGATTCCGGCTGGTCTGCCCGAGCAGACTGCTGACCAGCGTGTCGCAGCGTACGGTCAGCAGTTGCAGGCCCAGCTGCGCGGCGACCCAGCGTGCCAGCTGGGTCTTGCCGGTCCCTGGCGGACCATGCATCAGCAGTCGATTCGGCAATGCCGCATTGGCGCGCACCAACGCGTCATGGTGGCGCACGCTGGACAGAAACTCCTGGACTCGCGACTCGATGGCACTAGGCAGGACCAACCCCACGTCCCGCACTTCGGGCTGACTCACGTCGACCGTGTGCAGCCGGCTTTCGCCGTCGACCGGGAGGTTGTTCAACGTGATGCCGTTTTCGGCACTCTGAGCTGTTGCGAGGGCGGTTGGCGCCCGCGACAGACGCTCGCGAATCTGACGCGCCTGCTGCCGATTGCCAGTCTCTTCAAGCTTGTCCGCTAAGAGGCCGGCGTAGTTCGCAGCCATACTCGCGTTGGCACGCAATGCGCCGTCGAGTATCTTGAGAACTTCAGACAGGTGGTCCACTGCGATCCGGTTTTCTGGGCTGGCGTCACAGTTTAGGCGCCCATCGATCCGTTTTTCACAGTGTTTGTGCCGATTTTTTAGGGAGGCGTATCGGTCGGCGCGCCGATGCCGGCCTTCTAGAACCATCTGCGAGGCACCAGCCACCGTGGAAGCGGGGAGCAGCTCTCACCCCTCGGCATAGATGCTGATCGTGCTCAATTAATGATTGCGCGATTTCCGACATCCGCACTGCTCAATGACTGCATTTCCAGCCATTGAAGGCAGTTTTTGCTATCTACGACTGCGTTTCTAGTCGTTGTCGCCGTGCGAGAAACACCACCGCTCACCTCCCGGCAGAAACGTTTGCGCGGGCCGTCGTGGGCCCGTGGCTTTACGCCGCCCTACCCGGCTCATTGCCGATGCGCGCCAGCACGGGTGAGCTCACCCAGTTGAGGTTGACACGGCGCGAGCTAGACCGCACACGCCGCCGCCTGAGTGCCGCCGGCAGAAAGCCGTAACCGATGCGTCACCCAACGGTTGAAAATGGGCACTCGATCAAGTCTGGCTTGTCACGTATCGGGTGGAATAAAACGCACCCATGCGCTCGATAGGCGCGCTGTTGACCGTCAAGCGGTTCGCTGCAACGTTGAGGCCGGCCGTGCCGCGACTGCCGTCCTCTAAGGCAATCCGCTTCGAATCGAAGATCGAATCAGCGTCTCGGAACATCTCGCGGAAATAGAGCTTCTCCGAGAGCTGGTCGGCAACCTTCGAAAAATCGTAGGTCTCCATGCGGCGCGTCAGGTAGTTGTAGTCGACGTGCGCCGGGGTTTGCTCCGTCGTTTCCAGCGCTGCGACGGCTGTGGTGATGAAGGACTTTGCGGCATCGACGAGCTTGTCGTTCGCGTTCAGCTTGCCCTCCAACCACTTGGCATCGTCTTCATCAAGGCCAGAGACCTTGAACTTGCCGGCGACGAGCTTGAAGTCCCATTGAGAGCCGGCAATGTCGGGGCGGCGCTTGGCGATCATGGCGCTGATCTTGCCCAGCTCTTTCTCCATGATGTTCATGCTTCGCCCGGCATCTTTGTTGTAGCCGATCTGCCTTTCCACGAACGCGCGCTGCGTAATCAGCGGCTCGGGGATTTCGGTGATCGTGACGCTGCCAAGCGCCGGGTCTTCGTAGGTGCCGCCGTTCGCGACGGCTTTCGCGACACGTGCCGCTATCACCTCCGGTGAATCAATGGTCGGGCCTTGCTGGCTTGCAGTTCGCGCCATTGGCGCTTGGGAAATCGAGCTGATCACATCACCTCCGCCTGATGGTGCGTTTAGGTGGTCAGCCGAACGCAGCTAAGTTTCCCGGTCTCTTCGGCAAACAGTGTTGAACCTTGAGACCAGGGTTTGCTCGCCCCAACCTCCGCGGCTTCTTGGCTGCGCCATCGATGGCCTTGCCAATAATCGGCTCGACGATGCAATAGACGTGGTCAGCCGGCCGCGGCAGCCTTGCCTTTGGCTTTGCCAGCCGGCGCAGGCTGACTGATTCGCGCCAGGAGCTCCTTGACCATGTCGCCCTGCAACTGCGCGGTGGCGGTGGCGCCCGCCAATAACCGCTCAAGTTCCCCGTTGCGTTGCTCGAGGTCGCTGGCCCGGACGCGCAGGATTTCGTACTGCTGGGCCGCCTGCTGGGCCTGATCACGCAGGTTCGCGACGAGCTGGTTCTGGACGGCCAGGCGCTCAGCGGCCGACTTGAGCTCACGCAACTGATCGTCAACCTGACGCCGTTCAGCCCGGGCCGCGAAAAGATGCGCCAAGGCATCCGCCTTCTCTTGCAGCGCTGAGCGCAGTTCGGTCTGCTTGGCGGTCAGGGCTTCGGCCGCGTTGGCAACCTCGCGCTGCAGGTACTGCAGTTGCTGTTCGTGCTGGCGGGCTTCGCGGTCGCGCTGCTCGCGGGATGCATTGCGGAAGTGCTCCAGGGCCTCCCGGGCATGGATGTGCTTCTCCTCCAACGACGCCACCTGGGCTTGGGTGGCCTTGAGCTGCTCTTGGACGCCTTCCAACTGCGCGGTGAGCTGGGTGGTCACCTGGCCATGTTCCAGGCGTAGCGCGGCCAGTTCAGCCTCCACGCGTTGCCGAGCGGTTCGCTCGGTCGACAGCTCGATCTGGCTGCGCTCAGCCTCGGATCGGCCCGAGCGAGCTTCGCCCCGGGCCTTTTCCAGCTGTTCCTTGAGGCCGCGGACCTCTTCGGCGTGGCCGGCCTTCAGCGCGTCGAAGCGCTCCTGCGCCTCGAATTCCAGGCGTCCGGCCAGGTTGGTGACGAAGGCCATCAGCTCTTCGCTGACCGATCCCTGGGGCACGCCGGCGCCACCTTCGTCGGCCTCGATTTCCTTCAGATGGCGAAAGATCGTCGCCTTCGACCCGGTGTTTCCCAGTTCGATGCGGATGGCGTCGATCGACGGGTGCCTGCCCGCCTTGATCAGCGCAAGCCTGGCCCGTTGGACCTCGCCCTTCGTCACGCCTGCTCGTGCCATGTCAGCCGCCAATTTCGTATGTATTACGTATTGTCAGTATTACGTACCGCGATAGATGCGTCAAGGCTGCAAGAGCAGCCAATTCCTGAGAAGTCTTAATAGGCTGTTATTGCATGTGATCGCAAATTTTGGCTGGGTCGACGGCGTCGAACCCAAGAAGTGGGTCTGATTCCCAGCTTTTGCGAGCGTGGCCGCCAGGGCCGAGACCGCGCCAAATTCCCGCCCGGGCGGTGCCGCACGTCCCAAAAAAGATGGGCAACGCCCTTGCGATTTCCTTCGACGCTTGCAGGACGCTGACCTTCATCTAAAGCCTGGCGCGCAGGACTACCCCCTCGTCGTCCGCAACAGTTGCTCCGTCGGGTCCCGCCGGGTGTGGTCAAACCCTGCGTCGAGGTCCGGCCTCGGACGCACGCAAGGTCCTATTCGCTGATCAACACCGAAACACCCGTCAACGAGCCACGGTGGCTTTCAACACGCGGGGAAGCGTCGTCGTGACCGTACAGGTGATTTTCTGACCCTCTTGCAGTGTGGCCAGGTCAACGCCCTCCGTTCGTCTCGACAGGGCGTACTCATGGCCAAGGGCATCTCTGACTCGTACTTGTCGGAACTCAGGTACGAGCGCAACCACGACCGTCTCGACGGTGCGCGACTCACCAACATCATCGGCGTCGTGCATAGAACACGGCGCGTCAGCGGTCTTGCGGCGCGGGAAGCCTGGGGCAGTCGAGGAGATCTTCCCAACAGCCGTCGCCACAGGGGTTTTCGGTCGGGTGAGGGCCAGCGGCTTGGCTGAACCAACCATCAGGCCCGTTGCGCATCGCGGCTCACTGGCCTTGAGGTCGCGCACCTGGTTGCGCGTGAGCCCTGTCGCAAACACGCGCACCGCCTTTTCCGCCAGCTCGGTGGAGATTGTGACGAACTTGCCTGGGGCGACTCGGACTCGCTTCATGTGCGGACTTTCATTAACTGCAACTTAAGCCACATGGTGTGCTCGATGTTGCCGGTGGACTCGCTGCTCAGGATCTCCCCGAACGAATGATTAATGGCGTCCGTCACCTGCACGCGTTGGGATCGGTCGGGTAGCCGAGACGCAACCGCGCTCCGACCCACCTCGCAATGCATGAACAGGCCTCGGGGACCATATATCTCCAGCGATGCGTATTCCAGTGGTCGTCAGCATCCAGGCCAGCGCGATGAGCATGCAATCCAGTCACCATGAGCACCGGCTGAGTTTTGGCGTTGTTGGACGATTCGAGGAGTGCATGAAAGGTCTGCCTGGCCGCCCAAATTTCCGGGCTCAGCAAGGCTGCAACACCTCTGCTGATGATCGCCAGGAGGTGACGCTATCGCCTCAGCGCCTCCCATAGGAAAGTCTGCCTCGGCGGGCTTCGGTCTGTACTGGTAATTGCTGGTAATTCTCGATAATTGGGCGCGAAGAGCCGGTTGGGCTCCTCGGGGCCAGCGCCAAATTACAGCGCTATCAGATTAGGCCCTGCCTGGGCACCGCATTTGCTGCGCTCTTCGCTGGACCGGGTGGTGGCCAAGTTGCCAGACACGCTCCTCTGAACGACACCTCCGGACAAGGTGCTCATCAGTCGCCGGATTGGGTGCACACAAGACGCTGGACTGGGTGCTGGGCTCGCGTCGGAATATGCAAGCGAGGCCCGGGGATCAAGTGGTCGCAGTCTTGGCGGCTACCCGGCCCATCATGGATCCTGCCGCGCGGGGGGGGGCACCATTAGTCCTTCTGTACTTGTCGAAAGATGCGGAAGGGGTCCAAGAACATAGGCGCCCATTTTTCGGAGCCCGCGCGCCCGTCGGGAAGCCATATCGCCTCAGGAAAATGTCGCTCCGCGAAATCTGCCCACCTCCGCAGTGAGTCGTCGACAGGGAGCGTGCGTTGCAGCACCTCTAGCACCAGCCTCCCGGCGGCAAATGCGACGCCCCACGAACCGGTCGGAGTATGAGTTGTGCCTTCCAGCCAACCAGCGATGTCCACGTCGTGTGGAAAACCATTGAGCGCAGCCTGCGCACCGCGCCTCAGATCCATGGACAGACGCTGCTCTTGCGCCACGACCATAAGTAGCTCGCGCGCTTCCCGCAGCGAGCGCAGACGTTCTTCTTGCGTGGACATGCCCCATTCTTCGCGAGCCAAATGGTCCCCTGCTTCCGAACACGGCGTTTCCCGATCTCGCCGCCGAAGTTTGAATTCCGATTTGGCATGCCAGCAGAACCGTGCTGCCTCGTAGCGACCCACACGCAGCGTGGAGCTTTACCCGACAAGCTAGCGCAGATCAGGCGGTATTCCGAATCTGAATTCTTGCCTGATCGCACTACGGTGGCACTGCACACCAGTCCTTGGTGTTTCAAGGGTGGTGTCAGAACATTTGGGCATCGCTACCAACCTCGCAGCGCCTACCCACCGCCTCGGCGCACGAGCTTCCATGTTCACGACCTATCCGCCCTATGAGTTCCCCATCCCACCAGGCCTGGCCCATCCCGACGCGCGCTATTGGCGCGTCGTGGAGCTGTCTCTGCACGCCCCGTGGTTCCTACTATCGGTTGAGGTCCCTGATGGCGAAGCCGGGATGAGCTTCGTGCGCACCATGATCTTCGGCTGGGAGAGCGACCTCATTAGCTTCATACCCACCGTGGACGCTGGGGAGATCAAAGGGTTGGTGTGCATGGTTCCCGGCTGGAAGGCGCCATGTGGCCAATGGACGTCTCGAGAAGTTCACGAGGTCTGGCTCGCCAGCGATGCGGGTGGACAGCAGTTCCTGCAACTGATCGACGCGGATGGTCAAGCGCTAGATGTGGGCCTGCCGACTGAACCGGATGCCGCAGTCTCTGATCGTGAGCTGCTGCTGAAGTTCAAGCCACGCCGCCGGCGGCAGGCCGCTGCCCGCCGGCTCAGGAACTCCGGGCGAGCAGGCCCCAAGCATGCATCGGCAACTGGTCTCTGACAGCATGATCTTCTTCGCGAATGAGCGTGATGCACCGCCTGTCGAAGAACAGGCGACAGTTGAGGCTCTGTCGTGGCGCCTCTTTCTGGCATCCACAGGAGCTCTTCACTTGATGACATACCGCGACGGGCAAACCGTTCGGGTCACGTCGCCCGTCAGCGCCGTGGACCGAAAGCGCCGTACTGTGACCACCTCGTCGGGCCGCGTTTACAACCTCCGTGCTGCGCCCGAAGAGGATCGCATGGCCGTCGCGCTGCTGCGCGCCAACGCCATCCGAGTAGGACTCCTGGGGGCCATTGACGTGAGCGACGACGCCTGGACAGAGCTTCTAGGCCATGCCGTCGGTCGTTCGCTGTTCCGCAGCAGGCCGTGACTTCAGTAGCTACTTTCTCGTGTAGTAGCTACTTCACCGCCGCGCAGGCCGCTTGGCAAGGCCCGCCCTCCTGAGGGCCACACCGCCCAGTAACGGTTCTTGCCTGAACGGCTGATGCGAACTCCAGGCTAGGTTCACCGCCTGACTGATCGAGCCAGCACTCCGATTCGACGAGGAACGGACACCCGCCATGGCCGCTGAGTCTGCGGCCTCTCACCGCAGGCACGAACGTACACTCAATCGCACTCACACCAATTCATACATTGTAGCTGATGGATGGACCCATGCCACAGGCGGCCAAAACGCCTCCCAACCAGCGGCGCAGATCGCCGAGCACGGCGTCGGGAGATGAATTCCCTTTCCGAATATTGCTGACCGTCGCGTAGCGTGTCGCCTGAAAGGTTCTCATGGGTAAGACTCTCCACAGCCGACACAACACCATCTTCCTGGACATGCTCAGGGGCCTGCGCGAGCGGAAGCGGTTGCGGCAGACCGACCTTGCCGTCCTGCTCGGCAAGAGTCAGGCAACGGTTAGCAAGGTCGAGCGAGGCGAGCGGCGCCTGGACGTCATTCAGTTGAGGGATTGGATCGCTGCGCTGGACATCAGCTTCTTGAGATTTGTTCGTACGCTGGACGCAGAGCTTCGCACCCACGGCATCACGGATCCGCGCATACGCCAAAGAACTCGTCGACGCCAACTTCGAGCCGGCGCAACTCGACGGCGGCCACGGTGCGATGAGTAGCCAATCCGTCGATGACACTGAGCTGACTCGGCTGGGCGCCTCCGTCTTCACGGTAGAAAGTGACCCGTGCGCTGCTGGCTGCATTCAGAGCGCCGGGATCCACTTCACCACTGGAGGCGACCGCAGCACAATGCCATATGAGCTTTGCGTTCCACCGGATGAGGGCGCGGGCAGTGGCCTGTGGAGCCTTCCTCGTGCTCTCGATGACCGCAACGGCGCAGGATTCCTTGGAGATCGCCACGCTCGACAATTCGGCGATGGGCCCCTTAGCGATTTCGGTATTGCGCCAGGCCTACGGCAAGCTGGGCGTCGACCTCAAGACCAGAGTTTTGCCGTTGCGCCGCGGCGTCCAGATGGCAGACCGAGGCGAAATCGACGGCGACCTCCTCCACAGCCTGCCTTCGTTGAAGGAGTGGGACAACCTGATTGTCGTCAGGGTGCCGCTCGCGCGCGCCGTGTTCGTCGCTTATATGGTCGGCGACACCTGTCCTCTCGCCATCGCTCGTTCCGAACTCGCGACGGCGCGCGTCGCCTATATGCGCGGTACTCGAGCTGTTGAAGATGTTGTCCCGACTCAAGCCCTGCTTGCCACCACCAACAATCTTGACGCACTGCGGCATGTCCAGCGAGGAATCGCGCAGTACGCCGTGATTGGACAGTTGGAAGGTGACGCGCTGGTGGCCAAGCATCAGTGGCGACATCTCTGCAAGGTCTCCGAGCCAGTTGCGTCGGCTGATTTGTTCCACTCGCTGAACAAGCGCCATGGGCAACTTGCTGAACGCCTCGAACTGGTACTCCAAGAGATGTCCGACTCCGGCGAGATACGCCGCATCTGGTCACGTGAGATTCAACGCGTGCGAGCCGGCTTGCAGCAAGCGGGGGAGTGAAGATCAGATGTCCTCAGTGAGCAGGCATCGGGCGCCACTCGATTGAGGCAGAAGCCCATGTACTGTAATTTAGTACAGTACATGCGGTGTGCGGTTCGGCCTAGCCGCGATGAGAGGCCCGAACCTTGCAAACCGCTACGGGCCGGGCGACTCAGGCCTTTGGTTCTGGAACTGCATCAGACGCCCTGCGTACGCAGGAGCACCATCAGACAGAATTCCGATCTATGCCCGCGAAGGTCGAAGACTATGTGCTCGCCGCTGACCGTGAGAACACGGTTCGCAGCTATGCCAGCGCCCTCAAAAACTTCGAGGAGGTCTGGAAGGGCCTGCTGCCCAGCACGAGCGACACCGTAGCCCGCTACCTGGCCGAGCACGCGACCACCTACCGACTCAGCACGTTACGGCTACACATCGCCGCACTGTCCCGCTGGCATGCGGACAACGGCTTTCCCGACCCAACCCGCGCGCCGCTCGTCCACAAGGTGCTCCGCGGCATCCGTGCAAAGCATGCAACTGCTCAGCGTCGGGCGCGCCCGCTGCAGCTGGATGTCCTTGAAGATGTCTCCACCCGGTTGCTGGCTGCCCAGGAAGCAACGCGTGAGCAAGGGAACCGCACCAAGGAGCTGCGCTTGAGCCGGGACCGCGCGCTGGTGCTGCTCGGCTTCTGGCGAGCCTTTCGGTCCGACGAGCTTGCCAGCATGCGGATCTCGGAAGTGCACGCCGTGCGGGGTCAAGGACTGACTTGCCGGCCAGGTCGTACCAAGACGACCGACGAGGACGAAGACCGGAGCTTTTACTGCCCTGCCCTTTCGAGGCTGTGCCCGGTCGACGCCTACATCGATTGGATCGAGCTCAGTGGCCGCACGTCCGGGCCGGTGTTCCCCGGCATCGACCGCTGGGGCAACATCTCCGACGCTCACATGGCCAGCCCGGCGATCCTCCCGTTACTTCGTCGCATCCTCGCTGAGGCCGGGACTGCCGAGGCCGCCACCTATTCGAGCCATTCCCTGCGGCGAGGTTTTGCGGGCTGGGCCAGCGCCAATGGATGGGAGTTGAAGGAGCTGATGGAGCACGTAGGGTGGCGCGACGCCAGTTCGGCGCTGCGCTACATCGACGTGCCTCGTGACGCCGTGAAGGCGAAGTTCGAGCGCGGCCTTGCCAACAGCAGCCCAGGGCCTGCCGGCACGCAGGACTAACAGCTCCCAGAAAACCATCGCACCCACAGAGCTTTCTGCAGCAGATGCCGCAACTGACCCTCCCTCGAAAGCTCTGGCATGAGTCCACTGATGGGGCGGTGACCGTTGAGCAAGCCGCTTTGCCTTCCCGAACAGACTCGTTCGTCGTTCTTGGCGAGGCAGGCATGGGCAAGACCGAGCTGCTCAGCTGGCTGGGACAGCAGCCGGGCCACGTCTACTGCACCGCACGAAAGCTGAACAACACCCGGCTGGATTCGGCTCGATTGCTTGGCGACGCCACGACGGTGGTCATCGATGCCCTCGACGAGCTCAGCGTCCAGGGAGACGGTGACGCCGTCGACCTCGTCCTTCAGCGGCTCGGTGACTTGGGATACCCACGGTTCGTGCTGTCGTGCCGCGTGGCGGACTGGCGCAACGCAACCGCCGTTGCCGCGATCCATGAGGTCTACGCAGAGCCCGAACTGTCGGTGATGCACCTGTGCGCCTTCGACGATGACGAGGTCCTTGCCATCTTGACCGGCAAGCTCGGCACCGAAGCCGCCGCGGTCGCTGTCGTCGAGCACTTCGAAGGCGTCGGACTGGGCGGGCTCCTGGCCAACCCTCAAACGCTGGAGATGATTGCCAGCGTCGCCAAGGCGGGGCCTCTTCCGAACACCAAGGAGGCCCTCTTCCGGCGCGCCGCGGATGTGCTGCGCCTTGAACACCGCAAAGAAAAGATCGAACGCCAGCCGAGCCTGGAGGCAGCGTTGGATGCCGCCGGCGCTGCATTCGCGGCCTTGATCCTGACCGGCGGCGACGCTGTGACGGTGGCCACGGCCAACTCGGAGGATGGAGAAATCGCGTTTGCGGAAGCGGCGGCGCTCCCCATGGCCTCGGAGCTGCGGGCGGTCTTGGGCACCCGGCTTTTTGCCACGGTCGGCGCGGCGAGTCGTTTCAGCTACTGCCACCGGCGCATCGGGGAATATCTCGGCGCACGGTGGCTGGCGAAGCAATGCTCCACGGTGCTGAAGCGCAAGCGCTTGCTGGCCCTTTTCCACTCGCATGACGTCGTACCGTCGTCGCTTCGAGGCCTTCACGCCTGGCTGGCCACCCATCACGGTGACCTCGCCGCTGATGTCATCGGCAAAGATCCCATGGGCGTCATCGAGTACGGCGACGCTGATTCCCTGGATCGAGCCCAGGCCGGTCTGCTGCTGGATGCGTTGGAAAAGGCAGCCCTGGAAGACCCCAACTTCCTCAAAGGGCCTTGGCAACGTTTCACGATGTCCGGCGTGGCGCAGCCGTTCCATCTCGATCGGGTGCTTGGCCTGGTCAGCCAGAGGAGCGCGCCGCTGCGGTTGCGCATGCTGCTGCTCGGCGCCGTCCGGGGCTCTGCTATTGCCGATCCGCTGTTCGATGCCTGCATGCACATGGCACTCGACCCGCAGGAGGCGTTCTCCGTCCGATCTCGCGCCTGCGACGTGCTGATCGACTCCTCGCGCACGAACCTCCCTGATCTTGTTCAAGCGCTGCGAAGTGCCGGAGATGACGGCGTGCGGCTGGCTCTGGACGTCGTCGAGGAAAAGGGCTTCGGGCCGTTCAGTGATGCAGACATCGCGCAATTGGTCGTCAGCCACGCACAGCGCAACGACAGGACCATCGGCTTGTTTTCGAAGATGGTCCGGATCGCGCCCGACGCACGCGTCGGCGGCATCCTAGATGAACTTGCCAAGCTGCTGGCACCTCCGAGCAGCCGGTTTGAGCGAGCTGGGAATCACGAGCTGACCGATCTTGCGTACGGCCTCATCGCCAGGCGGCTTTCGTGGCAGCCGGTTGAGGCGCTTGATTTGTGGAAGTGGCTCAAGCCCTTCCACACCGACACGTACTACGGCGGTTCAACACGGGCAAAGGTGCATGAATTCATCAAGAACCGCCCTGACCTGCGCCGCCCCATCCAGCGCCTTGTGCTGCTCGAAGAGCCAGGTCCGAAGACGATCTACCAGCGAGGGTGGCGCCTCGAAAGCCGCTCCAGCGGCTACGGCTACAGCGACGAAGACATCGTGGCTCTTTTGGAGACCTTGGACCCGACAAACCGGTCCGACAAGCGCTGGCGCGATCTGCTGACGCTGGTGCGCCACTCCGACACCGCGGGCAAGGGCCCGCGTGACGCGGCCAAACGCTTCGTGCAGAACCGGCCTGACATGCAGGCTTGGATCGACCGGTTGGCTGAACCCCGGACGCCTGAATGGGAGATCAAGCAAGAGCAAGAGAAGCGCAGGCGCGCCGCAAAACAGGCCGTTCAATGGCAGCAGCACCGAGCAACTTTCGGCAAAAAGCTGACCGCCATCGCAAGCGGTCAACTCCAACCCATGATCGACCTTTCGAGCGCCTACCTCGACAAGTTCCATGATCTGAATCATGACGCGACGCCAGTCGAGCGCCTCACCCAGTGGCTGGGCCCCCAAATCACCGCGGCCGCTTTGCAGGGATTTGAGGCGTTCCTTCACAACGGTGCCGCCCTCAGTCCGGCCACCATGGCCGCCAGCCACGTCGAGTCGAAGCGCTGGCAAACGGGCGCCATCATCGTCGCGGCCATCGCCGAGCGGCTGCGCACCGGACGCGGGTTCGATGGGATCAGCGATGAGAGGATTGCCGCTTGCTTCCTGGAATTGCGGGACACGCGAATCGACGACCACGCCAAGCTGCCGACGCTGCAAGACGCCGTCGAAGCCGAGGCGAAGTCACGAGGTCTCGTCGCGCCGACGTTGGCGATATGGATCCGCCCGCAGCTGGAGGCACGGCGCAGCTACGTGTCTGAACTCCACGCCATGGTCTGGGACGACCTGTCCGACCAGCAGGCGGCTGATCAGTCCCTTCAGTGGCTGCAAGAGATACCTGACATGGCCGGGGAGCCCGAGGCCACGCTCATCGACCGTCTCATCGCATCCCGAAGGTTCACAGCGCTGATCTCGCTAGCCGAAGCGCGGCTGAAACAGCAGTTGAGCGATGAGCGTCGACGGAACTGGCAGGCCGTGCAGTTCGTCGCCAACTTTGATCCGTACCAGTCCCAGCTGTCAGGCTGGGCCAAAGCGGACGCCGAACTGATCATGGCCATTCGCAGCCGATCTGCCAGCAGCCGAAACCGCCGGTTCAGCGTTGCGCTTTCGCCCGCTCAGCTCACGTGGCTGCTCGCCACCTTCCGGGGTGTCTTCCCCTATGGGCGTAAGGTGTCCGGGAGCGACAGCAGCGACGACACCCGCGCGCCGGCGTCCGAATTCCTGTCCGACGTGGCGGACCGGTTGGCAGAGATGACATCTGACGACGCGATAGCCGGATTGACCGCCCTTCGCAACGCGCCCGAGGACAGCCACACGGAATACCTCAAGGTCCTGGCGGCAGAGCAGCGGAGGAAGGCCACTGAAGAGCGGTACCGCCCACCCACGCTCGCCAGCGTGGGCGCCATCATGCACGCCCAGCCGCCGTCGACGGTGGCAGACCTTCAATCGACGGTGCTCTGTCTTCTGGATGAAGTGCAAGCGCGGGTCCGTTCGGACCCGGCCGATTCATGGCGGGGTTTCTACGGTCCGACGGGTCCGCACGACGAAGAAGTCTGTCGCGACTACTTGTTGGTCATGCTGGGACCCCGGCCCGAGTCTATTCAAATGCTGCCGGAGGGGCACCTGGCGAACGACAAGCGTGCCGACATCATCGGGATCCTTGCCGGAATGCGGCTTCCGGTCGAGATCAAGGGCCAGTGGCATGCCGACGTCTGGACCGCCGCCGACTCCCAGCTCGACAGGCTCTACACCGCTGACTACGCGGCGGAGCGCCGCGGCATATACCTGGTCCTCTGGTTCGGCCGTCAGGTCCCGAAATCCAAGTTGCCGAGATCATCGGGACGCGGCAAGAGAGCCCCCACCAGCCCCGAAGAGCTCCGTACGAAGCTCATCGCGTCCAGTCGAGCTGCACAGGAAGGACGCGTGGCCGTCGTCGTGCTGGACCTCGAGCGCAAGTAGACGATCCCCCGCTTGCTGCCAATTGGCCAGGCCGCAAGGACGCAGCCCTGATCCCAGGTCTCGACCCTCAGCAGTTTGAAGGTTGTAGACCCCACTTATGCGTAGCAAGCTTTGTCGCTAACCTATCTACGACAAGACCATCCAGGGGAGCCATCATGCCTTCACGCTTCGACGTGTTCATCGCCGGGGGATTCCCCACGCATACCTACGTCCATCGTCGGTTCACCGACCCGGTGTCAAAGCGCATGCGGGACCCCGAGAACGAGATCACCGAGGCCTTCAACAGGCCCGGCATGATCGTCCAGGTGTCGGGCCCCTCCAAGTCGGGCAAGACCGTTGCCTTGCACCGCATGATCCCCGAGGCCCAGTTCGTGAAGGTGCCCGGGTCCTCGCTATACAGCGAGGAGTCGTTGTGGCGGATCGTTTCCGCAAAGCTGGAAGTTCGGGTAGACCGAAAGGCCACCACCCAGACGACGATGGAAAAAGGCACCGAGGTCGAAGGAGAAGTCGGTCTTGAACTCGGTGTCGTGAGCCTGGGCGGCAAGATCGGCGGCTCCGGAAAGACCTCCCAAGAGCGATCGTTTGAGCACGCCATCGAAGACGACCTGTTCGGTGCGGCGACCGACGAGTTGCTGCGCAAGGGGCGGTTCTTGTTCATCGACGACTTCCACACCATCCCTTCGACCATGAAGCGGTATGTGGCGGCTCAGCTCAAGGCCGCGGCGGAAAAGAACGTCAAGATCGTGCTGGCCGAGGTGCCGCACATGGCCGACGACCCCATCGCCAACCTGCCTGACCTGTCCGGCCGCATCGAGCGCATCGAGTTCAGCTACTGGTCCGCCGAGGACCTGGTATCGATTGCCATGAAGGGGTTCGAGAAGCTAAACGTGATCATCAACGAGTCCGCGTTGCTGGCGATTGCAGACGAGTCAGCCGGCAGTCCCCAGCTCATGCAGCGTCTTTGCCTGGATTTGTGCAAGGAGCTGGAGATCAGCGAGGCTCGACCCGCGCCTGAGCGCTTCCAGGTTCGGTTGGACCAGCTCAATGCGGTGTTCGGCACGACGATACGGTCCGTGGATTACAGCGCCAGCATTTACCTGCTGGAGAACACGCCCAAGCCGGCAGCACCCAGGGTCTTCCGCGCCAAGGGCGAGGGAACCCTGACGATGAACGAGCTGGCCGTTGCCACCCTGTCGTTGAGCCCGCCCAAGATCAACATCCCCTTCGTGGCTCAACGCGACTCCCTTGAGGAGCGCGCCGCGCGGCTCGTTGCGGACGACAAAGGACCAGACCGTGAGCTGCTGGCAGAGACATTCAGCCAGATGACTGAGGTCGCCCAGAACAAGTCCTTCAAGATTCCCACGCTGGACTTCAAGCCCCATCGCGGCGTGACCATCCTGGACCCGTATTTCTTGTACTCGTTGCGGTGGAGCGGCCGGTACTACGACTTGCGGATGATCGTCGACCAGAGCCGGTGAAACGATAGTTAGGTCACACCTGCGCCAGCTGCGAACGCACTTATGTAACAGCGGCTTCACCTTCCCCACGGGTCCGCCTATGCTGGGTCTGACCCGGGAGGCTTCATGACACCCAGTCCGTTGCTGCAAGCGAACCGTCGCGTCTTGTCTGCACAGCGCATCTACAGCGCGGCCCTGGCACGAGTCCGCCCTGGTGACGCCGCCTCGATGTCACGCCTCAGCAAGGCCTCCTTTGTCCTGGGCTTGGCACATGAGCGCTATGTGCAACTCGCCAAACGAAGATCGCTGCCGGCCTGAGACGCACGCTACCACTCCCCTACCCTTTCGTCTGGGCGGCATCAAACCGCATCTGACGACGGAGCCGCGCCGAGCACGAACTTCCATGCATCAGACCGCTGCAGCGCTTGGTTGAAAACGTCGATCTGGGCCGGAATGTGGAGGCCGGTCTCGGCCACCTTGAGCGCGCACTCCATCTCGATCATCAGGATCACGATCTGACGCATGAAGGTGTCGATCTCGGCACGGGCGTCGACCCGCATCCACAGCTCGCCACAACCGTCGTCACTGGTGATCAGGTCGATCCGGTTTCCCCCAGGTCCTCCGTAAACCCGAAAGTCCTTGAACATTTCCGACGGTTGGCCGTAATGCTCGGCCAGCAGTTTCTCCGCCCGACGGCGGAGCGGTGGCGGCAGCGAGGTGCTGCCGTCAAAGACTGCCAAAACATCGAACTGCCAGGCGGCCATGGGCATGCTCCCAATGCCAGAGCGTGCATTGTGGTCTTGCCTGACGGCCCAGCGCCTGCTTTGTTAGGGATAAGCCTCCGTCAACGCGACGGTCGCTCCGGTCGCCTTGATCCCATTGACGATGTCGTTGATCGTCCGCGGAATGAACTGGCTCGAGTCACCAGTGACAGTCCGCGCCAGCGTGGCGCCCAGGGTCGCCGCGCTGAACGCTCCTGACGCCTTGGTGAAGGTCGAATAGATGTTGACCGAGTACCCGCCCTCGTAGGGCATCACGCAGGCAAAAAACGTCGTTCCCTCGCCGTACTTGGACATGGACGTGTCGCGGCCGTTGGCCGTCATGATCGCGCCTTCACAGGTGGGCACCTGCAGGGACTGGCCGGAAGCTGCGGCAAGCGCGGCGAGACCGGTGCCCTTGAGCGGCGACGCCAGCTGAAACCTTGGTGCCCGTTGAGGCAGCGGCGATGGCGGGATGCCGTTGTTGATCTGCACCGCGCTCATATTCTTTTGCAGGCCCACTTTGACCGCTTCCACAAGGCGTGCAGGCGCCACGTCCGGGGCCTTCACGTCATAGATTGCATAGGCTTGGCTCGTCTCCCGCGTGGGCGTGGTGCTTGCGCATCCCGCTAGGCCTGAGCCCACCAGAAAAAGCCCTGCAGCGCTGGCGAGCGCTTGCAAAACTCGAGCAGACACCGATGACGTAGAAGCGTGATGTGGAACGGTCATGGATCCTCCTTGATGTATGACCTGACGAAAACATCCGAACGGGAACATCGGCCAAAACAGCGCGCGCCGAAATGTACGAATTAGTGTGTGTATGAATGAGTGTACTTTCTGGAAAGTGCGCGCGTGTCCACACGTGCAATTGCTCCCCAGAAGGCTTTCGGCTCCCGCATCAAGGAGCTGCGTCTGCTTGCCGGCATGACCCAGGAAGACCTGGCCGAGCGCTGTGGGCTGTTCCGGACCTACATGAGCCGCATCGAGACGGGCCAGGCCAACCCGACGCTGACGATGATTCACGCGCTGGCAACCAGCCTTGCCGTGACACCGGGCTCCCTTTTTGATCCAGCGGGCGATCCGCCGGAGGAAGCGGTGCCGGCGCCGCGCAAGCCCCGCCCCTCCCGTGGCCGCGTTCGCTAAGCGTCAGTCATCAACCCGAGCGGATCGGGTACCGAACGAAGACCGCGTCCGCTACCTCTTTGCCGTCCTGAGGGTGGTGGCGGACATCCAGCCGCATGAAATCGGTGCCGGCCTCGAACAACATGCAATTGATCGCGGACCTGGGTGGAAGCGGCAGTTCAAGGCGCGCCTCGACGAATACGAGCAGCTGCACAGGCTGAACCTGGACCAGAAGAGCCATCTCATGCGACGCATGCGCATGTGCGAGGAGTCTCCCAACCTGATGCGAGCTGGCTTGCTGCTGGCGGCTTGGTCCTTGGTGCTGGCGACTCTATGCAACCTGAGCTGGCTTCTCGCCCCGCAGCCAGTGCTCTATCTCGTGACCCTGGGACTGACTGGCTTGCTCGGCTACGCGACCGCGGCGACCTTGAGCATCTTTGATCACGAGGTCTCGACGGCCGCCCGCTGGCAGCGGCGGGTGCTCTGCTCAACAGCAGGCGCTTTTGCCGTCGCTGTTTCCATGCTGGTGCCCGATTCGGCCATGCTGATCACCCAGTCCGCTTCCAAGCGCTCGTTCCAGCTCGAGCGCGAAGCCTATGCCGCTGATCCACGAGGTTTCGAAGCGATCCGGAAGCTTGCAAGCGACACCTTTGGCGTCAACGTGGTCCTCGGTGGCGTCGATCAGAGCTGGTCTCTGACCAGTGTGCGCGTGCCAGAGGCTTCGGTTGCGTCGATGGGGCTGGGGTCAGGCTTTTGTACCCTCAACTTTTCACCGAACCGAATTCACGCCGGTTTCGGGGGCGGCTCCGGTGTGGATCCAGCTTTGTGGGTCCGGGGCGTTGCTATCCATGAGCTTGGCCATTGCGTCGACACGTGGCGCGACCTGGCTCTCGCGGCCAGCCGCAAAGTCGCCACGCATTCCATTGCGCCGGTCCAAGCGACCAAGGTGTCCGACATCAACGGCTACTTGGCCGCCACTGAAGAGCCGGCAACACAGCAATGGCGCGAGGTGTTCTCCGACATTTTTCTCGTTGGCTACTGGCGACTGAGCGCGCCTGACCAGGCGCCCGCGTTGATCGATGCGCTGGTGGCTCATCGAGATGCCAATGCGCAAAACGATCGCGTCCACTACACCACCTGCTGGGTCAATCTTGCAAGGCGGTCGCCCCTACCCGACGACCTTAAAGGCCTGCTGGCCTGGACCGACAGCCTGCGTGACGATGCTTCCTGCCAGCTGACTGCTAAACCGGCCCACCGGGCCGGCATCAAGGCTCGCCTGAGAGATCTCCTCGGTCTGGATTGACGCGACGGCCGTCAAACCTCGCCCACCACCAAGGTGAAGGTCTGCAGGAAGTGGAAGTCCGGGCGCCGCAGCGCAAACTCCGGATGCTGAGGATCGCAAAGTCGGGATAGTTCTTCGTAGTCGGCTGGCGCGAGATAGGGCTTCAACCGTGCTCCCCACGTCTTCTGGAAGATGGCCTCGAGCAGGTAGTCCTCGTCCTCGGGACGCAACGGCAACACGCGCTCGATCACAAAGGTGCGCGCCGTGACGCGGGAAAGGCCGGCCGATCGAAGAAGGCCCACGATGGCCCGAATGTCCGCCAGGTCGCGTTCTTCGAGGCTATAGCGATCCCGGTAGTAGCGCCGCACTGCTTCGTTCGTCAGCCGCTCCAGCCGCGAATCCCAGGCGAAGACCATGTCCGGCAGGAAGGCGCTCTGCGCGAATGCGATGCGCCCACCTGGTCGAAGTAGGCCCGACACCGCCTTCACGGCCTCCAGGCGGTCTCGGAAGTGGTTGAAGGTGTTGGATGACCAGATGACGTCGAAGCTCGCGGCGGCCAGTGGTGCACGCTGCAGGTCACCCTGGATGACTAGGGAGCCTTCGGGCGCCTTCGTGCGTGCCGCGGTCACGTGTGCTGTCGACAGGTCGATGCCGACGACCGTGCCTCCAGGTTGCACCGCTGCAGACAGCCAGCCGAGCGCCTCGCCCGTGCCACACCCCGCATCGAGGACGCGCATGCCGGGCTCAAGAGCCAGACTCGCGATCGCCAGGCGGATCTCCGGCGCGGCGAACGCGTTGAAGAGCGTCAACTTGCGCGCGTAGTCGCGCGCCGAGGTGTCGCCTAGAAGCCCTGGAGCAGCGGTCGCGGCGTTCATTCCAGGGCGTGGTCCAACGCCCGCCTCGCGATACGCGAAGCATGTTCGTTCTCGATGACGGTCTCACACACCTGCACTCTTCCTTTGAACGGGTGGCAACAAGGTTAGCGGCAACTCGGCGACTTGCCGATGTCGAGCGGTGGCGCACGCGGGCAGCTTTTAAGCTGAGCAGATTGAGGATCGGCGTATCCCGGACGGTTCGTGTTCGGGGCCAATCTCCTGGAGTTTCTGCAAGGAGGGGTCTCGGACGCGACCGGGCCGCAGCGAATTGTCGATCGCGCGCTCTGCAATGGGGCTTGACCTTCCCACTATGGGAAGGTCTACAGTGGAAGAACTGGCGCTTCAGGCTTGGCCTGGCAGGCTGAAAACGTAAGGAAAAGCCGGTAGCCACGACCTAATCTATGACTATGAGACCGTCCCGCAATCACCGCATCCTGACCGCGCTCATCGCGCTGTTCAGCATGCTGTTCATGCAGGCGGCCGTGGCGTCATATTCCTGTCCGGACCTTCAAAGCGAGGGCGCTCCCGACAGTTGGGTTGCTAACCAGGCATCGGCTTCGAAGATGCCTGGCTGCGATCAGCCGGACGCTGCCAGCCCCAGTCTTTGCCACGCGCATTGCCTTGACGGCAAGTCGTCGCTGGACAAGCCAGAAGTGCCGACTGTCACACCGGCTGTCGCCATCGTCTCGACCATCCTTCTCCCGCTGCAACCCCTTCTCGCCTTGCCACTACCGGCGTCCGAGCAGGCGTCGTTCCTGCAGCGCACCACGGCGCCGCCCATCGCGATTCGGCACTGCTGCTTCCGACTTTGATCCCTTGCCGCAGCGCGCGCTGAGCTGACTCCGTTGGCCAGCCGCGCAGATACGCGCGCTGGGTCACGTCATCCCCACTACGCCAACACACGGCGAGCGTCTGCGCACGTTCGTACTGAGGCGAGCTGGGCCGCGCGAACTCACCGTTTCATCAGTTCTACGCCGGTCGCTGAGCGACACCGGTTCATCAATGCGCGTGCTGGCAGTCCACCCGCCAGCCCATGAAGGAGTTCATCATGAAGAAGTTACTCATCATCCTCATCGGCTCATTCACCCTCTCAGCCGCTGCACCAGCGCTGGCAGGCCCTGATTGGCAGATCATCGAGAAGGCTCGGAAGGACAAGCAGGCCGCTGTCCAACCTGCCCAACATGCCAGTTCCTTGCCCCCATCAGGTGCACAAGGCGAATGTCGTGTGGACCCGCTGGTGCTGCAACTCGACCACGGACCACGGGCGGATACGAGCCCCTACATCAATCAATTGCGCAGAGAGCGCCACGAAGCACAGTTGAAGGCCTGCGCGTCAAAGACCAAGTGAGCAGGCGGTGGCCTCAGGCATAGCCACCGCTCCTAGGCGACGGCGGCTGCGGCCTTGCGGCCAAAAGTCACGCCAAGGCGGCGGGGAACTCCCTAGCTAGACAGGCAAGCGACGGCTTGGTGCAATGCAACACATTCACCTGCCGCCGCATGAAGCTGCTCGCCTTTTGGCTCCTCGTCTTGTTCGCCGTTTTGATACCGGCAACAGCGGTCATTGCTTCGGCAACGACCGCGCCGACGGCTGCTGAACTGCGCCGGGATGCGACGCAGGGCGCGAGCATCTCCAAGCACGCGGCAGTGTCGGGTACTCATGCCAAACAGGCCAAAGCCAAGGCGAAGCGGACCTCGAAGACTGTTTCTGCAGATCAGCAAGCCGACCACTGCTGCGATCTGACGCCCTGCAGTCAATGCTCTGGCTGCGGCACCTGCCCGGCCATGGCCATGAACGCGAATGTCGGGACCGATGCGCTCCCGCTTCCGCTCACCCTCCTCCCCGAGTCCCTCGGACCGAGAGCGGAATTCCTGCTGTCAGGGCAGGAGCGCCCACCCAGAGCCAGCTGACTCAGCACCGCCGCCGGCAGGCTGCGAGCGCGATGGCGCACGCACTTACTGCTGGCACAAGGTTTGGCTGAGTCGCATGCGTCGATAGACGGCCGGCTCTCTCATCGCGCCCCGTTTCGAGCCCAATTCCTTCCGGCTCGTCCTTCGCCATGTGCTCGCCAACGAACAACTGTTCGCAGGTGCCATGAACCGCGTCCGGCCACTGAATCGGCGACGCCAGGCACCCAACTGGATGTACATGATGCCCATCAGACTTACCCAAACGGCGGTCGCTGCTGCCGTCCTCTTTCTCGTCAACAGCGCCATGGCCCAAGCTCCTGCTGCTGACGCTGGCGCTGCACCTACTTCACTGGACAAGGTGCAAATCACTGGCAGCCGCATCAACCTGAAGCAGGCCCAGATCTCCGGCGTCGGCCCGGTCACCATGATCGACGCCGAGACCATCCAGCGCACCGGCGCCATCTCCGCCGAAACCCTCTTGCAACGCCTTCCGGCCTCTGCAGGCACCGCCGGCAACCAGACCAGCGCCTACTGGACTGGCAACGGCTACGGCACGACCCAGGTCAATCTGCGCGGTCTGGGCATCAACCGCACCCTGGTGCTGCTCAACGGCCGCCGCGTCGTCAACGGCGGTACCGGCGCCAACAGCTCCGTCGACCTGAACATGATCCCGGTCGCCATGATCGAGCGCATCGAGGTGCTCAAGGACGGCGCGTCGGCCATCTACGGCGCGGACGCGGTCGCCGGCGTGGTCAACATCATCACCAAGACCGGTCTGAAGGGCGTGGAGGCCTCTGCGCGCTACGGCGAGACCACGCGAGGCGACGGCGACGAGAAGGCCATCGATCTGTCATGGGGGCTGCAGGCGGCCGGCGGCTCGCTCGTCACCGGCATCAACTACTCGGAGAGCGGCGCCATCAACATGGCCACCCGCGCGCCATGCGGCCTCGGCGAAGTCAACGGCAAGCTCGAATGTGTCGGCAGTTCCGCCACCATCGGCGGGCGGGCCCGCCTGGCCGACGGCACCCGTGTCAACTTCAACCAGACGCCGGGGGGCAATCCGAGTGCGTATGAGCCCTACTCTGCCGCCAAGCACAACTACAACAGCAACCCGGCGCTGAACGCGGTCAACCCGATCAAGCGCCTGGGTCTGAGCGCCTTCGGCACCGTGAAGCTGACCGAAGACACCCAGCTGTTCACCGAGATGCTGTTTTCGCATCGCGAGTCCAACCAGTTGGCCACGCCTGGATCGCTGGGTGTCTACCGACCCATCAACATCGCGGCCAACCATCCCACCAACCCCACCGGCCAGAGCCTCGTTCTCGAACGTCGACGCTTGGAGGAAGCCGGCACCCGCACCTTCTCCCAGGAGTCGAACATCTTCCGCGTCGTGGCCGGCGTGAAGGGCAGCATCGGCGACAACTGGGACTGGTCCGCGGCAGTCAACTGGGGACGCAACACCGGTGTGGATGGCACGACCAACGTAGCCAACCTGGACCGGGTCGACCAGACGCTGGACCGCACCAAGTGCAGCACGGCACCTGGCGCTGCAATTCCCTGCGGCAACTACCTCGGCTACGGCAACCTGACACCCGAGGTGCTGCGCTACATCCTCGCGACGACGCGCGACACCGGCGGCAATGACCAGAAGAGCATCAGCGCCAACATCAGCGGCGAGCTGTTCACGCTGCCTGCCGGACCGGTGGGATTTGCAGCAGGTGCAGAAGTTCGCAAGGAAAGCGGCTGGCGCAACCCCGACAACCTGACTGTCATCGGCGTGGCCAACACCAACCGGCAAGATCCGATCTCTGGCACGTACACGGCGCGCGAGGTCTATGCGGAACTGGCCGTGCCGCTGCTCAAGCGCCTGCCCTTCGTCGAGTCGCTGCAGTTCAACACCGCGGCGCGCTTCTCTGACTACAGCTTGTTCGGCTCCAAGAGCACCTACAAGGCCGGTCTGGACTGGCAGGTGGTCCCGAGCCTGAAGTTCCGGAGCAACGTGTCCTCGGCGTTCCGTGTCCCGAACATCCCCGAGCTCTACGGCGGCGTGTCGGAAGGCAACCTGACGACGACCGACCCCTGCAGCAACTGGAGCACCCTACCCGCCTCGTCCGTCGTGTCGCAGAACTGCAAGGCGGCTGGCGTTCCCGCAGGCTTCAAGCAGCTGGGCAACACCATCCTCACGACGGTGGGCGGCAATCCCAAGCTCGAGCCTGAAGACGCCAAGACCATGACCGCAGGTGTGGTCTGGGCTCCGATGAAGACCCTCACCCTGACGCTGGACTACTACAACATCAAGGTGACCAACGCGATCCAGAGCGTGGCCGGATCGACGAAGCTGGCGACTTGCTACAACACGCCGGGCCTCACGCACATCTTCTGCAGCTCTTCCAGCTTCACGCGCAACAAGACCACTGGAGAGATCGACTTCCTGTCCTCGCAACCGGTCAACGCCGCTGACGAGAAGATATCCGGCTTCGACGTGGGCGGCCTGTACGAGTTCAGCCTCGGCGGTTTCACGAGCACGATCAATGCAGAGGTGTCGCACCTGAAGAACTACCAGGTCCGTCCGTTCCCAGGCGCCGCTGCCATCGACTACACCAACAAGACAACCGGCGGCCGAGGCAGCTACACGCAGTGGCGTTCGCTGACCTCGTTGACGGTGGCCAAGGGGGCATGGTCGGGGGCCTACACCCTGCAGTACATCGGCTCGGCCGACGACATCAATGCCGCACCGACGGACATCGGGGCCAAGGCACCGGCGATCACCTACCACTCGGCGCAGCTGAAGTACGCCTACAGCAAGCAGCTGGACTTCGCTGTCGGTGTCGACAATCTGCTCGACAAGAAGGCGCCGTTCGTCAAGTCCTATACCGATGCGAACACCGACACGATGACCTATGACCTCCAAGGTCGTCGCTGGCACGTTCGCGCCGGCTATCGCTGGTAAGTCCAGCGGGGCGCCGCGGTTTGCCCCGCGGTGCCCCGTGACGTATCAAATGCAGTGAGACATCTCCTATGAACCTACCCTTCTGGGTGCGCCGAGCCCACAAATGGATTGGCCTTGTCATTGGCGTCCAGGCCTTGCTCTGGATGGTCAGTGGCCTGTACATGACCGCAATCTCGCTCGAGGTGATCCATGGCGACCACCTCGCCCATGTCTTCGATGGCCCTCTCGACCAGGTCAGCGAGCGGCTGGACATCGAGCAACTCGCCAAGATCCGCCCCGGCTTCGAGTCGATGAAGCTCAAGAAGTTCTTGGGCAAGGAGGTCTACGAGCTGCGGGCCGGCGGCAAGGCAACGCTTGTTGACGCGCGAACAGGCAATGTGCTGAGCCCGTTGGCAAGGGAGCAAATCGTTGCGCGCGCCAAGGACATCTACCAGGGTGAGGCTGAAATCCGCGAGGTGACCTGGATCACGCAGGCACCCCAGGAGGTGGCGAAGCGGCCGGTGCCGATGTGGGCCGTCCGCTTCGATGACCGATCCAACACGACGCTGTACTTCTCGCCGGACACGGGCGACCTGCTGGCCCGCCGTCACGATCTCTGGCGCTGGTTCGACTTTCTGTGGATGTTCCACATCATGGACTACGACACCCGCGACGACGTCAACAACAACCTGCTGCGCGTCGCGGCCGGCACCGGGCTGGTGTTTGCTCTGAGCGGCGCCTGGCTCGTGTTCTACAGCTTCCGTCGGAGGGCACAGCCATGACCCCCTGGATGCGCAAGATCCACAAGTGGATCGGTTTGCTGATCGGCCTGCAGCTCGTGCTGTGGATGTGCAGCGGGCTGGTGATGAGTCTTCTCGACGCCGAGAAGGTACGCGGGCGGGAGTTCCGAGCGCCGGCGGCCGCCAAGAAGGCCTGGCCTCAGGACGTTCAACCGGTGAGTAGCCTTCTGACGCAGGAACGCACCCTGACCCAGGTGGCCTCCACAGGCTGGTTGATGGACCGCCCCGTCTATCGGCTGGTCAGCGAGAAGTCGACCCAGTTGATCGACGCTCACAGCGGCCAGCGGGTCGAGCTCGATGCCGCCCTGGCTCAGCGCCTCGCGCAGGCCTCGTACCGCGGCCCGGGCGCGGTGAAGTCAGCGGAGCTCGTCGACAAGTCCCTGGAGACTCGTGCTCACGACGGCAAGGTATGGCGCGTCGCCTTCGCGGACGCAGAAGACACCACCGTCTACCTGACCTTGCAGGGCGACGTGCTGGAGCACCGCAACAAGACCTGGCGGCTGTTCGACTTCTTCTGGATGCTCCACATCATGGACTACAGCGGACGCCAGGACTTCAACAATCCGCTCGTGGTCAGTGCGGCCGTCGGTGGATTCTGGCTGGCGCTGAGCGGTATCTGGTTGCTGTTCACGAGCTTCAGCCTGGCCGACTTCATCCCGAAGCGGTGGCGCGGCACCCGGGCGCTGATGATCCATGCGCCGGATGGCAGTCGCCTGCGCAGCGTGCGTGCCCACGCCGGCGACACCGTGTTCTCCGCGCTGGCCCAGCAAGGGCTGCAGCTGCCGTCCAACTGCGGTGGTGGCCAGACCTGCGGTCTGTGCGAGGTGCGCGTGCGCGGAGCAGCTCCCGACGCAACCAGCGCTGACCGCGCGCTCCTTTCGCCGTCGAGGATAGAAGCCGGCGGCCGTCTGGCCTGCAATCTCAAGATCGACCGCAACCTGGACATCGAAGTCCGCGGTGGTGCCGAACTCGGGGCCGTGCACGATGCCGAAGTCGAAAGTGTCCGTGCGCTGTCGCCTTTCTTGCGGGAGGTCGTGCTGCTGCCCAAGGACAAGCTCGGCCCTGACTACCGGCCCGGTTCGTTCATCCAGATCCATGTGCCGGCCTACAAGATGGGCAAGCACCAGATCGAATCGCCGGACGAGCACCGCCCAGCGTGGGCCGGCCTGCATCTGCCGACGCAATGGACCAGCGGCAGCTTGTTGCGCAGGTCCTACTCGTTGTCGGCACCCGTCCACCAGACGAACGGGCGGCTGTTTTTGCTCGTGCGCTTCTGCCACGGCAAGCAGGGTGGCAAGAACCATCCGCCAGGCAAAGGATCGTCCTATGTCTTTGGCCTCAAGGCGGGTGACAAGCTGAAGTACAGCGGGCCCTTCGGGGACTTCGCCATTCGCCACGGCGAGAGGGAGAAGATCTTCATCGGCGGCGGCGCAGGGATGGCGCCATTGCGCGCCATGGTGAGGGATCTGCTGGAGTCCGGTGCCGAAGAGCCCATCCATTTCTGGTACGGCGCTCGCGCGGTTGCCGATGCTCCCTACGTCGACGAGATGCAAGCCCTGGCGGCGCGCTATCCCAATTTCAGTTGGCAGTTGGTCCTGTCGGACGAGCGAGGCACGGAGCATCCCTCCGGCATGGTTCACGAGGTGGTGAAGGAACGACTGCTGCAGTCACACCCTGACCTGCAGGCCTGCGATTTCTACTTGTGTGGTCCGCCAGCGATGCTGGCCGCGATGCTTGCGCTGCTGAAGAAACTCGGTGTGAAGGACGACCGGGTGGCCTTCGACGACTTCAAGATCTGATCGTTCCTCGGCTATCGCGCCGCGAACTTGCCCCCAGAAATGTAGAAAGCCCCGCAAGCGTCCAGCGAGCCCGTCTTGAGAAGCGCTTTGGGAGTGCTATCGATCTTGTCCAGCCGGCAATTGGCTGGACAAGATGGAAGCTAAGAACGGCGTCGAAGATCAGACGCGACCGATCGCGCTGGGCCGTTGGAACTGGCTGTTCGCAGGCTCACTGCATACGGGCAAGCGCGCTGCCGCGGTGATGAGCCGCTGCAGCTGCTGCCGCACCGTTGGCGCCCATCAGGCGCCGCAACTCGAGCAGCCCCGCTGCGTTTGCACCGGCGGGCACTTGACCGAGCCGTACGAACAGAACACGCAGCAGTCACCGGCCTTCGGCCGCAACACGGTCTTGCAGTGCTCGCACTCGTAGAAGAACTGGCAGGCGTCAGTCGGCATGACCTCGCGCTTGGCGTGGCTGCACTCCGGGCATGTCAGCATCGACTCCAATTGAGGTGCGGTCGTTATCACTTGTGAGCCGTCGAGGGGTAGCCCGCGTTGGTCGTGGCCTTGGTCAATGCCGTCGCATTGGTCTTGTCAGCGTCGAACGTCACGGTGGCCGTCTTTTTCGCGAAGTCGATCCGCACCTGAGTCACGCCGGCCACTTGCTCCAGCGACTTTTTCACCGTCACCGGGCACAGCCCGCAGGTCATGTTCTGGACGTCGAGAACGGCGGTCTGCGCCGTGGCGGCGAGCGCGGCCAACGGCATCACTGCGACAAGCACCGCGGCAAACAAGCTACGCATGGGTAATCCCTTCAGAGGAAAAGCGGTGCCAACCAAGGCACAGACAACAACGAGAGGAGTGCCAGTGCAACAACCCAGAAGATCAGCCGCTGGCGCTTGAGGACGATTGGCTCAACGCACATAGCACCTGGTTCGCAGGCCTGCGGCCGCAGGTACAGGTGCCGGAACGCCAGGCCCAGGAAAAGCAACGTCGTGGCCAGGAACCAGGGCCTCAGCGGCTCCAGCGCAGTCACGTTGGAGACCCATGCGCCACCTATGCCCAGCGTCAGCAGTACCAGCGGCCCGACGCAACATACCGACGCGCCGACCGCCGCCAGCACGCTAGCAATCAGCGAACCCTTGATCCTCAACATTGCCATCACCGGGGTTAACTTGTTCGATGGCGCACAGTCTAGAGTCCGTACCATGGTACGGAGTCAAGGGGATTCAGATGACAACCGAGCTGACGATAGGGCGACTGGCCAACGAGGCCGGCGTGAACGTCGAGACGATCCGCTACTACCAGCGCCGCGGCTTGATGGCTGAACCCGACAAGCCGACGAGCGGGCATCGCCGCTACGCCTCGGATGCAATCAAGCGTGTGCGCTTCATCAAGCGAGCACAGGTGCTGGGCTTCACCTTGGACGAAGTGGGCAGCTTGCTCGACCTCGACGAGGCCTGCGCCTGCGTCGAAACACGCGAACTGGCAGCCCACAAGCTACAGGTCATCGAGGAGAAGTTAGCCGACCTGAAAGCGATGCGCAAAGCGCTGACGGCGCTGCTGCATCAATGCGACACGGGGGTAACCAAGGCCGGCTGCCCGATCATCCACGCACTTGCCGCCGACTGATCCTGAGCCAAGAAGGGATCGCTGGAAGCTTGCGAAGTCTTCCATCGAAGGGCTCTTTTTCTCGCGAGGCTGGCAAGCCGGATCATCCTGCAAGCGCTTTTTGCGCTCACTTCACTTGTTGGCGGCCAGCCACTTGTCGAACTGCGCGATCTCTTTCTTCTGCGCGGTGATGATCATCTGCGCCATGTCGCGCATCTCTTGCGACTTGCCATTGCGCAGTTCGATCTCGGCCATGTCCAGCGCTTGTTGGTGGTGCATCTTCATCATCATCGCGAAGTCCTTGTCGACGTTGCCAGTGGGCTTCATCGCCTGCATGCTTTCCATGCCGCTTCTCATCTTTTGATGCAGCTGCTGTGAGCCTTGATCAGCTTGCCCCTTCATACCCATCGAGTCAGTCTGAGCGAAGCTCACTGCCGGCACAGCGATGATGAAGGAAACCACGATAGGTAGGGCGAAACGGGTGCGCATGTGTGCTCCTGAAAGTTGAGCCTCACGTCGGCAATCTGCGTGCCCGTCTCAGCTGGGGCGACCTGAACTTGACGTCAGCCGCCGTGACCCTCGCGCAACAGGGAATCCAGGCGTGCAACTTCGTTGCCAACGGCCTTGATCTCTCGGCCGTCCTTGGCCTTCAGCGTCTCGCCGGCCTTGAGGAAGACGGCGCGGCCGAAGGAGTCTTCCTTGGCCATCCTGCCGTCCTTGAAGACATACAGCGTCGAGCCGTCCTGCAGCTCGATCGTCGTCTTGACGGCGTTTTCGAGCGCGTCACGCGCCTGCGCCGGCGCGGCGATGCCTGCGAGTGTGGCGACCAGCGTGGTGGTGATGATGAGCGTCTTCATGTGCGTTCCTTTCGTTGGTTGAGTGCCCGATGCACGCTTGAACTCTAGGAACTGGGCACCGACGCCAGCCCAACGCGCGGATTACGATTTCGTCATGGGTCTCCATGCGGCTCGATGCCGCCATCGCCAGGCAATAGGCTGGTTTCCCGGCTGCGAAGCGTAAAGCCGACCTTTGTGATGCCGTCTGCGCTCGTGGCAAAGGCGTCCCCGCCATGCATGCGCGCGATCGCGCGGACGATGGCCAGACCCAGCCCGTGGTGTTCGGCAGACCCTTGGCGCGAGGTGTCAGCACGGAAGAACCTCTCAAACAGCCGTGGCAGTACCGCCGGGTCGATGCCTTCACCAGGATTGACCACGGTGATGGCAACTCGTTCGTCGGTCGATGCCGGTGACACCGTGCTCAGCTGGATAGAGATGGCCCTGCCGGCCGGCGTGTACCGGCTCGCATTGCTCAGCAGGTTGGCCAGCGCGCGACGTACGAGAGCAGCATTCACAGGCGCTTGGGCCTCGCCGACGATATCGACCCGTTGAAGCCGCTCGTCGAGCACCGCGTCGAAGTACTCGACGACCTGCCCTGCGACCAATCGCAAATCCGTGACTGCCAAGGTCTGCGCCGTGCCACCCTGGTCAGCGCGCGCAAGGAACAGCATGTCGTTGACCATCGTCGTCAACTGGTGCAGAGACTCGAGGTTTCCAGACAGCGTGTCGCGCAGTTCGGCGACCGTGCGCTCTCGGGCAAGCTCGACCTCTGTGGCGCTGATCATCGTGGTCAGCGGCGTTCTCAGCTCATGCGCGACGTCGGCACTGAACGCTTCCAGGTGCTCGTAGGCGGACTGCACCCGGTCTAGCGCACGGTTGAAGCTGTCGACCAGGTCCTCGAGTTCGGCGCTCACCCCCTGAGACGACAGTCGCAACGATAGCGCTCGAGGCGAAATCGCGGCTGCTTCCATGGACAGTTCGCGGACGGGGCGCAGTTCACGCCGCGCTACCCACGCGCCCAGTGCCGACAGCGCAGCCACACCCAGCCCGCAGACGAACACAAGAGCGCCCAAGTAGGCGCTGAGCAAGCGCTGGTCCCCACGCGTGTCCACGCCGATAAGCGCCACGCCATCGGGTACGGGACCGTGGGCTTTGACGCGGAACGACCGACCTGTCAGCGCCACGCCGTCCTCTCGCCAGATCGTCAGTTTTCCCACCGCGGCGGTGGTATCTGCAGGCTGAGTTGTAGGTCGAATCTTGCCGCCGTAGACCACGGCGCCCGAGTCCGCGATCAACCAGATGCGCAGCTGTCCATCTCCGATCAGCACGTCGTCCAGGTGATGCCGCAGTTCGGAAAGGTCGTCCCCCGCCTCGACCTCGTCCAAAAAATGTGCGACGACGTCCGCCCGGCCATCGAGATCGCGCTCGCGCATGCGCTCCAGCTCACGCCGCAGAGCCCACTGGAGCAGCGATCCCACCACGACGAAGACCGCCAAGCCTACGATGGCAACTGCCAACGTCAAGCGACCCGAGATGGAACGCATGGACAGCGACATGCGCTCGCGCAAGGAGAGGGACGGCTCCGGCGAAGAGTCGCAGCACCCACCCATCAGCGCTCTTCCAGGACGTAGCCCATGCCACGGACGGTGTGCAACAGCGGCTGATCGAACGGATCATCCAGCTTTGATCGCAGACGCCGCACAGCCACGTCCACGACATTCGTTTCGCTGTCGAAATTCATGTCCCAGACCTGCTCGGCGAGGACCGTCCTGGACAGCACCTCTCCCTGCCGCCGCAGCATCAGCGTGAGCAGGTTGAATTCCTTGGGCGTGAGATCCAAGCGCAGGCCCCCCCGTGTGGCCTTGCGCCGCGCCAAATCCAGCTCAAGGTCGCCCAGTCGCATCGACGTCAGCGGCTGGGTCGTCACGGCGCCGCCTCGTCGCAGCAGCGCCTCCACGCGCGCCAGGAGTTCGCTGAACGCGAATGGCTTGACGAGATAGTCGTCCGCGCCGCCCTTGAGTCCCTGGACGCGATCCTCGACCTTGTCCCGGGCAGTCAGCATCAGCACCGGCGTGTTGCGCGTTTCGCGCAGCTTCCTGAGGACCCCGAAGCCGTCGATGCCGGGCAACATGACGTCCAGCACGATGAGGTCGTAGTCGCCCTCCGTTGCCAGGTGGCTGCCGTCGACGCCGTTGTTCGCCACGTCCACGACGTAGCCGGCTTCGGTCAGGCCCTTCTTGAGGTAGTCCGCGAGCCGAGGCTCGTCTTCGGTGACGAGGATGCGCATCGTCGAAGTGTCGCTGTGGCTCGCCTGGCTTTCATTACGAATTCGTAATGTTGCAGTCACCCTCAAGTGCCAGCCAAGTCCCTAAAGTGGCGACCAGAGGAACAAGCACCCGCGGGTTCCTAGCAACAGCCAAGCTTTCCAGGAGTTATCCATGTCCATCCGAATGATCTTCTCCGTCCTGACGATTGCCTCCCTCGGTGCGATCGCCCCGTGGGCGCTGGCCGCAGGCGACGCCGCATCGGCACCGATGCAGGCGACCGCGCCGGCAGCCAAGGGCGCCAGCTTCGCTGAGGGCGAGATCAAGAAAATCGATGTCGAGCAGAGCAAGGTCACCATCAAGCATGGTCCGATCGACAACCTCGGCATGCCCGGCATGACCATGGTGTTCCGCGCCGACGCTGCCACGCTTTCCGGTTTCAAGGTGGGTGACGCCGTGAAGTTCAAGGCCGACCGCGTCGACGGCGCCATCAAGGTGACGGAGCTGGTGGCACGCTGAACCAGCCTGGGCTTATGACCGTGGGCTGCGTGGTGCAAGTCAGGCAGCCCGGACAGATGCCTCTTCCGAGACGCTCTACTAGACTTTGCGAATGCGGTCCTGGCTCAGATCAGCGCTGATGTGGCTCCTTGCCCTCGCACTTCCCATGCAGGGATGGGCGTCTGCATCGATGCTGTGCTGCGGCCCAGACCATCACCACGTGTCGATCGGCGCTGCCTCAGTCGTGCAGTCGACCGCGGCACCCTCTGGCTCGCTACCCGACAGCCTGTCCCCTGCGGGCGGCGAAGGCCACGAAGCGCGTGGCCACCACCATGCCGGCCACGACCATCCCGCCGACGATCACGCCGCTAACGGCGGTTCAAGCAGCCAGCCGAACGATGAGCACGGTGGCGGGCATCATGACCTGAGCAAGCCAGGAAAGACAAAGTGCAGCGTCTGCGCAAGCTGCTGCACGATCGCCGCCCTGCCATCGCGCACCCTGATCATCGATGAGGCGGTGCCCATCCAGGGCGTGATGGCTTGGACTTCGCAGGCGCCCATTGCCTTCTTGACGAGCGGGCCCGAGCGGCCGCCACGAACGTCGCGCTCCTGAAGCGCCGGTTGGGCCGGCGCGGCGCCGCCATGCCTGCACAGGCCGTGCACGAGCTGGATGAGCCCCGACCGACCCAGTCGTAGCGCCGCCAGATCCGGCGCGCCAAAGCGATCTCCCATTCCCTGGCAAGCGTGTGTCCATCCTCGGCGCGCCTTGCTCGCACAA
This sequence comes from Pelomonas aquatica, assembly GCF_026712205.1. Taxonomy (GTDB): domain Bacteria; phylum Pseudomonadota; class Gammaproteobacteria; order Burkholderiales; family Burkholderiaceae_C; genus Pelomonas; species Pelomonas aquatica. Next base: position 66,290 of record NZ_JAPPUW010000006.1, read on the forward strand.
GCAGGAATTTCATGTCACCTCACCACACTGTGCTGATCGCTGCAGCATTGGCCAGTTCGGCACTGGCCGGCCCTGCCAGCGCGCAGAGCACCACCCCGCCGGCGGTCAAGCAAAGCTCAACCGCCGCCCAGACCAACAGCACCGCGCCTTCCAAGGCTGCGTCTGGCGCCTTGGCCACCTATCGGTCGGCCTTCGAGGGCTACCGCGCCTTCACCGAGCAGCCGGTCACCAACTGGCGACAGTCCAACGATCTGGTTCGCCAGATCGGCGGCTGGCAGGCGTATGCGCAGGAAGCCCAGGGGGGTGATCCTGCGCCGGCATCAGCGAACGACGCGATGCCCGCGAACCATGGTGGGATGAAGATGCCGGCAGAAGGTGGCCCCTCCGCTGCTGGGCAAGTCGTACCCCTTGCCCCGGCTGCGAGCACGCCGAGCAGCGCGTCGACGCCAGGCAAGGCATCACCGCATCAAGGCCATGTGATGCCCATGCAAGGTCAACCGGCTTCGCCCATGCCCAAACCCCCGCCTGGCGGGGCTGCGAAATCCCCTGCCATGCCCGCGGCTCAAGCCGCGTCCGTCCCCGCATCGGGCTCCCACTCCGGCCACCACTGAGCATGACCACATCAACCACGTCATATTCGGGCGCTGAACAGCGCACGTCACGACTGCGTCGTAGCCCCAAGCTTGCAGTCGCAGCCCTGGCCGCCATCCTGGTCCTCAGTGGCTGCGCGAGCACCTCGATCAATCAGAATTTCGAGGCGGCCCGCGACTTGGGACGCCAGCAATCTGGTGCCGTGGCCCGCTGGCTCACGACGGACGAAGCACGTCAGCAGGCTCAGTCCGACCTCGATGCTCGCCTGGCCCGGCCGCTGGGCGCAGACGACGCCGTGCAGATCGCGCTGGCCTACAGCCCATCGCTGCAAGCGATGCTGTACGAAGCGGCTGCCGACTCAGCCGCGGCCACGCAAAGCGCCCGGCTGCCGAATCCGGTGTTCGCGTTCGAGCGGCTGGTGCGCAATGAGGGCGGCACGCGGGACCTCGAAATCAATCGTGTTCTGAGCTTCTCGGTGCTCGACCTGCTCCTGCTGCCAGCCCACCTGCGCATGGCGAGCTACCAGCAGGAGATGACCCGCCTGTCGCTGGCCGGCAGCGTCGTGCAGGCCGCCAATGAGGCGCGGGGCGCCTGGGTCAACGCCGTCGCAGCCCAGCAATCCCTCCTGTATGCACAGCAGATCAAGGCGACTGCGGACGCCAGCGCCGAACTGGCCCGCCGCATGCAGGCTGTGGGCAACTACAGCAAGCTGCAGCGCGCCCGCGAGCAGGCTTTTGCGGCGGATGCCGTGGCGCAGCTGGCCCGCGCCCAGCACGCCGAGCGCAGTGCCCGCGAAACCCTCATCCGCGTGCTCGGCCTGAACGACGCGCAGGCGGCGCAGCTGAAGCTGCCTGATCGGCTGCCAGAACTGCCGAAGACGCCGCGCGACGAGGCCAGTGTGGCCCGTACCGCCCTGGACCAACGGCTGGATGTGCAGCTCGCACGTTCGCGCCTGAACTTCCTCGCCCGGGAGCAAGGTCTCACCCGGGTCACCAGCGTCGTCAACGCGCTGGAGATCGGGGTGTCGCGGAACAGCGCGACCGGAGCCGCGCCGCAGAAGGGCTATGACGTCAGCCTGCCGCTGCCGATCTTCGACTTCGGTGATGTCCGCCGAGCCGGCGCACAGGCCGCCTACATGGCTGCCGTGAACCGGACGGCCCAGATCGCTGTGCAGGCGAACTCCCGCGTGCGCGAGCAGTACAGCGCCTACCGGACCGCGTACGACCTGGCGCGCCACTACCGCGACGAAATCGTGCCGCTGCGCAAGACCATCGCCGAGGAGAACGTCCTTCGCTACAACGGCATGCTCATCGGCGTGTTCGAGCTTCTGGCCGATGCGCGCGAGCAGATCACCAGCGTGTCGCAAGCCATCGATGCCCAGCGCGACTTCTGGCTGGCCGACGCAGGTCTGCAGGCCGAACTCCTCGGAACGCCCGGCGCCGACATGAGCCGCATGACCGAGGCTGCACCCAGCCGCTCAGGCGCCGCTGCGCACTGATCAGTCACTGAACCCAACACCCCACCATGACATCCAATCGACGCAACTTCCTGATCGGTAGCGCCAGTGCCGGCGTGGCCGTGACCGCGGCCAGCGTGAGCCGCGTGGCCATGGCCGCACTTCCTGAGCCGGTCCTGCAAGACAAACCCGACACCATGCCGCCGCTGGTGCCCAATACCGGCCGTCCCTACAACCCGGTGGTCACGCTCAACGGCTGGACCCTCCCCTGGCGCATGAACAACGGCGTCAAGGAGTTCCACCTGGTGGCAGAGCCCGTGGTGCGCGAGATGGCGCCGGGCTTCAAGGCACACCTGTGGGGCTACAACGGCCAATCGCCCGGCCCGACCATCGAGGTTGTCGAAGGCGATCGCGTCCGCGTCTTTGTGACCAACAAGCTTCCCGAGCGCACCTCCATCCACTGGCATGGCCAGCGCCTTCCTAACGGCATGGACGGTGTGGTGGGCCTCACGCAGATGCCCATCGAGCCCGGGAAGACCTTTGTCTACGAGTTCGTGGCCAGGCGGCCGGGCACTTTCATGTACCACCCGCACGCCGACGAGATGACGCAGATGGCGATGGGAATGATGGGCTTCTGGGTGACGCACCCCAAGGCCAAGAACCCGCTGATCGAAGAAGTCGACCGCGACTTCGTCTTCCTGCTCAACGCCTACGACATCGAGCCGGGTGCCTACACGCCCAAGATCATGACGATGCTCGACTTCAACCTGTGGTCGTGGAACAGCCGCATCTTCCCGGGCATCGATTCGCTGAACGTGCGTAAGGGCGACAAGGTGCGCATCCGCATGGGCAACCTGACGATGACCAACCACCCGATCCACCTGCACGGCCACGAATTCCTGGTGACAGGCACCGACGGCGGCCCGACGCCCAGGTCCACGCGGTGGTACGAGGTCACCACGGACGTTGCGGTAGGCCAGATGCGCCAGATCGAGTTCCTGGCCGACGAGGAAGGTGACTGGGCCTTCCACTGCCACAAGAGCCACCACACGATGAACGCGATGGGCCACGACGTGCCCACCATGATCGGCGTGGAGCACCGCGGCGTGGTCAAGGAGATCAACAAGCTGATCCCCGACTACATGGTGATGGGTGAGCGCGGCATGGGAGACATGTCCGAGATGGAGATGCCCATCCCCGACAACACGGCCCGGATGATGGGCGGCGAAGGCCCCTTCGGCTCCGTCGAGATGGGCGGCATGTTCAGCGTGGTGAAGGTGCGCGCCGACCAAAAGGCCGGTGACTACAAAGACCCGGGCTGGTTCAAGCACCCCAAGGGCACCAACGCCTTCGAATGGACCGGCGCCATGCCGGAGCCCGCCCGCTTTGCGAGCGAGGGCGGCCAGTCCATGCCGCCGTCCAAGCGCAACAAGCCGGGTGAGATCGAGGTCCAGATCCGCAAGCCCACAGGCGGCTCCGGTCACAACCACTGAAAACAGCTTGCGTCGTAGAGGCCCGGCCGCACCACTTCCCCTTCCACTCATCAGTTCAGAAGAGAGTTCCCATGAAAAAGTCGTTCATCGCCATCGCAGCCGCGCTTGTCGCGCTCGCCCCCCTCGCCAGCCAGGCCCATGACGGCGTAGACCATGCCGCTTCCGCGCCCGCCGCCAAAGCTGCCGACGGCCACGCTCACAGCCACGGCGACAGCGACGCCATCGGCGTGGCCGGCAAAGCCGCCAAGGTCACGCGCACGGTCAACGTTGACATGACCGACAACATGCGCTTCACGCCGTCCAGCCTGGACGTCAAGCAGGGCGAAACGGTCCGCTTCGTGGTCAAGAACTCCGGTGGGGTCAAGCACGAGTTCGTGCTGGGCACTCAAGCCGAGCTGAAGGAGCACTACGAGCTCATGAAGAAGTTCCCGGAGATGGAGCACTCGGACCCCAACCAGGTCACCGTCGCACCGGGCAAGACCGGTGAGGTCATCTGGCAATTCACCAAGGCCGGCAAGGTCGACTTCGCCTGCCTGCAGCCCGGGCACTACGACGCCGGGATGAAGGGTGCCGTCACCGTCGCCGCTGCAAAGGGTTCGACCAAGCCCACCGCCGCCAAGTCGGATGGCCACGCCGACCACAAGCACTGAGGCCGGCATGTCCTCGCAGATGCATCAGGGTACAGAGGCATCGCGCCGCGCGTTCCTGCAACTGAGCATGCAGGCGGCGCTGGGCGTGGCGATCTTTGGCGGCGTGTCGTCTCGATCCTTTGCGGTCACTCCCCAACCCAGCATCGAGGTGTGGCGCACCCGCGATTGCTCCTGCTGCGGCAAGTGGATCAAGCATCTGCAGGATCACGGCTTCGCTGTGCAGGCGCGCGTCGTGGCGGACGTCGCGCCCTTCCGGAAGACCTTCGGCATGCCGGAATCGCTGAGCTCCTGCCACACCGCAAGGATCGACGGCTACGTCGTCGAAGGGCATGTGCCTGCCGCGGACATCCTGCGCCTCACTCGCGAGCGCCCCGCCGCGCTGGGTCTGAGCGTCCCTGAGATGCCTCTGGGTTCACCCGGCATGGAAAGCGGTGGAGTCAAGGCGGCCTACGACGTGCTGCTCGTGGCGAAGGACGGCGGCACCCGTGTCTTCAACTCCTATCGATGACCTTTTGAGCCAGAAAGGACCCTCGATGAAATCCAGCATCAACGCCCCAGGCAGCGATACAGCGATAGGCAAGGGAGATCGTGTACGGGCTCCCGCCATCGACCCTGGTCAATAGCAAACCATCAGTCGCAGCCGTGCATCCGGTAGACGACATGACCTACGAACTGGAAGCCGTCGTGCTGCTTCTGGCTCTTGTCGGCGCGGTGGCCGTGTGCTCTTTCGCCGGCTGGCTCGAATGGCGGCACCGCCACGGCCACCACATGCATGACGAAGCGCCCCCAACCACGCCGCCCTCACCTCCAACCACTCCCAGGCCACCTCCATGAACTCCAAGCGCCGTCCGTTCTACTTCCTCGCCACCGCAGCGTTGATCGTTGCCGCACCGAGGGCGAAAGCCGAACTCATCCAGGTCACCTGGGACTCGAACGGGCGCTACGAGCACCAGTTGACCGTAGCGCCTGCCAAGTTCGCTGAGGTGTGCGACCGGCTCAAACCGGGCGCGCAGGTGCAATGGACCTTTGAGGGCAGCGCACCGATGAACTTCAACATCCACTACCACGAGGACAAGGCCGTGCGCTTCCCCGCCAAGGAGGATGGAAGCACCTCGTCCAAAGGCACCTTGAACGTGACGAGCGAGCAGGTTTACTGCTGGACCTGGAGCAACAAGGGCCAAGCCGACGTGCGGTTGAAGCTCGAGCTGCTCAAGCAGCCCTGAGACGAGCACACAGCTGGCCGTCGTGACGATGTCCCGGCGCTGTGAACTCAGAGGAGAACTTCCAAGAACCGGGAAAACTCGCCGCATCAGATCCAGCACGCCATACGTGTCTCGGTCCTGACCGATGGCAGGAGGAGACGCGCCGCTGAATCGGCGCGTTTTCGGGCTGCACAAACCACGGGACGGAGCCTCGAGCAGGCGTGCGAATTGCAGCTGCAGCGCATCAGGTCTGGACGCAGGCCTGAACCTCAAGCCCAGGAGCCAGCATGGATCTCACTTCGGAACAAGTTCACTGGATCGGAGGTGCTGCCTTCGTAGTGGTCTCGCTGCTGATGCTTGTCCGAGCGAGCGGCCTTTGGCGCTGGCAGTGGATCCCGTGGCTGCTACCAGCACTGTTCGTCGGCTACGGCCTGGAATCCGTGGCCGATGTTTGGATCCATGGCGATGCCGTACCCGTGAACTACGCAGCAGAGACGCGGCAACACCTTCTGCAGGGCGGCAGCCTGTTCGTCGCCGGCGTAGTGGAGGCGTTGGTGCTGAGTGGCCGGCTGTCGACCCCCATCTGGCGGCTCGCAGTTCCGATGGCCCTCGCGGTGACGGCAACTGTCTTTGCTGCCCATGCGCAACACGGTGGATCAGCTGATGCTGCCGCGATGGCGCTAATGCAAGTCCAACACCGCGGTTTTGCTATCGCCCTGTTCACGGCCGCGGCGGCACGCGGTGCGGAGGTCCTCATGACGAGATCCGCCGCGTCTCGCCACGCCCCCGGCGCAACAGCTTCTCAGGACTCTCCGGCCAGGCTGAGGGACGCCTGGCTGCTACCGTTGTTGATCTTCGGCTTGCTGATGCTGACCTACACGGAGCCGGCAATGCGCCACTCTTGACCTGCGCCAGCGCGGACGCGATCCAGCGCCACACACGGCGCGACGACGCTCCGCATTCCTCCTTTCACCTCTCGACGCTGACCCGCATGGTTCTTCCCCGCCACATTGGCTTCATCCCCGACGGCAACCGCCGCTGGGCCGTTGGAAACGAACTGCCGAAGGAGGCTGGCTACGCGCATGGCATCGAGCCCGGTCTATCGCTTTTCGAGCAATGCCAACGCCTCGGCATCGAAGAGGTGTCGGTCTACGGATTTACCCAGGACAACACCCGCCGGCCCACCGCACAGACGGAACACTTTCGGTCGGCCTGCGTGGCCTTTGCGCAAGAGATCGTCCGCCGTGGTGCTGCCCTTCTCGTTGTCGGCGATGAGCGGTCATCCCAGTTCCCCGCCGAACTGGCCGGCTACCGGCAGCGGTGCGCAGGCGGCATCAAGGTCAATTTCCTCGTTAACTACGGCTGGGAGTGGGACCTGGATGGCCTGCGCACCGGTCAGCTGCATTCCGAGCAGGTGTCGCGCATGGAGCTGATCGTGCGTTGGGGCGGCGGTCGTCGCCTCAGCGGTTTTTTGCCCGTGCAATCGGTCTATGCCGACATCTATGTCGTGGACGAACTCTGGCCAGACTTTGACCCATCGCATCTCGACAGCGCTCTCGCCTGGTTCCAGAAGCAGGACCGCACCCTGGGCGGCTGAACGCTGTGGAGTCTTACCGCCGTGAATCGCGGTCTTCAGTCGATCAGCAGCTCCGTCCTGTCAAGCTGCAGGTGATGCATGGAAATCTTGACCTTCAGCTCGCCGCCGGATCGCGGCACCGGTGAGGTGACGGCGCATTCCAGCGTCACTTCGCCATCCTCAAAGCGCGACTCTGTCTTGCTCCCCTCCTTGCAGGTGACAGGGGCGCCACTGAGCGTGACCACACGAAGCGACACCACGCTGTCGTCGTGGCTGCCAAGGAAACGCGCCTGAAAGCGGACTGCCCTGTCGGTCTGAAACGTCGGCAGCGCGCATACCGCCTCCGCTTCCTCGTCGTTCAAAACGGTGCTCCGACACTCAGACGCGGCACGAGACTCCGCCGCGCCGGCAACCGGAGCCATCAGAGCGGTGAGCAGCACCGGTGCCGCACATGCGAAAAAGCGCGAGGCGAGGTTGTCAAGCATGGCCGGATGGTGACGCCGGACGGTGACACCGCCGTGGCACCACCCACAGAGACCTACCTGCCCATGCGCAGCCTGACGCTGCACGCGCGCCCTGCCCTACTTCCCAGATGCGTCCGCTGAGCCCAAGGCGTTGTGGATCGACGCGGCGGCGATGGCGGCATGGCCCACGGCAACGCTGATCTGGTCCAGCGCGCTCACCACGTCTCCCGCGGCATACACATTGGGCACGTTCGTTCGGCAATGGTGGTCGACGACGATGCATTGCCGATCATCGAGCTTGACGCCCAGCGACAAGGCCAGTGACGCGCGGGGATCTACTCCAAGCGCCGAGTACAGGACGTCGACGCTTTGCTGATGGCTTCGCCCCACCTGGACGATCACGCTGCCTGACGGATCCACAGACAGTTCAGTGGCAAGGCCGGCAAGACATTCCAGCCCCAACTCGGCTGCCTGGGCCCCGATGGATTCCACACAACCCTCCACTGGGATGACCTTCACCGAATCACTGAAGTTCTTCAGGAACTTGGCCTCGGCCAGGCTGTGGGCAGAGTTGGCCAGCACGCCGATGCGCTTGCCCGTGTGCTCATAGCCGTCACAAACGGGGCAGTAGCGCATCAGGTCGGCATGCTCAACCAAGTCAGCGCCCGGTATGGAAGCCGGCCGGTCGACGACGCCGGTGCAGAGAAGCACAAAGCGACATCGCAGAGTCGACTCTTCCAGCCCCACTTCGAACAAACCCTCTTCGACCCGAATCACGGATTGCACCTCGCCTCGGGTGACGACGCCGCCCATGCGTTCGAGGTGAACCGCCATCCGGAGCAGCAGTTCGTGGCCCGCGATCCCATCGGGAAACCCTGGAACGTTGTGAGACCGGGAAATCTTCCCGGCGCGCGGCTCGCCCGCATCGATCACCCGAACGTCCCGGTGAAATCGTCGGAGGTAGATGGCGGCGGTGAGTCCCGCCGGCCCAGCCCCGATGACGACGCAGTCGACGATATCGGTGACGCGAGGTCTGGCTTGAGCGTTGGGCAAAGCCTGGGTGGGGATGTCCTGCACCTGCTGTCTCCGATCAGTCTCGGACATTCAACACCATCATCAGCCCGCCGCCTCCGTGGTGCTCGACGTTGTTGTTGGTCGTGTGATGGGGGATGTGGCAATGCACCAGCCACGCCCCGGGGCGGCGCGCCGTCCAGAGCACGTCGTAGCGCTGGCCAGGGCCCACATTGACAGTGTCCGCCTCGAATCGCGCGCTTGGTTTGAGGTCGTAGCCATCGCGGGCGACGACGGTGAACGGCCCGCCGTGCACGTGCATGGGGTGAACGAAATTGTTGTTGGTGCCGATGAAGCGCAACTTGATCGTCTGCCCTACCTTCATCGTGACGGTATCCGTCGACGGGAAGGCCTTGCCGTTGATGGTGAAGTAGTTCGGCAACCCGCCCTCCATCAGCATGGCCGGGTACGTCAGGCCTTCCCGCTGCAGCCACTCCTGCAGCTGGATGACGTATTCCTTGTCGGCGCGCAGCTCGGTTGCAGCCGGTGATCCCGGCTTGGGATCGATGATCAGCGCGCCATAGAGTCCCAGCGCCTGTTGACGGTCTGCGTGATCGTGCGTGTGATAGAAAAATGTGCCCGCCTGCTCCGTCGTGAACTCGTAGGTGAAGCTGCCACCTGGGGGGATCGGTTGCTGAGTGATGTTGGCGGGTCCATCCATGCCGTTGGGCAAGATGAGCCCATGCCAGTGCACCGTTGTCGACTCGGGCAGCCGGTTGGTCACCTTGATGCGCACCCGGTCGCCCTCGGTGACGCGGATGCGTGGGCCGGGGATTTGCTGGTTGAAGGCGTAGCCCTCGACCTTGACGTCGGGCAGCACGTTCCAGCGCACGACCCCGGTCTCGAGCTCAAACACTTTGACGCCGTCTTCATTGCGTTCGAACAGGGGGCGGTCTCCACGCGCGTCGGCAGGCGGCTCGTGCTGGACCAGACGCGGATGGACTGCCGCCATGTCGCGCATGGCCTCGCCTGGCGTGTCCCAGAAGGACTTCATCCCCGGCGGCATGATCGACGCCTGGACGTCACGCGCTGAGAGTCGCATGTTCACGAAGATCGCCGGGAAGGTCATGCCGCCGGCCAGCATCAACGTAGTGAACAGACTGACCGTCACCAGTTGCGGCCGCGTCACCTGAGGCTGCATGGCATGAGCGCCATGTTGTCCGCCATGCGAGGCGCCTTGTGATGCACCGCTTTGACCGGTTTCGGAACCCTCCGACTTCGCGTGTTCTCCATGGTTAGAAGAACGACTGGCCGGGGCCATGGCCTTCTCGTGTCCAGCGCTTTCGGCCACATGCTTCCCGTGGCCCGCGTGGTCCTGGTGTGCCATCGAGGCCGGCGTGTTCTCGGCGCTTTGCTTCGTGGGCGCGTTCGGCGCCTTTTCGTCATGAGCCTTGTCGCGCTGCGTCATCAGGCCGTGCTTCATCTGCCGGGACACCATCCAGACGTTGACGGGGTAGGCGATCGCAAAGCCGGCGATGACGCCCACCGACATCACACCCCAAAAGAGCATCTCGGTCGGCTCCATGGCGCGCATGTCCCGACCCATCATCAGCAAGGTCATCACCGGCGCCATCCCAGCCATCATGGCGTTCATGCTGATGAACTCGGGCATGAACGACTTGCGCACGTTCTCCCAGTAGCTGCCGCCCATCATGTTTTTCATGAACAGCGACTGGAAGATGAACAGGCCGAAAGCGAAGCCCGCCACGTACTCCACGATCAAGTCGACCCACATCGGCAGCCCGAGCGATGCCGTCACGACCGCGGCCAGGATGATCCCGGTCGCGTCGCCTGCGACACAGTGGATCGTCGAGCCCACGCCCTGCTTCCAAAGCGGCTTGATGAAGACCTCGTGCTCGCCCGGCGCAGGCTCCTTGTCCGCCATCACGTACAGCAGCAGCCCGATCGGCCCCATGTAGAGGGTCACCAGCACGAACCCCCACTTCATCACCACGGGCTCGGGGTTGTGGCGAAACTGGTCCCATGCCACGTAGGCCGCACTCAGGCCGGCGAGCGCGAACCAGACGATCAGGAAATAGTCGATGGGCTGGACGATCATGGGTTCTCCGAGAGCTGAGACATAGGCGGTGCGGGCGCAGCGGAACACGGCGACAGGGGGCTGGCCGCCGGCACGCTGAAGGTCGCGCGGTGGCAATACGCGTTCCTCTGCATGTCCACTGGGCATGGCCACCGCCACAATCCACCTTGATCTGGGAGGATTGAATGCACGACAGCCTTGCCTTGCTGATTGACCACTGGAAGGCCGATCCGCACAGCACCTACAACAGCTGGTTCCTGTGGGAAGAGCGGCTGAAGAATTTCCGGTCGATCCGCCGAGGCATCGGCGAGGTGGTGAAGGACATCGAGGCCGGAACCTTCGGCAACGCGTACCGTGGTTCGACGTTGGAGACGGTGGTGGGCTCGGTTGCCGAGCAGCGGCAGATCTTCAAGGGTGCGGACCACGCCTTCTTGTGGAAGCCCAAGCTCCGCATCCCCGACATCTACGAAAACGCCGACAACCAACGGGCGTTTGCGCGGCTGCTGCACGCGTGTGACTGCTGCGATACCGCGGAGGCGGTCATCGACGCGATCCAGCGCATCGACGCGCAGCAGATCAAGGGGCTGGGCCCAGCGGTCGCAAACCTGCTGTACTTCATCCACCCCACGCTGGTCCTGCCGTTCAACACCGCCATCGTCAAGGGCTACAACGCGGTGACGGGCAGCAATGTGAAGCTTGGTCGCTGGGACCACTACCTGTCCATGCGCGAGGGGGCGATCCGGCTGAATACTCAACACCGCACGCGCCTGTCCAACGACCTTGGCGCGCTGGCTGGTTTGCTGTTCGAAATCGGCTCGGGTCGCTACCAGGCGCCTCCGTTGGCCACTGACAGTGCACGCCTTCAGGCCTGGGAAGCCGACCTGGCGCAGGTGCGCGCCGAGTCTGCGGCCCTGCAGAAGCAGTGGGCGGCTGAACGGGAGAGCGACACCACGCACACGCAGATTCAAGGCTGGCTGAGGGACCTCGGCAAGGCGCTGGGGTTCGAGGTGTGGATCGCCACCAATGATCGAGGCCGGGCCTATGGCGACGGCCAACTCGGAGACGGTTGCACCGCTGAGCTCACCCGCGCCAGCACGGCCGGCGCAGAGTCGGTCCGGCTCATCGACGTGGTCTGGCTCGAGGCAGGAAGCGGCAAGGTGTGCGCCGCGTTCGAGGTCGAGCACTCGACATCGATCTATTCGGGCATCGTGCGCATGCTGGACCTGGCGCTGGGGACCACAGTCGGCGCGGGCAGCACGCTGTTCCTTGTGGCGCCCGACAGCCGGCGCGACGATGTTCAACTGCAGCTGAGGCGACCGGCGTTCTCCCGCGTGTCGGAGCTCGGCATCCGCTACCTTCCGTACAGCCAGCTGCAACAGCATCGGGAGGCGGCGGCGCGCTTCGGATCTGGCCTCAAACCGATGCTCGAAATGTCCCAGCTCTTGCGGTGAGGTCATGAGGTATGTCGCTCGTCGGCGCCCTGCGCAGGACGCGAGCCGCAGATCATGAAGGTTGCCCCGATGGGAAGGTCAAGCACGAACGCTCGCTACCCCCGCGTTTGAAGTGAAGCCGGCTGCGCCGTCATCCGCTGTCACGGCGGCCTGCCGGCGGCATTAAATCCGCTCGCCCATCGAGGGCGCCGAACATTACGGAAATGTCATCTCCGTGTGCGTTTGGCGTTCGGTAGGAGCTTCTAAGGTGGCCTATGCGCGCTGCAAGAGCCACCGCCCGTCGTGGCTTTCATCGCAAGCGTGTACCCAGCCTCTTTGCCTCCGACCCCAGCCAGATGTAGTTTTGACCTGAACGACTGCAACATCTTCCTGAAGCATCGACCGACGTCTCGCGGACAGCGCAGGCAGGGGTCGGTGCGCTTGTGTTTGGGTCTTTGGCTGGGGTAGCAGTGGGCGCGCGTCTTGCCTTTTGAGGGAGCCGAATTTCCGGTTTCATCGAAGGAGCAAGAACATGGCCCACCAACAACACGCCTCGTGCATCGAGGCCTGCGATCAATGCGCCGCCGCGTGCAATCACTGCTCGACGGCATGCCTGCAAGAGCAGGACGTGAAGATGATGGCGCGCTGCATCGCGCTGGACATGGATTGCGCAGCCATCTGCCAACTTGCCTCGGCCGCCATGGCTCGGGGCAGCGAGAACGCACCGGCGATTTGCACGCTTTGCTCTGACATCTGCGAGGCATGTGCCGAGGAGTGCGCCAAGCACCAGATGGACCACTGCCAAGCGTGCGCCGAGGCGTGCCGTCGTTGCGCCGACGAGTGCCGTCGCATGGCTCAGGCATCGACTTCCACAACAGGTCAGTCCGGCACCGATCACTCGCATTGATCAGCGCCGTTCCAAGCGCTGCCGCAATCCGCCCCTGAGGCGCGAGCGATGCAGCCGACGCTCTGGCTGTGGAGCCTCTGCGAGGCCATCAAACGGCGCGGCGTCCCCCTCCCCTTGCCGAGACATGACATGACTACACGACTTCTTACCCGCTGGGCTGCCATTGCGGTGACCTGCACATCCCTCGTGGTGCCCTTCACGGCCAAGGCCGACGCCCCGGGCGTTGGACTGACTGCCGCATTCGAGATCGAGTTCCTGCAGATGAGCATCGATCACCACTACGCAGCGCTGCGGATCACCGAGCTGGCTGCCGGAACGGACGTACAGCGCAACGGTGAGATTTCACCGTCCGAGGGCACCTCACCGACGCCCGGCTTCGCCGTGACGCCAGCCAAGGCCACGCTGGACGACCTGAAGTCGATGGCACGGCGCAACAACCGCATGCAGCGCGAAGAGATTCTTACGCTCAAAGGCTTCCTGCGCGACTGGTACGGCATCGACTACCAGCCCAAGCTTCGCGACGAAAGCCGCCGCATGATCGCCGTGCTGGACCAGGCACGGCCAGGTGCCGACTTCAATCACCTGTTCTATGAAGTCTTCAGCCGCCACCACTACACCCTGATGGAACCCGTCAACGCGTGCGTCACCGGCAGCGACCTGAGCCACGAAGAATTGCGCAGGGAATGCCGGACCATGTGGATGAGCCAAACGGCTGACATCGAGATGATGCGAAACGAGCTCAAGCGGCACTTTGGCGTCGCTGACTACCAGCCCTTCAAGGGGCGTGAGCCGCTTGCAGGCAGCCGTGGAGGGCCGAAGGGCCAGCACAGCGGTGGCAATCACGGTGATTGAACGGTCCGCGGCACATAAAAACAATTTGCGCAAAACCGCTTGACCTTGCCACGGTGGGAAGCTTCAAAGTGCATGCACCGAGTAACCAACCTGGAGTTGTAGATGATCACTTTTGAAGTCAACGACATGACCTGCGGCCACTGCGTGAGCATGATCACCAAGGCGGTGAAACAAGCGGACAAGGACGCCGACGTCTCCGTCGACCTTGCCACCAAGCGCGTCCAGATCGAATCCAAATCAGGCGATGAGGCCGACTTCAAGGAAGCGATCCAAGAAGCCGGCTACACACCGATCCCGGCCTCGGCAGCAGCAACGCCGTCCTCCCAGGCCGGTGCAAGCTGTTGCGGTGGGTGCCACTGAGGCGGGCGCTTGATCGAGGTCAAGGGGTGGGGCCGCCAGTTCACCGAGCATGGGCTCATGAACACGCCCACCTCCTCCTCGAATCGCCCGGCTCGCCGCTTCGTTGCCGTCGTCGCCTGGGTGCTTGGTGCCATTGGCGCCTACTTCCTGTTGACACGCCATTTCGACCACGTCCTGCAGGCGGTGCCCTTCCTGCTTCTGCTGGCATGCCCACTGATGCATCTCTTCGGACACCGCCACGGTCACGGCGCACATCAGAAAGAGCACATTGAGCGTCCAAAAGACGACGATTGAGTTCTGGCGGCCGGCCCGGCGACCGCTGCAGGTTCAATGTGGAGAACAAGTTGGATCACCATTCCCATGACGACCACGGCCAGCACCCGTCCGCGCCAGACGTGACGCCACAGTACAGCTGCCCGATGCACCCTGAGGTCCAGCAGCCGGCACCCGGGCGTTGTCCGAAATGCGGCATGAACCTCGTCCTGCAAGGCGCCTCGGCCAAAGCCAAGGGCAGCGACCACCATGGACATCATGCCGTCCACGGCATGTCGGCCGCACACAAACACCATGACCACGGGGCGGTGCCCGACGAGCCGCCGGCGTCGGCGGGCCCCGCCGCCGCGTTGCGGCCTGCCGCGGCCGCGATCTCCAACGTGGGAGAAGCGGCTGCGGCGAGCGCGACGATCTACACCTGTCCCATGCACCCGGAGATTCGACAGGATCGGCCGGGCAACTGCCCCAAGTGCGGGATGACGCTGGAGCCGCTGATCCCGGAGGCGACGGCAGACGACGACAACCCGGAGCTGCGCGACTTCTCCCGCCGCTTCTGGTGGACGTTGCCGCTGACGGTCGTGGTCACGGTCCTGGCAATGGGCGGACACCGCCTGGGCCTGATGGCGCCCGCTGCGCAAAGCTGGCTCGAACTGGTGCTTTCGCTGCCCATCGTTTTCTGGGCGGGCTGGCCCTTCTTCGAGCGCTGCTGGCAGTCTCTGCTGCACCGCAGTCCCAACATGTGGACGTTGATTGGCATCGGCACCGGCGCCGCGTTCCTCTACAGCGTCGTGGCGACCGCGGCGCCGCAACTCTTCCCGCAGAGCTTCGCGGCTCATGGCCGCATCGGTGTCTACTTTGAAGCTGCGGCCGTCATCATCTCGCTCACACTGTTGGGTCAGATGCTGGAACTGCGGGCTCGTTCGCAGACCTCTGCGGCCATCAAGTCGTTGCTCGGGCTGGCGCCCAAGACCGCCCGCCGCATCGAGCCGGACGGCTCCGAGGCCGACGTGCCGCTCACCCATGTGCACGTCGGCGATCGGCTGCGCGTGCGGCCTGGTGAAAAAGTCCCAGTCGACGGCGTGGTCCTCGAAGGTTCCAGCGCGATCGACGAGGCCATGCTGACGGGCGAGCCGGTTCCCGTGATGAAACGTCCCGGCGACAAGGTCATCGGCGCGACGATCAACACCACCGGGTCGCTGGTGATGCAGTCCGAGCGGGTGGGCTCCCAGACCATGCTGTCCCAGATCGTGCAGATGGTCGCGCAGGCTCAGCGTTCGAAGGCGCCGATGCAACGCATGGCCGACCAGGTCGCCGGCTGGTTCGTGCTCGTCGTGATCGGCATCGCGCTGACCGCCTTCTTCGCGTGGGGTCTGCTCGGTGGTCCCCAGGGCTGGCAATACGGGCTTATCAACGCCGTCTCGGTGCTGATCATCGCCTGCCCTTGCGCTCTTGGCTTGGCGACCCCGATGTCCATCATGGTTGCGACGGGCAAGGCGGCAACGCAGGGCATCTTGTTCCGTGACGCCTCGGCGATCGAGAACTTCCGCCGCGTCGACACCATGATCGTGGACAAGACCGGCACGCTGACGGAGGGCAAACCGACGTTCGAGCGAGCCATCGCCGTCCCAGGACGGTCTGACGACGAAATCCTCCTTCTGGCGGCCAGCCTGGACCAAGGCAGTGAGCATCCGCTGGCCCATGCCATCGTGGACGCCGGCCGCGCCCGTAAGCTGCCGCTGGAACAGGCCGTTGATTTCGAGTCGTCCACCGGTATCGGCGTCCGCGGCCAGGTTTCCGGTCGCCGGTTGGCGCTGGGCAACACCGCGTTGATGGGACAGGACGGGGTCGATGTGTCACCGCTTCGCGCCCCGGCAGAGGAACTGCGGCAAAAGGGCAGCAGCGTCATGTTCCTCGCGGAGGACGGCTGGCTGCTCGGGATCCTGGCCGTATCGGACCCGATCAAGCAGAGCACACCAGAGGCGGTGCAGAGTCTTCGGAGCGCTGGGATGCGGGTGGTCATGGCCACCGGCGACGGCTTGACCACCGCCGAATCCGTCGCCCGCCAACTGGGCATCGACGAGTTCCACGGCGAAGTGAAGCCAGCCGACAAGCTGGCCCTCGTCGACCGCCTGCAAAAGGAGGGTCGCGTGGTCGGCATGGCCGGAGACGGCATCAACGACGCCCCTGCACTGGCCAAGGCCGATGTGGGCGTCGCCATGGGCACCGGCACCGACGTGGCGATGAACAGCGCCCAGGTCACCTTGGTCAAGGGTGACTTGCGCGGCATCGCCCGGGCCCGGGCCATCTCCGAGGCGACGGTCGCCAACATGCGGCAGAACCTGATGTTCGCCTTTATCTACAACTCGCTGGGTGTGCCGCTGGCCGCCGGCGTGCTCTACCCGTTCACGGGCTGGGTCTTGTCGCCCATGATCGCCGCCCTGGCCATGAGCCTGTCGTCGGTCAGCGTCGTCTTCAACTCGCTTCGCCTTCGCGCGGGAAAATAGCCGCCATCAAGTCAACGACATGGGAAGCGCATGTACAACCTGCTGGTATCTGGCAGAGACGGGACCTGGGACGGCAGCCCCTGGACCATCGAGGCGTCGCGCTGCGTGTGCGAGTACACCGACAAGGAAATCAGCCGCAAGTTCGAAGCGTTGGACGCTGGGGCGATCAACGAGCTGAAGAAGCTCCCCTGCATCTTCGCGTATGAGACCCCGAGCAGCACGCCGCCCCAGTTTGGCGTGCTGACCGACATCACCAAGCGCCAGGGCCAGGTGCGCCTGGAATACGAGCTGCAGGCTGTGCAGCCCTTCCTGTCGGCCAAGGACCTCGTCACGTACTCCTTCGAGCTGGACATCGGCAAGTGGGAATTGAACCGCACCCATTGGGCGGTCAAGGAGGTCAACCTGGCCAAGGAGCTGCGGGCCACCGGCATCGCGCTGCCGCCCTGGGTCCGCGACATCTCGCGAGCAGTCGACATCACCACCCATGTGTTCGACGTCGGCCTGTCTTTCCCCGGGGAAGCCCGAGCGACGGTGGAAGCGGTGGCCGCCGAGCTGGAACGGCGCCTCGGGCCCAACTCCTACTTCTACGACAACAACTACGTGTCGCAGCTGGCCCGTCCTTCGCTGGACAACCTGCTGCAGGACCTCTACCGCAATCGCTCCAAGCTGATCGTCGTCTTCATCGGCGGCGACTACCAGCGCAAGGAATGGTGCGGCATCGAGTTCCGGGCGATCAAGGAGATCCTCATGGAGCGCGATCACGGCCGGATCATGTTCGTCCGCACCGACGACGGGCCCGTGGAAGGGGTCTTCAAGACCGACGGCTACGTCGACGCCCGGCGCTTCACGCCGGCCCAGATTGCCGGCTTCATCGAGGAGCGGGTCCGGCTGCTGGGCTGAGACACGCCGGTCGCGGCGGGTCGCCGAAAGTTCTACGCAAAAACCGCTTGACCTTCCCATCATGGCAAGCTTGAGACTTCCGTTCATGGCCGACACACGACGCGCCGGAAAAGGAAAACCATGAACACGACGGCCTCCATCACACCCAGCGCCGCCACCCGGCAGTGGCAGCTTCCCGTGGCGGGCATGACCTGCGCATCTTGCGTGAGCCGTGTCGAGAAGGCGCTGTCCAAGCTGCCTGGCGTGCGTGAGGCCACCGTCAACCTCGCCACCGAGGCCGCCACGGTCGACGCCGGGCCCGAGGTCAGCCTCGACAGCCTGCGCGCCGCGGTCCAGAAAGCCGGCTACGACGTTCCCGAGCAGGCCGTGACGCTCCAGGTCGAGGGCATGACCTGCGCATCCTGCGTCGCGCGCGTCGAGAAGGCCTTGAAAAAGGTGCCCGGGGTGACCGCGGCAGAGGTCAACCTCGCCACCGAGCAAGCCCACGTCAAGGTCACAACACGGGAAGCCGACCTCGCCGCGTTACTGTCGGCCGTCGACAAGGCCGGCTACGCCTCGCGCGTCGTACCCGCCCCTGGTTCAGCTGCAGCCAGTGCCAATGATTTAAGCGGCCGGGATGCTCCGTCGGCAAAACCGGCTTTGCCCGAATGGTGGCCCATCGCGGTGGCCATGGCGCTCTCCGCCCCGCTCGTGCTTCCGATGTTCGCCACGCTGTTCGGTGCCCACTGGATGCTCCCGGGCTGGCTGCAACTCGCGTTGGCCACGCCGGTCCAGTTCTGGCTTGGCGCGCGCTTCTACCGGGCTGGATGGAAAGCGTTGCGCGCCGGCGCCGGGAATATGGACTTGCTCGTCGCCCTGGGCACAAGTGCGGGCTACGGCTTGAGCGCCTATCAGCTGTGGGTCCATGGCGACCGGGGCATGAACCACTTGTACTTCGAAGCCTCGGCGGTCGTTATCACGCTGGTCCTGCTCGGCAAGTGGCTGGAGACGCGTGCCAAGCGGCAGACCACGGAGGCGATTCGCGCGCTCAACGCCCTCCGCCCCGAACGAGCCCGGGTTCGCCGCAACGGTGCCGATCTGGATGTGGCGATCGCCGAGGTTCGTGTTGACGACCAGGTTGTCGTGCGCCCGGGCGAGCGGATTCCTGTCGACGGCGAGGTGGTTGAGGGTGCCAGCGAGATCGACGAATCGCTGATCACCGGTGAAAGCCTGCCCGTGGCCAAGCATGTCGGTGACCGCGTGACCGGCGGCTCCGTCAACGCTGAGGGTCTGCTGCTCATCCGGACCACGGCGGTCGGTGCCGAATCCACCCTCGCACGCATCGTTCGGCTTGTCGAGTCGGCGCAGGCGAAAAAGGCGCCTATCCAGCGACTTGTCGACCAGGTGAGCGCCGTGTTCGTCCCGGTGGTCATCGGCATCGCTGCCCTGACACTGCTGGGCTGGGGGCTGGGCACGGGCAACTGGGAGGCTGCGATCCTCAATGCCGTTGCAGTGCTGGTCATTGCCTGCCCGTGCGCCCTTGGCCTGGCCACGCCCACCGCCATCATGGCCGGCACCGGCGTTGCCGCACGTCACGGGATTCTGATCAAGGACGCCGAAGCACTCGAGGTCGCGCACAGCGTCAAGGTCGTCGCCTTCGACAAGACCGGGACGCTGACCGAGGGCAAGCCGGAACTCGTGGCGTTTGAGGCGGTCGATGGCAACACCAGCAGCATGCTCGGAGCGGCTGCAGCCATCCAGAACAACAGCGAGCATCCGCTGGCGCGTGCTGTCATCGAGGCTGCCAAGCGGGAGCGGGTCGGTGTGCCGCCGGCCAGCGAGGTCCGAGCAATTGCCGGACGTGGGATGGCGGCCGTCGTGCGCGGCCGAAACCTCAGGCTGGGCAGCACGCGGTTCATGCAGGAACTCAACGTCGACCTGTCGGCGATGGCCAAGATCGCCGCCGCGCTGGAAGCTCAGGGACGCACGGTGTCCTGGCTCGCCGAAGCTGGTGAGCGCCCTCACCTGCTTGGACTGCTGGCGTTCGGTGACGCGGCCAAGGCGTCTGCGGTGGACGCCATTCGGCGCCTGCATGAGATGGACGTCAGCACGGTGATGCTCACCGGCGACAACCGCGGCAGCGCCACCGCCATCAGCCGCCAGCTCGGGATCGACGAATTCCGGGCCGAGCTCCTCCCCCAGGACAAGGCCGATATCGTTGCCGAGCTCAAGAGCGGAAACAGGCGCGTGGCGATGGTCGGCGACGGCATCAACGACGCCCCTGCCCTGGCGGCTGCCGACGTGGGCATCGCGATGTCGACAGGTACTGACGTGGCCATGCACGCCGCTGGGATCACTCTGATGCGGGGCAACCCGGCGCTGGTCGCTGACGCCATCGACATCTCGCGGCGCACCTACGCCAAGATCCGCCAGAACTTGTTCTGGGCTTTTGCCTACAACGTCGTCGGCATACCGCTGGCCACCTTCGGGCTGCTCAGCCCGGTGGTCGCAGGAGCGGCCATGGCCTTCAGCAGCGTGAGCGTCGTCACCAACGCGCTGATGCTGCGCCGCTGGAAAGGAAGTATTCAATGAGCAGCATGAGCATGACCGGCCCCTTCAACATCGGTGAGGCGGCCAGCCAGTCGGGGGTGTCCGCCAAGATGGTCCGGCACTACGAATCGCTGGGGCTGCTGCCCAAGATCGGGCGGACCGACTCCGGCTATCGCCAGTACACCGACAAGGAAGTGCACACCCTGCGTTTCATCCGGCGAGCTCGGGACCTGGGCTTCAGCATGGCGGAGATCGCCGAACTCCTGAAGCTTTGGCAGGACCGGCGCCGGGCCAGCGCCAACGTCAAGCGCATCGCGCTGGCGCACGTCGCCGACCTGGAAGTCCGGATGAAGGAGATGGACGCCATGAAGCGAACCCTGGAGCGCCTGGCCGAGTGCTGCCACGGGGACCATCGGCCGGACTGCCCGATCCTGGACGAGCTGGCCGACTGACGCTCCGCGCTCTCGCTCCTTCTGCAGAAAGCTGGCTGACAGCTGCACGTTGACACCATGCGCACACAATGAGAATAATAACGATTCTCATTTGCATTGGATAAGCATGCTCCTGTCTTCTCAGCGCGTGGCGACCGCCACGGTCATTGGCCTGGCCCTTCTTTCTCGCTCCGCCGTCGCTGGCGAATCCCCTATGGGCTGGATCTACACCGCTGAAGTCGCGCCTCCAGGGACTAGGGAATTCGAGCAATGGGTCGACGTTCAGACCAAGCAGACACGGGGCGACTACACCAACGTCCGCTTGCGCTCCGAGCTGGAGTTCGGCATCACGTCTAAATATCAAACGGCCATCTACCTGAACTCCCGCTTCATCCGCGCCTATCGCAACCAGATGGACGGCACGACCGCTGGCCCCAACACCGACATCCCCGACACCTTCGATCCCACATCCCGCTACAAGATGAGTCGCGTGGAGTCGGTGTCATGGGAAAACATCTATCAGCTATCCAACCCATTGGTGGACCCTGTCGGGCTGGCCGTCTATGTCGAGCCCTCCTGGGGGCGTCGCAACAAGGAGCTGGAATTCAAGCTCATCCTGCAGAAGAACTTCTTGGACGACCGCGTCATCTGGGCCACCAATCTGAGCACCGCCCTGGAGAACAACAAGCGGGGCAGCGACGTCGAAAAGGCGACGGAGCTCGATCTGCTGACAGGGGTCTCCTACCGCTTCATGAACAACTGGTCTGCAGGTATCGAAGTCCGCAACCATCGCGAGTTCACGGGCTACGGGTACGGGGTGGCCAACCACTCGGCGTGGTTCCTTGGGCCGAACGTCCACTACGCCACCAAGGGCTGGTGGCTGACGGCGGCCTGGCGCAGCCAGATGCCCTGGGCGAGTGGCTTCCAGGATGATCAGAAGGAGGTGATCAGCGGCGGCCGTATCTACGGCGACGAGCACACACGCAACCAGTTCGTGCTGAAGCTGGGAGTGCCGTTCTGATGCGCTGGGAACCCTTCTTCGCCGTTCCCCTGGCTGTCGCCTCGACCGCCGCTTCGGCCAGCGTCTTCTTCTCGACCGAACAGGCTCAGCAGGTCATGTTCCCCGCGGGGAAGTTCACCAAGGTCGCGCTGGCCATGACGCCAGAGCAGCGTGATGGACTGTTCGCCCGATCGGGCGTCCACGAGCCGTTTCGGGAAGACGGCGTCTGGTCGGTGGAAGGCCAAGGGTTCTTCATCGTCGATCAAGTCGTCGGCAAGCACGAGCTGATCACCTATGCCGTGGGGCTCAACCTCGATGGCAGCGTGAAGCAGATTGAGATCCTCGAATACCGCGAGACCTACGGCTCAGAGGTGCGAGGGGCCGCGTGGCGGCAGCAGTTTGTCGGCAAGACTGCCGCGTCGCCAGTCAGGCTCAACAAGGACATCGCCAACATCACGGGCGCCACGCTGTCCTCCAAGCACATCACAGACGGGGTGCGGCGGGTTCTGGCTGTCTATGACTTGGCGTTGAAGGGGCTTCACAGTGGCAAGCGTTGAACGCATGCAGCCATTGCTGGGCACGTTTGTCACCATACGGGCACAAGGCCAGGAAGGCGTGCCTGAATCCGAGGTGACGGGCGCGGTCAGCGCTGCGTTCTCGGCCATAGCCCGGGTGCAGCGGCTGATGAGCTTTCATCGCCATGACAGCGACGTGGGCCGGCTCAACCGGGCTCGCCCTGGCTGTCACTTGCGCGTGCATCGCTGGACGAGCGCTGTGCTCAGCGAGGCGTTGCAGCTGCACATGGCGAGCGCCGGTGCTTTCGATTGCAACGTCGGTCGGGTTCTCGTGCGAGGCGGCTTGCTACCTCGCTCACGCCCCGCCGTTGTCGGCCGATCCAAAACGTCCATGTCCCGTGCCATCAGGTTGGCAGAGGGTGGCCGCGTCAACGTCGCCCAACGGGTTTCGCTTGATCTCGGAGGCATCGCAAAAGGATTTGCTGTCGACCAGGCGGTGCGTGTCCTGCGCAGTCGGGGCATGCAAAGTGGGCTTGTCAACGCCGGGGGCGACCTCTACGCCTTCGGCTCGGCGCCACAAGAAATCTGGGTTCGATGCCCGAAGTCGCCGACTGACATGAAGTTGATCGGACGGCTGCAAAACGGTGCCGTCGCGACGTCCGCCAGCTATTTCGCCTCCAACCTGGGCAACGACGGCAAGGCGGCAAGTGCCATCGTGAATCCGAGGCACCAGAGGCGTGTTGGCCTGCCAGGGAGCGTTTCTGTGGTCGCGAAAAGCTGCCTGCAGGCCGATGCGCTCACGAAAATAGTTGCGTTGCGAGGCTCCCTTCCCGCCAGCATCCAGAGGCGAGCGCGAGCAACGGTCATCCGACTATGACGACGACAAGACCTCAACCGTTCAGCATTCGCCTGCCAGCTTTTCAGCGGTGGGCGACCTATGGCACGTTGGCAGTGGTCGCAGCAAGCGGAACTGCCTGGCTCGTCGTTCATGACTGGCTGCGGTTGAACTGGTTTGCCGCTGAGCACAGGCTGCTCGTGACACACGGCGTTGCCGCCGCCCTTGCACTTACCGTTGTCGGAGGTTTGCTGCCGCTGCATATCCGGCTGGCCTGGCGCATCCGCCGCAACCTTTGGTCCGGTGCGTTCACCCTCATCATCATGGGACTGCTCGGCTTGAGCGGTTGGTTCCTCTACTACGGTGACGAGGAGTGGCGGGAAATTACCCGTTGGCTGCATATTGCAGTTGGCCTGCTCAGTTGCGCCGTGGTCCCGTTCCATGTCTGGATGGGCAGACGTCGCTCGGCAAAGCAGCAAGCCCCTCAAGCGCTGCCTACGCAGGTAGGCAAGGAATCGTTGGCCACGAACTGTGCCCCTTAGCGGACCCAGTTCCGGCGTTTTCCCATCTATGACGAGCGCATCCTGTTGCAGCCGCGAGGCTGGCGGTATCACAGCTGTCGATTCCGATCACCGAACCGTGGGAGGTGCATTGTGCAAATGAGATTGACGCCGATGGACTCGATCCAGTCGATCGCTCGCTCGGCCGAGGCACTGACCAAGCCGGCTTCGGTACAAGGGCGAGGGTTTCAGGATGCCTTGGCAAGTGCGCTTCAAACCACCAGCGACCTGCAAAAGGAGTCGGGCAGGTTGAGCAAGGAGTTCTCGCTGGACAACCCCACGGTCAGTCTCGAGGAAACGATGATCGCCGGACAAAAGTCGAACATCGCTTTTCAGGCGACTTTGCAGGTGCGCAACCGGCTGGTTCAGGCCTACAGCGAAGTCATGAACATGCAGATCTGAGGCGATAACCAGGTCGATCAAGGGCCCCTCCGTGTCAAACCTGCCGTGGTGTAAGGCGACGGAACCCGTCGCCGACGCATACCGCTTACGCGTTGGCTCTGGACGGAAACGCGCAGACTTTGATCTGGATCTAACGCCCCCGGCCACACGCGGATAGACTTTGCCCATGATGTTGAACAAGACCTACCGGCGCTGGATCGCGAGCTTGCTCGCGGCGGTGCTGGTGTGTCTGCAGCTCTCTACGGCAGCCTACGCCTGCCCCGTCCCGACCGGCTCGGAGTCGATGCCGATGGTCAGCATGGCCGGCATGGCCGACTGCGACCAGATGTCCGGGATGGACACCGAACAGCCGCAGCTGTGCAAGGCGCATTGCGACCGCGACAAGCAGACGGTCAACAACGCGCCGGCGCCTGACCTTGCGCCCGCGGTTCTCCTCGATCAGCTCTTCACCCGCCTGGCCCTCTGGCTCCCGCCCGAGACCGCAGAGGCACTCCCTGCGGTCATTACCGCCCACACCGGCCCGCCAGACGGCACGCTGCCGGTGTATCTCACCCTCCAGGTCCTCCGCAATTAAGCCCTGACGTCCGCGCTGCCGCACGCGCGGCGGCGTGCCCACGTCTCGCGTCGCTTGCCGACTGCTTCCAGGCTTTTTGTGGAGCGCCATCATGGCCATCTTCTTTTGGGCGGGATCTTGGTCCCGCTCCGGCGGCACAGGAGCTACCTGCCGCCGCATCCGCAAGGCTGTCATCGCGGCAGGCTTACTTGCAGGCGCCGCCGTGCATGCGGCCCCCGTCACCTTCGAACAGGCCTTGTTGCTCGCTGAACAGCGCTCCGCCGCACTGACGGCGCGCCAGGCCGCGGCAGAAGGCGCGCAACAGGCGCGCACGGCCGCAGGGCGCCTGCCCGACCCCAAGCTGGCTGTCGGCATCGAGAACTTCCCGATCTCAGGTCGCGAGCGTTTCAGCTGGAACCGCGAGTCCATGACCATGCGACGTGTCGGCGTCATGCAGGACGTGCCCAACGCTGCCAAGCGGGCCGCCCAGCGCGACGCTGCCGACGCCAAGGCCGAGCGCGAGCACGCGATGCTGGAAGCCGAACGCCTGGCGGTACGCCGCGAGGCGGCGCTGGCCTGGCTCGCCCTGCACTTCGCCGAGCAAAAGCTGAACGTCTTCGCAACGCTCGAGCAAGAGAACCGCCTCTTGCAGGACACGTTGTCTGCCCGCGTCGCATCCGGAGCCGCCACGCCCGGCGATGCGCTGATGGTGCGCCAGGAGGCCTTGGAGCTGGCCGACCGAAGGGACGAACTGCAGGCCGGCGTCGAGCAGGCACGGGTCCAACTGCGGCGCTGGACCGGCGACCAGCCGGAACTGTCCGCTGAGGCTGAACCGCCCCCGCTGCGGCCGGACCTGGCGCGATTGCTGGGCGGGCTTGATCGGCATGCCGAACTGCTGGCCTTCAACCCGATGCTCGCAATGGCTCGCGCCGACCTCAGCGAGGCAGAAGCGATGCGCCAGGGTGATTGGGGCTGGGAGGTCGCCTACGGCAACCGCGCACGGTCCTTCGGTGACATGGTCTCGTTCCAGCTCACCTTCGAGCTGCCCGTCTCACGGGCCACGCGCCAGGAACCCGTTGTCGCTTCCCGCCGTAAGGACGTCGAGCGGCTTGAGGCCGAGCGGGAGGATGCGCTGCGCCGCATCCGCGCCGAGGTGGATACCCAGGTTGCGGAGTTGCAGCGACTGGAGCGTGTGCTGCAGCGCCAGCTAACCGCCACGCAACCGCTTGCCCGGGAGCGCGCCCAGGTGACCCTGGCCAGCTACCAGTCCGGCCGCGCCGACCTCGGTGCCGTGCTCACCGCCCGCAAGAGCGCTGCCGAAGCGCAGTTGCGCGGTCTCGATCTTCAAGCCCAGGTGCTGGCCCAGCAGGCCCGCCTGGCCTATCTCATTGCGGAGTGACCCCATGACCTCCAACAAGAAACTGTCCGCCGTCGCCATGCTGCTCGTCGCTGCGGGCGCAGGCCTGGGCTACGGCGTCGCCCATTGGCGTACGGCCTCGATGTCGGACCCATCCGCCACGGTGTCCGGAACCAAAGAGACGACCAAGAGTCCGGCCGGTGAGCGCAAGGCCCTGTATTGGTACGACCCCATGGTGCCGCAGCAGAAGTTCGACAAGCCAGGTAAGTCGCCGTTCATGGACATGCAGCTGGTGCCCAAGTACGCCGATGAGGCGCCCTCAGGTGGCGTTGCCGTCGACCCGCGCGTCGCCCAGACCCTGGGGGTACGCACCGCAACCGTGGAGAAGCAGCGGCTCGGCGCCTCGTTCCAGGTGCCGGCCGTCGTGCAGCTCAACGAACGCGACGTGGCCATCCTGCAGGCGCGCACCGCTGGCTTCGTCCAACGGGTGGCCCGCCTGGCACCGGGCGATGTCGTCGCTAACGGTGCCTTCATCGCCGAACTGCTGGTTCCCGAGTGGGCAGGCGCCCAGCAGGAATTCCTGGCGGTGCGCCAAACGGGCGATGCGGCCCTGACCGCCGCGGCCCGCCAGCGCTTGGTGCTGCTCGGCATGCCGACGTCCCTGATCCAGCAGGTGGAACACAGCGGACAGGTACAGGCGCTCTCCAACGTGCACGCCCCCACCGGCGGGCTGGTACAGGAGTTGATGGTGCGACCCGGCATGACAGTGTCCCAAGGCATGAGCCTCGCCCGCATCACCGGTTTGTCGACCGTCTGGCTAGAAGCCGCCCTCCCCGAAACCCAGGCCAGCGTCGCCCGCGTCGGACAGCCCGTCGAGGTGTTGTTGGCGGCGTTTCCCGGCGAGACACTGCGCGGCAAGATCACAGCGATCCTGCCTGAGGCGAATGCTGAGACACGCACCCTGCGCGTCCGGGCCGAGCTCCCAAATCCGCAAGGCCGGCTGCGGGCGGGGATGTTTGCTCAGATGCGCCTGGGCGGGACGGCCGAAGAGGTGCTCGTCGTGCCTGCCGAGGCCGTGATCCGCACAGGCCAGCGTGCTGTCGTCTATGTGGCTGAGCAGCTTGGGCGCTTTACGCCGGTCCAGGTGCGTCTGGGTCGCGAGCTGGGTGACAAGCTGGAGGTGCTGGAGGGATTGCAGCCCGGCCAACAGGTTGTGGCGTCCGGCCAATTCCTGATCGACTCGGAAGCGAGCATGCAGGGTGTGCTGCAGCGCCAGGCCACTCCGGCAGCGCCTGCTGCCAGCGCGGCTGCCGTGCCGGCGGCCTCATCGACAGCTTCTGCCGTTTCGGCACTTCAGGCGGTCGGCAGGATCGTGGAGCTTTCGGGGCAGAGCGTCACGCTGGATCACAGCGCCGTGCCGGCCCTCAAATGGCCAGCCATGCAGATGGGCTTCCGGCTCGCGCGGCCGGAGCTGGCCAAGGGCGTGAAGGTGGGCGACACCGTCCGCTTCACCTTCCGGGAAAGCCAGGACGGCTATGAAGTCGTCGCCATGCAGCGCGAGACACCGGGAGGCGCACGATGATCGGCGCGCTGATCCGCTGGTCGGTCGGCAATCGCTTCCTGGTGCTGCTGTCCACGCTCTTCCTCGCCGTCGCCGGCGTGCTGTCGCTGCGCTCGACACCGATCGACGCCCTGCCCGACCTGTCCGACGTACAGGTCATCATCCGCACCAGCTACCCCGGCCAGGCGCCACAGATCGTCGAGAACCAGGTCACCTATCCACTGGCGACCACCATGCTGTCGGTGCCCGGCGCCAAGGCCGTGCGGGCGTTCTCCTTCTTCGGCGACTCCTTCGTCTATGTGCTGTTCGATGACGGCACGGACCTGTACTGGGCTCGTTCCCGCGTGCTGGAGTACCTCAGCCAGGTGCAGGGCCGGCTGCCAGCGACGGCCAAGCCCTCGCTCGGCCCCGACGCGACCGGCGTGGGCTGGGTCTTCCAGTACGCCCTCGTGGACCGCACAGGTCGCCATGACCTGTCACAGCTGCGGGCGCTGCAGGATTGGTTCCTCAAGTTCGAGCTGAAGGCCGTCGCCAACGTGGCCGAGGTGGCCACGGTGGGCGGCATGGTCAAGCAGTACCAGGTGGTGGTCGACCCGGCCAAGCTCATCGCCTACGGGATCACGCATAACCAGGTACGCGAGGCGCTGATGAACGGCAACCAGGAGGCTGGCGGCGCCGTGCTGGAGCTGGCCGAGGCCGAGTACATGGTGCGCGCCAGCGGCTTCCTGAAGTCGCTGGATGAATTCCGCAGCATCGTGCTGGCCAGCCGCAACGGCGTGCCGGTGTTGCTGAGCCAGGTCGCGACCGTGCAGGTCGGACCGGAGATGCGCCGTGGCATCACCGAACTGGACGGCGAAGGCGAGGCGGTCGGCGGCGTGGTGATCCTGCGCAACGGCAAGAACGCCCAGGCGACGATTGCCGCGATCAAGGACAAGCTCAAGCAGCTGCAGTCCAGCCTGCCTCAGGGTGTCGAGATCGTCACGACCTATGACCGCAGCTCCTTGATTCAGCGCGCCATCGACAACCTGTCGATGAAGCTGCTCGAAGAGTTTGCGGTGGTCGCCCTGGTCTGCGTGGTTTTCCTGTGGCACCTGCGCTCGGCGTTGGTGGCAATCATCTCGCTGCCGCTGGGCGTGATGGCGGCCTTCCTGGTGATGCAGCAGCAGGGGTTGAACGCCAACATCATGTCGCTCGGGGGTATCGCCATCGCCATCGGCGCCATGGTCGATGCCGCAGTCGTCATGATCGAGAACGCGCATAAGAAGCTGGAGGCTTGGCAGCACGCCCACCCCGGCGAGGAACTGAAGGGCGAAGCGCGCTGGGCAGTCATCACCGACGCCGCAGTCGAGGTCGGCCCGGCGCTGTTCTTCTCGCTGCTGATCATCACGCTGTCCTTCGTGCCGGTCTTTACGTTGCAGGCGCAGGAAGGACGGCTGTTCGGGCCACTGGCCTATACCAAAACCTATGCCATGGCAGCGGCCGCCGGCCTGTCCATCACCCTCATTCCCGTGCTGATGGGTTACTGGATCCGCGGGCGCATTCCCGACGAACAGCGCAACCCCATCACGCGCGCACTGATCGCGCTATACCGCCCCGCGCTGGACGCGGTCCTGCGCTGGCCCAAGGCCACGCTCGTCGTGGCCGTCGCGGTCTTCGCCACCACCGCCTGGCCCGTGATGCGCCTGGGTGGCGAGTTCCTGCCGCCGCTGGATGAGGGTGACCTGCTGTACATGCCTTCCGCACTGCCAGGTTTGTCCGCCCAGAAGGCCGCCGAGCTGCTGCAGATCACCGATCGCATGATCAAGACGGTGCCAGAGGTGCAACGGGTGTTTGGCAAGGCCGGCCGGGCGGAGACCGCTACCGACCCCGCGCCGCTGGAGATGTTCGAAACCACCGTGCAGCTCAAGCCACGCGATCAGTGGCGCCCTGGCATGACCCCGGAAAAACTCGTCGAGGAGCTTGATCGCACGGTGAAAGTGCCGGGCCTGACCAACATCTGGATCCCGCCGATCCGCAATCGCATCGACATGCTGGCCACCGGCATCAAGAGCCCCATCGGCGTGAAGGTGTCCGGCACCGATCTCTCCGCGATTGACCGGATCGCCGCCCAGGTCGAGGCGGCCGCCAAGAACGTGCCGGGCGTCAGCTCGGCGCTGGCCGAGCGGCTGACCGGCGGACGCTATGTCGACGTGCAGATCGACCGCGTGGCCGCCGCGCGCTACGGCATGAACGTGAGCGACATTCAGTCCGTGATCTCAGGGGCGATAGGCGGCGAGAACGTCGGCGAGACGGTAGAAGGCCTGGCGCGCTTCCCCATCAACCTGCGCTATCCGCGCGA
The DNA here is from genome assembly GCF_026712205.1 of Pelomonas aquatica. Lineage (GTDB taxonomy): Bacteria > Pseudomonadota > Gammaproteobacteria > Burkholderiales > Burkholderiaceae_C > Pelomonas > Pelomonas aquatica. The sequence continues at coordinate 96,138 of NZ_JAPPUW010000006.1, forward strand.
GCTGCGCGATACGCCGGAGAAGCTGCGCAATCTGCCGGTGCTCACGCCCGCTGGCCAGCAGGTGACGCTCGGCACTCTGGCAGCCGTGACCCTCGTTGACGGACCACCCATGCTCAAGAGCGAGAACGCCCGCCCATCGGGCTGGGTCTACATCGACGTGCGAGGACGGGACATCGCCTCGGTGGTTGGCGATTTGCGGCGGGAGGTCGCCCAACAGGTGCGGCTCGAGCCAGGCATGAGCCTGGCCTACTCTGGCCAGTTCGAATACATGGAGCGGGCCAACGAACGGCTCAAGGTGGTGGTGCCTGCCACGCTCTTGATCATCTTCGTGCTGCTGTACCTGACGTTCCGGCGCGCCGAGGAGGCTGCCCTCATCATGGCCACGTTGCCGCTGGCGCTGACCGGAGGAATCTGGTTCCTCTACCTGTTGGGCTACAACCTGTCCGTGGCCACCGGCGTTGGCTTCATCGCGCTGGCGGGCGTATCGGCCGAGTTCGGCGTCGTCATGCTGCTGTATCTCAAGCACGCCCTGGAAGACCGGATGCGCGCCGGTATGCCCATCACACGCGAGGTCGTGCTCGACGCCATCCGTGAGGGTGCAGTGCTGCGCGTGCGTCCGAAGGCGATGACGGTGGCCGTGATCCTCGCCGGCCTGCTGCCCATCGTCTGGGGATCTGGCACGGGCTCCGAGGTCATGAGCCGCATTGCTGCGCCGATGCTGGGCGGGATGGTGACGGCACCGCTGCTGTCGCTTTTCGTGGTCCCAGCCGCGTTTGCCTTGATGCGCGTGCGACGCGTCAATAACTATCCCCATCATCACGAGCCGACAGGCCAAGTCACTTGAGCTGCGCTTATCGGTATGACTTGGCCGCAGCAGGCTTGACGATGAAACTTTCGCTGCCATGGCATCCGTCAAGTTTCCATTTGCGGTTGGAATCCCGGCGGCGGGCGTCCAGGCGAGGCAGAAAAAACGCGGCCCCGGCAAGAGCCGGGGCCATAAAGCTTCGACGCTGTCATCACGCCGACGCTCCTGCTCAGGGAGGTAAAGCAGGGAGACCAGCACCGCCAGTCTCGAGAGCAACTTTAGCAGCCAACGCCCCTTTGTTTGCGCGGCGGGTATACCGACTCTCAGTGCTTGTGCACCGAGCGCAGATGGCTTGCACTCTGATCCGCCGGCGTTTTCTCTTGCGAAGCTTCGGCGAGACCGGAAAGGATGCCGCACTGGTCCGTGCGCCTGGCGTCCCCACAACGCTGGCGAAGTTCCTTGAGCTGCTGTTCCAGCGCTCGCAGCTCCTTGATGCGCTTGGACACGTGTCCGATGTGCTCGTCGAGCAGCGAGTTGACGTCCCCGCAGTCCTCACCAGGTGCGTCCCTGAAGCGCAGCAGAACACGAACCTCGTCCAGCGACATGTCGAGGCCTCGGCAGTAGCGAATGAACTGAAGCCGCTCCAGGTGCGGCGCCTCGTACACACGAAAGTTGCCCTGCGTACGGCCAGGCGCAGGCAGCAACCCCTCCCGCTCGTAGAAGCGGATGGTCTCGATGGGCGTTGTTGACGCAGCGGACAAGTCACCAATCTTCATGGGTCCCCCGGGGCTTACAGGACAGAAGTGTAGGGACTTGACTCTGTAGCAGCTACAGGTTGTCAAATACCCTCAATAGCTGAAGAACGATCAAGCATGAGCACCCACAAGCACGACCACAGTGACCACGCGGAGCACCATCATGAGGACGGCCATGCTCATGGGTCCGGGCACGGGCACGGGCATGGCGATGCACATGAGCACGGGCATGGCGATGCACATGAGCACGGGCGTGAGCCGTCGTGCTGTGGCACTGCATCCGTCGCAGCGGCGAAGGCCCAGACATCCACTGCGTCTGGCGGCCTGCTGCTGCGCATTCCCTCCATGGACTGCCCGACCGAGGAAGGACAGATACGCCGCGCGTTGGAGGGTTTCCCCGAAGTACGAGGATTGCGGTTCGATCTGCCGGCACGCGCGCTGGACATCGACGCCCCGCCGGCAGCCTGGGAGCCCGTCATTGCCGCCATCAATGGCATCGGCTTCAAGACGGAGACGCTGTCGGCGCCGCCTCCTGCGGAGGACACTGCAAAGGCTCAGCGCACCGAGTTGACGCGCCTGGTTGCGGCGCTGCTGGTTGCCATTGCTGCGGAGCTGGTTGACTTCTTCGCGCCGGACATGCTGGCCTGGAAGGTCGTCGGTATGGCTGTTGCAGCCGGGGCAATTTGGCTTTCTGGTCTTGCCGTGTTCCGCAAAGGCCTTTCTGCCATCGTGCGGCGTGACCTCAACATCAACGCCCTGATGTCGGTGGCGGTCGCAGGCGCGTTCGTCATTGGGCAATGGCCTGAAGCGGCGATGGTGATGGCGCTGTATTCCCTGGCGGAGCTCATCGAGGCACGCTCGGTTGAGCGTGCGCGCAACGCCATCACTGGCCTTCTCGCGCTGTCACCGCCACAGGTGGAGGTGCGCCAAGCCGACGGCACATGGACCAGCGCGGACGCCAAGACGGTGGCAGTTGGGGCGACGGCGCGCGTGAAGCCTGGCGAACGCTTCGCCCTTGATGGTCGCGTGACCGCGGGCCAGGGCGCTGTGGATCAGTCCCCCGTTACCGGCGAGAGCATTCCCATCGACAAGGCACCGGGCGATGACGTCTTCGCAGGGACCATCAACCAGAGCGGTGCCCTCGAGTTCGAAGTGACCAAGCCCGCCAGCGACACAGTGCTGGCCCGCATCATCCATGCCGTCGAAGCTGCCCAGGGGCAGCGGGCGCCTACCCAGCGCTTCGTCGACAAGTTCGCTGCCATCTACACCCCGGCCGTCTTCGTGCTGGCGCTGGCGGTCGCCGTCGGAACGCCCTTCATCATGGGCTGGCCGTGGCTGACGGCGGTCTACAAGGCGCTGGTGCTGCTCGTCATCGCCTGCCCTTGCGCACTCGTCATCTCGACGCCGGTTACCGTCGTCAGCGGCTTGGCTGCCGCGGCGCGACGCGGCATCCTCATCAAGGGTGGCGTTTACCTCGAAGAGGCTCGCAAGCTCAAGGTAGTCGCGCTCGACAAGACCGGTACGCTGACCGAGGGAAAGCCGCGCCTCGTCGCACAGGCGGCGCTGTCGCAGAGCCTTCCTGAAGCCGAGGTGTTGCGCATTGCCAAGAGCCTGGCCTCGCGCTCTGACCACCCGGTGTCCAAGGCTGTGTCCAACGGCTTGGACGGGGAAGAGCTGGCCGTCGAAGACTTCGGCGCCGACATGGGCCGAGGCGTTCACGGCACCATCCACGGACGTAAGTACATCCTCGGCAATCACCGCTGGGTGCACGAGCGAGGCCTGTGCTCCGCAGAGCTGGAGGCGCGGCTGGAAGAGCACGAGGCGCAAGGGCACACGCTGTCATTGCTGGCAGACAGCGAGCGAGTCCTGGGACTGTTCGCGGTCGCCGACACCGTCAAGGAGACCAGCAGGCAAGCCGTCGCCGATCTGAAGACTCTGGGCATCCGGTCAATCATGCTGACCGGCGACAACCCGTCGACCGCCAAGGCAATCGCCGGCCAGGTCGGCATCGACGACGTTCAGGCCAACCTGCTCCCCGAGGACAAGCTCAAGGTGATTTCCGAGCTGGGTCAAACCCAGCAGACGGGCATGGTCGGCGATGGCGTCAACGATTCGCCGAGCCTGGCTGCGGCGTCGGTGGGCTTCTCCATGGGCGGTGCTGGCACCGATACCGCGAAGGAAGCGGCCGACGTGCTCATCATGAACGACGACCTGCGCAAAGTGCCCGAGACCATCCGGCTTTCGAAACGGACGCACGCCATCCTCTGGCAAAACATCGTCCTCGCGCTTGGCATCAAGGCCGTGTTCTTCGTCCTCGCAGTCTTCGGCAGCGCCACCATGTGGATGGCCGTCTTCGCCGACATGGGCGCGAGCCTGCTGGTTGTCTTCAACGGTCTGCGCCTGTTGAAAAGCACTCGCTAAATCCATCGGCCACATCGGCTCGCATCGTGCGGGCCATCTTTTTGCTCGAGAACCGAAATGAGTCTCACTAAGACAGTCCATCGCAGCGCCAGGGGGCTGGCCATCCTGGTCACGTTCCTCTTCTCAAGCGTGTCGCAGGCGTCGGAAGCCGACGTGAAGCGCGTTTGGCAAATCCTCGACTACTTGGCTGTCGACTACGCCGGCGCCGTCAAGGATGGCAAGGTCGTCTCTCAGTCCGAGTACGACGAGATGAAGGAGTTCGCACTGACGGCGCGAACCAAAATCGCGACGCTCGAAACCAAGAGCGAGCAGCCCGCGTTGATTGCACAGGCTACGGAGCTTGAAGCAGCCATCGGCGCTCGAGCTGACGCAAGCAAGGTTGGCGCGCTGTCCAAGGCGTTGGCCAAGTACCTTGTCGCCGTCTATCCCGTCCCGCTGGCGCCCTCGAGAATTCCGGACGTTGGGCTCGGGGCGAAGATCTACGCCCAGAACTGCGCCAGCTGCCACGGCGCGACTGGCAACGGCGACGGCCCCGTGGGGAAGTCACTGAACCCTAAGCCCATCGCGTTCACTGACAAAGAGCGTGCAAGTCAACGCAGCCTCTTTGCGCTCTACCAAGCTGTGTCGCAAGGTCTCGCCGGCACGGCGATGCCCGCGTTCGGTCAGCTGTCTGAAGAAGACCGATGGGCTGTGGCGACTTACCTGGGCACCTTTGCGCACGACAGCAGCGAAATCGAGCAAGGCAAGAAGGTGTGGAGCGAAGGAGAAAGGGCGAAGGCCGCTGTCCCCAATGTCGACCGCTTCGTCGGCCTCACGCAGAACGACTTGGCTGAGACGCTGAGCGGAAAGGAAGCGAGCGTGGTCATGGCGTACCTGCATGCAAATCCGGATGCGCTCAACCAGGCTCCTGCTGGTGACCTGACGCTCGCGCGAAAGCAGCTGCAGCTCAGCTTGGCGGCCTACAAGGCCGGTGACATCAAGAAGGCTCAAGACCTTGCTCTATCTTCCTACTTGGACGGTGTTGAGCCCTATGAGCATGCATTGGCTGCAAAGGATGGCTCGCTGAAAAGCCAGATTGAAGTGGCGATGAGCCGCTACCGGTCACAGCTTTCAGACAAGGCTCCGATTGACCGAGTAGCCGCATCTGCTTCTGATGTGGAGCGTCTCTTCACCCAGGGGGACCAGGTGCTCTCTGACTCGAAGGCAGACTCGACGGCTGCCTTCTTGGGGAGCCTCACCATCCTGCTACGAGAAGGTCTTGAAGCTCTGCTGGTCGTGGTGGGCATGATTGCGTTCCTGCGAAAGGCGGAACGCCCGGACGTGCTCGGCTACGTTCACGCCGGCTGGCTGACGGCCCTCGCCGCAGGTGCGGCAACGTGGGGGGCCGCGACGTACCTCGTCACCATCAGCGGCGCCAACCGTGAGGTGACAGAAGGGCTGTCGAGTCTGTTCGCCGCCGCGGTGTTGGTCAGTGTGGGCATCTGGATGCACCAGAAGAGCGTTGCTGGTCAGTGGCAGGTCTATCTGCGCGAACGCATGTCTGCAGCCTTGAACCGGAAGTCAGCGTTTTTCATGTTCGGTCTGGCCTTCGTTGCGGTGTATCGCGAGGTCTTCGAGACCATCCTGTTCTACGCGGCGCTCTGGGGCCAGGGCAATGACCGCGCGATCTTGGTTGGCCTGGCGGCCGGCGTCCTGTGCCTGGCAGCAATCACCGTCTTGCTGCTGCGCTTCAGCGCAAAGCTACCCATCGGCAAGTTCTTCTCCGCCAGCTCCTGGCTCGTCGCCGTGCTCGCCGTTGTCCTGACCGGCAAGGGTGTAGCCGCACTGCAGGAAGCCGGTTGGATTGCCCCTAGCGCCCTGCCATCGCCGCGCGTTGAGCTGCTAGGCGTATACCCTTCCACCATCGGGCTCGCCGCCCAAGCGGTCGTTCTGGCGTTCGTGTCGGGGTTCTTCCTGTGGAATGGACGTGCGCAATCCAAGCCGGAGCAGCACGCATGACGCCTGGAGGACCGCCTCGCCTTGGCGCAGTCCGGATCGCAGTCTGCCTAGCGACGGCACGGCCGGAGCGCTAAAGGCTCGCGGTAGCATCACCAGTTATCCGGCGGTCGGATTGGGGGGCAATGGCATCGAGAAGCAGCATCCCGCCAGCAACGCGACGTTGCGCCTGAGACCGTATTTTGACGCCGGCATCACTCCGGAGCAGGCGGCTTCCACCACGCTCCCGGCACACACGCCCAGTGCCGGGCTGCGCAACGCATACGCTGGGGTGGGATTCATCACCGCTCTCACGCCGCGTTGGATCCTCTTCGGCAACGCGGGGACATCGAGATTGATCGGTGATGCGGCCGCCAGTCCGCTGACCCTGAACCGCAGTTCCTACTCGGCTGGCCTGGGCCTGGCGTATCGCTGCTGCCGTTGGTAGGCGCCGCAAATCCTGATGGAGGGTGTGACTGGTCGGCGGTCCGCGCGCGGGGCACGTCGTAGCACGCCACACTGACGCCATGCATCTGATCCACAAAGTACGCGCATGGGCACGAAGCATCAAGCGCGACGCGTTGACTCTCTGGTTCGCACGTCGCCATCCCGATGCGCCATTGATCTCAAAACTGCTCGCCGCGTTCGTCGTGGCCTACGCGCTGAGTCCGATCGACCTCATCCCGGACTTCATCCCGGTGCTCGGCTACGTCGACGATGTGCTGCTGCTGCCTGGCTTGATATGGCTGGCTATCCGTCTGCTGCCCGCGTCTGTGTTGGACGCGGCACGCCTTGAAGCCGAGACCTGGATCACCGGCCGGCGCGACAAGCCGCGCAGCGTGGTCGGAGCGGCCGTGATCATCTCGATATGGTTGATCGTTGCTGTTGCGATTTCACTGTGGGCAGCTCGACATTTCCAGTTCGGCGTTTGAGTCGAGTGGTAGATTCGAGATCGAAGCTTGGCTGCGGCCAGTTTCCCTGCTTTTCCTCCCTGAGCAGGCGCGTTAACGTTATGACAGCGAAGATGCGTTGAGCCCCGGCCAGCCCGGGGCTTTTGTTTTTCTGCTGCAGCCGCAACGCTTTTCTCGAGCTTGGCGCTGTTGACCCTGGATTCACGCCCCCAACAACTTGAGCGCGTGCAAGCCTTCATAGCCGACATAGAGCCCGACGAGCAATATCAAGGCGCTTGAGAAGTACGGCGCCTTGCGTGCGAACGCTCCGAAGCCGCTCCAGCGCTTGGATACGTGCTTGACGCTCAACGCGGCGAGCGCGCCCGACGTCACCATCGTCAACGCCAGGCCGATGCTGAAGCACAAGACCAACGCTGCGCCCAGCGTGAACTTCTTCAGCTGCAGGCACAGCAGCAACACGGTGATGGATGCGGGACAAGGGATCAGCCCACCGGTCAGGCCGAAGATGATGATCTGGCCTGTGGTGACATTGCGGTTGGCAAAGCGGCGCTTGATATCGTTCGCATGAGCGCGCTCGTGTGCGTCTTGAAACTCCAAGTCGCCTGCTTCAAGCTCGTCATGGGTGTGCTGGTGTTCTTCAAACGTCAGTGAATAGTCGTGGTGCTCTCCACCGAGGCCCAGACTGACTTGGGCTTTGAACGCGTGCGGCTCGGGAATCTCGTCAAGGGACTCTAGGAATCCGTCCTTGCGAACGAACTTGAAGAGCTGCCGGCCGCCATCCTCACGAATCGTCGTGACCTCCGCTTCCGCAGCGTCCCAGCCCTGTCCGCTCTCCGCGATCAGGCGAAAGCGCGGCGGCGCGTTGGTCTCGAAGATCTCGACACGCAGCACGCCGTGACCGGTGACGATGCGTTGCGGCTCGTCGTGCCCGTGGTCATGGTGATGATCGTGCTCGTGCTGGTCGCGCCAGGTACGCCACAGCATCCAGACCGCGACAGCGATGATGAGGACCGCAGAAGCGACCTGGAAGTAGGGCTCGGTCGCTTCCGCCTGCCAGTTCCGCCCAAAGTACAGGCCAGCCAAAGCTACGAGCCAGACGACCGCCGTATGTGACAGCGTGGCAGACAGCCCAAGCAGGATGGCCTGCGTCATCGTGCCGCGGATCGCGACGATGAAGGCGGCCATCATGGTCTTGGAATGCCCGGGCTCCAGCCCGTGAAGCGCGCCCAACAGGATGGCGCTGGGAACGAACAGCCAAGCGTTGCCTTGCTGCAGCAGGGTTGCAAAGTCGGTCATGATGCGGGCGCACCGGATGCCATTTGGCGCGCACGGAATTTGAATGAAGGTACTCTACCCCAGTACCCTACCTAGGCGAACAGAATGACGCACACCGTCAAAGGACAAAAGAGCTTGCTGGCGCGGGTGCGCCGCATCAAGGGCCAAGCCGATGGGCTCGAGCGCCTCATCGAGACTGGTGAGGACATGGACTGCGGCAAGGTCCTTCAGCAGATTGCAGCTATCCGCGGTGCCGTCGCAGGCCTGATGGCCGAAGTTCTGGAAGGACATCTTCGCGATCACGTCGCGGCAGTCGACATCACGCCGGCCCAGCGTCAGGTCGAGGTCGATGAAGTCGTTGTGAAGCCACCTCGATTTCCTGCGCCAGTCAGAAGTAGAGGTTGGGGAATAGTTTCGCTCGGTACTCGGCGGGCGGGATGCGGCCCAGGGCTTCGTGGGGTCGATGGTGGTTGTAGCGATGCAGCCAGTCGGCCGTCATCGCGCGCACCTCGGCCAGGGACTCGAAGACATAGCAGTCCAGTACCTCGGTGCGGTAGGTCTTGTTGAAGCGTTCGACATAGGCGTTCTGCGTGGGCTTGCCCGGTTGGATGTGACGCAGCTCGATGCCGTGCGTCTTGGCCCATTCGGCCAGTGCGTTGGCGATGAACTCCGGCCCGTTGTCCATGCGGATCGACAGCGGCGCACCGCGTACCTCGACCAACTCACTGAGCGCGCGGATGACGCGTGCGGCCGGCAGGCTGGTATCGACTTCGATGCGCAGCGCCTCGCGGTTGAACTCGTCGATGACATTGAACGTGCGGAAGCGCCTGCCGCTCCACAGCGCATCGGCCATGAAGTCGCAGCTCCAGTGCTGGTTGGGTTCATAGGCTTGATCCAGAGGTCGCTTGATGCGCGCCGGCAGCCGCTTCTTGCCACGCCGCGGCAGGTTGAGCTTGAGCTGGCAATACACGCGCCACAGCACCGTCTTGCCCCAGGGCTTGGCCTGGTGCCGGGCGCTGTCGTAGAGCAAGCCGAAGCCATGCCGTGGGTTCACCGCGATGTGCTGCTGAACGAATTCGGTCACCCCGGCGTCGTCGCGAGGAGCGGCTCGGTAGCGCAGCGTGGAGCGGGCAATGCCGCTGGCCTTGCAGGCCTGACGCTGACTGAATCCATGGTCATCGACCAGGGACTGCACGAGCTGCGCGCGAAGCGCCGGGGTCAGAGCTTTCGCTCGACGACGTCCTTCAAGGCGGTGTGCATCAGGGCGAGCTCGGCGTACATGCGCTTGAGCCGGGCGTTCTCCTCCTGCAACTCGCGCAGCTGCGCCAGGCTGGAGACGTTCATGCCCGCGAACTGGCTCTTCCACTTGTAGTAGGTCGGCTCGCTGATGCCGTGCTTGCGGCAGGTCTCGCCGACCTTGGCGCCGAGCTCAACCTCCTTGAGCACGGCCACGATCTGGCTGTCGGTGAATCGAGATTTCTTCATGTAGAGACTCCGTTGCTGGAAATTCTCTACTTCCACCTGGATCAGGATTTCGAGGTGGCTTCAGTTGCGATCTTGCGAACCTACTTGAAGTAGCTGCGTCTCCAGCGGTCATCCTTCACAATCTTAAAGGTACCCCCACCCAGTACCTTGCCAGCGGACGGTCGATGCCGCATACTGCCGTTCGCATGAAATCGTCGGTGGAGCCCCACCGCTTCACTGAACTCGCCAAATCAAACCTCCCATGAGTCAGACCCCTACCATCGCTCGGCAGCCCGTCGTCAAGACGGCTTTGCTCATGCGCTGGTTTGTCGTTCTGCTCGTGGCGTTCGATCTCCTGAGCGCCCCGTTGCATGCCCACGCCCATGACATGGGCCCCGACATGCTGCTGCCTCACACGCACCAGGAGGCACACCGTGAAGTTCATGCCGATCATGTAGATCCGGATGTGAACAGCGAGTGGTCTCACGCCGAAGAAGCTGTCCACGACACGCTAGGGCACTCGAACGCCGCGCTGCGCGCCTCGGACGGTAGGGTTGACGTAAGTCCCTCCCTGGACCTCATCGTCTCCCGCGTGTGGGAAATCGTGGTTCGCCCCTGCGACGATCCCTTGGCGGTGCTGCCGGGAACGCCGGCGGCCGACCACATCCCGATACCCAGTCGTTGTACGTTGCGCCCCGAGGGGCGCGCACCTCCCCTGCTCCACAGCTGATCGCACGTCGCGCCGCACTGCGGCGCCGGATCTCGGCCGCCCCTGTCATGGCGGTCACTGTGGAGTTCTCCCATGTTTCAAATGCCCCGGGCGCGCGCTCTCGCGTCCGCAATTCCTGGCGCGCTCCTCTGCGCCGGCCTGCCTCTGTCCGCCATTGCAGCTGAGCCCGCCGCCGAGTTCGCCGTTTCGCCAGCCCAGATGCAGTCTCTGGGCGTCACGGTGCGCAAGTTGGACCAGCCCGCGGCGATCGCCGGCCTGGCCTCGCCAGCGCGGGTCGTTCTGCCGCCGAACCAAGACATCATGGTCAGCGCGCCGGTCGATGGCGTCATCGACCGGCTGCTCATCAATCCTCAGGATGTAGTCAAGACAGGCCAGCCGCTACTGCGGATCGCCAGCCCGGCCTACGGTGATCTTCAGCTCAAGCTCATGGAAGCCGACAGCCGCGCGAAGCTGGCAAGGCAGACCATGGAGCGCGAAAAGCAACTCCTCGCTGAGGGCATCATCCCCGGGCGGCGAGTGCAGGAAGCGCAGGCCGCGCAAGCCGGCGCGGATGCCGCGGTGAGGCAGGCCGAAGCCGCCCTGCGCCTTGCCGGCGCTGACGCTGCATCGGCGCGCAAGGCAGCGGCAAACGGCAGCCTGGATGACGCAATCACCGTCCGTGCACGCAGTGATGGCCTGGTGGCGTCGCTGGACGCCAAGCTTGGCCAGCGTGTGAAAGAAGCAGATCCCCTGCTGCGAATCGCCAACCTCCGCGAGTTGTGGCTGGAGGTGCAGGTGGCCGCCGGTACGGCGGTCCCACGAAATGCCGAGATCACAGTTCCTGGTCGCGACGTCAGCGCCTCTGCCATGTCAGTCGGCTCGCTGGTGGGAGAAGGCCAAACCCAGACCCTCAGGGCCCGGGTCACGAAAGGCGTAGACAAGCTGCGCCCGGGAGAGGTCGTGCAGGCACGCGTGCCGTTTGCTGCTGCCGGCGGCGGCTGGGGCCTTCCGCTGGCATCAGTCACGTACCAAGACGACAAGGCCTATGTCTTCGTGCGCAGCACAAAGGGCTTTGTCGCCGTGCCGGTGACCGTCGTCAGCAGCGCCGGCCAAGCCCTGCAAGTGCATGGCAACCTGAAAAGCGGCCAGGAAGTGGCAGTGACCTCTGTCATCGCGCTCAAGTCAGCTTGGTTGGGCATGGGCGGAGGCGAGTGATGCTGACCCGCCTCGTTCAATTTGCGCTCTCACAGCGCATCTTCATCCTGCTGGGGGCTGCCTTGCTGGCGGGCTTCGGCTGGTACGCCTTCCGCAACCTCCCCATCGACGCCTTCCCCGACGTCTCCAGCACCCAGGTCAAGGTGATCCTGAAGGCGCCCGGCATGACGCCTGAAGAGGTTGAGAGCCGCATCGTCGCGCCCATCGAAGTGGAGATGCTTGGCATCCCGCGCCAGAAGATGCTGCGCTCGGTGTCGAAGTACGGCATCTTCGACGTCACCATCGATTTCGAAGACGGAACCGATCTTTACTGGGCGCGCCAGCAAGTGGCTGAGCGCCTGGCGAACATCCAGGGCGACCTGCCCCAGGGCCTCTCCGGTGGCATGGCGCCAATCACGACGCCGTTGGGCGAGATGTACCAGTTCACCGTCGAGGCGCCCGAGATGACGCTCGAACAGCGTCGCGAGGTGTTGGACTGGGTCATACGCCCTGCCCTGCGCACGGTCCCAGGCGTGGCGGACGTGAACTCGCTGGGTGGCAAGGTTCGCAGCTTTGAGGTGGTCCCCGACATGGCCCGCCTGGGCATGATGGGCCTCTCCACCGAGGCGCTCAAGACTGCGATTGAGAAGAACAACCGGAACGATGGCGCTGGCCGACTGGGCCAGGGGGACGAAGTCCTGCTGGTTCGCGCCGAAGGCAGCCTGAAGAACGCAGACGACATCAAGGCGATCGTTGTCACCGTCAAAGGCAATGTACCCGTCCGGCTCGGCGACGTGGCTGATGTTCGCCTTGGCAGCGTGACACGCTATGGCGTTGTCACCAAGGACGGCCAGGCCGAAGCCGTCGAAGGGCTTGTGCTGGGGCTTGCAGGCGCCAACGCTCAAAAGGTAGTCGAAGGCGTCAAGCGCAAGCTCGCCGAGCTTGAGCCAACCCTGCCCAAGGGTGTCCACGTCAAGGCGTTCTACGACCGGGCCCAGCTCGTGGAGAAGGCCGTCGGCACGGTGTCGAAGGCCTTGTTGGAAGCCACCGTGCTGGTGCTGATCCTTCTCGGGGCGTTTCTGGGCAACCTGCGCGCGGCAGTCACCGTCGCCCTGGTGCTGCCACTCGCGGCACTGGCCACCTTCATCGCCATGCGCCTGAGCGGCATGTCCGCCAACCTCATGAGCCTCGGCGGCCTGGCGATCGCGTTGGGCATGCTCGTGGACGCAGCCGTCGTGGTCGTCGAGAACGTTGTGCAGCACCTCGGACACGACAAGACCGCGGGCAAGTTGCCACGGTTGCACGTGGTCCTGCGCGCCGTCAGGGAAGTCGCGACACCCGTGGTGGCCGGCGTCCTCATCATCGTGGTCGTGTTCTTGCCGCTGCTGACCTTGCAGGATCTGGAAGGCAAGTTCTTTGTGCCTGTCGCGATGACCATCGTCTTCGCGCTCTTCGGCTCGCTGGTGCTGTCGCTCACGGTCATTCCAGTGGTCGCGTCATTTCTGATCAAGCAGGTTTCGCATGAGGACCCCTGGGTGGTGCGAAAGCTGCTCAAGGGCTATGTACCGCTGCTCAACGGCGCTCTGCGGCGCGAGAAGGTCGTGTACGTCGTGGCCGTTGCAATGTTGGTCGTGGCGGGCCTCGTCTATACACAGGTCGGCAAGACCTTTTTGCCGACGATGGACGAGGGAGATCTCATCGTTGGCATCGAGAAGCTGCCCTCGGTCAGCCTGGAGGAGACCGCAGCGCTGGATCTGAAGATCCAACAGGCGCTGATGATAAACATCCCTGAAATCACCGGGGTGGTGGCACGGGCCGGTTCAGACGAGATCGGACTGGACCCCATGGGTCTGAACCAGACGGACACCTTCCTCGTACTCAAGCCGCGCGAGGAATGGCAACTGGCGAACAAGGACGCGCTGATTGCGAAGGTGCGAACGGTGCTCGACCAGATGCCTGGCATCAAGTACAGCTTTACCCAGCCCATCGACATGCGCGTGTCCGAAATGATCATCGGCGTGCGCGGAGATCTGGCGATCAAGGTATTCGGACCCGACCTGCCGACGCTGAACCAGATCGCCGCCAAGATCGAAGGCGTCATGAAGACGGTGCCTGGCAACCAGGACGTCTACACGGTGCAAAACGACGGCGTGCAGTACCTGCGCGTGGTGATTGACCGCCTGGCCGCCGGCAACTACGGCTTGTCTGTCGAGGATGTTCAAGACGCGCTGCGGGCGCAGATCGAAGGACAGCGAGCTGGAACCGTCATCGAAGGCGCGCGACGCGTTCCCATCGTGTTGCGCGGCCCAGAACGCATGCGGATGTCACCAGCGGAGTTCGCTGCGCTGCGCATCTCGACATCAGACGGCCGCTCCGTCCCTCTGGAAACCATCGCCACCCTGCAGCGTGACACCGGGCCCGTGCAGATCAATCGTGAGCTGGGCAGCCGCTACAGCGTGGTCATCGCCAAGGTGTCCGGTCGCGACCTGGTCGGATTCGTGGAGGAGGCCAAGCAGAAGGTCGGCTCCGCGGTCCAGCTCCCCACGGGCTACCGCATCAGCTGGGGCGGCCAATTCGAGAACCAGCAGCGAGCCGCGGCGCGTCTTGGACTCGTCGTGCCGCTGGCGCTCGGCATCATCTTCATGATCCTGTTCTCCACCTTTGGCTCCGTGCGCCAGGCGCTGCTGGTCCTCAGCAACGTGCCATTCGCGCTGGTCGGCGGCATCGTCGGGTTGTGGGTGACCGGCGAATACCTGTCCGTGCCGGCGTCGGTCGGCTTCATCGCACTGCTGGGCATCGCAGTGCTCAACGGCGTCGTGCTGGTCAGCTACTTCAACCAGCTGCACGCCGAAGGCATGACGCTGCTCGACAGCGTGACGCTGGGGGCCAGACGGCGATTGCGACCGGTGCTCATGACCGCGTCCATCACGGCCTTCGGCCTGATCCCCCTGCTGTTCGCGACCGGGCCAGGCTCGGAGATCCAGCGTCCTCTGGCCATCGTCGTCATCGGCGGGCTCATCACCGCCACGGCGCTGACCTTGGTGCTGCTGCCGCTGCTTTACCTGCGCTTCGGCCAGCCGCGGGCGGCTGCACTTGCAACGCCGGAGGTGGCCCATGGCTGATTTCCCATCAAACCTGGTCTGTCTGCACCTGCTGTGCCCGGCGCTGACCGAAGAGCGGGTGCTCGACGCTCTGCTGGCCGTCGGCGAGGCAGGCGTTTTCACCAGCTCGCCAGCCTCGGGCCACGGCTACGGGCATGGCGCTCTGAGCACCCAGGATCAGGTCAGTGGCCGCAGCGATGCAGCCGTGGTTCAGGTGCTGGTCGCGCACGACCAACTGGACGCCCTGTTGACCCGGTTGCAACCCGAGCTGGTCCGTACCGGCGCGCGCTATTGGGCCACGCCCGTCGTTCGACAAGGAGAATTCAAATGAAGCGGCTGGCAGCGAGATTCATCGCATGCGCCTGGCTCTGCGTGACGCTGTCCGCGCGTGCTGAAGACGTGCCGACCCCCGGCTTCCTGCCCTCCACCGCACAGGCGAGTGCCTGGATCGAGGCCGATCCGGCCGTAGCGAGCGCCCGTCTCGCCGCGGAGGCCGCCAACCACGGTGGTGCGGCCATTGCGGCTGGCCCGCATGAGTGGACTGCCCGCGTTCAGGGCCAGCGGCGCAGCTACCAGGACAGCGGCGCACGCTCCAACGAATGGACGGCGGCGCTCGAGCGCGCCATCCGCGTCAACGGCAAAGCCGGATTGGACCGCCAGCTAAGGGACCTGGAGGTGGAGTTGGGCCGAGCCCGCCTCGGCGAGGCGCGCCACGAGGCGGCCCGGACGCTGGCCGATGCCTGGACGGGCGTCATCGTTGCCAAACGCCAGCACGCACTGCTGCGCGACCAGCTTGCCATCGCCATGAGCAATCTCGACGTGGTGACCAAGCGCCAGCGGGCCGGTGATGCGTCGGCGCTGGACTCCAATGTCGCGCAGGGCGACATCGGCAGCATTGCGCGTGATGTCAGCCAGGCCGCCACCGAAGTCGTCAAGGCTGAAGCCACGCTGCGCGTGCGCTTTGCGGCCGTGGTGCCGGACGGCATCGTGCTGCCACCTCCCCAGACGCCGGTCTGGCCCGAGGCCCAGTGGCGCGAGCGCGTGCTGGAGGAAGCCGACCCCATCAAGACTGCGGAGACGGAGTGGCGGCGCGCCGGCGTGACGGCCGCGCGGGCGCGGGCCGACCGCATCGCTGACCCCACGGTGGGCGTCTTCGCGGCCAACGAGGCGATGCGCAACGAACGGGTCGTGGGCCTGTCGATCAGCATCCCTTTCGGTGGCAGCTACCGCAGCGCGCGGGCGTTGCAGGCCGGCAAAGAGACCGACGCACTGCAGGCGGCGCTGGACCAAACGCGCCGCGAGATCGAGCTCGAAGCGGCACAGACCTACGCCGAGGCCACCGGCAGCCTGGAGCGCTGGCGCATCGCAAGCGAGACAGCCCGTCTCAGCGCTGAGAGCGCACGCTTGATGCAGCGCGCCTACGGCCTGGGCGCGGCGGACCTGCAGGCCTTGCTGCTGGCACGCCGCCAAGCTACCGATGCGGCACGCGCTGCCGTGCAGGCCCAGGGCGAGGCGGTGCGCTGGGAGATGCGTCTGCTGATTGACGCCCACCTGATCTGGGACCTGGCCCAAGACTGATCCACGTAATCAAGAAGGTCACTCATGCTCCGACTCTTTGCCCGGCCGCTGCTTGCGGTGGGCTTGTTCCTCACCTCGCTGGCCGCCTGGGCCCATGGCATCTCGGAAGCCGACAAGCAGCGCATGCTGGATGGCGGATACCTGCAGTACGTCAGCCTGGGAGCCAGCCACATGCTGACCGGCTATGACCACCTGCTCTTCCTGTTCGGCGTGGTGTTCTTCCTCACGCGGTTTGTGGATGTCGCCAAGTTCGTCACCGCCTTCACGCTCGGCCACTGCATCACGCTGATCTTGGCGACCTTCCTGAAGATCACGTGGAACTTTTGGCTGGTCGATGCGCTGATCGCCATCAGCGTGATCTACAAGGGTTTCGACAACAACGGCGGTTTCCAGAAGCACTTCGGCCGCGCCTCGCCCAACCTGCTGGCCGTCGTCTTCGGCTTCGGCCTGCTGCACGGCTTCGGCTTGTCGACGCGGCTGCAGCAACTGCCGCTGGGAGACGACCAGGTAGGCATGCTGATGCGCATCCTCAGCTTCAACGTCGGCGTAGAGCTGGGCCAGATCGCGGCCCTCGTCGTCATGGTCGGCCTGCTGTCGGTCTGGCGTCGGCGCGAGTCGTTTGCACGCTTCAGCGTGCTGGCTAACAACGCGCTGATGGCGGTGGGTAGCCTGCTGCTGCTGATGCAGCTGCACGGCTACCACCACGACATTGATGCAGAGAACCTGCGTTTCCCCCTCAAGGCGCATCGGCACGCCCACGAGGACCTGGAAGTCGAGAACAGCACCAAGACCGGGCGCGACAGCCTCTAAACAATATTCCCCTCCCCCCACCAAGGACTCACCATGAAGCAATTCGTCAGCACCTTTGCGGCCCTGGCCGCCCTGTCCCTCTCGGCGCCAGCCTTTGCCGGCGGCGAGGGCGACTGCCATTTCCACGGTTCCACCCCGGCCAAGGCCGAGACCGTGTCTGGCTGCGCCGTCAAACGCCAGCAGCAGCTCATCGCCAGCGGCAAGCTCGACAAGTCTTGGCAGGCCGTGAAACCCGCCGCACCCGAGCAAGTCGACGGCCAGAAGGGCAAGGAATGGAAGGTCACTTTCAAGGACGCTGCTGCGACGGACAAATCCAAGGAGACCCTCTACATGTTCTTCACCCCGCAGGGCAATTTCATCGCTGCCAACTTCACCGGTAACTGATGCGCCCACCTCGGTGGGCACATCGCCTGCCGAGGTCATTCAATATCAGCGGAGAAGCACCATGCTCGACGTCCTCGCCAACCGCACCTATCGGCATCTCTTCTTCGCTCAGGTCATCGCTCTGGTCGGCACAGGCCTGGCCACGGTCGCCCTGGGCCTGCTGGCCTACGACCTGGCAGGGGCAGACGCCGGGGCGGTCCTTGGCACGGCGCTGGCCATCAAGATGCTGGCCTACATCGGCGTTGCGCCGGTGGCCTCCGCCTTCGCCGAACAACTGCCCCGCCGCACTCTGCTCGTCACTCTGGACTTGGTGCGCGCAGCGGTCGCCCTGCTGCTGCCTTTCGTCACTGAGATCTGGCAGGTCTATGTGCTGATCTTCGTGCTGCAGTCCGCCTCGGCCGCATTCACGCCCACCTTCCAGGCCACCATCCCCGACGTGCTTCCCAAGGAGGCGGACTACACCAAAGCATTGTCGCTGTCCCGCTTGGCCTACGACCTGGAGAGCCTGGGCAGTCCGGCGCTTGCCGCAGTGCTGCTGACGGTCGTCAGATTCCACAGCCTCTTCCTCGGCACCGTCGTGGGTTTCATCGCGTCGGCGTTGTTCGTCGTGTCGGCCGTGCTGCCCAAGGCCAAAAAGCCGTCGCGCCGCAGCGTCTACGAGCGTACGACGCGCGGCAGCCGCATCTATCTGGCCACGCCGCGGCTGCGCGGGCTGCTGGCGTTGAACCTGGCCATCGCGTCGGCGAGCGCCATGGTCATCGTCAACACCGTCGTGCTCGTGCAAAGCCAGCTGCAGCTCAGCCAGCGCTTCACGGCCGGCGCGCTGGCAGCTTTTGGCGCAGGGTCCATGCTGGTGGCCCTGGGGCTGCCCAAGCTGCTGGAGCGGCTGCCGGATCGAAGGGTCATGCTGTTCGGTGCCGGGTTGCTGGCAACCGGTCTCTTCCTCGGGCCACTGGCGGTCGGGCGATTCGAGATGCTGGTGGCGCTGTGGCTGTTGCTCGGCATCGGCTATTCGCTGGCACAGACACCGTCGGGCCGGCTGCTGCGGCGCTCCGCCAACGAAGAAGACCGACCTGCCCTCTTCGCCGCGCAGTTCGCCTTGTCGCATGCCTGCTGGCTCATCACTTACCCAATGGCCGGCTGGATGGGCGCGCGGGTAGGGCTCAATGCCAGCTTCCTCGCCCTCGGCACGCTGGCCGCGCTGACGACGATCATGGGCATGTGGCTGTGGCCCAGCGACGACCCGGCCGAAGTGCCACACACCCACCCTGACATGCCGGCAGAACATGCCCATCTCCACGCCCCGGCGGTCGATGACCAGGGGCGGCATAGCCACGCCTACGTCATCGATGACGAGCACCAGCGCTGGCCGAGAGACTGACCATGAGTGTCAAGACACGCTGCTAAGACTCCGTACGTCGTGGCAACCGCGTGGCGGTTCGCGTCGACGGTCGGCGCGGCTTGGACGCAATTCCTGATTCGGTTGTCTGAATCTGGTTGCGACCCGGATCGCACGGGCTGCCGTTGGACTGGCAGGGCCGTAGTGACGCAGGACGCTGCTCTTGGGGCCGGCGAACAGCGGTTTCTGGAGATCAACGGCTCGCCAATGATCCGCGCCACGTGCTACTGCTGGCCGGCCGGCGAAGTTGGCGGCGCGAAGCGACGCGCGATCCAGTCGAAGCTGAGTGCCGACATACCTGTCCGCCTCCTGAGGCGATATCGCGAGGCTTTGCTTGGCCTGAACAGCTTGGTCTGAAAGCCGGTCACCGTCTCCTCGACTGTTACCGTTTGCTTGCCACGGTTCTGCCAGTACCAGCCGTGGCTGCCATCGAAGGGCGCCGTGAACGACCCTGTTTCTTAGCGCTGGGCACCGTCCACGCAGTAGCTCGTGTCCTCCTCGTCGGCGTCGGGCCACTCGCCGTTCATGTCAACGAGTACTTCCGCACTGGCCGTCCACCGGAAGACTGTGGACGGCCCTCGGTCAACGCAGCCTTCACTTCAGCGCCCTTGCCGGGTGCAAAGGTCAGCGTCTCGGTCTTGGGCCACTCGTTGCTGGCCGTGAAGGCCCGAGCGTCAAAGCTGTGGCCGGGCTGCCGGCCCGCGACGGCCTCGGCCTCGGCGGGGAGAGCGATGTCAGCTGGGTTTTCAGCTTCGGTAGCCCGAGCCAGCGTCTGAGCTACGGAGAGGCTGAGCGCGAGCACGGGTGCGTTCGTCTGCGTCCGGAAGTCTCTTGACTTCACTCAGGGGGTTGTGTGCGCATGAATGTCGACAAGGCAATCGCTGTCGGCACCTCTGCCGTCCTCCCTCTTGATATGTCCCTCGCCGTGCGCTGCTTCGTACGGCGACATAGCCACGCAGTCGACGACGTACCGGAGTTCACAACTGCCATTCTTTTCTCCCTGGAGCTCGACGCTCTGTCTCGCCGTGCCCGCCGACTGCAACTTGGCGGGGGGGGCTGAAGTACGCCGAGACCGGCCGATTCAGCCCCCCCGAACGCAAATCCAACCCAAAAAACTCGTTTGGTGCTTTCGGGAGGGGGAGGTTTCGCCATCCGAATGAAGTTCGCCCCCTGAAACTTGCTGTCAGGCCAGGTTGAGGGGGCTGTTTAGGCTGAAACCAACCAAGGCCCACATGCCAGGTCCATCGACGATCCTTGCCTCAACTTCGGCCATCCGGCGAACCGTATTCACAACTCAAGTCAAAGAGGAGATCCCATGCTTGCTCAGTTCACCAAGATCATCAATGCATTCAGAGGGTTGCTCGAGAGCGCTGACCAGCACCGGGTAGGAGCATGCTTCATGCTCGCTACCGGCCTACTGATCGTTGCCGCGATCTACCTTATCCGTCATTGAGGGAGCTCGCCTACATGGGAAAGCGGCCCAGCGGCAAGTGCGCGGCGAGTTCCGCTGCTACCTTGGACATCCACTCGTCCCAATGGAGACCGCGATGACCAACTCCTCTGCCGGCCCAGCGCCCGCGCCTGGTGACCATCAGAAATCCCCCGTCCAGTTGCCGACCGAGCCGGACAAGCCAGTCGACGCGCCCATCACGCCGCAGCCGGAAGACAGCCCTGGACACGCCAATGCCAAGGCTCAGCCCGATCGGGTCGCGCAAAGCATTGAGGACGCCCATGCCGACGGGAGCGATCGGTCGAGCGAGACCGAATCGCCCCGAGGCTCAGGACCTTGAGTACACCGATCTCAGGCTTTCATCCGCCGCGGAGCACCATGTAGACGGTCGTGCCGCTGATCGCGGCGCCCAGAAGCGCGCCCACAACGGCTCCGATGATCACAGGTAGCCACCAGTTTTGCTTGAGGCGGTCCGCCTCGAGATTGACAGCAGACACAGCTGAGTTGGTTTCAGTCGTCAAGTTGGTCAGTGCCGTCTTGGCCTTGCCTTCCGCCTTGGTCAACTGCTGCCCGATGCGATCAGCTGCATCATCAACAGTGGTGTTGAACTTGCCTGCCACGACTTTTTCGATGTCGGCAGCCATCTGCTGTTGATTGGCGACCAACGTCTTCACGGTGCCAGCGACGAGCGCTGCGGCCGTGTTAACGCGCTGCACGGCGTCGCCTGCTGCTCCTTGCAGCGTCTGAGCGTGTTCGATGACGTCGGCAACGATGGGGACCAGCTCTTCGAGCGTCTCTGGTCGCTTCTTATCGGGATTGGATGACATGTGAGGTAGGTGATGAGGGCCTGCGGATGCTTGCAAATCTCCGCCCTGCGGTTGAAATGAGGTCAGAGGGATGGACCATGATCAAGCGTTTGCTGCTTCGGCTCGACTCCGTGTGCCAGCTCGCCAGACACCTCTCGGCGCTGCAGTTCCTGTCGCACAGCAGATGAAAACGCGCCGCGCGCGGCCTGACTTCGCGTGAACTCTTCCTCCCTGGCGCGCAGCCGGGCACGAAGCACACGAGAAGTCGCCTTCAGGTCTGTGATGTTCTCAAGCGGCAGGTATGACAAACCGCCATTGCTGCCGACGCCCACGAGTAGCCCAGAAGTTTCGTAACCGTCGAGGCAGCCGAAAAGCTTGATCAAGCGGAGGTACAGGTCCAGCTCTGCCTTATTCGGTGGGTCTTTGTGCGCATCCTCGGCAACCTGCTCGGCAAAGGCCTCAAGTGAGATCCCTCCGTGCTCCTCGAGCTCCAGGTAGGGCCGCACGTTCATTTGAAACGTCGAGTTGTCAAACTCGTCAATGATGTGCTGCCCGGTCTCGACAAACCAGTGAGCTCGCAAAGACGCTTTGCGAAGATCAACGTCTCGGCGCGTGGCGCCTCGGTACGTCGCCAGCTTGACGCGCTCCTTCTTCAGGTTGGCGCCAACGCGCTTGAACTCGATCAGCCGCCAAGCTCCAGGGAACTGCAGCATGACGTCACCCAGGACCTTGTCCAGTGGCGTCTGCTGCAGCAGATTCACGCATGAATCGATCTGCCTCGGGTTCTTGCCCATCACGAGCCCAAGCCCGTAGATGAAGTTCCCGATGATGACGTTCTCGTAAGGCGAAAGCATTCGTTCCTCCCCTGCCCTCTGGCTACGGGCCTCCTTGTTGATCCGGGGCTACCGCGGTCACGGCCGTACCGTGCCATCGCCGCACGACGCGCTGGAAGAACAGGCTGTTGGGCAGTTGCAGCGTTGTGCCGTTCTGCTGATCGCCGCTTTCGAGAAGCGTGGTGTAGACCGGATTGATTTCGACCACGCGTCCCTTCATCCCCGGCTTGTCACCCGCTTCTAGCAGTTCGACCGTGTCGCCAATCCGAAAGGACTTGGTGATGTAGATGAGCAGCGTGCAGAACAAGTTCGACAGCACGCTCCATGCTGCGAAGAACGCGACCGCGCCGACGGTTGCAAACCCCGTGAACGCCGTCCAGAGCACTGCGCCCGAGACACCCATGCGCTCCAACGCCCAGAGCAGCGCGCCGAGGTAGACCAGGGCGCCGACCACGCGAAGAAACAACGATGCCATGTTGACCGGCAGGCCGTACTTGGTCGTGACTCGGTCGATCAGCTTGTGGGCCAGCCGCATCAGCAGCCAGGCGCCCAAGACGATCATCACAACCTCCACCGCAGGAATGAGGATGTCGAGCCAGTCCGCTGCCCAGACGGGCAACTGGTCGTGTAGCGCTTGGATGAGCTTTCTCATGGAGGGAATGTCGTCGTCAGAAGTTTGAACGGATGTTCGCAGGCAGGAGTTTTACCTGCGCCGCCGCTTCGCGCCGGCAGTGTCGAGCTTGCGCTCAACAAGCTGTCTGCGAACCCTCCGCCGCCCCGCCCGGAAGCGCCATCGCCTCGTCCAGTTCGGCCTTCGCCATGCGCGCCCAGCGTCCCCCTCCACGAAGGACATCCAGTTCGTTAGAGCACGCCCTGGCAAAGAACATCGATTCGGCCAGACCATGAGCCTGTAGGACCTGCTTCAACCTCACCATGCGATGACGAAGATCGAAGTCCTGGAACTCTGCACCCCGTACGCCGCCGCCAGCGACTTGCGCCACGACGCGTCGCAGGTTGTGCTGGACTGACTCCGAGATGGCCGGCACCGCGCGCGGCGCGGAAAGCTTGGCATGGCGGATGAACGGATTGCGCCCCACGACGAGCCCCCACGGGCGCTGGCTGCCCACGAGGTCCACGGTCATCGCCTCGAGCTTGGTCAGCCCGAAATCCCTGGCCACCTGAAGCCGAAGTGCGAGCCCAGGACTGGACTGCTCAATCTCCTCCAGCGCGCGGGCTGCATCGACGTCACGGCTGTCCACGGGAAGAACGAAGGTGCACAGCAACCGGTGGGCGGCCTCATCGCCCGCTTGTGCCGCTTGGTACAGCCAGTGCATGCCTTGCTCGACATCGCGCAGCGAGCCTGATGCCCGCAGGATGGTTGCACCCAGCCGCCGCTGGGCAATCACTGCGCCGCTGGCCGCCGCCTTCTCCAGGCAGAACCGCGCCATAGGCGGGTTGGCAACCGATCCGTTGTGGTTCGAGTGAATCTCGTACAGCCGGCTCCATGCCTCGCCGTGGCCACCGTCAGCGGCGCGCATCAGGAGCGCTGAGGCCTTTCGGAAGTTTTGGCTCGTCACCAGCGATTCCCACGCCAGGGCACCGACATCCTGGCCGCTCAAGGCCAGTCCCAACATCAACGCCGCGCCGGTGTTGCCTCGTGCAACGCAGTCGTCGAGAAGGGCCTCAATCGCCCGACGATCAACAGCGGTATCCACGGGCTGCACCTTGCTGGCATAGCTGAGGGCTTCGAACACCTTGTCCGCCAAGCCAGCCTCAGGTGATCCATCCAACTCCAAGCTCACCGCCAGCGCCCGGAACAGGATCTGCGGCTCTTGACGCATCAACGCCCTGTCCATCGCAAACGTCAGCAAAGCGGCCCAGCCGATGCCCGGCACAGCCTTGAGGGAGCGAAGCCGCGCCACGACGCGTTCTTCGGACAAATCGTCCGGGGTATAGGCGGTCAGCACCTTCCTGGCAGCTGTCTCACCACCCGCCGCAGCGCTTCGGAACCAGCGCATCGCCTCTTCGGGATCGACGGCCGTCAATGAAAGCCAGATTGCCAGCTTCATCTGCGCGGCCGCTCTGCCGGCCTGCGCTGCTCGCTGCAGCGTGGCGACTCGCCCATGCGCAGCGATCTCGTAGAGGTCCAGCGACTCGACGATGAGCTGCAGCGTGTCGTCGGCTCGGGCGCGCTCAGCCTGCTGCAAGTACTCGAGCCCGAGCGTCACGTGGCGCGGGAATCCGCTCGTGCCTTGCAGGTATTTGCGGCCGGCCTCCAGGCAGGCCGCGATGTCTCCTCGTCGCGCCCTCGATATCAGTTGAGCATCGGGTCTTCTCATCCGCGCCTTCTTTGCAGTGGCCCTTGCCAAGCCGCCTGCGTCCGTAACGGCGTCGTGGACGCCAGTGCCAACGGGCAAGCGTAAGAAGGCGGCCATGACCGCTGCCCGTCCGGCGGATTACGGTTTTGTCAGGTTGGCGCGCCGATTCACGGGTTTGTCCAGCTATGACAAGGGTGTGAATCGAAATCGCTCATTTCGCGCAAGTGCCCCCTGTCGATTCGAAGGCACAGCAACCCTGCCTTTGCGGCACCGCGCACCAGCACGCGCCCACCCAAACGGTCGAGATCATGGATTTCCCTAGGCAGCTTCCCTAGCCTGCGTAGCGCTGGGGGCGATCCAGATCCCCCGGTACCTACTGAATAGGAGAAGTACATGAAGAAGCCAGTCCTCTTGGCCTTGGCATGCAGCGCGATGGCGAGCACCGCTTTCGCGCAAACCTCGTCGGTCACGCTGTTCGGTGTCGCCGATGCGGCCGTCCGCCAGGTGAAGAACGGCAGCGCAGGCACGGTCAAGGGCGTCACTTCGGGCGCCAACACGACCAGCCGCCTGGGCGTTCGTGGCGTTGAACAACTTGGCGGCGGCCTGTCTGCCGGCTTCCATCTGGAATCGGGTGTCGAGCTCGACACCGGCGCGGCCAACGCCAGCAAGTTCTGGAACCGCCGCTCCACCGTCAGCCTGATGGGCGAGTTTGGTGAGATCCGCCTCGGCCGCGATACCACCCCGACGTACAACAACGCGCTCAACGACGAGTTCGGCATCGTCGGCGTGGGTTCGCGCGGTGTTTTCGTCTACGGCTCCAGCGCAGTGCTGGGCAGCGGTGCGACCACCGCCCAACGAACCGACAACGGCGTCAGCTACTTCCTGCCCAAGAACCTGGGCGGCTGGTTTGGTCAGGTGCATGTCGCCGCCGGCGAAGGCGTCGTGGGCAACAAGTACACAGGCGGCCGTCTCGGCTTCGAGAACAACACGTTCCTGGTCGGCGGTGCCATTGGCCAGACCGACGTTGGCAGCACCCAGCCGAAGTTCAAGAACTACAACCTGCTCTTCAACTACAAGTCGCCCTGGGGCACGTTGCACACCCTCGTCGACGTGAAGAAGTGGGGCCCGCGCAAGGCTCAGGAACTGTCGATTGGCGCCACCGTCCCGGTGACCCAAGCAGGTTCGTTCCGGGTCGGCTACACCACCGTCAATCGCTCCGGTGGCCCGGTCGGCTCTGGCTATGCCGACGCCGACGACAGCACCCGCGTGGCGCTGGGCTACGTGCACGAGATGTCCAAGCGGACGGCGCTCTACGGCACCTACGCCAACATCAGCAACAAGGGTGCGGCGCGCAGCTCGGTTCTGTACACGACGCCGACCGGCATGCGCGGTGGCGAGAGCTCGTCCGGCTTGGAAGTCGGCATGCGCCACAGCTTCTGATCACCAAGGCAACTGCGAGGGGATGCGCTTCGGCGCTCCCCTTTTTCTCCGGTGGAGGTGTCCATGTCTAACGCACTCCGTCCCACGCCCAGCACAGGCACGCCTTCGGCGGCGCCGGATGACGACTGGAAGGCCACGGCTCTGGTCTTCAGGGGTCAGCGTCAGGCGCTGATCGCCAGCAACATCGCCAACGCGGATACGCCGCACTACCAGGCACGCGACATCAGCTTCTCGGCGGCGCTTGAAGAAGCCAGTCGACCCAAACCTGCGGCGCCGATGGCAACCTCATCGCCCGGCCACATCGCGCCCGACCTGGTGGCGCCCCGCAGCACCCTGCAGTTCGCGGAGCACGCCCTGCCGTCCCAGACCAACCTCGACGGCAACACGGTGGACATGGACAGGGAACGAGCGTCCTTCCTGCAGAACTCCATCCTCCACCAACTCGCCGTGGCCTCGCTGGATGACGAGCTGAAGGAGTTCAAGATGGCGGTCTCCGATCCGCGCCGCTGACCCCGGCGTCCGGGCTAGCCCCCAGGCGCGAGCGCGCCGGCGTCCACGAGAATCGTCTGCCAGCGATGCTCTCCATCCATGCCGCAGAACTCAGGCAAAACCCGTACACCGCGAACGAACCAACTGGTCGCCAAGGGCGGCGTTATCCAGCCGTCGGCACAAGTCATCCTGCTGAATCCCGATCAGTGGGAAGAGTTCATCCTGGCCGCCACGCGCCAGCGGCTGCTGCCCAGTGGTTCACCCTACGCGAACGTCAAGCGCCTCGGCGGCGCAGGCGACGGGGGCCGCGACATCGAAGCCCGGTATGGCCAGGCCCTCGTGCGCGACGGTTGGGATCTGTACCAGGGCAAGCACTACGCCTCCGGACTGAAGCCCAGCGAGGCCTTCCCCGAGATGGCCAAGTTCTTCAAGCAACTGGCCTTGAAGACCTACCCCCGCCCGAAGCACTACTACTTCTGCTGCCCGCACGCGGTCGGCAACCTGCTGCACAACATGATGGCCGCCGGTGCGGCTACCTTCAAGGCCAACTTCCTGGCCGCCTGGAAGGGCGAAAACACGGGCATGCAAGGCATGGCCGCCGAGCTGACCCAAGACGTCCAGGCCGCGATCGACGACTTCGATTTCGACGATTTCATCGAATGTCCGGTGCATGACCTGCTGGCCTGGCACGCGCTCGACCGGACGGCCCACCACGAGATGTTCGGCATCGTGCCGAAGCGCGGCGATGATGCGCCGATGCCCGCCCAACCGGCCAAGCACGAGACCGTCTACGTCGACCAGCTGCTTCGCGTGTATTCCGAAGACAAGACGTCTCCTGTCACCCTCGCCGATCTGGCCGGCAGCGAGTACGAAGAGCACTTCGATTCGCATCGCCAGCTCTTCTACTGTGCTGAGGGCCTGCAGCGGTTCAGCCGCGACATCTACCCCACTGAGCATGAGTTCGAGCGGCTGCTCGACATGGTTCATGCAGGCGTCCGGCCGACGGTGGCCCAGATCCGGCACAAAACGGGCATGGCGCGCGTCGACGCGGCCGTGGAGAAGGCATCCACCCTGCAGGTTTCGGAAAGCTGCCTGTCACCCCAGCTCCGGCCGGGTGACCTGCCCGGCACCTGCCATCACCTCGCCAATGGCGGTAGGCTCAAGTGGGTCAAATGACGAAACCCAAGCCCATCGCCGCCTTCAATTCGCCGTTCGAGCTGGGCGTGCGGATGGTGTATCTGCTGAATTCCCTGCAGCCGGCCGGTGCCGACCTCCAGAAGCTCGTCCTGCTCGACTACGCCGTCGTCTACTCGGACGATCTGGGGGGGCCTCCCAGCCTTCACACGCCGGTGCCGTACCGTGGCAGCGAATACCTCAGCCGCCGCGATCTCATTGCCCAAGGCCTGTACCTCATGAGCACCCGCGGCCTGGTCGCCGTTTCCATGGACGAATGCGGTATCACCTACTTCGCTGGCGACAGCGCACGGAGCATGGTTGGCGCGCTGACGTCGCCCTACCTGCGTGAGCTGGAAAACCGGTGCCGGTGGGCAGCCGCCACCTTCGCAGCGCTCAGCTCGCGCGACTTGACCGATAGATTCGCTCAGGAAGGGCGGCTGTGGGGCGCCGAGTTCGAAGGCGCCAACGCGCGGGGGCATCAATGGCAATAACGCTGAAGCGCCTGTCCGTCCACGGCCCTGGCTTGCTGCCGGCCGTGGTCGCGTTCGACGACCGTCGCACCCTCATCCGCGGCCCCAGCGACACCGGCAAGTCGCACATCTGGGACTGCATGTGGTTCCTGCTCGGCGGCACGGCGCAACCTGAGCAATTCCCAAAGTCGGCGGGCTATGACTCCCTCGAGCTCGCCTTTCTCCATGGCGAGCACGAGTACCTGGTGCGCAAAGCCGTGTCGGGCGGAGGCGCACGCGTCTTCGTGCGAATGGATGACCTGTGGGTCGAGGACGGCGCGCCGAACCCGCTCGAAGAGGTTGCACAGGAACTCGGCGATCTGCTCGTCAAGCTGTCCGGTGCTGAGGGGAAAAAAGTGCTCCATGCACGCAGCAAGAAGGGCGCCGTCACCGGCGACGACCTGCGGCATTGGGCGTTGCTGGCGCAGCCCAGCATGATTGCCAAGGATCCGACCAAAGGCAAGGGCCATGGGTCGGACAAGCGCGTCTCTTCCTATGCGCTGTTCCTGAGCGGCCTCGACGACTCCGCGGTCGAGCTGTACAAAAGTAGCGCGGTGAAGGACCAGGCCAAAGGCAAGCTGGCGGTAGCCCAAGCTGAGCTGGCGCGCGTGCAGAAGCTGATTCCGGCCGATACGGACCGTGCAGCTGCCGTCAAGGCTCTCGCCCGAGTCGACGAGCGACTGGACATGTTCTCCTCGCAACTTCAGGCGCGATCCTCCGTGCTCAAAGATGTCCGCCAGCAGATCGCTGCGGAAGGAGCGGCTCTTGCCGAGGCGTCAACTGAACTCGCCGGCGCCACATCGATGCGCGAGCGATTCGCGTTGCTCGACCTGAAATATTCCAGCGATCTTGCCCGGCTGGGAGCGACGGACGAGGGCATTGCCTTCTTCCAGGCCTTGCCCGAGACGCCCTGCCCGCTCTGCGGCACGCCGGTGGAACAGCACGCCGATCCCGACAGCCTGAAGCCCCGTGCGCCTTCGAAATATCGCCGCGCCATTGCCGCCGAGGCGGAGAAGATTCGCGACCTGCGCCGTGGATTGCAGCCGTCCCTTGCCCACCAGCAGGCACGCCTGGCGACGGCTGCCGCGGATGTGAGCCGTCTGACGGTGTCGTTGAAGACTCTTGAGGAGCAGGAAGCTCTCCTCCTGCGAACCGCCGGCGAGGAGTTCGATACCGACCCTCGCGAACTGGCTGCGTCCCATACCCGCTTTTCGTCCCTGATCGATGCCTTCGACGAGGCTAGCCGATTGCAGGGTGACATCGCGCGCCTCGAGCAGGAAACGAAGCAGAAGAGGACCGCGCTCGTGCGCAACATCGGGCAACACGGCGCCGAGGTCGGTGAGGTTGCTCGCCAGATGCTCAACGATTGGGGCTTCACCGGCATCAAGTCGGTCTACGTTGACGCTGCGGCGTGCGATCTGATGATCGATGGGCGCCGTCGCCTGAGCTATGGCGCCGGCAAGCGGGGCATCTTCCTGTCTGCGATGTTCATCGCGCTGATGCAGCACGCATTGAAGGAAGGTCACCCCCACTTGGGCACCGTAGTGCTGGATTCGCCGCTGAAGGCTTATGCACAGAAGCAGTCGACGGACACTGACCGCGACGTCGCGATTGCGACGGTGAACGACCGCTTCTATAGCTGGTTGTCGCGTTTCGAGGGCCCTGGCCAAGTGATCGTCCTGGAAAACGAGGAAGTGGATGCCGCCATGGCCGCCGCCTTGAATGCCATCGAGTTCACCGACGATTACGCGCAAGGGCGCCAGGGGTTCTACCCTCCCCGGCCCACGATCGCGGCAGCCCCGCCCCCTCCTGCGCCGCTCGACGATCTCGCTTAGCTTCTGGCAGCCCGCCGTGCATGCGGAAGTGGCTACCTCGAACTGCCCCGACGCTCCTTCATTCGGCGCAGGCTACGGTCGTCAGATCAGACCATCATCTCGATCATCAGGAGCGCCAGGAACCCGACGAAGAACATGGACGTCAGAACGGGTGTTTCGTCGACCTCATGAGCCTCCGTCAACAACTCCTCCGTGACTAGATAGAGCAGCGCAGCCACACCAAAAGACAGCACGCCGTCCAGCACGATAGGACTGGCGCTGGCCAGGAAGTAAGCCCCAATGCCTGCGCCGGCCATGAGCAGCACAGCAAAGGTGATGGTCGTGGCCAACACCAACCGACGCGCGTTTAGCCCTCGAACTGCAGCTGCGGTTGCCACGCCGAGGAATAGCACCTCGAGCGTCATCGCGATCGTGATCAGCAAGCCCTGCCGCTCCCCGGCAGCAAAGCTCACGCCAATCAACAGCCCATCCAGGGCGATATCGAGCGCTGAGGCCAGCAACAGGCTCGTGGGTAGCGCGGAAGGCGCGGTCTTCTCCTCGCGCTCCTCGAGCCGGCGCGCCAGCGCCTTGAGGAGGAGCATGGCAATCACACCCAGCGCGAAGCCACCCAGAGTCACCCACGGCAACCGACGGTGAACGACGTCGGGAAGAAGCTCAGTTGCCAACGCTGCGAAAAGCACGCCGGCGGCAACGTGCTGAACGGCGCTCTGCACCTTCGGGCCTGGCGTGCGCACTGCCGCCACGACACCGCCCACGATCACTGCCGCCGCAGGCACTGCGGCAAACATCATCACGCCGGCAAGCGATATCGGCTGGGCGCTCATGCGGACTGCTTTCGGTTCCAGGTCAGCGGCACCAGCAACCACATCAGGCCGATGAGCGTTCCGATGACGGCCGCTGCGACGTTGCCAACGGTGTGCCCCAGCACCTCAGACAGCACGAACTGCGTCGCCAGGACCAACGCGATCGCTAAAAGTGCTGCGCCGACCAGCATCTGCCTGCTCGCCCTCGCCTTGAAATCCGCCCGCCTTCGCAAGGGCCGCATCAGCCGGTGCTGGACAGCCGGCGCCGTGAACAGCACCAGGGCCGCCACCGAGAGCATGAACGTGGCCAGGAAGACGTTCTTCTCAGCCTGGACGATGCTCTTGAATCCCGGTGCGAACGGAACGGCGATCAGGAAGGCGGACAGCAGCTGGGCGGTAGGTAGCAGTACCCGCAGCTCTCCCAACATGTCTGTCAGGTCGCCGTCGTCATCGTCCATGGCCTGAACCGTCGGTGTCGGACGATTCTGTTGATCCTCGGGTCTCATGGCAGCCTCAGCCCTTCGCCTCGGCGGGCTTCCCAGCGTCAGCCGCCTTCGCGCTCTTGTCGAAGGGCTTGTAGGCCAGCAACCGCAATGCGTTGAACACCACGAGCAGCGTCGACCCCTCGTGGAAGATCACGGCGGTTCCGATGCTCAGGCCGAGGATGGTCGAAGGAATCAGCACCGCAACGACGCCCAGGCTCACCCACAGGTTCTGCTTGATCACGCGACTCGTGCTGCGAGACAGGCCTACCGCGAATGGAAGCTGCGCCAGGTCGTCTGCCATCAGCGCAACGTCGGCCGTTTCCAGCGCAACGTCGGAGCCGGCTGCACCCATGGCGATGCCCACGGTCGCGTTGGCCATGGCCGGTGCATCGTTGACGCCGTCTCCCACCATCGCGACCTTCCCGTGCTCGGTCCGGAGCTTCTTGATCTCCTCAACCTTCTGCTCTGGCATCAGGTCGCCCCGAGCCTCGGTCAGACCGACCGTCTGGGCTACTGCTTCGGCCACCTTCTGGTTGTCACCAGAGATCATGATCAAGCGCTCGATGCCCAGCTTGCGCAGCTCGGCCATGACCTCTCCCGCCACGGGCCGCGGCGTGTCCATCACTCCGATCACGCCCAGGAACTGGCTGCCCTTGCGAACGATCATGGTGGTCCGCCCGTCGGCCACGAGCTTCTTGTTCGCCTCGTCGACATCCGTGGGTACGTTGGAGTCGGGCAGCTCGGTGAACAACACCGGCTTACCGATGTGCACGGTCTCGCCGCTGAGCTGCGCCTGCACACCCCGTCCCGTGATGCTCTTGACCTCAGACGCCTGCAGCAAGTTGGCCTTGTCTCCCAGACGCTCCTTGGCACCCGTCACGATGGCGGCCGCGAGCGGGTGGTCGCTGTGCTCTTCCACCGCAAGCGCCACTGCCAGCAATTCCTCCTCAGGCACCCCCTGCGCAGGCACGACGTCGGTCAGCTTCGGCTTGCCCTCGGTCAGGGTGCCGGTCTTGTCGAAGGCGATGGACGTCAGCGTGCCCAGGTTCTCCAGCGGGCCGCCACCCTTGACCAGCACACCGCCGCGTGCCGCGCGCGCCACGCCGCTCAAAACGGCGCTGGGCACGGAGATCGCCAAAGCGCAGGGGCTTGCAGCCACCAGCACGGCCATTGCCCGATAGAACGTCTGCGAGAACGGCTCGTCGATGACGAAGCCTGCGCAGAGCAACAGGCCAACCAGCAACAGCACTGATGGCACAAAGATCCGCTCGAACTTCTCGGTGAACTGCTGAGTCGGTGACCGCTGTGCCTCCGCCTCTGTCACCATCTTGATGACGCGCGCCATCGTCGATTGGTCGGACTTGCGCGCCACCATCACGTCCATTGCGCCAGCGCCATTGATCGTGCCGGCGAAGACTCGGTTCTCCGCGGCGACTCGCTCGAAGTTGCCGATGGCCGTCTTGCCGTCTTCCACAGGTCGCTTGTCGACCGGCACGCTTTCACCGGTGACCGGCGCCTGGTTGACGCTCGAAGTTCCCACCACGACCACGCCGTCCGCGGGGAGGCGCTCGTTAGGCTTCACGACGACGACATCACCCACCTGCAGCTTGTCCAGAGCTACCACTTCGGTTCCGGAGTCGCGTCGGACTGTGGCCGTTTCCGGCGCGAGCTTGGCCAACGCCTCGATCGCGCGCCGCGCCCGTCCCATGGCGTAATGCTCCAACGAGTGACCCATGCTGAACAGGAACAGCAGCAGAGCGCCTTCAGCCCACGAACCCAGGGCGGCGGCGCCGGCCGCGGCGACAAGCATGAGGGTGTCGATCTCGAATCGCTTGGCGCGCAGGTTCTCGATCGCTTCCTTGACCGTGTAATACCCGCCGAAGAAATACGCGAGTACGTAGCACGCCGTCGGTAGCCAATCGGGTCCCGTGCCTGCGCGGCCGATCAGCCAGCCGGCCAAGAGGGCCATGCCCGACAAACTGGCAAAGATCAGCTCTGTCTTTTCACCGAACAGCCCGCCGTGTTCATGGCTGTGCTCGCCGCCCTCCCCCTCCTTGTCGTGGGAATGGCCGGCATGCCCTTTCTCATCGTGCTTGTGCGCAACCTTGCCCTTTTCCTCGCCGGCATGGTCATGGCTGGCCTTCGGGTCGTGGTCATGGTCGCTGTGGTCGTGTCCCGCGTGCTCATCGTTGGCAGCCTTGTCCGCAGATTCGCCCGGTTCTGGCGCGGCAGCGACGGGTTGGCTGGTCGTTTTGCGAACCGGGGCTTTCGATGCGCCTTTGTCGCCGTCGATCGTGATGTCAAGCGAAGTCAGACGCTGGTTCAGTTTGGCCTCGTCGATGCGCGTCCGATCAAACTCAATGCGCACCACGCCGCCGGGCGAAACGTCCGCCTCGATGACACCCTCCAAAGCCCGGAGCTGTTCAGCGAGCCGCTGGGCAAATCGCGCGTGCATGGGCAGGTTGACCCGTCCCAGAATATGCGCGAACCGATCCGTGAGTTCGAGCCCTTCAGACTCGACCAGCTCGCGAACGCGGCCTAGCGAGATCACGTTGGGGTCGTAGTGCACGCATAACTGGGGCTTGCCCTCGGCAACGCCAGTGACGTGGGCGGCATCGATGCCAGGTCGACCGGCCAGCTTGTCCTGCAGGCGCTTCACGCAGGGATCGTCGGTGCCGTGGATGTCCGGCAGCACCAACGGGAGATCCAGCCGCAGCTTCTGGTTCTTGCTCATGAACGGCGTCGCTTTCTTGGAAGGCGGCGGCCAGCAGTTGGGGTGAGGTTGTGCTGGCTGCCTGCTGATCGGACTCGCTTTGGCCAGCGGCCATGGAGTCCATCGGTATCGCCGGCTGAACGTTTCCGGCGGCCTACCCGTCGCTTGCGCGCCGGGCTCAGATCAAGTCAGCGATGCCCATTTGGGCCGGTCAATGGTGGGTACCAGCAACCTGGAGTGCGCTCCCCGAACGGTCGTGACCGGCTGAGCGATCTGGTCGACCCTGGGAAGAGTCTGAGCGTCCGACATCACAGTGCCGCCACTCATGTGGCAAGCAATGCAGTCGGCGTCATCGGCGCCGCCCTGCTGGCTCTTGTCGGCCGAGGCGTCGGAGGTCTTGGCAAACTTGCCTGCGTGCTTGTGCGCGTGGTGTCCAAAATGGCTCACCTCCGTGCCCTGCTCGTGCTGACAGTATCCAGCGGCCGCCCCCCAGACGAACTGGAAAGGCAGCACTGCGAGCAAGAAGGTCAGGAGAGCTTTGCGCACCGAATGATCCTAGCAGTGGCCTGTGTAGGAGGTCACCGCTTTTGGCGTGCCCGACGGCGCTTGTCACGACGCTCCTCGCGCCGCTGTTCCTTCTTGGCGCGGTCCTGGCGAAGGAAGTAGATCAGCAGCAGCAAGGAAATGACGATGACCGCAACGGAGGTGCCGAAGATGTAGGTCGCCAACCCCGGATGCCGCTCACGCAAGTGCTCAAACAAGTTCAACATGGCGGCCTCCTTTCCAAGGTGTGTTTAAGGTCATGACGGCCTCCCCGACGCGGCAGGGGCCGCCACCGCCTTCGCGTCAGACGCACCAGGGTCCTCCAGCGTGAAGCGGATGTACGTACCTTGATCCGTTGACTCCGCGATGGCGGTCCCACCGTGCATGCGTGCAATGGCTGCGACGATGGACAGTCCCAAACCGTGGTTTCGGTCGGCATTTGTTCGTGACGGATCGACGCGGTAGAACCGGTCGAACAGACGCGGCAGATGCTCGGCCGGGATGACCGGCCCCTGGTTGTGCACCCCGATCGAAACGTGCCGAGGATCGACTCGCGCAATGCGCACCTCGATCAGGGAGCCACGGGTGGCATAGCGCGACGCATTGCTCAGCAGGTTGGACATCGCCCGCCGAACCAGGCCGGCGTCTACCGCTGCGCGTGCATCTCCACGCACCTCCACGCGCAGTTCGGCCTCTTCCAGGACGAACTCGTGAAAGTCCGCGACTTCCGCTGCGAGGTCGGCAATGCTCATTGGAAAGGATCGGCGCGCAGGTGTTCCGCGTTCAGCGCTCGATAGAAAGAGCATGTCCGCCACGATGGTCGCGATCCGTCGCAGCTCCTCAAGGTTGGAGGAGAGCGTGTCATGCAGTTCAGCCGCAGATCGAGGCCGCCTGAGGGCCACTTCGCAGCTGCCGATCAGGATTGAAAGCGGATTGTTCAGTTCGTGCGCGACGTCGGCATTGAATGCCCCCATCTGCCGGTACGCGACTTGTAGTCGGTCCAACAGCGCATTGAACTGCAGGAGCAGCGACTGGACTTCCTCAGGCTGGCCCGCCGCATCCAGCCGCTGATCAAGGCGGCTCGCATCGAGCTCGGAGGTCCGACGCGCCAACGCATTCAGTGGCGCCAGCCCTCTCTTCACCAGTACGAAGCCTGTCGCCGAGACCGCAAAAGTCCCCAGGATGGAGGCGGTCAGCAGCGTCCACCACAGGCGGCTCAGCAGTGATTCATCCTTACTGACGTCGTAGATGAGTTCCGCCTGCCCTGCCCCGCCCAGCTCCGTCGGTAGCTGAACCGGGAAGCTCAGCCGCTTGCTCATCGAATCAGGGCGCTTGGGATCGTCCTTCTCGAAGACAGCGGCACGGTTCTCCTGCCGAACCACCAGTGACAGATCGTCATGACCGGCCAGGAAATCACTCATCAGGTGCTTGATGCCCGGGATGTCATGGACTTCCTGCCCCTCCTTGAGAAGTCGCTGGACCGCGATCCGCTTCTTGACCAGGGTGTCGTCCTGGCGAGCGGACAGCGTGAGCGAGATCACCAGGTAGACCGCGCCGCAGACCAGGCTCAGGCCGACCATGGTTTGCAGGGCAAACTGGCGCGACAACCGCGCTCGAAGGCTCGGTGCTTGGATGCTCGACACATTCATGGCCGTTCCTCCAGCACGTACCCCACGCCGCGCACGGTGTGGAGCAGCGGTTTCTCGAAGGGCTGGTCCAACTTCGCCCGCAAGCGACGGATTGCCACCTCGACGACGTTGGTCTCGCTGTCGAAGTTCATGTCCCAGACCTGGGCCGCAATTTCCGTACGCGAGAGCACATGGGTCTTGCGCCGCAGCAGCAAGATCAGCAGGCTGAACTCCTTGGGTGTGAGCTCCAGGCGCTGACCTGCCCGGGTCGCCTTGCGGCGCACCGTGTCGACCTCGAGATCGGCCACCTTCATGACCAGCGTTTCCGTGTCATTCCGGTGCACGCTTCCCCGACGCAGGAGCACCTGGACGCGCGCGACCAGCTCCGAGAAGGCAAATGGCTTGATCAGGTAGTCGTCCGCCCCACTCTGCAGGCCGCGCACCCGATCCTCGATCTGGCCGCGCGCGGTCAGCATGAGGACCGGAACCGACCGCGTATGACGCAAAGCCGAGAGGACCGCCAGCCCATCGATGCCCGGAAGCATCCAATCCAGGATGACAAGGTCGTACTCGTTCACGGACGCCATGTGGAGTCCGTCGACGCCGGTGTGAGCTACCTCGACTTGGTAGCCCTCCTCGGTCAGTCCTTTGCGCAGGTAAGCGGCCGCCTTGACTTCGTCTTCGACGACCAGGATTTTCATGAGGCCCTGCGGCCTTGCGGCCGCCCTCCATGCCAGAGGCTCAGGTCCGCGAAACACCGGCCTTGCGGCCGGTGCGCCGCGCAATGCGGCAGTGCGTTCATGCAAGCACCTCCTGATCCGGCTTGGCGCGCGGCGCAGGCGCGTCTTCCTCGTCATCCTTGCGGTGGGCGATGCGATACAGCACCGGCAGCACCAACAAGGTCAGTGCCGTCGAAGACAAGATGCCGCCGATCACGACCGTGGCCAACGGACGCTGCACCTCGGCGCCCGTGCCGGTAGCGATCGCCATGGGCACGAAGCCCAGCGATGCGACCAGCGCGGTCATCAAGACCGGTCGCAACCGGGTGATGGCGCCTTCGAAGATGGCCTCGTCCAGGCTACGACCCGACTCCCGCAGGTTGCGGATGAAGGAGATCATCACCAGGCCGTTCAGCACCGCCACGCCGGATAGCGCGATGAAGCCGACTGCCGCGGAGATGGACATCGGAATGTCCCGCAACCACAGAGCCACGATGCCGCCCGTCAGCGCGAACGGGATGCCGGTGAACACCAGCAAGCCGTCCTTGGCATTGCCGAACATCACGAACAGCAGCGTGAAGACCAGCAGCAGGGACACCGGCACGACGATCTTCAGGCGATTCGTCGCCGACTGCAGGTTCTCGAACTGGCCGCCCCAGGTCATCCAGTAGCCCGTGGGCAGCTTGACCTGTTGCTGGATGGCCTGCTCGGCCTCAGCGACGAAGGTGCCGATGTCGCGGCCGCGCACGTTGGCGCTGACCACCACGCGGCGCTTGCCGTTCTCGCGGCTCACCTGGTTGGGACCAGGTGACAGCGACAGATCGGCCACCTCGCTCAGCGGGATGAACTTCCGGGCGCTGCTGGTGCCGCTCGCAGGCAGAGGCACCGGCAGGCGCTTGATGGCCTCCAGGTCCGAGCGCACGTTCTCGGGCACGCGAACGATGATGTCGAAGCGACGGTCACCCTCGAACATCGTGCCGCCTTCCTTGCCGCCGACGGCGGTGGCCAGCGTGTCCTGCACGTCCTGGACGTTCAGGCCATAGCGCGCCGTCTTCTCCCGGTCGATCTGCACGCTCAGCATCGGCAGGCCAGTGGTCTGCTCGATGTTGACCTCGGTCGCGCCGGAAATGCCCTTCAGCACCGCAGCGATACGGCCAGCGGCGTTGTTCATGACGTCCATGTCGTCACCGAACACCTTGACGGCCACGTCGGAGCGCACGCCGGAGATCAGCTCGTTGAACCGCAGCTGGATGGGCTGCGAGAACTCGTAGTTCTGGCCCGGCATCTTCTCTACCTCGGCCTTGACCAGAGCGGCCAGTTCGTCACGCGTCTTGCGCGGCTCCGGCCATTCGGACACGGGCTTCAGCATCACGTAGGCATCCGAGATGTTGGGCGGCATGGGGTCGGACGCGATTTCCGCGGTACCGGTACGGGCGAACACACGCTCGATTTCCGGGAACTTGGTCTTCAGCGTCGATTCCAGTTGCTGCTGCATCGCAACCGACTGCGACAGGCTGGTGCCCGGGATCCGCAAAGTCTGAATGGAGAA
The DNA here is from genome assembly GCF_026712205.1 of Pelomonas aquatica. Lineage (GTDB taxonomy): Bacteria > Pseudomonadota > Gammaproteobacteria > Burkholderiales > Burkholderiaceae_C > Pelomonas > Pelomonas aquatica. Next base: position 134,214 of record NZ_JAPPUW010000006.1, read on the forward strand.
GTCGCCTTCATTCAAGCTCGGCACGAACTCGCTGCCCATGCGGGTTGCAAGCAGGCCGGACAGGAACACCGTGACCAGCGCGAAGGTGATGACCAGCGGCTTGGCGTTCATGACACGCTTCAGCGCCGGCTCATAGGCGCGGCGCGCCCAGCCCATCAGGAAGTTTTCCTTCTCGGCGACCTTCTCGCCGATGAACAGCGCGACGGCTGCCGGCACGAAGGTCATCGACAGGATCATGGCGCCCACCAGCGCGATCACGACCGTGAACGCCATCGGGTGGAACATCTTCCCTTCGACGCCAGCCAGCGCAAAGATCGGCAGGTAGACGATCATGATGATCAGCTGCCCGAACAGCAGCGGACGCCGGGCCTCCTGCGACGCCAGGAACACCTCGTGGAAGCGTTCTGAGCGCGTCAGCGACCTCCCCTTGTGCTCCTGTGCATGCGCCAGGCGGCGTACGCAGTTCTCGACGATCACGACCGCGCCGTCGATGATGATCCCGAAGTCCAAGGCTCCGAGGCTCATCAGGTTCGCACTGACCTTTTGGTTCACCATGCCCGTGAACGTGAAGAGCATGGACAGCGGGATCACCATCGCGGTCAGCAGCGCCGCACGGATGTTGCCGAGGAACAGGAAGAGGATGACGATCACCAGGATCGCGCCCTCCATCAGGTTCTTCTTGACCGTGCCGATGGCTTTGTCGACCAGGGTCGTGCGGTCGTAGACCGTGACGGCGTGGATGCCGGCCGGGAGGTTCTTGTTGATCTCAGCCATCTTCTTGTCGACGGCCTGGGAAACGGTGCGGCTGTTCTCGCCGATCAGCATGAAGACGGTGCCCAGCACCACTTCTTTGCCGTTGTCGGTCGCCGCACCCGTGCGCAGTTCGCGGCCGAGCTCGACGCTGGCCACATCCTTGATGCGGACCGGCACGCTGCCCTCGTTGCGCAGGACCACGTTGCCGATGTCGGCGATGGAGCGGACCTGGCCCGGGGCGCGGATCAGGTACTGCTCGCCGCGGCGCTCGATGTAGCCGGCGCCCACGTTGGCGTTGTTGCGTTCCAGCGCGTTGACGACGTCCGCCAGCGTGATGCCATAGGAAGCCAGACGGCTCGGATCGGGAGCAACGTGGTACTCCTTGGCATAGCCACCGATGGTGTTGATCTCGGTGACACCGGTCACGTTGCGCAACTGGGGCTTGATGACCCAGTCCTGGATCTCGCGCAGGTCGGTGGCCGTGTAAGGCTCGCCGTTGGGCTTCTTTGCCCCCGGCTGCGACTCGACCGTCCACAGGTAGATCTCACCGAGGCCGGTGGAGATGGGACCGATGTTCGGCTCCACACCGGCCGGCATCTGACCGCGAGCGCTTTGGATGCGCTCATTGACCAGCTGGCGGGCGAAGTAGATGTCGGTGCCTTCCTTGAAGATCACCGTGACCTGGGACAGGCCGTAGCGCGACAGCGAGCGGGTCTGTTCAAGGCCGGGCAAGCCCGCCATGACCGTTTCGATCGGGTAGGTCACGCGCTGCTCGGTTTCGAGCGGCGAGTAGCCGGGCGCCTTGGTATTGATCTGGACCTGGACGTTGGTGATGTCGGGGACCGCGTCGATGGGCAGCTTCTGGTAGCTGAAGACGCCCAGCGCGGCCATGCCGAGCACAGCCAACATGACGAGCCATCGATGCTCGATGGCAAAACGAATGATGCGTTCAAACATGTGGACGCCTCTTTCAGTGCTCGTGGCTGGCCGAGGCCTTGCCGGCTTCAGACTTGATGACGAAGCTACCCGACGTCGCGTACTGCGCGCCTGCCTTCAGGCCGGACGTCACCTCGGTGCGCTTGCCGTCGCTTCGACCCAGCTCGACCGGTACCGGCGCAAAGCCGCTCGGCGTACGGACGAACACGATGGACTTGCCCTCCATGGTCTGGATGGCGTCAGCAGTCACCGAGACCGGGACGCTGGATTCGCCAGCCGAGACCTCGACGTTCACGAACAGGCCGGGACGCCATGCGGTGTTGGGGTTGTCGACAACGACGCGCGCCTGGGCCGTGCGGGTTTGCTCGCCAATCAAGGCGCCGACATAGGCCACCTTGCCGACGGCCTTCTGCTCGAAGGCGGTGGACTTGATGACCACGTTCTCGCCGATGCGCACCTGCGGCAGGTCGCGCGCGGGCACATTGATCTGAGCCCAGACGGACTTCAGATCAGAGATGGTGAAGACGTTGGTGTCCTCACGCACCTGTTCACCCAGCGCGATGTGCTTCTCAACGATGATCCCGTTGAAGGGCGCGCGCAGCTCGAACCGGTTCAGGGCCGACGAGTCCGCCGACGCGCCAATTGCCTGCAACTTCTGGCGTGCGTTGGCGACGGCGATCTCGGCTTCGCGCATGGCCTGCTCAGCCTGCTGAACGTCCTGCTGGGGCGAGATTCGCTGTTCGAAGAGCTGCTTCTCACGTTCGTAGGTCGTGCGAGCCAGTTGGAGGCGCTTCTGGGAGTTCTGAAACTCGGCTCGCTGGTCGGAGACGCTGGAGCTGCTGATGACAGCCAGGACCTGGCCCTTCACGACCTGTTGACCCAGGGACACGGCGACCGATTCCACAACGCCACCAACACGCGGCACGACGTGAGCGGTCCGGTCTTCGTTGAAGGCGATCTCGCCGGGCAATTGGAGCGCCGAACGGATGGTTGAAGGCGCGGAGGTATCCAGCGAGATGCCCGCTGCCTTGATCTGGTCTGCGGTCATGGTGACGGCACCCTCATCCTTGACAAAGGGGAACTGGGCGACGCCACCGCCGGTCTGAACCTCAACGGTGCCCTTGAACAGGTGCGGCTCGCTGATGATCTGGGCGCTGACCAGGGCACCGCCTTCGAGTGCGAACGCGATCTTTTCGGGGTTCTGCCCGGGACGCTCCAGCGTCACAGCCACTTGCTGCTGGCTGAGCTGCAGCGGCTTGCCGCCCTTGGTCAGCCACAGCTTGATGCGAGGAGATCCGCCCTGGTCGGCCAGGAGAAGCTCAACGCTGACTTCCTTCTGCGTGCCGATGACGTCACCACCGTTGGCGCCCTTCTTGGCTTCTTCGTGGTGCTCGCCGTCACCGTGACCTTCGGCGTCCTTGTGACCCTTTTCGCCCTTGGCCTCGCCATGGTGCTCACCGTCGGCGTGCCCCTTTGCTTCATCGTGGCCGTGACCATGCTCTTCCTCGGCGGCAGGTGCACTGCCGCCCATGCGAAGGATGGACACCGTACCGACGGCGCCCAGCGCCAGCACGGCGGCAATGGCGATCAGTTGCTTCTTGCCCAGGCTGCCACGCAGGCGGTCGAGCGTGCTTTGCTTGTCGTTCATCGTGAATTTCATGTTGGGTGTGCCTCAGGGGCGATCAGTCGTGGTGCCGAGCTGGCGGTCGATCTCTGCAGCAGTGCGGTGAACTTGGGCCACCGCGGTGTAGTACTGGCTGCGGACCTGAAGCCAGGTGCGCTGGGCATCGAGGGCGTCCAGGAAGCTGAACTTGCCGAGCTCGAAGCCGGTCTTGGCCGCCTCGTAAGCACTCTGCGCACCAGGCAGCACCTCGCGGCGCAGCGCTTCGACCTCGTCCTTGCGCGCCTGCAGGAGGTCTGCCATCTGCAGCACTTCAGAGCGCAGGCGCAGCTCCTCGGCCTGGGCGTTGGCTTGCGCGGCGTCCCGGCGACGCAGAGCCTCCAACTGGGCGCCTTGGTTCCGGTCAAAGAACGGAAGCGGCACCGACACGCTGAACACAGCCTGCGTCCGACCCAGTTCCTGGGCGCGGCGGGCACCAACGCCCACAGTCACGTCCGGCACGCCTTTGGCACGAGCAAGGGTGTAGCCCGCATCGGCGCGCTGGACCTCAAGCAAAGCGCGGCGCACGGCCGGCGCATCGGGCAGCCGCGCCATGATGTCGGGCGCTGACGGGGCTACCGGCAACACGTCGACGCTGCCGTCCAGGCGCTGGATGGTGCCCTCAGGCACGCCCATAACGGCGGTCAGCGCACGCAGCGCGGCCGAACTCTCGGCTTGCGCTTGGCGCAGATCGATTCGAGCGGTTGAAGCAGCGACTCGAGCGCGCGTCTCCTCCGTGGGCGACACCTTCCCGGCGGTCACCCGACGTGCGGCGGCATCAACGCCACTGCCGGCGATCCGCAGCGATTCTTCAGCGACCTTGACGCGCTCTTGGGCCGTCAGTGCGTCAAAGAAGGCCTGGACGGCCGTGGCACGGATGTCAGCGCGGCGAGCGATCAGATCCAGCGCTGCAATGTCCTTGCCGCGCTGTGCCAGCTCAACCCGCGCCGCTCGCTTGCCGCCGGTCTCCAGCGTCTGGCTGAGTTGCATCGTCGTGACGCGGGTGCCGGACTTGAGGTCCTCTTGGTCCACGCCAAGCACCGGATTCGGGATGAGGCCGGCCTGGCGGACAGTGCCGTCATTGGCATCGAGCTCGGCTGCGGCGGCACGAAGCTGGGGGTTCTGTGCCAGCGCCGTGTCGACCGCCGTCCTCAAGGACAACGGCGTGGTTTGCGGGGCGACCGTCGGGGTGGCTGGTACTGTCGCCTGAGCGATCTGAACGTCAGCGGAAGCGGGAGGGATCCCAGACGACTGCGCCTGGGCAAGGGAGGAAATGAGTGCCGCGCATGCAAGCGGCACGAAGGTTCTGCGCATCGAAAACTCCAGGGTTGTAGGGACAACGCGAGGGTTTCGGCGAGTGCAGTGCTGCGGCTAGGGCCGCATCAAACGAGAGGGGTTGGAACGAAACTGCGCTCGCCGAATCAGGCGACGCGCCAGTTGGGGCGTTCGAGGAGGTCAGGCCCGCGCGAACGGAAGGCCTGGTTGGACGCAGGGTCCAGAGTGAATGCGACGTTGTTGTCGAATTGCAGCGCGACGGGCACCAGCGGCTTCGCGAAGCTCAATTGGCAATAGCCACAGTCGTTGTCCCCGAGCAGCTTGCCGCCCTTGGAAGGCGACTTGTCGTCGAGATGCTTGCCGGACACCTTGGATCCGGCATCACCGGGTACCCCATGCTCATGGGCATGGTGACCGATGTGCGCCTTGGCAGGGATCTGCTCGTGCTGGCAATAGGCTGCCGCTGCCGACCAGGCGAACTGGACGGGCAGGATGAACAGCAAAAGGATGGTCAGCCAGCGACGCATGGACCGGATTGTGTCTTGAAACGGTTAAACGAGGGTGAATTGGCCTTGGCTGTTCCAGTGAAATCGTTCGCAAAGCAGCGGTGCTTCGCCTTACTGGAAGCTGTTCGCCCAGACCCGCGGTTCGTTTCCGACCGCGGATCGCAGGGCTCGGAGGGTCATGCGCCTTCGCTATCGGCGCGGGACACGTAGACCATCAACTTCTTGTCGGTGAAGCCTTGGGGCGCGATGTCGCGGACGTCGAGTGCGCGATGGCTGGCGGAACTGAATTTCCACGTGAAGCTCTTGCCCGCGCTCTGGAACGTCACCACGTCGCCGCAGTTCACGTTGATGGCCTTGCCAGCATCGACCTTGACCACACGCGCGCCTTGGGTGGCGGTGACGGCCTCGCCGTGGACCGACTTGCCGTTGAACATGCGGTCGTTCCCAGCGGCAGTACCTGCCTGGGCAGCGCCCACGGCGAACACAAGGCTGGCGATCAGGGCGGAGGCGGAAATGGTGCGGTTCATGAGAGTTCCTACTTCGGCGGACGGGTGACTCGGGAGAGCCACCTGAGGCGTTCACCATGGAAGGAACTTTAGAAATCCGTCCCCAACGGGAAGCGTGGCCTTCGCATTACAAATCCGTCATGTTGGCGCCAGCGTGACCCGCGGCTACTGTCCTTTGCATTTGCCGCTGGCCACCGTGTGCAGGTAGATCGCGAGCTGGACCAGGTCTGCCTTCAGGTCCTTGCGCGGCCCCAGGCAATCGCGCTTCTCGGTCCGAGTGATTGCAAGCGCGATGCGTTCGTCCTTCGACAGCCCGCCGAGCTGGAGTGCGACGCCAGCGCTATCGGCCATCCTGCGGAACTCCGGGCGCGCGCCGGCCATGGCCACGCCAAGATCAAGACGGATCGGCGGTGGCACGGTGCCGGGTTCAAGCTGTTCTGGCTCACCTGGCTGCTTGTCGGCATTTACATCCTGACCAGCCATTGGAGCCGTGCCCGACGGCTGCGCGTTGCTCGCGGCGCCCCTATTCCATCCCGTCCGTGAGCTTGCCGCTTGAGGCCTTCTAGCAGGGACGGCCGCGACGACCTCAGGTGCCGCGCGGCGCAGGGGTACAAGTCTGACGCTGATCGATGGGCCAGGGGCAGCTCCAACTTGAGGAATCCAACGCAAGTGGCTGGCGCTGAGCACGTGGATAAACAGACCACAGATCAACACTGATGCGGCGGCCGCGGTGGCTCGAACACGCCAGCCGGGTCTCGCCACCGCGTTCCAGTTCTCGGTAGGCCTACCGGAACCAGTCGTCATCCAGCACGTCCTTGCCCAACGCAATTTCCCGCTCAGCCTCGAGCATCACCCGGGAGATCTCTGAGTCAGGCAGCGTGACACGCACAAGGTGGGAACTTGAGACCGTCACAACGGCGTCCGGATGCGCCTCATGAACGCGGGGTTCGGCCAGGATCCGGGTTGTCTCCTTGTCCAAAGGGCTGTACGGCTTCATTTCCTCCACAGCCTCCCGGAATTTCATGAGCTGGTATTCGAGTTGGCGGCGAAGGTCGAGATCGATGTCGGCCTGGCGCTCAGCAAGCATCTCCGCGAAGGCGCTCGACTCGCGACCGACCTGATCGGCCAGCTTCTTCTCCGCCGCTTCGGCGTCTCGCAGCGCCCTCACTGCCGTCGAGATGCCTACATACAGGGATGCATACATCTGCGTGACTGGCATGTTGTAGTCAGGGGTCCCAATGCCCTGACGAGGCTTCACTTGTGAGCTCGACACCTGGTGATAGAACGTACCTGCGCCATAGGCATCCCTTGCCCATTCAAACCGCTGTCGGACGGCATCCAGTATCTGTGGATAGACCGTGCTCCAGACCCCACTGACGGCAGGCCCGCGGTCTTCCGTGAAAAGCCTGTTGACGGGGAGAACCGTGCACCGCCCCTGATCCGCCATCGCCTTGATCTCCCGCTGGTACCGCTGCGCCACCTCCGCGCCCCGGGCGTCGACGATCAGAATGAAGTGGCACTTGTCGAGTCCAACCTCTTCGAAGGCCCTGAAGATTTCGCAGATAGCACGCCCTGATACGACCGTGTCCACGAAGATGAAGTTCTCGGTTGGGAGTTTGCTGGGCAGCGCTGCCAGCCAGTTCCTCTTGGCCAGGTTTTCGACCAGTACCTTGTAGAACGTGAGGTAGGGATCAGTCCCGTCACGTCGCACGATCCCAGCAAGAACGCGGCTCCAGTAGCGCCTGATCGCCGCCGTAGTCTGCGTTGCGTCCTGCGGGTCGGCGGAGAACGGCAGGATGAGCTTCTGATGGAACGGGGAGTAGGTCAGCTCACTCATTTCCTTCAAGCGCTCGTCATAGGTCGGCAGCGATCGGATATCGAGACGCCAGGCAGCCGCGGCAGCGCTGATGAACGGTACTGCGCCTCGGCTAGGCACGACCAAGTGCCGGTAGCCCTCCTTGACCAGCACGCGGATGTACTCCGACAAATCCTTCGACGCGCGTGCGTAGTCGATCAGGTTGTCGGCGTTGAACTCGTTCTGCCAAAGCGCCGTCAAAGGCAGCGCTGATTCATTCGTCACTTGGCACGTCCTCCTTGTCGGCACGTCCTTCGGGTCGATCAATCCCTTCTGCCAGCACGACGCGAACCTCGTCCGTTTCCGGCTTCCCGAGCTGAACCAGCCACGCAGAAATCGGATTGGCCGCCCCACGCGGCTCGTCATCCTTAGGATCGAACTCCAGACCAACCTTGGCATGCGTCCATAGCACGCTGGTCAGGTACAGAACGTCCTTGTAAAGCTGTTTCCTCGACGAGGTCACCAGTTGCTGGTGTTGTTCCAGAGAGACCTCGCCGAAGGGGTTGGGCACGTGAAGGTGCTCGCCGGCGCGCTCATAAATCTCGACGAAGCGCTCAAGGGTCTGCTTTTCCTTCCCCTCATTGAAGTGCCACAGGCCGTCGCCCATCACCTGGACGCTGCCAATAGGGATCGGCAGGAAGTGCGGCGTGATCTTCGAGAGTCGCTTCAGGATGTCTCCGACCTTCCAGTCACGGGTGTAGTCCGGGTTGTCCTTGGCCTCCATGCGCAATGCGGCATAGCGCGCCTCGTCCGATGAAATTCCCGCGAAGGCCACCAGTTCAATGACCTTGCGCACCTGGAGCCAGGAGAACTCGTTGTCCGTGTCCAGAGTGAGCGTGCGGGACTTCTTGGCGCCCAGGATGCGGTTGACGGCGCGCAGGCGGCGTTTCACTTCCACCATAGCAACGTGGTAACGCTCGTGGGCTTTTGCTCGGCCGTCGGTCATCGCAGTTCTCCTCCAACGCGATCGGTTCAGCTTCAGGGTGCAAGCAAGCAGCTCAGCAGGGAGGCGTTCCGGTACGCGACCATCAAGGCATTGCGAGTAATTCCGTCAGCGCGTCCGCCCACGACCTGCACGTTGGCAGTCTCGATCACCTGCTTGAGCTTGCGCGCTGAGTCATGAATTTCGGTCAGGTCATGCTCGAGAGAAATCGCCAGGCGCAGGATCTCAACGTGACGATCCGCGTCCTGGAGATGCATTCTCAGCTGGCGCTGCCAGGGCTTGGTCGGTGGCGTCCGCTCGAGGAGCCCTCGCACGATCACGTCAATGTCGCCGATGGCTTTGCCGATTGCCTCGAAGTGCGCCGCCGCTGATTCAGGAGGAAGGTCGGGAGCCATTTCCTCTTTCTCAATGTCCTGTCGCCTCTTGTCCATCATTCACTTCCAGCCACCTTCACGTCGGCCACCAGGCGACTCTTGATCGCCCTATCCCGGATAGAGGCATCAGCCATTTCCAGGCGGTACCACTCGTTCCAGAACCAAAGGCTGCCGATCAGCTCCACGAAGAGCACTTGGCCGGCGTCTCCACGAAGTTCAAGGTCGCCCTTGCCCTTCTTCCACTCATAGCCCAGCCGATGAGAACCCGGCGTCAGGATCAACCTGACGAATGACGCCGGCGTGGTTGCCACCAGAGCCCCGCCATCGACCCCGACGTTAACCACGTTCACCACATCACCCCACCGCCGGCGCACGAGGTAGACGACGAGGCTGCCTGGAACGGGCTCGAACTTCTTCGCCTGTGCGTCTGCCGCCAGATCTGGCACTGCTGCAGGCGTGCACGTCGGCTTCGATCCTGTCTTGGTCTTCACCCGGAAACAGTATCTGTCGTCGGGTGGTTTCAGAGGCCGCTCCGCGCAGCCAGACAAAAGCGGTCCCGCGATAGTCGCAAGGCACGCAATCACAGTACGTCGATTCATAGCTACTACGGCGCCGGCCTGCCACACTGGTTGCAGAACCGTGCGCCCGGGGCGAACGGCGTCCCACAGCCCTGGCAGGCGGCAGCCACCAGTTGGCCGCCGCAGCCGCTGCAAAACCGTGCACCGGACGCTCCTGGAGTGCCGCACTTGGCACAGATCAAGCCGCTGGACGCGGCCGTAGCTGGTTGGGGCGGTACGTTCTGCGCAGGCGGGTAGTAGCCGTCCCCGTGACCGCCATGGCTGCCGTGACCTCCATGTCCGCCCTCGCGCGAGCGTCCCCCTCCGTGGTACCCGCCGCCCCCGTGACCGCCCAGTCCGCTCTTCAGCAGTCGATCCAAAAATCCCATGTGTTGCTCCTTCGTAGGGCGCGGAGTTCCCGCGCCGGTTCAATGAATTTCGTGCGCGGCGTCGATCGTCGTGACGTAGACCCAGCCAGCCGTGCGCTGGCCCGTGCGCGCCGATCGTCGGATCGCCTTGACGATCTCATCGACGCAGTCGTCGTCGCAATGCAGCTCGAGCCGCACTTCGTTGACCACCGCGAGGCCGAGGTTGACGGAGAAGTGCTGTTCGGCGTCGTCGATCGGCGGAAGGGTTCCCTGCGAAGGCGTGGCGCTCAGGTGGTAGTGATGCGGGTCGCCGTCCAGGATCTCCCAGGCCTTCGTGGACTTGATGGCCTCGATGACGTCTGCTGCGCGATGGCTATGGATGTAGGCCTTGATCTGCTTCATGTCGACTCCTCGGGTGGTTCTGGGTGGTGCACGCCAATCTCGTTGGCGGCGTGCGACGCGGCCGGCTCCCTAGCGGCCTGACGTGCTGCCGCGCGGGACTCGGACCATTCGTAGATGAGCGGCAGCAGCAGCAGGGTGAGCGCCGTCGACGTGAAAAGGCCGCCGACCACCACCGTGGCAAGGGGCCTCTGCGTTTCCGCTCCGACTCCAGTCGAGATCAGCATCGGGATGAGACCCAGGATGGCCACCGAAGCCGTCATCAGCACCGGTCGCAGGCGCAGCGCTGCCCCGTGGCGCACCGCCTCGCGAATCGGCAAGCCTTGGCGCCTCAGGTCGTTCAGGAACGAGACCATCACGATGCCGTTCAGCATGGCCACGCCGAATACCGCGATGAAGCCGATGGCTGACGGCACGGACAGGTACTGGCCACTGATGAAGAGCCCGACGATGCCGCCGATGATGGCGAAGGGCACGTTGGCGATGATGAGCGTCGCGTGCCGGACCGAGTTGAATGCCGTGTACAGCAGGATGAAGATCAAGCCGATGGTCAGCGGCACGATCACCGCCAGGCGCGCCATGGCGCGCTGTTGGTTCTCGAACGCCCCGCCCCACTCGACCCAGTAGCCGGGCGGCAACTTCACGTTAGCTGTCAGGCGAGTGCCGGCCTCCTTGACGAAACTGTCCACGTCCCGGCCTTTGACGTCCATCTGCAGGACGGAGTAGCGCTGCAACGATTCCCGGCGCACAAACGAGTAGCCCTCGGCCATCTCGATCTTGGCCACCTGCGAGAACGGCACGAGCGCACCCTCCCCTGTGCGGATCGGAATGGCCGCGATCGAAGCTGGGTCGGCGCGGAACTCGTCAGCGAGGCGTACCGCGATATCGAAACGTTTGGTTCCGTCGATCAGCGTGCTGACCGTGGCCCCGCCGATACCGGCCTGAACCACCTCCAGGATCTCGTCGGCATTGATCCCATACCGTGCTGCGGACTCCCGATCGACCTTGATGACCAATTGCGGCTTGCCCTTGTTGGCTTCGGCAGATAGGTCGGCCACGCCCGGCACCTTGTTCAGCACGTTTTTGATCTCACCAGTGAGTCGGTCCAGCGTGTTCAGATCCTCGCCATACAACTTCAGAGCCAACGTGGCGCGCACGCCAGAGATCAGTTCCTCCACCCGCATCTGAATCGGCTGCGTCGCGCCGAAGACAGCCGTCGGCACCTGCTTCTCCAGCGACTCTTGCATCTGGGACGCCAGGCCACCGTAGGAGATCTTGTCCGGCCACTCGGACTGCGGCTTGAGCTCCAGCAGCACCTCCATGTAGTTCACGTCCGCCGTCTCGCCCCGTTCGGCGCGCCCGATGGTTGCCAGCACGGTCTTCACCTGCGGAAAGTTCTTTCGCAGGTTGGCGTCCACCTCGTTCGAAACCCGAATCGATTCATCCAGCGATGTGGACGGGATCCCGGTGATCCGGAACATGATGGAACCTTCCTGCAGTTGGGGCATGAACTCCTTGCCCAGGAAGGGGAACAGGGCCAAAGAGCCGATCAGCAGCACGACCGCGATGCCTACGACCAGGCGCTTTCTGTCCAGCGCCCAGTCCAGCAGCGGCAGGTACACGCGCTTGGCGCGCGCCACGATGAAGGTGTCCTTCTCCTCTTTAGGCTTGAGAATCAAAGCGGCAAGCACCGGTACCAAGGTCAGCGATAGGAGCAGTGAGCCGGCCATCGCGAAGGTGATGGTCAGGGCCATCGGCTTGAACAGCTTCCCCTCCAAACCGCTGAGCGAAAACAGCGGCATGAAGACCACGATGATGATGAGGATGGCAAACGCGATCGGGTTGGCCACCTCGCGCGCAGCCTCGAGGATCAAGTGCGTCTTGTCGATCGGCCCGCCCGACTCCTTCGCGTGGGCCAGAAGCCGGAAGGCGTTCTCAACCATGACGACAGCCCCGTCGACCATCATTCCGGTCCCGATCGCCAACCCGGCCAGTGACATCAGGTTGGCGGAAAGACCAAACTGGTTCATCAGCAGGAAGGCGATGAGCATGGCCAGCGGGAGGGTCACGATGACCACCACGGCCGAGCGCACCTCGCCCAGGAACAGGAACAGGACGATCGCGACCAGCACCGAGCCTTCGACCAGGGCGCTCTCGGCCGTCTTCAACGCCTTGGCGACGATCTCCGTGCGGTCGTAGATCGCCTTGAGTTCTACACCCTTAGGCAACGCCGCCTGGGCGGTCGAGATCTTGGCCTTCACCGCGTCGACGACGCTTTTGGCGTTCTCGTTGACGCGCGCCAGGGCCATGCCCAGCACGGTCTCCTTGCCGTTGCGGGTCACGGCACCGAAGCGCAACGCCGGCGCTTCTTTCACCTCGGCTATGTCGCGAACGTAGATGGGCGCTCCATTGCGCTCCTCGACGACGATGGTTCCGATGTCAGCTGTGCCTGTGACGAGCCCAAGGCCTCGCACGAGGTACTGCTCCGCGCCGAGGTTGATGTACTGGCCGCCGACCTGCTTGTTGTTGGCTGCCAGGCGCTCCATCACCTGTTTAAAGCTCAGGCCGTACTTAATGAGCTTGCGCGGATCGATCTGGACCTGGAACTGTTTCTCGTGACCGCCCCAAGAGATGACATCGTCCACACCCGGTGCCGTGCGCAGGATGAGCCGAACTGTCCAGTCATGCAGCGTGCGCAGATCCATCGCGGTCAGCTTGCTGTCCGCCGACTCGATCGTGTACCAGAACACCTGCCCAAGGCCGGAGCTGTTCGGTCCGAGCACTGGCTCCCCGTAGCCTTGCGGCAGGCGCTCCTTGGCCTCCTGCAGCTTCTCGCCAACCAGGCGGCGCGCGAAGTAGATGTCGACGTTGTCCTTGAAGTAGACGCCAACATAGGACAGGCCAAAGAGGGAGACCGAACGCACCTCCTCCACGCCCGGCAGGCCAGCCATGGCGCCTTCGATGGGTGTGGTCAGCAGCTTCTCCACATCCTCCGCAGCGAGGCCAGGGGATTCGGTATAGATGTTCACCTGTATGGGCGTCACGTCCGGAAACGCGTCTACAGGCACTTCCCGGAAAGCCTGTACCCCCAGCCCCACCAGCACGGTGAAGGCGACGATGACAAGGACCTTGTAGCGCAGGGAGGCGTCGACGATGGCATTGAGCATGGTTGACTCCTGCTCAGTGTTCGTCGCCGATTTGCGACTTCAGCACGCGCGCCTTGAGCGCATAGGTGCCTGCGATCACGACCTGCTCGCCGACCACCAACCCCGACTTGACAACAGTACGTCCGGAGAGCTTGTCGCCGAGCTCAACGGCGCGCTGCTCGTACCCGCCCTTGGCGAACAAGAAGACGGTCGGCTGCCCCTGCATGAGGACGATGGCAGCATCTGGCACGCTGATGGCCGTAGACGTCGGTGCGTCGCCGCCCGTATCGATGATCGCTTTGGCGAACATCTCAGGCTTGAGTCTGCCGTCCCTGTTGGCCACCTCGATTCGTGCGGGAATGGTGCGGGTCTCCTTGTCCAGCAAACTCGCCACGTAGGTGACCTTCCCCTGAAAGGTCTGGTCTGGATAGGCCGCCACCACCACACCCGCCGCGACGCCGGGCCTCACCTTGCCCAGCTGGTTTTCGGTGAGATTGGCTTCCACCCAGACGGTCGACAAGTCAGCAACGGTGAAAAGCGGGTCACTGGGCGTTCCCAATTCGCCAACGGTGGCCTTCTTCTGCACCACGGTGCCAGTCAGCGGCGCCGTCAACGGGAACGTGGATTCGACGCGGCTCAGCCGCTTGGGATCCACGCCCAGCAACTTCAGCCGGTCCTCGGCGGCACGCAGGGCGACAGCGGCGCGCTCGCGCTCGGCCTTGAGCCTGAGGAAGTCCTTCTGCGCAATGATCTCCTCAGCGTTCAGCGCGGATGCGCGCTTGAAGTCCGCCTCAGCCGCACGATCGGTGGACTGCGCCTGAAGCAAGGCCACCGAAGCTTCACCGATGGCAAGGCTGTCCAGTGTGGCCAATGGTTGCCCCGCCTTCACCTGGTCTCCCAGATTGGCCGACACCCCGACGATGCGTCCTTCGACCCGCGGCGCGACGCGCGCGATACGGTCCTGGTTCACGCGGATGGTGGCCGTGACGCTGATGACGTCCGGTACCGGCTTGTTTTGCACGGTCTCGTACTGGATGCCGGCACGCTGTGCCTCGTCGGGCGCTAACTTGAGTCCTTCAGGACCACTGGCCTTTCCCGAGGGAGCCTCGGCAGACTTGGCGGGATCAGGCTTGTCGGACTTGCCGCATCCACTGAAAGCCAAGACAACGGCCATCGCTGCGACCGATGCCAAGATGGCGACTGGGCGGTTCTTCATGGTTGGGTTCCTTGATCCTCGGCGGGAACCCGCCCTGCGGCGTGTTCCAAGGCAATGCGGGTGGTCTGGAAATCGACCAGTGCGTCGATGAGGTCACGTCGCGCGTCCAGCGTCTGCCGGTTCACGACGATGAGTTCCAGGAGACCAATCTCTCCCGCGCGCTGCGACTTCAAAGACAACTGCTCGTTGTCCGCCAGCGTGGGCAGCACGGAGCCTTTAAGGCGCTGCACCCTCTGCTTGAGGCTCTGTAGGCGATACCAGAGCACCCGGACCTGGCTGTCGAGATCCCGCCGGGCCGCCTCGCGTTCGATCTGTGCCTGCGTCAGGTCCGTGGACGCTTGGCCGATGGCCGCGTCGTTGCGACGGAAGACCGGCAGGGGCAGGGACACCGACAGCGTGGTGAGGCGCTCACGCGCGTCCATGCTGCCTTCCCGACCGACGTTGACGCCAACTGTGACGTCCGGGTACCGCCCTGCCCGCTCGAGTCCAAGCTTGGAACGCGCGCTGTCGACGCGCGCCGTCAGCGACCGCAGTCGCGGCTGCGAGGACGCTGTCGCGAGCAGGTCGTCCACGTTCGGCAGACCTGCATCCAGACCTCGCTCCAGGTCCCCGGTAACCTTAGGCAGGATGCGGCTGGCAGCCTGCATCGCGACACCTAGCTCAGCCGCGGCGTCATCGCGCTGCTCTTGCAGCATGGCAAGTTGGTTATGCGCTCGCTCCGACTCGACGGCGGCTAAGTTGGCGTCGAGCTTGGTGTCCTCGCCGGCAGCCCTGCGCTTTTGAACGGCGTTGGCAGTCCCTTCAAACAGGCGCACCGCCTGTTCTTCGACGGTGATTCGCTGCTGCAGCCCGAGCACGCGGAAGAACTTCTGCGCCACCTCGGCGCGAACATCCCGCCGGGTGGCCTCGATGTCTTCTTGTACGGCCGTGAGTGACGCGCCGGCGATGTCACGGCGCAGGCCCTGCTGTCCGGCGATTTCCAAAGCCTGCGTGATGCCCGCACCCCACTCCCACCGGCGGTCAGTGGGCAAGCCTGCCTGCGGCACATCCCGCCGCGTGCGGTCGATCGACACCTGCGGGTTGTTGTAGAGCGGCGAACGAGCCTCCCGGCGCGCGCCGTGAGCGGCGTCAAGCTGAGCCTGCGTGGCCCGCAAGGTGGCGTTGTTGGACTCCGCGATCTGCAGAGCCAAAGCCAGGGTCAGGTCCGGCTCTTTACCGGCCGGCGCAGACGCCGGCTGTGCTGAAACCTCCACCCAACACATGGCGGCGGACATGAGCACAGCGCTGGCAAGTACCAGCGAACGTTTTCGCATCGAATTCTCCTAGTGGCATGAACCAACGGGGAATCCGACGAGACGTCGTCGAGGTCAGAGAGGGGATAGCGCGCGTCTCGCCGGATCAGGCGATGCGCAATCTGTCAGGTCGTTCTGGCAGCCCAGGGATATGGGACGCGTGCTCTAGCGGCTCCGCAAAGACATCCTGGTTGGGGGGTGAGTCGGCGGTGATCAGCACATCCACGCTCGGAACGCTGAAGCCGAAATGGCACATCTCGCAATCAGCATGCGACAGGCTGGCCGCCTTGGTTTCCTTGGTCTGCGCCTGGCCGGAATGCTTGTGCTCGTGATGGCCGAAGTGCTTCGCGGCAATGCCGCTTTCGTGGCCGCAAAACCCGGATGCCGCTGCCCAGGTGAACTGCACCGGCAGGACGATCATCAACAGGATGACGAAAAGGCGTCTCACGCGGTGCAGTGTATCCACGGCCAAGAGAATTGCCAGCGTCGACGTGAAGGACTGACGAGCACGCCCCCAAATTCGTCATCCGAGAGCGCTTCGAGAAGCGCTTCAATCTATCTGTCTAGACGACCAAGTACGTCCCGCTGCAGCTTTGACTCGAGCGCCAGGCACAGCTGAGGCGCCTGACTATCGTGGCGTCGGCACGATGACCCGCATGCCTTCCTGTTCATACGCAAGCTTTCGCTCGTCGACAAAGGCCCATTCCCGGTTCCAGTCGCGCGACGCGCAGATCCGGCGAATCGTCCGGAGCTCGCCATCGTCGAGGGCCTTGCGGGCGCCCTCGCTTGCTTCTTGGGTCTCTCTATTCAGCTCCCCACCCATGCCGTACAGCCTGAGTGCCCGCCCCTCATCTTGGCAGGCGGCGGCGAGCCGGTTCGCAATTCGGAACCCGCCGGCGTCGATGTCACACCAGTGCCTGACTTCAGCTGCATCAGGTAGCGCCTTCAGCATCAGACGGTAGATCCGCAGCCATGAGGGGCTGGGCATGCCCGCTGTGTAGATCAACGCGCAACCCCGGTCCGCCAAAGGAAGGCGTGCCAACTCATGGAAGGTGGATAGGTTCTCGACGGTCAGCAATGTGTCGACCTCGCCCATCGGCTCAACCCCGTCGATATGCGTGGGCGACAGGCCTAGATACGGCCGACAGACATCCAGGGCGTGCCCGTTATACATCACTCGGACGCTCACACTCAATGGTGAAGCTGTTCTCGGGATCCCTCCAGCCGCTCCAAGCCCGCCACGCCTCAAATCGCCGCCAGCCATAGACCCGGATCACATCCGTCGCACCTCTATGCCACTGCCAGTCTGACGACTTCGACAAACGGACCTTCGAAGCACCGTTCTCCTATCCGCCACGCGCTTACGGCAGCAACAACCAGCAGCGTATTCCCAGGAATATGCGCTCCCTCCTTTGGAGTGACGCGGCCGGTCCAGGTCATGTTGACGCGCTCGCACACCGGTACCTCCTCGGCCACCAGTGAGTCATCGATGCAGATGTTGAAACGGTCCTCCATGTACGCCCCGCCGATCGACGCAAGGACGTCAGGGTCTGCAAGCATCTGTTGTCCGACCATGCGCTTCAACGCCTCTTCGAAGATCTTGAAGTCGGTGTGCACTTCAGCCCATTTGCTTCGAGTAGAGAAAGCCACCGAAAGCAGTTCCTGCAGAGAGCCGGCCAGCGCGCTGTGCCCAAGTGCCAGCGCTCGGCACCGCGCCAAATCCAGATCGATGACCACGTGCCGCGCCTTATGGAAGTTCCTGAGCTCAGACCCCACTGCTTGGGCTGTCTGCAAAGCAGACAGCGAGGTGTAGCCCAGGCAAGCCGCGACCAGTTCCAGAGCATGGCCGAGCTTGATTGAAATGTCGTCTGCAGCGGCTTGCTTGCTCACGGCCCTCGCAATTGCAGAGATATCAATGGTCATAATTAGTTACTTTGGTTTTGGCGTGGTCGGCTGCCGGCGGCCGTCAACGCCAGATGCCACCCCTGGACGAAGATGGGCGACGCAGGGGCAACCTCTAGACACGGCGCTGGGATCTACAGGCCGGAATCCGGCCCAGGCCACGGTTGCTTATGGCTGTGACACCGCACCGAGCGGCGGGTCGCCAGGCAAAGACAGGGATGGCTTTCCCGCGGTCGTCGAGGTCACCAGACCCAGCGTCGAGGCGTCCTCTGGTGCTTCGATCAGCCAGTGCCTCCGGTAGCGCGAAGCCAGGCGATCCACCGTGTTCAAGTCCACATGGGTCCGAACTTCGAACTCGAGTCCGCCCGGCTCGGCTGTCGGGCGCAAGCGCCAGGGCAGCAGGAAAAGCGCCTGATCGGGCAACTCGGACCACGCCACCTGAACGCCGTACCGCAGCTTGCTCATCCGGATGAGGCTGCGAACGAACAATGCTTGCACCTGACGGGCAACCAGGAGACGCATCGCGCCCGTGTGCGATGGCAGCCAAGACCAAAAGGGTTGAGCCTTAGCTGCGGGTGGCGGCAATTCACCCAGAACGAAACGCTGCACTTCGAAGGCTGCTGCCGTTTGCCAAAACGCTGCAGCCACCGTCGACACACGCAAGTCCACGCGTGCCGCGCTATGCATCGCGTTCTCCACGCCTGGCGGCATCTCTTTCAATCTCACGTGCTTGGCGAGCCGCGTGGCCAACTCCTCAAAGGCCCCGATCACGGCACCACGGACCAACGCGAAGAACTTGGGGCGGTTCAGAGGGCCATCTTCTGCAGCGAGCATGAATGACTCCGTCCGGATTTTGAGGAGCCCGAGACCCATCGACGGATCTCCCCACAGGGCGTGTGCGTGGTGCAGTCGCACCAGCACTGGACTCGCGGCAACCTCCGCCAGCCTGTCGCACCGAAGCTCGCTGCGCGATTCGCCCGGCGCCGGCGGATCGGTCACCAACCGCCGTAGGGCGGCGAAACGCTCAACGGATGGATGGCCAACCGCGCAACCGACCGATGCCCGGCGACGCTCGCTTGCCATGTTGTGATCGCAGGCGCCGCAGTAGAAATGGTTGCGCGCCAGCGCCAGCGCGTTGGTCGGTATGGCGCGGCCGCAATGCGGGCAGCCCATCCGAAGCGGCTCCAGGTGGATCGGGCACAGAACCAGTTGAGGCAACTGGAACAGCGGGGAATGGTTGCCCACCTGCAAGCACGACCGGCAGTAACGCAAGTCACCGAGCAAGACGCGCCTGGGCGGGCGCCCCGCCAGCAAGTCCGCTCCGCGCGCCTGGGCCCACATCGCCGGATCGATCGCCATCGCCTCTGCCAGGTCCAGGGCGACTTCCTCTCCCAGATGAAAGATGGACGGCTTCATCTGCCACTTCTGCTTGGACAGCGTGGCGGCCTCACTGACGTCCAGCACCATGTCCGACGAAAATTCGACGAAGGCGATGAAGGCCGACTTCTCCAGTTTGAGGTCAAGGTACTGCTTGCCGTGACGGTTCCAGATGCGTGAGCTGTCTGTCATTGCGTCGCCTCCTGATGGTCGACCGCTGGCGCCTTGCCCTTGCAATAGGACAGCATGACCTTCTTGAAGCCGTTTCGGTCGAACGCATCGAGCACCGTGTGGTGAGTGACCTCCTTCTGATCGTTGTCCGGGTCGATCAGGAAGAAGAACAGATAGTTCAAGGTCTGCCTGAGGTAGGCCATCGGGAAGAACAGCTCCATGTTCATCTTGTCGACGTCGTGAACGGACCGGATTGCTTGCTCAATCGCTGGCACCAACCTGACGATCGACCAACCGCCCTGAGCGCGCTTTGGAAAATGCTTCCAAGTGAAGTGGTGATCCGCGCCATCCAGCGCCTGCAGGAACTCGGCGATCTGGTCGAACGACAAGCCACGAAACTCGCGCAGTTCCTGGAACTGCCGGCCCATGATGTGCAGGTTCTTGTCGACGTTGGCAATCGTGGACTGAAGTTCAGGCTGGCCAATGCATATGAGGCAAGGGATGTACTTCTTTTCTGAGATCGCCGCCTCCATCAAAGCGAATTCACCGTACAGGTCCGGTGCAACGTTCTGCAGTTCGTCGCCGATCACAACGACACGCCGCGTCTGTGGTGTGCATTTCAACCAGATTTCGTCCATCAACCGAATGCGCAACGATTCACGCTCGCGGGCTGTTGAGCGAACTCCCAAGTTGGTCAGGGCCCGCTTGAGCAGTTGCTCGGGCTTCTTGAACTGTTCTCCGCCGAACTGCAACCGGACGACGACGACCGTGCCACCGAACATCTCCAGGGCCACTTTCTCGAAGTACTTGGCAAACTCGGATTTCCCAACCCGTGGCAGTCCCCAGAAAGCGGCGCCGCATTGGTCGCAGTTGATCCACAGCGCCGCGGCCTGTGCGGCATCTTCGATCTGTGGCGTCCAGCTGATGCCTTCGAAGAAATAGAGCGATTCGACATTGCTCGGCAGAGGTCCTGCATCTTCCGGCGGTTCATTGACGCTATCGCTCATCGCATCCCCCTCGGCACATTGAAGCGGCGACCAGGCAGTCGGGGCGCCACGCTCGAGCGCGCCGGCGCGGGCATCGCTGGCCCTGTCGATGGGTCACGAGTGGCGGGCGCCCTCATCGGGGTCGGCGGCACGTAGCCATCGTTGTAGACCAGGGGCGCCTCTTCGCTGCCGTATTCGATCTGTGCTGCAGCCAACTCCTCCGGCGTCACCATGCGCTTCAGGTAGCTCATGAAATAGCAGAAATCCTGCCCGATGGACCAGTCGGTCTTGGCATCGTCGGCCAGGAACTGCAGCATCTGATAGACCGATATCTCCTTGGCTTGGGTCTTGAAGCGAGCAGCCTGCTTTCGTCTGCTGATGATCTGCTGGATGCGATGGTCGAAGGGCACGCGGCCCCAGTCCCCTTCGCACCTCAAGGTATCGACGTAGGCCATGTCGTCGTTGCAGATGATGGCTGTGCGCAAGTCGTCGTAATCCTGCAAGATCCAGTACTCTCGGACGCCATCGGGCGGATTGGCCTTCAGCCATTTGCTCGAATAGCGGCGATCCACGGGGCTGATCAGAATGAACGGAAGCCGCCCGCTGGTGGTGATCTCGCACTTCACCGGAAGCCGCTTGGGCGCACAGAAGTGGTAGCCCTCTCGCTGGTGCTCGGGCAAGTAGTTGGGCTCGAAAGTTCCGCGGGCCAACAGTTCCTTCATCCGCGTGAAGGAGTCAAGGTAGCCTGCTGACGCCGAGTCCGATACGTTCTCGTTGGCCAGCTGACAGTAGAGACCCTGCTCATAGTGGTTGAAGTGCACGAGCTTCTCGGTCGGACAATCGGCGATCTGGCGAAGCGGATCCTTCGGACCGCTGCCTAGTGCCCCGGGCAGTTGAAGGTCAAAGCACTTTCGGGTGCGATGGATGTTGGACTCGACTTCGGGTCGGCCTAAGGGCGTGCCTGGAGGGCCCAACACCACGCGCCCCCCGAACAGCCGCATGACCACCTCTTGCAGGTCGTTGAACAAGTGGGCTAGGGCGTTGTCCAGATAGATCACCACCGGCACAACGAACTTGAGCTTCTCGAAGATGTCCTGCGGGAAGCCTGCCCCTTCAACCGGCTTCATATTCGGATCCACCATCGGTGGAACCGGCTGGCCGAGCACTGCATTCTTGAGGAGCTTGATGACGTCCGCGCCCTTGGCCTGGCGCGTGAAGCAGACTTGGAAGGCGATGTTCATCGCGTAGTCGCCGAGGCTACGCAGGCGAAGGACAGGAAACCGGCGCACGCGGACGATGTCCCCACCCCAGCGCACGCTTGGGATGATCACCTTCGCTTCCAGGTTGGAATCGCACTCGTCGATCACCCAAGCCAGGTAGTCACAGAACGGCGTCCTGGCTTCGCCATCACCCGACAACGACGCGGCCGTCACGGCTGCGGCCTTGCCGCTGTTCTTCTTGATGTGTGCAAGCAGGTATTGAGGGATGTATTTCGTCTTGAACCAACGCAGCAGCGGTCTGAACCCCTTGGTCGCGCACCGAAGGGGATAGTCTTCGTCAGTCAGCCCCTCTTCCTTGCAGATCGCTTGAAACTTGGTGTGCAGCGTCTTGTCGCCGATCTTGTTCGGCCTTTGTTTACCGTTCAGGAACTCGACGAGCTTGGTTTCTATGGCGGGGCGGTCGGTAAAGAGCTTGCCAAACAGGCCACTGAAACCGGCGGTTGGAGCGTCCTGCGGATCCGACGGCTGGAGATCGGCAGTGCGCACCCGGTTGCTCTGCACTTTGAAGCGGACAAAGGCTCGCGTCCCCGTGATGCCGTTGCCTTCCTTCCAAGGCTCGATTGCCGTCTCGATGTAGTCCAAGACCCTGAAGGGCCGCATGCCGGCGGCCTTGGCAAGGTCGGCAACAGACTGCTTCTTGGTGAACAGGTCCGCCGCCTTGCACAGGCCGTCGTAGCGATCCAGCTCATCTACCGGTATCGTCGACCTTGCCTCCCGCGGCCACGACGCGAACTCCTGAAAGTCCTTTGGCAACTTGAGCAGCAGCGCCTTTCGACGCATCTCCGATTTCCGGGCGCTCATCGGGGCCACCTCTTGGGTTGAAGCCGAACCGAAGGTTGCGACAACCCTTCAACCCACCGCGAGAGCGCCTGACGGCCAAGGCTCCTGGTGTTGAGCGGATAGTCGTCGTCTCCCAGGCCTTCGCGCTTGCACGCCTGAACGAGCACTTGGCGCAGCTCGCGCAGCGTTAGCGAAACCGGCCGCGGCTTTTTGTTCAGATAGGCTGTGAGGGCCTGTGAGATACGCGGGTGCTGGGAAAGCAGTCGCCGAAAGGCTCCCCGGGGCACGCGATCCGCGCGCGAGCCGTCACCGGCCGGAACGCTCCGCCGGCCGTTTTTTGAAGAGGTGTCCATTCAATGGCCCTCCTCATCGGCGCTGAAATTGCTCAGGTTCTGATTCGACTCGTTGGAGCAACGCGCGAACGGCATGCTCAGCGGCCGGGCTACGACGCTCCCGACCTCCGAGGAGGAGGACGTCGCGCGCGGCAAATCACATAGCTGCGCTAGCACCCGACGGGTGTGGCCTGACTTCGCAATCGCCGTCAGATGGAGAAGCGATACGCCCTGACGAGATGGTGCAAGGATTGAAGTCATTGCATGCCTCCTGCAACCGCGGAAGTGTGCAACTCGCCGTCTTGACGATGGACAACTAGGTGACCGGCCACATGAAGCCGGGCCAGGCGTGCCCTGATCAGGTCA
The DNA here is from genome assembly GCF_026712205.1 of Pelomonas aquatica. Taxonomy (GTDB): domain Bacteria; phylum Pseudomonadota; class Gammaproteobacteria; order Burkholderiales; family Burkholderiaceae_C; genus Pelomonas; species Pelomonas aquatica. Next base: position 157,194 of record NZ_JAPPUW010000006.1, read on the forward strand.
CGTGGCGCGTCGATCTGCGAGCAGAGTGAATCGCACCGGCATTCGTGGAGGCCAGTTGGTGTGAGTCAGACCGCAGCGGCCTGACGTTGGGCGAGTTGCCGGTAGTAGTTTGCCTCGGCCTCGGAGGGCGGGATGTAGCCGATGGGCTCCAGCAGCCGGTGGTGGTTGAACCACGCGACCCATTCGAGCGTGGCCAGCTCGACCGCTTCCTTGGTCTTCCACGGTGCGCGGCGGTGGATCAATTCGGTCTTGAACAGGCCGTTGATCGTCTCGGCCAGCGCGTTGTCGTAGCTGTCGCCCTTGGAGCCGACCGAGCCCTGGATGCCCGCCTCGGCCAGCCGCTCGCTGTAGCGGATGCTGAGGTACTGCGAGCCCCGGTCCGAGTGATGGATCAGCGCCCCGTCGCGCTCGGGCTTGCGCGCGTACAGCGCCTGCTCCAGCGCATCGAGCACGAAGTCGGCCCGCATGGAACTGCTGACCCGCCAACCGACGATGAAGCGCGCGAACACATCGACCACGAAGGCCACGTAGACCATGCCCTGCCAGGTCGAGACGTAGGTGAAGTCGCTCACCCACAACTGGTTCGGCCGCTCGGCCTTGAACTGTCGGTTGACGCGGTCCAGCGGGCACGCCGCCTTGGCGTCAGGCAGCGTGGTGCGCACCCGCTTGCCTCGCCTGGCCCCTTGCAGGCCCTGCAGCCGCATCAGCCGCTGCACGGTGCAGCGCGCCACAGCCACGCCCTCGCGGCGCAGCTGGCGCCAGACCTTGCGATGGCCGTACACCTGCAGATGGCTCGTCCACACACGCTGGACCTGCGGGGCCAGTTGAGCATCACGCCGCGCCCTGGCGGGTAGCAGCGCCGGCTTGCGCTGACGCGCGGCGTGGCGCCAGTAGCCCGACGGGGCGACCTGCAGCGCCTTGCAGATCAGCTCGACCCCGTAGTGCTCGCGCTGCGCGTCGATGAAGCGCCTCACTTCTTGATGTGGCGGTCGAGCTCCGCCTTGGCGAAAAACGCGCTGGCCAGCTTCAGAATCTCGTTGGTCTGGCGCAGCTCGCGCACCTCGCGCTCCAACTCGCGGATGCGCTGCTGCTCGGCGGTGGTGGGCCCGGCGCGCAGGCCCTCGTCACGCTCGGCTTGGCGAACCCAGCGCCGCAGCGTCTCGGCCGTGCAGCCGATCTTGGCCGAGATGGACTCGATGGCCGCCCACTGCGACTCGTACTGGCCTTGCGACTCCAGCACCATGCGCACCGCGCGCTCGACAACTTCCGGGGAAAACTTCGGGGACTTCCTCATCATGGCTCCATGTTCTCAAACGAAGGAGCCTCCTCGGATGCCGGGGCGATTCAAACAGGGCGTCCATACGGAGCATGCGTGGTGGAGAGGCCCCCACTCTCGCGGCTGCCGCGTTAGCGCCGCATAAGGACGGCGCGGATCAACGCTCGCTGCCCAGCGGCGGGTGCGGGCTGCGGGCGCGCTCCAGCGCCAGGCGCGCGCTGGCCGCGGCGCCCAGCTGCTCCTGCAGGTATTGCGCGAGCCGCGGCTGCTGGCTGAAGGCGGCGTTGAAGCGGATGTGCGGGTCGCTGGCGCCGTCGGCCGCGAAGGTGGCGCCGCGCACCAGCAGGATGCCGCGGCGGAAGGCCTCCTTCACGACGCCGTCCACGTCCGCGCCGGCCGGCAGCGCGCCCCACAGGAAGAGGCCGCCCTCGCCCGGGTGCTCCAGCTGCACGCCGGCCTGGCGCAGCTGGCGCGTGGCGGCCACGCGCGCCGTGGCCAGGCGCTGCTGCAGGCGGTCCAGGTGCTTGCGCCAGCGCCCGGCCGACAGCACCTCCAGCAGCACGAACTCGTTGAGCGCCGCCGTCGTCAGCACCGAAACGATCTTCTCGCGCAGCAGCGCCTTCAGCAGTCCGGGCTCGGCGGCCATATAGCCCAGGCGCAGCGACGGGCTCATGGCCTTGCAGAAGCTGGAGTAGTAGATGACGCCGTCCAGCGCCGACAGCTGGGCCAGCCGCGTCGGCGTGCCTGGGTGGAAATGCCCCTGCACGTCGTCCTCCGCGATCAGCACGCCGTGGCGCTGCGCGAGCATCAGCACGCGATGCAGATTGGCCGCCGTGCTGCCCCAGCCGGTGGGGTTGTGCAGCACGCTCTGGATGAAGAGCAGGCGCGGCCGGTGCCGGGTGCAGGCTTCGTCGAGCGCGGCCAGGTCGATGCCGTCGTGGCGGCGCGGCACCGGCACGATGTTCACGCCGGCCTGGCGCAGGCGGTCGAACAGCAGGAAGTAGCCCGGCGTCTCCACGGCCACCGAGTCGCCGGGGCGCAGCAAGGCGCGGCAGATCAGGTCGATGGCCTGGGTGCCGCCATAGGTCGTCAGCACGCGGCCCGCGTCCACGGCGATGCCCTGGCTGCGCAGCAGCGTCGCGATGCATTCGCGCAGCTCCGGCAGGCCCTGCGGCGGGCAGCGCGTGGCCATGCCCGCGTGGGCGCGCGCCAGGCCGCGCTGCACGGCCGCGGCAGGCACGGCCTCCTCCAGCCAGGTGGCCGGCAAAGCGCCGCTGCTGGCCAGCAGCACGCCGGAACGCTGGTCGTTGGCCTGCTGGGCCAGCCAGACGGCCTCCTGCTCCTCGCCGGCCTCCACGCGCACCGCGTCGGGCATCGCGTCGGCCGGCCCCTCGGCGACGAAGAAGCCGGCCGTGCCGCGCGAATCGATCAGGCCGGCGGCGACGAGGCGGTCGTAGGCGATGACGACGGTGTTGGGGCTGACGCCCAGCTGCGCGGCGAGCTGGCGGATGGAGTTCAGCCGCGCACCGGGCGGCAGCTGGGCGCAGCCGATCAGCGCGCGCAGGCGCTGCTCGATCTGGTCGGCCAGCGGGGTGGGCGAATCGCGATCCAGCGAGAACATCGGTCAGTACAGCAGCATCAGGGCCAGCAGGGCCAGGGAGGCGGCCATGATGGCATTGAACGCGCGGCGCCGGCCGGGGCTGGACAGCAGGCGGCCGATCCCGCTGCCGAACAGGGCCCAGCCCGAGATGCAGGGAAAGCCGACCACGGCCCCGGCCAGGCTGACGGTGAGCGCACCGGCCGGCAGGCTGAACTGGGCGGGCATGAAGACCGACGCGACCGTCACCGCACGCAGCCAGCTCTTGGGGTTCACCGCCTGGAAGAGCGCGGCCTGCACGAAACCCAGCGCCTGCGGCGGCCGGTCCAGCGCGACCGGCTGGCCGACGAGCCGCCAGGCCAGCACCAGCATGTAGAGCGTGCCGGCGAGCCTGAGGGCGGCGTGCAGCGCCGGCCAGGCGATGAACAGCGCGCCCAGCCCCAGGCACATGACGAAGGTCAGCAGCGCGACGCCGCTCACCATGCCGAGAATGGCCGGCAGCGTGCGCCTGTAGCCGTGGTGGGCGCCGCTGGCGACCAGCATCATGTTGTTCGGGCCGGGCGTGCCCGACATCAGCGCGCAATAGGTCAGGAAGGGCAGCAGCTCGTTCATGCAAGGCATCGGCAGGGAAGCGATGCCGGCATTGCAGCGTGCGGGCGGCCGGGCGTGAAGCCACAGCGCTGGCCGGTGCGCACTGCGCTGTATCAGCGCGGCCACCCGTACAGCGGGAGCCCTCCCTAGGCCGAGCGCTGCCGCACGCGGTGGAAGCGGCAGTATTCGCGCTCCCAGTTGCCGTTGTCGCGCGCCTGGGCCAGCGTCAGCCACTGCAGGTTGTCCGGCGAGTTGTCGCCCTCGGCGCAGGGCGGCACGACGTAGTCCACGACATAGCCGGGGCAGGCGCCGGCGGGCCGGCCGGTGGCGGGGCAAGGCGAGTGCTGGCGGAACTCGGCCACCGCCGCCAGCGAGCGGTGCGGGCGCGCGTCCGAAGGCGAGGCCAGCACGAGGAAGGCGGCGGCCAGGGTCAGCATGGCCGCCGTGGCGACGCCCGACGGGGCCTTCACAGCAGCACCCGGCGGACGTCGATCTCGGTGTCCTCCCAGGCCGCCACGTCGGGCTTGGGCGGCTCGACCGGCTCGGCGGGCCTGCCGGGCTCCAGGCCCTGCGGGGCCGCCTCGTGCAGCCCTTTCACGCGCCGCATCGTGTCGCGGATCTGGTGAAGCGAATCCTGCGCGAGTGCGCGAAGTTGAGGCTGCATGGCGGGCTCCGGTGTCGATACAGCCAGTCTCGGCGCCGGGGCGCGCGAGCAACATCGCCCTTAGGGGGCGGTCGATGGGGGATGGGCGAAGGGCATCCCCCGCCGTCCCCCCCCAAAGAGGGATGGCGCCGCGCCAAAAACAACCTCGGCGCGAGGCCGGGGCTGCAAACGCCGCGCGCGGCAACAGGATGGGTTTTCAAGTGATGACCCCTCGTGCGCACGGGAAGCGGGTTTTCATATCTCCACCAGCAGGCTGGAGACTCTGCTTGCCTGACCACCCACGAAGACGCTGCGGATCGCCGCGCCTTCGGCGGCCAGATCGACCTGGATCAGGCTGGGGCTGGCCGGCCGCATGAATCGACCCTGTTCGATGTGGAGCCGCGGCGCGCGGATACCGAGGCGGTGATGCAGATAGCAGGCCAGCGGGCCGGCGGCCATGCCGGTCGCGGCCTCCTCCGCGATGCCATAACGCGGCGCAAACATCCGCGCCGCGGCGGCGCTTGCGGCCCCCCGAGTCTGGCGACAGAAGGCGTAATAGCCCACGAGATCCAGGGGCGTGCTGATCCGGGCGATCAGCGCCGGGTTGGGCACCAGGGACGCCAGCGCCGCCTCGTCCTTCAGGGGCAGCAGCATGAAGGCATTGCCGGTGCTGACGACCTCGGGGCGCAGGCCGGCCGCCAGGTCATCCGGCCCGATGCCGAGCGATGCGAAGACCTCGCGTTCCAGCACGCCATCGGCCGGCAGGGGCATGAAGCGCGGCGGCGTCTGCTCCATGAAGGCCTGCTCGCCACGAACCAGGATCTCGCGCGGCCCGTCCACCGTTTCCTTCGAGCTGCTGCCATCGCCGATCCGGCCCAATTGGCGCAAATGGCAGAAGGTGGCGATGGTCGCGTGGCCGCAGTGCGCGATCCGGCGCGCCGGCGTGAAGAAGTCGAGCTTGAAGCTGGCGACTTCGGACGCCGAGACGAAGGCCGTCTCCGACAGGCCGACCTGCCGCGCCACGGCCAGTTTCTGCCCATCGCTGAGTCCGTCCGCGTCCAGCACCACGCCGGCCGGATTGCCGCCCGTGCCGGCGTCGACGAAGGCATTCACGATCTCCACACGGACGTTCATGCCGCGGCCTCCTCGAACCCGCTCGCTTGCGGGGCGGTCGTCGCGCAGGCATCGGCCGCGTAGAAGCGCAGCAGGCGCTGTGCCACCTCCTGCGGCGCCTCGGCGGGCAGCCAATGTCCGCTGTCGGGGAAGTGCTCCACCCTGGCCGCGCCGAAGCGGCCCGCATAGCGAGCCGGTATGTAGGGGTCATGGCCGGCCCACAGCACCAGCGACGGCCGGCAGGCCAGCACGCGGGACAGCTCGTCCTCCCATCCGGCGAAATTGCGCGGGTCCGCGGCACGGTACCAGCGCAGCATCGCCCGCTTCACCGAAGGCGTGATGAGGTCGTAGCTGCGATGGATCTGTTCGAGCGTCAGCTTGCGCGAGGCACGCAGCAGCTCCCGCGTGAAGCCGCGCCGGCTGGTCAGCGCCTGCACCAGTTCGCCGATGACAGGCGTGCGCCACAGGCGGCCGAACAGATGCCAGCGGTAGTCGGACGCGAAGACGGTGTTCGTGATCACCACGCTGCGCACCTTGCCCGGGTGCCGTACCGCCCAGGCCAGGCCGAACGGGCCGCCGACGTCGTGCACGACCAGGTGCAGCGGCTCGTCGATGCCGAGCGCCGCGACCAGGGCATCGACCCAGGCGGCCATGCCCGCCAACGAATAGTCGAAGTCGTCCGGCGCGCTGGATCGCCCGAAGCCCGGCAGGTCGGGCGCAATGCAGCGGTGGCGGGGGCTCAGGCTGGGAATGATCCCGCCCCACAGGTCCGAGGAGTCGGGGTTGCCGTGCAGGAACAGGATGGGCTCGCCCCGCCCTTCATCGACGAGGTGGATTTGGGTTCGGCCGACGTTCAGCGTCATGTGCAATCTCCTTCTCAGAGGTTCGACACGGTCATTGTGCGAAGCCGCCGATTTCCAGAAAATGGCACAAACAGACTGTTTACTATCAATACATGCCAAGCTCCGCCAAAGGATCGACGCACCCGTTCCGGCTGGGTCTGCTGCTGTTCCCCGGCTGCATGCCGGCAGGGCTGTTCGCGGCCAGCGACATGGTGCGCGCCTGCAATCTGCGCACGGGCCGCGTCCAGATGACCGTGACCTGGGCCGGGGCCGGGCTTGACGACGTTCCGACGCATCAAGGCCCGATCCTTGGCGTGCAATCAACCCTGGCCTCGGGCGCCTGCGATGCCTGGCTGCTGCCGGGGCTGTGGCTCACGTCGACAGACCACCTCGACGGCGCGATTCGGGAACAGAGCCATCTGGTCGAAGCGCTGCGCGCCCTGCCGGCGCGCGCAGAGGTCTGGAGCTACTGCGCCGGAGTCGCGCTGGCAGCGGCGGCCGGCCGGCTGGACGGGCATGCGGCCACCGCCACCTGGTGGCTCCAGCCGGCGCTTGCAGCGCATTTCCGGCGCGTGCATTGGCGCAGTTCCCTCGACCTCGTGATCGACCGCCACGCCGCCACGGCCGCCGGCCCCAGCGGCTACCTGCCCCTGATGCTCGACCGGCTGGCGCAACACTTTGCCGACGATGTCCTGCAGGATGTGCAGGAACTGCTGATGCTGCCCAGCCCACGCCGGCGCCATCCATCGTTTGCGCCGGTCGAATTGATGCGGCTCGCCGATCCATCGATGCGGTCGTTGCTGGCCTGGGCCCAGCGAACGCCCGCCCAGGACGCGACGCTGGCGCAAGCGGCCAGGCAGCAGAGCGTGTCGATGCGCACGCTGGCCCGGTTGATCGACCGGACCTGTGGCGTGGGCGCCGGGGAATGGCTGCGCCTGGTCAAGCTCAGCCAGGCCGCACAGGCCTTGGGCGGCACGCGCTCGCCCGTGAAGGCGATCAGCGAGGAACTGGGTTTTGGCAGCGAGGCCAGCCTGTACCGGGCGTTCCGGTCCGCGACGGGGCTGACGCCCTCCGCCTATCGGCAGGCCTTTGGCTCGACGGCGCGACAAGAGATGTCCGGCCGGTCGAGCCGACGCCGAGCAGCGTCTCGAAGAGGCCCCGTCGAAGAAGCTTGACGAGGCTCCATCACTTGCTCAGCGTTGATCCCGCGGTCGCGAATCAACCTCCGCCACTTCGCCCTCTCGGCCGCCGTGTGGGCAGTCAGGAACTGCGGGTCGCCGGGATTCGCATCCCGGCTGGCGGCCTGCAAATTCCTGCGCAGCCAGATGGATGGGGCGATTCGCCGGAGTCCCGAACGTCCACGAACAATCCAGGACTTGGACTTGGCCTGCCCGGAGGGACTCGAACGCTTATATTAGGGAAAACGGCTCAGACACAGGTGTGTGTGTGACTGCCGCACGATGGAAGTAAGCTTGATTGCAAATGTGCACTTAGTTGCACATTACATGCCACTCACCGCATCAGCCGAAAGCGCGATCCGACGCTGACCCAGGCTTCAGGCAGCGAGTTGTCGCCAGTCCAGCGACGCCGCCTGAGGTCCAAAGATTTGACGCGCGTGCATCTCGAAATAGCGCTTGCCCAACGCCAGATCCCGGTTCCGAACGGTGAAGTACTGCCCGCTGGCGTTGGGATGCACAGTCTTGATGTTGAACAGGCCGGAAGTTTGCTCGTGCCACACCTTCGCGAACGGACCGGCTTGTCCGTGGCCTTGTTCCACCCAAACGCCGTCCTGGGGTGCCCCCGCCAGGTCGAAGCTGCGGGTCGGCATTCCATGGCTGCGCTGGAAGTCTTCAGTGGCGGCTGCATAAAGGCGATCGACGTCCAAGGGCGTTGCGTCATCCGCGAAATGCATCAAATCCGTCGAGGTGTGGCGCTCTGGGTAGAGCAACTCCACGTACATCCCTTCTCGAACCACAGCCTCCAGCAGCGGAGCGAAGTCCTGGTCGCCGGACAGGAACGTGAGCCGGTGCATATTCCTACGGTACGTATGCGTCAACATGTCGACGGCGATCAGGATGTCGACCTCCTTTTGCTCCTGACCAACCCGCTTGCGGTGTTTGGCAAGTCCCTGGCTCACGTGCCAACCGGCGATTGCCCGAAGCTCGTTGAACAAGGCTTCCTTGGCATCGCGCTTTTGCTTGTATGCCTCATCCGTGTCGGCCTGCGTCCTTGCGGGGAGGCAGTCATAGAAGAAGACCTTCTGGCAGGTGCCTTGGAGCTTGCGGTAGTCGATGTCGATGGGCTTCTTGAACCAATCGTTGCCGACCTCCTCGACCGTGCGGCGCAATTGCTCACCGTCGATGAACAGGTATTGCACTTCCTTCGGACCAGCGTAGCCACCGTACATGCCGCTCATCACCCCTCCCTAGCGAATCTCCGACCGCTTAGTGGGCGGATGGTAGAACGACCGACTCGCCCACCAACGCCATCGCTCGCGAGGCGGCTGACGTTTACCGCCGCAACCTTGCCTCCTGGCCACGCCGCACGCGGGCGCTGTACCTGCGCTCGCCGCGGCGGCCCTGCGGCTTCGGGGTGATTTCAACTCGACCGTAAACGGCCTGGATCCAAACGCGCTGTCCCAGCCGCCACGGAGAAATTGCATTGGGCACGACGAGCACCTGAGCGCCATGTTGGCGCAGCTCGAACGCCGTCACGATAGAGGGCGGTGGCCGGCGCGTCGTTCTATGGAACACCGGGGGCCTGTCCAAGCGGCAATTCTTCAATGCTGCCGTCCCCCAGCCAGATGCGGATGGCGTTGCTGATGGTCTCGGACATGCGCTCTTGCCCATCGATCACCCAGTAGATGTCACACCCGTTGAACATCAGGCGGCCCTGGCCTGGCTCAATGAGCTCATCGTATTGCTCACGGCCGTTGAAGAACCCCAGCATGATCACTTTTCGGATCTCGAAGTAGCGCTTGGTCCCCATGGCGTCGAGGCTCATGGCTGGGTCTTCGCCGGGCGTCACGTACGGCCGGAACCTGCCCGGCGTGGGCGAAGAACCCTCGGTTGGCTCGCCGGTAGCCGCAAGAGCAGCTCACAGCCGGCACCGCCCACAGGCGCCTTGCCGCGAACGCCGGCGTCGAACTTTTCGCCAGCGACATCGGTCAGCGTGATGAAGGTGCCGGCGTCGTTGACGTCCTGCCAGACCTCCGTGATCTGCCGAGAGGACCACTGGCCCGTCGGTGAAGCCCAGGCCGGCATCATGGCGACGAGGCCCCGCACGCGGCTCGCGTCGATCGATCGGATGGCGTCAGCCAGGTCGGTGTCCCAGGCGATGCACAAGGTGTAGCTCATCCGTACCGGGTCAGCTTCGGCCTCGACATGATCCAGCGTGAGCAGGAACCAGGGCATGTGCAGCGTCATCACAACTGCGCGCCAGTGCTTGCTGCCCGGTCCAGCCAGCCCTTCAGGCACCTGAAATTCGTATTGGGGAAGCGAATGGAACATCGGACTGTTGCCGTGAACAGCGGGGCGTTCTGCGGCCGGATTGTTGACCTGGGAGCAATTCTTGGAGACCCGGTTCCGTATGCAGATTCTTGATATGAAGCCGCGTCAGATAGGGTATGAGGCTGCGAGAAATCCATGGCCAAGACCCTTCACAGCCGTCACAACAAGATCTTTCTGGACAAGCTGCGGAAGCTGCGGGAGTCGCGCAACCTCCGCCAGGCCGACTTGGCACTGCTCCTCGGACGTACGCAAAGCGCCGTCAGCCATGTCGAAAGTGGTCAGACACGCCTGGACATCATCGGCCTGCGCGATTGGCTGGAAGCGCTGGACTACGGCTTCCTGCGGTTCCTCAAGGAACTTGACGCGGAGCTGCGCCGCCTGGACGCGCTGCGCCTGCGACCGAAGGCGGGGAAGGCTCGCAAGCGCGCGTCGCGTCCAGCGCTTTCACGGGTCAGCCTGCTGTTTCAAGCTGGCCCGCTGACCGACAAATGATGGCCTGCCTCGAGCGGTTGGGCGCTCTATGACTACGCCGGAAGAGCGAAGACGCAATCTGATATGGGGTCGGTAGATGCTGGAGGAGCTCTCCAGCGACGCCAGCGTCTCCAATTCGTGGCGCCGGGAGGCGGCGCGGTTGCTGGCTATCTACCCGTCACTGGCATCCCTGCAGCAATTCGATGCTGGTGATCTTGCTGAGCTTGAACCCTACGCCGTCGTGCTGTCGGCCTTGCCGCGAGTCCAGCCTGTTCCGAGCAGCGCAGGTACAGCCTCAAGGTGGTTCTGAGGCACTTCTACTGACGAGGGTCTACAGCAGGCTAGGCAGCTGGTGGCGCTGGATGCGATCGTCGAGCTTCTTGACGAAGGACTCGAGGGTGGTTCCGCAGGCATGGGTCCATAGCGCCAGCTCAAAGACATCGACACGGCGACGGCCAGACTCGCAGCGGCTGACGATGTCCTGGCCGATCTGCATACGTTCAGCCAGCTCCATCTGGCTGATGCCTGCGATTTCCCTGAGGGCGTTCAGCTCCTCGAGGAACAACTTGTACTTCTCACTGTGGAGCGGGTGTCTCATCCTGCGGCGGCTGCGAGCGCAACCAAGCAGGATCAGAGGGAAGTCGAATTATGGGAAAACGCCATAATTTGAAGCCGTCGGTGGCGAAGTCATCCGATCCGCGATGGCCATCAGTTCATCGCTACGGCGGGCGCACGTGATGCCGACGCGGCGGTGGTACGCCGACAAGATCAACGCCGCCGTGACGGTGTTCGTCAGCATCCGAACGAAGAGCCACTCGGACAACTGGTTCCAGAACTTCCGCGGGACCGTCGAGGCGATCCCAGAGATCGTCGAGTTCTATAGGATGAGCGGCGACGTTGACTACCTGCTGCGGGTGGTCGTGCCGGACATCAAGAGCTACGACGCCGTGTACAAGAAGCTGATCCGCGCGGCCGACTTCATGGACGTCAGCTCCAGCTTCGCCATGGAAGAGCTGAAGTTCACGACGACGATGCCCCTGACCGTTGGGGAGTCGAACCGTGAGAACGTGAACCTGCAGGTTGGATCCACTCCCAGGTCGCTGTGGGTCCTGCTCCGCGTCAGGAATCGCATCCAGCTCCTTGGAGAGGCTCAAGAGGCGATGTGCCGAAGCGGACCACATGGCGATCATGAGGTAGGTCTGCGCGATCCATGCTCGTACACCTGACTTCCGCCATCAATGCATTCAAGGGCTTGCTCGAAAGCGCCGACAAACATCGCGCCGGCGCCGTTTTCATGCTGGCTGCAGGACTGCTGGCGCTGGCCGCCATTTGGCTCCTCCGCCATTGATGCCGCATGTTCCCCGCCTACATGGGAACGCGGAGCCGATGCGATGGACGCAAGCTGCGCCGCTGGTACCTTGACCTTCTACTTATTTCGTCGAGAAAGCCATGAACAGTCACACCGCCAGCCCAGCTCCAGCACCTGGTGACCACCAGAAATCCCCGGTTCAGCTTCCGACCGAGCCCGACAGGCCCGTCGACGTACCGCTCACGCCCCAGCCCGAGGACAGTCCAGGTCATGCCAATGCCAAAGCGAAGCCAGACCGGCGCGCGCAGAGCATCGAGGATCCCGAGGCCGACGGCAGCGACCGGTCGAGCAAGACCGAGTCGCCGCGCGGATCGGGGCCGTGAAGGCTTCAGCGAGCGCTCATCAGTGAACGCGGGACATCACCATGTACACAGTCGTGCCGCTGATCGCCGCGCCAAGGAGCGCACCGAGTGCTCCGCTGATGAGGGTCGGGATCCACCAGTTCTCCGTGAGAGCGTCTGCCTCCGCTTTGATGGCCTGCACAGCGGCATGAGTCTCTGTCGTCAGCTCCACGAGCGCAGCCTTTGATTGCTGCTCTGCCAGAGCCAACTGTTGCCCAATGCGTGCGCTCGCGCCGTTCAACGCAGTATTGAACTTCTCCCCTACACCCTTCTCAATGTCGGCACCCAGATTCGCCTGACCGGCGATGAGCGTCTTCGCGGTACTCGCGACCAACGCTGCAGCGGCATTCACGCGGCCAACCGCGCCTTCGGCCGTTTCCTGGATGGACTGCGCGTGCTCGATTACGTCGGCGACGATCGGGACTAAATCATCCAGGGTCTTCGGAGATTTCTTATCAGGTTCTGATGACATGTGATCTTAGGGGTCGTTTATTTCAGGCTGGTCTGCAGGGGGGAGACCAATCTTTTTCCGTTGCGTTGGTGTCAGGGCCCGAGGTCGATTTCCTGGTCGCGGGACCTCTGGAGCCCCTGGGTGACTTCGCGAACGGGTCTTGGCGCCGATTCAGCTCCGCCTTGACGGCTTGTGAAAACGGCCCACGCCTCGCCTGCTCGGTCGCGAACTCCCTTTCACGCGCGCGCAGCCTGGCACGTAGCAGCCTGCAAGTGGACTTGAGGTCCGTGATGTTCTCCAGCGGCAGGTAGACCAAACCACCGCCACTCTTGATGCCCACCAGCAGCCCGGAGGTCTGGTAGCCATCAAGGCAACCGAACAGCGTGATCAAGCGGAGGTACAGATCCATTTCGCGCTGATGCGGCGCGCCCCCATGCGCGTCAGCAGCGACTTGAGCAGCGAAATCCTCGAGCGAGATGCCGCCGCCCTCCTCCAAGTCCAGGTAGGGCCGGACCTTGATCTGGAACTCCTGGTTGTCGAGTTGGTTGACCAAGAACTCTCCGCTCTCGACGAACCAGTGAGCTCTCATGGAAGCCGCGCGAAGTTCGCGGTCCCGGCTAGTTGCACCTCGGTACGTGGCCAGCTTGACCTTCTCCTTTTTCAAGTTGGCACCGCGCCGTTTGAACTCAATGAGTCGCCAGGAACCGGGAAACTGCAACATGACGTCGCCGAGCACCTTGTCGAGCGGGGTCTGCTGCAGCAGGTTGACGCAGGCATCGACCTGTCTTGGCTTGTTGCCCATGACGAGCCCGAGGCCGAAGAGGAAGTTGCCGATGATGATGTTCTCGAATGGCGACAGCATGTCGTTCCTCCCTGCCCTTCGGCTACGGGCCTCCTTGTTGATCCACGGCCACTTGCGCCACGGCTGTCCCGTGCCAGCGACGCACCGCCCGTTGGAAGAACAGGCTGTTGGGAAGCTGCAGCGTGGTGCCATTCTGCAGGTCACCGCTCTCGAGGAGCGTGGTGTAGACCGGGTTGATGTCAACGACGCGGCCCTTCATGCCAGGCTTGTCGCCGGCATCAAGCAGTTCGACGGTGTCGCCGATGCGGAATGACCGGGTGGTGTAAATAAGCAGCGTGCAAAAGAGATTCGACAACACGCTCCAGGCGGCGAAGAAAGCAACCGCACCTACGGTCGCGAAGCCCGTGAACGCCGTCCACAGCACCGCGCCAGAGACTCCCATCCGCTCAAGGGCCCACAGAAGCGCACCGACGTACACCAGCGCGCCAACCACGCGCAGGAACAGCGAGGCCATATTCACTGGAAGCCCGTATTTGCCGGTGATGCGGTCGATCAGCTTGTGTGCCAGGCGCATCAGCAGCCAGGCACCGAGGCCGATCATCACGACCTCAGCCGCGGGAACCAGGATGTCGAGCCAGTCAGCTGCCCAGTTGGGCAGCCAATCGTGCAGGGCTTGAATGAGTTTTCTCATGAAGGTCGTCGTCGAGCTTGGTCGAGTGATCGCAGGCGAAGTTTTACCTACGACACCATCCCACCCGGGCAGCGCTTGAGCGCGATCAGTTTGCCCCTTGCGACGCTTCTGTCCCGCCATCTGGCAACGCCAACGCCTCGTCGAGCTCCACCTTCGCCAGTCGGGCCCAGCGGCCGCCTCCTCGCAGTGCGTCCAGATCACTGGAGCGCGCCCTGGCAAAGAACATGGACTCCGCAAGCCCATAGGCCTGCAACACCTGCTTCACCCGCACCATCCGGTGCCGAAGGTCGAAGTCCTGGAATTCGGCCCCACGCACGCCTCCCCCAGCCACCTGAGCAACAACCCGTCGCAGGCTTTCCTGGACCACATCCGAGATTGCAGGCACCGCTCTAGGTGCGGAAAGCTTGGCGTGACGGATGAAGGGGTTTCGACCGACCAGAAGTCCCCAAGGACGATGAGCACCCACCAGGTCCACTGTCATCGCCTCAAGCTTCGTGAGGCCGAAATGCCTGGCCACCTCCAACCGAAGCGCGAGCCCCGGATTCGCTTGCGCGATAGCCTCCAACGCCTGGCCGGCATCAACGTCGCGCCCATCGACCGGCAGCACGAACGTGCACAGCAACCGATGGGCCAGATCGTCGCCGGCCTGTGCCGCCTCGAAGAGCCAGTGCATCCCCTGCTCGACGTCACGCAGCGATCCCGATGCGCGCAGGATGGTCGCTCCCAGTCGACGCTGGGCAACGACCGCGCCATGGGCAGCTGCCTTTTCAAGGCAGAACCGCGCCATCGGCGGGTTGGCCACCGAACCATTGTGATTTGAATGGATTTCGTAAAGGCGCGTCCAAGCCTCCAAGTGTCCGCCGTCAGCGGCACGCATCAGCAGCGCGGAGGCTTTGCGGAAGTTCAGGCCACCGACCAGCGACTCCCATCGCAAGGAGCCAACATCGTGACCGCTCAGCGCGTGCCCCAGCATCAGTGCAGCGCTGCCGCTACCGCGTGCGACGCAGTCATCCAGTAGAACTTCGATGGCCCGGCGATCAACGGAGATGGGAATCGGCGCAAGCGTGCTGGTGTAGTTCAGCGCTTCAAGGACCTTGTCGGCCAGAACGGGCTCCGGCGCTGCGTCCGACTCCAAGCCGAGCGCCAATGCACGGAACAGGACGTGCGGCTCGCCACGCATCAACGCACGATCCATCGCGAACGTCAGCAGGTCGGTCCAGCCAATGCCAGGCAGCGCCTTGAGCACACGAAGACGCGATATGACCCGCCCTTCTGACAAGTCTTCGGGCGAATAGCTCGTCAGCACCTTTCTGGCTGTGGCGTCGCCGCCAGCGGCTGCGCTGCGAAACCATGGCATGCCCTCGTCGGCGTCGACAGCCGTGAGGGAAAGCCAGATCGCCAGTTTCAGCTGCGCTGTTGATCTGCCCGCGCGCGCCGCTGCTTGTAGCGTCGCCAGACGACCGTGTGCGGCGATCTCATACAGGTCCAGAGATTCGACGACCAGCTGCTGGGTGTCATCGGCACGAACCGCTTCAGCTTGCTGAAGGTACTCGAGGCCAAGGGGTACGTGGCGCGGAAAGCCATTCGCGCCTTGCAGGTACTTCCGGGCCGCCTCCAAGCACGCCGCGATGTCACCACGCCGCGCCCTCGAAATCAGCTGAGCATCTGGTCTTCTCATCCGCGCCCTCTTCGCAGTGGCTCATCGCCAAAGCCATCTCTCGATCAACAGCGGCGCTGTACGCCCTGTACCAACATGCAAGCGTAGAAACTTGGCCATGACCGATATCAGTCCAACGGATTACGGTTTTGTCAGGTTGGTACGCCGTTCGCGGGCGCGACTCGGCCATGACAGTTGTGTGAATCGAAAGCGCCGATTTCACGCAAGCACCCCCTGTCAACTTGAAGGCACAGCAACGATGTCTTTGCGGTACCGCGCGCCAGCACGGGCCTATGCAAAGTGGCGAAGTCATGGAATTCCCTAGGCGCCTTCCCTAGCCTGCAGAGCGCTGGGGGCGATCCAGCTCCCCCGGTATCTACTGAATAGGAGAAGTACATGAAGAAGCCAGTCCTCTTGGCCTTGGCATGCAGCGCGATGGCGGGTACCGCCTTCGCACAATCCTCGTCGGTCACGCTGTTCGGCGTCGCCGATGCGGCAGTCCGTCAGGTGAAGAACGGCAGCGCAGGCACGGTCAAGGGCGTCACTTCCGGCGCCAACACGACCAGCCGCCTGGGCGTCCGTGGCGTTGAACAACTCGGTGGCGGTATGTCCGCCGGCTTCCATCTGGAATCGGGTGTCGAGCTCGACACCGGCAGTGCCAACGCCAGCAAGTTCTGGAACCGCCGCTCCACTGTCAGCCTGATGGGTGAATTCGGTGAAGTCCGCCTCGGCCGCGACACCACGCCGACCTACAACAACGCGCTCAACGACGAGTTCGGCATCGTGGGCGTCGGCTCTCGCGGCGTGTTCGTCTACGGCTCCAGCGCAGTGCTGGGCAGCGGCGCAACCACCGCGCAACGTACTGACAACGGCGTCAGCTACTTCCTGCCCAAGAACCTGGGTGGCTGGTTCGGCCAGGTGCACGTCGCCGCTGGCGAAGGCGTGGTCGGCAACAAGTACACCGGCGGTCGCGTCGGCTTCGAGAACAGCACGTTCCTGGTCGGCGGTGCCATCGGCCAGACCGACGTGGGCAGCACCCAGCCGAAGTTCAAGAACTACAACCTGCTGTTCAACTACAAGTCGCCCTGGGGCACGCTGCATACCCTGTTCGACGTGAAGAAGTGGGGCCCACGCAAGGCGCAGGAGCTGTCCATCGGCGCGACCGTGCCGGTCACCCAGGCTGGCTCGATCCGCCTGGGCTACACGAGCGTGAACCGCTCGGGTGGCGCAGCTGGCTCCGGCTACGCCGACGCCGATGACAGCACCCGCGTGGCGCTGGGCTATGTGCATGAGATGTCCAAGCGGACCGCTCTCTACGGCACCTACGCCACGATCAGCAACAAGGGCGCAGCGCGCAGCTCCGTGCTGTACACGACGCCGACCGGCATGCGCGGTGGAGAGAACTCTTCCGGCATGGAAGTCGGCGTGCGCCACAGCTTCTGATCCACACGGCAACTTCAAGGGTGAGCGCTGCGGCGCTCGCCCTTTTTCGCGCAGGAGGTGTACATGTCCAACGCGCTCCGTCCGACGCCAAGCACCGGTGCCCCCACCACCGCGACCGATGACGACTGGAAGGCCACTGCGCTGATCTTCAGAGGTCAGCGCCAGGCGCTGATCGCGAGCAACATCGCCAACGCTGACACGCCCAAATACCAGGCCCGTGACATCAGCTTCTCGGCGGCGCTCGAAGAAGCGAGCCGGGTCCGACCGGCCGCACAGCCCGCACCAATCGCCACCACGGCGCCCGGCCACCTCGCGCCAACACTGGTCGCGCCGCGCAACACGCTGCAGTTTGCCGAGTACGCGCTTCCGTCCCAGACAAGCCTCGATGGCAACACAGTCGACATAGACCGCGAGCGAGCGTCTTTCGCACAGAATTCCATCCTTCACCAGCTCGCCGTGGCGTCCCTGGATGACGAGCTGAAGGAGTTCAAGATGGCCATCGCCGACCCTCGTCGGGCATGACGCTGTGCGGGCTAGCCCGCAGCCGACGCGCACATGGCGTCGCGCACAATCCCGCGCGAGGGACGGTTCCGAATCCATGCCACCAAAACCAGGAACGCCGCGTTCGCCACGCAAAAACCAGTTGGTCGCCAAAGGCGGTGTCATCCTGCCATCGGCGCAAGTTCTCCTGCTGAACCCTGATCAGTGGGAAGACTTCATCCTGGCCGCAGCGCGGCAGCGCATCCATGCCGGTGGCGTCCGGTACCAGGAAGTCAAACGCCTCGGCGGCGCTGGCGACGGCGGCCGCGACATCGAGGCTCGGTATGGCCACACGTTGGTACGTGACGGCTGGGACCTGTACCAGGCCAAACACTACGCGTCCGGCCTGAAGCCCAGCGAGGCCTTCCCGGAGATGGCCAAGTTTTTCAAGCAGATTGCGAAGGGGACTTACTCCCGCCCCAAGCACTACTACTTCTGCTGCCCGCGCGCCGTCGGCAACGAGCTCCACAACACGATGGCTGCGGGCGCCGCCGCATTCAAGGCCAAGTTCCTTGCCGCGTGGAAGGGCGAGAACACGGGCATGCAAGGCATGGCCCTCGATCTGACGCCGGCCGTCCAGGCGGCCGTCGATGATTTCGACTTCGACAATTTCATCGAGCTGCCGGTTCATGACCTGCTTGCCTGGCATGAACTCGACCGTGCCGCACACCATGAGATGTTCGGCATCGTGCCCCAGCGCGGCGACGATGATCCTGTTCCGGCCAAACCGGATGGGCGCGAAACCGTGTACGTCGGCGAACTCCTGCGTGTCTACAGCGAGCACAAGACTGGGCCTATCACCCTGGCCGACCTGCCTGGCAGCGACTACGAGGAACACTTCGAATCGCAGCGGCAGACCTTCTACTGCGCCGAGGGCCTCCAGCGATTCAGCCGGGATATCTACCCCACTGAGCAGGAGTTCGAGCGGCTCTTGGACATGGTCCACGCCGGCATCAGGCCCACTGTCGCGCAACTGAAGCTCAAGAACGGCATGGACCGGGTCGACGCGGCCGTCGAGAAGGCATCGACGCTCCAGGTCCAGGAGAGCCGCCTGTCGCCCCAGCTTCGCGGGGGTGACCTGCCCGGCACCTGCCACCACCTCGCAAATGGCGGTAGGCTCAAGTGGGTCAAATGAAGAAGCCTAAGCCCCTCGCAGCCTTCAATTCGCCGTTCGAACTGGGCGTTCGGATGGTGTACCTGCTGAACTCGCTGCAGCCGGCCGGCGCCGACTTGCAGAAGCTCGTGCTGCTCGACTACGCGGTCGTGTATTCGGACGACCTCGGCGGCCCTCCGAGCCTGCACACGCCCGTTCCGTACCGCGGCAGCGAATACCTGAGCCGCCGCGACCTCATCGCGCAAAGCCTGTACCTGATGAGCACCCGCGGTCTGGTCGCTGTGGCCATGGATGAGACCGGCATCACGTACTTCGCTGGCGATACCGCCAGAACCATGGTTGGGGCGCTGACGGCACCCTATCTGCGTGAATTGGAAGGCCGGTGCCGCTGGGCGGCGGCGACCTTCGCCACGCTCAGCTCGCGAGACATGACCGATAAATTTGCGCAGCAAGGTCACCTGTGGGGTGCCGAGTTTGAAGATGCCGGTGCGCGAGGTTTGGCATGGCAATAACGCTGGCACGGCTCGCCGCACACGGTCCCGGTCTGGTGCCCGCCATCGTTGCGTTCGACGACCACCGCACGCTCATCCGTGGACCCAGCGATACGGGCAAGTCGCACATCTGGGACTGCCTCTGGTTCCTGCTGGGTGGCACAGCCGCGCCCGAGCAGTTCCCAGAGTCTGAAGGCTACGACTCGCTGGAGCTTGTCTTCCTGCACGGCGAGCACGAGTACGTGGTGCGCAAGGGGTTCGCTGGCGGCCCGGCCCGTGTGTTCGTACGGTTGGAGGATCGGTGGGTAGAGGACGGTGCGGCCAATCCGCTGGAAGATCTCACCCAGGATGTTGGTGAACTGCTGGTCAAGCTGTCGGGCGCCGAGGGCAAGAAGGTGCTGCACAAACGCAGCAAGAAGGGCGCGGTCACCGGTGACGACCTGAGGCACTGGTCGCTGGTGTCCCAGCCCAGCATGATCACCAAGGACCCGACCAAGGGCAAAGGCCATGGCACGGACAAGCGCGTGGCATCCTTCTCGCTCTTCCTGAGCGGCCTCGATGACACCGCGATCGAGCTTTACAAGAGCAGCGCGCTGAAGGATCAGGCCAAGGGCAAGCTGGCGATCGCCGAGGCAGAACTGGCTCGAGTCAAGGGTCTGATCCCAGCTGACACTGACCGCGCAGCAGCCGTCGCGGCGCTTGCGCGCGTCGACGAGCGCCTCGAGATGTTCGGCACGCAGCTGCAAGCTCGCTCTTCGGTCCTGAAGGAACTGCGACAGCGGATCTCCGCCGAGGGTGAAGCGCTTGCAAACGCCTCGACGCAACTGGCCAGCGCGACATCGATGCGCGAGCGTTTCGCGTTGCTGGACTTGAAGTACTCCAGCGACCTCGCCAGGCTCGGCGCTACTGACGAAGGCATCGCCTTCTTCCAGGCTTTGCCTGAAACGCCCTGCCCGCTTTGCGGCACGCCGGTCGAGCAACACGTCGGTCCGGACAGCCTGAAGCCGCGTGCGCCGGCGAAGTATCGCGACGCCATCGCCGCGGAGGCGCAGAAGATCCGCGACCTGCGTCGCGGGCTTCAGCCTTCCCTGGATCATGAGAAAGCCCGGATCGCGACCGCCACTGCTGAGGTGCAACGACTGTCAGCATCGCTGAAATCGTTGGAAGAGCAGGAAACGCTTGTTCTGCGTACCGCGGGGCAGGAATTTGATGCTGACCCGCGCGAGCTTGCCGAGTCCCACACCAGGCTGTCCGCCCTGATCGACGCATTCGACGACGCCAAACGGCTGGAAGGCGACATCGCCCTACTCCAGGAGGAGACGAAGCAGAAGCGGACCGCACTTGTTCGCAACGTCGGCACTCACGGCGATGCCGTCGGCGCGCTGGCCTGCCAGATGCTCAACGACTGGGGCTTCACGTCGATCAAGACAGTCCACGTGGATGCTGTCGCGTGCGACCTGGTCATCGATGGCCGCCGGCGGCTCAGCTATGGCGCAGGCAAGCGCGGCATCTTCCACTCGGCGCTGAGCATCGCGCTAATGCAGCATGCGCTCAAGGAAGGCCACCCTCACCTCGGCGTGGTCGTGCTGGATTCGCCGTTGAAGGCATATGCGCAGAAGGAGTCGGCTGATACCGACCGGGATATTCCGATGGCAACGGTCAATGCCAGCTTCTACGCCTGGCTGTCGCGCTTCAACGGCCCGGGGCAGGTCATCGTGCTGGAGAACGAGGCTGTGGATGCCGCCACGGCTCGCGCGCTGAATGCAATTGAGTTCACCGACGACCACACCCGCGGACGTCAAGGGCTCTATCCGCCCAGGCAGGTCACCGGTCAAGCAGCGCCCAAGCCGGCGGACGACAGCATCTAGTCGTTGGTGGCGCCGACCATCCAGGTCGACTCTTCGACCTTCGGCGCGGCGTCACACCATCATTTCGATCATCAACAGCGCCAGGAAGCCTACGAAGAACATCGACGTCAGCAACGGCGTCTCATCGACTTCATGCGCCTCGGTCAGCAGTTCCTCCGTGACCAGATCCAGCAGCGCCGCGACGCCGAACGACAGCACGCCATCCAGCAGATTGGCACTGGCGCTGGCCAGGAAGTAGGCTCCGATCCCCGCGCCTGCCATCAACAGCACCGCAAATGTGATCGTGGTCGCCAACACCAGGCGCCGCGCGTTCGGTCCGCGCATTGCTGCTGCGGTCGCCACGCCGAGGAACAGCACCTCCAGGGTCATCGCAATCGTGATCAGAAGTCCCTGTCGCTCGCCCGCTGCAAAGCTCACGCCGATCAGGAGCCCGTCCAGCGCAATGTCCAGCGCCGAGGCCAGCAACAAACTCGTCGGGAGTGCCAGCGGCGTTGCCTTCTCTTCACGTTCCTCCAGCCGACGCGCGAACGCCTTGAGCAGGAGCATCGCGATCACGCCGAGTGCGAAGCCGCCCAGCGTCACCCATGGAAGCCTGCGGTGCACCACATCCGGCAACAGCTCGGTCGCCAGCGCCGCGAACAACACGCCGGCGGCGATGTGCTGGACGGCGCTCTGCACCTTGGGGCCCGGCGTGCGGATCGCATCGGCCAGCCCGCCAACCACCACCGCAACTGCCGGCACCGCAGCAAACGTCATGACGCCGGCCAGGGAAATGGGCTGTGCAGTCATGCAGCCTGCCTCCGGTTCCAGGTCAGCGGCACCAGCAACCACATTGCGCCGATCAGCGCGCCGATGGCGGCAGCTGCCACGTTGCCGACCATATGGCCGAGCACCTCAGAAAGCACAAACTGTGTTGCCAGCACCAGCGCGATCGCCAGGAAGGCTGCACCGACCAGCATCTGTCGGCTCGCCCTGGCCTTGAAGTTCGCCCGCTGACGCAGAGGTCGCATCAAGCGGTGCTGAACGGCCGGCGCCGTGAAGAGCAC
This sequence comes from Pelomonas aquatica, assembly GCF_026712205.1. Taxonomy (GTDB): domain Bacteria; phylum Pseudomonadota; class Gammaproteobacteria; order Burkholderiales; family Burkholderiaceae_C; genus Pelomonas; species Pelomonas aquatica. The sequence continues at coordinate 179,049 of NZ_JAPPUW010000006.1, forward strand.
CAGCGCCGCAACAGACAGCAGGAATGTGGCCAGGAAGACGTTCTTCTCGGCCTGCACGATGTTGCGGAAGCCAGGCGCGAACGGCACCGCGATCAGGAATGCGGACAGCAGCTGAGCCGTAGGAAGCAGCACCCGCAGCTCACCCAACATGTCTGTCAGGTCGCCGTCATCGTCATCCAGGGATTCGTCCGTCGGCGAGCGCTGGCGTTGCGGATCAGGCATCGTCATGGCCGCCTCACGCCTTCAGCTCAGCAGGCTTCGCCGCCTCAGCCACCTTCGTGCTCTTGTCAAACGGCTTGTATGCCAGCAGTCTCAGCGCGTTGAAGACCACCAGCAGTGTCGATCCTTCATGGAAGATGACTGCGGTACCGATGCTCAGGCCCATGATCGTCGACGGGATCAGCACCGCCACCACGCCCAGGCTCACCCACAGGTTCTGCTTGATCACGCGGCTCGTGCTTCGCGAGAGACCCACCGCGAAGGGCAACTGCGCCAGATCGTCAGCCATGAGCGCGACGTCTGCGGTTTCCAACGCTACGTCGGAGCCAGCAGCACCCATCGCGATGCCGACCGTCGCGTTGGCCATGGCCGGCGCGTCATTGACGCCATCGCCCACCATCGCCACCTTCCCGTGTTCGGTGCGCAGCTTCTTGATCTCCTCGACCTTCTGCTCGGGCATGAGGTCGCCACGCGCCTCGGTCAGACCCACCGTCTGTGCGACCGCCTCCGCCACCTTCTGGTTGTCGCCGGAGATCATGATCAAGCGCTCGATGCCGAGCTTGCGCAGCTCCGCCATGACTTCGCCGGCGACCGGACGCGGGGTGTCCATCACCCCGATGACACCGAGGAACTGGCTGCCCTTGCGCACGATCATCGTCGTGCGGCCGTCAGCCACGAGCTTTTTGTTCGCCTCGTCGACGGCCGCAGGGACCTTCGAGTCGGGCAATTCGGTGAACAACACCGGCTTGCCAATATGCACGGTGTCCCCCCCGAGCTGCGCCTGCACGCCGCGGCCGGTGATGCTCTTCACGTCGGAGGCCTGCACGAGATTTGCTTTGTCACCCAGACGCTCCTTGGCTCCGGTGACGATGGCCGCTGCCAACGGGTGATCGCTGTGCTCTTCGACGGCCAGCGCGACCGCGAGCAGCTCCTCTTCCGGGACACCTTGAGCTGGCACCACATCGATCAACTTCGGCTTGCCCTCTGTCAGCGTGCCCGTCTTGTCGAAAGCGATCGACGTGAGCGTGCCCAGGTTCTCCAGCGGCCCGCCACCCTTGACCAGCACGCCGCCGCGCGCCGCACGTGCCACGCCACTCAGCACCGCGCTAGGAACTGAAATCGCCAGCGCGCATGGACTCGCCGCCACCAGCACAGCCATCGCGCGGTAGAACGTCTGTGAGAACGGCTCGTCGATGACGAAGCCTGCACAGAGCAGCAACCCGACGAGTGCGAGCACGGACGGCACGAAGATGCGCTCGAACTTCTCGGTGAACTGCTGGGTTGGCGACCTCTGGGCTTCGGCCTCCGTCACCATCTTGATGACGCGCGCCATCGTCGACTGGTCCGACTTGCGCGCGACCATCACGTCCATCGCGCCAGCGCCATTGATGGTGCCGGCGAAGACACGGTTCTCAGCCGCGACGCGCTCGAAGTTGCCAATCGCCGCCTTGCCATCCTCAACCGGTCGCTTGTCTACGGGGACGCTCTCTCCCGTGACCGGCGCCTGGTTGACGCTAGAGGTTCCAACGACGACCACGCCGTCTGCGGGCAGCCGCTCGTTGGGCTTCACGACGACGACATCGCCTACCTGGAGTTGCTCGAGCGGCACCACTTCAGTCTTGGAGTCGCGACGCACGGTTGCCGTGTCCGGCGCCAGTTTGGCGAGCGCCTCGATCGCGCGCCGAGCACGGCCCATCGCGTAGTGCTCCAGCGAGTGGCCCAGGCTGAACAGGAACAGCAGCAGCGCGCCTTCACCCCACGAACCAAGGGCTGCGGCACCAGCTGCGGCCACCAGCATCAAGGTGTCGATCTCAAATCGCTTCGCGCGGAGGTTCTCGATGGCCTCCCTCACTGTATAGAAACCACCAAAGAAGTAAGAGACGACGTAACACGCTGTGGGCAGCCACTCGGGACTGGTGCCGGCGCGGCCAAACAGCCAGCCGGCCAGCAAGAACGCTCCTGACAGGAAAGCAAAGATCAGCTCGGTCTTCTCCCCGAACAGACCGCCGTGCTCATGGCTGTGTTCTCCGCCCTTCTCGCCGTTGTCGTGGGAATGACCGGCATGGCCCTTCTCATCGTGCTTGTGCGGCCGGCCCTTGCCTTCGTCCCTGTGATCGTGACTGGCCTTTGGGTCGTGATCATGGTCGCTGTGGTCGTGCCCGGCGTGCTCGTCGTTGGCCGCGTTTGGATCCTTCGCGGTCGCTTGGGAAGACCCAACCGTCGCGGCAGCCACGGGCTGAAAGTTTTGCCCTGGTGCGAACACCTTTGACGCACCAATTCCTTTGTCGGTCGTGATGTCCAGTGACGTCAGACGCTGGTGGAGTTTCGCCTCATCGATCCGTGTGCGGTCGAGCTCGATTCGCACCACGCCACCAGGCGAAACGTCCGCCTCGATGACACCGTCCAAAGTTCTGAGCTGCTCCGCCACGCGTTGCGCAAACCGCGCATGCATGGGTAGATTGACCCGCCCCAGAATGTGCGAGAAGCGGTCGGTGAGGCTTAGTCCTTCGGAAGTGATCAGCTCTCGGAGCCGGCCCAATGAGATCACGTTCGGGTCGTAGTGCACGCATAACTGGGGCCTGCCTTCAGGGACGCCCGTGACGTGCGCCTCGTCGATACCCGGTCGGCCAACCAGTTTGTCCTGCAGCCGTTTCACGCAGGGATCGTCGGTGCCGTGGATACCGGGAAGCACCAAAGGGAGGTCAAGCCGTAGCTTCTGGGATTCGCTCATGGGCGGCTTCGCTTTCTTGCAGTGCGGCGGCCAGCCCTTTAGAGAGGTGGTCTGGCTGCCTGTTGGTCAGACCTGCCTCGGCCAACGGCCGCGAGGTCCATCTGCTGCGCCGGGTAGAAACCTCCGGCGGCCTGCCCGTCGCCTTGGCGTCGGACTTAGATCAAGTCAGCTCAGCCCATTTAGGGCGCTCGATGGAAGGCACCAACAGTCTGGAATGGTCCCGCCGTACGGTCGGCACCTCGTGTGCGACCTGGTCTGCGCTCAGCAGGAACTGCGTTTCTGAGACGAAGGTCACGCAGCTCATGTGGCAGGCGATGCAGTCGGCGTCATCGCCACCGACCTGCTCGGTCTTCTCGACCGATGCATCGGCTGCCTTGCCGGCTTTGCCGGCGTGCTTGTGCGCGTGGTGTCCGAAGTGGCTCACGTCGACACCTTGCTCGTGCTGACAGTAGCCCGCGGCTGCGCCCCAGACAAACTGGAAAGGCAGCACCGCGAGCAAGAAGATCAGTAGAGCTTTTCGCACCAAATAATCCTAGCAGTGGCAGCTGTAGGAGGTCACCGCTTTTGACGCGCCCGCCGACGCTGCTCTCTGCGCTGTTCCCTACGCTGCTCCTTCTTCACCCTGTCTTGGCGCAGAAAGTAGATGAGCATCACCAGGGAAATGATGATCACGGCGATGGAGCCACCAAAGATATAGGTCGCCATGGCCGGATGGCGCTCTCGCAGGTGTTCGAAGAAGGTCAGCATGGCTGGCTCCTATCGACGGATGCGGCCCGACTCATGACACCCTCCGGGAAGTCCTTGACGTCGCAGCATCCTTGCCGTCCGACGCACCTGGGTCTTCCAGCGTGAAGCAGATGTACGTCCCGTTTTCCGATGAAGTTGCAGTGGCGGTGCCCCCGTGCATACGAGCGATCGCTGCGACGATAGACAAGCCCAACCCATGGTTTCGATCTGCATTGGTACGAGAGGGATCGACGCGGTAGAACCGATCAAACAGCCGCGGAAGGTGCTCTGCCAGGATGGCCGGCCCGTCGTTGTGGACCCCAATCGAAACATGGCGCACATCGGAGCGGGCGATACGCACCTCGATCAGTGAACCTGGCGTTGCGTAGCGGCAAGCATTGCTCAGTAGATTCGAGACTGCCCGGCGCACAAGCCCTGTGTCCACGGCAGCGCGCGCATCTCCCAGGATTTCGACCCGAAGATCCGCTTCCTCAAGCACGACGTCGTAGTAGTCCGCGACTTCCGCGGCAAGGTCCGCCAAGCTCATTGGCAACGAGCGACGCGCCGGCGTACCACGCTCGGCATGCGAAAGGAACAGCATGTCCGCCACGATGGTTGCGATCCGGCGCAGCTCTTCCAGGTTGGACGCCAGGGTGTCGTGAAGCTCGGCCGCAGTGCGTGGGCGCCGTAGGGCGACCTCGCAGCTCCCGATCAAGATGGACAGCGGATTGTTCAGCTCGTGCGCAACGTCCGCATTGAAGGCTTCCATCTGCTGGTAAGCCATCTGCAGCCTGTCGAGTAGCGCGTTGAACTGCAGCAGCAGCGACTGCACCTCCTCCGGTTGCCCAGTGGCGTCCAGCCGCTGATCCAGCCGGCTTGCGTCCAGCTCGGAGGTACGCCGTGCCAGCGCGTTGAGTGGCGCTAGGCCTCGCTTGACCAGCACGAAGCCGGTGGCGGACACCGCGAACGTGCCAACGAGCGCAGCGGTCAGAAGCGTCCACCACAGCCGGCTCAGCAGTGACTCGTCCTTGCTGACGTCGTAGATCAGCTCTGCCTGCCCTGCCCCACCCAGTTCCTGAGGAAGCTGGACGGGGAAGCTCAGCCGCTTGCTCATTGATTCCAGGCGTTTGGGATTGTCCTTCTCGAATACCGCAGCATGGTTCTGCTGTCGGACCACCAACGACAGATCGTCGTGGCCGGCCAGGAAATCACTCATCAGGTGTTTGATGCCCGGGATGTCATGGACCTCTTGACCTTCCTTGAGCAGCCGCTCGACAGCGGTGCGCTTCTTCAGGAGCATGTCGTCCTGGCGGCCCGCTAACGTCAGCGCGATGACGAGATAAACCGCGCCGCAGACCAGGCTCAGGCCGAGCAGGGTCTGAAGCGCAAACTGCCGTGAGAGTCGAGCCCGAAGGCTCGTGGCGGCATTGGCTGGCGCGCTCATGGCCGGTCCTCCATCACGTAGCCCATGCCCCTCACGGTGTGCAGCAACGGCTTGTCGAACGGCTGGTCTAGCTTCGACCGCAGACGGCGAACGGCCACCTCGACCACGTTCGTCTCGCTGTCAAAGTTCATGTCCCAGACCTGTGCGGCGATCTCCGTGCGCGACAGGACGTGTCCCTTGCGTCGGAGCAACAGAATGACCAAGCTGAACTCCTTGGGCGTCAACTCCAGGCGATGTCCAGCTCGCATTGCCTTGCGGCGCACCGTGTCGACCTCGAGATCGCCTAGGCGCAGCACCAGCGATTCAGCGTCGGCTCGCATACCGCTTCCCCGGCGCAGCAGCACCTGGACACGGGCAACCAACTCAGAAAACGCAAACGGCTTGATCAGATAGTCGTCCGCCCCTGCTTGCAGACCGCGCACCCGGTCCTCGATCTGGCCCCGAGCCGTCAGCATCAGAACCGGAACCGACCGCGTATGGCGCAGCGCCGAGAGGACCGCCATCCCGTCGATGCCCGGAAGCATCCAATCGAGGATGACGAGGTCGTACTCGTTCACGGACGCCATGTGGAGTCCGTCGACACCGGTGTGGGCCACCTCGACTTGGTAACCCTCCTCGGTGAGTCCTTTGCGCAGGTAAGCGGCCGCCTTGACTTCGTCTTCGACGACCAGGATCTTCATGAGACCCCGCAGCCTTGCGGCCACCCTCCGATCAGGAGGCCCTGGGCCGCGGTGAAACGGCCTTTCAGCCGCCGCACCGCGAAGTGCGACTGTGCGTTCATGCAATCACCTCCTGGGCAGGCTTGGTGGGAGGAGACTCCTCCGCATCCTCGTCCTTGCGGTGGGCGATTCGGTAGAGCACCGGCAGCACCAGCAGCGTGAGCGCCGTCGACGACAGGATGCCGCCGATAACGACCGTGGCCAGCGGACGCTGAACCTCGGCACCCGTACCCGTGGCGATGGCCATGGGCACGAAACCCAGCGACGCGACCAGCGCAGTCATCAACACGGGCCGCAATCGGGTGATTGCGCCTTCGAAGATGGCATCGTCAAGGCTCTTCCCTGACTCGCGCAGGTTGCGGATGAACGAGATCATCACCAGTCCGTTGAGCACTGCCACGCCGGATAGCGCGATGAAGCCCACAGCCGCTGATATGGACATCGGAATGTCCCGCAGCCACAGCGCCACGATGCCGCCCGTCAGCGCGAACGGGATGCCTGTGAACACCAGAAGGCCGTCCTTGGCATTGCCGAACATGACGAACAGCAGCGTGAAGACCAGCATCAGCGACACGGGCACCACGACCTTCAGTCGGTTGGTGGCAGATTGCAGGTTTTCGAACTGGCCGCCCCAGACCATCCAGTAGCCGGTCGGCAACTTCACCTGTTGCTGGATCGCCTGTTCAGCCTCGGCAACGAACGAGCCGATATCGCGGCCGCGGACGTTGGAGCTGACCACCACGCGGCGTTTGCCGTTCTCACGGCTCACCTGGTTGGGTCCAGGCGACAACGACAGCTCAGCAACTTCGCTCAACGGTATGAACTTACGGGCTGCGCTGTTGGCGCCGGCCGGCAGTGGCACCGGCAGCCGCTTGATGGCCTCCAGATCGGAGCGCACGTTCTCGGGCACGCGCACGATGATGTCGAATCGACGGTCGCCCTCAAACATCGTGCCGCCTTCCTTGCCGCCGACCGCGGTCGCCAGCGTGTCCTGCACGTCTTGCACGTTCAGGCCATAGCGTGCCGTCTTCTCGCGGTCGATCTGGACACTCAACATCGGCAGACCGGTGGTTTGCTCGATGTTCACTTCGGTCGAGCCAGAGATGCCCTTGAGAACCGCCGCAATCTTGCCAGCAGCCTCGTTCATCACGTCCATGTCGTCACCGAAGACCTTGACGGCCACGTCCGAACGCACGCCCGAGATCAGCTCGTTGAACCGCAGCTGGATCGGCTGCGAGAACTCGTAGTTCTGACCCGGGAGCTTTTCGACGTCTGCCTTCACCAGCGCTGCCAGCTCGTCGCGAGTCTTGCGCGGCTCGGGCCACTCGGACTGCGGCTTGAGCATGACGTACGCATCCGAGATGTTCGGCGGCATCGGGTCGGACGCGATCTCAGCGGTGCCAGTGCGGGCGAAGACGCGCTCGATCTCCGGGTACTTGTTCTTCAGCGTGGTCTCGAGCTGCTGCTGCATCGCCACGGACTGCGACAGGCTGGTGCCCGGGATACGCAGCGTTTGGATGGAGAAGTCTCCTTCGTTCAGGCTGGGCACGAATTCGCTACCCATGCGCGTCGCCAGCAGACCGGACAGCAGTACTGTGACGACCGCGATCGTGATGACCAAGGGCTTGGCATTCATCACACGAACCAGTGCCGGCTCGTAGGCGCGGCGCGCCCAACCCATCAGGAAGTTTTCCTTCTCGGAAACCTTCTTGCCGATGAACAGCGCGACGGCTGCAGGCACGAACGTCATCGACAGGATCATGGCGCCAACGAGCGCGATCACGACCGTGAACGCCATCGGGTGGAACATCTTGCCTTCGACACCCGCCAGCGCAAAGATCGGCAGGTACACGATCATGATGATCAGCTGTCCGAAGAGCAGCGGACGGCGTGCTTCCTGTGATGCCAGGAACACCTCGTGGAAGCGTTCCGACTGTGTCAGCGGCCTCCCCTTGTGCTCCTGCGCGTGCGCCAGCCGCCTGACGCAGTTCTCGACGATCACGACGGCGCCGTCGATGATGATGCCGAAGTCGAGCGCACCCAGACTCATCAAGTTCGCGCTGACTTTCTGGTTCACCATGCCCGTGAAGGTGAAGAGCATGGACAGCGGGATCACCATCGCGGTCAGGATGGCCGCGCGGATGTTGCCCAGGAACAGGAAGAGGATGACGATCACGAGGATCGCGCCTTCCAGCAGGTTCTTCTTGACGGTGCCTATCGCCTTGTCGACGAGGGTCGTGCGGTCGTAGACCGTCACTGCATGCACACCAGCCGGCAGGTTCTTGTTGATCTCCTCCATCTTCTTGTCGACGGCCTGGGACACGGTGCGGCTGTTCTCGCCGATCAGCATGAACACCGTGCCGAGCACGACTTCCTTGCCGTTGTCGGTCGCAGCGCCCGTGCGCAGTTCGCGGCCTAGCTCGACCGTGGCCACATCCTTGATGCGGACCGGAACGCTGCCTTCGTTGCGCAGCACCACGTTGCCGATGTCAGCGATCGAGCGGACCTGCCCCGGCGCGCGGATCAGGTACTGCTCGCCGCGTCGCTCGATGTAGCCCGCGCCGACGTTCGCGTTGTTGCGTTCGAGGGCGTTGACGACATCGGCCAGCGTGATGCCGTATGAGGCCAGCCGGCTTGGATCCGGCGCGACGTGGTATTCCTTGGCGAAACCACCGATGGTGTTGATCTCGGTGACGCCAGTGACGTTGCGCAATTGCGGCTTGATGACCCAGTCCTGGATCTCGCGCAGATCGGTGGGGGTGTACGGCTCACCGTTGGGCTTCTTCGCGCCGGGCTTGGTCTCCACCGTCCACAGGTAGATCTCACCAAGACCGGTAGAGATCGGACCAATGTTGGGCTCGACACCTGCCGGCATCTGGCCTCGCGCGCTCTGGATCCGCTCGTTGACGAGCTGGCGCGCGAAGTAGATATCGGTGCCGTCCTTGAAGATGACGGTGACCTGGGACAGGCCGTAGCGAGACAGCGAGCGGGTCTGCTCCAGCCCCGGCAGGCCAGCCATGACCGTCTCGATTGGGTACGTCACGCGCTGCTCGGTTTCGAGTGGCGAGTAGCCGGGAGCCTTGGTGTTGATCTGGACCTGGACGTTGGTGATGTCCGGCACGGCGTCGATGGGCAGCTTCTGGTAGCTGAAGACACCCAGCGCGGCCATGCCGAATACCGCCAGCATGACAAGCCATCGATGCTCGATGGCAAAACGGATGATGCGTTCAAACATTTGGACGCCTCTTTCAGTGCGCGTGCGTAGCCGACGCCTTGCCGGCCTCGGACTTGATGACGAAAGCGCCGGAGGTTGCGTATTGCGCCCCCGCCTTCAGGCCGGACTTGACCTCGGTGCGCTTGCCGTCGCTGCGACCCAGCTCGATCGGGACCGGCGCGAAGCCACTGGCGGTGCGCACGAACACGATCGACTTGCCTTCCATCGTCTGGACAGCATCGGCGGTCACCGTGACCGGAGCGTCCGTCTCGCCAGCGGCCACCTCGACATTCACGAACAGGCCAGGACGCCAGGCGGTCTGGGGGTTGTCGACGACCACGCGGGCCTGCGCGGTGCGCGTCTGCTCGCCGATCAGCGCGCCGACATAGGCGACCTTGCCCACCGCCGTCTGCTCGAACGCCGTCGTCTTGATGGTCACGTTCTCGCCGATGCGAACCTGGGGCAGGCTGCTGGCCGGCACGTTGATCTGTGCCCAGACCGAGCGCAGGTCAGAGATGGTGAAGACGTTGACGTCCTCACGCACTTGTTCGCCCAGGGCGATATGCTTCTCGACGATCACGCCGTTGAATGGGGCACGCAGCTCGAAGCGGTTGAGCGCGGACGAATCAGCCGAAGCGCCAATGGCGTTCAGTTTCTGGCGTGCGTTGGCCACCGCAATCTCGGATTCGCGCATGGCCTGCTCAGCCTGCTGCACGTCCTGCTGCGGCGAGATGCGCTGTTCAAACAGCTGTTTCTCACGCTCGTAGGTCGCACGTGTCAGTTGCAAGCGCTTTTGCGCGGCCTGCAGCTCAGAACGCTGGTCGGACACGCTGGAGCTGTTGATCACTGCGAGCACCTGGCCCTTCGTGACCTGCTGGCCCAAGGAGACTGCAACCGACTCCACCACGCCACCGACGCGAGGAACGACGTGGGCAGTCTTGTCTTCGTTGAAGGCGATCTCGCCTGGCAACTGCAGAGCCGTCCGAATCTTCGCCGGCCCGGATTTGTCGATGGAAACGCCAGCCGCCTGGATCTGCTCAGCGGTCATCGCGACCGCCCCTTCATCCTTTGCGAAATTGAAACTCAAAGGGCCTCCGCCCGTTTGAACGCTGACCGTGCCCTTGAACAGGTGCGGCTCCTCGATGTTCTGGGCACTGACAAGCGCGCCACCCTGCAGGGCGAACGAAATCTTCTCCGGATCCTGACCCGGACGCTCGAGCTGGGCGGCCACTTGCTCCGCAGTGACCTTCACGGGCTTTCCTGCGTTGGTCACCCACAGCTTGATGCGTGGGGCGCCGCCGTCCTCGGAGAGCAACATCTCGACGGTGAGACCCTTCTGCTCGCCAAGGATGTCGCCGCCGTTGGCGCCCTTCTGTGCGTCTTCGTGATGCTCGCCGTCCCCATGGCTGTCTGCATCCTTGTGGCCTTTGTCCCCCTTCGCTTCGCCATGGTGCTCATCGTCTCCATGGCCTTTGGCTTCGCCATGGCCCTCGCTCTTCTCCGATGCGGGCGCACTGCCGCCCATGCGAAGGATGGAGAACGTGCCCACAGCGCCCAGCGCCAGGACCACCGCAATGGCGATCATCTGCTTCTTGCCGAGCGAGGCGCGTGCGCCCTCGGACGTGTTTTGGTTGAATTTCATCGTTGATCTCGAAGTTGGATTGCCGCTCAGGGCCGGTCTGACGTGGAGCCGAGCTTGCGGTCGATCTCTGCAGCCGTGCGGTGAACCTGCGCCACCGCGGTGAAGTACTGGCTGCGGACCTGGAGCCAGGTGCGTTGGGCGTCCAGAGCGTCGAGGAAGCTGAACTTGCCAAGCTCGAACCCGGTCTTGGCGGCTTCATAGGCGCTTTGCGCACCTGGCAGCACTTCCTTGCGCAACGCCTCGACCTCGTCCTTGCGTGCCTGCAGCAGGTCTGCCATCTGGAGGACTTCAGAGCGCAGCCGAAGCTCCTCTGCCTGTGCGGTGGCCTGGGCGGCATCGCGGCGACGCAGCGCCTCCAACTGCGTGCCTTGGTTGCGGTCAAAGAACGGCAACGGCACCGACACGCTGAAGACAGGCTGGTTACGGCCAATGTCCTGAGCCCGGCGGGCGCCAAGACCAACCGTCACGTTCGGCACGCCGTTCGCTCGCGCGAGGCCGTAGGTCGCCTCCGCACGCTGCACTTCGAGCTGTGCGCGGCGCACCGCCGGCGCTTCGGGAAGACGGGCCATGATGTCGGGAGCCGAAGGGGCAACAGGCAAGGCGTCCACATTTCCGTCCAAACGCTGGATAGACCCCTCAGGCGCTCCCATGACCGCGGACAGTGCGCGCAAGGCCGCAGAGGCCTCCGCTTGCGCTTGGCGCAGGTCAATGCGCGCCGTCGAGGCCGCAACCCGGGCTCGCGTCTCCTCGGTCGGCGACACCTTGCCGGCTGTCACGCGGCGAGTCGCCGCATCAACACCGCTGGTGGCAATTCGCAAGGATTCCTCGACCACCTTGACCCGCTCCTGCGCAGTCAAGGCATCGAAAAACGCCTGGATGGCCACGGCACGCACATCAGCACGCGTCGCCACCAGATCGAGGGCCGCAATGTCCTTGCCGCGCCGAGCCAGTTCGACCCGGGCCGCACGCTTGCCGCCCAGTTCGAGCGTTTGGCTGAGCTGCACTGTGGTGACACGCGTGCCGTTTTTTACGTCCTCTTGATCGACGCCAAGTACGGGGTTCGGGATCAGGCCGGCCTGCCGGACCGTACCGTCGTTGGCGTCGAGTTCGGCCGTAGCGGCGCGAAGCTGTGGGTTCTGCGCCAACGCAGTGTCCACGGCGGTGCGCAGGGTCAGCGGCGCAACCTGTGCGACGGGCGCGGAGGCCGGTGCCGCTGCCGGCGCGATTCGCAGCTCAGCAACAGCAGGTGTGGGGTTCCCAGACGATTGCGCCTGGGCAAGGGATGAGAGGAGTGCCGCACAAGCCAGCGGCACAAGGGTTCTGCGCATCGAAAACTCCGGGGTTGTTGGAACAACGCGAGGGTTTCGGCGAGTGCAGTGCTGCGGTCAGGGCCGCATCAGACGAGAAAGGGGTTGGAACGGAACTGCGCTCGCCGAATCAGGCGACGCGCCAGTTGGGGCGTTCGAGGAGGTCAGGCCCGCGCGAACGGAAGGCCTGGTTGGACGCGAAGTCCACGGCGTAGGCAGCGCTGGCATCGAACTTCAGCTCTTCTGCCACCAGCGGCTTCGCCAAGCTCAGGTGGCAGTAGCCGCAGTCGTTGTCGCCGACCAGCTTGATGCTCTTGGAACCCGACTTGTCTCCCAGATGCTTGCCGGATGCCTTGGATCCGGACTCGCCGCTGGCCTCATGCTCATGGACGTGGTGTCCGATGTGAGTCTTCGTCGGGACTTGCTCGTGCTGGCAATAGGCTGCCGCTGCCGACCAGGCGAACTGGACGGGCAGGACAAACAGCAGAAGGATGGTCAGCCAGCGACGCATGGACCGGATTGTGTCGTGAATCTGTTAATCGTGAGTGAATTGGTGGCGACCAATCCCGTGAAATCGTTCGCAGTGCAAGCTTGCCCTGCCTTGCAGAAGCCTGATTGGCTCCATCCGCGGCCCGGTCCGGACCGCGGATCAGAGCCCGCAGGCATCAAGCGCCTTCGCTCTCGTTGCGCGAGACGTAGACCATCAGCTTCTTGTCGGTGAAGCCCTGGGGAGCGATGGTGCGAACGTCCAGCGGACGGTGTCCGGCCGAGTTGAACTTCCAGGTGAAGTTCTTGCCAGCGCTCTGGAACGTCACCACGTCACCGCAGTTCACGTTGATGGCCTTGCCGGCGTCGACATTGACGATTCGCGCGTCCGGAGTCGCGGCGACTACTTCCCCGTGGACCGACTTGCCGTTGAGCATCCGGTCGTTGGCGGGAGCCGACTGGGGGCCGGCTTGGACGGCGCTGACGGCAAAGACGAGGCTGGCAATGAGGGCGGAGGCAGAAAAGGCGCGGTTCATAAAGGTTCCTACTTCGGCGGACGGGTTGCTCGGGAGAGCCACCTGAGGCGTTCACCATGGAATGAACTTTAGAAATGCGACCCCGACGGGAAGCCTGCCCTTCTCATTACAAATCTGTCATGTGGAAGCGGGCCTGGCGGCGCCGGGTAGCTGCCCTAACGAAACCAGTCATCGTCAAGAACATCCTTTCCCAGGGCAATCTCGCGTTCTGCATCGATCATCACGCGGGCGACCTCCGACTCCGGCAACTTGACCCGGACCAGGTGGGAACTCGAGACTTCAACGACGGCGTTGGGATGCGCCTCCAACACCCGGGGTTCGGCAAGGGTCCGGGTCGTCTCTTTGTCCATGGGGCTGTACGGCCTCATCTCGTCGACCGACTCCCGGAAGCTCATGAGCTGGTACTTCAGTTGCCGGCGAAGGTTGATCTCGATCTCAGCCTTGCGTTCGCTGAGCATGTCCTCGAACCCCGTTGCGTGTCGACCGACCTGATCGACCAGCTTCTGCTCCACCCCTTCCAGATCCTGCAACGCTCTCACGGCTGTGAAGATGCCCACCGAAATCGAGGCGTACATCTGCGTGACGGGCATGTTGTAGTCGGTTGTGCCGATTCCCTCTCGCTGCTTGACCTGCGAACTCGAAACCTGCCAATAGAACGTTCCTGCTCCGTACGCGTCCCGGGCCCACTCAAAGCGCTGCCGGACGGCATCGAGCACTTGCGGATACACCGTACTCCAGACCCCACTGACCGCAGGCCCGCGATCCTCCGTGAAGAGCCTATTCACGGGAATCACGGTGCACCGCCCCTGATCGGCCATCGCCGTGATCTCTCGCTGGTACCGCGACGCCACCTCGGCGCCCCGCGCATCGACGATCAGAACAAAGTGACACTCGTTGAGCCCGAGTTCTTCGAACGCCTTGAAAATCTCACAGATGGCCCGCCCAGAGACTACCGTGTCGACGAAGATGAACTTCTCAGTGGGCAGCTTGCTGGGCAAGGCCGCCAGCCACGATCGCTTGGCCAGGCTCTCGACCAGCACCTTGTAGAGGGTCAGGTGCGGGTCGGTCCCGTTGCGCCGGACCAGTGCCGCAAGGACTCGGCTCCAATACCGACGGATCGACATCGTCGTCTGTGTTGCATCCTGCGGATCTGCGGAGAAGGGGAGAACGAGCTTCTGGTGGAAGGGCGAATATGTGAGTTCGGTCATCTCCCTCAGACGGTCGTCGAAGTTCGGCAGTGCGCGAACGTCTAGTCGCCAGGCCGCCGCGGCAGCGTTGATGAACGGCACCGCGCCTCGGCTGGGAACAACCAGATGCCGGTAGCCCTCCTTGACCAGCACTCGGATGTAATCGGACAGGTCCTTTGACGCACGGGCATAGTCGATCAAGTTGTCGACATTGAACTCGTTCTGCCAGAGCGCTGATATCGGCTGTGGATCTTCATTCGTCATGCGGCAGTTCCCCTTTCACCCGTCTCGTCCGTTGGTCGGGTGACCCCTTCCGCGAGCACGATCTGAACGTCATCGTTGTCCGGCCATCCAAGCCGCACCAGCCAGGCCGAAATCGGGCTCGCGGCCTCCCGTGGCTCTCCCTGATCAGGATCGAACTCGAGACCGACCTTGGCATGCGTCCACAGGACGCCGACGAGATACTTCACGTCGTCGCAGAGCTGTTCCCTCGAGGTGGACAACAGATGTTGGTGCCGCTCCATCGTCGCGTCAGCGAATGGGTTGGGAACGTGAAGATGCTCTCCAGCGCGTTCGTAGATTTCGATGAAGCGTTCGAGTGTCTGCTTCTCCTCGCCCTCATCGAAATGCCAGACCCCCTCGGCAACCACCTGCACGCTCCTGATCGGAATCGGCAGGAAGTGCGGTGTGATCTTCGATAACCGCCTCAGGATGTCACCGACCTTCCAATCACGCGTGTAGTCGGGGTTGTCCTTGGCCTCTGCACGAAGCGCGGCATACCGGGTCTCGTCGGAAGAGATGCTTGCGAAGGCCACCAACTCCACGACTTTGCGGATCTGTAGCCACATGAACTCGTTGTCGGTGTCCAGGGTCAAGGTGCGAGGCTTCTTCGCTCCCTGGATGCGAGTGATGGCGCGCAAACGGCGCTTCACCTCGACCATGGCTGCGTGATATCGCTCGTGTGCCGAAGCTTTTGGGTCGGTCATTGAGTTCTTCCTTTGGTTGGAAGGGATTCCCTGCGGTTCACGGCGCGAGCAGCGCGCTCAACAGTGAGGCGTTCCGGTAGGCCACCATCAACGCATTCCTGGTCCCGCCGTCGGCACGGCCGCCCGCGGTCTGAACGTTGGCGACCTCCAGAACTTGCTTGAGCTTGCGCGCTGCATCGTGGATCTCCGTGATGTCGTGCTCTAGCGAAATCGCCAACCGCAGGATTTCGACATGTCGATCGGCGTCGCGCAGGTGGACCCGGAGCTGTCGCTGCCACGGCTTGGAGGGCGGAATCCTCTCCAGCAACCCGGTGACGATCACGTCGATGTCGTTGATAGCCTTCCCGATCGCCTCGAAATGCGCGGCAGCCGATTCGGGTGGCAGGTCCGGCATCTTGTCGCCCGGCTCGGCCTCGTCTCGTCTCTTATCCATCATTCGCGTCCACCCACCTTCACGTCGGCCACCAACCGACTCTTCATCGCTCTGTCGCGGATAGAGGAGTCGCCCATCTCCAACCGGTACCACTCGTTCCAGAACCACAGACTCCCGATCAGCTCGACAAAGACCACTTGGCCAGCGTCGCCGCGCACATCAAGCACACCCCTGCCCTTCTTCCACTCAAAGCTCAGTTTGTGGAGGCCCGGTGGGACCACCAACCTGACGAAGGATGCCGGCGTGGTGCCCACGAGCTCTCCGCCATCCATAGTCACGTTGACCACGTAGGCGGCATCGCCCCAGCGCCTGCGCACAACGTAGACGACCAGGCTGCCTGGCACCGGCTCGAACCTCTTCGCCTTTTCGTCGGCGGCGAGGTCTGGCACCGGCCCTGGCGTGCACGTCGGCTTTGAACCAGAGCGTGTTTTGGCGCGGAAGCAGTAGCGGTCGTCAGGCGGCCTGAGCGGACGCTCGGCGCAGCCCGCCAGTTGCAAACTGCCAAGGGACAACACACTCACAATGGCCACGCGCCTGCGTATGGTGATCATGGCGCGGGCTTTCCGCACTGGTTGCAAAAGCGGGCACCCGGCGTCAGAGCCGTTTCGCAGCTCTGACAGGAGGTAGCCATCAGTTGCCCACCACATCCGCTGCAAAAGCGCGCACCCGGCAACCCCTGCGTACCGCATTTGGCGCAGACCAGGCCACCAACGCCAGCCGGCGCGCCGCCTTGCGGCGGTGCGGCCGGTGCAGGTGGGTAGTAGCCACTGCCGTGCCCGCCATGCCCGCCGCCGTGCGAGCGCGAGCCACCGTGGTGGCCGCCGCCGTGGCCGCCCATGCCGCCCTTGAGTAGTCGTTCAAAGAATCCCATGTGTTACTCCGTCGACCGGCGCGGGTATGCCTCGCCGGCTCAATGATTTCGGTAGATGTCGGTGACATACGCCAGCCGTCGCGCGTACCCGCGCCGCTCTCAGTGTTGGTTGCCTGCGCCCTGGTCGCCTCGATGCAGCCATCAAGGCGGCAGTTCGCCCACGGACCGTGCGGCGCAACGCGTGCCACGGCAATGTGCCCCCCCGCAAGTTGGAGGGTTGGAGGACTTGCTAGAGCAGGCTCAGCTTCGGCTACGACGCACACCGGTCGTGCTGTGGCGGTTGACCACCACAGTGCGGCAGCCAAGACCACCATGCTGGCGAGCGCCAGCGAACGCTTTCGCATCGAATTCTCCTAGTGGCAGAAACCAACGAGGGAATCCGACGAGACGTCGTCGAGATCAGAAAAGAGGGAAACGCGCGTCTCGCCGGATCAGGCGGCGCGCGATCTGTCAGGTCGTTCGGGTAACGCTGGAATGTGTGACGGGTGTTCGACGGGATCCCCGAACACATCCTGACCGGGCGGCACGTGAGCCGCCATTTGCACCTCAACGCTCGGGACGCTGAAGCCGAAATGGCACATCTCACAGTCCGCGTGGGACAGGCTCGCTGCCTTGGTTTCCTTGACCTGTGATTGGCCAGCATGTTGGTGCTCGTGGTGGCCAATGTGCCTCGCTGCAGAGCCGCTTTCATGGCCGCAATACCCGGACGCAGCTGCAAAGGCGAACTGCACCGGTAGCACGATCATCAGCAGGATGACGAATAGGCGTCTCACGCGGGCAAGTGTACCGAGCGACAGGACTTTTGCCAGCGGCAACGGTCACAAAGACCACTGTGGCACAGGTCCTACTGCGACCGCCTTGCCTCTTCTTACTGCAATTTCAGCTGGCGAGCGTCGCGATCGGAGCCCTTTGACTTGCTAGCGCCCGATCCGGGCAGGCCTAGGAATGATCCCACTCGGTGGGGAGCTTTCTTGCATTGGAAGCTGCAAGTTGGTCGTTCTCTGCCGTCAACACGACTTGACTACCGGCGGCGCTTGCGTGGCATGCGCCTCATCGCCCCTGGACAGGTCTGCAGTTGTTCTCCTCCAGCGCACGATGAAGGCGCTCATATCGAGAAAGCGACACACCGTTGGCGCACCAGCGGCGCTGACTGAACCGCCACCTGGAACGCATCTCGGTCACCCACGAACACGACCTGCTCAACACCGCGAGTCAGTGCCGTGTAGATCAGCGCATGGTCGAGAATCCTGCTCTTGCCGACGACCACCGCGACGCGCTTGAACTGCGATCCCTGGGACTTGTGCACACTGATGGCATACGCCAGTTCCACTTGCTCCCTGGCTTCGGCCGGGCTGAAGGTATGTAGGTCGCCCTCGAAGCCCAAGCACAGCTCACCATCGGTGGCGACCGTCACTACCAGACCGAGACTGCCGTTCATGAGGCCACGTTCGTAGTCGTTGACGAGGTGGATGACCGGTTCACCGGGTAAGTACGGCGTTGGGTTTACCTCACCATCACAAGCGTCTGCATGGAACGATTGGTTGATGTGGTGGACACCGGCTTTGCCGGAATTCACCGCTGACAGTACTTGGAAGTCTTCTGCTCCCCATGCGCCAGCGATCTTCCGAAGTTCAGCCATCACCTCGTCCGCGCCGCATTGCACAAAGCTGACGCCGCTGTGGCGGCCGACATACGGCACGAATGCCGGCAGACGATGCTCCCGAACGGCAGCAGCTGCCGCAGGGATGCCGCTTGAGGCTGCCTGCCGATGGACCACCGTCAGATGTACCTTGGGGACGCGAGCGCTTTCCACCAACCTGTGGAAGACCAGACCGAAGGCGATTGGCGGAAGCTGTGCAGGGTCGCCTACCAAAAGCAATCGAACACCATCGGGAAGGTACTTCAGGACTCGGTAGAACGAAGGAAGGTCGAGCATGGACGCCTCGTCGATCACGACCAGGCTGTTGGCAGGCACCTCGATTTTGCCGCTTCGCGCAGCAGCGATGAACTTCGCGATCGTCGACGCCATTGCATTAGTCGCTTCCGCCATCCGCTGCGCCGCGCGACCGGCAAGAGCCATTTGAAAGACTGTCAGTGCCTGGCGGTTGGCAAGTTCGATGATCACGCGAAGCACCGTGGTCTTGCCAACGCCTGCACCGCCGGTCAAGACGCCGACAGCGCTCTTGAAAGGCAGGAGCACTGCATCGCGTTGCTCGGCATTCAGCGCGAATCCCTGCTCGGCCTCAATCTCGGTGATGACGCCTGTGGCCCACCTTGGCACCGAGTCGACCGCGATGACCGACTGCTGAGCAGGCACTTCTCCGGCAAGCATGGCGTTCAGGCGCCGTTCGACGCCATGCTCAAGGGCAGCCGCACCAATCGCTTGGTAGCCGTGCGCCTTGTCACCAACAATCGCGCGCCCAGCCAGCGCCAGGGCTATCGCCTCTTCAGCGCTCTGCCGGCCGAGGAGCCTCTTCACTCGCCCGAGCAATGTCTGGTGGTCAGTCAGCGTATGAGACTGCAGTAGTCTGGCATGTAAGGCGGCCTCAACGGCCCCAACAAGTCGCCTCTCATCACCTTCCGAAACCCCAAGCTTCTGAGCTGCGGCATCGACGATCGGCCAGCTCGTGAATGCGAGGAGATGATAGGGATTGGAGTCGAGCATGGCGCGAGCAGCATCGCCCCAAACGCGGAGCAGTCGCGTTGTCAGGCGCCACTCGATACCGTGCGCGTCAAGATGCTCGATCAGTTCAGTTTCATGCAGGCGTTCGGACCAGACTTGAATGAGCCGAGACGCGATAGGTGCCGTCAGCACCTCTTCCAAGCGCGCCGAGTCGCCGGCCGCGATGACCGAGGCCAAGCGGTCGCCGAAGTGCCGCCATAGCTCTTCAGCCTTTCCTTTCCCGATCCCGGCAAAATGCGGGTGATGGCAGAGGTAGCGCGCAACGAGCCGTCCTCGCGGAACTTCCGGCCTACAGCTTGTGGCATGCAGTTGCACCCCATACTGCTCGTGCTCTCGCAGTTCTCCTTCTACGTACCAGGCTTCACCTATGACCGGCAGCCTTGCCAATACATGCGCTCCAGCGAGCACGCGCAAGGGCCTTTCGTCCTCGGTGAAGCCTCCGAAAACAGCGCCACCGTTTGGCGCGACGCTGACGATGCGCGCGACCGACAGGCGAAGGTTCGTCGTGTTCTGCGCAACTACGGTCATGAGCGCTCAGCCGGAGCTGGAATGCGACGTCCGCTGTCGATCAGCATGTCTTCACGGCCCAGTTGAAGCTGAAGGTGCTTGACCTGGCGACGCAGCTCGGAGTTTTCGGCGACAAGTACAGCGTTCTGTTGCTCAAGACGATGCAGCTTTCTCTCAAGTTGCGCCGTCGCTCTCGCTGCCAAAGGCTTCTCAGCGCTACTGCCTTCTGGACTGTCGCCTTCCACGCGTCGACGCTCACCAGCCCTGGCCAGACCTTGCTGATGTCGTGCTTCTTCTAGCCGCGCCTCGATCTTCGGGTTTTGATAGAAGCTGCTCTTGGGAATGCCGGTAACCCGAACCAGTTCAGACAGATTCAAGCTCCCCTCGCGCGCCACGGGAAGTTGACCGCCGTGGAGGAGGTATTCCTCGAACGTCGCAAGGTGCTCCTGCCCAATCTGCTTACCGTTCTTCGAACCCATGCCTACCTTCCAATGTCTCGATTGAGGTGGAGCCATTCGAAAAATGGAGTGGCCAGCTTGGAATCGACAACAACCTTTGGCGGGCGCGTGGTTGCGTCCAGAATGCGGTTTGCGTCGCGGTCGGCGGTCAATAGCCCATCGAAGTGGTGCAGGACTGCCAGAAGCGCCTGGCTCGTTTGCACGAGCTTCAGTCGCAGTTCGTCTACAACTGCCTGACTGGTGTCTTCGGGGGAGCTTTCTGCAATAGACTTCGACTTTGCCGATTCAAGTTCGGCAATGTAGGCCTTCAGCCGACCCACCTCGCGACGCAAGTTCTCGACCCCAAGCTCGGCAGCGAGAAGCAGCGCTCCGGCCTTAGGGTCTTCAATCCCTTTGGGATTGATGGCGCTTGTCCCCCCACCGAGGCTGGTGGCCATGTACGTCAAAAGCAGCGCCTTATATCGCTTATTGCGCAACAGGGTGGCCCGATTGCAGTTGGCGCCCTCGCGCTCTGCGATGTGCTTCGCAACCATGTCCGCCAGATCGGTGATGTACTCGCACTTCATGCGCTTCTTGCCCATGTAGGCCAGAAACTCACGAATCAAGGCTTCCCTGCGCTTTAGCTTCTCTTGCTGCCATCCGGCAAACGGGTTCTTCCCTGGCATTTCAAATGCCTTCCAAGAGCAACTGCGAGGAAGATTGCCCCAGATTCTGCAGATGACTCTCTTTTGTTAGGAGTGACAATACTCGGCTGTAATCGAGTCCGTTGGCTTCAACGAAAGTTCTCAGCAGCCCGGCGCATTGGGCTGTAAGGTCGGGTGGCATCGGCGACGTGAGTGCCGCGCGAACGTTTCCCACATTCGCGAGTAACTGGCGCCGCAGGAGATCAAAACGGCCCTTAATTTCGGGACTATCGAAGGTTGGGTAAGCGACACTCTCTGCGAGCCGCGCTAGAACGTATGCGGTTTCTCCCGTTGGCACCGGAATTCTCCGGAGTGCCTGTTCGATGATCTCCGGCTTAGCAACGACCCATCTGCGTGAGTCCTGCCCCGATTCAATAAGACGCCGCTGCACTTCGAGAACCTCGCTGGACAACTTCCAGCCGGCAAGCTCGTCCCCTAGGCGCTGTCGCTCTGCCTCACGCTCCTGCCGCTCGGTATCTGTATGTACCTCGTCGAAGTCAGACCTATCCAGAGCTTGCTCGACTGATTCAAGTTGCTCGGTAACCTGCTTAATCTTCGCGACGACTGCAGGAAGATGATCAATGCTCCTCACAGCGTAAGGACACAACGCACACCGACCGATCCCACGGAGGTCCTTCAAAACGTCCGGCGGGCAGTGATTACCGAACGGGCACACTTCGGTTTTGTTGAATGCAGCGTCTGCACCGCGTGTCTCTCTCAAGACATCGATGCCGCTCTTTCCTCCCTCTCTAAGCGAGAGTGTCACGCAGCCATAGGATGCAAGCGTAGCCTCAAAATCGCGCCTTAGGGACTTTGCAAAAGCTGAATTAACGTGATCAGCCTTGAGAAAAATTGGATTCGGCCGTTGCCCGTTGGCTAACAGTTCGTCGAACTGCTTGCCGTAGGCGCCGACAGCAAGCGCGACTGCTTGTTCCGCCTGAGAAGCACGAATGTCGTCTTCATCGATTCGAACGTAGTGGTAAACGACGCTTGTATGCTGGCCGGTGACGTACTTACCAATAAACTCAGCCGGAAGAACGGTAATGAGATGCGAGACTACTCCGACTCGTGCACTGTGAGGGGTAATGTCGCTCTTGGGATGAAGGGCGATCTTGGGTTCTAACGAACCACGGTAAGCGTTCAGGCGGTCGCGACGGTCAGACGCTTTGTAGGGTACATCCTCCGGCAGAAGCTCGAAAAGGGGGGGAATGCGTCCGCAATCGATCTCGGACGCCATCCCTTGGACGCCCATGAGAATCTTGTCCCAAACGGTCGCGTAGCGACTGTCAGGATGTGGGTAACCTTCTGCTGTGACTGCGAAAAGAGGCTGAATCGCCGGCCACTTTGTTTTCTCGTTACCCTCATAATAGACGGTTTTGTCAAACCCAGCGCAGTCAATCAGATTTCGCCAGCGAAGTTGTTCGCGCAGAATTTGAATCACTCTTACGTTGACGTGTGGCTCCCAGCACTTCGTCATTACCTTGTCCGTATTGACTAGTAACTTCGTGATGCTAACGTCATCGGGATGAACCTTGGAATCGAATGTTCTGGCGTCCAACCATTGAATATGTTGGTTTCGAATTCCTGTGTAGATCGCAACAAGGACATGATGTAACCCGTGCGGTTGCGGAATTCGCAGCGTCCGGCCATCCTTCAACCGGAACGTCTCTAGGTCCATGCAATTCGGGAGAAACTGAATCCGATGGCCTCTGCCTCGAAAGAAGACCATCGGCACATAACCGACTTTATCGGCTGCTCGAACTGTATCTATGACGGTTCTCTTTGCAATGAAAATAAGATCGTCATCACCAGATAGTTTCCCTGAAAGGATTCGATCCAGCACGACATGGGTATAGGTGACGAGTGTCTCAACGTAGGCCAGGTAGAAGGAAAAGAGCCTTCTGGGAACGGGGCGCTTGTTCGTGCCAATCAATCTGCCGACGGCTGGGAAGTCATGCTTAGAGAGGGGCTGCACGAACCCCTGGCAACCGGGCAGTTCGTGGGAGTTGCTCCCCAGGAACTCAAAGAATTGTCGCAACGGCTGCAGCGCGTGGTGACGAGTTACTGGTGCCCAGCCCTGCCTCTCGCCATACTTTTCGACAAACTCCAGATAGGTCAATGGAGTTGAAAACTCCAAGTGAACTAGGCGAGAGATGAAGACGCTGGTAAGCAGTTCGGAAGGCGTGGTTGGGTATCTAATACGAGTGTCACTATTCTCGTTGAACCAATACGGAAGGTAAAAGAACAGGTAGAGATTGAGATATCCGAGCGCCCGCTGATGTTCTTTGGGGCTTTCCCGCCTAAGCTTTCGCAGGTAGGTCGCTTGCAGTTCAAGCCAAGTCTGGCGCATCGCAGCAAAATCAACTGCCAACCCAGGCAACTTAGAAAGTCGCAACAGCCGCTCTGGGAACGCATCTGACGGCCGCATTTCGAGCGCCTGATCGAGGTTGATCGACAGTGTCTTCTCGCCAAACAGTCGGCTTGTTTTATCTACAAGGCGCTCAGCTGATATCAACGCTGCGTCCCATGCCCGGACGGACACTGCACACCTGTTGCCATACTTGCGTTCAAGCACATCAACCAATGCGCGATACGCCATCGCTGCGCCTCGACCGCTGAAATCTGTGGCATCGTTTGCCTCCTTCACCTTAAGGAGGTCATCTAGGTTCGCGTCTTCTGGCCGATTCCAACCAAGAGCAAGCAGCAACTTGGTGCCGTTAGACAAAAACCAAGACTTCCGCCCATGATGGGTCGTTACCGACTGCAGTGCAGCAGCGTTTAGTGAATCTGAATCGTATACCGATCGCACTAACTGCAGGAGTTCCGATGCGATGAATGGCGCGATTTCGATTCTTGTTCCATTGTTAGATTTAACAAACGGCCAATTGAAGGAATACGGTAGCGTTATCGCTCCTCCGCTATGAAGGGCTATGAGGAAGAAGCCGAGACCAGACTGGACTGGACCCAGATAACTTGGCCTAAACCGGAAATTACCCTCTCGCTCCGCGAGCGTCAATCTATAGAATCCGTCCTCATCGAGAGGCTCGAACCTTGTGCCATTGGCCTTGAATGCGTCTAAAACGTAGGACTCGTCGAAAGTGAAGTCGTTTCGAACCAGAGTGCATAAGCGAACATATTTGACATAGATCAGGCGAAGGTTGGCCTTGGCAGTGACTGTTTCCAGATCGACGTCGGTGGCGGAATACAATGTTGTAAGTGTGGTGGCAGCGGAATCAAGCGCTAATCTGATTGATTGATCCAGCTGGCGGCCGGACACGTTGAAGACAACGTCGGCTTTGGTGACGTTGATCACTGCGAAACCCTTGTAGACATTTCTATTGCGGTAGCTTCTTGTGCAATCGCTCGCTCCACAATGGCAAGCTTTGCTTGCAAAACTTCGCGCCGCATTTGATTAAGAGTCTTCGTTGCGCCGCTTCCGAATAGCATGAAATTGGCGTATGCCAGCTCTGCTTGAAATAGTTCCACATCATGCCGCGCGTAGCGCTCCGTAGACTTTATGTTCGCATGTCCCATTAGCTGCTTGACCAAACCGATGGGTAAGCCGTAGGAGCCGTCAGACCGAGGAAAATAGTTCAAAAGGTACGTGCCATACATGTGGCGCAGAGAATGTGCGCCAAAGTCTTCGTTCAACTGCGTAATGGGCCTTACAGTCGCAACAGCAGAACCGAATATTCCGTTTCTGGAACTGGCTGCGCTCAGGAAGTAAGGGCGGCCTTCCATCCCGCTTCGTCGATGCTGGAATACGAACTGATGCAGGCCGTGCGGGAAGTACTCATTCTTCAGGTAGTTTTCCAACGCCTCGAAGAACATTGATGCGAACGGTTCGATAAGCAGGGTTGCTTGACTGGTTCGTCCCTTCCAAACCAGTTTGTCGCGTTCTTTCGGGGTAAGGTAGAGATAGCTTGCGTCGTTTGCTCGATGAGCAGGGTCTACTAGCTTCACTGTCGCCTGCTGCATGCTGATGTCTGGCCATAGCAGCTGCAGAGCCTCACTTATTCGGCACCCTGATGCCGCGCAGAAGCTGTATAGCGCCTTGTCCCGCCATGACGGCATGGCATTGATCAGTGCGGCTACAGCGTCGAATGGAAAGGCGCGTTTACTATCGTACGGGGCGGCGCCTCCGACGCTAGGTAACGAGGCCTCATCAATCAGTTTCGGCCCACCCGAGACGATGCCGGCAAACATGGAAGCGGCAACCATTGCGGCTGCCTGATGTGCTTGGAGCTGACGCGCAGTCGAGCTTGGTAGGAGCGGAAATGGGTCGACGGTCGCCTCTACCAGCCTATGTCGAACAAGTTCCTCAAGCTGCTTGCGCAGGGTTTCTGACAGCTTTAGGAATCGTCGTATCGGGGCATGCATCGAGTCGCAACTTGCCTTGGACACCATCGGCGACGGCAAAGTACTATTCACTTTGCGGGCGAGTTCGTTACCCGACATGCCACCGAAAACTAAGTACTCGCGATACGCTTCTAGTACCTCTACGAGTTCTTCTCGTGTCAACGTTGCTCGAGCATCTGCTAGCTTCGCCGCCGCTTCAAAGAGGTAGTCAAAGAACTTCGCGAGGTTGCGGCAGTAGGCTGAGCGAGTGTTGATAGGCCGGCCGCTTTGCGACTTGGCAAAGGCATCGAATGCGGCAATGCGGCGTCCGTCCGGGCCCAGCAGACCGAAAGACTTCTTGCCGTCTACCTCAACGTCGATGAGTGTTACGTTCTTCAACTGCACCTCAATGTGCAACTGAAGATCAGTCTACATCCGACCCCAATAGCATGCAACGATGTTGCGTATTGGGCATCGCCACACGTCCTCCGATGGAGGACTCTGAGTGCATGCAGATGCTTGGTGCGGCGGACAGGAATCGAACCCGTAACCCCCAGCTTAGAAGGCTGGTGCTCTATCCGGTTGAGCTACCGCCGCACGGTGAAAAGCGAGTCATCCTAATGTGCAACTGGGAAGACCGTCAATAAGAACCCCCGACCTGCTGCTTAGAAGGCAGCTGCTCTATCCAGTTGAGCTACGGGCAGACAGAACGCGTGATTATCAGATCAGCACGTTGATGATCGCGTTGCCGATGCCCATCAGCGCGGCGCCGGAGATCAGGCCGGCGCAGATCGGCTCCAGACCCTCGACCCAGACACGGTGGCCGAAGCTGCCCTTGCGCTTGCCATGCTTGCGGCCCATGGCCCAGAAGATCAGCGCACCGACGAACATGCCCAGCACGGCCTCGGGGGGCAGGACCACGCCCAGGCCGGTCGCGACGGCCGACAGCTGGAAGCGGCCCTTGCTCTTGATGCGCGCCACCTCCATCGCGACGGCCGTGACGGCGGCGACGGCCATCGACACGAGCACCGAGGCCGGCAGGCTCTTCAGGCCCTTGGCGATGATGTCGGCGACGCCCTTCCACTGCAGCGCGGCCGGGAAGCCGAACTGGTCGGACACGATGCCGGCCGTGCTGCGCACGCCCGACGCGTCGGGGTGCAGGAAGAGCAGGAAGAACAGCGGCACGCAGACCAGCACGCCGGCGATGTTGCCGATGACGTGGCCGATGGCCTGATGGCGCGGCTTGCCGCCCAGCATGTAGCCGGGCTTGATGTCGGACAGCAGGTTGGCGGCGTTGGAGGCGATCTCGGCCGTCATGCCGGCCGGCAGCAGGTTGGCCGCCGGGTTGCTGCGGTCCAGCGCGCCCATCGTGAACTGGGTGATCTTGGACAGCGCGCCGGTGGGCGTCCATGAGGTCAGCGCCATCGAGTTCGTGCAGATGACGCTGAGCACGCAGATCAGCGGCAGCGCGATGACGGCCATCCACATCGGCACGCCGAAGAACAGATGGGTCACGTAGGCGCCGAGCAGGCCCATGACGGGCACGCCGACGTAGGAGACCCACAGCGGCACCTCGATGTCCTTCAGCAGGTCGGCGCCGGAGTCGGCGGCCTGGCTGCTGCGCTTGAAGGCGCTCTTGAAGATCTCCGGCTTGGCCAGCAGCGACACCAGCGCGCCGACGACCATCATCGTCACGCCCCACCACAGCGACCACTGGTTGACGATCTCGACGCGGCTCAGCGGCACCGGCAATCCGTTCACGCCGATGCGCGGCGTGATGTCGCCCATCTGGATCATCAGCGGCGCCAGGATGACGAAGTTGATGAAGGCGCCCAGGAAGCAGCTCGCCGCGATGGCCATGCCCATCAGGCCGCCCACGCCGATGACGGCCACGTCCAGCGTCAGGCGCAGGCCCAGCGTGCGGAAGTCGGCGCCGAGGATGTTCGGGATGAAGCCCTGCACCTTGGTGGCCCAGGCGTAGTAGTAGTCGTCCAGCCGCTCGTGCAGATGCCAGGGCTCGCCGAGACCGGCCCACTTGTCCAGCATCAGCAGCTTGAACTGCACCAGCTTCATCCAGCCGTCGCTGACGATGGCCTGGTAGAGGGCCGCGCCGCCGCTGACCCAGCCGAGCAGCTTGGCCTTGAAGATGCCTTCGTCGCCATGGCCGTCGTAGAGCGAATCCAGCACGACGCCGCAGGCCCGGCCTTCGGGGAAGGGCGCCTGGTCCTCGTTGATGAAGCGGCGCTTCATCGGGAAGGCGATCAGCACGCCGGTCACGGAGATGACCAGCATCCAGATCATCATCTGCCACCACGGCGGGATGACGCCCGAGACCAGCATATAGGCCGGCAGGCTGGAGATCAGCGCCGTCGTCACATAGCCCGAGGCGGTTGCGATCGACTGGGTGCAGTTGTTCTCGAGGATGGTGTAGTCGCTGGCCCAGCCCGCGGCATGCAGCGCGCGGAACAGCGCGAAGGCCAGCAGCACCGAGGTCAGGCCGACGCCGAGGGACAGGCCGGTCTTGGCACCGATGTACAGGCCCGTGGCCGACAGCACGCCGCCGAGCAGGAAGCCGGTCAGGCCCGAGCGCAGCGTCAGCTGGGCCATGTCGCCGCGGAAGACGTTCTTGAACCACCACTCGTCCTTTTGGGCGCGGGTCCAGGTGGCGATCTGCTCGTCGGTCAGGTGTTGGAGTGCCATGGGTCTCGGGCGCGGCTTGTGGCCGTGCCGGGGGTTTGCAGCAAAGGCCGGGATTGTCCTGGCCGACCGCTCGGTCGGACTTAGGGATGCCCCAGGGTCTCGGCCCCTGGATGCGGGGCCTCACAAAAGCAAACCCGCCGTGACGCAAGGCCAGCGGCGGGTTCCGAAGAGGTTTGGTCGGGGCGGCGGGATTCGAACTCGCGACCCTCTGCTCCCAAATTAGAACAGAACCGGATTCTACGGGATTTTGCGGGATTTCCCGGGATTCGCAATTTCATTTATAAATCAATGACTTATGAGAACCAGCGTCCCACGCCATCCAACTTCGACCCGCTACAGCCCGACCTCCGGTTGTCCCCACGGTTGTCCCCAAATTCGCTAGGATTCGAACTTCCTACCTGGAGGTCTGAGGTAGCAAAAAATGGCGACGCGTCATCCGAAAGGGTCTCGTTGGAGCGTAACGGAGCTGCGAAATCTGCCGCCCACGTGGGCCGGCGACCACGTCAGCGACGGCGATGGGCTGACCGGCGAGATCCGTGTCGGAGCGCGTGGCACCCTGGTCATCCGCTGGCGCTACGCGTACAAGTCGGCGGGCAAGGTGAAGCGCATCGACTGCGGGTTCTGGCCCGAGACCGATCTGGCTGAGATCCGACGCACGCGGGACGAGGCCAGGCTCCTGCTGCGCGAAGGCATCGATCCGGCCGACCAGCGCCGCGCCAAGCGCATCGCCGCCCAGCAAGAAGTGAAGGTTGCGCTCGCGGCCGAGGCCCTGCGGCAGGCCGACGCGAAGACCAACAACGATTTGATCGACGCCTGGCTCCTGGACGGCGTGAAGCGCAGCGACGGCAACCATGGCCTGCGCCTGCAGCTGGACAAGAACGTGCGGCCGTACATCGGACGGAAGCTGGTCAGCGAGACCACGGAGCACGACATCCGCGCGCTGCTGAGGGTCATCGTGGCGCGTGGCGCGAATCGGTTGGCCGTGGCGGTTCGGAACGATCTGGCGCAGATGTACCACTGGGCCGAAAAGCGCCAGCCCTGGCGCCGGCTCCTGGCCGAAGGCAACCCGATCGACGTCGTGGACATCAAGACCGTCGTCGATGCAGGCTATGACATCGACTATGCGCGGGAGCGGGTGCTGTCGCCTGCCGAGCTGATCGAGCTGCGGGACATCTTCGCCGCGATGGACAGCGAAGCATCGGCCATGAGCCGCAAGGACCTCTACGATCTGGTCTGGAGCGAGCCAATCATGCGACTCGCCCAGAAGCTCGGCATCAGCGACAGCGGCCTGTCAAAGGCCTGCGGCCGGCGGAACATTCCGACGCCGCCGCGCGGCTTCTGGCAACGTCACGCCGAGGGCATGCCCGTCGAGCGAGCGCCGCTGCCTGATCCCGACTGGAATCCGTGGGTGGATCTCGTGCGCGCCCAGCGCGGGCTCGCGAAGAAGTACCAGTGCGCCGTTTGGCTCTGCCTGCTGACCACCTGCCGTATCGGCGAGCTCCTCCTGGCCGAGAAGAAGCACATCGACCTGGAAACTGGCGAGTGGTTCATTCCGAAGGAGAACAGCAAGGCCACGCGCGGCAAGCGGCGCGACTTCATGGTGTTTCTGAGCCCGCAGGCGATCGGGCACTTCGAGAGCCTGTTCGAGATGGCAGGTGAGTCGCGATGGGTCTTCCCCTCCCCCGACAAGGACGACGCCCCGATCTACGACCAGTCCGTCACTATGCAGGTCGGCGACCGGCAGCTCATGTTCAAAAAGCTGACTGCCAAGTCCAAGAACCGCGTGCAGGACAACAGCCTCGTGCTCGCCGGCGGTGACAACGGCGAGTGGACACCTCACGACATGCGACGCACCAGCGCGACCACGATGCAGCGTCTCGGCATTCCCAACGACTTGATCGACAGATGCCAGAACCACGTTCTCGGCGGACCAGCGGTCAGACGCCACTACCTGCTTTACGACTTCGCGGACGAGAAGCGCGCCGCGTGGAAGAAGCTTGGCGAGCACGTCCAGTCGATGCTTCAGTCTGGTGGCAAAGTTCGCCCTCGCCGACCTGCAGCCGCCTTAACCCAAATGACGGTCAGCCAAGAGCCAACGACGCGCCAAGCTACGCCGTCCGCTGCAGGGGAAATCAGGCCGCAGCCTTGACGTGAAGGTGAGGGGGCGAAGCAGACGCGCTGCGCTCACGCGAAAACGTCCAGTTCGGGACCTGCCCCACCGCCGAAGCAACGTCTGCCTCATCGCCTTCGACCAACACGGTGCCGGGCATGCGCTCAAGCACCCTGACCCGCTTCAGCGCGGACACGAGCGTGCGCTCCTCCTGGCTCGAAGGATCGCGAGTGCCTTGATAGAGAACGACGAACCGGTTCATGTTGCAAAGATACTACAGCAAAACCCCGGCGCCTTCAAACGTCGCACCGAAGCCCAACTTCGTGGCCTGCTGCAGCGCGAGCTTGACGATGGCGTCCGACCGCGCCTGATCGCGCGGCATCTTGGAGAGGATCTTGGCATCCCTGCCCAGCTGTCGAGCCAGCGCACCCGTCATCGCCGGGGCCGCCATGGATGTTCCGTCCATGACCGCATAGCCCTTGGGATAGGTCGAGACTACACCCACACCTGGCCCCGTCAGCTTGACCTCGCTGCCGACGTTGCTGAAGGCAGCAATGAAGTTCTTCATGTCAGTCCCGTAGGGCTTGGCGATCTCCAGGTCCTGCGCAGCCTTGCTCGGCCAGGTTCCCTTGCGACCGTACGCGCTGACAGCCAGCACCGGACTGTATCGAGCCGGATAGCTCACCCCACTGCGGTACTCGTTGCCGGCGGCGGCGATGCACACCACGCCCATCGCTCGCGCCCGGTTGATCTCCCGGAGCACCTCGGGCATGTCGTCAGTACCGCCCAGCGAGAGGTTGATGAGATCGCAGCCATCGTCAACGGCTTGGCGGATGCCCTTGGCAATGTTGAACGACAGGGCGAGCTGTTGATCCTTTCCGAACACGCGGTAGACGTGCAGGTCGACGCCAGGCGCAATGCCACGAACGCCCTGCCCCGGCTTGCCTCGTCCCGCGATGATCCCGGCGACATGCGTGCCGTGCCCGATCTGGTCCGCGAACGATCTTTCGCCCTTGACCACGTTGACGCCGCGCGCGACCAGCAGATCCTTGTGGCGAGTGACCCCGGTGTCCACGACCGCGACCTTCACGCCCGCACCGTCGTCATCCTGTCCTTCCTGGCCCAGGACGCCTCTCAAGTCCTGCTTCGACAGGTCGATGGGCGCGCATGCGAGCGTGACCTTGCCTGCGGAAAGATCGAACTTCGTCAGGTAGGCCGGCCAATAACCCGACGGCACGAAAGCCTCGATCGACTCCAACTCGCGCGTTGCCAAGGGGAACACCAACTTCGCCACGCCCTTGGCGCCAGTCTGGCCGGTAGCGCCGATCCGGTTGGCCCGGTCGCTCAGACCGACGACATCGACGCCTGCCAGAGGCTTGCCGCTCAACGCATCCACCACGACAACCTCCAACGTCAGCTTGGCGCCCGACACCGAAAGGCCAGCCATCATTGCAAGCCGGAAGCGCTGCAGCCATAACGGCTCAAGTTCGACCACGGGCGCGAGACGCAGGCCAGGCTCGGCAGCCTGAAGCTTCACGCGCTCGTCGTCGGCCATCACGACCAGCGCTGTCTCGGCCGGAGCCACCTCGTCGAGGAGCCTGACGTTGAGCCCAGGATGCACCTTCGCGAGCGACACCGCGCCCGGCTGCTCATTGAAATGCCGGCTGGCAGCCCTCATGAACCGCTGGCTCGTGCCAGGCTTGTCCACGTTCCAGAGGTTCTCGTTGGGAAGGATCACAAAAAGTGATCCGCTATCGATCTTCTTCGTTTGGCTCCTAGACATACCCGTCTCCCGCGACGACTTCAGCTCAAATCCTCAATCGAGCCCGAACGCATCGCAACCATCCGCGCAGCGACAACTCCCTGGACAGCACCGTAATCCATACACCACCAGATGCCGGCCGAATCGCCAGTTAGCAACGCCACAGATTCTCGAGCCTACGCCCCTCCGGCTTCCTTGGCATGCATCGCTATCGCTATGGCTTCACGGACGATCTGTTCCATGGGGATGGCAAGAATCGCCTGATCCGCCTTGCGCGCGCCGCTGGCGGCCATCTGTTCGCTGAGTGTCGCCTTCGCCCGGCCGAAGTGGCGGGCGACTGACGATGCGGAACACAGGCCCAACTTCAGAGCGAGCCCACCAACCAAGGCCCTACCGCGCGCGCCCTCCGGACCACCGTTGGACAACACCCCGTGGCCGCCCTGCAGCCCGAGCTTGACCTCCACCCAGCGCACCAAGATTCTGAGCGCGCCGTCGATGCTTTTTTCCTTGCTGGCAGCGACCAGAGCCGCTGCAGGTCCTTGCACATACCTGGTCATCATGCCGTCAGGCCCGAGCGTGCCCCTCGCGGGCACCAGATCCTTGGCCAACTCCCACTGCAGCACATCAAGCGCCGTCGGCGGCTCCGCCATCACGCGTCGGATCAGGGCCCGGTCTTGCGGGACCTTGCTTCCGAGCATTTCAAAGAGTGGCCCGCTCCGAAATCCACCCGGCAGGTTCAATCCGAGAAGAATCCTCAACGCGCTGAACGCATAGTTCGTCGGCCCGTCGCGGAGCCCGGTCGACACAGGCCTCCACGCCAGCATACGAAAGTCCCGGCAAAGGGATTCGAGGTCGCCAATCGCTTCCGAGCGGAAAGGCGCGACGAACACCGGCCCCAGCAGACCGTCTGCCTGACGAACCCACTTGCCGATCACGTTGGCCACGCCGGCAGCGAGCGATGACGGCGGATCACCGGGACGCATCCTGGAGATCACATGGATCTCTCTTGGCAGAACCAGGTAGAACAGCAGCGCGCGGCCCTCCCCGCTGTTCGCCGAGATGAGGCGACCCACGATTCGATCGGCCAGCGAAGGCCATCGCAGCAGGTCCCGGCCCAACGTCAGCTGCCAACTGACATGCCAGACCCGACCCCGCTCGCCGTTGAAGATGGACTGATCCATGACTCAATGACGGGTGGGGTCTGGAAATTTCCCCCCCTAGTTTTGCGTCGCTGTGATTTCGCTCGGCCAGCCAAAAGAGCTAATTGCCATTCCGAACAGACAGCACCTGCTTCCGAACGTGAAGCGCGCGCGCTGCTCAACCGGATCGTCAGCACTGGCGCGGCGCTCGCTCGATGGCAGCCCACCGAACGCAAGACAGGCGCCCCAAAAAGTGCTTTGAGCAGGAAATCGACGTCTCTATCTTTGGCTCGCCCGAGGTGCAAACCAACGGCATTCGTGTTCTCAACTCAACTGAAGGAGATCGTCATGAACGAAGAACTGCAACTGGAGATCGTCGACCTGGGCGACGCGAAGGAAGAGACCAAGGGCGACATCAAGGGCCCCCGCCTGGAAGACGAGGGGTCGGCCTTCTACCGCCAGACTGTCTGACCCCAGACGCATGAGCGGAGCGTGCGCCTAGCCGGCGGCACGCCGAGAGGATCACCATGGCCCGGACAGCAGCGCCCCAACCGCCATATCGCCTTGCCGATCACGTACGCGCGTGCCATGTCGACGGCCAGGTGATCCTCCTTGATCTTCATCACGACCGGTACATCGGCGTCGCAGGACCGCAGGCCTCGGCCGCGGCACATTGGGTCGCCGACTGGCCGACAGCCGGCCTGCAACCCTGCGAAGCCCCAGCCAGCTCAGCCGTTGAGTCATGGGTGAGCAAGCTGCACGAGGCTGGCCTGCTGGTGAAGACGCCCCCCACGCTGCGGCAACCCGATCCGCTGGAAGACGCACTGGAGACCCTTGCCACGTCGGACCTCCAGCAATCGCGAGGCGTTCAATGGCGGCGGATGGCGGCCATCTGCTGCGCCACCTTCGTCGCTTCGCGCTGGTTGAAGCGACGCAGCCTGGCCGGAATCGCTGAAGCACTGCGCGGCTTGCGGCATGGCCGCGAGTCGATGGGCGACGAGCCAACGGAGGCCCTCAGGTGCGCGAGCAGCTGGTACCTGAGGATGCGCCCATTTGCGATCAGCTCCCAGGACCAATGCCTGCATGATTCGCTGACGCTGCTGCATTTCCTCGCGACGGAACGCATCTATCCACGCTGGGTGATTGGCGTTCGCACCCGCCCCTTTGCTGCGCACTCTTGGGTGCAGGCCCAGCACCTGGTGCTCAACGATCTCCACGAGAACGTACGGGCGTACACCCCAATCCTCGTGGTCTGAATCACCATGTTCAGCTACATCTGTCTCAGCTGGCACTCGGGCAACGACGCGCAGGTCGCGGCAGCTCGCCGGTTTCAGGACCGTCTGAACGCACAGCCGGCGTGGAGCTCGGTGTTCGCGACATCCGGTCAACGGGTCTACGCGGCCGGCATGCGACCCGGGACCCATGGCATCTGCGCCCTGCCCTCCGGCCAGGGTGTCGTACTCGGGCGCCTCTTTCGCAGATCCGCCGGCTCGGACGCGGACACTTGCGATGTCAAGCTCACCGATGGGGAGGGTCAGGCGATCACGGAATCGGATGGCGTGGCGCTCATCCAGCGGTTCTGGGGACGCTGGGTTGCAGTGCTGCCGTCCTGGACCGGGATGTGCCGTGTGCTCCGGGATCCTACGGGCGCCCTCCCCTGCTATCGAATGGAGGCCGAGGGGGTATCGATCGCCTTTGCCTGGCTGGAGGACGTGCTTGAGCTGCTCCGGCTGCCGTCGCCCGCGGTGAGCTGGGATGGCGTCGCCGCGATGCTGGCGATGCGACAGCTCACCGCGCATGAAACAGCACTGCAGGGCGTCAGTCAGGTCCTGCCGGGTGAACTGACGACGCTCACCCCTGGAACGAGGCAATCGCAAGCGCTGTGGAGTGCGGCAGATGTCGCGCGCCGCCCTGCCGATCTAGAGCCCGATGAAGCGGCCGCGCGACTGCGCGACACCACGCTGAATTGCGTGCGCGCGTGGGCGTCTTGCTACGACAAGATCGTGCTGAGACTGTCAGGGGGCTTCGACTCGGCCGTCGTACTCGGAGCGCTTCATAGGCCAAGGCCGGCCACGGGCGTTGTCTGCCTGAACTATTTCTCGGACGGCGCGGACGGCGATGAACGCAGCTACGCCCGCCTGGCAGCATCGCGCGCCGACTGCCTTCTCATCGAGCGCCAGCGCAACGGCAACTTTTGCCTGGAGGAGGTTCTGCATCCCGCGCGCACCCCGATCCCGAGCAGCTATCTCGGTCGAATGGGATCGGATCCCATGGATCTGCAGGAGGCCCAGGCCCATGGCGCATCCGCTCTGTTCACCGGCGCCGGTGGCGACCAACTCTTTCAGGAAGTGCGCAACACCTGGTCTGCAGCGGACTACCTGCAGCTACGTGGCCTGGACCGCGGATTCCCGGCGGCGACCCTCGACGCAGCCCGGCTGGGGCGAGTGTCCTTCTGGCGAGCCCTGCACCTGGCGTTCCGGGATCGGTTCGCACGGCACGATCCGATCGACGGCACAGGCCAGTTCGCCGCGCTGGTGACGCGGGACACGTGCGATGCCGCAATGCGCATGGCCAGTCGCTTCGTGAATCCCGACTTGATTGGCGCAGGTGACCTGCCCATCGGCAAGCTCAACCACCTGCGGGCGTTGATCTGTCCCTTCGACCATCAGAATCCGTACACCCCGCGAAGGCCCCTCGACAGCGTCACGCCGTTGATGTCGCAGCCGCTGCTGGAGTTCTGCCTGTCGCTGCCGACCTACCTGCTCACACGCGGCGGGCAAGGCCGCGCGCTGGCCCGCAAAGCCTTTGCGGATCAGGTGCCGGCGGAAATCGCCATGCGACGCTCCAAGGGCAGCACGGACGATCACGCGACGACGGTCCTGCTGCGAAACCTGCCCTTGGTGAAAGAGATTCTGCTCGATGGGCAGTTGGTACGTCGCGGCCTGGTGGACAAGCAGCGCATGGAGTCGGCGCTGGCGGGCCGCACATCGACGCACGACGCCTACATCGGCGAGATCCACGCCTGCGTGGCCATGGAAGCCTGGCTCGGTAGCGTCCAGCGCAGCTCTCAAAGCACGGATCGCTGAGTGGGCAGTTCGACCATGCCTCGACTGCACGGCATCGCGGCCATCCTGCGCCTCATCCAGGAGCTGACGGACAGCAGGCTGCGGCTGTACATGCTTGCCGCCACAGCGATGGTCATCATCGGCGGCGTCCTCTCGGCGATCACGCCTCTCGCACTGAAGCATTTGGTCGATGCCGTCGCAGCGTCGGCTCAAAAGAGCACCTCGGCGAGCACCAGCGTGCTCGCTGAAGGGGCGCTCTATATGGCTGCGCTGTGCGGGACGCGCCTGGTTGCTGACTGCCGGCCGCTGCTGGTCAACACGGTCGACCAGCGACTGATCGCAGCACTGCGCCGCCGATTCTTCGGCCACCTGTTGCACCTGCCACTCGCCACCCTGCTGCAACGCCGTAGCGGTGAGGTGCTGCACAGCCTGGATCTGGCGTCTGCCGGAACACAGTTGATCGTTGGCCACGTATGCAACAGCGTCGTCCCCGTACTCGCCGAACTTGGTGTGATGGTGTGGGTGCTTGGCCAGCTTCAACAACCCGCTTTGGTGGCCTTGTTCGCAATCACGGCCGTGGCGTACCTGGCACTGTTCACGCTCGGGGCGGTTCGGCTGAACCGGCACGCTGAGACAGTCACCGCAGCGAGCCTGTCCGTTCATGGCCAACTGGCAGATGGCCTGAACAGCGTCGAGACGCTGCGCTGCTTCAACGCAGTTGCGCAAGCACAGCGGACGATGGAGACCGTTTCCTCGGCCCTGCTCCGCCGCTGGCACGGCTATTTCCTGACGACAACGCGCACATCCATTGCTGCGACAGCGGTGTTTGCCGCTTCGCTGGCGGGTTGTTTTGCGATCACGTCAGATGGCGTGGCTCGCGGCACGCTGAGCGTGGGGGGCTTCGTGCTGAGCAGCGTCTACCTGCTGCAGATGGTGAGGCCACTGGAAGCCCTGGGCGCAGCGGCCAGGGACCTGTCCCGTTCACTCGGGTTCATGCAACCGTTGCTGGACCTGCTTCGCGAGCCTGTCGACGAGCAGCTCCCGCCCCCGGCTCACGTCAAGGAGGCAAGAGCCTGCACGGCTCGGGCACCCTCGATCCGATTTGAGCGCCTGACCTTCGGCTACGACCGGTCACAGCCGGTGATCCACGCCTTGGATCTGGACATCGCGGCCGGCACGACCACCGCAATCGTCGGCCCCAGTGGCTCGGGGAAGTCATCCCTGATCCGGTTGTTGTTGAGGCTGTACTCGCCGCAGCACGGACGCATCCTGATAGACGGCCGCCCGATCGCCACCCAGTCCATCGACGAACTTCGGTCCCGGATCGGCCTGGTGCCGCAGGACACGACCTTGCTCCATGCGTCGATCGCGACCAACATCGCGCTCGGGCTGCCGGATGCCACGACCGCCCAAATCGAGCAGGCAGCTCGCGGCGCCCAACTCCACGACCTCATCGCGTCCATGCCCGACCGGTACGAGACGCTGATCGGCGAACGCGGCCTGAAGCTGTCCGGTGGCGAACGTCAGCGCCTGGCAATCGCCAGGGCACTGATCAGACAACCAAAGATTCTGCTATTGGACGAGCCCACGTCGATGCTGGACAGCAGCACGGAAGCCGAGGTCTTGGACACATTGCGCGAGGCCAGCCCGGAATGCACAACGATCCTCGTCGCGCACCGGCTGGCGAGCGTGGCGCACGCCGACGAGATCATCGTGCTGGACCAGGGGCGCATCCGAGAGCGCGGCCGTCATCGCGAGCTGCTGGCCCGCGACGGCATGTACTGCCGACTGTGGCGACAGCAGAACCACGGCGCATCCTGAAGCGCCGCTCAGCCCAGGGTCTTCAGCGTGCAACGTGGGCGGGAGTCGTCAGCGCGCTTCAACTCCGCCATCTGCTGCCACGCGTCGTACTGCGCCTTGAGAGAAGCTGGCGTTTCCGAGCTCAGCAACAGCGCTGAGCGGCGCTCATCCTTCAACCAGAACTTGAACCAGTCGACATTGCCCTGCAAGGACACCATGCGTTCGCTCGGCGTCGCGAGGACATGCGTCCCACCGGGAAATACCACCATCTCCACCGGCTTGTACTGTCGCCGCAGCAGCGCGTAGATGTCCCAGTTGTTCTTGACCAGCCTGCCGTAGGTCTCGATGCGCAATGCGGTCTTGACGCACGTCGTGTTCAGCGACGGATCGGCACCGACCCAGTTCGCCTGATTGGCGCTATTCAGCAGTCCGTGATTCAGGTTTTCCTTGTGGGCCCACGTCGAGTCAGAGCGTCCGTAGGTCAGGGTGTACGAGAACAAGGTGTTGGCATCGCCATCCGCTATGGTGGCGGCACGAACCGGGAGATCGGAGAAGGTAACGAGGTTCAGCACCTTCTCACCCGTGGTGCTCCAGCCCATGATGCCGACCCGTGCGGGATCGACCTTGCCCGCCTTGACCAGCGTATCGACCGCGCCTCGCACACCTTCGTTGAACAATCGCAGCTGATCGGCAGCATCCCTGCCCACATGGCCCACAGGGCTCATAGACATCACGAGCGTCAACACGCCCTCGCGGATGAAGGCACGTCCGGGGAACGCGCTCTTGCCGCCACGGACCGAGGAGTTCGGGCCGTCGAGAAAGAAGTTCTCCGGGTAGTAGCCGTAGCTCTGGATGACGAGAGGGAGCCGCTTGCCCGGGACAGCATCGTTCGGAGCCAATAGCCCGCCACGCCAGGACCGACCTTTGGCGTCCTGCCAGGTGTAGTTGGTCACCGTGCCCCAAGACTTGGGATCGAACTGCGGGTTGAGCGTCGTCAGGCGGACGGCCTGGTTCTGCGGCCCGACAGCGAAGACGTCGGGAGGCTCGTTCAAACCTTCCTTGACGTCCATACGCCAGGGGGACTTCGACGCCAGTTCGACCGGCGCCACTTCGACCCAGGCGTCGGTCTCGGTGCGCCTGAATTGGCGCCGCTTGCCCCCATCGTCAATCTCCACCAGCCCTTCGACGCCCACCGCACTTTGAAGGCGGCCATTGAGCCGAGCGATGAGCTTCCAGGCACCCGTTGCTGGCCAGTACTCGATGACATGGGCCGCCGCCGAGCTCTTGTATTCGTCGGCCGGCAGATACGTGCCGGCCAGCACCAATGACTTGCCCGAGCGTTGCCAGACGCGATCAAGCCGGAACTGCCCTCCCGCCATCTCGGAGTCGTCGGGCGCATCGACGATGGTCTGTTCATGCCCGTCATCCAGGCGCCAGACGGTCATCCGCCGGGCGGTGAATGACGTCGTGCCACTGAAGTAGCCGAGCGGGTCCCGATACACCGCCGGTCCGCTCGCTTTAACCCGCTCCGCCAGGCCCGGATACTGGCGGCTCCAAGCCAGCGTCCGCTCGCGCTCGTACTTCGGAAGTGCGGCCCACTGACCGTCCGGTGAGATGCTGACGACAGGAATGGCCGAGTTGCCCTCGAAGAAGGCCTCACCCAGCGGTCGCGGGCGCTGGCCAGCCCCCACGTCCTGCACATAGAAGCGGTACTTGCGGGACTGCGATCCCAGGTACTGCTGTCCGAACATGACGCTCCAGAAGGACTGGTTGCCGACGACGATGCTGTGCGCACCTTCCTTCATCGGCGGATTGGCCACCTGTGCGGCGTAGACCAGCCGCTTCGAATCGCGCGACACGGCAAACGACACCACCGGCGTCGCTGAGCTGGTCAGCTGCACGACGGCGCGCGTCGGCAGATCCAGCTGGTAGACCTGGAAGATGTCGTCCTTGATCTTGGCGCGGAATACCAAGGTGCGGTCGTCTGACCACTCGACTTGTGCCAGGGCGGGATCGGCGGCATTGTTGTCCATCCCGGCGTCGAAGGCGTACACGACTTCCGGCTTTGCCGGTCGGCGCTCGGCCAGGCGCTGGGCCGTCAGGTCGAGCACCACGATCTCGTAGTGGTTGACGTCCGCAGCCACATTGGCCCTGCGAGTGACGATGAAGGCACGCGTGCCGTCGGGTGATGTCTGCCGCCGCATGCCCTCGGCGTCGTGTGCATGCGGCAGGACGACGTTCGTGAACTCGACGATGTCGCGCACGGATGGCCCGTCGGCTGCATGGATCGCGGGAGAGAGCAACGCCATGGCCAGGGCCGACAGGGTTGCGATGACGAAGAAACGCATATGGATGCTTCAAGAAAAAAGCGCGGCCCGCCGCCCCGCTGTGAGGCAGGGGCCGCCAAGGGAGGGATCTCGTATCAGGGAAGCGCGGCGATGCCGCGCCGACGTCGGCGGACTACCAGTCCAGCGAAAGCCTCACGCTCGCATACCGGCCATGCCAGTCCGCCTGCGTGTTGTCGTAGTACGGCGCGCCCTCAGCGAACTGCGGCTCGCGATTGGCGACGTTCGCAATGCTGGCGCCCAACGCTGCCGTCTTGAACCCGGGCAGCAGACCCGGCCACAACTTCTTCAGATTCAACGTACCGTTCAAGTCATGCAGCCAGAAATTGCCCAGGCTGCGATCACTCGTGCCGATGTCCTTGTAGGCGCCAAGGTAGCGGCTCGTCACGCCCACGTTCCATGCACCCTGATCGAGGCCAACGGCCAGCCGTCCTTTCCAGCGAGGCGACCAGTAGTCGCTGAAGCGCCGGCCCAGCCGATCAACGACAGCCCCGCCAGGCGCCAGCTGCACGGCGTACTTGCTGGTGTGCGTGGCACCACCGGACACCGTGACCTTGCCAGCCTGGGTGCTCCAGACATACGCCATGTCCAGGTCCATGCCGGAGGTGTCCAGGCGACCAAAGTTGACCTCGGTGTTCTTGATGCTTGTCACCACCCCGGGCCGACCGTTCACGGATGGCCCCCGCGCGATCAGGCCGGGAAACAGCGCTTCGTTGTCCAGCGCAGCCTGGATGCCCTGCAGTGCGATCATGTCGCGGATACGCAGCTGCCAGTACGTGAGGCCGATGCGCGTGCCCAAACCACCTTCCGGCTCCCAGACCGCGCCGATGCCACGAGACTTCCCGTGCTCGGGTTGCAGGTCCGGATTGGTCGTCCTGAGAATCGTGCCGGACGTGATGGCTTCCCCGCCGCGTGCAGGGTCGACCAGGCCGTAAAGCGAGGCGTCGTAGGACATCTCGCTCACATGGGTCTGCAGCATCGTCGGGGGTTTGAAGGACGTGGCAGCGGACGCACGAATCAACAAGCTCCGCAGCGGGCGCAGCTCAAGTCCGCCCTGGAAGGTGTTGGCTGAGCCGAAGTCGCTGTAATGGTCACGCCGCGCTGCGAGGGTCAGCGCTGCCAGATCCCATCGGCCTGCCCCTTCGCTGCTGGAGCGCAGCAAGGGCGCCCGGGCTTCGCCGTACACCGCTGAGCTGCTGCGTCTGGTGTGGATTTCAGAGCTGGTCGAGACGTCATAGCTGTCACGCGAGCCTTCCGCGCCGAAGATCGCGTCGACGGGCCCTGCCGGGAGGTCGAGCACCGAGCCACGGACCAGGCCGGTGACTTGGTCCTTGCGGCCGGCGCTGCGGCGGACCGAGTCCGTCCAGATCCCGCGCAGCACAGCGTCTGTCGCCACTCGCCCCGTCGTGAACGGGTTCAGCGCCGTTGCGGGGTTTGTCGACGTGAGGGCCGAGGCCAGCGCGGTGGCGTTGGACCTGATGTTCCAGCTCTGCGAGCCGCCCCGGTCGGCGGACATCGAGGCCGTCACCTCAGCATCCCAGCCGCCACCGAGCTCGCCCTTGGCGCCGACCAAGGCCCGAGTGAAGCTGGTCTGCCGGGACAGGCCCTCCGTGCCGTTGTCGGGGCTGAGCGCCGCCGTGACCTTCACGTCGACGCCGAAGGGGTTGTAGATGTTTGCTGCGGGGACGGTCACGTTGCCCAGGCGCAAGCCGAAGTCTCCGGCGCTCATGCGGTCCCGCAGGTACGTGAGCTCCGTGAACGCGGACCAGCTGCCGAGGAGCTTGCGTTCGCCCAGGGCATGCAGTGAGGCCGTCTCGTAGCCGTAGAACAGCGCGACACCGGCACCAGTCGTGTAGACATTGCACAGGTTCTGCGTGCCAGCCGTCGACTGGAAGTCTGCGATCGTCGGCTTCCCCGTCGTGCCCTGTGGAACAGCCGCCATGTTGGAGTTCAGGCCGGGCAGATTGCCCGAGATGCTGCGGACGGTGCCGGGGGTGCAGTAGTTCAGGCGCGCGTCGTCGCTGCCGAACCGGGTGTAGTCACCGTTCAGGAAGAACTCGCGCTGCTTCATGGACAGCGGCGTGGAGCGGCTGTAGGCGGCCATCAGCAGGTACTGGCTGTCAGCGTCCTGCCCACCTGTAGCCAACGACACGCTGCCGTCGCTGTAGCCACGCCCCGCGCCGCCACGCACCTCGACCGACTTGCCGTTGATGGACTTCTTCAAGATCACGTTGACCACGCCGGCAAGCGCATCGCCACCGTACACGGCTGACGAGCCCTGTGGGACCACTTCAACGCGCTCGATGGCGGCCGCGGGGATCAGGTTGAGGTTGAATACATTGCCCGAGGACGAGCCCACACTTTGCACTTTGCGGCCGTTGATGAGCACGAGCGTCGAACCGAGCGGCAAGCCGCGAAGCTGAACAGTGCCCTGCCCCAGCGTGTTGCTGAAGCCGCCCTCGCCCGAGGACGCCGACACCTCGGTGAGTGAGGCCAGGAACCGCTGCAGAGAGGGTTGACCGCTCTTGGCGATGTCGTCCCGCGTGTAAACATTGACCGGCGCCGGTCCTTCAGCGTCGACGCGCCGCAGTCGAGAGCCGGTGACTTCGACGCGCGTGAACGACTCGATCCTGGGCTCGCCCGCGCCGGATTCGCTCGCCGGCGTCGACGCGGGCTTGCCTGCCACTTCTTCCTCGGCCGACGCCTGCACACCGGCGGACTGCGACGGAACATCGCTGGCGCGAAGCAGAGCTGAACTGCCGCCTGCCGAAGGCGCAACAGCAGGTTGCACCGCCCGCCTCACGACCACGACGCCTTCTGGCGACACCGCGGATTCGAGCCCAGTGCCCTTCACCGCTGCCGCGATGGCCTCCGCGCCAGAGAGCCGCCCCGAAACTGCCTTCGCGGTATGGCCCGCGACGATCCGCGAATCAAAGGTGACCGGCACGCCCGTGACTCGCGATATCGCCCGCAGTGCGTCGCCCATGTCCTGGGAAGGCTGCTCGATCTGGTAGCGCGCTGCGAGCGTGGGTTCGGCCGCGTCGGCGAGCGGGAAACCCACGAGCAGTGAGATGGCGAGGGGAATGGGGAGCCAGCGTGCTTGTCGGCGGCTCCGGCCTGGCAGCTTTGTGAGCATCTCGTGCCCTTTCTATGTTGTCGTCGGATTGACAACTAGATGACGGGTCTGTCGAGAGAAAAATGGGCAGTGCTTCCCCTAGCCGCTTTTTTGCAGCTCCAGCCGTCCATCCACTTCACGGACCTTCAACCCATGCAACATCGCGACGGCATTGGCAAAAGCGACGCTGTCTCCCGTCTTGAAGACGCCGCTGACGTCGAGTTGCTCCAGGCCCATGTCCTTTGACAACGTGATCTGCGTTCGGCTGTAGCGATTGATCTCATCGACGGCCGTCGCCAGAGGCGTCGCCTGGAACGAGATCTCGTTGCGCCTCCAGGCCATCGCCCGCTCAAGGTTCGGACGATCCACCCTTGATTCGACGGCATGGGTGGTGGTGCTCGGCCGGTAGTCAAGCGTCAACCGATCGCCAGGCTTGAGCATGACGGCTTCCTTCGGCGCCAGGGTGCCCCCCCCCCCGACCGTCGGCCGGACGTTCACCTGCCCCTCCACCAGCGTCACCACGAGGGCGTCGTCCCGCTTGGGTGCATCGAGGAAGCGCACGGAGAACGCCGTGCCGACCGCGATGACCTCACTCCCAGCGACACGCACGACGAACGGCCGCGCTGGATCCTTGGCCACCTCGAAGAACGCCTCCCCGCCGCGGACTTCGACCGTGCGCCGCTTGGCATCGAAGTCGACCCGCAGATGGGTGTCGGTGTTCATCAGCATTCGCGAGCCGTCATCAAGCAAGATGGAGCGGCTTTCCCCAACCGCCGTGGCGTAGACGCCCTGCTCTCGCAACTGGACCAACATCGCTCCGCTGGCGGCAAGCACCAACAGGCACACGGGCGCGACCCATCGCCAACTGAAGCTGCGCCCGCGCGGCCGGTCGGCCTCGCGAAGCTCCTTCTCCAGCATGAACTTCCGCGCGCCCTCGCTGCGCGGGATCGCTTCCCACACATCCGTCGTCTTCTCGAACGCCTCCCGATGCGCCGGAGAGCGCTGCTGCCATTCGCGAAACGAATCTTCCATGGCCCGATTCCGGTCGGGCCCATGCAGCACTGTGATCCACACCGCCGCTTCCGCGGCGATCTCAGGCGTCACCCTCGTCTGATCGCCAGGGTCTTGAGGCGCGCGAGGACCCGTACCCGGCATGCTCATGGGTACCAACCTTGCATCCAGGCGGTCACCTTGAACATGGCCCTGGAGACGATGTGCTGAACCGTGCTGACGTGCAGCTTGTGTCGGGCCGCGATCTGTTCATAGCTCAGACCTTCCATCCGGTGTTCGTACACCATCTGCCTGGTGCGATCGCTCAGGCGCGCCATGCAAGCTTCGAAGCGGCGCGCCTGTTCGCGACTGAGCACGGCGTCCTCTACG
Organism: Pelomonas aquatica; assembly: GCF_026712205.1. Classification (GTDB taxonomy): domain Bacteria; phylum Pseudomonadota; class Gammaproteobacteria; order Burkholderiales; family Burkholderiaceae_C; genus Pelomonas; species Pelomonas aquatica. Next base: position 223,635 of record NZ_JAPPUW010000006.1, read on the forward strand.
CTCGGCCTGGGATCGATGAGCACGACGTTCTCAAGCTGTTCCGCATCGCCCCGGCTCTCGCGCTCGCGATGGTGGTCGATCGAGATGTTGAGCGCCGTTTTCATGAAGAGGCCCTGCAGATTGTCTACGTGGTTCTCTTTCGCGTAGTCGGTCACACGGACAAAGGCATCCTGCAAAAAGTCCTCGGCATCTGCCTCCGTCCGGCCCCGCCTGAGCAGCGCAGCCTTCGCGTCCGAGAATAGCTTCAACCAGTCGATCTTCATGGCAATACCCGCTAGGCCAACGCGGGTGCGCCTAGGGCACGACCCGATATCGGCCCCATGCGGCCGGACGGCAACGGACAGGCATCGCGCGCAAGTCGCCTGGCCTGACGCTCACGCTCAAGCTGTCGGTCAGCGCGCTGCAGCGCCGCAGCGACAAACGCGAATGCTTTACTGGCGTCGGCGAATGGGCCATGTCGATGGATCGCTCGCATCAAGCGCTCCTGCACGTCCATGGCAGTTCGGTCGACCGAACGGACCAGCCGCCGATACGGTTCGGGGAGCGCAAACAACGGCTGGAATACTGCTACCGCCTCGCCCCACCGCTCAAGGATATTTGGGTACCTTTCACGCCAGTCAGCGCTTGAAATTCCCGGCGCTGCGACCGTCTCAGGGGCATCCGGATCAGCTACCGCCGCTCTAAGCAGATGCGCCATGGCTGGACGATGCACCGACCTCACCGAAGCCAGCGAAGCCGCGAGAATCCGTTCGATGGACGGCAGTTCAACAGCGCGTGGATACGCCTCAACGAACGCGGGCTGCAACGCCGCCAAATCACCAACGGCGTACGTGACGTACTCGACTCCGCGGTCATAGAGGCGACCGAACACTTCGGCGGGGATCACGCCCTCGTCGTTCGAGCTCCACGCGCCCAGGATCTCGCAATCCCCATTGATCAACGTCCCGAGCGCCCAACAAATCTTTCGGTTCGGCGCGACCGCGACCGTGCCCGGAAGACGTGAAGCGGTGCTGAAGACGACCACCGCGTAGCGCTTGCATAGCGGACGACATAGCCACCTATCGCTATCTACCACTGCGTCCAAGTTGTTCATCTAGCACTCCTCAACCGGTTTCAGGCAGCCGCTGGCGCACTGTTTTCTGTCGCACCAGCATCGAATTTCGATGCTGCCACACCGTATGAGTTAAATCTAACGTGGTTTTCATGGTTTGCAAATTTGACGCTTCTGCTCATGGAGAAGCGTTCAATTCAGCGAGGCAGACCGGCAGGCACGAAGACCTTTGATGCGGTGCCGGCAAAGGCCTTCGGTGCAGCGGTCGCTGCCCTCAGAACCGAAGATGGGATCGCGCAGGAAACGTTGGCTCTTATGACTGGCATTGAGCGGTCACACATGGGGAAGATTGAACGCGGACTGCACGCTCCAACTCTGGTGCTCATCCTTCGCATCGCAAAGGCTATGGGGCGTAGCGCAGGTGAACTCATGCTTGAAACCGAAGCACGCCTGCCCTCTTCATGGGAAGACGCTGGGAGCGCGTCCGCCGCGCCTGCAAAGTCGAAGAACTCGGCTGAGTGAAGAATCGGACAGCGACGGTCTGGCTCTGCGCTTAGCCGCCTTCATTGCCAGCAGCCTGAGCCCCTCGCTCAGTGCTTGCCGCTCTTCTAGTCGTCGAACCACGGATCGACGTTCTCGGACGCCCCATACTGCACCACCGAGCCATGAACCCGGCCCCGCCTGCAAAGGCTTGAAGCGACGCGGGAGATCATGGCCGGGGAAGAGCAACGCAGGCAGGTTGCGGCCCCGTAGTCTCATAGGACCGCCAGACGCCGCCACACACGCTTGAATGGGGCCGATTCCGACCGCGAGGCCACATCAAGAATCCAGATAATGGTGGTTCTTCTCGAAGGAATCCATGGACCAGTCCGAATTGCTGCTCGACCAACCCGGCCTGCCTGGCATGTGCCAGGTGACGGACGCCGTGCGGGAGCTCGCCCACGGGGCCGGGGCCGATGAGCGCGGGGCCATCTTTACCCGCCCCGAAGTGGTCGAGTTCATCTTGGATCTCGTCGGTTACATCCCCTCGGCCGCCCTCTACAAGAAATCCCTCCTCGAGCCCTCATTCGGCAGCGGCGAATTCCTGTTGGCCGCCATCTCCCGGCTGCTTTCCTCCACGGCCGCCGCTCGCAAGCGCGGCGTCGAGGCTCCGGCCCTCGACGGCTGCATCCGGGCTGTCGAGCTTCATGCCAGCTCGTTCACGCAGACGCGCGGGCAAGTCTTGCGGCTGCTGGACTCGCATGGATTCGAGGCTGCCGAGGCGGAGCGCCTCGCAGGCCATTGGCTCGCGCATGGCGACTTCCTCTTGGCACCGCTGCCCGAGTCGTTCGACTTCGTCGTCGGCAACCCGCCCTACGTCCGGCAGGAGTTGATTCCGGCCGCGCTGCTGCGTGAATACCGCCGCCGCTACGCCACCCTCTACGACCGCGCTGACCTTTACATCCCCTTCATCGAGCGCGGCCTGCGGCTGCTGAAACCCGGCGGGAAACTCTCGTTCATCTGCGCCGACCGCTGGATGAAGAACCGATACGGCGGTCCGCTGCGCGCGCTAGTCGCCAGCGACTTCCATCTGCAAGCCTATGTCGACATGTTCGACACGCCCGCCTTCCACTCTGAAGTCGTGGCCTACCCCGCGATCACCATGATCGAGCGGTCCAGCCCCGGCCCCACGCTGGTCGCGGCACGCCCAAAGATCGAGGGCCCCTACCTGCGCGAGCTGGCGAAGGCCCTGCGCGGCCAAGCCAAGGCGCTACCGGAGTCGGTGCATCGCCTCGACGGTGTCGCCAACGGCGACGAGCCCTGGGTCTTGCAGTTCTCGGACGCGACGAGCCTCGTTCGCCGCATCGAGCAGGCGTTCCCAGCCCTCGAAGAGGCCGGCTGCAAGGTTGGCATCGGAGTGGCCACCGGCGCCGACAAGGCCTATGTCGCCAAGTTCGAAGAGCTTGACATCGAGCCCAGCCGCAAGCTGCCGCTTGCCATGACCCGCGACATCATCAGCGGCCATGTCGAATGGCGCGGCTATGGGGTGGTCAACCCCTTCACGGACGAAGGCCCCCTCGTGGACCTGCGCGAATATCCGAAGCTCGCCGCCCACCTCGAGGCACACCGCTCGGCCATCGCGAGCCGGCACGTCGCCAAGAAGGACGAAAAGCGCTGGTATCGGACCATCGACCGCATCACCCCTTCTCTCGCGCGTCGCCCCAAGCTGCTCATCCCTGATATCAAAGGCGACGCCCAGGTTGTCTACGAGGAAGGGCTGCTCTACCCCCACCACAACCTCTACTACGTTGTGTCAGACGATTGGGACTTGCGCGCGCTGCAGGCGGTGCTGCTGTCGAGCCTCACGCGCCTGTTCATCGCCACCTATTCCACCAAGATGCGCGGGGGCTTCCTGCGCTTCCAAGCCCAGTATCTGCGGCGCATCCGGCTGCCGCTGTGGGCGGATGTACCTCGCGACCTGCGCACGCGGCTCGCGAAGGCCGCTAGGGCGCTCGACCTTGCCGCCTGCGACGCGACGACGTTTGAGCTCTATGGCCTGACGGAAGAAGAACAACTCATAGCAAAAGGGATGACTACGAATGGCTCTTGACCTGGCGAACTACAAAGAGCAAGCGCGCGACGCAATCAAGGCATTTTGGGGCAACCGGGAGGCGGCGGCGCGCAAGCAGGCCGAGACGGGCAACATCGACGCTGGCACGCGCGGCGCCGTGACCGCAGGCAACAACCTCAACGGCTTTTTGGCCCTGATGCAAAGCCTGGTGCGAGCCAACGGTCTCCACGACGCGGAAATTCACGTAGACAAGGGCCTCGTGGTCCTGCCCGGCTACTTCCGGCCCAACAAACAATGGGACGTGGTCGTCATGCGCGGCCACCGCCTCGTGGCGGCCCTCGAGTTCAAGTCGCAAGTCGGCAGCTACGGGAACAACTACAACAACCGCACCGAAGAGGCCATCGGCACGGCCCACTGCCTGTGGACGGCGTTCCGCGAAGGTGCGCTCGGCGACGAGCCCCGGCCGTTCCTTGGCTGGCTCATGGTGGTCGGCGATGAGAAGGGATCGCGCAGCCCCGTTCGCACGTCTGAGCCGCACTTCAAAGTGTTCCCGGAGTGGCGCGACGCCTCATACATCCAGCGCTACGACCAGCTTTGCCAGCGGCTCGTGAAGGAAGGCCTCTACGGCGCCGCCGCCCTGCTCGCCACGCCGCTGAACTCGGCCGAGACCGGCGCATACGCGGAGTTCTCAGCACTCTCTGGTCTGGAATACTTCGTGACCACTTTCGCCGCGCACATCGCGGCGGAGGCCTCCCGGCCACCACCGACGCCGCGCAGCCTCCTTTGAGGACAGCGAGCCGCGAGCGCCGCTCGCTTCTCGACATCATTCTTCGAGCCAGGGGAGTGCGCACCACGCTTTGGGAACAGACCATTGATCGCCTCTGCAGCCTGGACATCGAAGCAGACGCCGCCGAGATAGCTCCCGTCTTGCGCTCGGCCAAGAAGCGGCTCGCCCGCTACATCGCGCCCGAGTCGCCTGGCAATGCGACCATGCTGCATGTCTCGGAGCTCACGCGCGAGCAGCCAATCTGCTCGACCGCCGCCACACCGCTCGCGACGAAAGCTCCGCGCCGCCACATCGTGGCAATTTGCTCCCGAATCCCGCAGTCCCAGGTCGTCCATCGAGACCTACGCTCCTGTGAACACACCCAAAGGAGTCCACCATGGGCCACCCGGAGCAACAGGCCACCGCGTCGGAATTCGCCTCCGACCCGTCAGACACCTTGAGGCTGCCGAAGGTTCGGCAACGCACTGGTCTTGGCCGCTCGACGATCTACCGCCTGATCGCCCAGGGCCAATTTCCGAGCGCAGTTCAACTGGCACCTCGGGCTGTCGGATGGCACAAGGCCGACATCGACGCGTGGCTCGAAGCCAGGCCGAAGGCGGCTCAGTGAGCCGAAGCCGACACCCACAAGGCTAGCTTCATCACAACGCCGCACAAAAGCAGCAGTGCGACAACGCGCACCACCCACCACGTGGTGAACCAATACCGATGGTTGGTGAACAGCGCGCCAGACAGCCTGTACAGCGCGAACAACATGGCGACAAACGTCACCATGCTGCCGCCTTTGCCCAGATCGGGAATCTGGTGAACGAGGATCGCCCAGCCGAGCGGCCAAGCCACGGCGTCTATTGCAGCAAGCAGACGGCGCCCTGGCCAAGAGGGGGCGTCCGGACGCGGCTCTCGCTGTACAAAGACAATCATGGGCTTCTCCCCATATGACACGCGAATTCATAACGCGCTGACGCAATGGAACCACCAAAGCGACCCGAACAGGGATCGCATGGAAACAATTCGTAAATCCGCGGCACGCCAATCGGCCCCGCTCCACATTGGACGAACGAGCGCGGAAGTTTTCTGAATGAATCTGTTCCGTGAAAACCCTATCGTCTCGACCAACCGAACGAGATGACTGGACAAACGTTCGGTCGCGCCGATGCGCTCGGACGTTGAGAGACATAGACAAACGCCAGCGCAGCAACGTCGCAACCGTTCGGTCCACGTTACGCATGGCTGGACAGGCCGGCGGCAACGTTCTGCAATTCGTCCCGGGGCATTTCACACGCCGCCGCAATCGCGACGAAGAGCGCACTGCAGCCCGGCGTCTCCACAGGAGAAGGAGATGGACTCAGACGACATCGCCACCACCAGCGCCTCTCGGCGCAGCGCTACCTTCCGGGCGCTTCACCGCAAGCTCGATCCGATCGACGGCCCTAGAAACCTTGGAGCAAAGCGGCTCGCGCTGCGCGACCAACGCCACCGACAGGATGTCGCCGACTGGCATGTAGGCCTTCTCAAGACGGGTAGCCAAGGAACCTGCGTCCTGATCTCTCGCAGCGGCACCGTTGCGTTTGCCATCGCTCAAACGCCGACAGGCTTGTTCATCGAGAAGCGCAGCTGCCCACCCACAGGGCCTCGGACCTCGCATGCCATGCTCTTCGAGGACAGATCGGCTTTCGACCGATGGTGCGACGTCGAGCCCACGCGCTTCGACGATCCACTGCTGTGTGATCTCCTGCGCCGTCGCGGTCATGACATCTTTGCCGGACACGGCTGATCTGCTCGGCCAACAGACGCTGCTCAGGCCCGCGCACTCGCTGGGCGTGCTTCACCTCCTTCCAGACATCACCAAGGCAGCCAGCGAGCAGGCTGCGGTCGGGTTGTTCTGGCGCGCCGTACGCACGTTGGGGGCCGACGCCGGCGTGTTCGTCAGCGCGATCAAGGAAGAAGCAGCCCGGATGTCCATCCGGTCACTGCTAGCCTGCGATCCGCGATGGGCCCACCAGTACTCCAACGCCGACTGGCACGACCATGACCCCTGGCTCCGACACGCACTCGACAGCCAAACGCCAATCCGTGGTGAAGAGCTCTACGTGCGGCCGGCCGAGCGAGAGTTCATCGAGCGGTCCACAACGCTCGGGTTCGCGTCGACCGTCATTGTGCCCGCCCCCACCTGCTTCGGTGGCGCCCGGTTCGGCGTGCTGGTTCTCGGCTCGAACCACGCGGACTGTTTTTCCAATGCCGACTACGACATGCTCAGGATTGTCGCGCGAGCGCTCGCGATGGAACTCCACGAGTGGCTGCTGCGCGCCCTGCGCGAAGACCTGCTGGAGCGATCCGGGATCACGCTCGACGAGATCGGGCTGCTGCGCCACGAAGCAGCCGGCCACACCAGCAAGATGATCGCGGCCGACTTGGGCATCAAGCCCAGAGCCGTCGACTACCGCTTTCAACGCGTGTGCGCCAAGCTGAACACCCCGGACCGTCGAACCGCGATGCGGATCGCTCGCCTGTACGGCCTGATCTGACGCTCATTTGGTAATTCGCGGGCGAATGCCGACCTCTTCAGGGCTCTCGCAAAACCTAACTTGATCTCATGGCTCGCAACGAGCCGCACGACGCGCCGGTGATGGCGCGCTACAGCGAGGTCAATGCCATGAAGTTCAAGTTCCTTGCGCAGGTGCCGTTGAGCGACCGCAATGTCGCCCGACAGCACACAGGCCAACGGCTTCCGCAACGCTGCGCGCTTGGCGCGATAGCCCTCCTCGTCGCGACGCTCTCGTGCACATCGGCGCATGCCGTGGATGGTTGCACCGTGCTGCTGTGCCTGGCCGCGCCGAGCTGGCGCTCCATCGAGCAGTGCGTGCCGCCAGTCCGGCAGATCCTGCGCGACCTCGCGCGCGGCAAGCCCTTCCCGACCTGCACCATGGCCGGCGCCGGCAACACCGCGAGCCACGCCTGGTCGGCGGCGCCGGACTTCTGCCCGCCGCAGTACACCCGCGCGTACGACGGCCCCCACGGCACTGTCCACACCTGCGACTACGACGGCGCGATCTCGGTGACCGTCGACGGCGTCCCGTTTGCGCGCACCTGGTGGTCAACGGGCGGTGACTCCGTGACGGACTTCAGCCCCGCGGCCAAGACCCAGCTCGGCACCTGGGACAAGCGCTTCGACGACGAGTTCGCTGCATGGCTGGCCAACCAGCCCAGCGCCGCGCCGCAGAACTGAGCCACCGCCATGGACACCACAGCGTTCATGACGCTGGCGCTAGCCTGCGCGCCTGCCGTTCACATCGACACCACACGTGCGCTCGTCGAGGTCGAAAGCGCCCTCAATCCGTGGGCCATCGGCGTCGTCGGCGGCGCCCTCGTGCGCCAGCCCAGCCGCCGCGCCGAAGCACTGGCAACCGCCCGCGCCTTGCAGGCCAACGGCTGGGACTTCAGCGTCGGCCTCGGCCAGATCAACGCACGCAACTTCCACCGGCTCGGCCTGACGCTGGAGACCGCGTTCGAGCCCTGCTCGAACCTGGCCGCGATGCAGGCCGTGCTCACCGAATGCCATGAGCGCGCCAGCGCATCCGCAGGCGACGAACAACGCGCGCTTCAGCGCGCCCTGTCCTGCTACTACAGCGGCGACTTCTCCACCGGTTTTCTGCACGGCTACGTGCAGCGAGTGATCAACGCGTCGGCCACATCCAGACGCCCGGCTTCCCCGCCCCCGGTCCTCAACCGAAACCCCAAGGAGAAGCCATGAAGCTCATCGCTCGTCGCACGCGTGCCGTCCCGGCACTGGTCACGCAACTCGCCCTGCTGTCTACGTCGCCTGCGTTCGCGGCCGGCTTCGACAAGATCAACGACACGGTCGTCAACGTCAACACCATCCTGGTGACGGTCTCCATCGCAGTCGTCACGATCGCGATCATCTGGGCCGGCTTCAAGATGATCTTCCAGGGCGCCCGCCTGGCCGACGTGTCGAACATCCTCATCGGCGGCACGCTGATCGGCGGCGCCGGCGCGATGGCCACCTACATCGTCAGCTGACCGCACGGGACCACGCCATGCAAAGCGAAGCGATCTACAAGGGCGCCACGCGCCCGGCCATGAAGATGGGCATCCCGCTCGTCCCGCTCGTGGTCCTGTTCGGCGGCAGCATGCTCATCGTCATGTGGGGCGGCGCGCTGATCAGTTGGTGCATCGCGCTCGCCGTCGTGCTGGCCCTCGGTCCCGCCCTCGCCTGGATGCGCCACGTCACCGCCAAGGATGACCAGCGCTTCCACCAAATGTTCGTAGCGCTCAAGTTGCGCCTGCACGACCGCAACCACGGTCTCTGGCAGGCACGCAGCTACTCGCCCACTCTCTACCGAGGAGCCAGCGATGCTTGGCATGTCTGATCGCCGCTCGGGCCCGCGCTGGTTCGACAAGCACATTGCGCGGCCGCGCCACTGGGCCCAGGCCCGTACCGAGAACCCGCTGGCCGCCTTTGTGCCGTTCTCGTCGTTGCTCAGCCCGCATGACGTCATCACGCGCGGCGGTGACTACCTGCGCGTCTGGCGCCTGGAGGGCATCCCGTTCGAGACCGCAGACGAGCCCCATGTCGCCGAGCGCCACGAGGCCCTGTGCAGTCTCTTGCGCAACCTGGCCGGTGGCCAGTGGGCCGTCTGGATGCACCGCCTGCATCGCAACGTTTCCGATGGCCTCGACGATCCGCAGGAGCCCGGCTTCGCGCAGGACCTCTCGCGTGCTTACCAGGCGAAGCTGGGCCAGCAGCCGATGATGAGCAACGAGCTCTACCTGACGCTGGTTTACCGCCCCAACGTGTCCCGCGTGAGCCGCGCGCTGCAGCCCCGGCGTCGGACACGCGAAGACATCGCCGAGCGCCAGGCCGAAGCCCTTCGCGTGATGGAGGAGCGCACCGCTCTCGTCGACCGCGTGCTGCGTGGCTTCGGGCCGCAGCTGCTCGGAGAACGCCTCCACAACGGTCGCCGCTACTCCGAAGTCGCGGAGTTCCTGGGCTACCTGATCAACGGCATCTGGCGGCACGTGCCGGCCGCAGCAGGCCCGCTGTACCGCACGCTGCCCACGACTCGCCTGTCCTTCGGCGGCGACAAGCTGGAGCTGCGGCACGGCGACGGCCGCCGTTGCGCGGCGCTGGTCGACATCAAAGAGTACGCCGACGCTGTGGAGCCCGGTGTGCTGGACGCCCTGCTCTACGAGGACAGCGAGTTCATCGAGACTCAGAGCTTCTCCATCCTGCCGCGCCGCGACGCCATGCGCGCGCTTGAACTGCAGCGCGACCAGTTGATCGCCAGCGACGACGTCGTCGCCACCCAGATCACCGACATGGACGCTGCCTTGAACGATCTTGGCGACGGCCAGTTCTGCATGGGTGAGTACCACTACTCGCTGGTCGTGTTCGGGCGCGATGCGGCGGACGCCGGCCGGCGCGCCGGCAGAGCCATCGGCGCCGTGGGCGAAGCCTCCAGCCTGCAGATGGCGCCGGTGGACCTCGTCGCCGACGCGGCGTGGTTCGCACAGATGCCCGGCAACTGGCAGTGGCGGCCCCGGGACGCCAAGCTATCTTCCAGGGCCTTCGCAGCGCTGGCCAGCGCCCACAACTTCGCCACGGGCAAGCGCGATGGCAATCCGTGGGGCCAGGCCCTGGCGCTGCTGCGCACGCCGTCCGGCCAGCCGTACTACCTGAACTTGCATGCCAGCCCGGATGGCGAGGACTCCGCAGACAAGAAGCTGCCCGGCAACACGCTGCTGATCGGCTCGACCGGCGTGGGCAAGACCACGCTGGAAATGTTCCTCCTGACGCTGACGCGCAAGTGGGATCCGGCGCCGCGCCTGGTCCTCTTCGACCTGGACCGTGGCTGCGAGATCGCGCTGCGTGCCCTCGGCGGCACTTATCTTGCCCTTGAAGCGGGCCAGCCCACCGGGTGCAACCCGCTGCAGTGGGAACCGACGCCTGCACACATCCTGTTCTGGGAACGGTGGCTCAAGTGCCTGATCGCCACGGCCCCCATGCCGGTGACACCGACCGACGACCGCGACATCGCCCACGCCGCCAGAGCCGTGGCGCAGATGCCTACCCTGCTTCGGCGACTGTCGACCATCCGGCAGAACCTTCCGAAGAGAGGCGAGAACAGCCTCTTTGAGCGGCTCGGCCGCTGGTGCGAAGGCGGTCCGCTGGATTGGGTCTTCGACAAGGCACCCGACTGCCTTCAAAGCATCACGACGGCGCGGGCCATCGGTTTCGACACGACACGGTTCCTCGACCTGCCCGAGGTCCGCACGCCGCTCATGCTGTGCCTCCTCCAGTTCACTGAGGAACTGGCCAATGGCGAGCGATTGATCTACGCCATCGCCGAGTTCTGGAAGGCGCTCGACCACGAGATCTTCAGCGATTTCGCCAAGCAGAAGCAGAAGACCATCCGCAAGCAGAACGGCCTGGGCATCTTCGACACGCAGAGCCCCTCCGATGTACTGCGTCACCCGATCGGCCGCACGATGGTGGAGCAGAGCGTGACCAAAATCTTCCTCGCCAATCCGGAGGCGGTGCGCGAAGAGTACGTCGACGGCTTTGGCCTCAGTGAGTCCGAGTTCGAGATCGTCCGCAGCCTGGGCTCGCAAGGCGGCAGGCGCTTCCTCGTCAAACAGGGTCACGCGAGCGCGATCTGCGAGCTGGACCTGTCCGGCCTGGAGGAGTTCATCACCGTGCTCTCGGCGACCACCGACAACGTGGCGCTGCTCGACGACATCCGAGCCCAGTACGGTGACGCCCCTAAGGACTGGCTTCCCGTTCTGCTCCGCGAGGTTCAGCATCGCAGGCTCCACACCCTCAGGAGAGTCGCATGAGCCATGTCGCCAAGATCCTCGCCGTCGCCACGCTCGTCTACGCGTCAGCGACACAGGCGCAGTTCGTCAAAGGCAATGAGGCAGTCCAGATGCTTCCCGACGGCAAGAAAGTCGTCGAGACGCCGCCGCTGCCCAAGACCGCATCCTCGCGAATGTCACCGTGCAAGGCTGATGGAGGCTGCCATGCCGGCCCCTGGCGCATGGTCGAGACCGCTGGCGGCCTTCTGGAATGCACAGAGGTCTACGCACGCCCGACGACATGCCGCGCGTCTACATACGGAACGGAGAAGCGCAGCCGCCTGTGGGTGGTGAAGGTCGGGGGCACATGGCTGCAATGCCAGTTTCCCGACGTGAAGAGCAAGTGCGTGCCGATCTTCGCTCCCCCGCCCGCCAATCTGCCGTACGACGCCCTGCAGTAGGAGTTCCCAATGTTTGCCTGGCTCGGATCAAAGCTCGACGTCCTTCTGAACGGCTACGTCCTGGGCGTGGTGTCGGCGTTGTGCGCGGCCCTCACCCCCATTGCGCTGACGGTCATGACGCTCTGGATCATTCTGTACGGATGGGCCGTGGTCAGGAACGAGGTCTCGGAGACGATTCCTGCCTTCACCTGGAAGATCTTCAAGATCGGTTTGGTGCTCGCGTTCGCGCTGCAGGGCGGCTTCTACATCTCCAACGTCGCCGACACGGCAAACGCTTTGTCGATGGGCGTCGCTTCGACATTCCTGCCGGCGGGAGTTGATCCCAGCACGATCACTACGCCTTATGCGCTGCTGGACAAGTTCAACGACCAAGCCAGCTCCCAGACCGCGGACATCATGAAGGAGGCGGGCATGTTCCGGCTTGACCTGCTTCTCGCTGCAGGCATCTTCTCGATCGGGTCGGTGCTGTTCCTCTGCATGGCGCTCTTCGTCGTGACGCTGGCCAAGGTCCTGCTGACCTTCGTGATCGGGGTGGGGCCACTGTTCATCTTGTGCCTTGCCTGGCGGCCCACAGCGCGCTTCTTCGACAGCTGGCTTTCGATGGTGCTGAACGCCGCAGTTCTCGCCTGGTTCGCGTTCTTCGCCCTCGGTCTCAGCACATTCATGGGAGAGGCAATATTCCTGGCCATCCACGACGGCGGCGGCTTCCTCGGCGGCACATTCAACGTGCTGGGCGAGGCCACGCGCTACTGCGTGCTGATGATCCTGATGGCCATCATCTGCTTCCAGGCCCCCAACCTGGCCTCTGCGCTGACTGGCGGCGCCGCGGTGCAGCAGGGCGTCCAGATGATCCAGAACGTCCTGATGGCGTCGTCCAACCTCCGGTCGCGGCGTAGCAGCAGGGGCCCAGCCGGCACAGGTGGCGGCGTCGTTCGCGCTGGAGTCGGGCTCCCCTACACCGCGGGCCGCGCCGCTGGAGCCGCCGCGCCCCTGGCCGGCGGCCTCGCCGGCACGGCCGCAACCGGCGCTGGCGCCCTCGCTCGACATGGATACGGCGCCGTCAGGACGGCCGCCTACAAGCTCGCCGCCATGCGTGGCCGGACTTGAACCCTGCGTAGAAGGAGAAACACCATGCGAATCCGGAACAAGCTCGCCACGGCGATCGTCGCCATCGCAGGCGCAAACAGCGCCCACGCCTCGGGGATCCCCGTCATCGACATCGCCAATCTGGTCCAGACGATCCAGCAGGTGCTCGACGACGTCACGCTGATCACCAACCAGGTCCAGCAGATCCAACAGATGCAGGCGCAGCTGACCAGCATCAACGGTGTTCGCAATCTAGGCAACGTCTTCAACAGCACCGCCCTGATGAACTACGTGCCGGCGAAGGCCTTCGAGACGCTGCACGCCATCGACGCCTCCGGCTACGCCGGCCTGGGCGCGACGGCGAAGTCGCTGCGCGATGCCGCCTTGGTCTACAACTGCCTGGACCTGGCCGGCGACGCACGGACCCGGTGCCAGGCCACGCTCGCCCAGCCGTACCAGCACAAGGGTCTGCTGCAGGATGCCATGACCCGCGCGTCCGGACGACTCGGCCAGATTCAGGCGCTGATGAACCAGATCAACGCCACGACCGACCCGAAGTCGATCCAGGAGCTGCAGGCCCGCATCGGTGCCGAGAACGCGCTGTTGGCCCACGAACAGTCACAGGTGCAGATGCTGCAAGGCATGGCCGAAAGTGAAGAACGCATCGCGCGCTCGCGCGACCGAGAGCGCCAGTACGAGATGCTGAACCGCACCGGCAAGGTGTCCGACTACCTGCACTGACGCCGGCCCCCTCAAGCCCACCGAGGTCTCCCCATGGATGCTGTCTCCACGACAGGCAGAGCCGCCGCATGGCTCGCTCACGCCACACCCTCACCCGCCGATGACGCCGGCACGGCGCATCTCTCCAACAGCGCCTGGGAAATCGACCGGGCTGAAATGCTTGAGCGCTCGGAACGTCGCGCCTGGCGGGTCGCCATCGGCGGCATGACGCTCGCAGCACTGGGCGTCGGCGCCGTGTTCGTCCAAGGCCCGCTGCGCAACACCGTCGAGATCCCCATCGTCGTCGACAAGGCCACGGGCGAGACGACCGTGCAGCAGCGGCTCAGCGTAGACACCATCCCCACGAGCGAGGCGCTGGACAAGCACTACGTGGCCGTCTTCCTGCGAGCTCGCGAGGGCTACAACTGGTCCTTCCTGCAGCGCGACTTCGATCAGGTGTCGCGCATGTCAGTCCCCGCCGTGTTCGAGGCCTACAACCGCCAGTTCGAAGGCCCGGACGCGCTGCACAAGAAGCTGGCCGATTCCACGGACTGGCACATCAACGTCGGCAACGTCCGGCTCGATGTCGCCAGACGGACCGGCAACCACGGCCAAGCGACGGTCACCTATGAAAAGGTCGTGCACCAGGCCGAGCGCAACGTGCCGGACGTGAAGACTCGCCACGTCGCCAGCATCGTCTACGAGTACCAGCCCAAGGTGCTCGCCAAGGAACGGGACCGGCTGGAGAACCCGCTCGGCTTCGTCGTCACCGCCTACCGATCTGACCCCGAGATCAACGCGACAACTGCGGAGGCCAAGCCATGATCCGCCGCCCTCCCGCAATGGCCGCCCATCTGCTCTTGCTGGCAGCGACAACGGCAAGCACCACCGCCAACGCCGACTCGCGCCTGCGTGAGGTCGCCTACGACGCACACGGCATCGTGACGGTCCCAGTCAAGCGTGGCGTCGTGACCCTGGTCGTGCTCGGCGCCGATGAAGCCATCTCCGAAGTCGGCGCAGGCCTAGGCTCGGACTGCACGAAGCCTGAGGCAGCATGGTGCGTCGCCGCACAGCCCGGCGGGCGGACGCTGTTCGTCAAGCCTAAGAGCTCGGCCAGCGCCGCCAACAACCTGGCGGTGGTGACCGATCGGCGCGTGCACAACCTGCGGTTCATGGTCCTTGCCGACGGAGACGCGACGCAGCCTGTCTACCGGCTGGTCATCACCCCACCGCCGCCGGTCGTGCGCGTCGTTCGCCAACCTGCGGCGACGCTTCCCTTGCTGCCGCTGGCACCACTGCCACTGTCAACAGAGCAGGTGGTCGCCGAACGGCTGCAGGCCAAACCGGCGGTCATGAACGCGCAGTACTCGATGGCGGAGGGGCGAGGGTCAGGCGACATCGCGCCGGATCTCGTGTTCGACGACGGCCGCTTCACCTACCTTCGCTTCCCGGGCAACCGGGAGGTGCCCGCGGTGTTCCATGTGCTGGGCGACGGCACCGAAGCACTGGCCAATGCCCGCATGGAGGACAACCTCCTGGTCGTCGACCGCGTCAGCCGTCGCCTCATGCTGCGCGCCGGCAGCGCCGTGATCGGGCTGTGGAACGACGCGTTCGACATCGACGGTGTTCCTCCTGCCATGGGGACGACGGTGCCCGGCGTGCAGCGCGTCCTCAGGGCGGACCGAGCCGCACCTGCCTCCGACACGAAGGGAGCAACGCCATGAACGCCGATCGTCGCCCGAGCGCTGAACCCGAAGACTCGCCCCAGCCTGGCGACGGCATCGCCCCGTTGCCGGGAGAGCTGGGGCTACCCGACGTCGCTGCGCCGCGGAGCGCCGCGATCTCCAAGAAAGGTCTGCTGGCCGTTGTGTTGCTGATCGGCAGCCTCGTCGCCGTGTCAGCCGTGGGCATCCAAAGGTTCACGGCCGGCGCCCGACACGGGAAGCCAGAGGACAGCAAAAAGGTCAGCGACAGGCCGGCCGCCGCAACCGCGGAACCACGGAAGCTGGAGCTTGCGTCGCTCCCTGCCTCCGCTTCGTCGCCGGTGACCGCGATCAAGGTTCCGGCGATTGCGACCACGGACCAAGAGGTCGCCGAACCCATCGGCGTTAGGCGGACAGGGAGCAACTCGCAGGCCGGCACTGGCACCAAGGCAACCTCGCCCGAAGACGCGCCGGTGCTGCTCGTGAGCTCGCGACCTGGATCTGCGACGCCCAGCGCCCAGGCGAACCGAAATGCATCCGCCAGCGGCCTGGAACTGCCTGAAGCAGAAGGCGATGCACACGATCCGCTGGCGGCGACATCGAAGAACCTGCAGGGCTATCAGCGCCAGCTGCAAGGGCTGCTGGAAATCCTGACCAAGACGGCCGGAGCGGCGACGGGCGGCGTCTCATCGACCACGCCATCTCCTCTGCTGTCGAGCCTGTCGACGCCCCCTACTCCGGCCGCCGCAACCACCGGTCTCCTGGGAGGCGCCCTGCTGGGGTCGTCCACGCCAAAGGTGGCCGCACGAATGCTCGGCAACCGCAGCCTCACGCTTCCCAAGGGCACGGCCTTCACTTGCGCGCTCAAGACGCGGGTGATCTCCGCGGCCTCGGGCCTGGTGTCATGCCAAGTGCTGCGCAACGTGTACGGGGACGATGGCCGAGTGGTGCTCATCGAGCGCGCCTCCCACATCGATGGCGAATACCGTATCGCCTCCGTACGCCCCGGTGCCGTGCGCATCCCTGTGCTCTGGACCCGTATCCGCACGCCGTTCGGCGTAGTCGTGGACATCGACTCGCCAGCGACTGGCCAGCTCGGCGAATCCGGCATCGATGGATACGTCGACAACCGCTGGGGCGAGCGCATCGGCGCCGCCATGCTGCTGTCGCTGATCGACGACTCGGTGAAGCTGGTCATCCAAAGCCAATCGAACGATCGGCAGGCCGACACGATTGTGCTGCCGTCCACGACCTCCAACACCAGCAAGCTGGCCGAGAAGGTGCTGGACAGCACGATCAACATCCCGCCACTGATCTACCAGAACCAGGGTGGCGTTGTGGGCATCGCAGTCGCCCGGGATGTCGACTTCTCGACCGTCTACGAGCTCGTGCCGACGGCCGGGCCGCTCAGCGCCAGGTGATGCGATGGACACCGACAGGCCCGAACCATCCGGCGACGACCAAGGTTGGCGCGGCGATGCCACGTCCGTCGTGGAGTTCCTCAGGCCGCTCCGGGAACTGCTGGACGCGCACGGTGTCATGGAGGTCTGCGTTAACAGTCCCGGCCAACTCTTCATCGAAGGCAACGACGGGTGGCACATCGTCCCTGCACCGGCCCTCACCCTAGAGCGCTGCCTGTCGCTGGCCAACGCTGTTGCCACCTACTGCGACCAGCAGATCAACCAGGAACGGCCGCTGCTGTCGGCGACGTTGCCGACGGGCGAGCGCATCCAGTTCGCCATTCCGCCGGCCGTGTCGCGCGACACCGTCTCGATCACCATCCGCAAGCCTACCCAGCTGATCAAGCGGCTGGACGACTTCGAACGCGAGCGGCTCTTCGAACACCTCACCGACAGAGTGGGCGCGGACCGCCACAGCCTGCTGCTTGAACTCGAACTGCTGCAGCTCAAGACCGCACGACGCTACGCAGACTTCCTTCGTCTGGCCGTGCGCCGGCACCAGACCATCGTCGTCAGCGGACGGACCGGGTCCGGCAAGACCACGTTCATGAAAGGCCTCATCGAAGAGGTACCGAAGGACGAGCGTCTGATTACCATCGAGGACACGGCTGAGCTGACGCTGCCCAGCCACCCCAACGTCGTCCACCTGTTCTACAGCAAAGACGGCCAGGGAACCGCGCGCGTGACGGCGAAGTCGCTGCTGGAGGCCTGCCTGCGCATGAAGCCAGACAGGATCTTCCTGGCCGAAGTCCGCGGCGACGAATGCTTCCACTTCGTGCGCCTGGCCGCCTCCGGTCACCCCGGCAGCATCACGAGCGTCCACGCCGGCAGTTGCGCGCTCGCCTTCGAACAGATGGCGCTGATGATCCGCGAGACCGGCGCCGGCGGCGGCCTGACGATGGACGAGATCAAACGTCTGCTGCACTTGGTGGTGGACGTGGTCGTCCAGTTCGACCGGGACGACAACGGTCGCTTCATCTCCGAGATCCACTACGAGCCGCGCACCCAGCGCATGGGTCGCGTGGACGATCGCCAGGGGTCGCTGCTATGAGAGCCGCACGCGCACTGCCCTCGGCGCCCTGGTCTACTGGCCGCAACATAGTCGCCATCCTTTTCGGGGTGGCCAGCTACGCGGCGCTTGCCTGCGCCGCCCTCTACCTGTCCGGCGTCCTGTTCCTGCTGCTGAACAAGGCCAACCCCGCCCAGGCCGGCTTCTCGAGCATCACCGGCTACTGGCGGCTCTACGCCAGCGATGTCAAGCAGCGGAAGAAGCTGCAGCTGTCGATCGCGGCCTCCGCAGGTGGGCTGCTCGTCGTTCTGCCGTTGGCGCTGGTGGCTGCCGCCCAGCAGCGGCGTCCCCTGCACGGCGCTGCGCGGTTCGCGACACCTGCGGAGGTCGCGCGTGCTGGCCTGACCGGTGGCGAGGGACCGGGCATCCTGGTCGGCAAGCACCAAGGGCGGTTCCTCTCCCTTCGAGGCCAGCTTTCCGTGCTGCTGGCAGCGCCCACTCGCGGCGGCAAGGGCGTCGGCGCCGTGGTCCCCAACCTGCTGAACTGGCCGGACTCGGTTGTCGCCCTGGATGTCAAGGGCGAGAACTACGACATCACGGCCGGCTACCGCGCTGCTCGTGGCCAGGAGGTCTATGCGTTTGCGCCCTTCAACGAAGAGGGGCACAGCCACCGATGGAACCCACTCAGCGCCGTGCGGACCAGCGAGCTTCACCGTGTCGGCGACCTGCTGACCATCGGCCAAGTCTTCTTCCCCAGCGACGGCGCCGGCACGTCGTCCGAGGCCTTCTTCAACGACCAGGCCCGCAACCTCTTCCTCGGCCTGGGCCTGATGTTGCTGGAGTCGCCCGGGCTGCCACGCACGGTCGGCGAGATGCTGCGCCAGTCGTCCGGCAAGGGCCGACCGCTGAGCGCCCACCTCGCCGCGCTCATCGCTTCCCGCATCGAAGCGGCGCGGCCCTTCTCCCAGGAGTGCACCGACGCGCTGCAGCGGTTGTTGTCGAACTCCGACAACACGCTGTCCAGCATCGTCGCGACGTTCAACGCCCCGCTGACGGTCTTCGCTGATGCCATCGTCGATGCGGCAACCAGCGCGGACGATTTCTGCCTGGCCGATGTCCGTCGCCGCCGGATGTCCATCTATGTGCGCATCCCGCCGAACCGCCTGGCCACGGCCAAGCCACTGCTGAACCTCTTCTTCTCCCAGCTGGTCAGCCTGAATACGCGCCACCTGCCCGAGCAGGATCCGACGCTGCGCTACCAGTGCCTGCTCGTCAACGACGAGTTCACGGCCATGGGCCGCGTCAGCGTCATCACGAACGCGGCCGCCTTCCTGGCCGGCTACGACCTGCGGCTGCTCACGGTCGTACAGGCCATGTCCCAGCTCGACGCGGTCTATGGCGAGAAGGAGGCTCGGACCTTCGCGACGAACCACGGCCTGCAGATCCTGTTCGCGCCGCGCGAGCAGCGGGACGCCGACGAGTACAGCGCGATGCTCGGCACGTTCACGGAGCAGGCCACCTCACGAGGGCGCAGCCGCTCCTTCAGCAACCACGGCCACACGACGATCAGCCGCAACGATAGCGATCAGCGCCGCGCACTGCTGATGCCCCAGGAGTTCAAGGAAATCGGCAGCGAACGCGAGGTCATCGTCGTGGAGAACTGCAAGCCCATCCTGGCGGACAAGATCCGCTACTACCAAGACGAGGTGTTCCAGGAACGACTGCTTCCGGCGCCGGCCGTGCCGGCGATGAACCTGGATCTCCACCTGGCGCGCGTGCAGCAACGCTGGCGTCTGGCCACCGACGAGCTGGCGGACGGCGAGGGCTTGGACATCGAGCAGTTGGCCCACGACTTCTCGCTGCTCCCAGACAACTTCGACGACCCGGCCGACAAGCTCGCCGAGACCCTCCTGAACTTCTTCACCGCGGAGCCGCCCTCAGGCCCAGGCGACGGCGGCGCGATGGAGGCCCTTGCCGACGAAGACGGCGTGCTGCTCGCCGAGCAGCACGCTGGAGACCAGGGCCGCCCCGAGTTCGAGCTCACTTGTTCCTGAATGAGATCCGCCATGCACGCGACCGTCCTGCTCACGCCCTTCATGCTGACCTTGGCGCTTCTGGCGTCCTGCAGCTCGCCGCCCAAGCCGCCGACGGTGGACGAGTCGCGCAGGCGGCCCGTGAACACAGCCATGGCGGTGGATCTGCAGGTCTGCAAGAGCGATCTGCAGAACACCCGGATGCTCGCCACCGAAAGCAGCAGGCTTGCGCAGGCTTCGGCAGCGACGCTCGCGAGCGTCGCTGCCCATCAGCAGGCCCTCGCGAATCTGCATGGACGTGACCGGATGCCGCCCCAGGCCAACAGCGTCTACACCGTGCAGTTCGAGTACGGAAGCTCTCGCGTCGACCTGGATCTCGACAGTGCCACCGTCTTGATCGACGAAGCCAAGACGGCGCCGCTGGTCCTCCTGCGCGGCCGCACCGACGGGAACACCGACACGCCCGTGGAAGCACGCATTGCCCGGCAGCGGGCCGAGGCCGTCAAGGCATATCTGGTGACCGCAGGCGTCGATCCTTCGCGGATCCGTTCCACCTATCAGCCGGCCGGTGATCACGTCGCCGCCAACGGCAGCGCTGCGGGACGCACCCTCAACCGCCGCGTGGAGATCGAGGTCTACCGCGCCCTTCCCGTTGCGAAGGAGCTGTTGCGTCGAGACCGCACCTCGGCAGACGGAGAACATCATGGCTAAGAGCAGCACTCCCAGCCCTACGGGCGGCTCAACGCCGGGGGGCGCCGTCGAACCGACCAATCGCGCGGCGGTAGCGATCCAGAAGTTCCAGGCGCCGACCGAAGTCGCTGCGGACCGCTACGAACTGCGAGACCCGTCCGCTGATGTCACCTATCGGCCTGGGACGCTGGAGGCGACCATCGCGAAGGCCGATCAGCTTGGCAGTAGTCGGTTCACGATCATCGCAGCCGACGGTAGCCGGACACCCGTCAAGAAGGTCGGCGACGAATGGCGACGTGGGGCTACGCTTGCGCCGCGACCCGAGCGGCCGCTGGATCCGGGGCCGGCCCGAGACGAGGTGCCCGAAGCGACAGGGAGTTCGAAGACGCAGGCTGACAAGAGCGCAGTACAGCAGGGGCAGGCCGATGCAAAGGCGCTAGCCAAGATCGACCTTCAGGCCGAACGCGCTGCGCTCGTTGCCAGGCTTGAGCAATCGCTGCGGGAGCGCTACATCATCAAGCGGGCGCCGGTCTCGGCAGGCCCGGTGACGATCGGCCACACCGAGTACAGATTTCGAGGCGACACATCCCGCATCGCGTTCACGGAATCCACGTTCAAGCTCGCAACGGACACCAACAGCCCGTCGGTGGCCCGATCAATGGTCGACGTCGCGCAGGCGCGCAACTGGAGCGGACTCCGCGTGTCTGGCAGCGAGGACTTCCGGCGCCTGGTCTGGCTCGAGGCCTCGGTCCGGGGTGTGAAGGCTGTCGGCTATGAGCCGAATCCAGCCGACATGGAAGTCCTGCGGCGGGAGCAACAGGCGCGGCTCACCAATCGCATCGAGCCGACGCGCAGCGACGCCGAAAGCAGCGGATCCCACCCGACAGGAAAGGGGTCGGCGCGTGGCAGCGGCGGCCGGAAGGCGGTAATTGCAGCAATGGAAGCCGTCTTGATCGACAAGGGCGTCCCGGCAGCCAAGCGGGAAGCGGTTTTGGCCGTGGCTGAACAGAAGCTGGCGGAACGGGCCCGTCGCGACCAGACGACCTCGGTCAAGGTCTACGACAAGACCGCTCAACCTCAGCGCCCGATGTTGCCGCCTACGCCGGAACCCAGCCGGACGCGAGACCGCCAAGTCCCGGCGCTCTTGAGGTGACATCGTGTCTGATCGCGAGCTCGATGAGCGTCAGGCGACCGTCTACGAAATCGAAGGGCGGCAGCACGTCCGAGCATCGCCTGGATTCACCGAGGCCATCACCCGCGCGCATGCAGCCCAGCAGCGCCCCAGATGCGTTTGCGTGCCCGGCGGCCTCGAGACCTACATCGCCAAGCTGGCCGACTACTACGTCATCAAGCGCATGCCGGGAACCGGGCACCTGCACGCGGCTAGCTGTCCGCACTTTGAACCGACAGCGAACGAGTCAGGCCTGCGACCGCTTCTCGGCACCGCGATCCGTGAGGATCCGTCCACGGGGTTGATCGCGCTGAGGCTGGATTTCGCGCTGTCCAAGAGCGCCGTCCGGGAGCCCCGGCGCCATCCAAACGTGACCGAAGCCGGAGCTGCGAGATCCCGTCTGCCACGTCTATCGCTCCGCGGACTGCTACATCACCTCTGGGACCAGGCCGATCTGACCCGATGGCACCCCGGGTTCGAGGGGAAACGGAGTTGGGCGACAGTCTGGCGCCATCTCCAGCAAGCCGCGCAGCAGAACATCGTGGGTGGAGTCTCGCTGTCGAGCAGGCTCTATGTGCCTGAACCCTTCACACCGGGGGATCAGGATGCGATCCGCCTACGCAGGTCCGCGTGCTGGGCGCGGACCGCCATGGTTCTGGGTGGTCATCAGGCGCTAAATCTGGTCATCGCAGAAGTGAAGGCCATCGAACCGGCACGGTACGCATTCCATGCACTGGTCAAGCAAGTGCCCGACATCGGCTTCGCGCTTGATGGGAATCTCTACAAGAGCTTGGCGCGGCACTTCTCGGAGGAACTCGGCATCTGGGGTGCGTCGGAAAGCGTTCGCATGATCATGATCGCCAGCTTCGGCATCAGCAGCGCAGGCGTGCCCACCATCTCAAAACTCTCCCTGATGCCTGTGACGCAGCAATGGCTGCCCGTCGAGAACATGGATGAGCAACAACTGGTAGAACGGCTGATCCACGAAGGGCGCGCGTTCAAGAAGATTCTGCGCTACGACCTCAGCCGCAACTCCAAGGCTCCCTGCATCATCCTCACTGACCGAGGGGAAGCGGCAATGCCGATCTATTCCTGACAGCCTGCGGACCCATACAGACTCACGCGCATCGACATAACTAGCATTGACGCCAACCCGCGGGCCGAGGTCAGCGTTAGTGGGAGCGCACGCGAGTACTGATTCAAGCCACAACACTTGATGATGTATCGACCCCAAAAGTTGGCGTCCAGAGGCTTGCATCAGATGTGTTGTGGACGCCGGCGCGCCGAGCGTAAAGCTGCAGCCTAAAGTCGCGCGACGTTTGCTTGGACGGGAAAGCCAGCACCTGACCGGCGCCGGCCGTCTTAAGTTCCGACAGAAGTTGTCGGAATCTTCAGCGCGGATAGCTGACCAACTGAACCGGGCCTTGCGCAAACGGCGCTCTTGGGAGCCGTTTCTCGAGGCTTTCGATACGGTCGAGCGTCAGCGAATCCTCCCATGCTACGTACTGCAGCGAGACGGTACCGGCCGGTGCACAAAGCCTGAAAGCATCAGGACGCTCGATGGAGACACCGAAGGCGCTTCCCAGCCGAAGTAGCGACCCCATAGACGGGCGCGGATACGGCGCCGGCGGCCATACGGGCTCTGTGTTCGCGCGCACGAGCGCCGGCCAGATGTGCGAGACAAACGAAGTCTTGTCTTCGCCCTCGTACGAGGTTGACAGCAGCCCGACGAGATACCCCTTGCTATCGAAAACGGGGCCACCACTCGTTCCGCCGGGCACTGCGCAATCAACAGCCAGGCAAGGCCCTGGAAGCAGACTGCCTCGTCCGTTGGGATAGCGGTCGATGACGGCTCCAAGCTGGCACTGCGGGAACATCTCGAGGCGAGTGCGCCGCGCAATCGGGACGGTGCCACCGCCGGATGCTGAGTAGCCCGTGACTGTCAGCACCTCGCCTACAGCAGGCATGCGCGTGGTCATCCACGCGGTCATGAAGTGGCGGTCCTCAGGGTACCTAGAGGTGAGTGACATCGACAGAATGGCGAGGTCACTGTCAGGAACCAGTGTCATCCGCTGCACAGTCCAAAGCAGCATGCCGCCGTCTGAAAGGGGCGCTTGCGCTACAAGAGTTGCGCCGCCGTTCTGTAGCTTGACGTAGAAATCGTTCTCGTAAAGAACGTGGGCTGCGCAGAGCGCGAGGCCGGGTCCGACCATGACCCCAGAGCCGTAGGTATGGTGCCCGTAGTCGTCGCGAAAGCTCAGCGCGAGCAGAGTGCCGTTCAACGCACCAACCATCATGTGGTGGTCGTTGGTTCCTTCAAAAAGCAAGCGCTGTGCAGAGAACCGGAGCCGCTCCCCTCGTGTGAGTTCTTGTTCCGGGTCAATGAGCGCTAGGGTCGATGCCTCGTCCTTCTCGCCGGCCATTTCTGGATGCGTCATAGCTGGCAGTTGTACCGCCAGAACGCATTCCGCCGTCCTGTTCATTAGGGACGAAGTGCTCTAGCACTGCAGAGACCGGTGTCGATAGGGCAGGTCTCTCAGAAGCGGACCGGAATGGCGCCTGGCTCGTCGTCGGCCGCCTCGCGGGGCTCCCACTTCGGTTTGACGATGCGTTCGCCGAACATGAGACCACCACTACGGCCCTCCTTGCGCCAGACCGGAGACTCCCCTGCGAAAGCCTCGACGAGCCCAGGTTCGGGCGCCTGGCTCGCATAGACCGCTCGGTAGGCGTACCGGGCAACATGGACGTTGACCATAGCCTCGAAGAACGCCTCTCTTGTTGGGTCAGCGACGAAGCGCCGCAGGTCTTCGACAGTGCAGGAAGACACGGCGGCCAGCCCTGCCTCGATCGACGCTCGGGAGGCGCAGTCGAGACGCCGGTGATGTGCCGTGGTTCCTGACATTTGCGGTCGCTACGTCAGCTGCGCTCAGACCGTGCCGGTCGCAGTGCGCGACGTCCGCGCGGCGAGGTACTCGTCCAGACCTTCGACCTGGCGGTACTCCTCCTTCACCTTGGCCAGCGTGACCGCTTTGGAATCAACCAGCGGGCCGACCTGGTCTTCCCAGCGCATAGCACGCCGGGCCCGAACCGCCTTGACCATGTCGCCGTAGCGCAGGTCCGTGGGAGGGAGGTTGTCGGTACCGGGCACATAGACGTCGCAGGCCACCTCGGGCTTGGACTTACCTTCGAGGTAGCAGACTCCGAACGCCGCGATGAGGTGCTTGAACAGTGTGTGGGAGCGGTCGAAGAAGCCGGTGCCGCCGACGTTCCGCAGGGTCTCCGTGATGTCCGCACCGTAGGCGCCGCAGATGAATAGCACGTCGTCGGCGTACGAGTCCAGCAACTCAAGGTCTGAAGAATTGGGCATCACGACCATGCGGCGGTAGCCCTGGGCATACGCGGATTCGATAGACGGCAGGAACGGCAATGCCATCAGGGGCTCGGGCACCCGGTAGTACTTCGCCGGCGTGCTGCGGTCGCGCGGCATGATGCGACACGCCATGCCGTGGTCCTTGGTCACGGCCAGCAGCGCGGTCACGAGCTCTGCGGCCCACCAGTTGTCCTCAATCACGGATGAGCCGGCAGCCAGGATTCCCACCTTGCGCTCACGAAGAGCGCTAGTCAGGAGGGGAAGCACGTCCGCAGGGATGGCATCGACGGTGGCCGTGTTCGGGATGGGCGTGGGCCACGGCCGCGCCGGCGAGAACGGGGTCTGCTCGACGAGCTCGCCACCTTCTGTCACCACACCCGTGAGTCCGTCGAGAACTTCTGCACCCTGTTCCTGCCGCATGTCGACGGCGAGCTGGATGTCCGCGAGCAGGTTTTCAGGCGACGGGGTGTCCACCAGCACAGCGACACGGTGCCCTGAATCGAGCGCCAGCACACAGGCCATCCAGAAGCGCCCTGCCGCATCGTCCCAACTCTGTTGGTTCAGCCGCAGGGGACCAAGCACCACGAGCGTCCCGCTGGGCACGCGCTGGAGGCCGTTTGACCACAACCCCTGCTCGTCGAGGTCGATGCAGTTCTCCCAGTGTGAGCCGGCACGTTCGGCATAGACCAACGCGCCGTCCGATGCCTCGGTGTAGTTGGCCAACAGCGCGTCGATGGCAGCCTGTGACGTGGCAACGTAGACCCCGGGGCGCGGGCCGGTGGGCCAGATTTCGGGCGCTACCTCGGTCTGCGCTTCCGGCGGCATCAGCGCCTTCAGCAGCTCCATCGGCGTGAGGTCCAGCTTGTAGCGGCTCTTCAGTCGGTACGAGAGTCGCCCGGTTGCCGTGGTGGTCAGCTCGGTGGCTGCCACCCGGTCCGGGAACGCCATGACCTCGGGCCAGTTGCGCAGCCCGGGCAGGGCAGCGATGGCGTCAAGCGCTTGGGAGTGCCCGATGGGCACGTTGTGTTGTTCCAGCAGGCCACGGACGAGGCCAGCCATCAGCTTCAGCTGCGGGACATTCATGCTTCACTCCTCGGGCGTTCAAAACCGGTGCACGCATTGCGGGCCGCCCGTGGGGAAACACAAATGGGGGGTGGCTCGAGAAAATCAGTCCGTCTTCGTCCTACCCCTTGCGGGGCGCGCGCGGCAGGCGACGGCAACCGTATCAAAAGATAACACGCCGACGCCCTGCCCGCCTACATGATGAGCTTGCCGCGGTCTCCGAAACCCCTTGGTTGGGCGTCTAGGTCTGCAAGGGCAGGAAGCAGCGCCTTGCGGCATCGAAAGCCATCGGGCGTTGATTGGAGCCAGGCTCCGTTACGGCGTTCGAGCCAAGTCGTTCCGAACGCGTCGCCAGCAGAAAACCCGCCCGAATGGAAGCGCACGTTATCCCCCTTCGGATTCACGGCGACGTGGATGGCCAGTTCGTCGAAACCCGCTGTGGCGACCGAGCCGCGCGCCGGCAGACCGTTCGGAAGCACGAAGTCGAACAGGTGCCCACGCCGGAACGTGTCGTCAAAGCGGTCGTCTCCGGGGCGCAGGCTGAACAGACGCTGGTCTAGCGCGGCGTTGACGCCGAACACCATCAGGTTCCGCCAAGCGCGGTCACGTGCAGTCTTGTATTCGATATCGAACGCGCTGCTTGGCATTGTCCGGACGATGTGCGGGTCTCCGCCAAACAGCTCAAAGTCAAACCGGGCGTCCTCTGGGCTAAGGCAACGCTGATCAAGTCCCGCCTTGCGGGTTGGTCTGGTGGCGGGGCCGCAGCGGCGTCGCGATGATTGACAGATGAAGCAAGCCACACTTGCAGCCGCCGCGGATCAAGGCGCGGAGTTCGAGCGATTTCGCCGGCCGACCCGGCGCGACGTGTTCCTGCAGACGATGGATGCCATCGTGCCGTGGGCTGAGCTGTGCGAAGTCATCGAGCCCCACTACCCGAAGGCCGGCAAGGGCCGTCCGCCCATCGGACTGGAGCGCATGCTGCGCATGTACTTCGTGCAGCACTGGTTCAACCTCGCCGACGAAGCCTGCGAAGAGGCGCTGTTGGACAGCACGGCGCTGCGCCGCTTCGTGGGCATTGACCTGGGCCGCGAGCGCGTGCCCGACGGCACCACCTTGCTGAAGTTCCGCCGGCTGCTGGAGGACGACAAGCACAAGCTGGGCGCCGCACTGTTCGCCAAGGTCGGCGAGGTGCTGCAGAGCAAGGGCATGAAGGTTGGCACGGGCACCATCGTGGATGCCACCATCATCTCGGCGCCGAGCTCGACCAAGAACGACAAGGGCGAGCGCGATCCCGAGATGCACCAGACCAAGAAGGGGCAGCAGTACTTCTTCGGCATGAAGCTGCACATCGGCGTGGACAGCCAGACGGGCCTTGCGCACAGCACGGTGGTGACCGCAGCCAACGTTCACGACAAGCACCCGCTGCGCGAACTGCTGCACGGCGAGGAGCTGGAAGTCTTCGGCGACAGCGCCTACGCCTCCCAGCAGGCGTTGATTGCAGCCAAGGCGCCGAAGGCCAAGGACCGAACGAATCAGAGGGTCAGGGGCACAGGGTGCTTGGCCGACTTGGAGCGCATCGTCAACCGCATCAAGTCCAAGACGCGCTCGCGGGTGGAGCACGTGTTCGCTGTGGTGAAGCGGCAGTTCGGCTTCAGCAAAGTCCGCTACAAGGGCCTGGCGAAGAACGCGACGCGAGCGTTCGTGGCGCTGGGTTTGGCGAACATCTACCTGGCGCGCAAGCGTCTGGTGGCATGAGTGCGTCTGCAGTGGGCGCGCGACGCGCCTGCTGCCTCGAAACTGCCGAAAAATGCGGCATTGGCGTGGAGCAACACCGTCAAGTCAGGCAAGTAGGGCGTCGGTCCGACGCAGCGTCGAAATCAATGGCTTGTTCAGCGTAGCCCTAAGCTCGTAACCAAAGCTCCTGATGCGGTCCAGGAAGCGGTCTGTGTCGAGCAGGACGAAGGGGCGGTCCTCCTCCGACCCCGTCATCGAGGCCTGTAAAGCCGCATACGTGCGGAACCCCAATGCGTAGGCCAGCGCTTCGGTGACGTGGGAGGACTTGACCTGGATGAGGTCGTCAAGAACGAGCTTCTTGAGGGCGGCCAAGGGAGTTTTGGCCAGGGGAATAGCTGCCATACGGCACTCCAATCTAGCTTCGTCGATGTCCCTCGATTACGCATCGACGCGGATTGAAGTCCGTGCGGCTGCGGGAAGTCAGACTGCTTTAACCCGAGGGCAGGTTCGGCTCAGCCGGCCAAACGCAAGGATAGCGTTTTCCGGCCGCGTCTGCACGCGCAGCTACGTGGAGTCGGTTTCCTCCGCCCACCCTCGCGCTGACCGACACCACCTTCCAAAAGTTCAGCGAAACCGAGCTCGACACCTGCAACGGCTGGGTCAGTACGTGAGCCGATAGCTAGGGATTGGCGCGCCTCCTGTGCACATGCGATGCACCCACGCGGGATGCCACCCGTGTCGCGCCATCCGGACGGCGACTTCTTGCCGGTACCAGCCCACGTCCGGTGGATGCTTGCGCCGATGTCGCGTCCGATTGCAGTGCAAGCAGGCAGCCGCGATGTTCATGGCACTGCTTGAGCCACCGTCCGCGCGTGCGGTCAGGTGCTCGGCCGTGCACAGAAGCCTCCGAGCTGCACGCTTGCCTGGCGAGCCCGAAGGCAGCTCCGCGGGCGAGGTGAGCCACATCGGCGCCTCGCAGTAGCAGCACAAACCATGCTGACGTCAACGGCGCGGCGGCGAAGGGACTGAATTCTTGATGGCATGAGGACTCCTGGATGGAAAGTCCCTGTGCCTGCCTTTGCATTGCCGCGGGCGCCGGTGCTCAGCTCCCGGCTGTGCCGTCCTTCTGGTCCGGCGGGTCTGACCTCCCGGTCAGACGCGGCCGAATTTTGCCCTGTACCCAGCGCTTGCGTCTAGCGGACTTGCGGCCGAGGTCGCTACATGGAGACATCAGGAACTCTCAATCGACAACATGGCTTTGAACCGCAGGACGCGTCTCGATTTCATCGAACTGCTCGCCGAGTCGTTAGCGCTCAGCACTTTGTGCGTTCTGGCGGCGCAATGAAGTTCGCCTTGACGACCCCTTGAACATTCCGATACCGTTGCGGCAAACGCAAGTTGCCGCGTGTCAGCGTGTGCGCCGGGTGGGCCGTAAGGGCCTGCCCAGGTACGGCAAAGGCAGCAAAACCACTCCACACCCGTGTTTCCACACCGAAGCCGGGGCAACGCACACCGTCCGTCACGGCTTCATCGGTATGGAGACATTCGATGTCACCCGACTCTTCCGTCACAGCGGCGCGCCCGCTGGATGACCAAGCACGTGCGCTCGTCGGCTTCTTGCTGGCGCACGACCACAGGCTGACTGAATCTGACGCCCAGCGCCTCTGCGCGGACCTTCCCGCGGACCCCAAGGCAGCCGCCAAGATGTTGCGCAGCGGCCTGGCACCCCTCAACATCGACATCAAGCACACGCACGCCCTGAAGGCGGTCGCTGTGT
This sequence comes from Pelomonas aquatica, assembly GCF_026712205.1. Classification (GTDB taxonomy): domain Bacteria; phylum Pseudomonadota; class Gammaproteobacteria; order Burkholderiales; family Burkholderiaceae_C; genus Pelomonas; species Pelomonas aquatica. The sequence continues at coordinate 253,110 of NZ_JAPPUW010000006.1, forward strand.
TGCGCGACAGCGCGGGCTTCCTGGGCCTGGATACCCGCGGCGTGTATGAGGTGGCGGACTGGACACCGGATGCTCCCGGGGTCAGCCCTGAGCGCGAGCGCTTGACCAGCTTCGCCAAAGCCGCTGACGCGTTCTGCCGACGTCTGCGCGAGCAGTTCGAAGACGATGCACCGCTGGTCGTTCTGCGCTGCCGTCGCACTCACGTTCAAATCCGCGCCACGAGCAAGGCGAGCGGCGTCTGGTGGAACCTGTTGCTCGTGCCACTCGACGCAGGGAAGACAGAGGCGACGTTCGAGGACCGACAGGAGGTTGAACGCCTTGCGGAGCGCGTTCGCCGCGTTGTTGAAGGCGACCTGCGTGGATGGGTCGACGGCATGTACAACGTCTACCAGGTCGTGTCCGACGCAAGCGCCGAGGCGCTCGACGCGCACTCAGTCCTGGAAACCGACTTCTACGACGACGGCTCCTTACCCGCGCCCATCGCCGATTCCGCCCCTGAAGCCCTTAGCGTGATGCAGGACGAGTGGGACGGCTTCCTCAAAAGAAAAGCGTTCTTCCAACGCCGCAAGGACAAGCCGCTGCCCGATTGGGCGCGTGAACTGCGTCAAGAAGCTGCAGTGCCCCGCTACGGCGAGGTCGAGTTCAACCTGGAAGTGTTGGAACGGGCGCGAGCCGCAGCCGGCATGCCATGGACTCAGCTGGCACACCTCTTCGTCGATGACATTGACGGCGAAGTCGTGAGCGCTATGTCTGAAGGCAAGGCATGCCTCAGTTCCCTGCAGACCGTGGCAGAGGCATTGAAGATTGACCCGAACGCGCTGCTCCAGCCGCAACGCGCGACACCGCGAATTCCGCTGCCGCTGCACAGCGACATCGCGATGTGGCTGAGTCGTATGGATGCGGTGGTCGGCGAGCCTCTCGATGCTGCGACGCCACCGGCCAGCATCGTTGAACGCCTGCGGCAGCTTTGCGCAGTCCCTTACGCAGAACGCCGCGGCTGGTACGACAAGCCTCCGGCGGCTCTGCAGTCCCTGAACAAGGAGATTCGCTTCGCAGGCCTGGTGGTCAGTGCCGGCATGGGCTTGCGCTTCGTGAAGGACCTGCCTTTGGGCATGCAGCGCCCTTCGTCGATGTCCCTCTTGGAATTCGACCGCGAGGTCGACGTGTTGACCCAGGGTGGCGCGCTGCCAGATGGCTCCAGCACGATGGCCCTAGTTGAAGAAGAAACCGACGCCTCGCCGGAATGGCTGGAGCGCTACAACAAGCCGAAGTTCACTGGGAGCGAACTGCTCCGCTACGCCGACATGGTTCATGACGGCGTAGACGAAGCAGACGACTGGCGCGACGGATTCACCGCGAAGGTCATGGTCGGCGCGAAGCTGTTCCCAAAAGACGCCCCGAAGATTCACGCGGCCACGGTGCGCATGACGGCGCTGTCGAAGCTCATCGAGCGATTCCCGATGGAGCCCTGGGTCCGCAAGAACCGTAACCCGGAAGAGGGGTCGCTGCTGATTGCCGAAGCGGGCTTCGAGGCGGCCGCGCGCTGCGAGCTGGTCAATGTGGATGGCGAGCCGGGCTTCGACAACCGAGCGTTCTACCTGCTCTGCGTCAAACACGAGCGCAAGTACAGTTGACTCGGGAGGACGCGTAGATGAAAACACTCACGCGCGCTGAAGGTGACGTCGGCCCACCGCGTCACGCTGAAGTAGTTCCGGCATTCGTTGCAGCCTCGATTCGCGCACCGCTGGACGGCTGGGCGGGGCCCATCCACCCCTCCGAGCTCGTTCGCTGGGCTCGCAAGGGCGACCTGACCGAGACCGAACGCGCGAATCTGCGCAAGGTCATCGTCAAGCGCACCCGAGTCCGCGCTGAACACTTTTGGTCGCAGCCTACCGGCGTCCGCTTGGTCAAGGGGTGGCAGACTCGCTTCGCTGACCGAGACCGAAAGCGCCTCGAGCGTCTTCCTTTGACGGAAGAACGGCCGCTTGAAGTCTGGACGCTACGGGAGGTCAAAGAACACCTGTTCCTGCCACTCGAGCGCACCTTGGAGCTGCTTGCGCGCCTTGAGGCGATGTACTGGCAGCCGCCGTCGCCGGCGTCAAGAATCGCACCAACGGAGCTGATGGAACAGACGGCGCCCGTAGCTGTGACGCCGGAACTTCAACAGCTTGCTGATGCCGTACTCGAACTCCCTTGGCTGAAGGGCGTCAGCAGCCACGACCTGCGTTTTGGGCATGGCGCAGACGCGCCGCTGCCGGACTGGATTCGGACGCAAGTCCAAGGGTCTACCGTGCCGGAGTCGTTCCTCAAGCTGCTCGAGCGACTGTTGGCAGCAGAGCAGTTGACTGCCGCCGAGGAGGCAAAGGACATCGCAGTTGCCGCTGCGCGAGATTGCGCACCCAAGGGTGCGGACACGGCGGCTATCGAGCGATGGGTATCCATCTTCCTGCGCCGACACATCAGCCCGACAGGGCCTGGCCGCATCTTGGCGGACGTTGGCGCGGAATTCGGTGTCACCCGCGAACGAATCCGGCAAATCTGCGAGTCGTTCGAGGAGTACCTGGCGGAGGTTCAGCCCGCCACACCAGCACTGGACCGCGCCCTGCGCGCCGCAGCCCGAGTTGCTCCAGCTCAGGTCGACGACCTGGATGAACAGCTACGGCGATTTATCGGAGACGACGCGGGGATGGCTTCGCTCGTTCCGTGGGCAGCGGTTCTTGGGCGCGACAAGCTGCCGATTCGATGCCAGAAGACTCGTACGAGCGTTCGAGGGAAGTTCTTGGAAGTGGTCATGGTGCACGCGGCCGATGAGGCTGACTGGGTCCAAGCCATGATTCGGCACGTAAGCAGGGACAGCTCGATGTTCGGGTGCACGAACCTCCTCCGCGTCGCTGGACGCCTTGCCTTGAAAGAAGGAGTTGCGCCGGGCCAAGAAGCTATCTCGGCTGCGCTGGTGTCCACCGACGGCTTCCGATGGCTGGACGAAGAGACAGGGTGGTTCTCGCTTGGGGATTCGTCTACCAGCTCTGTCGCCCTTCGCGTCCGCAAAATCTTGGCCATCGCCCACGATTCCATCGGAACCGATGAGATTGCAGGTGCACTGGCCAGCGACGACATGATGCTCTACCGAGAGGAGTCGACGCTTGGCCTTGCAACGCCGCCGGTCCACGTACTTCGCGAGCTGTTCAAGGGATGGCCATGGCTCGAAGTGGTCCAGCGCGGCCGGTATCGACCTGGGCCGGGATTCGACCCGACCGGTGCACTGTCGGGTGTTGAGCAGGCGCTCGTCGACGTCATCACGGCGCACGACGGGGTCGCTTGCCGCATCGAACTCAAGGAAGTCGTCATCGGCAAGCTTGGAATGACAGACGTGCTTCTGGCCCACGTGTTGGGTAGTTCGCCCATCGTCGAACGAATTGAGCATGGGCTGTACAAGCTGCGCGGGCGCCGCATCGGTGACGGTGCGCTTGGGGCGGCCCGCCGCCGTATGCGCGAGCGCTTCACGCGCGGCTTGGTCGACACGGACGCAAACCAGTTCAGCGTCAAGGTGACCGAGGCAACGATGCGGAACGAGCAGTACACCGTCCCCAGCTTGTTCAAGGCGAAGTTGGCCGGAAAACACCATCGGCTGTTCAGCGCGGACGGTACTGAGCTCGGTTTCGGACGAGTCGGCCAGGCGGGCAGCCTCGCGGGCGTGAATCGCTACTTCCCTGCGGTTCGAGCAGGTGACCAGTACGTCATCGCCCTGCGGGACGACGGGTTGGTGGTGGAGCACGTGTCTCACGCTGAGTCGCCGCGCTCATCCCCGCCGCCTTAGGTCAGCTTCGTGCAGATTCGCTTGAAAACCGACGCGAACGGTTCCATGCTTTCCGCACTCGCGGGAGTCTTTGATGTCAGCCCTATTCGTCTCGCCCTACGTCACCCTGTTCCCGTCGACGCGCCCGTCGGGGACGTGGTTCGTTGGCGTTGTGTCCGCCCTGCAAGGTCCGCGCGCGCTGCGGGTAGAGCACGAGTGCCTGCCGCTCCGCGACACGGAGCTTGAGGCACATCTCGATGCGTGCGACGACGCCGAGAAGCTGTTGAGGATGTGGGGCGACCGCGCGCAACTCTGACGGCCGCGCCGGACAAAGAGAAAAGCCCCTGGTGCTGTCGCCCCAGGGGCCATCACGTTGGCATCTCGCTCCGTCGAGTCCCTGGCCAGGAAGCTGAATTCAGCCACAACCAGAGCGAGCGCCTAAATTTGGTCTTGCAAGTGCACCCGTGTGCAAAAAATCGCCACCAGCGGGCAAGTCCGCTTGATGGGGCCAATGCCGAAGGTCTTTGACTACAGCGTGGTTCGCCCAGTGAACCGAGGCAGGCGCAGGTGGGCAGGTCTGCGGGAAAGGGTTGAACAAAACTGGCCGAAGGGCCAATCGCCTAACAAATCTTCGTGCTCTCCTATCAGTTGTTAGCAGCCTTGGCAGCGCTCACTCGGTGCAAGCAATTTGGTCGTCTCCGTCCCAGGCATACACGTCGTCGTCATCCAGCCCACGCGGCGCCACTTCATCTGCGGGCGTGTCGCGAATGACCGCTTCAATGAGCTCAACCGTCTGCTCGATGCTGTCAAGCAGCTCCTCCGTCGGGGCGTCCGTCGAAGTCAGCTGCTGTTGGGCCTGGTCAACCCAGTCCAACGCCTCATCGGTCCGGCACTTCTCTTCACCCCGGGGCGCGGATTCCGGGTTAGCTTCATCCTCCTCTTTCAGCGCGTCATCGTTGATTCGCTGGTAGGCGGCTGACCGCGGTTCCAGCACCTCTTTCGCGTCCTTGAGCCGGTCCTCCAGCTCGCCAACGCGGTCCTCTCCTGCTGCGTAGTCGCTCATGCAAAGCTCCTTTCCCTCCTGCTAGCGCAGGCGGAATGCCCGCGTACAGCACCGAGGGCAAAACCAGTCTGACGGGGTGCCCTTGGAACCACAACCCCCGGGATGCGCTGTTGCGGCGGCGGCGCGTTGTTGACCTCAGTTCGGTGAAGAGGCCCGCTCGACCGGTCTGGTCGATTGAGGCCATGCCTTCGTGAGAAAGTGTCCATGTCCATCACCTCGTAGCCCTTTGGCAAATCGTCAAGCCGTCTCGGCACTCAGTGCTTGAACCATGTGCCGTCGGGCTTCTGCTCGTAGACGACGGTCGAGTCGTTGGTGGCGCGGACCAGCCTGATGCCATTCAGCGCATCCGCCTTTGCTTTGTAGCCTTCCCCGCTGACCGCGACGATGTCGACGTTGTTGGACGCGATGAGGCGCCACCGCCACTCGCTGGACGCATCGTGAAAAAGTTCGAACTTCATCGTCAATGCCCTCCTTGGCCTCACAGCCTACACAATACCTTGGTCACTCCCTCGCATCGCCAAGCCGCCAAACCCCTACCTCAGCGCCACGCAGAGCTACGACTCCCTGGCGACCCGCCGAAGCTCCTCGTCAACATGGCTCCAGTCCAACCGCTCCTGTTCCAGTCGAACGCCCTGCTCCCCTTTCCAGCCGGGCCACGCGTTGGCCAGCAGCGCTTCGTAGAGCTCACGCTCGCCAGACAGCAGTAGGCTTCTATCAGCTTGCCGGTTTGGCGCAGCCTCGGGAACCCATCTGGACCGATAGCGCTGCAGGGTCAAACTGTCCATCAGCACCGACCGGGTTCCAGGAAACGAGGCTCTCGCCAGGGACAATATCTCCAATCCGTGCGTATCGAGGTCGCCCCAGTACAGGATGCGGGTGCGATGTATCCATGGAAGCGCGGCCGCCAGCGAGATCGCACGGCCAAGACCGACGACTGCCACGGTGGACTCCAGGTCCGGGAGGCAGTACGCGCACGCCAAGTTCTCAACGAAGAGCGTGGTGCGCGGTGCCCATGCCAGAGCCGCCAGCTCCGACTGCGGCGCCTGGATGTCGCGCAATCCGCCGACGGCATTTCGAAGTTCCTGGTCCAGCACGATGAGCCGGATCCGCGTGAGCGTCCGGCCGTCCCATCTTGAACAGCGCTGAAGCACCCGTGACGATGGTGCCCACCAATACGAACAGGTGGGCACCTATGCAACCCAGATCACAGAGGCGCGTGCACAGCGCC
>NZ_JAPPUW010000007.1 GCF_026712205.1 Pelomonas aquatica
CACGCTGGTCGTGCCCAGCCGGTACAGGCTGTTGTTGCCTTCCACGAACCCGCGCCCGTACAGCACCACCGTCGCGCTCGTCCCGTCCGACGACACCGACTGCACGCTCAGCCCCGTCACGATCGGAACAATCTGCAGCGGGAAGGTGCCATCGGCGAAATTGGTGATGGTCGAGCCGACCTGGCCATAGACGACGCAGTCGCCCGTGTAGGCGTTCAGCGGCACGTTGAAGTAGGCGATGCCGCGCGCAGCATCGAAACGGAAGACGCCGACGACGACGCTGCCGACGACGCCGTTGGCGTCGATGGTCTGGAAGTTGGCCTTCGCGGTGCTCGGGTCGAAGGGCACCGAGATGCCGATCTGCTGGCCCGGGTTGGCCGAGGGCGCGGTGGCCACGGCGGCGGCGCCGCTGGTCGCACGCACGTCGCTCGCCGGGCGGATCGTGAAGTGGCGGACGAGGTCGGTGCCGAGGATGTTGCCGGCCTTGTCGCTGATCGCAGAGCCCTTGACGGTGAGCTGGTAGTCCCCGGGCGGCAGATAGCCGCCGGGCAGGACCGAGAAGACCTGGCCCAGGGAGCGGAAGTTGAGCGAGACCGGCACGCTGACGTCGTCGGCCGTGCCGAAGACGCCGTCGGGGCCGGGGCGGACCAGGGAGATCGCCGCGGTCGTGAGCCGGCTCGTGTCGAGCGGCTCGTCGAAGGAGAAGTCCACCGACTTGACGAAGAAGCGCCGCGCGCCCTCGTCGACGCTCACGCTCTGCAGCACGGGCGGGAAGGTGTCCTTGACGACATCGAAGACGACCGGCGCGCTGAGCGTGCTGTTGCCGCCGGTGTCGGTGACGCGCACCTGCACGGACAGCTTGTTGCCGCCGGCCGCGATGGTCGGCGTCTGCGCGGTGAAGACGAAGGGGAACGCGGGGGCGTCGGCCACGACCACGCCGTCGACCAGCAGCTCGACATTGCGCACCTGGACGTCGTCGGCGACGGTCGGGCGCACGGTGAAGCTGCGGCCTTCCAGGACCTGCACGCCGGGCGTGCCGGGGTCGGCATCCTTGGCGTCGACCTGGAGCGACACCACCTGGGGCGGCACGCCCTTGGCATCGAAGGCGACGTAGTTGACGATCTGCAGGCCGCCAGTGCTGTCGGCGACGAAGGCCAGGCCGTTGGCGATGACGACATCGCGCGGCACGGCCGGCAGGTTGTAGCGCGTGACCAGGGTGCCGGTGTTCGTCGGGTCCGACACATTCATCAGGTCGAGCGCCTTGAAGCCGCCGAACACGAAGCTGCTGCTGCCCACGGCGACGGCAAGGCCGGAACCATTGGGCACGACCGACGTGCCGCCGATCGAATTGAGCTTGACGCCCGACAGCACCGTCATCGCCGCCGGGTTGGAGACGTCGGCGGTGGCGAAGCCGCCCGTGCCGCCATTGCTGGCGCCGATGTAGGCGACGCCGTTGCCGACGAACAGGCGGCCACCACCGGCCGGCAGCGCGAGCGAGCCGAGCACGGTGAGCTGGCTGCCGCTGATGGCGAAGCTGCGCAGCGTGTGCGAGGCGTCGACCGAGTACAGCGTGCTGCCGTCGATGCTCAGGCTGGTGACGGTGGAGCCGCCGAGCGTCGTCAGGTTGACGCTCTGCAGCAGGTCGCCGGTCAGCAGGTTGACCACGGCCAGGTCGTTGCCGGTGGCGACGAAGGCGATGCCATCGCGCACCTGCACGGCGTTCACGGGCACGCCGAAGGCCACCGTCTGCATCAACACCGGTGCGGCCGGCTTGCTGATGTCGACCAGGCTCAGGCCCGCGTCGCCACCCGCCACCGCCGCCACGCCGCGCACGCCATCGACGGCGATGTCGACGTTGTTGCCGGGCAGGCTGATTTCGGCCAGCACGGCGGGCTTGGTGAAGTTGGTCACGTCGACGACCGACAGGCCGCGGCTGCCGGTGGCGACATAGGCCGTGAGATGGCTCGGGTCGGCGACGGCGGCGGACACCGCCACCGCCTCGGCGCTGCCCGTCAGCGCGGCCGAAGACAGCACGCCGGTCGGCGCGCCCAGGCTGCCCAGCGGGTTGATGCCCAGGCGGATCGAGTCGAAGTCGCTGATGCCGTCGTGGTTCGTGTCCTGCGAGTTCGGGTTGGTGCCGATCGCGAACTTGATGTTGTCGGGCAGGCCGTTGCCATTGGTGTCCGGGGCCGTGCTGGCCCGGAAGTTGGCCTGCGTGAACATCGTCGTCTTGCCGCTCGGCGCCGTCGTGTCCCAGGCCTCGGCGACCAGGCCGCTGACCGGGTCGAAGATGGTGTAGTGGACCGGCGTGGACGGCGGCAGGAAGAAACTCCACTGGCCGTCCGGCCCGCTGACCATGCGCAGCGGCGGCAGGTTGGGCGAATTGGGCTGGTCCAGCTCGATGTAGTCGTTGCCGTAGTGCAGCGCGGTGCCCTGGGCCGCCAGGCCGGTGCCGACCAGCGCCTGCGTGAACGTGGCCTGGGTCGGGTCGTTGCTGCTGATCGTGATCGCGGCGCGGTCGAGGCTGATCTTGGCGGGCGTGAACGTGACGCCGAACTGCACGCTGGCCCCCGGGGCGAGTACCAGCGGCGTGGCCGCCGAGACGCCGGCGAGCGCCCCGGTGACCGCGAAATCGGGCGAATTCGACAGCGCCTGCGTGATGCTCAGCGGCTGCGTGCCGTCGTTGGTGAGGGTGCCGAAATTCGCCACCGCGCCGGTGCTGCCGACCTTGGTGCCGCCGACATTGTTGTTGGGCACGCTGACGGCCAGATGGCCATAGGGCGAGACCGCCTTGCCGGCGAGCGGGATGTCGGTGCTGGCCCCGCCGCTGCTGTTGCTGACGATGTGCAGCTTGGCGCTGGCGCTGCCCAGCGCGCTGGGGTCGAAGGTGACGGTGACCGCGAGGCGCGACGCCGCGGGGTTGTTGGGGTCGAAGGCGGCAAGATCCAGCGGCCCCGAGAAGCCGCTGACCGAGAAGCCGGCGTTGCCCTGGACATCGACCGAGCTCAGGTGCAGGGGGTGATTGCCGGTGTTGAACAGCCAGACCGTCTTCGAGGCCAGCGCGCCACCGGGGCCGTCGGCGTTCACGGTACCGAAGTCCAGGCTGCCCACGACATTGGGCGGCTGGCGGTTGTCGGCCGGCCCGTCGACGACGGCCAGATAGGCCGGCAGGTCGCCCTCGTCGATCAGGTGGCCCGGGCCGGGGACCGGGTTGCCGCCGTTGTTGAAGGCGTAGGCCTGCCCGGCGACCGTGTAGTCGTTATTCGCCTGCAGCTTGTAGTAGTTGTAGGCGGCCTGGAATTCGGCGACGGTGGACGGGATGCCCAGGCCGGCCTTGAAGACACCGATGAAGTCGGGGCCGATGGCCGGGATGGTCGTCAGCAGCGTGCCCAGGCCCATCAGGTAGTTGGACGAATAGGGGGCGGTGTTGGTGCGCTGGTGGATGGCGCCCAGCAGGTGGCCGAATTCGTGGCCGATGGTCGACGCGAACTGGTTCACCAGCGTCGAGCGGAAGGCCGCCGCGCCGGCACCCGCGGCGCCCGCGGCGCCGGCCACCATCTTGTCGACATTGACGATGAGGCCGCTGCCGCCCGGCACGAAGGCGCTGCCGGAGTTGTCGCTCACCGAGCGGTTGAACAGGCCGTCGAACAGATACTGGATCTGCGGCTTGGACATGTTCGCTTCGTTGGGAACGATGGAACTCAGGAAGTAGTCGATGCCGAAGTCGGCCCAGACCGCGGCGGCACTGCCCGTGTAGGGCGCCCCGCCGATCGCGACATTGCGCAGGTTGACCTTGTCGCCGGTGCCCGGCGTGCCGTTGACCAGCGTCAGCGTCGACAGCGATGCCGGGTCCACGCCGAGCATCGTCACGTAGAACTGGACGGTGATGTCGTTGAACAGCTGCGCCACCGTCGCGTCGAAGAAGGGCTTGTCGACGCCCGTCGTGCGGCTGCCGTCGCCGTCGGTATCGGGGAACATGTCGACCAGGCGCTGCGTGCCCGCCACCACCGGGCTGGCGTCGACGACGGCAGCGATGCGGGCGCTGAACTCGGACTGCGAGAAGAAGACGTTCTGCAGCGCCAGGCCCACGCCCGACAGGTTGATCTTGCCCACGTCCTTGGCGTCGGGCGCGGTGATCGTCAGCAGGTCGTTCAGCGTGCCGGTCGTGGTCGGCGTGAACTGGATCTGGTCGCCGGCCACCGAGAAATTGGTGCCGGTGCCCACGGCGATGTTCTGCGGCTTGGCGGCCGGGTCGCCGTAATAGGTCAGGCCGTCCTTCTGCGTGAAGCCGACGCCCGCGGCGATGCGCGGGAAGTCAATCTTGCCGTCTTCATGCCGGTTGTCGGCAATGTCCAGGAAGCGGTAGGCATAGATGTCGGTCGCCGGCATCTGGCCGTCGAGGTTGTGGTCGACGCCGTTCTTGTCGACCCAATGCGTGTGCATGTGGATCTTCAGCCCGTAGAGCCGGTCGGCCGAGTAGGTGCTGATCTGGCCCAGCAGCGCATGCACGGTGCCGTTGATGTTGCCGACCTGCTGCGGTTCGAGCGAGAAGGTCTGCTGGTGCACGCCGTCCAGGAACTGGCCCGCCGACGCGTCGTCCAGCGTGACTTCGACCAGCAAGGGGGTGGCGTGGACATTGGTCGTGCTGCAGGCGTCGCTGTTGGGGTCGAGCTTGGCGGCGTTGTTGGCGAACGAGAGATTCATCGTCCCCGAGTCCTTGGGGAAGAAGTAATCCTGGATGCCCGAGGTCTGCAGCACCGGCGTGACGTCGATGTCGTGCGTGGCCGGCGGGCACGGCGGGTCGCTGGGCGCGCCCGGAGGCGTGAGGCCGTGCCAGCCCGGGGCGACGATGCCCGAGCCGGGGTCGGACACGACGGTCTTGCCGTCCGCCGACACGGTGGCGGTGCCATTGATGACGAGCCGGCCGGTCGTGTGGTCGAAGCTCAGCACGTCGAGCTGCGTGCCGGGCGCGGCGTTGAAGACGTTCGGGAAGGTGATCTGGACCGGCTTCGTGAACACGGCCACGCCGGGCGCCTGGATCGTGATGTCGAAGCTGTGCTCGGCCACGCCGGCCGGCAGCATGTCCTTGACCAGTTCGGGCGGCACCGTGGCCATGCCGATCTGGACATTGCCCAGCGGCTGGCCGTCGTTGCCCACGGCCGAGCCGGGCTGCACCGTCAGCGTGAGCGAATTGCGCTGTTCGTCCGTCAGCTTGGGCGCCGCGACCTGCGGCGTCGTGATGACGGTGGGCACGTCGGCGGCCACCGTCTGCAGCGTGCTCACGGGCACGCGCGGCAGGTAGACCGCCATGTCCCAGGAATTGGCCTGCTGCACGGCCAGGCTGCCCATGCTGCCCATGGCCGTGTTGGTGATGCCCGCACGCAACGTGAGGTCCATCACCATCTCGGGCCAGAACACGCCGGTGGGCGGGTTGGTCGCGGTGCGGCCGTCGACCGCCAGCTTCACGTCGCCGGTGGGCGCGTTGTCGAACTCGAAGTAGCCGGTCGCGTCGGTGTAGACGACCTGGCCGGTGCCCAGGATCGTGACCTTGGCGTTCGCGATCGGGTTCAGGTAGACGTCGTCGGCGGTGTGCAGGATGCCGTCGGGGCCGCGGCGCACATCGTCGAAGGTGCCGGGCACCAGGTCGGGGCCGGGGTCGACGACGCGGCCGACCAGCTTGGTGCCGAGCACCGACGCCAGGCTGACGGTCGTGAAGCTGGTCGTCAGGCTGCTGCCCGCCAGGCCGCTGCCGGCGGCGTCGAGGAAGCTGCCGTCGCTGGCGCCGCGGATCGACGCGCCCACGACATGGATGGTGATGCGCGCACCGCCGGGCAGCGGCGCGGTGAAGAACAGCCAGGCGTAGCTGCCGTCAGCGGCGGGCACGATGCTGGCAGCGATCTTGCTGCCGTCCGGTCCGGTGGCATAGAAGCTGTCGCTCGTCAGCGTGGCGGTATTGACCGCGCGGCTGAAGACGAGCTTGGGCCGGTAGGTGGAGCCGACGTCGGTGCTGCCGTCGGTCGGGCTCAGGCTGGCGACGGTCAGCAGCGGCAGCGAGTTGACCTTCACCTGGCGCGTCAGCGTGGCGCTGTTGCCGGCGGCGTCGCTGGCGGAGAGGGTCAGCGTGTGGTTGCCGACGCCGAGGTTGGCCAGGTTCAGCGCCTGGTCGAAGGCCCCGGTGCCGGGCGTGAACGCAATCGCGGTGCTGCTGCCGCCGTCGATGCTGTAGTTCAGCAGCGTCAGGCTGCTGCCGGTGCCGTCGGCGCTGCCGCTCAGGCGGCTGCCGGCGACCAGGCTGGCGCCGTCGGCGATGCTGGACAGCACCAGGGCCGGCGCCTTGGTGTCGAGGGTCAGGCTGATGGTGGTGGGCGCGCTGACGTTGCCGGCCTTGTCCGTCGCGACGATGGCCAGCGTGTGGCCACCGTCGGCGCTGCCGTCCAGCGCGAAGCCGGGGCTGAAGCTGAAGCTGCCGTTGGCATCCAGCGTCAGGCTCTGCGGCGCACCGCCGTCCACGCTGATCTGGGCGCCGGCGACGCCCGACAGATTGTCGATCACCTGGCCGCTGATCACCGGGTTTGTATGCGTCGCCGCCGGCGTCGCGCCGAGCAGGATCTTGGGCGGCTGCTTGTCCTGGGTCAGCGCGAACCTGGCCAGCACGGCCTGTGCCACCTCGGCGCCGATGAGCTTGCCGGCGTTGTTGTCCAGGCTGGTGTGGATGCCGCCGTAGATGCGGCTCATGCCGGCCTCGTCGGCGGCCTGGCTGAAGCTGGCGAAGCTGCGCGTCACGCCGGGCAGCGTGGGCGAGGTGGTGCTGAAGGCGGTGTTGTCGCCGAAGGTGGCGGCCAGGATGCCGGCCGCGGCGGCGCTGAAGGTGCTGTGGCCCGAGACATAGCTCGGGTGCGGCGGCGTGATGAGGAAGGAGGTCCAGTTCGGGTCGACCGTGGTCGCCGCGTTGTTGTCCAGGTCGGCGTTCTGGATGGCGGTGACCGGGCGCCAGAAGTCGTAGGTGTACTTGGTGTCCCAGGCGGCGATCGCGGCATCGGCCAGCGCGACGTTGAGCTGGGCCATCAGCCGCGCATTGGCGGACAGCGAATTGCCCTTGGCCGCCGCGATCTGGGTGGCGATGGCGTCCCAGTGGCCCGGCGGCGTGTAGCTGCCGCCGCCGTCAGCCCAGAACAGCGCCTGCTGGGTCTGGTCGGCGGTGCGCGTACTGTTGGTGGCGCGCCCCAGGCTCTGCACCTGGTTGATTGCCGCGGCGTACTCCGGCGAAGTCAGCGCCGGCGGCGCCGGCGCGCGGAACTCGCTGCCGGAGGTCAGCGCGAACGGCGTCACCGCACCCCATTGGGGATCCTGGGCCACGGCGAAGCCCGGCCCCGTCGGGCGCCAGGCACCGAGGGCACTGCTGCCGTCGATGTTGACCAGCGTCAGGTAGCCGTCGTTCGCGCGCAGCGCGATCACGGCCCTTGCAATGCCGTCGCCCAGCGCGATGCCGGCCGTCTTGGCGGCGCCATCGGTGATCTTGGCCAGGTCGGCGGCGAGGCCTGCATCCAGGCCGGCGCGCTGCGCCGGGTAGAGCTGGTAGAGCACGCGGTAGGCGGCCTGCTCGACCGCCGCATAGGCGTCCACATTGCCGCTGACGCTGCGCTGGACCAGGAAGGCCGGCGTGCCCTGGATCGCGGCCAGGGTGTCGTAGACCGAGATGCTCTGCAGCGCCAGCACCCGTGTCGCGACGGGCGGGTCGGTGGCGTCGGACTGGATCGCCTTCAGCGCGATGTTGGTCCATTCCAGGACCGGGTCGGTCTGCGTCGTGGCCACCCGCGTGAGCGTGCGCGCCACGGTCTGGGCATTGCCAGCCGCGTCGGCCACGCTCAGCGTGATGCTGTTGTCGCCCAGCGCGAGCGCCACGCCCGGGAGCTGGAACCTGCCGCTGGCGTCGGCCGTGCTGCTGAGCCCCTGGGCGGCCAGCGTGATGGTGGCGCCGGCCTCGGCCAGGCCCTGCAGCGTGACGATGGCCGAGCCTGTCTGGGCGTCGTTGCCGGCCAGCGCGTCGATGACGCCGATGCCGAAGCTGGCGCCGGTCGGCGCCTGGGTGTCCAGCTTGAAGGCGACGTCCACCGGCGTGCTGGCGTTGCCGGCGGCATCCTTGGCCACCACGCGCACGACGTGGGCGCCGTCGGCCAGCTTGCCGCCGGCGAGCGTGTCCAGCACCGCGCGGCTGAGCGTGAACGAGCCGTTGGCCTGCAACAGTCCGACGAGGTCCGTGAAGCTGGGCGTGGCGCCCGGGTCGAGGGCGACCAGCAGATGCGTCACGCCGACATCGTCGTGCGCGTCGCCGGCGATGGTCGGGTCGGACGTGATGCCGTCGGTCGCCGAGATGCCGGTGTCGTGGGCCAGCGCCGCGCTCAGCGTCGGCGGCAGGGTGTCGGCCGCCGTGGAGGGGTCGCGCGTGAGGGTCAGGCTGCTGGTCGACGTGTTGCCGGCCGCGTCCGCGAGCGTCAGCACGAAGGCGTTGGCGCCCAGGCTGAGCGAGATGCCGCTGAAGTGGAAGCTGCCGTCGGCGGCGGCCACCGCCGTGCCCAGCACCGTGCTGCTGCCCGACAGGCGCAGGGTCAGCGCGGCGCCGGCTTCCGTCATGCCGACCAGGTTGACCGGGTTGATCGTCGTGTGCCCGTCGCCCACCGGCGGGCTGTCGCTGGCCGGGTCGAGGCCGAAGCTGGCGACGACCGGCGCCTGGGTGTCGAGGCGGAAAGCAATGTCTACAGGCGTGCTGGCGTTGCCGGCCGCGTCCTTGGCCACCACGCGCACGACATGGGCGCCGTCGGCCAGCTTGCCGCCGGCGAGCGTATCCAGCGCCGCGCGGCTGAGCGTGAAGCTGCCGTTGGCCTGCAGCAGGCCGATGAGGTCCGTGAAGCTGGGCGTGGCGCCTGGATCGAGGGCAACCAGCAGATGCGTCACGCCGACATCGTCATGCGCGTTGCCGGAAATGGTCGGGTCGGACGTGATGCCGTCGGACGCCGAGGCGCCGGTGTCGTTGGCCAGCGCCGCGCTCAGCGTCGGCGGCGTGGTGTCGGGAATGGCGTCCCGCGTGACGGTCAGGTTGCCGGTCGACGTGTTGCCGGCGGCATCGGCGAGCGTCAGCACGAAGGCGTTGGCGCCCAGGTCGAGCGCGATGCCGCTGAAGCGGAAGCTGCCGTCGGCGGCGGCCACCGCCGTGCCCAGCACCGTGCTGCTGCCCGCGCGGCGCAGGGTCAGCGCGGCGCCCGCTTCCGTCATGCCGATCAGGTCGACCGGGTTGATCGTCGTGTGGCCGTCGCCCACCGGCGCGCTGTCGCTGGCCGGGTCGAGGCCGAAGCTGGTCAGCACCGGCGGGATGCGGTCGGGCGGCAGGTTGCCGAGCTGCGGCAGCGTGGCCGGATTCACGCTCAGGCCACCGATGCTCACCGTCGTCGGGAACATCGGCGCCACCACCGCGGTGCTGCCGAGCAGCTTGCCGTTGACGGTGAGCTCCTGGAGACGCTGCACCGCGGTGCCGAGCTGGCGGTCGTTGCCGTCGAAGAACACGCCGTTGACCGGATCGACGCTGACGATCAGATAGGTGTCGACCATGTCGCCGCCGACCCGCACCCGCGCGAGCGTGCCGGCCTGGAAGCTGTCGGCATTGGCGCCCGTGCCGCCCAGCGCCGCGTCGTCGCCCAGGTTGGCGCCGACCAGCAGATGCAGGCCGCGCGTCGAGCCCGTGACCTGCAGCAGCTGCAGGCTGGCCAGCGCGAGGTCACCCGAGGCGTCGCCCTTGACCAGCAACTGCACCAGCGGCCCGCTGATGTTCATGCGCCAGGCCGCGGCGGTGCTGCCCGCCGTGATCGAGCTGCCGCGCCCGTGCACGCTCCAGAGGCCGCCGCTGATCGCGCCGCCCACCTGCACCGTGGTGAGCGCATAGCCGGTGACGCCGACCCCCGACACGAAGACGTCGGCGGCCATGTCGCCGGTGGTCGTCAGGCTCTTGATGGCCGCGGCCTCGACGCGGCTGGCGCCGGCGGCGCTGGCGCTCCAGGAGGCGACGTTCAGCGCCACGGTGGCGCTGCGCGCCAGCAGCACGCTGTCGCTGACCTGCCCGGCATTGAGGGTGAACGCCGCCCCGCCGGCGACGCTGATGTTGGCGTGGCTGACCTGTCCCAGCGTCAGCGTGCCGACGCTGCCGGCAAAGCTCGCGTTGCCGCTGAGGTCGGCGTTGGCGAGCGACAGCGTCCCCACGGCGCTGTCGGCGCTGATGCCGGTCAGCGCGACCTGGGCACCGCTGACCAGGCTCACGCTGCTGAGCGAGGTCGTGCCGGTGAGCTGCAGCAGATAGCCGCCGCCCTGCGCGACGACGCTGCCGCTGCCCGGCCCGGTGACGACCACCAGGGGCGCCGAGCTCGGCGCCTGCACGCCCAGCGCGTGGGCCATGCCGACGGGCGAGATCGTGCCGTGCACCACCGGCGTGTCCACCTGGCGTTCGAGCACGCCCGCCAACGACGACTGGAGCGGCATCAGGTCGCCGGACAGCAGCAGCTTGGGTTCGAGCGTCTCGAAGCGCGAGCCCTGGGGGCGCTGCTGGCGTGCCCGCCGCGCGCGCAGCAGGCCGCGCAAGGCGTTCCAGCGCGCCTCGAGCCAGCCGAGCCACAGCCAGCGGGCCCGCCGCACCAGCGCCAGCAACAGCTCGCTGGGACGTGCCTCGAAGCCGCGCCCACGCCGCCCCAGGGAAGAGAGATCACGAGTGTTCATAAAGCCCCCCGAACACGCGCCTGATGCCCCGAGGGCATGCCGTCGACACGGCTGCGCAGCAACAAGAGTCCGCCGGATATCGCCGTCTGCCGCTCCGGAGTGCGTCACGGCCCGGCTCTCGCAGGCCCACGGCCAGCGACTGAAGTCGGCAGATGTTGCTCGCCCGCCAAGAGCAACACAATGTTCAAAGCTAGGGGTCACACCCCCCGCGAATGAATGGGGTTTCCGGGCCTTGGCCTTGCTTCTACGCTGCGAGGGCCGAACCACCCGCCCCAGCGATCGGCGACTTGATCGGCCCGCCGCTCAGCGACTAGGCTTGCAGGGCCTTTGTGGCGCAGGAGATGTATGACGACAACCCGTTCGATCGCGACGCTGGCCCTGGCGGCAGGTGCGGCATTGGCCATTGCGCCGCTGCCCGCCGACGAAGAGTTGCCGGCTTTCAGGCGCGCCCTGCCGGCGCACTATTTCGGCTGCCACGCCGACAGCGAGTGCGTGATGGTCCAGGGCTGGTGCGCCACGTTCGCGATCAACAAGGCCTACCGCGAGGCCTACGACAAGATCCCGGCCGACCCCAACGGCAAGGGCGCCGGCCGCTGCCCGCCCGGCTGGCTGCCCCCGAAGCCGCGGCCCGCCTGCGTCCAGAACCAGTGCAGCATCGAGCGCGGCCAGTAGCGCGCGCCGGCCGGCGTTCGGTCACAAAGCCCCCAGCGGCCGCAGCAGCTCGGTCAGGTCGTCCTCGGTGAACAGCGGCTGCTCGCGCGCGGCGGCGCCCTCCAGCAGACCCTGGGCCAGCGCCGCCTTGCGGGCCTGCAGCGCCAGCATGCGCTCCTCGATGGTGCCCTCGGCCACGAGCCGGTAGACCAGCACCTGGCGCGTCTGGCCGATGCGGTGGGCGCGCGCGGTGGCCTGCGCCTCCACGGCCGGGTTCCACCAGGGGTCGTAATGGATGACGACGTCGGCCTGCGGCAGGTTCAGCCCGGTGCCGCCGGCCTTCAGGCTGATCAGGAAGAGCGGCACGGCGCCGCTCGTGAAGCGTTCGATGGCGGCGTCGCGCTTCTGCGTCTGCCCGGTCAGCTTGGCCCAGCTCAGGCCGGCCGCCGCCAGCTCCGCCTCGATCAGCGCCAGCATGCTGGTGAACTGCGAGAACAGCAGCACGCGCCGCCCCTCGGCGAGCAGTTCGGACAGCAGCTCCATCAGCAGCGCCAGCTTGGCCGACGCCCGGGCCTTGGCGGCGGCCGGCACGCCCTTCACGAGCCGCGGGTCGCAGCAGGCCTGGCGCAGCTTCAGCAGCGCGTCCAGCACCTGGATCTGCGAGCGCGCCAGGCCCTGCGCGGCCAGCGCCTCGCGCACCGTCCTCTCGGTGGCCAGGCGGATGGTTTCGTAGAGGTCGGCCTGCCCGCCCTCCAGCGTGACCGGCAGCGTGCTTTCGATGCGCGGCGGCAGCTCGGCGGCCACGGCCTCGCGGGTGCGGCGCAGCATGAAGGGCGTCACGCGGCGGCGCAGCCGCTGCAGCGGCTCGGCCAGGCCCTGCTTCTCGATGGGCGTGCGGAACAGCGTCTTGAAGCGCGCCTGGCTGCCGAGGAAGCCGGGCATCAGGAAATGGAACAGGCTCCACAGCTCGCCGAGGTGGTTCTCCAGCGGCGTGCCGGACAGCGCGATGCGCTGGCGGGCGTCCAGCGCCGACACGACCTGGGCCGCCTGCGTGCTGGCGTTCTTGATGTGCTGGGCCTCGTCCAGCACGACCACGTGCCAGCGCTGCGCCAGCCAGCGCTCGCGGTCGCGCTGCAGCAGCGAATAGGGGGCGATGAGCAGGTCGCAGTCCTGCGCGAAATCGCCGTCATGGCGGCTGCTGCCATGCCAGACGCGGGTGCGCAGCGCCGGCGCGAAGCGCGCGGCCTCGCGGCGCCAGTTGCCCAGCAGGCTGACCGGCGCGACGACCAGGCAGGGCGCGTCCAGCCGCCCGGCCTGCTGCTCGCACAGCAGATGGGCCAGGGTCTGCAGCGTCTTGCCCAGGCCCATGTCGTCGGCCAGCACGCCGCCCAGCCCCTGGGCGCGCAGGAACTGCAGCCAGTCCAGCCCGCGGCGCTGGTAGGGGCGCAGCTCGGCGGCCAGGCCCGCGGGCGGCGCGGTGTCGGGCAGCATGCCGCCGGCCAGCTGGCCCAGCAACGCCTGCAGCCGGTCGGCGCCGTCCCAGCGCGCGCCTTCCCCCAGCGAGGCGCCCAGCCGCAGCGCCTCGACATGCGACAGGCGCAGCGCGTCGACCGCCAGCCCGCGCTCGCCGACCAGTTCCAGCAGCGCGGCCAGCCAGGGCCGCAGCGGCGCGGCGGGCAGGCGCAGCCAGCGGCCGTCGGGCAGTTCACGCCACAGCCACTCGGGCAGCTCCGGCCCGTCGGCGCCGGGCCTGAGCTGGGCGAGCAGCGCCGGCAGCCAGGGCAGCACGTTGTGGCGCACGCCGTCGATCTCCAGCCCCAGCGACAGGTCGAACCACGAGGCGCCCGGCGCCGCGTCGCCGGCGCCCTGCTCGTCGAGGCGGATGTCGACCTGCTCCGCCGTGTGGACGAGCTCGTCCAGCGCGGGCGCGGCATCGATCTCGAAGCCGGCCTCGCGGAACGCGCGCCAGCCCTCTGCGGCCCAGGCCAGCCACTGCGGCGTGTCTGCGCCATGGGCGGGCGCCGGCTCGGGGCTCAGGCCCAGCGCGGCCAGGCTGGCCTGCGCGGCGGCCTCGGCGGGCAGGTCGCGGGTCAGCAGCACGCGTCGGCCCTCGTGCTCGGCCAGCTTGACGGCCTCGCCGTCCGGCCAGTGGCCGCGCAGGCCGCCGTAGTCGAAGGCCAGTTGCGCCACCAGCAGCCCGCGCGCGTCGCGCTCGGGCCGGGGCCGCAGCGCCAGCCGCAGCCGGGCCACCGGCAGCACCCGCGGCCAGGCCGAAGGCGCCTCGACGGTCGGCGGCAGCGGCAGCCCCGCCAGGCGTTCCAGCAGGCGCGGCTGGGCGGCCGCGAAGGCCGCGGCCGGCACCGGCGGCGCCTCGAACAGCAGCGCCAGGCGCTGCGGCGCGATGCCCGGCGCCAGCAGCGGGCCGCACTCGCCGGCCTGCGGGTCAACGTAGAGGGCCGGTGGCCCGGCATAGGCCCGCGCCGCGGCGTCGGGCAGCGTCGGCTGCAAGGCCCAGCCGCCCTCGCCCGCCGGCTGCCATTGCCAGCCCAGCGTGCGGGCGGCGCCCCAGCGCAGCGCGCCGCCGGCGATCCCGCCGCGCTGGTCGGCCGGGAAGAGCCGCCCGGTGCCGGCGCACAGCTGCAGGGCCAGCAGGCCGGCCTGGCCGGCCAGCGCGCCGCCTGCCGCCGACACGTAGCCATAGTGGCCCTGGCCGAGCGCCCGGATCAGGCGCACGCACTCGGCATCGTCGCCCGCCGCGCCGGCCTGCAGCGCCCGCAGCCGGTATTCGGCGTCGTAGCCCGGCGCCCTGGGCCTGGCCCAGCCGCCGCGCTTCAGCGGGTGCGACACCGCCCAGCCCAGTTGCAGCCGGGCGGCCTCGCCCGCCCGGCGCGGCATCTCGCTCAGCAGGTACACAGGCACATCGCCCGATGCGGGCGCAGCGGCGGCTTCGGCATCGAAACGGTCCAGCCAGCGGGCTAGCCGGGCCGCCGCGAGCGACGACGGCGATTGGCCCTCGCCCTGCCACTGGGCCGCCAGCCGCAGCGCCAACGCGACCGCATGCTTGCAGTCCAAGCCCACCGGACAGCTGCAGTCGCCCTCGAAGCGCAGCACGGCCCCATCGGCCGCCGCCTCGACCAGCGCGCTGGTCTCATAGGGCTGGGGCATGCTGCCCTGCACCTCGCCGTGCAGATGCCAGCGCTGCTCGCCCAGCGGCTCGATGCCGGGATTCAGCACGCAGCCCGCCCGGCACAGCGCCTGGCCGCGCTGGAAGGTGGTGGCCGGGACATGGCGGCGCAGGCTGTCGGCGATCGAGGGCGGCATCGGCGGCGGGATGGGGATGGGGTCGGCATTGTCGGGTGGGCGCGCCGAGGCCCGCTGCTAGACTTCGGCCCCCCTCGCCGCAGCCTTGGGGCAACCCAGAACCCGCATGGAATACCCCGGCAATCTCTTCGTCGTCGCGGCGCCCAGTGGCGCCGGCAAGTCCAGCCTCGTCAAGGCCCTGCTGGAGCTCGACGCCCGCCTCGCCGTCTCCGTCTCCCACACCTCGCGCGCACCGCGCGGCCAGGAGCAGCACGGCCGCGAATACTGGTTCGTCTCGCCGGACGAATTCCGCGCGATGGCCGCGCGCGGCGACTTCTTCGAATGGGCCGAGGTGCACGGCAACCTCTACGGCACCTCGCGCGCCGGCATCGAGGACAGGCTGCAGCACGGCGAGGACGTGGTGCTGGAGATCGACTACCAGGGCGCGCTGCAGATCAAGCAGCTCTTCCCCTATGCGGTGCTGATCTTCATCCTGCCGCCGAGCTGGGACGAGCTGCGCCTGCGCCTGAACCGCCGCGGCGACACCGAGCCCGAGGTCATCGCCATGCGCATGAACAACGCGCGCATCGAGGTGGCCCAGGCCCAGCACTTCGATTTCGTCGTCGTGAACGCGGTGTTCGACACGGCCGTCTTCGACCTGAAGACCATCGTGCACGCGCAGCGGCTAAAATACGCGGCTCAACGCCGAAACCGCTCGGCCGTCTTTCAGGCGCTCGATCTGCCCTGATCACGCAATACACCAGGAACACCATGGCCCGCATCACCGTCGAAGACTGCCTGACCAAGATCCCCAACCGCTTCCAGCTCGTGCTGGCCGCCACCTACCGCGCCCGCATGCTGAGCCAGGGTCACAGCGCCCGCATCGAGAGCAAGAACAAGCCCGGCGTGACCGCGCTGCGCGAGATCGCCGCCGGCGAAGTCGGCATCGAGATGCTGCGCAAGGTGCCGGTCTAAGACCTCGCCCCTGCTTGCCAAACGGGCGCCCTCGGGCGCCCGTCGTCTTTCCGGCATCGGATAAATTCGGGCGCATGGCCCAACGCTCCCTCACTGCCTGGTTCACGCTGCCTGGCCTGCGCCAGCCGGCGCCACCCACGCCGGCCGAGGCGGCCTCCTTCGACGCCCTCCTCCCCAAGCTCGGCTACCTCAGCAAGGCCGAGGTCAAGCGCGTGCGCGAGGCCTACAAGTTTGCCGACGAGGCCCACCTGGGCCAGAAGCGCGCCACCGGCGAACCCTACATCACCCACCCGATCGCCGTCGCCGGCATCTGCGCCGAATGGCGGCTGGACGCGCAGGCGCTGATGGCCGCGCTGATGCACGACGTCGTCGAGGACTGCGGCGTCGCCAAGACCGAGCTGATCGAGAAGTTCGACGCGACGACGGCCGACCTCGTCGACGGCCTGACCAAGCTGGACAAGCTGCAGTTCTCGACCAAGGAGGAGTCGCAGGCCGAGTCCTTCCGCAAGATGCTGCTGGCGATGGCGCGCGACCTGCGCGTCATCCTCGTCAAGCTGGCCGACCGCCTGCACAACATGCGCACCATGGGCGCGATGGCGCCGCACAAGGCGCGCCGCATCGCGCGCGAGACCTTCGACATCTACGCGCCCATCGCCCATCGCCTGGGCCTGAACCAGACCTTCCGCGAGCTGCAGGACCTGTCCTTCCAGTATTTCCACCCCTGGCGCTACGCGGCGCTGTCCAAGGCCGTGGGCAAGGCGCGTGGCAACCGGCGCGACCTGGTCTCGCGCATCGAGGGCGAGATCCGCGCCGCCTTCGCCAAGGCCAGCCTGCGCGTCGAGGTGCAGGGGCGCGAGAAGACCGTCTACTCCATCTACAAGAAGATGCGCGAGAAGGGGCTGCTGAGCTTTGCCCAGGTCAGCGACATCTTCGGCTTCCGCATCCTGACCGAGGAGCCGCTGCAGTGCTACACCGCCTTGGGCGTGCTGCACCAGCTCTACAAGCCGCAGGCCGGACGCTTCAAGGACTACATCGCCAACCCCAAGGACAACGGCTACCAGTCCCTGCACACGACGCTGATGGGGCCGCTGGGCACGCCGCTGGAGTTCCAGCTGCGCACCGAGGGCATGCACCAGATCGCCGAGCAGGGCGTGGCCGCGCACTGGATCTACAAGAGCCGCGGCAAGCAGGCCTCGGCGCTGGTCGCCCAGCAGGCCAATGCGCGCTGGCTGCAGAGCCTGATCGACATCCAGGACGAGACGCGTGACGCCAACGAGTTCCTGGAGCACGTCAAGATCGACCTCTTCCCCGACTCGATCTACGTCTTCACGCCCAAGTCCAAGATCATGGCCCTGCCCAAGGGCGCGACGCCGGTGGACTTCGCCTACGCCATCCACTCCGACGTCGGCGACCACTGCGTCGCGGCCCAGGTCAACGGCGAGGCCGTGCCGCTGCGCGCCGAGCTCAAGAGCGGCGACATCGTCGAGATCATCACCGCGCCCGGCGCCAGCCCCAACCCGGCCTGGCTGAGCTTCGTGCGCACCGGGCGCGCGCGCTCCAAGATCCGCCACTACCTGAAGGACCTGGAGCAGGAGGAGTCGCGCGAGCTGGGCGAGAAGATGCTGGCCCAGGCCATGCGCGGCGAGGGCCTGGGCCTGCCCAACCTGGAGCTGGACGACCCGGCCGCGCCGCTGTGGCGGGACCTGGCCGCCTGGGCCGGCAGCTCGGGCACCGAGCAGTTGCTGATCGACATCGGCGCCGGCCGCAAGATCGCCGCCATCATCGCGAAGAAGCTCGCCCGGCTGATGGCCGAGCAGGGCCAGAAACCCGATGCGCTGGCGCTGACGCTGGGCCGCTTCAGCGCCAACCTGGCCGGCGGCCGGGGCAGTGTGATGATCGACGGCAGCGAGGGCGCCTCGGTGCAGCTGGCGAGCTGCTGCCGCCCCATCCCGGGCGACGAGGTGCGCGGCTATATGGGCCGCGGCGAAGGGCTGATCGTGCACACCTGCGAATGCGCCGTGGGGCGGCGCCTGTTCCAGCGCGACAGCGAGCACTGGATCCAGGTCGAATGGGCCGAGGAACTGACGCGCAGCTTCGAGGCCGGCATCGCGCTGCTGCTGAACAACGGCAAGGGCGTGCTGGCCCAGGTGGCCCAGGCCGTCGCCCAGGCCGAGGCCGACATCACCCACATCTCGATGAGCGACGACGCGCCGACGCGCGAAACGGCCGAGATGACGCTGCTGATCGCCGTGCGCGACCGCCTGCACCTGGCCGACGTGCTGCGCGTGCTGCGGCGCACGGCACCCGTGCGGCGCGTCTGGCGGGTCAAGCCGGTGAACTAGGCTCGGGGTAGCTGACCTCGACGACCTCGATGCGCTCGACGCCCACCGGCGTCACCAGCTGCAGCTCGTCACCCACGCGCGCCTTCAGCAGCGTGCGCGCCACCGGCGCGATCCAGCTGACCTCGCCGGCCAGGCTGTCGGACTCGTCGATGCCCTTGATCGTCACGGTGCGCTCCTCGCCCCTGACGTTGGCATAGGTCACCGTCGCACCGAAGAAGATCTGCTCGGAGCCGAAATGGGCGCTCGGGTCGACGACCTCGGCGATGTCCAGCCGCTTGGTCAGGAAGCGCAGCCGCCGGTCGATCTCGCGCAGCCGCTTCTTGCCGTAGAGGTAGTCGCCGTTCTCCGAGCGGTCGCCGTTCTTGGCGGCCCAGGACACGGTCTCGACCATCCTGGGCCGTTCCACATCGATGAGCTGCATGAACTCGGCCCGCAGCCGCGCATAGCCGGCCGGCGTCATGTAGTTGCGCGTGCCGGCCGGCAGCGCGGGCAGCGACGGGCCGTCGTCGTCATCGTCGGCCGCGTCGGATTCCTTGGTGAAGGCCTTGTTCATGCGAGCATTGTCCGATGCAAGCCCCTGCCTCCACCGGCCCGCTGGCCGGTCTCCACGTCGTCGAAATGGCCGGCATCGGCCCCTGCCCGCTCGCCGGCATGCTGCTGGCCGACCACGGCGCCGAGGTCGTCGTCATCGAGCGCCCTGGCGGCCAGGTGCTGGACACCGGCACCGCGCTGGACCGCGGCAAGCGGCGCGTCTGCCTGGACCTGAAGACGCCCGAGGGCCTGGGCCAGGCGCGCGCGCTGATCGACGGCGCGGACGCGCTGATCGAGGGCTTTCGCCCCGGCGTCATGGAGAGGCTGGGCCTCGGGCCGGAGGCCTTCGCGGCCGGCCACCCGCGCCTCGTCTACGGTCGCGTGACGGGCTGGGGCCAGACCGGGCCGCTGGCCCAGGCCGCCGGCCACGACATCAACTACGTCGCGCTGACCGGCGTGCTGTCGGTCGCCAGCCGCGCGGGCGTCGCGCCCAGCATCCCGGCCACGCTGATCGGCGACATGGGCGGCGGCGCGATGCTGCTCGCCTTCGGCCTGATGGCCGCGCTGTGGGAGGCCCGGCGCAGCGGCCGCGGCCAGGTCATCGACGCGGCGATGGTGGACGGCGTCGGGCTGCTGTCCGGTCTGCTGCATTCGCTGCGCGCCGCCGGCCGCTGGAACGACGCGCCCGAGCGCAACTTCTTCCTGCACAGCGCGCCCTTCTACGACTGCTTCGAATGCGCCGACGGCCGCCACGTGTCCATCGGCGCACTCGAGCCGGCCTTCTATGCCGAGCTGCTGCAGCGCCTGGGCCTGGCGGACGTCGACCCCGCGGCCCAGCACGACTATCGAGCCTGGCCGGCGCTGCGCGAGCGCATCGCCGCGCGTATCCGCGAGAAGACCCGCGACGAATGGTGCGCGCTGCTGGAGGGCACGAATGCCTGCTTCGCGCCGGTGCTGACGCTCGCCGAGGCGCCACGGCATCCGCATGCGCAGGCGCGCGGCGGCTTCCTGCAGACCGAGGACGGCCACTGGCAGCCCGCGCCGGCGCCGCGCTTCTCGCGCAGCGGCCCGGGCTGAGCGGCGCCAATGAAAACGGCCCGCCGCAGGACGGGCCGACTTGACCGGGCCGGTCGATCAGTGCTTGAACTCGATCCTGGTGGCGGTCAGCACGGTGTGGTCGGCCGACAGCGTGCCGTGCACCTCGACCTTGACATCCTTCTTCAGATCGGCCGCGGCGCCGCCGACGAAGTTCACGTTGCCCGCATAGCTCACGGTGACGCCGCGGACCACGAAGGTGGACTTGGCCGCGTCGACGGCGCTGATGACGCCTTCGACGTCGAAGCCGTTGTGCTCGTCCTGGTCGTCGGTCTCGATCTTCACCTTCGTCGCCACCAGCGTGCCGTTGACGATGGCACCCTCGACTTCGACGCGCGCACCCTTGACGATGGCTGCCGTGCCGTCGGGGAAGGCGGCCTTGCTGGCATCGACGGGCAGGCCGTTGACGCTGAAGACCGAGGAGGAGGTGAAGTCGGTGATGACGCCTTCCACTTCGGTGTGGTCATTGTTCTGCGGCTCGAACAGGCCGAGCTTCAGGCCGACCGCCACCCAGGCCCCCTTCACCTGGGTCGTCTGCAGCTTCACACGCACGAGGCTGCCGACCTTCAGGCCGTCGGGCACGGTCACGCCCGACACGTCGATGGTCGCGTTGCCGACGCGCAGGGTCTTGGCCGTCGCGTCGTAGGCGGCCACGGCCCCGCGCAGCCGGTAGAACTGGGGGTTGTCCTGCAGGTCGATGCGCGAGGCCGTGTAGATGCCCGTTGACGCCTCGAAGGTGCCGTATACCCGCACCACATTGCCGGCCTTGATCGCCGCCAGACCGCCGGTCAACTGCTCGTCGAAGACCGTGGTGTTCGTCACCTTGACCGTCTGGCCCAGCACCACGAGGCCGTCAGTGCCGACGCTCTCGACCGGGCCGCGGATCAGGCTCGCGAGCATGATGTTCTGGGCCGTCGCGCTCTTCACGCTGTTGGTCTCGCCGATCTCGTCGGCCTTGACCTCGACGACCATGCCGAGCTTCAGGTCCGCGGCGCTGCGCGCCTCGCCATCCTCGTCCACGACGGACGCCTTGCCCTCCTGGTAGTGCACGCCGTTGATGACGATCGAGCCGAAGCCCGAGATGCGGCCCACGGCATAGCTGCTCTTGGCCATCGG
Organism: Pelomonas aquatica; assembly: GCF_026712205.1. GTDB lineage: Bacteria > Pseudomonadota > Gammaproteobacteria > Burkholderiales > Burkholderiaceae_C > Pelomonas > Pelomonas aquatica. Next base: position 20,769 of record NZ_JAPPUW010000007.1, read on the forward strand.
CACGGCCGCATCGCCGCCACCGCCTCCGCCGCCGCAGGCGGTCAGAGACAGTGCGCCGACAACGGCGACAAATCCGAGGCCGCACAGCGACCGGTGAATCCTTTTTACAGCAATCATGATGGCTCCTTGGGGCGGACCGGATGCGTCCGCCGCACACATGGGCGAAGCGAGGCCGGGGCTGCCGCGGCCGTCGCCGGCGAATAGATAACAAATGTGCATCGCGCACATTTATGCAGTTACACTCTAGCAGCTGGGCCCATGTCTGGGCCGCCTGCTTTGTGTGCAGTTGTCGCGGCGCCCGGGCCACCCATACATTGCGTTGCCTTTTTTCGGCTGGACACCCACGGTCGGCCGGCGCACGGTTCAAGGTGATGCCTCCCATTCGACCCATCGACGACGGCGATGCCGCCACTCCGGCGTTCATCCAGGCCCTGGCGCGGCTCATGGCCCCGATCGCACGCCTGTGCCTGGACCGGGGCCTGGACTTCGGCACCGCGCAGGAGGTGCTCAAGCGCGCCTATGTGGACGCCGCGCGCGCGGCCCACGACGGTCGGCATGGCGTGCGCGACATCAGCCGCGTGAGTGCCGCCACCGGCCTCACGCGGCGCGAGGTCACGCGCCTCAGCGAGCGCGATGCGCCGTCGCCGGTGATGCGGGGCTCGCCGGCGCTGCAGGTTTTCGCGCAATGGATGGCCAGCCGCAGGCTCCGCGACAGGCAGGGCAACCCGCGGCCGCTGAAGCGCAGCGGCCCGTCTCCGAGCTTCGAGGCGCTCGCGCAGTCGGTCACGCGCGATGTCCACCCGCGCAGCCTGCTCGACGAGCTGCGCCGCCTGGGCCTGGCCCATCACGACGAGGCCAGCCGCACGGTCGTTCCGCGGCCCGATGCCTCCGCATGGCAGGAAGGCCAGGCGCGCGCGCTGGAATCGCTGGGCCTCAATGTCGGCGACCACCTGGCCGCCGCGCTGGCCAATCTGGGCGCCGGGGAGCCTGCGCATCTCGAACAGGCCGTCGACGCCGAGGCGCTGTCGTCCGAGTCATTGGGCGAGCTGCAGGACCTCGTCGGCAGGCGCTGGCAGGCCCTCGCGGACGAACTGGCGGCCCGGCTCGAGGCGCTGGCCCTGGCCGATCACCGTGCCGGGCGCGAGGCGCACCACCGCGTGCGCATCGGCATGTACAGCTACAACGCGGATCAGGCCTTGCCGGCCGAGGGCGCGCCCGATGCCGAGCGATAGCGCGTTCGGCCGACCGGGGCTCGCTACACGGCGTCCTTGCGGAGCCGGGGCTGCGGCGAGTCCCTTCAGAATCCCTTCAGCAAGAAAAAACGGGCTAGCTGCTTTCGCGGCTAACCCGTTGATTCATTTCTTGTTTTTCTGGTGCGGCTGGCAGGATTCGAACCCACGACCCCTTGGTTCGTAGCCAAGTACTCTATCCAACTGAGCTACAGCCGCTGAAGCCTCACAGTATAGCCAGGTTTTTGAGCCCTCGGCAAGAGTTTGGCGATTTTTTCAAAAAAGTTCGACCCATGCCCGAATGCGCCCGGCTGCCCGCGTCAGGGCAGGCGCGCCGCCGCCTCGAAGCAGCGCGCGCGGCGGGCCTCGTCGCCCTCCTGCTCGGCCAGGGCCGCGAGCGCCAGCCAGCTGCGGCGGCGCGCCGGGCTGGGCATGGCGGTGTCCTCGGCCACGGCTTCGAGCATCAGCCGGGCCTTGCCCCACAGCTGGCGCTCCGCCAGCGCATGCCCCAGCGCATAGGCCAGCGCGCGCTCGCGCGCGAAGCGGGCCTGGGCCGACTCCAGGCGCTGCAGCCAGTCCGGCCCGCAGCCGGCCAGCACCGGCACCAGCGCGTTGGCGATGGCGGAACGCTCGTCGGACTGCAGCTCGGCGAGGTCGTCGAAGAAGGGGCGCAGCCAGCCGCGGCCGTCGTCCGGCGCGCCGAGCTGGCCGGCACACTGCGCGGCCCGCGCGGCGACGAGCGGGTCGCGGCGGTCCGCCGGGTCGAGCTGCTGCCAGACCGAGCGCAGTTGGTCGACGTCGCGGGCGCCATCCAGGGCCTCGAAGGCCAGCGAGCGCAACAGCCCCTGGGCCGCAACCTTGGAGAAGGCCTGGTGCTTGGCCAGCAGCCGGGCGGTGCGCAGCGCGTCCAGCGGCTGCCGGGCCAGGCGCGAGGCCTGCAGGCGCAGCCGCAGCGCCTGGGTGCGGCGCGCGACGCCCGGGGCCAGTTCGCCCAGCAGGCCGAGGGCGCGCGCGGCGTCGCGGTCGTCCAGCGCCCATTCGGCGGCCAGCAGGCGCGCGCCGTCTTCCTGCGCGCGGGCACCGCCGGCGCGGCGGGCCAGCTCGAGGGCGCGGTTGAGCTGCTCGTCGCGGTGGCGGCGGTCCTGCAGGCGGTGGGCGCTGGCAGCCGTCAGCAGATGGGCCAGGGCCATGAAGGACTGGTCCGCCGCCAGCTCGGGCGTGGCGGACTGGATGTTCAGCGCCTTCTGCGCCGCCTTTTGCGCGCGGCTGAAGCGGGCGCCGAAGAGCTCGACCAGGGCCTCGCGCAGCGCGAGCTGGGCGCTGCGCTCGCGCTGGGCCAGGCGCCATTCGCGGGCGCGCTTGGGCAGCGTCGTCAGCGACTCGACGGCCTGGATGGCGGTGACGAGGGCGAAGCAGCTCGCGACGAGCAGCAGCAGGAAGAGATTGAGCGAGATGTCGAGCCGCCAGCCGCCCCAGTAGAAGCTGGCGAGGCCGTCGTTGGAACCCAGCGTCAGCGCCGCGACGACCGCGACCGCGAACAGCAGCACGAGCCAGATGACCAGCCGCATGTCAGCGCCCCGCCGCGGCGGCGGTCAATGCGGCCAGCGTGTCGTCCGGCCGCGGCACGCTGACCTGGCGGGCCTGGCCGGCCACCTGGCGCAGCAGCTCGGCCACGCTGCTCACCTTGCGCGAGCGGGTATCGAAGTAGCGGTTCAGCATCTCCTGGCTGTCGCGCAGGTCGGACTGGGCCGTGTCGAACTGGCGGCTGAGCAGGGCCAGGCGGGCGTTCAGCAGGCGCAGCTTCAGGTTCTCGCGCAGGAAGAAGCTCTGGTCGGGCGAGATCAGCGCGGCCTCGGGATGCTCGATGCGGGTCACGCGCAGCAGCGTGCGCGCCTCGCCCCAGACGATGCCGGTCCAGCTCGACAGCTGCTGCGTGGCCTGCCACCACCACAGCGCCAGCTTGCCGTCGGCCGCGGCGGCGGCCTGCTCGCGCTGCAGCTTCAGCGCACGCTCGCGCTCCCTGGCGGCCGCATCGCTGCCGCGCTCCTCGCCACGCGGGCGCTGCGCGGCCTCGCTGCCGGAAACGAGGGGCAGCTCGTCGGCCATGCGCACGACCTCGTCGAGCTTGATGGTCAGCGTGGACACGTCGACCACGGCGACGGCCTTGACGCGGTCCAGATCGCGCGCGACGGCGCGGCGCACGCCCTCCATGCGCGGCTGCTTGTAGCGCAGCAGGCGCTCGTCGGCCTGCTTCAGCGTGGCGACCAGCGGTTCGGCGCTGCCGGTGATCTGGGTCTGCTGCAGGGCCACGCGGATGGCGGCCTCGATGTCGCCGACGACGTTCTCGTCCCGCGAGCGCGACATGGACTGCATCAGCTCCTCGAGCTGGCTGCGCTGCAGCGCCACCTCGGCCAGGCGGGCGTCCAGCAGCGAGACCTTGGCGGCGGTATCGCGCACCAGCTCGGCCGACTGCCTGGCGGCCAGCTGGGCCTCGGTGGCCTGGACCTGGCTGGCCTCCTGGCGACGCACCAGCTCCTGCTCCAGCGACTGCTGGCGCGACAGGCTCTGCCAGGACAGCAGCACGCACAGCAGCACGGCGGCGCCCATCAGGGCCAGCAGCCAGGGCAGCCAGGCCGGCAGCGTCGGGCGGGAAGGGGGCGGCGGGGCCGCGGGCTCGGCCGCGGGGGCGACAGCGGAAATCGACTCACTCACAGTGCGCCGGATTCTGTCAGAGGCCCTTCAGAGCCTGAGTTACCGCTTCGGGGTCCGGTCGCGCCAAAACCACAGGCGCGAACCCGGCGGCCCGCGCGGCCTCGGCGATGCGGGGGTGGGTGGCGATGGCACGCTGGCCTGCCAGTGCCGCGCCGCACAGGCCCCGCAGATGGCCGATGGCCTCCGCGCTGCTGAACAGCCAGGCAAAGCGCGCCGGGTCGGCCAGCGCCGTGTCCAGCAGGGCCTGCTCGGCGGCGTCCAGGCGCGGGCCGCTGCGGTGATAGACGGTCACGGCCTCGACCCGGGCGCCGGCCTCGGCCAGCCGCTCGGCCAGCCATTCGCGCCCGCCGTCGCCGCGCAGCAGCAGCACGCGGGCGCCGGCCCAGTCGCGCCGCGGCGCCAGTTGCGCCCACAGATGCTCGGAGTCCAGGCTGGCCGCGTCGGCCGCGGGCTGCACGATGCAGGCGGCCGGCACGCTCCGGGCCGCCAGGGCCTGCGCACTGCCGGGGCCGACGCAGGCGGCCAGCGTCTGCACGGGCCAGGCAGCGCCGCCGGCAGACGCGAAGAAATGCTCGACCGCGTTGGGGCTGACGAAGACGGCCAGGTCCGCGGCCGGCAGGGCCGCCCAGGCCGCGCCCACCCGCGTCGGGTCGCGCGCCGGCAGGATCTCGATGAGGGGCAGCATGGCGGCATGCACGCCCAGCGCGGCCAGGCGCGCCAGCCAGGCCGCGCACTGCGGCCGCGGGCGCGTGATCAGCAGCGTCGGCGCCGTCATCCCGGCAGGTAGGAGCCGGCGCCGAGGTCGCGCAGCCGCGTGGCGGCCTGCTGGCCCAACGACCGAGCGGCATCGACATCGGCCACGGCGGCCGCGACGCTGGAGCGCAGCAGCGGCGCCGCGTGGGCCTCGGCGTGGCCCAGGGCGGCATCCAGGCAGAGCGTGGCGCCCTGCCAGCGGGCGTGGGCCGCCAGCGGCAGGCTGCAGCTGCCGCCCAGCGCACGCGACACGGCGCGCTCGGCCTCGCAGGCCAGCAGCGTCGGCATGTGGCTCAGCTGCGCGAGCGCCGCGGCCAGCTCAGCGTCGTCGGCGCGGATCTCCAGCCCCAGCGCGCCCTGCCCTGCGCAAGGCAGCATCTGGCCGACCTCGAACAGGCTGCGCACGCGGCCGGCCAGGCCCAGCCGCTTGAGGCCGGCCGCGGCCAGCACGATGGCCTGGTAGCCGCCTTCGTCGAGCTTGCGCAGCCGCGTGTCGAGGTTGCCGCGCAGCGGCTCGACGCGCAGGTCGGGCCGCAGCTGCAGCAGCTGCGTCACGCGGCGCAGGCTGGAGCTGCCGACAACGGCGCCCTCGGGCAGCTCGGCCAGCGAGGCATAGCCGTTGGCGACGAAGGCGTCGCGCGGGTCCTCGCGCTCCAGCACGGCGGCGAGCGCGAAGCCCTCGGGCAGCTCCATCGGCACGTCCTTCAGCGAATGTACGGCGAGGCGGGCGCGGCCCTCGGCCAGCGCGGCCTCCAGCTCCTTCACGAACAGGCCCTTGCCGCCGACCTTGGACAGCGCACGGTCGAGGATCTGGTCGCCGCGCGTCGTCATGCCGAGCAGCGTGGCCTTCAGGCCCAGTTCGTTGGCGAGGCGGGCCTGCACATGCTCGGCCTGCCACAGCGCCAGCCGGCTCTCGCGGGTGGCGATGGTGATGGGAGTGGTCATCGCTGGATTATCGAGGGCCACCGCAACCCGGGTTCTCAGGGCCGGCGGCTCTTGAAGAAGGCGTTGATGGTCAGTCGGCCCAGGCCGGCAAGATAAGCCGCCCGATGGGCCGCCCAGCGGATGTCGCCGGAATGGAAGATGCCGCCGTCGTAGAACACGGCACGGTTCCAGCGGGCCGGCAGGCGGCCGATGACCTCGAAGTAGCGGTTGCTCTCGGTCATATAGCCGGGCGCGATTTCGTACTTTTCGCCGAAGGCGCTTGCATCCAGCGTGCCAGCATCGCGCAGGAACTGCTGCGTGTCGGCATCGGACATACGCGAGCGGAATAACACGGTGCCGCCCAACTGTTCGTCCTGGAACAGGTAGTGCACGCACGCGGCGATCATCTCGCCCGGCCCGACGGCAGAGTCGTCGCGGTGGCAGACGCGCTGCAGCGGGTTCAGCGTGGCAGCCTCCTGCGTGACACGCGAGAAGCGGCCGGACAACCCCTGCGTCTGCCCCGCCCCTAGGCGAGCGCGCAAGTGCTGGTCAAAGTAGCCGCCCAGCACGCCGACAATGCCGTGAGGCAGCGCCAGCTGCGGCCCCGGGTAGGGATGTCCGGCCGGCTGCTGGAACTGGGCAGCCCGAGCGTCGGCCAGCGCCACCAGGGCCTCCGGCTCCAGCGCAAAATCGTCGACGACATGGACCGATGACCCGTCAGCCAGCTGCACGGTGCTGATCGTGGCCGCCGGGTTGATGCGCAGCGCGGGCGGGGTTGCTGGCCTGGCGCTTGGGTCGATGCAGGGCGCAGGGCAGAACTGCTGGATGAACTGCTGGTGCCTGGGCAGTTTCATCAGCGTGCGCGCCACGTCCTTGCGGATGCCGCCGAGAAAGTCGGCCAACGTGCGGTCGTCCATGTTGCGCGTGATCGGGTGATGGCTGGCGGGCGGGATGCCCTGCCCCATCATGACCTGCACCCAGGAGTTCTCGGCGAAAAGTTCGCCCTGCCGCAGCGCAATGCGCGCCGTGTCGCGGAAATGCTGGATGCGGTGCCTGAGCAGCGGCGGCACGTCCATGTCGCGGCAGCCGCGCCAGAACGGCGAATCGCTGCGGTGGGTGACGTGGTAGTGCAGGATGATGAAGTCGCGGATGACCTCGATCTGCTCGCGGGCCTGGGCGTTGTATTCGTCGACGTCGCTCTGGCGGATGCCGTCCGACGGGAAGAGCTCGATGAGGCGCGTGAGGCCGCGCTGGATCAGGTGGATGCTGGTGGACTCCAGCGGCTCCAGGAAGCCGCTGGACAGGCCGATGGCGACGACGTTCTTCTTCCAGACGACCTCGCGCTGGCCCGGCTTGAACTTGATGACGCGCGGCTGGCGCAGCACCTCGCCCTGCACATTGGCCAGCAGCGCGGCCCTGGCCTCGTCGTCGCCGATGTGGCTGCTGCTGTAGACGAGGCCGTTGCCGACGCGGTGCTGCAGCGGGATGCGCCACTGCCAGCCCCAGGGGTGGGCGATGGAGCGGGTGTAGGGTACGGGCTCGCCGACGGACTCGGTCTGCACGGCCAGCGCGCTGTCGCAGGGCAGCCAGTGCGACCAGCTCTCATAGGGCACACCCAGGGTCTCGCCCAGCAGCAGCGAGCGCATGCCGGTGCAGTCGATGAACAGCTCGCCCTCGACCAGCGCGCCGTTGTCCAGCGCGATGGCGACGATGTCGCCGCTGCCCTCGGCCGTGTGGACCTTGACGATCCTGCCCTCCAGGCGCTGCACGCCCAGGGCCTCGGAGAAGCGGCGCAGGTACTGGCCGTAGAGCGTCGCGTCGAAGTGGTAGGCGTAGTTGATGCCGTTGTCGGGCAGCAGCGCGAAGCGGTTGTCGAGGCCGGCGCGCAGCTCCAGGCAGTAGTCGCCGTAGTCGCTGGCCAGGCCGCGCCTGCGCCCCTCCAGCCAGAAGTGCTGGAAGCCGGCCGTCCAGTGGCCCTTGCCGGTCTTGCCGAAGGAATGGAAGTAGTTCTCGCCGACGTCGCGCCAGTTCTCGAAATTGATGCCGAGCTTGAAGGTGGCCTGCGTGGCCTGGATGAATTCCTTCTCGTCCAGGTCGAGGATCTCGTGCATGAAGTGCAGCGTCGGGATGGTGGCCTCGCCGACGCCGACGGTGCCGATCTCCTCGGATTCGACCAGCCGGATGTCGAGCTGCCGGCCCAGGCATTTGGCAAGGCCGGCGGCCACCATCCAGCCGGCGGTGCCGCCGCCGGCGATGACGACGCGTCGAAGGGGCTGGGGGGCGGAGGTCGTGGTCATGGACGGGCTATCGGTTGAGTCGGTTGCGCAGCGCCGCGCGCAGCTGGCGGGCACTGTCGTCGTTCAGCGGCGCGAGCACGCCGCGTGCCGCGGGCGGGATGTGGGCCGCGGTCCGGTCGTCGGCGTCGAAGACGTAGTGGTCGAACAGCGCACGCCAGGCCTCGCGCTGGGCCGGCGGCAGGTCGCGCAGCGACAGCAGGGCCATCATCAGCGTGTTGAGCGGCGTGTCCATGAAGGCGGGCGACTGCCGCCACCAGAAGTTGACCAGCGCGCTGATCGGCTCCAGCGCCTCCACGCCGTGCCACCACTGGCTGGGGATGAAGAGGGCGTCGCCAGGCAGCAGCTCGAAGGTCTGCGCGTGCCGGAGCGCTTCGGCATAGCGCGGGAAGCGTTCGAGGTCCGGCCGCGCCGCGTCGACGAGGCTGACGGGCTGGCCGGCGGGCGTCAGGTCCAGTGGGCCGACGTAGAGGTTGGCGACCTGCTCGGGCGGGAACAGCGTGAAGCGGCGCCGGCCGGCGACGACGCAGGCGATGTTGTCCGGCAGGTCGAAATGCGCCGGCACGCGGATGCGGTTGCCCAGCCACAGGCTGACCAGCGGGTCGCGCACGCCGAGGTCGAGGGGGTTGTGCTGGCGCAGGCCGGGGAAGGAGCCGTCGAGCTCGGTGGAGCCGAGGTAGAGGGCGTCGGGCGAGCCCGCCAGCAGCTCGTCCAGCAGCCCGCCGAAGGGGCCGATCTCGCGCTGGAAGTTGAAGCCGTCGAAGGCCTCGTTGTAGAAGAAACGCCCGCCGATCCCGGGCGCGCCGCGCCACAGGCCGACGCGGGTCTGGGCGCCGAAGCCGCGCAGGTAGTCGCAGAAGGCCGCGTCCGAGCGCCGTGCGGCCTGCACCAGCGGCCAGTGGCCGACCAGGCCGCGCAGCAGCATGGGCTGGCCGGACTGCCGCACCTCGGCCGGCACGGCCTTGGCGCTGATGTCGCTGATGTCGCTGATGTCGCTGCGCTCGATCATGGCGTCAGGCGGCGCGGGCGAGATGGCGGCGGATCAGCTTCGCCAGATTGGACAGCGACGCGATCGCCATGTAGATGGGCTGCAGATAGTCGGCCTGGTGCAGCAGGCCGATGGTGTCGGCGCTCAGCGCGGCCAGGCGCTCCTCGTTGATCATGTAGAAGCCCAGCAGCTGGCCGCGCGAGCCGTCCGGACGCTCCACGTCGAGCACGAAGGATTCGAGCAGCTCGTGCGCGGTCAGCGCCTGCACGAACTCGGGCATGGCCTGCAGGCCCTCGTGCAGGGTGCGCAACACGGAGTTCGTCCGCTCGAGGTGATCGCTCATGCCGCCGTGCGGCAGGAACAGGGCCTCACCCTGCGCGCCCTGGCCGATGCGCGGGCTGGCCATGTCGACCATCATGCGCAACTCGTCGCCGGCGATGCCGATGGAGAAGGGCATGCGCTGCATGGACAGCGGCAGGTAGTCGGCATCCCAGCCGGCCTCGGTCAGGAAGAGGTTCTCGCCCTGCTCCAGGCCGAACAGCGCCACCGGCAGGAAGCTGCCGCTGCCGTCGGGCTGGAAGACGATGGGGTAGTCGGCCTGCAGGCTGCGGAATTCATCCGGCGTCACGGGCGCCGACATCACGTCGTCGCCCCAGGCTGCGCCGCGCTCGGTGATGACGCGCAGATCCTTGTGGGTGATGTTGTTGAGCAGTTGCAGCATGGAATTCGGGCGTGAAGAGGGCGTCGGCCGATTCTGACCGCGCCCCTCGTGCAGGACGGCAAAAGCGCCCGGCACCCTGCCCCGGGGGGCATGGGCGCCGGGCGACCCGCGGCTTCGCTCAGAAGCGGTAGCGGGCGCCGATCAGGTAGCGGCGGCCGGTCTGGATGGCCGAGATCAGCTGCTCCTTGGCACGGCCGTGCTGGCGGATGTAGCCGTCGTTCAGGTTCAGCAGGTCGGCCTGGATGGTCAGGCTCTTGCCGAGCTTGTAGCCGATGGACATGTCCATCTGGCCATAGGCCTCGGTATAGACCGGGTTGTTGCCGGCGCCGTCGAACTTCTGCGCCAGGAACTCGCCGCGCCAGTTGTAGGCGCCGCGCACCGACCAGGTGTTGTCTTCATAGAAACCCACCAGGTTGGCCGAGTTGCTGACGCCCGGCAGGGCCGACTGCACGTCCAGGCTGGTGTTGTCGTACTTCAGGCCGGTCTTCACCCAGGTGTAGTTGCCCGAGATGCCGAAGCCGCTGTTGCCGAACATGTGCTGGAAGTTCAGCTCCAGGCCCTTGATGTTGTCGCCGGCTTCGTTGGACGGCTTGGTGACCGTGAAGTTCAGCAGCGGGTCGGTGGGCTGACCGGTGATGGTGCCGAGCACCTCGGCGTCCGTCAGCGCGCTGGTGGCCGTCACGCCGGGCTGGCCGCTGTAGTTCCTGAAGATGTAGTTGCGGATGCACAGCGGCTGCGGGTTGGCGCCGCAGGCGGCCGCACCGGCCTTCCAGTAGGCGCCGCCGATCGGCGTCGTCAGCCCGGGCACCGTCATCGTCGTCGTGGACGTGCCGATGAAGTTGCTGACCTTCTTGTAGAACGCGCCGATCGCCGCATAGCTGGACTTGGCGTAGTACCACTCGGCCGACAGGTCCAGGTTCTTGGACTGCAGCGGCTTGAGCGCCGGGTCGCCCGTCGAGCCGGTGCCGCCGCCGGCGTTGGCCACGGAGTTGAAGTTCACGCCGCCCTGCAGCTGGTCCCAGCCCGGCCGGCCGATGTTCTCGCCATAGCTGGCGCGCAGCTTGACGTTGTCCGCCACGTCGGCATCCCAGTCGATGCTGGGCAGCCAGTAGGAATACTTGCCGGACTTGCTGCCGAAGGTCGTGCCCGCATTGCCGAGGTTGACTTCGTTCTGCGTGCCCCAGCTGCTGCCCGAGCGCGCCACCACCTGCGAGGATGAGTCGACCTTGGTGCTCTCGTAGCGCAGGCCGACCGACACGTTCATCGGGATGGCGGTGTCGAAGGCATGGTCCCACTGGCCGAAGAAGCTGGAGGACTTTTCCGTCGTGCGCCAGTCGTTGCCGCTGGTGTAGTCGGGCGACGCCGAGAAGTAGGCCTGGGCCTGGGCCTGGGTCAGGCCGCGCGAGGCCATGATGGACTGGATGGCCGCCGCATGCAGGCTGTTGAAGTCGGCCAGGTAGAAGTTCTGGAACAGGCGCGGGTCGTTGTGGCCCGGGATCTGGCTGAAGAAGCCGCCGAGGTTCTCGGTATAGAGCTTGACGTTGGCGTAGTCCTTCTTGACGCCGACTCCGCCCCAGTCGTTGTTCTGGTTGTTGTAGCCCGCGGCGCGGTTCTTCACCTTCGTGAAGCCCAGGCCGGCCAGCAGCTTGTTGTCGGCGTCCAGCCGGTAGGTGCCGCGCGTCTGGAACTGGTCGACCGTCTGCTCGGCCATGTTGTTGACGAACTGCGACCCCGTCAGCTGCAGCTTGCTGGCGTCCATCGTCGTCGTCGGCAGGCTCAGGATGGGCAGCTTCTGGTCGTAGTAGGCGATGGCATTGCCCTGGTTGAACAGGCCCAGGTCCATCGTCGAGTAGGTGCCGTAGGGGCTGTTGGGCTTGGTGCTGGACGTGGAGTGGTGGGCGTCCAGGTCGATGGACAGCGCATTGCTGACCTTCCAAGCCGTGTTGAAGCCGGTGGAGCCGAGCTTGGACTTCTCGCCATAGGCTCCGGAGTTGATGGCCAGGTCGTGGTCGCCGTTGGGCCACAGCGCGGTCTGGACCAGCGGCGAGGCGACCGGGCCGCTGGTGAAGGTGGTCGGGCCGAACGAGAAGTTGAACCAGCTGGACAGCTCGGCGTTCTTCTTGCTCAGCGTGTTCGTCGCCATCGTGTAGTCGAGCGTGAAGCGCAGGTCCTTGCTCGGCGCGAACTGCAGCGTCATCTGGCCGTTGAAGCGTTCGCGCTCGATGGCCGTCAGCGAGTAGCGCATGTCGACCGAAGTCGAGTACAGGCCGGTCGGTCGGTTGGTGATCGGATCGGTGCCGGTGGCGGGCTTGGCCGGGATCGTGCCCCAGTCGGTCTGCGACGGGTTGAAGGTGCGCCAGCCGCCCTGCGTGTAGGCCATGTTGGAGCCCGAGTCGCGCTTGGAATAGCTGCCGCTGATCGCGATGCCGATGGTGCGGTCGGCGAAGGTGTCGCTGTAGATGCCGGAAACCTCGGGCGTCACGCTGCTGCCCTTGAAGGACTCGGGCAGGCGGCTGTTGGAGCCGTCGAAGTTGGCCTTGACGCCGATGCTGGCCACGCGCTCGCGCAGGTCCAGCGGGCGGGCCGTCTTCACGTTGATGGTCGCGCCGATGCCGCCCGTGGGCGATTCGGCGCGGCCGGTCTTGTAGACCTCCAGCGCCGAGATCGAGTCGGACGACAGGTTGGAGAAGTCGAAGGCGCGCGAGCCGCTGGCGCCCGCGTTGAGCTGGTTGATGGTCGAGGTCGGCATCTGCCGGCCGTTCAGCAGCACCATGTTGAAGTCGGGGCCGACACCGCGCACCGTGACCTTGGAGCCCTCGCCGCTGGCGGCGCGGTCGATGGACACGCCGGCGATGCGCTGCATCGACTCGGCGAGGTTGGTGTCGGGGAACTTGCCGATGTCCTCGGCCACGATGCCATCCACCAGGCCACGCGACTCGCGCTTCAGGTTGACAGCGCTGTCAAGCGACTTGCGAATGCCCGTGACGACGACGGTCTCCAACGATTGAGGGGCGGGGGCTGCGGCTGGGCCGGCCTGCTGGGCCTGGGCATGCACGGCCGCCGCGCCGGTCAGCAGCGCGAGCGAGGACGCCCATGCGACGGGCTTGAGTTGCCGGGCCTGCCAGGACACGCGCCGCGCCTTGGAAGTCTGAGGGTGTTTCATTTGTCTCCTTGATTGCTTTGGCGGCCCAGCGGCTGAGCCGGTTGAGGACAGCTGGATGGCTTGCGGATGAACTGGTTGGTAGCGTTAACAACGCGCTCCAAAAAAAGAGGTGCCACCTCAAGCGCCGGGTCGTACTTTAATTTTTTTTCCCCGCCGCCCACTGTTGGGGTTTACGCGGGTTGATGATGGCGGATTTGCGCTTTGCGCCACAGTGTTCCGCTGCGCACTCGCAAAAAATGACAGCGCTGCCATTTTGATGGCATACTGAATTTCTTGCACGAGATGGTAGCGATCTCATGTCTGCTCCTGCGCGCACCGCTCCAAGCCTGCCGCGAGGTGGCCCGCGGCCATCGGCCGGCCATTCGCTACGGCAACCCATCCGCCTGCAGGCAATCCCTCCCCGCGGCACGCCGCCGGCCGCGCCGTAGTTTCGCAATGCGGGCTTCGCCATGCTCGAAGCCGCTGCCGCACCCCCGGTCCCACGGGGTGCCGCGCCCCTGCGCCCTCGCGATGCCTGCCTCGAACCCGGGGATTGGAGGGGCCGCCCGGACAAGGAAACTGCTAGAGTCATATTTCGGTAACTCAGTTACCTGCTCTGCAGCAATTTCCTTCCCGGACGCTCCGCCATGCCTCCTCGCGCCGCTCCCGCCCGCTCCGAAGTCGACAAGAACGAACCCCTGGTGGCCGACATCCGGCTGCTCGGCCGCATCCTCGGCGACGTGATTCGCGAGCAGGAAGGCCGCGAGGCCTACGAGCTGGTCGAGCGCATCCGCCAGCTGTCGGTGGCCTACCGCCACAAGCACGACAAGGAGGCCGGCAAGCGCTTCGACAAGCTGCTCAAGAGCCTGTCAGGCGAGCAGGCCGTCAGCGTCATCCGCGCCTTCAGCTATTTCTCGCACCTGGCCAACATCGCCGAGGACCGCCACCACATCCGCCGCCGCGACGTGCACGAGCGCGCCGGCAGCGTGCAGCCCGGCTCGCTGGCCTATTGCCTGGAGCATCTGCACGAGGCCGGCATCCGCCCCACCGAGATTGCTGAGGTGCTCAAGCGCGGCTTCATCTCGCCGGTGCTGACGGCCCATCCCACCGAAGTGCAGCGCAAGAGCATCCTGGACGCCGAGCGCGCAGTCGCCGCGTTGCTCGAAGCGCGCGACCGCGCGGGCACCGAGCGCGAGCTGCGCGAGGCCGAGGCCCTGCTGCGCGCCCGCATCACCCAGCTCTGGCAGACGCGCATGCTGCGCTACTCCAAGCTGACCGTGGCCGACGAGATCGAGAACGCGCTGTCCTACTACAACGCGACCTTCCTGCGCCAGATCCCCAAGCTCTACGCCGAGCTGGAAGAGCACCTGCCGGGCGAGCACCTGCCCAGCTTCCTGCGCATGGGCCACTGGATCGGCGGCGACCGCGACGGCAACCCCAACGTCGGCGCCGCGACGCTGTGCCAGGCCATGAAGCGCCAGGCCGAGGTCGCGCTGCGCCACTACCTGACCGAGCTGCACGAGCTGGGCGCCGAGCTGTCCATCTCGCTGCGCCTGTCCGGCGTGTCGCCCGAGATGCAGCTGCTCGCCGAGCGCAGCCCCGACCAGAACGCCCACCGCCTGGATGAGCCCTACCGCCGCGCGCTGACCGGCATGTATGCCCGCCTGGCCGCCACGCTGCATGCGCTGACCGGCACCGAGGCCCTGCGCCACGCCGTCGCGCCGCAGGACCCCTACGTCAGCCCCGAGGAACTGCTGGCCGACCTGCGCACCATCGAGGCCTCGCTGAAGGCCAACCACGCCGAGGCGCTGATCGCGCCGCGCCTGGCGCCGCTGATGCGCGCCGTGCAGGTCTTCGGCTTCCACCTCGCGACGCTGGACCTGCGCCAGAGCAGCGACCAGCACGAGCTGGTGCTGGCCGAACTGCTGGCCGCCGCCCGCATCGAGGAAGACTACGCGGCGCTGGACGAAGCGGCCAAGCGCGCGCTGCTGCTGCGCCTGCTGAACGACGCCCGCCCGCTGCGCGTCATCGGCGCGAGCTACACCGACAAGACGCAGTTCGAGCTCGCCACCTTCGAGGCCGCCCGCGAGGCCCTGGCCCGCTTCGGCCGCGAGGCGCTGCGCCACTACATCATTTCGCACACCGAGTCGGTCAGCGACCTGCTCGAAGTGGCCCTGCTGCTGAAAGAAACCGGCCTGCTGCGCGGCACGCTGGACGGCTACGCGGCCAGCGACCTCATCATCGTGCCGCTGTTCGAGACCATCGGCGATCTGCGCATCGCGCCGACCATCATGCGGGAGTTCTACGCGCTGCCCGGCGTGCGCGGCCTCGTCGACCGCAGCGGCGGCGAGCAGGACATCATGCTGGGCTACTCCGACAGCAACAAGGACGGCGGCATGTTCACGTCGTCCTGGGAGCTCTACCGCGCCGAGATCGCCCTCGTCGAGCTGTTCGACGAACTCAAGCGCGCGGCCCCCATCACGCTGCGCCTCTTCCACGGCCGCGGCGGCACCGTCGGGCGCGGCGGCGGCCCGAGCTACCAGGCCATCCTGGCCCAGCCCCCGGGCACCGTGAACGGCCAGATCCGCCTGACCGAGCAGGGCGAGGTCATCGCCTCCAAATACGCCCACCCCGAGATCGGCCGGCGCAACCTCGAGACGCTGGTCGCCGCCACGCTGGAGGCCACGCTGCTGCACCCGACGCAGAGCGCGCCCAAGGGCTATCTGCAGGCCGCACAGGCGCTGTCGGACGCCAGCTTCGCCGCCTACCGCGGCCTGGTCTACGACACGCCGGGCTTCGCCGACTACTTCTTCGCGAGCACGCCCATCCGCGAGATCGCCGAGCTCAACATCGGCTCGCGCCCGGCCTCGCGCAAGGCCACGCGCGCCATCGAGGACCTGCGCGCCATCCCCTGGGGCTTCTCCTGGGGCCAGGCCCGCGTCGCGCTGCCGGGCTGGTGCGGCTTCGGCTCCGGCGTCGAGACCTTCCTCGGCGAGGAGCCGGCGCAGCGCGCCAGGAACCTGGCCCTGCTCAAGCGCATGCTCAAGGGCTGGCCCTTCTTCCGCGCGCTGCTGTCCAACCTCGACATGGTGCTGGCCAAGACCGACCTGGCCCTGGCCGAGCGCTACGTCGAGCTGGTCGAGGACAAGAAGCTCGGCAAGCGCATCTTCGCGGCCATCCGCGAGGAGTTCGAGCGCACCCAGGCCGCGCTCAACCTCATCACCGGCGACGCCAGGCGCCTGGCCGCCAACCCCTCGCTGGCGCGCTCCATCGAGCACCGCTTCCCCTACATCGACCCGCTCAACCACCTGCAGGTCGAGCTGATGCGCCGCTACCGCCGCACGCTGGCGGACGACCCAGCCATGGAGCGCGTGCAGCGCGGCATCCACCTGTCCATCAACGGCATCGCGGCGGGGTTGCGGAACACGGGCTGACCATCGGCCGGAGTCAATGCGGCGCCGACGCCGCGCCCGCCATCAGGAGGGCTCTCGCGAAGCGAAGCTCTCCCACCCGTTTCATGTTCACGGCCTGCCGCCCGATGGCCTTCATGCCGGAACAGCTCAGGCTTTCCACGGCACCCAGGCTGCCGCCGGCGAACGCCTGCAGCACACGCTGCCTGTCCTCGGGCGACAGGCCCCGGCCGCCGTGGGCCAGGCCAAGCCGCTCCTCCAGCGAATAAAGCGCGCCCGCCTCGTTCACGTCCCGAGCGAGGTCCGGCATGCGCTGCACGACCCGCCCGCACAACTGACGCAGGTTGGCGTCGCGCAACGCATTGGCGCGACAGGATCGGCCGACCAGCAGCAATGAATCGTCCAGCGTCGACGCCGCATCGATGCCGACGGCCGCCACGAGGGCGCTGACCTCGGCCAGCGTCGGTTCGTCGCCGACGACCTCCAGCACAGCTTCGCCGAGCGGTCGGGTGCTGCCCGACAGCCGGGAGCGTTGTGCGATCTGGAACAGCGCCTCGGAAACGCCCACCGCATCTGCCCGGTCCTGGCTGTCGGACAGGCGCAGCAGCCAGGGCGAGGCATCACCCGGATCCATCGCCTCCAACCGTTCCAGGCTCAGGGCCGCGCAGGCCGCGGGCTCGGGACCGGGCGCGGCCAGTTCCGGCGTGGCGATGCCGCTCGCCGCCAGGGCCGGCCGCAGGCCGTTGTGCCGCATGACGGCGGAACGGTAGTCACGGTCCTTGCGGCAGGCCCGGAGCGCCAGGCGATAGGCTTTCCAGTCACCGCTGGCATGCGCCAACCGGGCCGCGCCTTCCAGATCGCCACGCATGACGGCCGCCGCGACGCGCTGGCTTGTCGTTCCGGCGCTCAGCCGCCCGAGCACCTCGCCCAGCGCGTTTTCATACTGCTGGTCCATGGCCTGCGCCCAGGCCGGCCTGGGCTCGCCGCTGCCGCGCTCCCGCTCGAACTCGCTGCGCTTCACCGACCCGACGCCGCAGATCTCGACGAAGTCGCCGTCCGGGCCGGGCGCCGACGACGCATCCATCGCGGGCCCGGCCGCGCTAGCCGCCCGGGCCGGACTGGCGCTGGAGGCAGGCGCCGCCTCCTGAGGCAGCTGTGCGGCGACAGGCACCGACGGCGGGACCGCCGCCAGGGGCCGCGGCGCCGGCCGCAGCAGCAGCACGCACACCACCGCCAGCAGCAGACCCGGGCCGAAGACGAGCCAGCGACGCTTCAAGCAGGCATCCTCAGCCCTTCAACCCCGCCAGCGCCTCCCGCACCGCCGCCACCTGGCGCCGGGACACGGCCAGCCATTCGTCGACATGGACGATGCGCACGGCCCAGCTGTCGGCGGCCTCGGCGCCATCGCCGCCGTCGAGTTCGCCGAAGCCGGTCGGCGCATGGCGCTCCAGATCGCGCACGGCCCAGCGGGCCACGAGGGCGTTGCGGTGCACGCGCAGGAAGCGCTCGCCCCAGCGCTGCTCCAGGTCCGACAGCGCGCCGTCGAGCACATGGCTCTCGCTGGCGGTGCGCAGCGTCACGTATTTGAGCTCGGCCTTGAAGTACAGCACCTCGCTCACCGGCACGCGCTTGAGCCGGCCCCGGTCGGCGATGGTGATGAAGTCGGTCTCGGGCGCGGCCGCCGCATCGCCGGCCTGGGCCGGCTGCCGGGCCTGCACGGCGCTGCGCTCGGCCAGGCGCTGGGCGGCACGGGCCAGCGCGGCCTGCAGGCGCTCGCGGCGCACGGGCTTGGTCAGGTAGTCGATGGCGTCGAGCTCGAAGGCGCGCAGCGCATGCATCGCGTGCGCCGTCACGAAGACGATCATCGGCGCCGCCTGACCGGCGGCCATGCGCTGGGCCAGACTGTCGGCCAGCTGCAGGCCGTCGACCCCCGGCATCTGCACGTCCAGCAGCACGAGGTCGCAGCCATGCTCG
Organism: Pelomonas aquatica; assembly: GCF_026712205.1. GTDB lineage: Bacteria > Pseudomonadota > Gammaproteobacteria > Burkholderiales > Burkholderiaceae_C > Pelomonas > Pelomonas aquatica. Next base: position 38,916 of record NZ_JAPPUW010000007.1, read on the forward strand.
CGCAGCCAGGTGGCGGCCTGGGAACCGGTGGCGGCCTCGGCGACGACCTCGCAGCGCGGTTCGGTGACGGCATCGACCAGGCCGCGCAGGCGCAAGCGTGCGAGCGGCTCGTCGTCGACGACGAGGATCTTCAACGGACTCAACGCATACCTCCGTGCTGCATGGTGATCGGGCGGGGTGCCGGGAATCCTATCGTCGGATTGACGCGCAGCGCCGCGCCGCGGCGGCGGCATCGCGAGCGGACATCGTCAACTCGCGGCTCGGCACGGTCCGCAAGGCCGGCTGGGGAACCGAGTCTGCTCAGACCGGCACGACGATGCGCACCGAGAAGCGCCCGTCGGCCGGCTCGATGTCGAAGCGCGCGGCCACGTCGTGCATCAGGCGCAGGCGCTGGCGCACATTGCGCAGCGCCAGGCCGTGGCCGGCCGTGCGGGCCGGCCCGCCGACCGTGTTGATGACGCCGATCACGACCTCGGTGCCGCGCCGGGCCGTCATGACCTCGATCTCGCCGCCCTCGTCGTTGGGCTCGACGCCGTGGCGCACGGCGTTCTCCACCAGCGGCTGCAGCAGCAGCGGCGGCACGCGTGCCGCGTCGGCCGCGGCGTCCAGGTGCCAGACGACGCGCAGCCGCCTGCCGAAGCGGATCTGCTCGATGGCCAGATAGCGCCTGGCCAGCTCCACCTCCTCGCCCAGCGTGACCGACGCGCTGGCGTCGGCCAGCGCCACGCGGAACAGTTCGGCCAGGTCCTCCAGCACGCCCTCGGCACGCGCCGGGTCGACCTGCACGAGGGCGATGGCGCTGTTCAGCGTGTTGAACAGGAAATGCGGCCGGATGCGCGACTGCAGCTCGACGAGCTGGGCCAGTGCATCGGCCGGGCGCTGGCTGTGCTCGCGCAGCTTGAGCCAGGCCAGCAGCATGGCCGCGCCGCTCGCGCCGGCCGCGGCCACGCTGCCCCAGCGCCAGGGCGACGCGGGCTCGTCGCCGGTCAGGTTCAGCAGCGCGAAACCCATCAGCGCACCCGCGGCGCCCAGCGCCATCAGCGCCGCCCATTGCGCCGGCTCGGGCAGGCGCGGCCACAGCCGCTTGGCGGCGCAGACCAGGATCAGCCAGGACAGCACCGCGAACATCGTGACGACGGTGCCGTTGGCCGTCAGCATCAGCCATTGCCAGCCGTCCCGCGCGACGATGGCGGCGCCCAGGGCCAGCAGCAGGTGCACGCCCAGCACGGCGCGCAGCACCAGGCCGACGTGGCAGACGTCGAAGGCGCGCGTCGGGTCCAGCAGCGGCGCCGAGCTCAGCTCCGGCAGCTCGGTGGGCGCAAACCCCAGCCACTGGCTGACCTGGAGGGAGTCGTGCCAGACGCTGTGCCCTGGCGCGGGCGGGCGACGCTTGAAGAAGGACGGCGGCATGGGCGAAAGGAGCGGCGTTCGATAATGCCGGGCTGCGCGCGATTGTGCGCGCCGAATTCCGACGCCCGCCCCATGTCTGACAACCAACTCGCCAACAAGTCCCAAGCCTGGTCCGCCCTGTTTTCCGAGCCGATGAGCGACCTGGTCAAGCGCTACACGGCCAGCGTCGGCTTCGACCAGCGCCTCTGGCGCGCCGACATCGCCGGCAGCCTGGCGCATGCGGAGATGCTGGCGGCCCAGGGCATCCTGAGCGCCGAGGACCACGCCACCATCCAGCGCGGCCTGGGCGAGATCGCCGCCGAGATCGAGGCCGGCCGGTTCGACTGGAAGCTCGACCTGGAGGACGTGCACCTCAACATCGAGGCGCGGCTGACCGAGCGCGTCGGCATCGCCGGCAAGCGCCTGCACACCGGCCGCAGCCGCAACGACCAGGTCGCCACCGACGTGCGGCTGTGGCTGCGCGGCGAGATCGACGAGATCTCCGGCCTGCTGGCCGCGCTGCAGCGCGTGCTGGTGGACAAGGCCGGCGAGCATGCCGGCGTCATCCTGCCCGGCTTCACCCATCTGCAGGTGGCCCAGCCGGTCAGCTTCGGCCACCACCTGCTGGCCTATGTGGAAATGTTCGCCAGGGATTCGGAGCGCCTCGCGGACGCGCGCAAGCGCGTGAACCGCCTGCCGCTGGGCGCCGCCGCGCTGGCCGGCACCAGCTACCCGCTGGACCGCGAGCGCGTGGCCCGCACGCTGGGCATGGAGGCCTGCAGCCAGAACAGCCTGGACGCCGTCAGCGACCGCGACTTCGCGATCGAGTTCAGCGCAGCCGCCACACTCGTCATGCTGCACATCTCGCGCCTGTCCGAGGAACTGATCCTGTGGATGAGCCAGAACTTCGGCTTCATCGCGCTGCCCGATGCCTTCTGCACCGGCTCGTCGATCATGCCGCAGAAGAAGAACCCCGACGTGCCCGAGCTGGCACGCGGCAAGACCGGCCGCGTCGTCGGCCACCTCGTCGGCCTGGTCACGCTGATGAAGGGCCAGCCCCTGGCCTACAACAAGGACAACCAGGAAGACAAGGAGCCGCTGTTCGACACGGTGGACACGCTGAAGGACACGCTGCGCATCTTTGCCGACATGCTGGCCGGCCTGAGCGTGAAGCCCGAGGCCATGCGCGCCGCGACGCTGAAGGGCCATGCGACGGCCACCGACCTGGCCGACTACCTCGTCAAGAAGGGCCTGCCCTTCCGCGACGCCCACGAGGTCGTCGCCCACGCGGTGAAGACCGCGACGCAGCAGGGCGTGGACCTGGCCGCGCTGACGCTGGACCAGCTGAAGACCTTCGACGCCCGCATCGAGGCCGACGTGTTCGATGTGCTGTCGCTGGAAGGCTCGCTGAACGCGCGCAACGTGCTGGGCGGCACGGCGCCGGCCCAGGTGCGCGCGCAGGTGGCGCGGCACCGGGCACGGCTGGGCTAAGGCCCAGCCCGGCGGGGTTTACAGGAACCTGTATTCCACCGCCAGCCGCAGCACGCGGCCCATGACGTCCTCACGGTTGTCCGGGATGATGCCGCCCTGACCGAAGCTGCGGTAGTTGATCGGCGGGCGACGACCCAGCACATTGCGCAGGTTCGCGCTCAGGGTCAGCGCCTTCGTCGGACGCCACGCCAGGTTGTAGTCCAACCGGTTGTAGCTGTGCACCTGGCACTGGTTGGCATCCAGCTTCTTTTTGTTCGCGCAGTCACCCACGCTCCAGTTGACCACGCCGTTGGTGGCGTCGAAGTAGTCGCCCGTCAACGTGGTGCTGCCCGTCCAGAAGTAGGTCAGCGTGTGCGTCCAGCTGCCCCACTCCTGGCTGGCTCGCAGCTTGAAGTTGAAGCGCGGGAAGCCCCAGCGGCCGGCGAGGTTGTCGCCGTAGCGGTTGTCGGACGTGCTGAACTGCTTGAACTCCAGCAGATAGGTGGAATCGAAGTTCACCGACACGTTGCCGAGCGGATCGCTGAACTGGCTGGTCATGGTCCAGTCCACACCGCTGGTCTTGGTCTTGCCCAGGTTCACGAACTGGCCGCTGACCAGGTTCAAACGCCCTGCGCCCGGCGCGTACTTGGCGACCTCGGCCGGCGTCTTGAACGTCGGGTCGTTGCTGAAGTCGGGCGCACGCACGATGGTTCCGGCAGGCTGCTGGCTCTCGGCGTTGAGCAAGTCCGACACGCTCTTGGTGCCGATCTCGTTGACGCGCTCGATGGCGTAGTAGTCCAGCGTCGTGCTGAACGACTTGACCGGCTGGAAGGCCAGGCCGAACGTCATGATGTGCGAGGTCTCGGGCTTCAGGCCCGGGTTGTTGCGCACCACATTGGCCACACCCATGCTGCAGTCGTCGATGGCGTCGGCGCGGGCCTGCAGCAGCGTCTTGTTGGGATCGCTGTCGGGCAGAGCCTTGGCCTGCGCAGTGAGGTCGCTGATCAGCGCGCTCGCGGCATCGCAGCGCTTGGGGTCGCTGACGCCGGGCTGGAAGGCCGACTTGCTGGATGCGGCGCTCTCGGTCAGATTGGGCGCACGGAAGCCCCCTTCGACCGAGCCGCGCAGCATCAGTTGCGGCATCAGTTGCGCGCGCACGGCCACCTTCGGGGAGAAGTGCGCGGCAAAGCCGGGGAACTTGTCCAGCCGGCCGGCCACCTGGGCGTCCAGGGCCTTGGTCACCGGCAGGTCGGCCTCGACGAACAGCGCGCCGAAGCTCCGGCCGGCGTCGGCACGCACGGTGCCCAGGCCCACGATGTCGCCCGACGCCGACAGTGCGTCGGGCGCGATCTTCATGGTCTCGTGGCGCAGCTCGAAACCCGTCGCGATATTGATCGGGCCGCCGGCGAGGCTGCCGAACTCGGTGGTGGCCTTGCCGTCCAGGAAGGTCTGGTTGATCTTGGCGTCGTAGCCGAAGGCCGGGAACAGCTTGTTCAACACGGCGTCGCTGTTGGTCTGGCCGATCTTGTAGCCATTGGGCTTGTTGAAGAAGTCGGCGTCCAGCGTGTCCTTGTTGTAGTCGCCGATGACCTCCTTGAAGCCGCTGTCGCTGAACTGGCCGCGCTGGCGTTGCGTGGTCGTTCCACCCATCATGCCCACGGCGGACTCCCAGTCCCAGCCCTGCCAGTCGCCCTTCAGGCCGGCGAGCACGCGGTACTGGTCGGTCGACACCTTGTTGGCCTGGTTGTCGTCCACGAAGCGATAGCGGAACTCGACCTCACCGCCGGTCTGGTTGAGGGGATGCTGGGCCGGAAGGCCGCGGTAGACGAAGGTGCGGGCGGCATTGGTGTTGGGGTCGCCCCAGACGACATTGGCGGCGGCGGCACCGTAGGTCTGGTGCGCGCTGTAGTAGGCATTCTTGGTGTTGGAGTACAGCGCTTCCGCAAAGCCCTGCATATGGTCGGAGACCTTGAACTTGGCCGAGACGATGCCGCTGAGCCGGTCCGCCGAGGGCTGCACCGAGAAGCGCTGGTAGCGGTCGTACATGCACAGCGTCTTCGACGCGTTGAACGTCGTGCAGCCGGCCACGGGCCCCTGGCCAATCACGTTGCCCGGGTAGCTATAGCTGGAGAACGAGCCGAAGCTGGACGAGAACGCCTTGTAGGCGGGGTTGCTGTACTGGAGCACATCACGCCAGAAGAAGTCGCCGCGGTGGTAGTAGTCGACATTGGCGAGGACGTTGAAGCCGTCGGTCGCCAGGTTGCCGACGCCGCCGGTGACCGCAAAGGACTGGTCCTTGAACTGCTTGGACTTCAACGACTCCTGGGCGTTGGCGCTGACCGTCAGCCCCTTGAAACTGCTGCGCGTGACGATGTTGATGACACCGGCCACGGCATCGGAACCGTACAGCGCCGAGCCGCCGCTCTTCAGCACCTCGATGCGCTCGATGGCGTCCACCGGCAGCGAGTCGAGGTTGGAGAACACCTCGTTGTAATCGGCCAGCGGGTAGGCCGCGATGCGGCGCGAGTTCAGCAGCACCAGCGTGGACTGCTTGCCCAGGTTGCGCAGGCTGGCACCGGTGCCGCCGTTGCCGAAGGAATTGCTCCCGTTGAGGTCCGACAGCGTGCCGCTGTTGAAGCCGGGCAGCATCTCCAGCAGGTCGCGCGTGGTCGCCACGCCGGAGCGCTGAATCTCCTCGCGGCTGATGAGGGTGATGGGGTTGGCCGTCTCGTCGGCGATGTTGATGCGCTTGATGCGGCTGCCGATGACCTCGACGCGTTCGAGCTCCTCGCGCGCGCCGGGCGCGGCGGCCTGGGCCTGGGCCGGCAGCTGAGCCACGCCCGCCAGCGCCAGGGCTGCGGCGAGTGGCTTCAATGCTATGTGCTTCATGATGAAGAAAGATCCTTGGTGAGGAAAAGGTGTCACACCGACAGATAGGCCAGCGGACGACGAGCCTTCCGAATGGGAAGAAGCGGCGCACTCTATGTAATGAGTTGTTCGCGCCCAGACGGGTTTTCCCAATACCGCAGCGCCCGCGCCACAGCAGGCATGACCAAACGCATATCGATATCCGCTCGCCTTGGTGGCACGACGGCGCAATCGCAAGGTCAGGGTCCATCCACCTTGCGATGGCTCAAACCGGTTGTACGAATGCACGCTTAGCATCTGGCCCATGAGCACCCTTGCCTGGACCGAATCCCTCGTCCTGAACAACCCCGAGCTGGACACCACCCACCAGGAGTTCGTCGAGCTGCTGAACGCCTTCGGCGCCGCACTGGACGGCGGCACCGACGCCCTGCCCGCCTACCACGCGCTGCTGGCCCACACCGAGGCCCATTTCGCGATGGAGGAGGACTGGATGGCGCGCTGCGGCTTCGAGGCGCAGAACTGCCATGCCGGCCAGCACGCGATGGTGCTGAACGTGATGCGCGAGGCGCTGCGCTATGCGAACGAGCTGAACGACCGCGAGCCGCTCGCCATCCTGCGCACGGAGCTGGCGGGCTGGTTCCCGCAGCACGCCGAGATGATGGACGCGGCTCTGGTGTTCACGATGGAGCAGGTCGGCTTCGACCCGGCGACGGGCGTATGCCGCCAGCCGATCACGGCAGCCGCGGCGCACGGCTGCGGCTCGGGCAGCTGCGGCGGCTGACGGCCTCGGCGACCTACTTCTTCAGGTCGTCGAAGAAGGCCTGCGAATTGCCGTCGCGGCCCAGGAAGTCCCTGACCAGCTCGGCCGCGGGCTTCTGCGCGCCCTGGCTCAGCACGCGCTCGCGGTAGCGCTGGCCGACCTCGGGCGAAAGCTTGTCCGCCGCGAACGCGGTGCGCAGGTCCATTGCGACGACCAGGCTCCACAGATAGCCGTAGTAGCCCGCGCCATAGCCGCCGGCGATGTGGGCAAAGCCGGCCGGGAACATCGTGCCGGGCACATAGCCCAGCGGCGTGGCGCCCTCCATGCGGGCCCACAGCGGCAGCGGCGCGGGCTTGGGGCTTTGGTGCAGGGCCAGGTCGTAGCTCGCATACAGGTGCTGGCGGCCGAACTGCATGCCCTTGCCATAGGCCTTGGCGGCCACGGCCTGGTCGACCATCGCGTCCGGCACCGGCTTGCAAGCGGCGCAGACCTCCTGCATCAGCTTGAGCACCTGCTTGTCGTAGACCCAGTCCTCCAGCATCTGCGACGGGGCCTCGACGAAATCGTGCACGACGGCCGTGCCGGCGAGGCTGGCGTAGCGGGTGCGGGACAGGTCGGCATGCACCGAGTGGCCGAGTTCGTGCAGCAGGGTCTCCACCTCGTCCAGCGTCAGGCCGTTGCGGTCGAAGTTGACGACCAGGGCCGCCGCGGGCGTGCGGGCGATGCGCGTGGCGCTGCCGCGCAGCGGCCAGACGGCGGCGTGGTTGTACTTGCCGTCGCGCGGGTAGAGGTCGACGTAGAGCTGGGCGATGGGCTTGCCGCTGGCCGCATCGCTGACGACATAGGTCTGGGCCTCGTCGTGCCAGAGCTTGTTGGCGATGCGCTCGTACTTGACGCCCATCGTCTTCTCGATGACGTGCAGCGCGAACTCCAGGCTCTGCTGCGGCGGGAAGTAGGGGCGGAAGGCGTTCTGGTCGACGCTGAACTTCTCGCGCTTCACGCGCTCGCCGTAGAAGGTCGCGTCCCAGCGCTCGATCCGGGTCTGCTCCAGCGCCTGGCCGAGGTGGGCGGCCTTGTCGGCGCGCAGCTCCTGCAGCTCGGCCTTCTCGCGCGCGTTGACGGCGCCGGCCACCGAGTCGAGGAAGCGCGTCGCCGTCGCGCCGTCCTTGGCCATGCGGCGGCGCAGGTTGAAGTCCACGTAGTTGTCGAAGCCGAACAACCTGGCGTACTCGCCGCGCAGCGTGGCGATCCGGGCCAGCAGGTCGAGGTTGGCCTGGCCGCCCTCGTCGGTCTTGGCCCGCCACATGCGCTCGCGCGCGACGCCGCTCTCGGCCAGGCGCATGACGGGCACATAGCTCGGATAGTCCACGCCGAGCAGGATGCGGCCCTGGTCGTCGCGCCTGGCCTTGTCCCACACGCTGGCGGGCACGCCCTTGAGCTCGGCCTCGGTGAAGGCCACGCGGGTGCCGGCGTCGCGGATGTTCTTGTTGAACTGCTGGTCCAGCTCGGTGAGCTTGTCCAGGATCTGCTTGGCACGCTGCCGCTTGGCCTTGGGCAGGGCCACGCCGCTGTCCTCGAACTGCCCCGAGGCCAGGCGCACGAACTCGGCGTCGATGCCGTCGGCCTGGGGGGCCTTCTGCAGCGCGCGGTAGATCTTCTCGTTCTGGCCCAGGCTGGAGCCGAAGTCGGCCCAGCGCAGCGAGCAGGCCTGGGCCGCGTCGCGCACCGCCTTGTCGGGGTGGACGTTGAGGACGAAATCGGTCGGGTTCTGGTGGTCCTCGAGATAGACCGCCAGGTCGTCGAAGGCGGCCAGCCAGCCGGCGTCGACCTTGCGCTGCTCCAGCGCCTGCACGCGCTTGCGGGCACCTGCGAGGCCGCCGTCGCAGGCCTGGTTCACGTCCGCGACGGAGCCGAACGCGGGGAAGTTGGAGGCCGGCAGCTGCGGGGCTGCCTGCGCGGCCACGGCGGCCAGCGCCAGCGCGGCCAGGGTGGTCAGGACGGGTTTCATCGCGTCTCCTTGTGGGAAGGCGCGATTCTGGCGGCCGGGCGGCGGCCCAGCCGTTCGGCATGCCCCTATTTGCGCAGCAGGGTTTGCACCTGGGTCAGCGCGCTCGGGTCGTCCAGCGTCGTCAGGTCGCCCGGGTCGCGGCCCTCGGCCACGGCCTGCAGCGCGCGGCGCAGCAGCTTGCCGGAGCGGGTCTTGGGCAGCAGGGTCACGAAATGCACGCGCGCCGGCCGCGCCACGGCGCCGAGCTGGGCGTCGACATGCTTCATGACCTCGCCCTCCAGCGCGAGCGAGGCCTGGCCCGGGTCGCGCAGCACCGCGAAGGCGATGGCGACCTGGCCCTTGAGCGCGTCCGCCACGCCGACGACGGCCACCTCGGCCACGGCGGCGTGGCCGGAGATGCATTCCTCGATCTCGCGCGTGCCCAGGCGGTGGCCGGCCACGTTGATGACGTCGTCCGTGCGGCCGAGGATGAAGGTGTAGCCGTCGGCGTCGCGCAGCCCCCAGTCGAAGGTCGAGTAGACCTGCCGGCCCCCTTCACGACCAGGAATGCTGCGCCAGTAGGTGTCGACGAAGCGCGCGTCGTCGCCCCAGACGGTCTGCAGGCAGCCCGGCGGCAGCGGGTGCTCGATGACGAGCACGCCCTTCTGGTCGGCCCCCAGCTCCGCGCCGCTGTTCTCGTCGAGCAGCTTCACGCCATAGCCGTACATCGGCACGCCGGGCGAGCCGAAGCGCGTCGGCACGGCCTCGACGCCGGGGATGTGGTGGGCCACCGTCAGCAGCGGCCAGCCGGTCTCGGTCTGCCAGTAGTTGTCGATGATGGGCACGCCCAGGCCCTCGGCGATCCAGCGCGCGGTCGGCTCGTCCAGCGGCTCGCCGGCCAGGAAGAGCGCGCGCAGCGACGACAGGTCGTGGCGCTTGAGCAGCGCCGCGTCGTGCTTCTTCAGCACCCGCACCGCGGTGGGTGCGCTGAACATCACCGTCACCCGGTATTGCTCCACCAGGCGCCACAGCACGGCGGCGTCAGGGTTGACGGGCGTGCCTTCGTACATCAGCGTGGCCATGCCGGCGATCAGCGGCCCGTAGACGATGTAGCTGTGGCCGACGACCCAGCCGATGTCGCTGCTGGAGAAATAGGTCTCGCCGGGCCGGCCGCCGAAGATGTAGTCCATGCTGGCGGCCAGCGCCACCGCATAGCCGCCCACGTCGCGCTGCACGCCCTTCGGCTTGCCGGTCGTGCCGCTGGTGTAGAGCGTGTAGCTCGTCGCGTTGGACTCCAGCCAGGCGCAGGCCACGCGCTCGCCCCAGTGGCGGCGGCGCAGCTCGGCATGGTCCAGGTCGCGCCCGGCCACGCGCGCAAACGGCGCGAGGCCGCGGTCCACCATCAGCACGCCGGCGGGCTTGTGGGCGGACAGCTCGATGGCCTCGTCCAGCAGCGGCTTGTAGGGCAGCACCTTGCCCGCGCGGCTGCCCGCGTCGGCGCTGACGACGAGCTTGGGCGCGGCGTCCTCGATGCGGCTGGCCAGGCTCACCGACGCGAAGCCGCCGAACACGACCGAGTGGATCGCGCCGATGCGCGCGCAGGCCAGCATCGCGAACGCGGCCTCGGGGATCATGGGCATGTAGATCAGCACGCGGTCGCCCTGCCCCACGCCCTGGCCCTGCAGGATGGCCGCCATGGCCTCGACCTCGGCCTGCAGCTGCGCAAAGCTGTAGACCACCTCCCGGCCCACCTCGGTCGACACCCAGATCAACGCGCGGTCGTCCGGCCGCAGCGCCGCGTGGCGGTCCACCGCGTTGTGGCAGAGGTTGGTCGTGCCGCCGACGAACCAGCGCGCAAACGGCGGGCGGCTGACGTCGCAGATCTGCTGCGGCGGCGTCTGCCAGTCGATGCGACGGGCCTGGCCGGCCCAGAAGGCGTCGCGCTCGGCCAGCGAGCGGGCATGGAATTCGGCGTAGGTCTGCGTCATGCCGAAAGTGTGGAGCGCAGGCACTGACAAAAGTCTGACCCGTGTGGCGTGACAGAATTCAGGGTTTCCACCGAGCCCATGCCGGACCAAGCCGGGGTTTGCCCTGAAAATTACAAGCTTTACGTCCGCTTGGGTTGACGCTGCCGGGGTCCCCTCCTACGCTGCGCGCCGCTGTCCCTTCTCCGCTATCGCGGCCGCTCGCGGCCCGCTTCTGGTTCCCGCCTCCGTTCCCGAATGTCCCTGGTTCTCTCCGCTGCCCTGCTGAATCGCATCGCTGCTGCCGGCCTGCTCGCCGCGGGCTGCGCCGTGGTGCAGGCGCAGGGCCTGGCCCAGGCCGCCACGGCGCCGCCGCCGGGCACGATGATGGGCGCCTACGGCCAGAGCCTGCAGCAACAGCAGCCAGCCACGGTGGACAAGGCCGCGCCGGCGGCCAAGCCGGCGCCGGCGGCCAATGGCAACGCGGGCGATGCGGTCAGCCGCTTCCTCAGCGAGCGTGGCCTGCTGAACGCCAGCGAGCCGAGCGCGCCGGCACGCCTGCTGAGCACGGTGCGCGACACCGCCTCCGACCTCGTGCTGTCGGCCATGAACTTCCTCGGCGTGCGCTACACGCGCGGCGGCAACTCGGTCGAGAACGGTTTCGACTGCAGCGGCTTCACGCGCCACATCTTCGAGATGAGCGTAGGCCTGGTGCTGCCGCGCCGTGCCGACGAGCAGGCCAAGGACAGCAGCCTCGCGGCCATCCGCCGCGACGAACTCAAGCCCGGCGACCTGGTGTTCTTCAACACCATGCGCGCCACCTTCAGCCACGTCGGCATCTACGTCGGCGAGGGCAAGTTCATCCACGCCCCGCGCACCGGCAGCGCCGTGCGCGTGGAGGACATGCGCGACGCCTACTGGGCCAAGCGCTTCACCGGCGCGCGCCGTGCCGACCTGAAGGCCGCGGCGTCCGGCGAAGGCGCGCCGCTGGCGCGCTGAAGACCGCGGGGCGCCGGCGGCGCCCCCTGCCCTGCGTCAGAAGCCGAAATTCAGCACCGCGTCGGTGCTGAGCGTCAGGCTCTGGGTCTTGGGCGTCGTCACGCCCGAGGCCAGCGCCTCGAAGCGGTACTTGGCTGCGTCGGCCGGAGTGCTCGTCCACGTGAAGCTGGTGGGCGAGGCCATATAGGGCGTCAGCACCGGCGCCGCGAGCGGCAGGCGCATCGAATAGGCGCCGCTGGCGGCGTCGGCGTTCGCGAAAGCCACTTCCACGCTCGGCCCACCCGTCAAGGCCTGCAGGGCGCGCACGCTGCCTTCGGTGTTGGCGGTCGAGCCGGCCAGCGTGACCGTGCCGCTGACCGTTGCCGATGCGGCCGAGGCCGGCGGCGTCAGGCGCACCGTGTCGCTGCCAACGTAGGTGTAGGCCGTCGTCGTGACGGGCACGCCGGTGACGACCGCGTTCGCGCGGCCATTGGCCGTGACGACGAGGTCATAGCTGCCGGCCGGCACCGGGTAGAGCACGAACTTGCCGGTCGCGTCGGTCGGCGTCGCGCGCACCGGCACGCCGGCCGACTGCACGCTCACCGTCGCGCCACCGTTGGCCAGGCCCGCGTCGACGAAGCCGACGATGCGCATGCCGGCGTCGCTGAGCATCGGGATCAGCGACAGCACCGGCTTCATGATGATCTTGCCGGAGTTGCCGGCGCGCACGAAGGACTTGCAGGCATCGAAGTCGATCGCGAAGTCGGCCACCTTGTCGGCCGCCACGGTCATGCCGGCATTGAGCTTGATGCCGCTCTGCGCCGCGCTCGGCGTGTCCACGGCCTGCTCCGCGCCGCCGGTGGGCACCACCGAGTTGGCCAGCGGGTTGGCCGGGGTGTTGGCCGACAGCACGAGGCGCAGTTGCTGGTAGCTGCCGGCCGGCAGCTGGGTCTGGCCGAGCGTCGTCAGCGCGCCGTTGGACAGCGCCAGCAGGTCGATGCGCTGCGGCGTGGCGAGGGTGATGTCCGTCCAGCCCGCATCCGTGGGCGCGGCCGATGCGCTGCCGTTCACGCGCACCTTCTCGACGGTCACGTAGACATGGTCGAAACCGCAGGCGGGCGCGTCGGTGATCGAGACGCGCAGCGTGCCGGTGGTGCTGGCCATGGGCTGGCCGGAGTAACCGCCGCCGCCACCGCAGGCGGCCAGCGCAGCCGCGGCAATGACGGGCAGGCCGAAGCGGGCCACGGATCGATGGATAGCTTGTTGTGACATGGAAGACTCCTCAACGACTCGGAAGTCGTCAGCGTAGGGTCGCCCGTGTCGGCGGGTTGTCGGTGGCTGCAGAGAAGCGCTGTCAGCGGCGTCCGACAGGCTTGCACGAGCCTGTCGGACAGCGGCCGAAGCGCCGGGTCAGCCGGCGCTGCGCTTGGCGACGAGGGTCAGGATCTCGTAGCTCGCGCAGAGCTCGCCGCGCTGGTTGGTGACGGCCACGTCCCAGCCGATGACGCCCTGGGCAGGCTGGTCATCGCGCGGCGGGCGGTCGATCTTGCGCTTTGCCGTGAGCCGCGCCTGGATGGTGTCGCCGATGGCCACCGGCGTGACGAAGCGCAGGTTCTCCAGGCCGTAGTTGGCCAGCACCGGGCCGGGCGCCGGGCTGACGAACAGGCCCGCCGCGGCCGACAGCACGAAGTAGCCGTGGGCGATGCGCCTGCCGAAGGGCGAGGCCTTGGCCGCGACATCGTCGAAGTGCATGTAGAAATAGTCGCCCGACAGGCCGCCGAAGGCGACGATGTCGGCCTCGCCGACGGTGCGGCGATGCGTCAGCAGGCTCATGCCGACCTCGACGTCCTCGAAGTGGCGGCGGAAGGGGTGGACCTCGCTCTCGGTCACGGCGCCGCCGCGCTGGTACTCGCCGGTGACGGCGCTCATCATCGTCGGCGAGCCCTGCACGGCGCAGCGCTGCAGATAGTGCTTGACCGCGCGCAGGCCGCCGAGCTCCTCGCCGCCGCCCGCGCGGCCGGGGCCGCCGTGTTTGAGCTTGGGCAGCGGCGAGCCGTGGCCGGTGTTCTCGAGCGCCGCCTCGCGGTCCAGCACCAGCATGCGGCCATGCCAGGCGGCGAAGGTCGGCACGGCCTGGGCGGCCAGGGCCGGTGTCTTCGTGCAGACGGTGCCGACGAGGCTGCCGCGGCCGAGCGTGGCCAGGTGCAGCGCCTCCTCGAAATCGCCATAGGGCAGCAGCGTCGTCACCGGGCCGAAGGCCTCGACATGGTGGGCGTCGCTGGCGGCCGGGTCGCGCGCCAGCAGCAGCGTCGGCGCGAAGAAGGCGCCGTCGCCGACACCCTCGCCCTTGGGCGCGAAGCCGTCTTTCGCGGACAGCAGCACCTCGCATTGCGCAGCCAGCTGAGCCACGCGCTCGGCAACGTCGGCCTGCTGGGCCTTGCTGGCGAGCGCGCCCATGCGCACGCCTTCGACGGCGGGGTCGCCCACCACCGTCTTGGACAGCCGTGCCTTCAGCGCCGTCGCGACCGCATCGGTCAGATGGCGGGGCACCAGCGTGCGGCGGATGGCCGTGCACTTCTGGCCGGCCTTGGCCGTCATCTCGCGGGCCACCTCCTTGATGAAGAGGTCGAACTCCGGGTCGCCGGGCGTCACGTCGGGCGCGAGGATGGCGCAGTTCAGGCTGTCGGCCTCGGCGTTGAAGGGGATGCTCTTCTTCAGCAGATTGGGGTGGGCCTTCAGCATCAGCGCGGTGTCGGCGCTGCCGGTGAAGGTGACCACGTCGGCCTCGTCCAGGCGCTCGAACAGGTCGCCCGTGCCGCCGATGATGAGCTGCAAGGCGCCGGCCGGCACCAGGCCCGAGTCGACGATGAGGCGCACGCAGGCCTCGGCGACATAACTCGTCGCCGTGGCGGGCTTGACCAGGCAGGGCATGCCCGCCAGGAAGCTGGGCGCAAACTTCTCCAGCATTCCCCACATCGGGAAGTTGAAGGCGTTGATGTGCAGGGCCGCGCCGCGCTTGGGCACCAGCACATGGCTGCCGATGAAGTGGTTGTTCGCGCCCAGGCGCATGGCCGGGCCTTCGTGCAGCACATTGCTGCTGGGCAGGTCCTTGCCGCCGATGGAGGCATACGCGAACAGCGTGCCGATGCCGCCCTCGATGTCGATCCACGAGTCGGCCCGCGTCGCGCCGGTGTGGGCGCTGATTGCGTAGAGCTGCTCCTTGCGCTCCAGCAGATGGGCCGCCAGCGCCTTCAGCACGCGGGCGCGGTCCTGGAAGTGGGTGCGCAGCAGGCCGGGCAAGGCCGTGCCGCGCGCGTAGGCCATGGCCTCGGCGAAATCGAGGCCTTCCTCGTGCGTGTGCGCGACGACGCGGCCGTTGATGGCGCTGGCCAGCGGCTTGGCCGCCTTGGCGCCGACCCAGCGGCCGGCGATATAGCTCTGCAGGGTGTTCACTTGATCAGCTTCCAGGTTCCGTTCTCGATCTTGACCATCACGCGGGCGCGCTGGTCCAGGCCCAGGTGGTCTTGCGCCGACATGTTGAACACGCCATGCGCGCCGGCCACGTTCTTCACGTTCTCCAGCGCGTCGCGCAGCGCGGCGCGGAAGGCCGGCGTGCCCGGCTGGGCCTTCTTCAGCGCCTCCGGTGCGGCGGCGGCCAGCAACTGGCCGGCGTCCCAGGCATGGCCGCCGAAGGTCGACACCGAGCCCTTGCCGTTGGCACCCTCGTATTTGGCGATGTAGTCCTGCGCGCTCTTCTTCACCGGGTGGTCAGCCGGCAGCTGGGCCGCGACCAGCACCGGGCCGGCCGGCAGCAGCGTGCCCTCGACGTCCTTGCCGCCCACGCGCAGGAAGTCGTTGTTGGCGACGCCGTGGGTCTGGTAGATCCTGCCGGCATAGCCGCGCTCCTTCAGCGCCTTCTGCGGCAGGGCCGCGGGCGTGCCCGAGCCGGCGATCAGGATGGCGTCGGGCCGGGCCGCGACGAGCTTGAGCACCTGGCCGGTGACGGAGGTGTCCGTGCGGTTGTAGCGCTCGCTGGCGACGATGTTGAGCTTCTTGGTCGCCGCGATCTTGTTGAACTCGCCCCACCAGCCCTCGCCGTAGGCGTCGGCGAAGCCGATGAAGGCGGCCGTCTTCACGCCGCTGTCCACCATATGGGTCACGATGGCCAGGGCCATCATGATGTCGTTCTGCGGCGTCTTGAAGACCCAGCGCTTCTTCGCGTCCATGGGCTCGACGATGCGGGCCGAGGCCGCCATCGAGATCATCGGCGTGCCAGCCTCGGCGACGGCATCGATCATCGCCAGCGAGTTGGGCGTGACGGTGGAGCCGATGACGATGTCGACCTTGCTGTCGGTGATGAGCTTGCGCGTGTTGGCGACGGCCGTGGTCGTGTCGGAGGCGTCGTCCAGCACGATGTAGTTGACCCTCTGGCCGGCGATGGTCGTGGGCATCAGCGCGACGGTGTTCTTCTCCGGGATGCCAAGCGAGGCGGCCGGGCCGGTGGCGGACAGCGTGACGCCGACGTTGATGTCGGCCTGCGCGGCCAGGCTCAGCGTGGCGGCCAGGGCCAGGGCGAGTTGCTTGAATGGCTTCATGGGTTCGTCTCCTCGGGTTATGGGATGAGGGCGGGCTGCGGCGCCTGGACCGCGCCGAGGCCGCCGAAGAACAGGTCGCTGACCAGCGCCGCGAGCGCCTCGTGCGACAGCTCGCCGTCGGGGCGTAGCCAGGTGAAGGTCCAGTTGATCATGCCAAAGAGCAGCATGGTCAGGGGCTTGTGCAGCCGGGCGCCGCGCAGCTCGGGCCGCACGAGGCACAGGGCCGCCGCGAACTCGTCGACGACGCGGCGCTCCACGTCCAGCAGCCGCTCGCGCTCGGCGTCGGCCAGGAACTTGATCTCGCTGGTCAGCACGCGGTGCTGGGCCTGGGCGTCGGCATAGGCGCGCGTGAAGCGCTCGATCAGCGCGCGCAGCTGCGCGTCGGGCGCGAGCTGCAGGGCCTTGATCTCCTCGACCAGGGCCAGCAGCGCATGCACATGGCTGTCGCAGATCTGCGCGAGCAGCTCCTGCTTATCCTGGAAGTAGTGGTAGAGCGTCGGCTTGGCCACGCCGCAGGCCTCGGCGACCTGGTTCATCGACGTGGCGCTGAAGCCTTGTTCGGCGAACAGGCGGGCGGCGGCGGCGAGGATGTCCTCGCGCTGGGCTTCGAATCCGGGGGCGCGTTTGCGGGCCATCTCAGCAGGTCCGGAACACAAAATTGCAACCACAGAAGCACTGAGGCACGGAGGAATTCAAAAACTCTTGCATTTGCCCAGTGTCTCAGCGCCGCGTAGTTGCACCGGGCGTCTTCAGCGTTCGTCGAAGGAAATGACGACGCGCTCGGTCAGCGGATGCGCCTGGCAACTCAGGATGAAGCCGGCGGCGACCTCGTCCTTGTCGAGGGCGAAGTTCTTGTCCATGCGCACCCGGCCCTCGACCAGCTTGCAGCGGCAGGTGGAGCAGACGCCGCTCTTGCAGGAGAAGGGCACGTCCATGCCTTCGCGCGCGGCGGCGTCGAGCAGGCTGGGGTCGCTGGTGTGGAACTCGATCTCGCGCGAGATGCCGTCGCGGATGACCGTCACGCGGGCCTCGGGTGCGTCGCCGGGCTTGACCTCGTGCGGCACGGGCTTGCCGGCCAGCGTCTCCGGCGTGCCGAAGCGCTCGATGTGGATACGCCCGGCCGGCACGCCTGCGCCCAGCAGCGCGGCCTCGGCCTGGTCGTTCATCTCGAAGGGGCCGCAGACGAAGGCTGCATCGATGCCGGCCGCCGGCACGGGGCCGGCCAGGAAGGCGCTGAGCTTGCCGGCGTCCAGGCGCCCGCCGTAAAGCGGCGCGTCGACGGCCTCGCGGCTGAAGATCATGTGCAGCGACAGCCGCGTCATGAAGCGGTTCTTCAGGTCTTCGAGTTCTTCCTTGAACATCGTCGACGCGGTGCGGCGGTTGGCGTAGATCAGCGTCGCGCGGGCCGCCGGCTCGCGCTCCAGCAGCGCGGTCAGCAGGCTGAGGATGGGCGTGATGCCCGAGCCGCCGGCGATGAATAGCACATGGCGTCCCTCGGCGCGGGCCGCCGGCATGACGAAGCGGCCCTGCGGCGGATAGGACTCGACGATGTCGCCGGCCTTCAGCTGCTCATGCACCCAGCCCGAGAAGGCGCCGCCGTCGACGCGGCGGATGCCGACCTTGAGCTGGCGGTCCGAGCAGATGGAGTAGCTGCGGCGCAGCTCCTGGCCGCCGACGCTGGCGCGCAGCGTCAGGTACTGGCCGGGCTCGAAGCCGAAGCCCTCCGCCGGGGCCTGGAAGCCGACGACCATCGCGTCGTCGGTGTCGCGCTCGACGGAGGTCACGCGCAGGGGGTGGAAGTGCAAGGCCATCGTGTTTAGATCGGCTTGAAGTATTCGAAGGGCTCGCCGCACTCGATGCAGCGCCACGTCGACTTGCACGCGGTGGAGCCGAAGCGGGAGAGTTGTTCCGTCCTGCCGCCGTCGCAGCGCGGGCAGCGCAGCTTGGGCACGACGCGGATGGCCTGCTCGGCGCTGCACTGCGGCGGCACGATGCCGTAGCGCTGCAGCTTCTCGCGGCCCTCGGGCGTGATCCAGTCGGTGCTCCAGGCCGGCGAACGCTGCATCGTGACGGTCACGCGGCCGAACTCGGCCAGCGCGGCGCGCACGTCGTCGGCGATCAGCTCGGTGGCCGGGCAGCCGCTGTAGGTCGGCGTCAGCACGACCTCCAGGCCCGCGCCGGTCTCGCGCAGTTCGCGCACGATGCCCAGCTCCACCAGGCTGATCGCCGGGATCTCGGGGTCGGGCACGGCGGCAAGCCGGGTGCGGGCTGCGGCGAGGTCCATTACCAGGCGCCCCCGGGATAGGCGCGCTGCAGGTATTGCATCGGCGCCAGCAGATGGCCCAGGTGCTCGCTGTGCACGCCGAGGTGGCCCTGGGGCTGCATCGCGCTGTCGCGCGGCAGGCTCAGGCCGGCCTCCTGCATCAGCGTGGCCCAGCGGGCACGCCAGTCCGCCTCCAGCTCGCGCCAGGCCGGGCCGGTGCCGTCGACGCCGGCGGCCGCGAACAGCTCGTTGAAGTAGGGCCACAACAGGGCCAGCGCGGCCTGCATGCGGGCCTTGGATTCGGCCGTGCCGTCGCCCAGGCGCACGGCCCAGTCGCTGCTGTGCTGGCGGTGGTAGCGCACTTCCTTCAGCGACTTGGCGGCGATGCCGGCCAACTCGGTGTCGGCACTGGCCTGCAGGCGCTCGTAGAGCAGCTCCAGCCAGAGGGACAGCGCCGCATTGCGCAGCGTGGTCAGCGCGAAATCGCGGCCACCGCTGCCGTCGCTGGGGCTGGCCGCGGCATTGGGCAGTTCGACCAGCACGATGTTGCGGTAGTCGCGCTCCTCGCGCAGGAAGGCGAGTTGGTCCTCGTCGCGGCCGGCGCCTTCGAGCGCGCCGGCAAGGGTCAGCAGCGCGCGGGCCTGGCCGAGCAGGTCCAGGGCCATGTTGGACAGGGCCAGGTCTTCCTCCAGCACCGGCGCATGGCCGCACCACTCGCCCAGGCGCTGGGCGTGGATGAGGCAGGTGTCCGCCAGTTGCAGGACGTAGTTGAGCTTGGCGTCCATCACATGTGGTTCAGTTGTTCCGGCAGTTCATAGAACGTCGGATGGCGGTAGATCTTGTCGTCGGCGGGCTCGAACAGGCTGCCCTTCTCGACCGGGTCGCTGGCGACGATCTGTTCGGAGCGCACGACCCAGATGCTGGTGCCTTCCTGGCGGCGCGTGTAGACGTCGCGCGCCATCTGGATGGCCATGGCCGGGTCGGCGGCGTGCAGGCTGCCGCAGTGCTTGTGGTCCAGGCCCGCCTTGCTGCGGACGAAGACTTCCCACAGCGGCCATTCGTTCTTCGTGTTGCTCATGTCGTGATCCTTCAAGCGGCTTCGGCCTTGGTGGCCTGCTTCTTCGCGTGGGCCATCGCGGCCTCGCGCACCCAGGCCCCTTCATCCCAGGCCTTGTTGCGGGCGGCCAGGCGCTCGCGGTTGCAGGGGCCCTCGCCGCCCACCACGCGCCAGAACTCGCTCCAGTCGATGGCGCCGAAGTCGTAGCTGTCGCGCTCGGCGTTCCACTTCAGGTCGGCGTCGGGCACGGTCACGCCGAGGATCTCGGCCTGCGGGATGGTCGCGTCGACGAACTTCTGGCGCAGTTGGTCGTTGGTGACGCGCTTGATGCCCCAGCGCATGCTCTGCTCGGAGTTGGGCGAGTCCTTGTCCGCCGGGCCGAACATCATCAGCGACGGCCACCACCAGCGGTTCACCGCGTCCTGCACCATGGCCTTCTGCCGGGCCGTGCCCTTCTGCATCATGACCAGGAGGCTCTCGTAGCCCTGGCGCTGGTGGAAGCTCTCCTCGCGGCAGACGCGGATCATGGCCCGCGCATAGGGCGCGTAGGAGCAGCGGCACAGCGGCACCTGGTTCATGATGGCCGCGCCGTCCACCAGCCAGCCGATGACGCCAATGTCGGCCCAGCTCAGCGTCGGGTAGTTGAAGATGGAGCTGTACTTGGCCTTGCCGGACAGCAGCGCCTCGGTCATCTCGTCGCGGCTGGTGCCCAGGGTCTCCGCGGCGGCGTAGAGGTAGAGGCCGTGGCCGCCCTCGTCCTGCACCTTGGCGAGCAGGATGGCCTTGCGCTTGAGCGTGGGAGCGCGCGTGATCCAGTTGCCCTCGGGCAGCATGCCGACGATCTCGCTGTGCGCATGCTGGCTGATCTGGCGCACCAGCGTCTTGCGGTAGTGCTCGGGCATCCAGTCCTTGGCCTCGATGAAGTCGCCGGCGGCTATGCGGGCCTCGAAGGCCTCCTCGCGGGCCAGTTCCTCGGCGCTCTTGACGACCTTGGGCTTGGCCTCGCGGGCCATCAGGTCCATGGCTTGGGTATACATCTCAAGCTCCTTTCACTTCTTGCGTTGGTCCACGACGCGGCGGGCCTTGCCGACCAGCGTGCGTTCGATGGACTCCGGCGCCTCGACGCTGATGCGCGCCGTCACGCCGATGAGGTTCTTGATGCGCTCGGACAGCCGCCGGCCGATGCCGTCGTCGCTGGCGCCCAGGGCCAGTTCGCAGCGGATGAGCAGTTCGTCCAGCAGACCGTCGCGCGTGACGACGAGCTGGTACTGCCCGCCCAGGCCCTTCTCCTGCAGCACGAGTTCCTCGACCTGGGTCGGGAACAGGTTGACGCCGCGGATGATGAGCATGTCATCGCTGCGGCCGACGATCTTGCCCATGCGGCGCATGCTGCGCGACGTGGGCGGCAGCAGGCGCGTCAGGTCGCGCGTGCGGTAGCGGATGACGGGCATCGCCTCCTTGGTCAGCGACGTGAACACCAGCTCGCCCTCGCTGCCGTCGGGCAGCACCTCGCCGGTCTCGGGGTCGATGATTTCCGGATAGAAATGGTCTTCCCAGATGACCGGGCCGTCCTTGCTCTCGATGCACTCGCTGGCCACGCCCGGCCCCATCACCTCGGACAGGCCGTAGATGTCCACCGCGTCGATGCCGGCGCCGGCCTCGATCTCGCGGCGCATCGCCTCGGTCCAGGGTTCGGCGCCGAAGATGCCGATCTTCAGCGACGACTCGCGCGCATCCAGCCCCTGGCGCGCGAACTCCTCGACGATCACCTGCATATAGCTCGGCGTGACCATGATGATGTCGGGCTTGAAGTCGTTGATCAGCTGCACCTGCTTCTCGGTCTGGCCGCCGCTCATCGGGATGACCGTGCAGCCCAGCCGCTCGGCGCCGTAGTGGGCACCCAGGCCGCCGGTGAACAGGCCATAGCCATAGGCCACATGCACGAGGTCGCCCGCACGGCCGCCGCCGGCGCGGATGGAGCGCGCGACGAGGTTGGCCCAGTTGTCGATGTCCTTCAGCGTATAGCCGACCACGGTGGGCTTGCCCGTCGTGCCGGACGAGGCGTGGATGCGAGCCATCTTCTCGCGCGGCACGGCGAACAGGCCGAAGGGGTAGTTCGCGCGCAGGTCCAGCTTGGTCGTGAACGGGAACTTGGCGAGGTCGGAAAGCTGCTTCAGGTCGGACGGGTGCACGCCCTTCTCGTCGAACCTGGCCCGGTAGTGAGGCACGTTGTCGTAGGCGTGCTGCAGGCTCCAGCGCAGGCGTTGCAGCTGCAGCGCCTGCAGTTCGTCGCGGCTGGCGGTCTCGATGGCTTCGAGGTCGCCGGGGCGGGGAGATTTGACTGTCATGCTTCGAATACCTTGCGTTCGCCGAGGCGGTAGGAGCGGCCGCGGAACATCGCGATCAGCTCGTCGTGCTGGTTCTTCACCGTGATGTCGTACAGGCCCGTGCGGCCGGCCAGCGAGGCCTCCTCGGCCGTCGCGGTCAGCACGTCGTTGAGCTTCGCCGACTTCAGGATGTCGATGCCGAAGCCCGAGGCCACGGTCAGCGCGTTGCGGCTGTTGCAGGCGAACGCGAAGGCCGAATCGGCCAGCGTCGCGATCAGGCCGCCGTGGCAGATCGCGAAGCCGTTCAGCATGTCGGCCCGCACGGTCATCGTCAGCACGGCGCGGCCCGGCGCGATCGCGGCGATCCGCAGGCCCAGCATGCGGCTGGCGGCGTCGTCCGCGAACATCACGTCGCGGACCTTGTCGGCAGTGGCTTGCGCGTCCATCTTCAACGGTCCTGGAACTCGGGCTGGCGTTTGTCCATGAAGGCGGCCACGCCCTCCTGGTAGTCGTAGGCGAAGCCGAGCTGGCTCTGCAGCGCGGCCTCGCGCTTGAGCGCGGGCTCGAACTCCAGCTTCAGCGCATCGTCCAGCGCACGGCGCGTCTCGGCCAGCGCGCGGGTGGGCATGGCGGCCAGCTTCTGGGCCAGCGCCATCGCGGTGTCCAGCAGTTCGGCATCGGGCACCACGCGCGCGATCAGGCCGATGCGCTCGGCGTCCACCGCCTTGAGCCTGTCGCCCAGCAGCGCCAGCTCCAGCGCCTTGGCACGGCCGACGAGGCGGGGCAGCAGCCAGGTGCCGCCGCAGTCCGGGACCAGACCGATCTTGGAGAAGGCCTGGATGAAGCTCGCACCCTCGCTGGCCAGCACCAGGTCGCAGCCCAGGGCCATGTTGGCGCCCGCGCCGGCCGCGACGCCGTTGACGGCCGCCACCACCGGCACCGGCATGCTGCGCAGGCGCAGCGCCAGCGGGATGTAGTAGTGGTCCAGGATCTGGCCAATGTCCTTGGGCGCCGCGCCCGGCTCGCGGCTGGGCGCCACATGCGGGTCGGCCAGGTCCTGGCCGGCGCTGAAGGCCCGGCCCGCACCGGTGATCAGCACGGCGCGCGTCGCGCCGTCGGCCGCCGCCGCCTCCAGCGCCTGGCGCAGCTGGCCCAGCATGGCCGCGGTCAGCGCATTCAGCGCCTCGGGGCGGTTCAGGCGCAGCAGGCGCACGGCGCCGTGCTGCTCGATCTGGATCAATTGCTCGGACATGGAATTCCTCTACCGACCGGTCGGTTAATCGTAAAAGCCTCCTTGACCTGGATCAAGTGGATGACGGGAAAACCCTAGCCTGGTTCGAACTAGAGCGCGACGACCTCGACGTCACCGGCCAGCGCCGCCACCTGCTTGGGCAACGGCGGCACGAAGCCCGTGGCCGTGCAGGCCGCCGCACCCGCGGCCAGCGACCAGCGCAGATGCTGTTCGACCGGCGCCGCGGCATTGCGCATCAGGCTGTCCAGCAGGCCGGCCAGCGCCGCGTCGCCCGCCCCCATGGTGTCGACCACGTCGACCCGCGGCGGCCGGGCCGAGCATTCCTCGACGCCGTGGTAGAGCGTCGCCCCGGCGTCGCCGCGCGTCAGCAGCAGCCAGGCACCGGGGTTCCAGGCCGCGATCTGGGCCAGGCCGGAGCGGTGGTCGGGCAGGCGGAACAGCCCGCGCAGGCCTTCGTCGGACACCTTGATGACGTCGGCCAGGCGGCACATCTGCTCCAGCGTGTCGTCGTAGCTGGCATCCATGGGCGCGCGGAAATTGGGGTCGTAGCTGATGAGCCGGCCCTCTGCCTTCAAGCCCTCGGCCAGCGCCCGCAGCCGCCCGGCCAGCGGCTCGCGCAGCAGGCCCAGGCTGCCGAAATGGGCCCAGCGCAGCGAGCGCGTCCAGCCCATCGGCAGGCCCTCGGGGCGGAAATGCAGGTCGGCGCTGTCCTGGCCGATGAAGAAATAGCGCGGCGGGTCCAGCTCGTGCACGATGGCCAGCAGCGGCGGGCGGGCCAGCTGCTGGATGAAGCGCATGTCGAGATTGGCCTCCTGGCTGACACGCCAGATCTCGGCACCGAAGACGTCGCGGCTGACCGCGCCGCCGAAGGCGCTCAGCTGCCCCAGCGTCGACATCGCCACCGCCACATTCCAGGGCGAGCCGCCACAGGCACTGCGCCAGCTGTCCGGCCCGGTGCGGATCAGGTCCGTCAGGGCCTCGCCGAAGGCGATGAAGTGCGGCAAGTCGGGGTGAAGGATCCGTGCCATTCGCGGCAATTCAAGCGCGCCTGGGCGGCCACTGCAAGACCCCGGGATTAGGGCCTGTTCACGCTACGGGGATCGGTGCGATCCCCGTAGCGTGAACAGGCCCTGGTACCGCTGACACAATGCCGGCATGTCCGCCCGCGTGATCCCCCTGCACGACGCCCGCCCGCTGCGCGTGGCGCCGGCGGCCGTGGCCGGCCTCCCGCTGGGCGACGCGCTGGGCCGGCCGCTGCACGACCTGCGCATCTCGGTGACGGACCGTTGCAATTTCCGCTGCGGCTACTGCATGCCCAAGCAGGTCTTCGACAAGCACCACGAATTCCTGCCCCATGCCGACCTCCTCAGCTTTGAGGAGATCACGCGGCTGGCGCATGTCTTCGTCGGCCTGGGCGTCGAGAAGCTGCGCATCACCGGCGGCGAGCCGCTGCTGCGCCGCCACCTCGAAACGCTGATCGAGATGCTCGCGCAACTGCGCACGCCCGACGGCCGCGAGCTGGACCTGACGCTGACGACCAACGGCTCGCTGCTGGCCCGCAAGGCGGGCGCGCTGAAGGCCGCCGGCCTCAGGCGCCTGACGGTCAGCCTGGACGGACTGGACGACGCCGTCTTCCAGCGCATGAACGACGTCGGCTTCCCGGTCGCCGACGTGCTGGACGGCATCCGCGCCGCGCAGGCCGCGGGCCTCGGCCCGATCAAGGTCAACATGGTCGTGCAGCGCGGCGTCAACGACGGCCAGATCCTGGCGATGGCGCGGCATTTCAGGCACAGCGGCGTCGTGCTGCGCTTCATCGAATACATGGACGTCGGCGCCACCAACGGCTGGCGCATGGACCAGGTGCTGCCCAGCGCCGAGGTGCAGCGCCGCATTGCTGCCGAATGGCCGCTGGCGCCGCTGTCGCACAGCGCACCGGGCGAGACGGCCGAGCGCTGGGCCTATGCCGACGGCGGCGGCGAGATCGGCCTCATCTCGTCGGTCACCCAGGCCTTCTGCGGCGACTGCAACCGCGCGCGCCTGTCCACCGAAGGGCGGCTCTACACCTGCCTGTTCGCGACGCGCGGCCACGACCTGCGCGCGCTGCTGCGCGGCACCGCGCCGGTCGACGACGGCCAGCTCGCGGGCGCCGTCGCCGGCGTCTGGCAGGGCCGCAGCGACCGCTACTCGCAGCTGCGCGGCCAGGGCCAGTCGACACCTAACGGCGAACGCCGCGTCGAGATGCACTACATCGGCGGATGACCCTCATCCACGCCATCGTCCTCGCCGGCGGCCGCGGCAGCCGCATGGGCGGCGTGGACAAGGGCCTGCAGCTGCTGGACGGCCGCCCGCTGGCCGCCCATGTTATCGCCGGCCTCTCCCCCCAGGTCGACCGCGTGCGGGTCAGCGCCAATCGCAACCTCGACGCCTACGCCGCCCTCGGCCCCCCGGTGCTGGCCGACCCGCCCGGCCTCGAATTCGCGGGGCCGCTGGCCGGCATGCTGGCCGGGCTCCAAGCCATCCCTGGCGATGCCTGGCTGCTGACCGCTCCCTGCGACTGCCCGCGCCTGCCGCCCGACCTCGCCGTGCGCCTGCTCGAAGCCGCCGCGCCCCACGGCATCGCCTTTGCGCAGGCGGCGCGCGAGCACCCCACGCATGCGCTGCTGCACGCCCGCCTGCGCGAACCGCTGAGGGCCCATCTGGAGGCCGGCGGTCGGGCCGTGCTGCGCTGGATGCGCAGCCAGCCGCATGGC
The DNA here is from genome assembly GCF_026712205.1 of Pelomonas aquatica. Taxonomy (GTDB): domain Bacteria; phylum Pseudomonadota; class Gammaproteobacteria; order Burkholderiales; family Burkholderiaceae_C; genus Pelomonas; species Pelomonas aquatica. The sequence continues at coordinate 64,576 of NZ_JAPPUW010000007.1, forward strand.
GTTGCACACTTCGACGACGAAGCCGCCTTCGCCAACTTCAACCACCTCGCCGACCTGAATGGCTGAACCCGACGTCCAGATCCGCGCCATGCTCGAACCCGACCTGCTCGGCTACAAGGCGCTGCGCGACGCGATGCTGGCCCGCCACCCCGACGCCTTCACATCCGACGCCGAGACCGAGGGCCTGCGCGACATCGCCAGCTACCGCAGCCGGCTCACCGGCGGCGCCACCCTCTTCACCCTCGTGGCGCTGGACGACGCCCACCTCGTCGGCGCCCTCACCTGCGAGCGCGAACCGCGCCGCAAGGTGCAGCACATCGCCCACCTGATCGGCATGATGGTGGCCGACAGCCACCGCGGCCGCGGCATCGGCCGGGCCCTGCTCGTCGCCGGCATCGAGCGCCTGCAGGCCACGCCCGGCCTGGCCCAGGTCACGCTCAGCGTGACGGCCGGCAACCGCGCCGCCGTCGGCCTCTACGAGAGCCAGGGCTTCGTGCGCTACGGCTGCCTGCCCGACGCCGTACGCCTGCCCGACGGCCGGCGGCTGGACAAGGCCCTGATGTTCAGGCGCCTGGACGGCTGAGTTCGAACTGAACCACCAGCGCGTCCTGCACCGCGAGCAGGCCGCCCAGCACCGCGAAGGGCTGGATGCCGAAGTCGCTCTGCCGGATGACGACCTCGCCGCGCGCGTGCCGGCCGTCCACGTCGACGACGAACCACTGCCGGCGCGTGACGCCGTGCAGCGAGATCTCGGCCTCGACCGCGCGCCGCGGCCCCTCGCCGAACTGCTGCAGCGTGCGCACGACGACCTCGGGGTGGGCCGCCGCGTCCAGCGCCTTCAGCAGGTTGGCGCGCGTGCCGGCGCGGGCCTCGTCGTCCACGGCGCTCGCGAACGCAGGCCCGAGGCCGGCCCGCAGCGCCGGCGGGTCGATCTCCAGCGCGTCGAGCCGGAAGGCCAGCACCGGGCCGGCCGCCGGCCAGTCCACGCGCAGGCCGGCCGCGCGCAGCACATGGTTGTGGCCCAGCCGCGCCGCCGTGCCGCCGCGGAACACCAGCACCTGCAGCGCACTGCCGCCTGCCGGCTCGGCCGCCGGTCGCGGTTCAGGCAGCGGGCCGGCACAGCCGGCCAGCAGGGCCAGGGCCGTCGCCAGCAGGCCGCGTCGCCGGCGCGACATCGATGGGGTCTGTACGCTCAAACTGCACGCTCATTCGCGGGTTGGATAGGAAGTGCACCGCGCCACAGCGCCGGGCTGGTCTAGCATAGCCATCACTCTCCCCCGCACGGAGCCCCGATCATGGCCAGCCTGTTCCGCCCCGCCCTCGACCTGATGGCGCAGTACGCCGCCTATCACCGCGACCGCCGCAACATCGCGACCCATTTCGTCGGCATCCCCCTCATCGTCTTCGCCGTCAGCGTGCTGTTCGCGCGCGCCGAGTTCACGGTCGGCGACACGCCGATGAACGCGGCCATCGTCGTCTGGGCCGTCACGGCCCTCTGGTACCTCACGCGCGGCAGCCTCGCTCTCGGCGCCGCCACGGCCATCGTCAACGGCGTGCTGACCGCGCTGGCCATGATGGCCGCCCAGGGCTCGACGGCGGGCTGGCTGCTCGTCGGCGTCGGCAGCTTCGTCGTCGGCTGGGTGTTCCAGTTCGTCGGCCACTACTACGAGGGCCGCAAGCCCGCCTTCGTCGACGACCTCGTCGGCCTGCTGGTCGGCCCGATGTTCGTCGTCGGCGAGGCCATGTTCATGCTGGGCTGGGGCCGGCGCCTGCTGGAAGAAATCGAGAAGCGCGTCGGACCAACGCATCTGCGTGACCTCGCCCACCCCGTTTGACCCCCTGACACGATGACCGGCGTTCTCGTCATGGGCGCCGGCTCGGTCGGCTGCTTCATTGGCGGGCTGACCCAGTTGGCCGGCGTGCCGGTGCACTTCGTCGGCCGCCCGCGCGTGCTGGCCGCGCTGCGCAAGCACGGCCTGCGCCTGACCGACCAGGACGGCCTGGACCGCCACATCCCGCCGCTGCAGCTGCGCCTGCACGACGAGCCGCCCGCCGGCCTCAAGCCGGACCTGGCGCTGCTGTGCGTGAAGTCCGGCGCCACCGCCGAGGCCGCCACGCCCCTGGGCCTGACGCTGCCCCAGGGCACGCCCGTCGTCAGCCTGCAGAACGGCATCGGCAACACCGACCTCGCGCGCGCCACCGCGCCCCAGCTGCACTGGCATGCCGGCATGGTGGCCTTCAACATCGCCGAGCTGGCGCCCGGCCACTACCACCGCGGCAGCGGCGGCGCGCTGGCGGCCGAGGCCAGCCCCGACGACACCGCCCTCGCCGCCTGGCAGACCGCGCTGGCGCGCGTCGGCATGGCGCTGGAGCTGCATGCCAACCTCGCGCCGGTGCAGTGGGGCAAGCTGCTGCTGAACCTGAACAACCCGGTCAACGCGCTGTCGGGCCGGCCGCTGCGCGACGAGCTGATGCAGCGCGGCTACCGGCGCGTGCTGGCCGCGCTGCAGCAAGAGGCGCTGGACCTGCTGGACGCCGCCCAACGCCCGGCAGCCCGGCTCACGCCGCTGCCGCCGCGCCGGCTGCTGGCCCTGCTGCGCATGCCCAACCTCGTCTTCCGCCTGGCCGCCGCGCGCATGCTGCGCATCGACGCCAAGGCCCGCTCCAGCATGGCGGACGACCTCGCCCAGGGCCGCGCGACCGAGATCGACGCACTCTGCGGCGAAGTCGTGCGCCTGGCCGGCAGCCTGCACCGCGGTGCGCCGCTGAACGCGCGCATGCAGGATCTCGTGCAGGCCTGGCCGCAACGCCGCCGGCCCTACACGCCCGACGAGCTGCTGGAAGCGCTGGGCTTGTCCTGAAGGGCCCCCCGTCCGCCAACGTTGCAGGGGTGACGAGCCTCATCCCCTAGGTTTCTGGGCTCAGCAAGTCGCCAGCCAATCCCGTCGCGGCCGGGCCGGCTTCGGCGCCCGTTTTGCCGCGCCGGTCTCAGGCCGCTCGCGGCACGCCGGGCACGCTCCAGACACTGCGCGCAGCCGCCGGCCAGCCGCCGGCGGCACCCCACGCAAGGAGCCATCACCATGAGTCTGAAGACAAGCCTGTGCGCCGCCGTCGCGGCGCTGTCCCTGTCCTTCCCCGCGCTGGCCCAGGAGTCCAGCTACACCCAGGGTTCGGTCTGGTTCTTCTCCAGCATCCAGGTCGAGCCGGGCCAGTTCGAGAACTACATGGACTACCTGAGCACGAACTGGAAGAAGGTGCAGGAGCTGGGCAAGAAGGAGGGCGTCGTCGTCTCGTACCACGTGCTGTCGGTGAACGCGCAGCGCACCGGCGAGCCCGACCTCATCCTCGCCGTCGAGTCCAAGGACTACCGCACCAAGGCGCAGGCCGAGGCTTTCCAGAAGAAGATCGAGGCCCTGCTCGCCGCGGACGCGCGCCAGCAGACGACTGCCTCCGGCCAGCGCGGCACGATGCGCAAGCTGCTGGGCAATATGGAGCTGCAGGAGCTGCTGCTGAAGTAGCCCACCGCGCGAACCCCACGGAAAACCGAAGCGACGTTCAGCCGCAGGCTGTCCGTGGCCGAGCAGGCGCTGGCGACAATGCCCGGCTCGCCACGGACGCCCCGACATGCTCGAACTGCTCGCCAACCCGCAGACCTGGATCGCCCTCGCGACGCTGACCGCGCTGGAGCTGGTGCTGGGCATCGACAACATCATCTTCATCAGCATCCTGGTGGACAAGCTGCCCAGGGCCCGCCAGGAGCTGGCGCGGCGCGTGGGCCTGTTCGCGGCGATGTTCATGCGCATCGGCCTGCTGCTGGTGCTGGCCTGGATCGTCGGCATGGTGGAGCCGCTGTTCACGCTGCCGGTCCTCGACCAGGGCATCTCGGGCCGGGACCTCATCCTCATCAGCGGCGGCCTGTTCCTGATCTGGAAGAGCACCGGCGAGATCCACGGTTCCCTCGAAGGCGAGGACGAGGCCCACGGCGGCGGCCAGGCCCGCGCGGCCTTCGGCGCCGTCATCCTGCAGATCATGGTCATCGACCTGGTGTTCTCGCTGGACTCCATCGTCACCGCCGTCGGCATGGTGGAGGACGTGCGCGTGATGATCGGCGCCGTCATCTGCTCGGTCGCGCTGATGATGCTGTTCGCCGGCCCCATCGGCCGCTTCGTGTCCGAACACCCCACCATCAAGATGCTGGCGCTGAGCTTCCTCGTCGTCGTCGGCGTCGTGCTGGTGGCCGAGGGCTTCGGCCACCATGTGCCCAAGGGCTATATCTACTTCGCGATGGCCTTCTCTCTGGCCGTCGAGACGATGAACATCAAGATGCGCAGGAAGGCCGCGAGCAAGGTCGTGCTGCGCCAGCAGATTCCGGGTGGCGAGGACTAACGCGCCATCCAGAAGAACACCGCCGTCATGCGGCGCTCGGCCGGCGCCTCGCCGACATAGGCCGAGGCGCTGTGGATCAGGTCGGCGCGGTAGAGCAGCAGGCGGTTGAAGCGCGCATCCACCGCCACGTCAGGCACGAACAGGCCGTTGGGCACGAAGCGCGTGCCGAAGGCTTCCACCAGGTTCGCGAAGCGCGACGGCACGCAGTTACCGCCCGGCTGGCCATCCGGATGAACCACGCGGAAGAAGGACGTGCCGGCATGAGCCGGGATATCCGGCGACAGATAGAGCACCGCCGCATAGGTGCACAGCGCGCGCGAATCGGTGTGCGGCTTGACCCGGCCCTCGCCCAGGCCCACCAGCTGCACGCAGTTGTGGTTGATGCGGTCGGCGACGCCCACCTGGGGCGCATAGACCTTTCTGGTGCCGGTCTGCTTCAGCATCCAGCGCTCCAGCGGCGCCAGTTCGTCTTCCGTCAGCCCGGGCTGCAGGCGCATGCCCGGCCAGCTCTCGGCCCGATGCGGCGCACCCAGCACCCAGCCCTCGGCGGCCAGCGCGCGCTCGCGCACGGCCATCGGGTCGGGCAGGGCGTCGTCCAGCACCCAGTAGTCGCGGCCGAGTTGGGGCTCGCGGTAGACGAGGCGATTCAGCTTCGGGGCCGGCGAGGGATGGGGCGGGTTCATCATGGGCTGGGAGTCTAGTGAGCGTCCCGACCGGCAGCGAGTGTCCGGGGACGGCCTGTTTCACTGCCCCGGCGCGGGCCTGCACAAGTTCGGGCCGGTTCGGCAGCCGGTCGCCGGCTGCGCCGGTTACTAGAGGTTGAGAGTTTTTCGGCCGTGCCCGAAAGGCGCGTCAAAACGCCCCCGATCCAGGCGCAAAGCACAGCCATGGCTCGGGCTATGGCGAGCATTTGCAACGACGAGCGGGGGTGTTTTGGCGGGCAAGACGGCCATGAATGAAAGACTCTCAAGCTCTCAGTGCTTGTGCTCATGGCCGTGGCCGCAGCCAGGGCCGTGCACATGGCCTTCGTCGTGCGCCTTGACCGGGATGACCAGCGGCTTGCGCGCGGGCGCGGCATGCGCGTGGTGGTCATGGCCATGATCGTGGTGGCCGTGGCCGGCGCCTTCGCCATGGGCCCCGCCCTCGGGCTCGAAGGCCGCCTGCGCCTCGGTCACGACGAGGTGCTGGCGGCGCAGCATGTCGGCCAGCACGGCGTCGGGCTCGAACTGCAGCAGTTCGGGCTGCAGCTCCAGCGGCACCTGGCGCCTGCCGAGGTGGTAGGCGGCGCGCAGCAGGTCAAATGGATGGCCGTGCTCGGCACAGATGCGCACCTGCAGCACCGGCTGCGCCGCGGCGATGACGCGCAGCAGCGTGCCGTCCTCGGCGATCAGCACGTCGCCGCCGCGCAGCGTCGTGCCGCGCGGCAGCACGACGCCGATCTCGCGGCCGCTGGAGTCGGTGGCGGAGAAGCGGCTCTTGCTGCGCGTGTCCCAGTCGAGTTCGAGCGTGGGTGCGCGCCTGACGAGGACGGCGGCGAGGCCGGCGCCGCCGGCGATGCGTTTGGTGGCGTGGATCATGGGTTCACAGTGTGCCCGAGGCGCATTTCGCGGGCCGAGCGCCGGGCCGCTCCCAAGCCGGCCCGCCAGGGCGATGTGCTTGCCGGTCGAACCGGCAAGCATCGTCGTCCCCTCGGGGGACCGGCCAAGGCGCGCCTTGGACGAGGGGCTTCAAATTGCTGTGGGCTTGAATTGGGGTTCGCGGCGCAGCCGGGTGCGCTGCTCGTAGTCTGCGGCAAGGGCCAGCAGTGTCGCGTCGGTCCACGCGGTGCCGAAGAAACTCAGGCCCACCGGCAGCCCGCTGACCTGGCCCATGGGCACGGTCACATGCGGATAGCCGGCCACGGCGGCCGGCGTGGTCGCCGCGGGCGCGGTGTCCTGGTCGCCCTTGACGTTGTCGGTGAGCCAGGCGGGGCCGGAAGTCGGCGCGACGATGGCGTCCAGCCTGTGCCGCTTCAGCATCGCGTCGATGCCCTGGGCACGCGCGGCGCGCCGGGCCGCGGCGTGGGCCTTCAGGTATTTGGGCGCCTTGATGCCGCCCGCCTGGACGGACGCGACCGCGGCCTCGAACCATTCCTGGCCGAACAGGGCCAGGGTCTCGGGGTGGGCCCGGTTGAAGGCGACGAGGTCGGCCAGGGTCTTGAACGGGCCGGCGGGCGCGAAGTCCCGCAGATAGTCGGCCATGCCCGGTGCCATCTCGGTGACCAGCACGTCCATCTCGTCCGCGCCCATCGCGGGCAGCTGCGGCAGCGGCGCGCGCACCAGCGTCGCGCCGGCGGCCTCCAGCACCTGCAGCGCGGCGTCGAACAGCGCGACGGTGGCGCGGCCATGGCCCTCGACGAGGTTGGTGGCCACGCCCAGGCGCCGGCCCTTCAGCGCGCCGGGCGCCGGCTTCAGCAGCGCGTCACGGTCGAAGCGGCCCTGCTGCGCGCGGGTGGCGGGATCGGCTGGGTCCGCGCCGGCCAGTGCCCACAGCAGCAGCGCCGCGTCGGCCACGCTGCGGCACATCGGGCCGGCCGTGTCCTGCGAGAACGCGATGGGCACGATGCCGTGGCGCGACACCAGGCCCAGCGTCGGCTTCACGCCCACCAGGCCCTGCACCGCGGCGGGCGATGTGACGGAGCCGTCGGTCTCCGTGCCCACGCCCAGCAGCGCGAGGTTGGCGGCCAGCGCGGCGCCGGTGCCGGAGGAGGAGCCGCTGGGCGAGCGGTCCAGCGCATAGGGGTTGAGCGTCTGGCCGCCGCGCGAGCTCCAGCCGCTGACCGAGGCCTTGCCGCGGGCATTGGCCCACTCCGACAGATTGGTCTTGCCGAGGATGACGGCGCCCGCCTCGCGCAGCCGCACCACCAGCGTCGCGTCGCGCGCCACGGGCACGCCGGCCAGTGCGATGGAGCCGGCCGTGTTGGACATGCGGTCGTGCGTCGCGATGTTGTCCTTCAGCAGCACCGGCAGGCCGTGCAGCGGGCCGCGCAGCCTGCCGGCGGCGCGCTCGGCATCGCGCTCGGCGGCAAGGCCTTCAGCATCCGGGTTGAGTTCGATGACGCTGTTCAGCTTTGGCCCCGCGCGGTCGACAGCGGCGATGCGGGCGAGGTAGGCCTGCGTCAGCGCCAGCGACGTGAGCCGCTCCTCGGCCATCTCGCGGCTGGCCTCGGCAGCGCTCAGCTCGGACCAGCGGAAATCCGCGACGGCCAGTGCTGCGGAGGCCGAGAGCGCCGGCGCGGCGCTGAGGAAGTTGCGGCGTTTCATGTCGAGGGCACTCCTGGCTTGTGGTCGGCAAGGGCGGCAGCTAGTATTACAGACGTTATAACGGAATCAACCCATGAGCGCACTCAAACTGACCCAGATCGGCAACTCGGTGGGCGTCATCCTGCCCAAGGAGGTATTGGCGCGCTTGAAGGTGGAAAAGGGGGATGTGCTCTACCTCTCCGAAGCCGTCAATGGCGTGCTGCTGACGCCCTACAGCCCCGAATTCGAAGAGCAGATGGACGCGGCACGCGACATCATGAAGAAGCGCCGTGCCGTGCTGCACGAGCTGGCCAAGTGAGCGGGCCGCCGCGCCAGTGGCGCTGGCTCAATGCCGACGTGCTGCAGGCCGTGCACCTGGAGCAGCTCGCCGAACACGGCGGCGCGCCCGGTACGCGTGACGAAGGCCTGTTCGAGTCCGCCCTCGCCCGCCCGCAGAACCTGGCCTTGTACGGCGAGCCCGACGCCTTCGATCTCGCCGCCGCCTATGCCGTGGGCCTGGCCAAGAACCACCCCTTCATCGACGGCAACAAGCGCACCGCCTATGTCGCGATGGAACTCTTCCTCGTGCTGAACGGCTTCGAGCTGGCGGCCGACGATGCCAGCGCCACGCTGACCATGCTCTCCGTCGCCGCTGGCGACAGCGACGAACTCCGGCTTGCGCAATGGCTGCGCGAGCACACCGCCCCACGCTGAACCCCCACCATGCAACTCGAAACCCTGAATGTCTCCCTCCAGGACCACATCGCCACCGTGCGCCTGAACCGGCCCGACAAGGCCAACGCGATGAACGCGGCCATGTGGCAGGACATCCGCCGCGCCTTCGACTGGGTGGACGCCCAGCCCGAGGCGCGCGTGGCCGTGCTGGAGGGCGAAGGCAGGCACTTCACCGCCGGCATCGACCTCTCGATGATGATGGGCCTCGCCCCGCAGATCCAGGACCCCTGCGACGGCCGCACGCGCGAGGCGCTGCGCCGCGTCATCCTCGACATGCAGGACACGCTGACCAGCCTGGAGCGCTGCCGCAAGCCCGTGCTCGCGGCCATCCACGGCGCCTGCGTCGGCGGCGGCATCGACCTGATCTGCGCCGCCGACATGCGCTACTGCAGCGCCGACGCCTATTTCTCGATCAAGGAGATCGACATCGGCATGGTGGCCGACGTCGGCACGCTGCAGCGCCTGCCCAAGATCGTCGGCTCGCAGGGCCTGGTGCGCGAGCTGGCCTACACGGGCCGCCGCGTCGAGGCCGCCGAGGCGCGCGAGATCGGCCTCGTCAACCGCGTGTTCGACGGCCGCGAGGCGCTGCAGGCCGGCGTGCACGAAGTCGCCGCGGCCATCGCGGGCAAGTCGCCGCTGTCCATCCGCGGCACCAAGGAGATGCTGAACTACGCCCGCGACCACTCGGTGGCCGATGGCCTCAACTACATCGCGACCTGGAACGCGGCGATGCTGATGAGCGAAGACCTGACCCAGGCCATGATGGCGGGCAAGGCGACGCCGAGCTTCCGGGACTGACGCACGGCCCGGCACCCGGCTGCCCCACGACGCCGCGCCGACGGTCATCGACCTGCACAGGCCGTGGACGCTCAGCGCCAGGGTAGCGCCGGGCGCGCAGCCTGAAGCGCAAGTGATAACAAGGCGCGAAGCCGCAGACAGTGCTTCAGACGTTTCATTTCAGCGGGCCTGCTGCGCGTCGAAGTAATAGGCCTGGCGCTTGCGGGGCGAGAGGTAGTCGTACACCGGCTGGGGCAGTTGCTGGGGCTTCAGCGTGCGGGCAATGCTGACGTCGGGCTCCAGCTCCAGCTCGACCAGCACGGCGCTCTCCTTGGGCACGCTCGGGTCGTAGACCAGCACGGTGGGCTTGAGCGGCCGGCTGCTGTTGACCGAGGTGACGATGCCCATGGAGTCGTTGGACAGCACGACCAGCGTGCCGGGCGGATAGACGCCCATGCAGCGCACGAAGGTGGACAGCGCCGTGGCGTCGTAGCGCGAGCGCTGCTGCGCATACAGCACCGACAGCGCCTCGTGCGGCGTGAGCGCCTGGGCGAGGTTGTTGGGGTTGCAGAGGTTGTCGTAGGCGTTCACCAGGCCCACCATGCGCGCCAGCATCGAGATGGCCTGGCCCTGCAGGCCCTTGGGGTAGCCGCTGCCGTCCATATGCTCGTGATGCTGGGCAATGATGCTCGTCGCCTCGCCCGACAGGCCCAGCTTGCGCGCGATGTCCACGCCATAGGCGCAATGCTGCTGGAACAGGCTGCGCTCCGGCTTGCTCATCGCGTCCTGCTTGCGCACCAGCGAGTCGGGCAGCTCCAGCTTGCCGATGTCGTGGAACAGCGCGCCCACGCCCATCACGCGGATCGCCTCGGGCGGCGCCTTCAGCTCCTTGGCCAGCATCATCGCCAGCAGCGTGACGTTCAGCGCGTGGTGATAGGTCTCCTCGCTGCCGATCTTGTCCTTCATCAGGTTGATGGCGACATCCGCATCCGTGAGCATCGAGTCGGCCATGGCCTTGATCAGGGCCAGCCCCTCCTCGCGCGCCTGTTCGGGCCGCGCGAACACGTTCTGCGTCATCGCCTTGAGCGCCCGCACCGCCGACAGGAATTCGCGCTCGCAGGCCGCCGCGCGCTGCTGCTGCGCCAGCAGCCGCTCGATGCGGGCGCGCTTGGCCGCATAGGCCGCGTCGTCGCCCGGCGAGTGCGCCGGTGCCGGCGCCTCGGCCGGCAGCGCCAGCGGCTGCGCGTCGCTCTTGGCCGGCGAATAGCGGATGCGCTCCAGGCCCAGCGACTGCAGCGTCTCGATCTGCTCCAGGCTCTTGATCTTGAAGCTCGAGAACGTGAACGGATGCTGCGTCCACGGCAGATCGAGGTGCACATGCAGCCCGATCAGCAGTTGCGCGGGCGAGATAAAGGCGTCGTCGCTCATGACCATCGTCATCACCAGGGATGACGGATTCTGACCGCAGCTTCCGCTGCGCGGCCCCTCGCGGCCGAGGTCGGCGCCGCTGGCAAGTCATGGCCCATGCGCCGCGCCGCCAGCGCCACCCGCAGTGGCGCAGCATGAGCAGCGGGCGGGGCGCCAAGGCGGCCAAACGTACGGGCGGCGGCTAGCATCGCGCCATGCTCAGCCTGTCACAAGCCCTCGCCTTCCTCGCCGCCGCCCTCGTGCTGACCGCCACGCCGGGGCCGGACAACCTGATGGTGCTCGGCATGGGCATGTCGCGCGGGCGGCGCGCCGGCATGGCCTTCGGGTTGGGCTGCGCATTGGGCTGTCTCAGCCACACGCTGCTGGCCGTGGTGGGCGTGAGCGCGCTGGTGGCGGCGTCGCCGCTGGCCTTCGGCCTGCTCAAGGCCGTGGGCGGGGCCTATCTCGTGTGGATGGGCGTGCAGGCCTGGCGGCATGCGGGCCGGGCCCGGGTGGACGGGGTGGCGGGCAACGGCGCCTCGCTGCGCCAGCTGTTCGCGAAGGGGCTGGTGGCCAATGCCATCAACCCCAAGGTGGTGCTGTTCTTCCTGGCCTTCCTGCCGCAGTTCGTCATCGCCCAGCAGGGCGCGGTGCCGGTGCAGCTGGGGCTGCTGGGCCTGATCTTCACCGCGCAGGCGGCCCTGCTGTTCGGGCTGCTGGGCTGGTTCTCGGGCAGCGTGGGCGCCTGGCTGAACCGCCGGCCGGCGGTCGGTCCCTGGCTGGACCGGCTCGCCGGCACGGTCTTCGTCGGCCTGGGACTGCGCATGATCGTCACGCGCTGAGCCTTTGACGGGGATCAGGGCCGGCGCGGCCGCCGCGGCCTAGAGTGGCTGCACGACGGACTCCCCGCGGCACCGGCCGCGCTTCCCATGCTCGACCCCAAGAACGCCGACGTCTGGCTCGTCGGCGGCGGCATCGCCTCGATGGCCGCGGCCAGCTTCCTGATCCGCGACGCCGGCATGCCCGGCGCCCGCATCCACATCCTCGAAGAGCTCGGCATCGCCGGTGGCTGCCTGGACGGCGGCGCCTCGCCCACGCAGGCCGGCTACGTCACGCGCGGCGGGCGCATGCTGTGCGAGGAGGTCTACCAGTGCCTGTGGAACCTGCTGGACGGCATCCCGTCGCTGGAGAAGCCGGGGATGTCGGTGCGGCAGGAGATCGCGGCCTTCAACGAACAGGTGCGCACCGAGGCCCATGCCCGGCTGATCGGCCAGGGGCCGCGCATCCTCGACGCCCGCCACTACGGCCTGGACGGCCGCGACCGCGCCGAGCTCACGCGGCTGCTGGCCACGCCCGAAGGCCTGCTGGGCGCGCGCCGCATCGACGAACTCTTCTCGGCGCACTTCTTCCGGAGCAACTTCTGGCAGATGTGGCGCACCACCTTCGCCTTCCAGAACTGGCACAGCGCCATCGAGTTGCGGCGCTATTTCCTGCGCTTCCTGCAGGAGTTCCCGCGCATGCACACGCTGGCCGGGGTGCGCCGCACACCCTACAACCAGTACGACTCCATCGCGGTGCCGCTGCAGCGCTGGCTGCTGGCCCAGGGCGTGGACGTGCGCTTCGGCCACCGCGTGACCGACATCGATTTCGACCAGCGCGACCCCGCCCGCCGCCGCGCCACGCAGTTGCATGTGCAGACGGCCCGGGGCCGGCAGACGCTGGCGCTGGCCGCCGGCGACGCCTGCTTCGTCACGCTGGGCTCCATCACCGCCGACGCCAGCTATGGCAGCAACAGCCAGGCCCCGGCCCTGATCCGCGACCGCCGCGACGGCGCCTGGTCGCTGTGGGAGACGCTGGCCCGCAAGGCCGACGACTTCGGCCGCCCGCAGACCTTCTTCAACATGGACGACAACAAATGGGAGTCCTTCACGCTGACGATGCACGGCCGCACGCTGCTGGACCGCCTCATCGCCTTCGGCGGCAACCCGCCCGGCACCGGCGCGCTGATGACGCTGGTGGACTCCAGCTGGCTGATGTCCCTGGTCGTGCCCCACCAGCCGCATTTCCCCGCCATGCCGGCCGACACCTACACGGCCTGGGGCTATGGCCTATTCATCGACGCGCCGGGCAACCATGTGGCCAAGCCCATGGCCCAGTGCGGCGGCCACGAGATCCTGGACGAGCTGCTGCACCACCTGGGCTTGGCCGACATCCGCGACGCGGCGCTGGCCAGCACCGACGTGACGCCGGTGATGCTGCCCTATGGCTCGGCCATGTTCGCGCCGCGCAAGCCGGCCGACCGGCCCAAGGTGCTGCCGGTGGGCACGGCCAACTTCGCCTTCCTGGGCCAGCATGTGGAGCTGCCGGACGACACGGTCTACACGGTCGAATACTCGGTGCATGGCGCGATGCAAGCGGTGTACCGGCTGTTCGGCGTGGACAAGCCCATCCCGCCGATCTACCAGGGCCTGCACGACCCGCGCGTCGGGCTGGAAGCGCTGACCGCGGCCTTCGGCCTCGAAGATCAAGCAGCCGTGCGAGCGACCCGGCCGGCGCTCCGGCCGGGCATCACCTGCAGCCCCTGAGCAGCCACCACAGCGCGATCGCCCCCGCGGCCACCAGGGCCGACAGGCCGGCGCCGTCCCAGCCGTGCAGGTGCAATGCGGGCGCGCCCTGGCCGTCGTGGGCCAGGGCCGAGGCGCCGATCAGGGGCAGCAGCAAAAGCGTCTTGCGCATGATGATGAAGGCTCGGGCAATGGGGTTGATGAACGGTGACGAGCCTGCCGCCGTCGGGTAAGGCGGCTTCGGTCAGTTCCATCTCGCTTCGCCCGGTATTTTTCAGCCGGCCCGAACGGCCCATGGAGCCGGGCGAACCCGGAGTGTCAATTCCATCTCGCTTCGCCCGATATTTTTCAGGCGGCCCGCGGCCCGCCGAGAACGCCTGCCTCCACAGCACTGCACGAACCGCGCCAACCCGGCCGCGGGCGACGAGATCGGCACAGGCGAACGTTTCAAGCTCAGGCCCGGGTGTCGACCGCCTTGACAGTCCGGCGCCTTCTGCGCGCGGGTCCAGGAAAAGATCCAGCAAATCAGATACTTGGTCGACTGGACCAGATATTGCTGCAGGCAACGGGCCATTTGATCATTCGTGCGCAGTCCATCAGGAGGCCACCATGACCCGTCGTTTCCCCCGGCTTCACCTCGCCGGCCTGGGCCTGCTGCTGGCCAGCGGCGGCGCCGGTGCCGCCGTGACCTTCTCGACCTTCATCCCGTCGAGCGCCATCAACGCCGCGCTGGGCCAGAACAACACCATCGGCATCACCTATGCCGGCGACAAATTCGTCGGCAGCGTCTATGTCGGCACCAACAATCTGCAGCTCTACCAGAGCGACCTGGGCGGTGGCAGCGTGCAGAAATTCGGCGCCCCGCTGCCGACGGGCGGCGGCGAGCCCGTGCTGGCGTCGGGCCTGGGCCAGGCCGGGTTTGCCGCCGGCGCCATCTACGCCTCCGGCGCCGACAGCAGGATCTACCGCTACGCGTCCGGCGGCGGCGCCCCGGTGCTGTTCGGCAGCACGGACGACGGCTCGGCCGTGCGCCAGATCTTCTTCGACCCCGGCTCCAATTTCGGCGGCAGGATGCTCGTGACGACGACCACCGGCCACATCCTGAGCTACGACGCCGGCGGCACGCGCACGCTGATCGCCAGCGTCGGCGAAGACACCGAGGGCATGGACATCGCGTCCAGCCACTACGGCAAGTACGCCGGCCAGTTGCTGGTGGCTTCCGAAGGCTCGGGCCTGATCCGCGCGATCAAGGCCGACGGCACCGTGACGGTGCTGCAGCTGCGCGACACGAGCGGCAACGCCACCCGGATTTCGCTGGCCGAGACGGTCAGCACCGTGCCGCTGGACCTCGGCCTGTCGGGCAACCCGCTGGAGGGCTTCTACGTCGCCAACTACGCCACCGACGTGCAGAAGGCCGGCGCGGGCCAGTTCGCCGGCCTGCTGGGCGACACCATCGTGACCAGCGAGTTCGGCGCCAACTCGCCGCTGTGGGATCTGCACTACAACGGCGACCTGCTGGACACCTTCACCGTCACCCAGGTGGGCACGCTGCCCGGCCAGTCCGAGGACGGCATCTTCGTGACGGCCCAGCGCATCAAGGACGTGAACAACACCGTGCCCGAGCCGACCGCCCTGGTCGCCGCCGGGCTGCTGGCCCTGGGCTGGGCGAGCCGACGCCGGCGCGGCCGCTGAACGCTCAGCCGTGCCGGGCGCCCCCGGTCCAGGCCACCAGCACCTCGGCCGGCCCCGGCTTGCGCGCCGGCCCGGCCGGGCGGCGCGCGGGCGTGCCGAGTGCGATCCAGCCGAGCAGCGTCTCGCCGGGCTCGCAGAAGGCCGCCGCGATGGCCGGGTTGCGCACCTTGGCGCCGCTGAGCATCTTGCCGCCAAAGCCCAGCAGATGCGCCGCCGTCAGGAAGTTGCTGATGGCGCCGCCGACGGCCGCCCACTGCTCGTGGGCCGGCACCTGCGGGTGGCCGGCGTCGATGCGGGCGACGACGGCCACCGTGAGCGGCGGCCGCAGCGCGCGCTCGGCGTCCAGCGCCGCGCCCTCCTCGCCCTTGCCGGCGGCGCGGGCCGCGTCCGCGAACAGTGCGGCCATGCCCTCTTTTGCGGCGCCGCGTACCAGCTTGAACCGGTAAGGCACTAACTCGGCGTGGTCGGGCGCGCGCAGCGCGGCCTGAGTCATCAGCGCGAGCTGCTCGTCGCTCGGCCCGGGTTCGACCAGATGCCTGGGGCCGACCGAGTAGCGCCCCAGCAGGGCCTGCAATGCGATGTGTTCGGGCGTCATGCCGCGAGTGTGCAGCAGCCGTCAGTGGCGGAAAGAGGAGGGAGTCGAACCCACCCGGCGGCGCGTGGCGCCACCCACCGGGTTTGAAGCCCGGCCGACACACCGGTGTCGTTCTCTTTCCATCGTCAACTCCCTGGCTCGTCGAACAGCGCACTGTCCGCGCGCAGCCGGTGCTCGTCGCCGACGCGGCGCAGCAGCCCGATGCGGTCGAAGTATTCCATCACCTGGATGGCGCGCTTGCGGCCCAGGCCGGTCGCGTCGCGGAAGGCAGCGGCGGTGACCGATCCGTCGCCGGCCGCCAGCCGGCGGGTCGTGGCGGCCAGCGCCGTCATCGTCGCGGTGTCGAAGAACAGATCCCTCACGACCTGGTGCAGTTCGCCCTGCTGCGCCAGGCGGGCCAGCGTCGCACGCAGCAGCGGCTCGGGCTCGGCGCAGTCCCGGGCCAGGTCGCGCGCCCAGGCGCCGTCGGCGCCCGCGGCGGCCAGCAGCGGCGCGATCTTCTGCGCGATGCGCCGCTCCACGGCCGACAGCTGCACGCCGTGCTCGGGCAGATGGACGAAGGCGCCGCGCTGCGCGACGCGGCCGGCGGCACGCAGGCCGGCGAGCAGCTCCAGCCACGGCGCCTCGGCCAGGCGCGGCGCGACGAGGCGGCGCAGGCGCGCGCCGTCGGGGCCGAGCTCGTCGGGCGAGCGGGCGTGGAAATCGGCCAGCGCGGCGAGCAGCCGCTGCGTCAGCGCCTCGCTGGCCGCGTCGCCGAGGGCCCAGCCCTGCTGCGCCTCGGCCAGGCCCTCGGCGCGCGCGAAGCGGCCCAGGTCCAGGCCGAGCGCGGACAGGGCCAGCAGCCGCTCGCGGCGGCGCGCGACGGTGGGCAGCTCGCAGGCCGCCAGCTCGGCCAGGCGCTCTGGCGTGCGGCGGTAGCGGGCCGGCGCGAAGGGGTCGAGCACGACGCCGCCGGCAACGGTGCGCGTGGCGCCGGCATCGCGCAGCACCAGGCGGTCGCCGCGCCAGGCGCCGACCGCCGCGTGGCAGACCAGCTGCACGCGGGCCGAAGCGCCGGGTTCGATGGCGTCGCCCTCCAGCACGGCGATGCTGGCCATCACGCCCTGGGCGCCGAGGTGCAGATGCACCCGCGTGCCCGAGCGCAGCGGCCGCGGTTCGCCGGGCCACAGCCGCAGCCGCGCGTCGACGCGCTCGGTGGCCAGGGCCGCGGCGGGCGCCGTCAGCCACTGGCCGCGCGCGGCCTGAGCGCGCGCGAGGCCGGCCAGGGCCACGGCGCAGCGCTGGCCCGCCTGGGCGCGCTGCACCGCGCGGTTCTGCGCGTGCAGGCTGCGCACGCGGGCATGCAGCCCCTGCACGACCAGCTCGTCGCCCACGGCGATCTCGCCCGCGTGCAGCGTGCCGGTGACGACGGTGCCGACGCCGTCCAGGCTGAAGGCGCGGTCCACGGCCAGCCTGGCCGCGAGGCCGGCAGGGCTGCGCGGCGGCGTGCGGCGCGCGGCGGCGAAGAGCAGCTCGCGCAGCTCGGCGACGCCCTGCCCCGTCAGCGCCGACACGGCGAGGACGGGCGCGGCGTCCAGGCCCGTGCCGGCGAGCAGCGCGCGCAGCTCGTCGTCCAGCGCGGCGACGCGGCCCGGCTCGGCGCGGTCGACCTTGGTGACGACGGCGGCGCCGCGCGTCAGGCCCAGCAGGCTCAGCACGGCCAGATGCTCGCGGGTCTGCGGCATCACGCCGTCGTCCGCGGCCACCAGCAGCAGCGCGAAGTCGATGCCGCTGGCGCCGGCCAGCATGGTGTGGACCAGCTTTTCGTGGCCGGGCACGTCGATGAAGCCGATGCGTTCATCATGCTCGGGCACGTCGAGGTAGGCATAGCCCAGCTCGATGCTGATGCCGCGCGCCTTCTCCTCGGGCAGGCGGTCGGTGTCCACGCCGGTCAGCGCGCGGACGAGGGTCGTCTTGCCGTGGTCGATGTGGCCGGCCGTCCCCACAATCATGGCGGGCCCTTCACGCCAGCATCTCCTTCAGCAGGCCGAGCTGCGAGCTCAGCAGGGCCGGCTCTTCCAGGCAGCGCAGGTCGAGCAGCAGGCGGTCGTCGTGGATGCGGCCGATGACCGGGCGCGGCAGGCCGCGCAGCGCGGTGGCCAGGGCTTCCAGCATGCGGCCGCGGCCGTCCAGCGCGGTGACGGCCAGGCCGGCGGACGGCAGGCGCTCCACGGGCAGGGAGCCGGAGCCGATCTGGCTCTGCAGCGCGACCACCTCGACGCCGAAGCGCGGCGCCACCGCGGCGGCCAGCTCCGGCTGCAGGCGCGCGGCGAGCGCGGCGATCTGGCCCTGCGGACGCGTCAGCAGGCGCAGCGTGGGCAGGTCGCGGGCCAGGCGCTCGGGCCGCAGGTAGAGGCGCAGCGTGGCCTCCAGCGCCGCGAAGGGCAGCTTGGACAGGCGCAGCGCCCGCTTCATCGGCGACTTGCGGATGCGACCGACGGCCTCGCGGCTGCCGACGATGAGGCCGGCCTGCGGGCCGCCGAGCAGCTTGTCGCCGCTGAAGGTGACGACATCGCAGCCGGCCGCGAGCATGGCCTGCGGCAGCGGCTCGGCCGGCAGGCCGTACTTGGCCAGGTCCACCAGCGCGCCGCTGCCGAGGTCGGTCATCAGCGGCAGGCCGGCCGCGTGCGCGATGGGCGCGAGCGTGGCCTCGTCCACCGCGGCCGTGAAGCCTTGCACCGCGTAATTGCTGGCGTGGACCTTGACGATCAGCGCGGTGCGCTCTGAAACAGCCTGCTCGTAGTCGCGCGGGTGGGTGCGGTTGGTCGTGCCCACCTCCACCAGCGTGGCGCCGGCCGCGGCCATCACGTCGGGCAGGCGGAAAGCGCCGCCGATCTCGACCAGCTCGCCGCGCGACACGATGGCCTCCCGGCCGCGCGCGAGGGCCGCGATGCCCAGCAGCACGGCGGCGGCGTTGTTGTTGACGACGGTGGCCGCCTCGGCGCCGGTCAGCTCGCACAGCAGGCCCTCGATGAGGTCGTCGCGGTCGCCGCGGCCGCCGGTGTCGAGGTCGAATTCGAGGTTGTTGGGCGAGCCCAGCAGCGCCAGCACCTGCTGCAGCGCCGCGTCGGCCAGCAGCGCGCGGCCGAGGTTGGTGTGGATGACCGTGCCGCTCAGGTTGAGCACGGCGCGCATGGCCGGCGCGAGCCGCGCCTGCACACGCGCGGCCAGCGTCGGCGCCAGCGCGTCCAGTTCGATGCGGGCCAGCTGGCCGGCCACGGCGCGCAGGCGCAGGCCGTCGAGCAGCGCCCTCGCCTCGCCGGCCACCAGCGTGTGGCCGTGCTCGGCCACGAGCGGCGCGCAGTCGCGCAGCAGCTTGTCCAGCGCCGGCAGGTCTTTGGGACTCGCCTTGGAACCGTGGACCACGGATTCGTCGGGCGCGGCCATCAGTGCTCCCTTCCGGGCGGCGCTGCCTCGTCGGGTGCGCCGAACAGCAGCAGCAGGTTGAGCCCGTGGCGCTGCAGGCCGCCCTCGCTGACCAGCAGGTCCAGCGTCAGGCTGGCGAGGTCGTCGGCGACGGGCTCCAGGCCGTTGTCGCGCGCCGGGTGCATCAGCTTCAGGTAGTGGCCGCATTCGCTGCAGCACTCGGCCTGCACGGCGGCGCCCGTGGTGGTGTCGCAGTCGTCCGTGGCCACCAGGCTTTGCAGCGAAACGCCCTTGGTGCTCTGGCAGCGCGTGCACTTGATGCGGACGTAATGCCATTGCGTGGCGCACAGGCCGCAGGCCAGGTAGCGCGCGCCCTCGCCGCCCAGGCGCTCCACGGACGCGACCGGCGGCGAGCCGCAGCAGGGGCAGGCGGTGGGGTCGTCGATGCGGCCGAAGGGGGCGACCGGGCCGCCGGCATGCGCCGCGGCCGTCTGCTGCACCAGGCGCACCCAGTGCAGCTGCAGGCCGGCGGCGATCAGCGGCGCGCCGGCCAGATCCAGCCCCAGCATGACGCCGGACAGCAGGCGACCGGCCTGGGCCTCCAGCGGCTCGTCGCCGGCCTGGGCCAGCCGCAGCGCGGTGGCGCGGGCCGGGCCGTCGGCCAGGTGGCAGGCCAGGTCGGCCAGCAGGCCGCGCAGGGACGCGCGCCAGACGGCCGCGCGCGGGAAGGTTGCGGCCGGCAGCAGGGGTTCGCCGGCATCGGCCGCGGCGGCGATGTCCGCCGGCGCGGGCAGGGGCACGGCGACGCGGGCCGACAGCGCGCGATGCTGGGCCTCGGCCAGCTCGGCGACGAAGAGCAGGAAGTCGCGCATCGCATGGCCCTCGGCCAGCGCCCGCAGGCGCCGTGCGCGCTCGGCGAACAGGCCCGGTTCCGGCAGATGCAGGAAGCTCAGCTGCTCGCCGGCGCGGACGGCAATCTCTTCGGGACTGAGGATCTTCTGGCTGCCAAGGCTCATGGCTTGCCCGTCATCTCGCGGTGCCACAGCGCGTGATTCTGGCGCGCCCAGGCTTCGGACACGTCGCCGCGCGTCATCGCGCGCAGCGTGCCCTTGACCCAGATGGCCGCGTAGACGTGGACGATGACGGTCAGGATCAGCACGGTGGCTGACAGCGCATGCAGCACGACGGCGATGCGCCGCAGCAGAATGGGGAAGGCGTCGGCGAACCAGGGCTGCCAGAACATGAAGCCGGTCAGCACGAGCACGGCCACGCTCCACACCATCAGCCAGAATACCTGCTTCTGGCCCGCGTTGTAGCGGCCTGCCGGCGGCATGCGGCTCTTGTCGCCGCGCAGCATCTCGCCGCTGTGCTTGAGCCACTCGCGGTCGGCGTCGTTCATCAGGTTGTGCTGCCTCAGCTTCAGGAACATGAGGAGGAAGCAGGCCGCCATGGCCAGGCCCATGAAGGGGTGCAGGATGCGCGCCCAGACGCCGCCGCCGAACAGCGCGCTGAGGAAGTACAGGCCCGGGTGGAAGAAGGCCAGGCCCGACAGGCCCGCGCCGAGGAAGAACAGCACGATGAGCCAGTGGTTGGTGCGCTCGCCCGGGGTGTAGCGCGGCAGGTAGCGGATGCCCATGGTGAGTCTCCTCAGAGCTTCTCGGCCGGTTCGTCGTCCCGGGTCTCGATCGGGCCGACGCGGGTGTAGTGGAAGAAGCCGGCCACGGCCGCGCCGATCATGGCCGCGACGGCGAGCGGCTTGGCCGCGCCCTTCCACAGCGCGACCAGCGGGCTGATCTTCGGATCGGCCGGCAGGCCGTCGTAGAGCTCGGGCTTGTCGGCATGCTGCAGCACATAGACGACGTGGGTGCCGCCCACACCGGCCGGGTCGTAGACGCCGGCATTGGCATAGCCGCGCTCCTTCAGGTCGACGACGCGCTCGGCGCCGAAGTCCAGCATGTCCTCCTTGGTGCCGAAGCGGATCGCGCCGGTCGGGCAGGCCTTGGCGCAGGCCGGCTCCAGGCCGACGCCGACGCGGTCGGAGCACAGGCTGCACTTGTAGGCCTTGGCGTCGACCTTGCTGATGCGCGGCACGTCGAAGGGGCAGCCGGTCACGCAGTTGCCGCAGCCGATGCAGTGCTCGGAGATGAAGTCGACGATGCCGTTCGTGTACTTCACGATGGCGCCGGGCGCCGGGCAGCTCTTCAGGCAGCCCGGGTCCTCGCAGTGCATGCAGCCGTCCTTGCGGATCAGCCATTCGAGCCGGCCCTGCTCGACCTCCACCTCGGAGTAGCGCATCACCGTCCAGCTCTGCGGCGTGAGGTCGCGCGGGTTGTCGTAGCTGCCGTGGTTGTCGCCGACCTCGTCGCGCAGGTCGTTCCACTGCATGCAGGCCACCTGGCAGGCCTTGCAGCCGATGCAGGAGGACACGTCGATGAGCTTGGCGACCTCGGCGACGTGGGTGCGCGCCTGGGGCGCCGGGGTCGTCGTGGCCGAGCGCCTGGCGATGTCGAGGGATTGGAGTGAAGACATGTCAGGCCCTCTCGATATTCACCGTGAAGCTCTTGAACTCGGGCGTCTGGGTATTGGCGTCTCCCACGAAGGGCGTCAACGTGTTGACCAGATAGCCCGGCTTGGCCACGCCGACGAAGCCCCAGTGGTTGGGCAGGCCCACGGTGTGCACGCGCCGGCCGTCCACGTCCAGCGAGGCGATGCGCTTGGTCACGACGGCCACGGCCTTGATGAAGCCGCGGTTGCTCGTGACCTTGACCCAGTCGCCGTTGGCGATGCCCTTCTCCTTGGCCAGTTCCTCGCCGATCTCGACGAACTGCTGCGGCTGCAGGACGGCCGAGGTGCGCACATTCTTGGTCCAGTAGTGGAAGTGCTCGGTCAGCCGGTAGCTCGTGGCCACATAGGGGAAGTCCTTGGCCGCGCCGAAGGCCTCCTGGTCGCCCTTGAAGACGCGCGCGGCCGGGTTGGACTTGGCCCTGGCGTTGCCCGGATGCAGCGGGTTGGCGGCCAGCGGCGATTCGAAGGGCTCGTAGTGCTCGGGCAGCGGGCCGTCCACCATGCCGCTGGGCGCGAACAGCCGGGCCACGCCCTCGCCGGTCATGATGAAGGGGCGCACCGCGTCGGCATCGCCCGGGTTGGCGTCGGGACGGATGTCGGGCACGTCGGAGCCGGCCCATTTGTCGCCGGTCCAGCCGACGAGCTTGCGCCTGGCGTTCCAGGGCCTGCCGCTCGGGTCGCAGGAGGCGGTGTTGTAGAGCACGCGCCGGTTGGCCGGCCAGGCCCAGGCCCAGTTCAGCGTCTGGCCGATGCCCCAGGGGTCGGCGTTGTCGCGCCGGGCCATCTGGTTGCCGGCCTGGGTCCAGGCGCCGGCATAGATCCAGCAGCCGCTGGACGTGCTGCCGTCGTCGCGCAGCAGGCCGAAGCCGCTGAGCTGCTCGCCCGCCTTGGCCAGCAGCTTGGTCGGGTCCTTGGGGTCGGGCAGGTCGGCCAGGGCCTTGCCGTTGTACTCCTTGGCCAGCTCCTCGGCGGAAGGGCGGGTGGGCTGCAGATAGGGCCAGGTCAGGTTGACGATGGGGTCGGGGAAGGCGCCGCCCTCCTTCACATAGGCCGCCTTCATGCGCGTGAACAGCTCCGCGACGATCTCCGCGTCGCCCATGGCTTCGCCGGGGGGCTCGGCGCCCTTCCAGTGCCATTGCAGCCAGCGGCCGGAGTTGGTCAGCGAGCCGTCCTCCTCGGCGAAGCAGGTGCTGGGGAAGCGGAACACCGTGGTCTGGATCTCCTCGCTCTTCACGTCGTGGTGCTCGCCGTGGTTTTTCCAGAACTCGGCGGTCTCGGTGTTGAGCGGGTCGATGATGGCGAGGAACTTCAGCCTGGACAGGCCGGCGACGATCTTCTTCTTGTTCGGGAAGCTGCCCACCGGGTTGAAGCCCTGGCAGATGTAGCCGTTGAGCTTGCCCTGGCTCATCATCTCGAAGGTCTGCAGCACGTCGTAGGCCTTGTCCCACTTGGGCAGGTAGTGGAAGGCCCAGTCGTTCTCGGCCGTCGCGGCCTTGCCCCACCAGGCCTTTTGCTGGCTGACGAAGAACTTGGGATAGTTCTGCCAGAAGCTCGTCTGGCCGGGCCGCAGCGGCTTGGTCGCGCGGGGCTTGTAGTAGGTCTCGAGATCCTGCTCGCTGTCGCGGGCCAGGCTCATATAGCCGGTAAGCGACGTGGACAGCAGGCCCAGGTCGGTCAGGCCCTGGATGTTGCTGTGGCCGCGCAGCGCGTTCATGCCGCCGCCGGGCAGGCCGATATTGCCCAGCAGCAGCTGCACGATGGCGCCGGTGCGGATCATCTGCGAGCCGTAGCTGTGCTGCGTCCAGCCCAGCGCATACATGATGGTCATGACCCGGTCGGGCCGGGCCGTCTCCGCGATCATCTCGCAGACCTTCAGGAACTTGTCCTTGGGCGTGCCGGTGATCCTGCTGACCTGCTCGGGCGTGTAGCGCGCGTAATGCGCCTTCATCACATTGAGCACGCAGCGCGGGTGCTGCAGCGTCGGGTCGACCTTGGCGAAGCCTTTCTCGTCCAGCTCGTAGCCCCAGCTCTTCGGGTCGTAGCGGCGCTTGGCCTCGTCGTAGCCCGAGAAGATGCCGTCCTCGAACCTGTAGTCCTCGCCGACGATGAAGCTGGCGTTGGTATAGGTCTTGACGTACTCGTGCTGGATCTTGTCGTGGCTGAGCAGGTAGTTGATGACGCCGCCCAGGAAGGCGATGTCAGACCCGGCCCGGATGGGCGCGTAGTAATCGCTCATCGCGGCCGAGCGCGTGAAGCGCGGGTCCACAACGACGAGCTTGGCCTTGTTGTGCTGCTTGGCCTCGATGACCCACTTGAAGCCGCAGGGATGGGCCTCGGCGGCATTGCCGCCCATGATGAGCACGACATCGGCGTTCTTGATGTCCACCCAGTGGTTGGTCATCGCACCGCGCCCAAACGTCGGGGCCAGACTGGCCACCGTCGGGGCGTGTCAGACGCGCGCCTGGTTGTCGAAGACCAGCATCCCCATCGAGCGCATCGCCTTGTGGGTGATGTAGCCCGTTTCGTTGGAGGACGCGCTCGCGCACAGCATGCCGGTGGTCAGCCAGCGGTTCACCGTCTTGCCGTCGGCGTTCTGGGCGACGAAGTTGGCGTCGCGGTCGGCCTTCATCAGCTTGACGAGGCGGCCCAGCGCTTCGTCCCAGCCGACGCGCTTCCATTCGGTGCCGCCCGGCTCGCGGATCTCCGGGTACTTCAGCCGGTTGGGGCTGTGCACGAAGTCCAGCAGGCCCGCGCCCTTGGGGCAGAGGGTGCCGCGGTTGACCGGGTGGTCCGGGTCGCCCTCGATGTGGATGATGGACGACGTGACGTTCTTGGCCTTGTCGCCCAGGCTGTACATGATGATGCCGCAGCCCACCGAGCAGTAGGGGCAGGTGTTGCGGGTCTCGGTCGCCCGGGCGAGCTTGAAGTTGCGCGCCTCGGCCAGGGCGGCCGTCGGCGAGAACCCCAGCGCCACGAGGCTGGACGCCGCCAGCCCCGCGCCGCTCACCCGGAAGAATTGCCTCCGGTTCATGTCCATTCGGCTGTCTCCTGCGGGCAGGGCCCGCTCTTGTGCAGGAACGAATCTCGCCAGCGGCCGTCGCGGGTCGCCGCAGGGTGATTTCTTCACAAAGGAGAGCCCTTGTCCACTGAGGGCATTCCGGGGGTGCTGTCGGGCAAGGGGCTCAGGTGGACTTGGAGATCGAGATGCTCGGGAACCTGGCCGAGTAGTCCTTGCCCTGGGCCGCGATCTTGGCCGCCACGCGGCGCGCCAGCGCCTTGTAGAGGGCGGCCACGTCGCCGTCCGGCTCGGCGGCCACGGTGGGCGTGCCCGAGTCGGCCTGGGCGCGGATGCTCATCGCCAGCGGCAGCGCGGCCAGCAGCTCGGTGCCGTACTGGGCCGCCATCCTGGCGCCGCCCTCGGCGCCGAAGATGTGCTCGGCGTGGCCGCAGTTGGAGCAGACGTGCACGGCCATGTTCTCGACGATGCCGAGGATGGGCACGCCGACCTTCTCGAACATCTTCAGGCCCTTCTTCGCGTCGATCAGTGCGATGTCCTGCGGCGTGGTCACGATGACGGCGCCGGTGACGGGCACGCGCTGCGACAGCGTCAGCTGGATGTCGCCGGTGCCCGGGGGCATGTCGACGACGAGGTAGTCCAGCTCCTGCCAGCGGGTCTGGCGCAGCAGCTGCTCCAGCGCCTGCGTGGCCATCGGGCCGCGCCAGATCATGGCCTGGTCCTCGTCGACCAGGAAGCCGATGGAGTTGACCTGCAGGCCGTGGGCGATGTGCGGCTCCATGTTCTGGCCGTCCAGCGTCTCGGGCCGGCCGCTGGCGCCCAGCATCAGCGGCTGGCTGGGACCGTAGACGTCGGCATCCAGCACGCCCACGCGGGCACCCTCGGCGGCCAGGGCCAGCGCCAGGTTGGCGGCCGTCGTGCTCTTGCCGACGCCACCCTTGCCGGAGGCGACGGCGATGATGTTCTTCACGCCCGGCAGCAGCTGCACGCCGCGCTGCACCGCATGGGCGACGACCCGGGTCGAGATGCCGACGCTGACCTTGCCGACGCCGGCCACGCCCTTGGCGGCCGCCACCAGCGCCGCGCGCAGGGCCGCATGCTGGCTGGCGGCCGGGTAGCCGAGCTCGACGTCGACGACGACGTCCGCGCCCTCGACCCTGACCGACCGGATCGCCCTGGTCTCGCCCAGCGTGCGGCCGCTGCAGGGGTCGGTCACGGCTTGCAGCAGGGCTTGAAGCTGGGCTTCGGAGATCGCGGTCATGGCAGGCAGGAGTTCACGGAAAACGGGGCCAGCAGTCTAGCCCGCGGCCATTCCTGGTCCTGCCAGCAGGGCATTGCACTTAGAGTGCGGCGATCTTTTGTCGCTGCCGGAGACTGCCATGCGCCGCCCTGCCATTGCGCTCCTTGCCGGGCTCGCAGCCCTGCTGTTCGGCCCGTCGACCCAGGCGCAGTCCGGCGGCAAGCTGCTGCTGACCGGCGGCGTGTCCAGCATCGACGGCGTGGCCGGCGGCGGGCTGACGCCCTGGGCCGTGACCGGCAGCTATGCGACGACCGGCGAGATCGGCGCCACCGCCTTCGCCACCCGCGTCCGCACGGGCAGCTACGGGCTGTCGGTCTGCGGCGCCGCCCTGTCGGCCTGGGACCGCGTCGAGCTGAGCGCGGCCAGGCAGGACCTCGACACCGGCAACAGCCTGGCCCCGCTGGGCCTGGCCGGCCTGCACCTGAAGCAGCACATCTTCGGCGCCAAGGTCCGCATCGCCGGCGACGCCGTGCTGGACAGCGACACCTTGATGCCGCAGATCGCCGTCGGCCTGGAGCACAAGAAGGTCCGTGCCGGGGCGCTCGGCCCCATCCTCTTCGGCCCGCTGGGCGCCAAGGACTCGGGCACCGACGTCTACATCAGCGCGACCAAGCTCCTGCTCGCCCCCGGCCTGCTCGTGAACCTGACGCTGCGCACCACCCAGGCCAACCAGAATGGCCTGCTGGGCTTTGGCGGTGCGCAAGGCGGCAGCGCCAGGCTCGAACCCGAGCTGTCGCTGGCCAAGCTGTTGCGCCGGGACCTGGCCGTTGGCTTCGAGTTCCGCGCCAAGCCCGACAACCTGAACCGGTCGGTGCTGGGCACCGGCGCACTGAAGGAGGACGACTGGAAAGACCTCTTCGTCGCCTGGGCGCCCAGCAAGCACGTCTCGCTGACGGGCGCCTGGGTCGACCTCGGCAGGATCGCGCCGGCCGCTCAGCCCAGGCGGCAGACGGGCAGCTATCTGTCCCTGCAGTTCGCGCTCTAGGAGCCAAGCATGCGCCGCACCGCCATCGCCGGCCTGCTGCTCGCCAGCGCCACCGCCCTCGCGCAGACGCGGCCCGCAGGCGACGCCCTCTACCAGGCCTGGGGCGGCAAGGCCGGCATCCGCGCGGTGATGGCCGATTTCGTGCCGCGCCTGTACGCCGACCCGCGCACGGCGCCCTTCTTCAAGGGCGTGGACCGCGAGCAGCTGACGGCCCAGTTGACCGAGCAGCTTTGCGAGCAGGCCGGCGGCCCCTGCAGATACGGCGGCAAGCCGATGAAGCGGGCGCACGAAGACCTGGGCATCTCCCGGCGCGACTTCAACGCCCTCGTCGAGATCCTGCAGCAGGCCATGGAGGCCAAGGCCATCCCCTTCGCCGCACAGAACGGCATGCTGGCGCGGCTGGCCCCGATGCACCGCGACATCGTCAGCGACTGAACCCGCGGCAGCGCCGGCAAAGACTTCCTGCGCTCACCGCCCGGCCACAAGGCGGCCAGGACCGCAGGGCAGCCTGCCGGCCACGCAACTCATCCCTGTTCCTGCGGCCGCCGCGCGTGAGCACCGGCGGCCGAGCTATACGCTGTGGCAGGTGCAGGTGGCGATGACGCCGTAGGAGGTCGGTTGCTTTTGCACGCAGCCTTTCGGCTCTCCGCACCGAGTTGCAAAAGCCCCCGGAAAAAACAACCGGACCCGCAAACTCACCCCCGCAAACTGGAAGTCACCCACGGCCCCGTCAGCCCGTCCAGCTCGCAATCCCACAGCGCCTGCGCATCCATCGCGTCGACGACGCCCTCGCCGTAGACCTTCAGCGCCAGGCTGCGCAGCATGATGACCATGCCACGCACGAAGGCCGCACGGCCGGCCTCGCCGGCCACGCCCAGCAGCACCGAAGCGTCCAGCTTCACATAGTCCAGGCCGGCCTGGTAGAGCTTCTCGACCTGGGCCAGCCCCGCGCCGGCATGCTCCAGGCCGAGCTTGACGCCCAGCGGGCGCAGCTGGCGGCCCAGCTCCAGCAGGCGGTCGAAATGCTCGGTCGCCGCGGCCTCGGCCAGGTCCAGCAGCAGGCCGCGCGCCGCCTGCGGCGAATGGCCGAGCAGTTCGCGCAGCTGCGGCAGGAAGGCCGCGTCGGCCAGCGAGGCCGGCGCGACATTGATGCAGCGGGCCTGGCCGTCGGCCGCGATGGCCTGCAGCGCCAGGCCGACCGCGAACAAATCGACCTGCGCGGTCTGCCGCGCGCGCACCGCCAGCGGCAGCCAGGCCGCGGCCGGCAGGAAGTCGGCATCCAGGCGCAGCTGCAGCGGGCATTCCAGGTGCAGCAGCCGGCCGCCGCGGTCGCGCACCGGGAACTCGACCAGGCGGCCCTGGTGCCGCACCACGGCCTCCTGCAGCTGCGAGCGCCACAGGCCCTCGCCCTGCTCGCGGCCCACGCCGGGGTCGGCCACGATCTCGACGACGAAGCCGCCGCGCGCCTCGCTCAGGTGCTCGGCGCGGGCCAGCGCGGCATCGGCCTCGCCCAGCCAGACGCTGCTCGGGCGCTCGCGCGGCAGCTCGATGGCGCCCAGCGCGACCTGCACGCCCGGCCCGAAGGCCGGCAGGCTGGCGCGCAGCGCGTCGGCCAGCGCATGGGCGGTCTCGGCGGCCACGCCCTCGGCCGGCAGCCACAGCGCGAAGTCGCCGCCGTTGAGCCGGCCGACGCGGCAGCCGGCGACGGACTCGGGATAGGCCTGCAGCGCGGTCACGACCGTCAGCAGCACGTCGTCCGCGCCGCCGCGGCCCAGGCGGGCGTTCAGGCCGGGCAGGTCGCGCAGGCGCACGAGCACGAGGCCGGCGATGGCCGGGCCGTCGTCGCGCTGCAGGGCCGCGTCCAGCTCGGCCAGGAAGTGCTTGCGCGTGGACACGCCGGTCAGCGGGTCGTGGTGGGCCTGCTCGCGCAGCACGAGGAGCTGGCCGGCCTGGGCCTCGAAGAGGTCGCGCACGCGCTGCACCATCGCGTTCATCGCGCGGGTCAGGCGCTGCAGCTCGGGCACGCGCGGCTCGACGACCTGGCCGTAGCTGCCGGCCAGCACGCCCTCGGCCTGGGCCACGGCGGCGTCCAGCGGGCGACGGATGCGCCTCAGCCCGGCCCAGGCCGCGACGGCCGCGGCCATGCCGACGACGAGCAGCCAGGCCAGCAGCCGGCGCGTGGCCAGCCACAGCGCGTCGTGCGCGTAGCTGGAATGGCTCTTCAGCTCGACCGAGCCGATCGCGTTCCAGCCGTTGGACAGCTGGGCCACGCCGGGCGCGGCCTCGATGGGCAGCAGGTCGCGGAACCAGGCCGGCGCCTGGCCCGGCCGGGGCGGCTCGGCGCGCTCGAACAGCGTCGCGCCATCGGCGCCGCGCCAGCGCACGAACTCGTAGGCGCCGGTGTCGAACTGGGCCGACACCAGCAGCTGGATGAGCTCGGCATCGCCCTTCTGCTGCGACAGCGCCATGGCCAGCGCCTGCGCGTTGTCGGCGTTCTTCAGTTCGAGCTGGGTGCGCATCAGCTGCTGCGCCGACAGCGTGGACAGGCCGACGGCGCCCACCAGCGCCGCCAGCACCACGCCCAGCACCAGCCAGGCGATCTGCCGCATCAAGGACATGTTTTCTCCCTCATAAGAATCCCTCCGCCCTGACCTTGGCCACGAGCTCGCGCCACAACGACAACCGCGCCAGCGGGTCGCCCGCCGTCACCTGGCCCACGCCCTGCCACAGGCCCTCGGTGTTGAAGCTGAACACCGGCGTCAGGTCGGGCCGCTGCGACGCGGGCAGCACCTCGGGGCGCAGGTTGTCCAGGATCAGCGGCTCCGCGCCCGGCTGGGCATAGTAGGCCAGCACCATGTGGGCCAGCGACTGGCCGCCCAACCGCGCCCGCACATAGACCATGCGCAGCTTGGCCGTCGCCACGCCCGAGGCGGCCAGGCTGAAGTATTTGGCGATGGCGTAGTCCTCGCAGTCGCCGGCGCGCTTCTCCAGGCTCTCCAGCGGCGAGGCCCAGTAGTCGGGCACGCCCCAGACGACCGAGTCCTCCTTGAAGGCCAGCCGGCGGTTGAAGAAGTCGTTGATGTCCTTCAGGCGCTGCGATTCTTCCTGCGTGCTGTCGCGCTCGATCAGCTGCACCAGCGCCTGGGCCTGCTCGGCCAGCCTGGGGCTGCGCGCGGCGGCCACCTCCAGCACCCGCGCGGCATCGTAGGCCGCCAGCGCCGGCCAGGAGCAGGCGAGCAGCAGGGCCAGCCACCACCAGCGGCGACGGCGGGAGGCCATGGCGTGACAGGTCGGTGAAGTCGGCAAGATTGACGGCGGGCAGCGATTGATTTCACTGTACCCGGGCACGGGCTCACCTAAGATTTTCAAACCATGCAGAACCCGGCATCCCCTCACGCCAGCCCCGGCCGCACGCAGCAGATCCGCGACGACATCGACCAATCGCGCCGCCGCGGGCCGCTGCAGCACATCCAGATCCCGCCCTGCCCCGAGTTGCTGGCCCAGTTGCAGCAGGCCATGGGCGAGCCCGAACCCGACCTCAACCTGGTCGCCCGCATCGCCTCCAGCGACGTGGCCATGGCCGCCACGCTGCTGCGCATCGCCAACGGCCCGCTGTTCAAGCCCGTGGGCCCGCCCTGCACGACGGTGGGCCAGGCCATGACGCGCATCGGCCTGCGCGAGAGCGTGGCCGTGATGACCGGCTTCCTGGTGCAGCACGCCATCCCCGTCAACGCGCCCCAGCTCACGCGCTTCTGGCAGCGCAGCACCAAGCGCGCCATCGCGATGGCCACCATCGCCCGCCAGCTGCCGGGCCTGTCGCCCGACCTCGCCCACAGCTTCGGCCTGTTCCAGCACGTCGGCATGCCGGTGCTGCTGCAGAGCGTGCGCGGCTATGGCGCGACGATGGTCGAGGCCGCCGCGCGCATCGACCGCCCCTATATCGCCACCGAGAACGCCAACCACAAGACCGACCACGCCGTCGTCGGCGCGCTGGTCGTGCGCGTGTGGAACCTGCCGCCCACGCTGATGGCTGCCATCCGCCTGCACCACGACCTCAATGCGCTGGGCCATGCGGACATCGAGCCCGAGATCCACACGCTGGTCGCCGCCGGCCTGATCGCCGACCAGCTGATGCGCCGCCACGAGGGCCTGCCCGAGGACGCCGACTGGG
Source organism: Pelomonas aquatica (assembly GCF_026712205.1). Classification (GTDB taxonomy): domain Bacteria; phylum Pseudomonadota; class Gammaproteobacteria; order Burkholderiales; family Burkholderiaceae_C; genus Pelomonas; species Pelomonas aquatica. Next base: position 95,455 of record NZ_JAPPUW010000007.1, read on the forward strand.
CCGCCCACCACCCGGCCGCGATGGGCTGGCTGCAGGTCGGCTGGGACGAGCTGGCGCAGTGGGAAGAAGCCGTCGCCGCCCAGTTCGATGCCGACTGAGCGGCGCCGGCCGCGCCTGCGCGTGCTGGTGCTGGCCGGCATGGTCGTCGGCTCGCTGGCGACGCTGGGCTGGTGGATCTTCGGCCCGCCCGGCGTCTTCGTCGAATTGACGCAGCGCAGCTGGCGCATGGAGATCGAGATCGAGCGGCTGCGGCCGGAGACGGGGTCGGACTGGTGCGACGAGCTGCCCGCGGGCGCCTACGACATCAGCCGCCGCACGGTGGAGGTCGACCCGACCGGCCGGCGCGCCGGGCCCGGCGAGCACTGCCGCTACACCGTGCTGGCCTGGCGCCGCGCCTGGCTCGCGCGCAACGCTGGCGGCCCCGAAACCACGCCCGACTGGCCGCGCCCGCCGCTGCGCATCACGGCGCCCGGCGAGGCGGGCGGCGAGCGCCTGGGCAAACGCCGGGCCTTCTACGAGATCGAGCTGCGCGACCGCGCCAACCACGCATGGACCTGCAGCGTCGACCCGACGCGCTGGAAGGCGCTGCGCACCGGCATGCGCTTTCGCATCCCCGTGAACCGCTGGAGCACGGCGGATTGCGCGCGCATGTACCCGTCCGACATCTGACGGGGCCGCTACCATCGCTCGCCCTGGCCGAGGCCTGAACATGGCCCGGACCCAACATCAAGGAGGAACCATGAGCATGAACCTGCGCCCCGCACTGATGCTGGTGCTGGCCCTGTCTGCCGGCGTCGCCCTGGCGGCCGACACGCCGCCGCCGCCCGGCGTCGCGCAGAAGCAGGCCATCGGCGCCCAGGGCGCAGACCTGAAGGTCACGCTGTCCGTCGACAAGCTCAAGATCTCGATGCTGCAAGGCGACGACATGGGCGGCAACAGCTTCGGCTGGTTCTGCATCAACCGCCAGCCGCTGACGGTGAACGAGAACTACATCAAGAACTACGGCGCCTTCATGACCAGCGTCGCGACGCAGGAGCTCAAGCGCCTGGGCTACCCGCTGGCCGGCAAGGGCCAGTCCAATGCCTTCGACGTCGACGTGGCCGCCGCGCCGGACTTCCGCATCGGCGGCATCCTGACCGAGGCCAAGCATGAACTCTGCTGGCTGAACAGCAGCGCCGAGGGCTGGATCTACTACAAGATCGACTGGGCGCTGTTCTCCGAGAAGCAGCAGAAGGTCGTCTACCAGGCCACGACCGAGGGCCTGGCCGCCAGCAAGGACAAGGTGCCCGACCTGCCCAAGCGCGCGATCATCTCGTCGCTGAGCAATTTCCTGGCCGCGCCCGCCATCCTCGACGCACTGAAGGCCACGCCCGACGCGGCAGCGCCGGCCGCTCCCGCGTCCGCGGCCAGCGCTGCCGTGGCCGATGCCGCGACCGCCGCGGCGCTGACCCTCAAGGGCGTGCCCGCGGCCGGCGGCGGTGCGCTGAAGAACCAGGCTCAGCTGCGCAACGCCGTCGTCACGCTGGAGACCGCGGCCGGCTCGGGCAGCGGCTTCTTCATCGACAAGGCCGGCCATCTGCTGACCAACGCCCACGTCGTGAAGGGCTCCAAATACGCGCGCATCAAGCTGCAGAACGGCGACAAGGCCGTGGCCGAGGTCGTCAAGGTCAACGAACAGGCCGACGTGGCCCTGCTGAAGACCGCGCTGACCGACGGTGACGCCCTGGCCATCCGCGGTGGCGTGGCGCTGGACGTAGGCTCCGACGTCTACGCCATCGGCTCGCCGCTGGGCGTGCTGAACAACTCGATGACGCGCGGCGTGCTCAGCGCCGACCGCATGCTGCAGGGCCGGCGCGTGCTGCAGAGCGACGCGGCGGTGACCTTCGGCAGCAGCGGCGGCCCGCTGCTGGACGGCGACGGTCGCGTCATCGCGATCACGCAGGGCAGCGTCGAGGCCGGCAAGGGCTTCAACTTCTTCATCCCGATCGAAGAGGCGCTGAAGGCGCTGCAACTGGCCGTCACGCCCTGACGGCACGGAGCGCGACGAAACAGGCCCCGGGGGCGCGCAGCAAGCGGCTGGGCCTTGCGTTTTTCGTGCTGCCCGTCAGTGCATCAGTTGCCACACGCCAACGAGGACATTGCCCCAGACCGTGATGTTGAACCCCAGCAGCGTGAAGACGCGCAGGAAGTTCCACATCCGGCGCGCCCGCTGCAGGGCCTCGTCTGCGCCGGTGAAGACGTAGATGCCCATGTAGAGCGCCGAGGGCAGCAGCGTGGCCACCATCACCGCAGCCATGAGCCAGTAGAAGAAGGTCATGCCTGCATTGTGGCCACGGCCGGCGCCCCCGAGGCTCGGCGTTAGCCCGAAGGCCAGGCGCGCAGCGCCTGCAGCCGGGCGGCTCGGAGCAGGGCCGGGGAGGCCGCGGCGCTGGCCCATTCAGGCGACAGGCCGCCCCCGCACGTTCAGCGCGTCGCCTTGCGCGCCGGCGGCACGTCAGTGCAGGAGCCGTGCGCGACCTCGGCGGCCATGCCCAGGGATTCGCCCAACGTCGGGTGCGGGTGGATGGTCTTGCCGATGTCCACCGCGTCCGCGCCCATCTCGATGGCCAGCGCGATCTCGCCGATCATGTCGCCGGCATGGGTGCCGACGATGCCGCCGCCGATGATGCGGTGGCTTTCCTCGTCGAAGATCAGCTTGGTGAAGCCCTCGTCGCGGCCGTTGGCGATGGCGCGGCCGGAGGCCGTCCACGGGAACAGGCCCTTGGTGATCTTGACGCCCTGGGCCTTGGCCTCGTCCTCGGTCATGCCCACCCAGGCGACCTCGGGGTCGGTGTAGGCCACGCTCGGGATCACGCGGGCGTCGAACCGGCTCTTCGCCAATGCGGCGTCGCCCAGCAGCTCGCCGGCGATGACCTCGGCAGCCACATGGCCCTCGTGCACCGCCTTGTGGGCCAGCATGGGCTGGCCGACGATGTCGCCGATGGCGAAGATGTTGGCCACGTTGGTGCGCATCTGCACGTCGACCGGGATGAAGCCGCGGTCCGTCACGACGACGCCCGCGTTCTCGGCGGCGATCTTCCTGCCGTTGGGCGTGCGGCCCACGGCCTGCAACACGAGGTCGTAGCGCTGCGGCTCCTTGGGTGCGCCCTCGCCTTCGAAGCTCACCCAGATGCCGTCCGGCTTGGCCTCGGCACCCACCGTCTTCGTGTTCAACATGATGTTGTCGAAGCGGCCCTGGTTGAACTTCTGCCAGACCTTGACGAGGTCGCGGTCGGCGCCGGTCATCAGCGTGGGCAGCATCTCGACGACGTCCAGGCGGGCGCCCAGCGTCGAGTACACCGTGCCCATCTCCAGGCCGATGATGCCGCCGCCGACGATGAGCATCTTCTGCGGCTTCACACTCATCTCCAGCGCGCCGGTCGAGTCGACGATGCGCGGGTCGTTGGGCAGGAAGGGCAGGCGCACGGCCTGCGAACCGGCCGCGATGATGAGGCGCTTGAAGGCCACCGTCTGCGACTGGCCGGTCTTGGCCTGGCCGACGGCGCCCTCGGTCGCCTCGACCTTCAGGTGCTGGGCGTCCAGCAGCGCGCCGACACCGCGCAGCACGGTCACCTTGCGCATCTTGGCCATCGCGGCGAGGCCGCCGGTCAGCTTGCCGGTGACCTTGTTCTTGTGGGCGCGCAGCTTGTCGATGTCGACGGTGGGCTCGCCGAAGACGACGCCCAGGTCGGCCATATGCGAGGCCTCGTCCATGACGGCCGCGACGTGCAGCAGGGCCTTGGACGGGATGCAGCCCACGTTCAGGCAGACGCCGCCCAGCGTCGCATAGCGCTCGACGATGGCGACCTGGAGGCCGAGGTCGGCCGCGCGGAAGGCGGCCGAGTAACCGCCCGGGCCGCCGCCGAGGACGACGACGTCGAAGGCCTGGTCGGCGCTGCCCGAGTAGGTCGCGGCGACCGGTGCCGGCGCTGCGGCCACGGTTGCGGGCGCCGCAGCGGCCGGGGCCGGTGCAACGGCGGCGGACTCCAGCGTCAGCACGACCGAGCCCTTGCTGACCTTGTCGCCCAGCTTGACGCGCAGCTCCTTGACCACGCCGGCAGCCGACGACGGGATCTCCATCGAGGCCTTGTCGCTCTCGACGGTGATCAGGCTCTGCTCGACCTTGACGCTGTCGCCGGCCTTGACCAGCACCTCGATGACGCCGACTTCGTCGAAGTCGCCGATGTCGGGAACTTGAACTTCAATGATTGCCATGATGAGTTCAGCTCCCGATCACAGGGCAATGCGACGGAAGTCCGCCAGCAGCGACGCGAAATAGACGTTGAAGCGCGCGGCCGCGGCGCCGTCGATGACGCGGTGGTCCCAGCTCAGCGACAGCGGCAGCATCAGGCGCGGCTGGAAGGCCTTGCCGTCCCAGACCGGCTCCATGGCGCTCTTGCAGACGCCCATGATGGCCACTTCGGGCGCATTGATGATGGGCGTGAAGTATTTGCCGCCGATGCCGCCCAGCGACGAGATCGAGAAGCAGCCGCCGCTCATGTCGGCCGGGCCCAGCTTGCCGTCGCGGGCCTTCTTGGCCAGCTCGGACATCTCGGCGCTGATCTGGAAGATGCCCTTCTTGTCGGCGTCCTTGATGACGGGCACGACGAGGCCGTTGGGCGTGTCGGCCGCGAAGCCGATGTGGAAGTAGTTCTTCAGCACCAGCGTGTCGCCGTCGAGGCTGCTGTTGAACTCGGGGAACTTCTTCAGCGCCGCGACGGCCGCCTTGATCATGAAGGCGAGCATCGTGACCTTCACGGCGCCGGCGCCGTTTTCAGATTTCGCGGCTTTCTCGTTCTCCAAGTTCAGCTGCACGCGGAAGGCTTCGAGCTCGGTGATGTCGGCATCGTCGTGGTTGGTCACGTGCGGGATGACGACCCAGTTGCGGTGCAGGTTGGCGCCCGAGATCTTCTTGATGCGGGACAGCTCCTTGCGCTCCACGGCGCCGAACTTCTCGAAGTCCACCTTGGGCCAGGGCAGCAGGCCGGGGAAGGCGCCACCCGTGGCCGCGGCGGCAGCGGGCGCGGCGGCCTTCTGCGCAGCCGTCTGCACGGCGCCGGACATCACGGCCTTCACGAAGCCCTGAACGTCGCTCTCGACGATGCGGCCCTTGGCGCCGCTGCCCTTCACCTCGGCCAGCGGCACGCCCAGCTCGCGGGCGAGCTTGCGGATGCTGGGCGAGGCGTGGGGCAGCTGGCCCGTGGGCGACGTGGGCTGGTGGGCCGGCAGCGCGACCGCAGGCGCGGCGGCGGCAGCCTGGGCCGGTGCGGCCACCGGTGCCGCAGCAACCAGTGCCGCGGCCGCAGGCGCCGGCGCCGCGACGGCAGCGCCACCGGCCGCCTTCACGCGCGCCAGCGGCGTGCCCTTGCTGACCTTGTCGCCGATCTTGACGAGCAGTTCCTCGACGACGCCGGCCGTGGAGGACGGGATCTCCATCGAGGCCTTGTCGCTTTCGACGGTGATCAGGCTCTGCTCCAGCTTGACCGCGTCGCCCACCTTCACGAGCAGCTCGATGACGGCCACCTCGTCGAAGTCGCCGATGTCCGGCACCTCGACGGTGACCGAGCCGCCCGAAGCGGCGACCGCGACCGGTGCTGCAACCGGGGCCGGCGCAGCCGCCACGGGAGCGGGCGCGGCGGCGGGTGCCGGCGCCGCCGCGGCATCGCTCTCGACGACGACGAGCAGGCTGCCCTCGCTGACCTTGTCGCCCACGGCGACCTTGATCTCCTTGACGACGCCGGCAGACGAGGACGGGATCTCCATCGACGCCTTGTCGCTCTCCACCGTCACGAGGCTTTGCTCGACCTTGATGCGGTCGCCGACCTTGACCAGCACCTCGATGACGCCGACCTCGTCGAAATCGCCGATGTCGGGAACCTTGACTTCAACCAATGCCATAACCCTTGTCTCCATTCATTCGCAGATGTAGTGCCTTCCCAAGCAGCACCCGTGGAACTGGCTTTGCCAGGCCACCGGGTGCGCCCCCTTGAGGGGGAGGCGCGTCAGCGCCTCGGGGGTGGGCCTATGCATACAGGGGGTTGATCTTGTCGGCATCGATGCCGTACCTGGCGATCGCCTCGGCCACGCGCGCCATCGGGATCGCGCCGTCATCGGCCAGCGCCTTCAGCGCGGCGACGACGATGTAGTGGCGGTTGATCTCGAAGTGCTGGCGCAGCTTGGAGCGGAAGTCGCTGCGGCCGAAGCCGTCGGTGCCCAGCACCTTGTAGGAGCGGCCCTTGGGGATGAAGCCGCGGATCTGCTCGGCGTAGTTCTTCATGTAGTCGGTCGACGCGATGACCGGGCCGTTCGTGCGGCCGAGCTGCTGCGTGACGAAGGGCACGCAGGCCAGTTCGGTCGGGTGCAGCAGGTTCCAGCGCTCGGCGTTCTGGCCGTCGCGGGCCAGTTCGTTGAAGCTCGGGCAGCTCCACACATTGGCGCCCACGCCCCAGTCCTCCTCCAGCAGCATCTTGGCGACCTGGCTCTCGCGCAGGATGGTGCCCGAGCCCAGCAAGTTGACGCTGACGGGCTTGCCCGCGTCGGCCTCTTCCAGCAGATACATGCCCTTGAGGATCTGCTCCTCGGTGCCGGCCTTCAGGCCCGGCATCGGGTAGTTCTCGTTCAGCAGCGTGATGTAGTAGAAGACGTTTTCCTGGTCTTCCACCATGCGCTTGAGGCCGCGCTGCATGATGACCGCCACCTCGTGGGCGAAGGTCGGGTCGTAGGACACGCAGTTGGGGATGGTGCCGGCCAGGATGTGGCTGTGGCCGTCCTCGTGCTGCAGGCCTTCGCCGTTCAGCGTCGTGCGGCCCGAGGTGCCGCCCAGCAGGAAGCCGCGCGCCTGCATGTCGCCCGCCGCCCAGGCCAGGTCGCCGATGCGCTGGAAGCCGAACATCGAGTAGTAGACGTAGAACGGGATCATGATCCGGTTGCTCGTCGAATAGCTCGTGGCCGCCGCGATCCAGCTGGCCATGCCGCCGGCCTCGTTGATGCCTTCCTGCAGGATCTGGCCGGCCTTGTCCTCGCGGTAGTACATCACCTGGTCCTTGTCGACCGGGGTGTAGAGCTGGCCCTTGGGGTTGTAGATGCCGATCTGGCGGAACAGGCCTTCCATGCCGAAGGTGCGCGCCTCGTCGACCAGGATGGGCACGACGCGCGGGCCGATGTCCTTGTCGCGCAGCAGTTGCGTCAGGAAGCGCACATAGGCCTGGGTCGTCGAGATCTCGCGGCCCTCGGCCGTCGGGTCCAGCACGGCCTGGAAGGTGGCGAGCTCGGGCGTCTTGAACTGCTCGTCGGCCTTGGCGCGGCGGTGCGGCAGATAGCCGCCCAGCGCCTGGCGGCGCTCGTGCAGATAGCGCATCTCGGGCGTGTCGTCGGCCGGCTTGTAGTAGGGCAGCTTGGGCAGCTCGCTGTCGGGCACCGGGATGTTGAAGCGGTCGCGGATGTAGCGGATGTCGTCGTCGGTCAGCTTCTTGGTCTGGTGGACGGTGTTCTTGCCCTCGCCGGCCTTGCCCATGCCGTAGCCCTTGACGGTCTTGACCAGCAGCACGGTGGGCTGGCCCGTCGTGTTGTGGTGGGCCTGGTGGAAGGCGGCGTAGACCTTCTCGGGCTCGTGGCCGCCGCGGCGCAGCTCGAAGACCTCTTCGTCCGTCATGTGGGCGACGAGCTTGGCGGTCTCGGGGTATTTGCCGAAGAAGTGCTTGCGGACATAGGCGCCGTCGTTGGCCTTCATGGCCTGGTAGTCGCCGTCCAGCGTCTCCATCATCAGCTGCTTCAACTTGCCGCTCTTGTCGCGCGCCAGCAGCTCGTCCCAGCCCTTGCCCCAGATCAGCTTGATGACGTTCCAGCCGCTGCCGCGGAACTCGCCTTCCAGCTCCTGGATGATCTTGCCGTTGCCGCGCACCGGGCCGTCCAGGCGCTGCAGATTGCAGTTGACGACGAAGACCAGGTTGTCCAGGCCCTCGCGCGCGGCCAGGCCGATGGCGCCCAGGCTCTCGGGCTCGTCCATCTCGCCGTCGCCCAGGAAGACCCAGACCTTGCGGTTCTCGGTGTTGGCGATGCCGCGGGCGTGCAGATATCTCAGGAAGCGCGCCTGGTAGATCGCCATCAGCGGGCCCAGGCCCATGGAGACGGTCGGGAACTGCCAGAACTCCGGCATCAGCTTCGGGTGGGGGTAGCTGGACAGGCCCTTGCCCTGCACTTCCTGGCGGAAGTTGTCGAGCTGGGCCTCGCTCAGCCGGCCTTCGAGGAAGGCGCGGGCGTAGATGCCGGGCGCGCTGTGGCCCTGGATGTAGAGGCAGTCGCCGCCATGACCCTCGCTCTCGGCATGCCAGAAGTGGTTGAAGCCGGCACCGAACATGCTGGCCACCGACGCGAAGGAGCCGATATGCCCGCCCAGGTCGCCGCCGTCCTCCGGGTTCAGCCGGTTGGCGCGCACGACCATGGCCATCGCGTTCCAGCGCATATAGGCGCGCAGGCGCTTCTCGATCTGGATGTTGCCGGGGCAGCGGGCTTCCTGGTCGGGGGCGATGGTGTTGACATAGCCCGTCGTCGCCGAGAACGGCAGGTCGACGCTGTGCTGGCGGGCATGCCCGAGCAGTTCCTCGATCAGGAAGTGCGCACGCTCGGCACCCTCGCGGTCGATGACGGCGGACAGCGCGTCCAGCCACTCCTTGGTTTCCTGCGGATCGTTGTCGTTCGCGGCGGCGCCGAGAAACGCTTGCGGCTGGGCTGACATGGCCGGTCTCCTAATCAGTCCGCCTCTGGCGGGCGGAAGTGGCTGTTCTAACAGGGTGCAAAACGCGAGCCCAGGCCCGCGAGCGGGCGCAGTGTCTCACAAGCTTCCGCATTTCCCAAATGGTGCGAAACGATTTCTTAATGTGAAATTATCGTGTCGAGGCCGCCCCGGATAATTTGCCGATGTCCGTCGACTCCCCCATCCCCGAGATCCGCAGCCGCGGCCAGCGCATGCTGGCGCCGTTGCGCCGCCTGGTCGCCAGCTGGTGGTTCCGGCAATCGCCGTCGCGCCAGGACCGGCTGGCCACGCTGGGCCCGCTGATCTCGGTGCTGCTCTTCCTGGCCGCCATCGTTTCGGCCTTCTGGTATCTGCGCAACGAGGAGATCGAGCGCGAGACCGAGAGCGTCAAGCGCGACACCGAGATCGCCCAGCAGCAGATCCGCCTGCGCCTGATCGAGAACCAGGAGCAGCTCGTGCGCATCGCGCGCGAGGTCGTCACGCGCCAGATCGACGCCCACGAGTTCTCGGCCCAGGCCCAGGCGTTCGCGCGCGAACGCCCCGAGCTGACCCATGTGACCTGGCTGAGCGCGCGGCGCGAGCGCCGCAGCAGCGTGGGCGCGGCGGGCTTCCAGGCCGACGGGCTGATGACGGCGGACAGCGACGACCCGTCCATGCCCATGCCCAACCAGTCCAACGCGGCCGAGATCGCCTTCGAGGCCGCCAAGGAAAGGCGCCAGCCGGTCTACTCGCCGCCCTTCGCCGACGCCAACGGCACGACCGTCTTCCAGCTGCACATCCCGCTGATCGACCGCGGCGGCTTCGCCGGCGTGCTGATCGCCGAATACACCGTCGAGGCCCTGCTGCGCTACTACGTGCCCAGCGAGGTCGCCACGCGCCACAGCATCGCCGTGCTGGATGCGCGCGACCAGGTCGTCAGCAGCACCGTCACGCCGATGCCCGGCCAGGTGCTGCGCCGCGCCGCGCTGGTGCACGAAGTGCCGCTCGCGCCGGCCCTCAACGGCCTGGTGCTGCGCGGCCAGGGCTGGCGCACCTCCATCGGCCTGATCAGCAACGCGCTGTTCTGGCTGGTGCTGGCGCTGGCCGGCCTGACGGTCTGGATGCTGCTAGGCACCTGGCGCCATATGCGCCGGCGCACGCAGATCCAGAACGCGCTGACGCTGGAGACCAATTTCCGCCGCGCGATGGAGAACTCCATGCTGACCGGCATGCGCGCGATGGACATGGACACACGCATCACCTACGTGAACCCGGCCTTCTGCGCGATGACGGGCTTCTCCGAGGCCGACCTCGTCGGCCGCACGCCGCCCTACCCCTTCTGGCCGTCGGACCGGCGCGAGGAGAACGCGCGCCTGCTGCAGCAGGAGCTGCAGGGCCGCAGCCCCTCGGGCGGCGTCGAGGTCAAGATCCAGCGCCGCGACGGCAGCCAGTTCGACGCCCGCGTCTATGTGTCGCCGCTGGTCGACATCAAGGGCAAGCAGACCGGCTGGATGACCTCGATGACCAACATCACCGAGGCCAAGCGCGTGCGCGATCAGCTCTCGGCCTCGCACGAGCGCTTCACGACCGTGCTGGAAGGCCTGGACGCGGCCGTGTCCGTGCTGTCCGTGCAGCCGCCCGAGCTGCTGTTCGCCAACCGCAGCTACCGCCTCTGGTTCGGCGCCGACCCGGCCGGCCACGCGCTGCTGGCCGGCGGCCAGCTCGTCGGCACGACGAGCCGGCGCGGCCTCGGCGACACGGGCGATCATGGCGATGAGGTCGACGACTATTCCGGCCTGCCCGCCGAGGCGCTGACCGACATCGGCGCCGACCCGCGCGAGGTCTATGTCGAGTCGCTGGCCATGTGGTTCGACGTGCGCGCGCGCTATCTGCAGTGGACCGACGGGCGGCTGGCGCAGATGCTGATCGCCACCGACATCACGATGCGCCGCCACGCCGAGGCGCAGGCCGCGCTGCAGGCCGAGAAGGCCCAGGTCACGAGCCGCCTGATGACGATGGGCGAGATGGCCTCCAGCGTGGCCCACGAGCTGAACCAGCCGCTGACCGCCATCACCAACTACTGCAACGGCATGGTCAGCCGCGTGCGCAACGACTCGATCGACAGGGACGCGCTGCTCGCCGCGCTGCAGAAGACCGCCAAGCAGGCCGAGCGCGCCGGCCAGATCATCCACCGCATCCGCGCCTTCGTGAAGCGCAGCGAGCCGCAGCGCCAGCCGGCGCACGCGGCCGACATCGTCGAGGACGCGGTCGAGCTGGCCGGCATCGAGCTGCGCCGGCGCAGCGTGGCCATTCACACCTATGTGGCCCAGCGCCTGCCGCAGCTGATGGTCGACCCCATCCTCATCGAGCAGGTGCTGATGAACCTGCTGAAGAACGCCGCCGAGGCCATCGACAACGCGTCGCTGCCGACCTCGCGCCGCCACATCGAGCTGAGGGTCGTGCCCAAGCACAGCGCCGAGCTGGGCGGCCAGATCGAGTTCTCGGTGACCGACATGGGCCCGGGTTTGCCCGACGAGGTGCTGGCCCGCATGTACGAGGCTTTCTTCTCGACCAAGACCGACGGCCTGGGCATCGGATTAGGGTTATGCCGGTCCATCGTCGAGTCCCACCAGGGCCGGATAAAAGCCGAGAACCTCTACAATGGATCCCTTGTCGTCGGGTGCCGATTCGCCTTCACGATCCCGGTCACCATCACCTCAGAACAGCTGCGCCATGACGGCGCCGGCAGCGCTCAGAGAACCGAACCCACCACACCATGAGCTTGATCCCGAAGAAGGGCAACGTCTACGTTGTCGACGACGACGAAGCGGTCCGCGACTCCCTGCAGTGGCTGCTCGAAGGCAAGGATTACCGGGTCAAGTGCTTTGACTCCGCCGAATCCTTCCTGGCCCGCTACGACCCCCGCGAGGTCGCCTGCCTGATCGCCGACATCCGCATGGACGGCATGACCGGCCTGGAACTGCAGGACCGCCTCATCGAGCGCAAGAGTCCCCTGCCCGTCGTCTTCATCACCGGCCACGGCGACGTCCCCATGGCCGTGCAGACGATGAAGAAAGGCGCGATGGACTTCATCGAGAAGCCCTTCAAGGAAGAAGAGCTGCTGGCTCTCGTCGAGCGCATGCTCGACCAGGCCCGCGACGCCTTCTCCAGCCACCAGGAAGCCGCCAGCCGCGACGCCCTGCTGGCGCGGCTCACGACCCGCGAGGCCCAGGTGCTGGAACGCATCGTCGCCGGCCGCCTGAACAAGCAGATCGCCGACGACCTCGGCATCAGCATCAAGACGGTCGAGGCCCATCGCGCCAACATCATGGAGAAGCTCAACGCCAACACCGTGGCCGATCTGCTGAAGATCGCGTTGGGTGCCACGGCGAAGGCCTGATTCCGCCGACCACCGAAAGGCCGCTGAATCCTCAGCGGCTTTTTGCTTTCTGACTTTTCAAATGCAACCACAGAGGCACAGAGACACGGAGGAATTCAAAGCTCTTCTTCTCTGTGCCTCGGTGCCTCTGTGGTTGCATTTCTGGAGCCTCACATGACCGCCCAATTGATCGACGGCCTCGCCCTTGCCAAGCAACTGCGCGCCGAAGCCGCCACCCGCGCCGCCGCACTGACCGCCCAGGGCAAGCAGCCCGGCCTCGCCGTCGTGCTGGTGGGCGACAACCCGGCCAGCCAGGTCTATGTGCGCAACAAGGTCAAGGCCTGCGAGGAAGCCGGCATCCGCTCGGTGCTGGAAAAGTACGAGGCGTCCATGACCGAGGCCGAGCTGCTGGCCCGCGTCGAGGCGCTGAACAACGACCCGACCATCCACGGCATCCTCGTCCAGCTGCCCCTGCCCAAGCACATCGACGACCACAAGGTCATCGAGTCCATCTCGCCGGCCAAGGACGTCGACGGCTTCCACGTCGCCAGCGCCGGCGCGCTGATGGTCGGCGAGCCGGGCTTCAAGGCCTGCACGCCCTACGGCTGCATGAAGATGCTGGAGAGCATCGGCATGAAGGACTTGCGCGGCAAGCATGCCGTCGTCATCGGCCGCAGCAACATCGTCGGCAAGCCCATGGCGATGATGCTGCTGGCCGCCAACGCGACCGTCACCGTCTGCCACAGCGGCACGGCCGACCTCGGCGCGATGACCCGCCAGGCCGACGTCATCGTCGCCGCGGTGGGCAAGCGCAATGTGCTGACGGCCGACATGGTCAAGCCCGGCGCCGTTGTCATCGACGTCGGCATGAACCGCAACGACGAGGGCAAGCTCTGCGGCGACGTGGACTTCGACGGCGTGAAGCAGGTGGCCGGCTGGATCACCCCCGTGCCGGGTGGGGTCGGGCCAATGACCATCGCCATGCTCCTGGTCAACACGCTTGAATCTGCCGAACGAGCCGCAAGCTCCGCCTGACCATGACCAACCCCCTTCTCTCCACCGCCGCCCTGCCCGACTTCGCGGCCATCCGGCCCGAGCATGTGCAGCCCGCCATCACCGAGCTGCTGGCCGCGGCCCAGGCGGCCTTGGACGAGGCCGTCAAGCCCGAGACGCCGGCCGACTACGACGTGCTCTCGCGCATCCTCGACACCGCGACCGAGCGCATGGGTGCGGCCTGGGGCGCCGTGGGCCATCTGAACGCGGTGGCCGACACGCCGGCGCTGCGCGAGGCCTACAACGCGATGCTGCCGGCCGTCACCGAGTTCAGCACGGCCATGGGCGCCAACGAGGCGCTGTTCGCGAAGTACAAGGCCGTGATGGCCGCGCAGGGCGGCACGCTGAGCGCGCCGCGCCGGCAGCTGCTGAAGCACGCCATCCGCGACTTCGTGCTGTCCGGCGCCGAGCTGCAGGGCGCGGCCCGCGAGCGCTATGCCGCCATCCAGGAGCGCAGCGCCGAGCTGCAGCAGCAGTTCAGCGAGCATGTGCTGGACGCGACCGACGGCTGGAGCCATGTGGCATCGGCCGAAGAACTGGCCGGCGTGCCGCAGGACGTGCTCGACGCGACCCGGCTCGACGACGGCGGCCACAAGCTGACGCTGCATTTCCCGGTCTACCTGCCCGTCATCCAGTACGCCGAGAACCGCGCGCTGCGCGAGAGGCTCTACCGTGCCTACGTGACCCGCGCCAGCGAACAGGGCAAGCCCGAATGGGACAACAGCGCCGCGATGCGCGAGATCGTCGCGCTGCGCCAGGAAGAGGCGCGGCTGCTGGGCTACGCCAGCTTTGCCGAGGTGTCGCTGGCGCCCAAGATGGCCAGCACGCCCGCCGAGGTGGCGGGCTTCCTGCGCGACCTCGCCAGCCGCGCCCGCCCCTTCGCCGAGAAGGACCTGGCCGAGCTGCGCGAGTTCGCGAAGGGCGAGCCGCTGGAGGCCTGGGACATCCCCTTCTGGAGCGAGAAGCTCAAGGAAGCGCGCTACGCCTTCAGCGACCAGACCGTGAAGCAGTTCTTCACGGCGCCCAAGGTCGTGGCCGGCCTGTTCGCCATCATCGAGCGCCTGTTCGACGTGACGATCGCCGAGGCCCGGGCCTCCGTCTGGCACGAGACCGTCAAGTTCTACGAGCTGCGCCGCCAGGGCCGGGCGATCGCCAGCTTCTACCTCGACCTCTACGCCCGCCCGGGCAAGCGCCCCGGCGCCTGGATGGACGACGTGCGCAGCCGCTGGCTCAAGCCCTCCGGTGAGCAGCAGTTGCCCGTGGCCCAGCTGGTGTGCAACTTCGCGTCGCCCGTCGGGGAGAAGCCCGCGCTGCTGACCCACGACGACGTCATCACCCTCTTCCACGAGTTCGGCCATGGCCTGCACCACATGCTGACGCAGGTGAACGACCTCGGCGTGTCGGGCATCTCCGGCGTGGAATGGGACGCCGTCGAGCTGCCCAGCCAGTTCATGGAGAACTTCTGCTGGGAGTGGGACGTGCTGGGCCAGCTCAGCGGCCACGTCGACAGCGGCGAGCCGCTGCCGCGCGAGCTCTTCGACAAGATGACCGCGGCCAAGAACTTCCAGAGCGGGCTGATGACGCTGCGCCAGATCGAGTTCGCGCTGTTCGACATGCGCCTGCATGGCGAGCCGGGCGCCGAGGCCGACGTGCAGAAGCTGCTGGACGAGGTCCGCGCCGAAGTCGCCGTGCTGATCCCGCCGGCCTTCAACCGCTTCCAGCACAGCTTCTCGCACATCTTCGCGGGCGGCTATGCGGCCGGCTACTACAGCTACAAATGGGCCGAGCTGCTCAGCGCCGACGCCTGGAGCGCCTTCGAGGAGGAAGGCGTGTTCAACGCTGCCACCGGCCGGCGCTTCCTGCACGAGGTGCTGGAGCAGGGCGGCGCGCGCGACGCCATCGACAGCTTCAAGGCCTTCCGCGGCCGCGAGCCGCGCATCGACGCGCTGCTGCGTCACCAGGGCATGAGCTGATGCGCCATGTGGCGCTGTGGCGCGGCATCAATGTCGGCAAGGCCAAGCGCCTCGCGATGGCCGACCTCAAGGCCCTGCTGGCCGAGCTCGGCGCCACCAACGTCGCGACGTTGCTGAACAGCGGCAACGCCGTCTTCGACACGAAGAAGAAGCTCACGGCCGACAGGATCCGCGCGGCCGTGCTGGACAAGCTCGGCGTCGACGCCGCCGTCATCCTGAAGACGGCCGACGAATGGGCCGCCATCGCGGCCGAACAGCCCATTGCCGAGGCCGACGACCCGAGCCGCCTGCTCGTCACCATCACGGCCGATGCCGCCACGCTGCAGGCCGCGGCCGGCATCGCCACGCAGGGCGACGAGCGCTTCGTCGTCACCGCGCACGCGGCCTATCTGTGGTGCGCCCACGGCATCCTGGAAAGCAAGGCCGGCGCCGCGCTGCTGAAGAAGCTCGGCGAGGCCGGCACGACGCGCAACTGGGCGACGGTCGAGAAGCTCAACGCGCTGGCCCGGGGCTGAGCGCCGCCGCGGCGTCTGCCACGCTCCAGAACTGCCTCTCCTCGCGGCCCAGCCCGTTGGGCGCGCTCGCATGCAGCAGGGCCCGCACCGGCTCCTTCACGCGCGCCAGCAGCAGGCGCTGCTGGCGGGCCGCGAGGCGCTGGTCCAGCTCCATCAGGCATTCCAGCGCGGTGCTGTCGAGGTCGCCGCTCTCCTCCAGGCTCAGCACCAGCGTGGCCGCGCCGTTCGCGGCCAGCCGGGCCGCGGCCTCGGCCATCACGCGCTCGGCGCTGGCGAAGAACAGCGGCTCCTGCGGGCGCAGGATCAGCGCGCCGGGCACCGGCAGCGCGTCGGGGTGCTCGGGCCGGTTGACGAAGTTGCGCGTGCCCGGCATCGCGCCGAGCTCATGCAGCACCGGCTGGCTGAAGCGGCGCAGCGCCTCGACGATGGACAGCGCGACCGAGGCCAGCATGCCGTGCAGCAGGCCTAGCGCCAGCACGGCGACGACGGCGCCGGCGATCAGCAGGCGGTCGCGGCCCAGATGCCAGGTCGCGATCAGGGGCCGCGGCGACAGCGCATGCCACAGCGCCGCGATGACGGCCACGGCCAGCACCGGCCGCGGCAGCCACTGCAGCGCGGGCAGCGCGACGGCGATGGCCAGCCCCAGCACGGCGCAGGCGATGAAGCCCGCGCGGCGGCTCTGCGCGCCGGCGCCGTGGTTGGCCGCGCTGGCCGAGAAGCCCGCGCCCACCGGCATGCCCTGCAGCAGGCCGGCCGCGAGGTTGGCCGCGCCCAGGGCCATCAGCTCGCGGTTGGCGTCCGGCGTGTCGCCGCGCAGCAGGCCCAGCGAGCGGATGCTGCCCCAGGACTCGGCGAACAGCAGCACGACGAGACCGACGGCCAGTTCGGCCACGCGCAGCCAGGCGTCGCGGCCCAGGTCGGGCAGATGCAGCGCGAAGGCCGGCGGGGCCACCGTGCCGACGACCTCGACGCCCTGGCCCTGCAGGCCCAGCCAACGCGTCGCCGCGATGGCGGCCACCAGCGCGATCAGCGAAGCCGGCCAGGTCGGCCAGCGCCGCAGCAGCGCGATCAGCGCGCCGGCCGCCAGCGCGACGAGCAGGCTGGGCAGATGCCAGTCGGCCGCATGGGCCAGCACCCAGACGAGCAGATGGGGCGCGTCCAGGCCCGGCGGCGGGCGCAGGCGGAACACGTCGGGCAGCTGCTTGATGACGATGGTGATGGCCAGCGCGAACGCGAAGCCGCGCAGCACGGGCCGCGACACGAAGGCCGACAGCTGGCCCTGGCGCGCCGCGGCCAGCGCCAGCAGCACGGTGCCCGCCGCCAGCGTCAGCGCCAGCAGCGCCTCCGCGTGCGCGATGCCGGCCAGGCCCGCGGCCGCAGCGGCGGCAAGGCTGGCGCTGGACGAGGTGGGCGCGACGATGGCGTCGCGGCTGCGGCCGAGCAGCGCATAGACGGCCAGGCCGACGAGGGCCGCCGCGAAGGCATGGGCCACCGGCAGCCCGGCCAGGCCGGCATAGGCCACGCCCTCGGGCAGCAGCAGGCCGGCCACGCACAGGCCAGCGGTCAGGTCGGCGCGCCAGCGCGGGGCCTCAACCGGCATGGTTCGCGATGTCGAAGCCGCCCTGGTCGAAGGCCTGGCAGTAGACGGCCCAGTCCTTGTCCACCTGGGCCGCGGTGGCCTGCGACAGCGCCACCAGGCGGTCGCGCCACTTGCCCGCGCCGCTGCCGCGGCGGCCGAAGTCGATCAGCTCGTCCGCCGCGGCCGAGCCCTGCCGGCCCGACGAGCGCAGCTGCGCCCAGGCCATCAGCCGCCCCATCGTGATGAGGCTGTCGGCCA
Organism: Pelomonas aquatica; assembly: GCF_026712205.1. Classification (GTDB taxonomy): domain Bacteria; phylum Pseudomonadota; class Gammaproteobacteria; order Burkholderiales; family Burkholderiaceae_C; genus Pelomonas; species Pelomonas aquatica. Next base: position 112,982 of record NZ_JAPPUW010000007.1, read on the forward strand.
GCGCGTGGCCGTGGGCCGACAGGGCGGCGAGGTCCAGCCTGTCCTCGCTGGGCTGCAGGCCGCGCAGCACATGGGGCCGGCCGTCGAGGCTGACCGCATGCAGGAAGGCCATGGACACGGCCTGCATGCGGCGCTGCACGGCGACGAGGCGCTGCGCTGCATCGCCGAAGCGCGGCTGCTTGCAGCCGCCGGCCGGCGCGAGCACCGACGGCAGGATCTGCTTCAGGTCGAGCAGGTATTGGCCGTCGGCCACGCCCTTGCCGCGCACGAGGATGGCATAGCGCTGCAGGCCCAGGCTGCCGGTGCCGGCCACGCGCCGCGCCACGTCCAGCACCTCGAAGAACTGCGGGTCGTGCTGGGTCTGCGCGAAGCCCTGCATGAAGCCGGCGACCTGCTGCTTCTGCGCGTCGCTGGCCGCCAGCAGGCGCTGGCCGTCGATCTTGAGGCGGCGGTAGCGGCCGGCCCGCGACGGCGGGCCGCAGCGCTTGGCGAGGAAGTCGGCGCGCCGGCGCAGGCTGACCTGGTCCAGCAGCGCGCGCACCGGGCCGGAGGCGGTCTCGCGCTCCAGCCAGTAGGCCTTGCCGGCGGCCAGCGCGTCGGCATAGCCGTCCAGCAGCGCGCGGCACAGGCGCTGGGTGTGGGCGGCGTCCAGGTGCAGCTCCGGCGCGGCCAGCCACAGGCTGGTCAGCAGCCGCAGCGGATCCCAGGCGGCCGGCGCCAGCGCGGCCTCGTCGAAGTCGTTGAGGTCGAAATAGGCCAGCCGGTTGTCGCCCTTGTAGCTGCCGAAGTTCTCCAGGTGCATGTCGCCGCAGCACCAGGCCGGCGGCGCGCTCCTGAGCACGCCGCGGCGCTGCACGCGCTCGTGGAAGAGATGGGCCGTGCCGCGCAGGAAGATGAAGGAGCTCTGGCGCATCTTCGCGAACTTCATGCGCAGCCGCTCCGGGTCGCGCCCGGCGTTGAAGTCGAGGATGGATCGAACGACGTCCATGTCATTGCTCCGGTAGTGAGTGGACCCGCATGCCGATGTTGTCGCCCGGCGGCTCGCGCCAGGCCGCGCGCTTCACGACGCGGCGGCCGTCGTGCAGGCCGGCGTCCCAGCGGGCCTGCAGGCGCGCGGCGGTGAAGTCGATGTCGCGCCAGGAATCCTCGCCCGGCTGGGCCTGCATGACGAGGTGCTCGACGTCGATGCGCGAGTCGCAGCCCAGGGCCAGCAGGGCCTTCACGGCCGGGTCGGCGGCGGCCTTGGGGCCGAGCTGGCGGCCGACGAGGCGCAGCGCGCGGCGCAGGTTCTGCAGCCGCTCGTGGTCGTCCAGGTGCTCGCAGATGCGGCTGGCGTACTGGATGTCCTTGTAGCGCGTCAGCGCCTGGGCCATCGTGCGCGGCGCGGCCTCGCTGGCGTCCCAGAGGTCGACCATGAAGCACAGCGTGTCGCGGCGTTCGCTGTCGTCGAGCACGACATCCAGCGGCGTGTTGGAGTAGATGCCGCCGTCCCAGTAGGCCTCGCGGCCGATGCGCACCGGCGCGAAGCCCGGCGGCAGCGCGCCGCTGGCCATCACGTGCGCGGCGACTATGCGGGTCTTGCCGTCGCGGTTGTCGAACTGCTCCAGCTCGCCCGAGCGCACGTTGACGGCGCACAGCGTCAGCCGCGTGTCGCCCGACGCGATGAGGCCGAAGTCGACCAGCTCGTCCAGCGTCGCGGCCAGCGGCGCGGTGTCGTAGAAGCCGAGTTCGGTCAGCGGCGCGGGGCGGTTCAGGTCCCAGGCCAGCGGGCCGCGCGGCTTGAAGAAGCCGGGCACGCCGGTCAGCAGCGTCTGCCAGGTCTGCAGACCGGCGGTGAACGGGTTGGCCGGGCTCGGCACGGGCAGGCCCGGCCGCGTCACGCGCGACCAGAACTCGCGCAGCGCGGCCAGGCGGTCGGCCGGCTTGTTGCCGGCGATCAGCGCCGCGTTGATCGCGCCGATGGAAGTGCCGACCAGCCAGTCCGGTGCAATGCCGCCGGCCTCCAGCGCCTCGGCCACGCCGGCCTGGTAGGCGCCCAGCGCGCCGCCGCCCTGGAAGACATAGACGGTCTGCGGAGGGCGCCGGGTGGCCATCAGGCCGCGTGCCCGGAGGGCAGGCCCAGCAGGCGCATCGCGATCGCGACGCGGCGCACAAAGGGTGAGTCGAGCATGCCGATGAGCTTCATGATGCGTTTCCGGCCTTGTCCTGCCTGAGGCTGCCGTTGTCGAACTCGCGCAGCAGGCGATCCAGGAAGTCCTGGCCGTGGCGGCGCTTGATCTCGGCCTTGACGGCCCAGTTGTAGCCGTCGGCATAGGCCTGGGATTGCGGCGTGGGCGCTTCGCCGTGGCTGACGCGGACGACGCCGTAGCGCTTCTTCAGACGCTCGGCCCTGACGTGGTCCTCGGCGCTGGGCTCGGCCGGGCCGAAGCTCAGCAGCTTCAGCACGCCCGACGCGATGTCCGCACGGGCCTGGATCTGGCCCAGCTCGCGGTGGGCGATGCCCATGTCGATCGTGCCGATCAGCTGGCGCTCGGGCCTGGCCTCGCTGCGGATGATGCCGAAGCGGTTGAAGAGGCCGAAGACGACGCCGGCGGCCAGCAGGCTGCACAGCAGGGCCACGACGCGCACGGCGGTGCGGGGCCGACGCCAGCCCGTGCCGAGTCGTTCATCGGCCAGTGCCACCGAAAGGGCGGGTTTCGCTGAATCCATGGAATGCATCAGTTGCTCAAGCCGCGATTCTCGGCCAGCGGCGCGAGCGCGGCTCCCACGCGGCTCCGCCACACGTCCCGCTCGGCCGCGCGCCAATCCGGCCAGCGCGGCGCCTCGGCCTCGAGTTCGGCCGCCAGCACGCGCAGGCCATCCAGGCCGGACACGCGGGCGGCCAGGCTGAGGCGGGCCAGCCACTCCTGGGCCTCGCGCACGCCGGGGTAGGCCGCGAACAGCCAGCGCGCGACCTCGGGCCGGCCGCGCCAGTCGGCATCGCCGAAACGCGCGACCGCCAGCGCCGTGAGCCGCTGGCCGGCGCCGAGGCAGTCGAAGGCGACGCAGCCGGCAAAGCCGCGCCCGACGAGGTCGTCGTGGATGCCACAGCGGTGGTCGGCGCAGAGGTGGCGGCAGGGCGTCTCGGCCGGCTTGTCGAAGCCGAAGCCCTGTACCGCGTCGAAGGGCGGGATCACGCAGCACAGCGCCACGCAGGCCGAGCAGTCGGCCTTCAGATGCGCAGGGAGCTGCACCGTCGCGATCACGCCGCCGCCGGCACCGAGACGCTGACCATCCAGCCCACGCCGAAGCGGTCGTTGACCATGCCGAACAGCGGCGACCAGAAGGTCTTGGCCAGCGGCATGCCGACCTGGCCGCCATCGGCCAGCGCGTCGAAAAGGCGGCGCGCGCCGGCCTCGTCGGGGCTGCCCAGCGACAGCGAAAAGCCCTTGAAGACCGTGTCGCCGCCGCAGCGGCCGTCGGACATCATGACCACGGTGGCACCGACGCGCAGCGAGGCATGCATGACCTTGTGCTCCGAGCCCGGCGGCAGCATGCCGGGCGGCGGCGGCTCGGGGCTGTCGGAGTTGCGCATCATGAACAGCAGCTCGGCGCCCAGCGCGGCCTTGTAGAACTCGATGGCCTCCTCACAGCGGCCGTCGAAGAACAGATAGGGCTCGATCTTCATCGCGGTCTCCCATGGCAAGACGCAGACTCTAGAGGTTCTTGAAGTCGCCCGCCGTCGAGACGACGAAGCGGTCGAGCCTGATGTGCTTGCGCCAGGCCGCATTGGCCTGCTCGACGGTGACGGCGGCCAGCTCGTCGTCGTCCTTCTGCACGGCGGCCCAGGTCTGGGCGCGCTCGGCCAGGCTGCCGAGCATGCCGGCCAGCGCGCCGATCTCGGCGCGCGCCTGCTTGCGGCTTTCCAGCATGTCCTTCTTCGCGCGGGCCAGCTCGGCCGCCGTGATGCCGTCGGCCGTCATGCGCGCCAGCTCCTCCTTCACGACGGCGATGACGCGGTCGCGCTTGTCCGGCGCATAGCTGGCCTGGATGGCGAAGCCACCGTCGTTGCCCCAGAAGCCCGCGCTCAGCGACGCACCGATGCCATAGCTCAGGCCTTCCTTCTGGCGCACGCGCTCCGACAGCCGGCTCTCCAGCCCGCCACCGCCGAAGACGTGCACGGCCAGCTCCAGCGCCGCGTTGTCGGCGTCCTCGCTGTTCAGCGCCAGGGTCTCGTGCAGGCGCACGATGGCGTTGGCCTTGTCGCGCGCAATGGCGTCGAAGCGCGCCGGCGGCACGTCCACATGCTGCGGGACGTGGCGCAGGAACTTCGGCGCCGCGGGCTTCTTCCAGTCGCCGAAGAGCTGGTCCAGCTCGGCGGCGAGGCCCTCCGGCAGCGCGCCGACCACGCTGACCTGGGCGTCGTTGGCGCTCCAGTAGTCGGCGTAGAAGCGCTTCACCTCGTCCAGCGTCGTGGCCTTCAGGTTGGCGATGCGCTCGTCCAAGCCCATCACATAGTCGGGCTGGCCGAGGTGCACGCCGCGGGCCTGGTTGTAGTGGCCGCGCGTGGCCTCCTGGCGCAGCACGCCGGGCTCCTGGCGCGAGGCCTCGATGCCGGCGAGGCCGGCCTTGATGTCGCGGTCGAAGGCGTCCTGCGGCAGCAGCGGGTGGCGCAGCACGTCGGCCACGACGCGCAGGGCCGGCAGCAGCGTGTCGCGCTCGGCGCTGAGGAAGACGGTGGCGCCCTGGTCGTAGCTGGTGATGCTGAGGCTGGCGCGCAGCTTGATGAGGGCGTCCTGTAGCTGCTGCTTGCCGTAGCCGCTGCTGCCCTCGTTCATCAGCGCGCCCACCATGCCGGTGCCGTTGCGCGCGAAGGTCGCGTCGCGCTCGCCCCAGCGCAGGCCCAGCATCAGCGCGACGCTGTTGCCGCGCGTCTGCTTGCGCAGCGTGTGCAGCGCGATGCCGCTGGGCAGCGTCGTGCGGCTCATGCGCGACTCCAGCACGGCGGGCACGGGGTCGAGCTGCTCGCCGGCCTCGACCTTGGGCGGGCCCTTGAGCCCGGCCAGGCGCTCGTCCAGCGCCGGTGCGGCCGGGATCTCGACGCGCGCCACCGCGCTCGCCGGCAGATAGCGGCCCAGCGTGCGGTTGGCCGGCTTGAAGTAGGCCTGGCGCACGCGCTCCACGTCGGCCAGCGTGACCTTGGGGATGTCTTCCATCAGCTGGAACAGCAGCCGCCAGTCGCCGGCCGCGATCAGCCCCGAGATCTGCTGGATCAGCGCCTCGGGGTTCTTCATCTGCTGGCGGTAGCCGTTGACGGCGATGTCGCGCACGCGGGCGAGCTCGCTCTCCTCGAACGGCCTGGCCGTGCGCCCCTCGACGAGGTCGAGCAGCTGGGTCTCGATCTTGCCCACGTCGGCGTCCGGCGGCAGGGCCGCATAGGCGCTGACGGTGCCGGGGGCCGCACCGCCGACGCCGGCAAGGCCCGCCGACACGGCCAGCTTGGGCTCGACGAGCTGCCTGTAGAGCTGGCCGCTGGGCTGCAGGCTCATCAAGAGGCCGTAGACGATGAGGGCCGGCGTGTCCGGGTGGGTGATGGCCGGCACGTGGTAGACCGCCAGCAGGATGGGCTGGCCGCCGACGCGGCGCACGACGACGGTGCGCTCGCCGTCCTGGGCCGGCTCCACGGTGTAGGGCTGCGGGATGGGCGCGGCGGGCTTGGCGACGGCGCCGAAGCCCTTGCCGATCAGCGCCAGCGTGGCGGCCTTGTCGAAGGCGCCGGCGATCAGCAGCGTCGCGTTGTCGGGCCGGTAGTAGCGCCTGTAGAAGGCCTGCAGCTTCTCGATGGGCACGTTCTCGATGTCGCTCCTGGGGCCGATGGTGGCGTGGCCATAGGGATGCCAGGCATAGGCCGCCGCGTTGACGCGCTGGGCCAGCACCGCGAAGGGCTGGTTCTCGCCGCGCTCGAACTCGTTGCGCACGACCGTCATCTCGGTGTCGAGGTCGGCCCTGGCGACGCGGCTGTTGACCATGCGGTCGGCCTCCAGGTCGAGCAGGAAGGCCAGCGTGTCGGCATTGGCGTTGAAGGACGCGAAGTAGTTCGTGCGGTCCACCGTCGTCGTGCCGTTGAAGCGCACGCCGCGCTGGGCCATCGCGCCGGGGATGTCGCGCTGGCGCTCGGTGCCCTTGAACAGCATGTGCTCCAGCAGATGGGCCATGCCGTACTCGCCAGGCGCCTCGTGGCGGCTGCCGACGCGGTAGGTGATGTTGACGGTGGTGGTGGTCTGCGTCGCGTCCGGGAAGAGCAGCAGCTGCAGGCCGTTGGGCAGGCGGTATTCCTCGATGCCGCCGAGCTCGCGCACCGCGCTGGGCTGCACGGCCACGGCCGCGAGCGGAGCCTGGGGCTTCTGCGCCTGCGCCGGCGCCAGGCCCATGGACAGTACGCAAGCCAGGGCCAGGCCGATTCGCAACGACTTCATTCAGGTCTCCAGGGTGCCGGCCGCGCCGGTCGCGTCAATGAGGCGCCGATTCTGACCGCAGTGCGCCTGCCCATCGGCCTCGCATAGGTCACGGCCAGGTAAATCGCGGGTGAATAAGACCTGCCGCCCTCCCTAGGCTTTTCCGGCCGTTAGGGGGGTGGCCGGGCGAGGTGCCGCCTAGGGTTGGTTCAAGAAGCGCAGCAGCGCCGCCCCTCCCCCTTTTGACGACTGCACCCCGCAAGGAGACAAGCCATGGCCACCCCGCCCAAACCACCCCGCGCCGCCGCCATCCCCGCCGCGGCCCTGCCCGCCGACGCCGCCGGCGACGATGCCGACGAGCCGCTGGACGACGACTTCCACTTCGTGCTCGGCGAGCTGCTGGCCGCCTACAAGCCGGTGCTCGCGGCCGACCTGCAGCGCGCCGATTCGCCCGACGCCCTCATCAAGGATGCGCTGGCCAACCCGCCCAGCTGCGAGGACGAGTTCGCGCAGGCCATGGCGCTGTTCGAGCGCTTCAGCAGCGAGGAGGTCGCGCAGCGCGTGCTGCCCGCGGCCGTGCGCGAGCAGCTCGGCCCGCTGGAGCGCTGGCGCTGGTGCCTGCTGCATCTGCGCTGCTGCATCGTCTTCGGCTGGCTGATGTGCCGCGGGCCGCGCTCCTTCCGCGGCTCCAGCTACTACCTCTGGCGCTACTGGCGCTGCGTGCGCGAGGTGCTGGGCGCGCCCGTCGCCAATCCGCCCACGGCCGTCGAGCGGGCCGACTTCAACCACCTCGTCAAGGCGCTGGCCGAGGCCTACAAGCCCTATCTGGACGACCAGCTCGCCAACGTCGAGTTCGCGCAGGGCCTGCCCGAGCAGGTGCTGTCCGGCCAGGTCGACTGCTTCGAGGACGGCGACGTCAACACGCAGATCCTCGAGCGCCTGCTCAGCACCGACACGGCCGCCGCGCTGATGGGCCGCGAGCTCATCGCCAAGCACCGCGCCGACCCCTTCTACTGGTTCTGCCGCTGCTGGGCGCTGTGCGCCATCCGCTTCGGCTGCTGCCTGGCACGGGCGCGCAATCTGCGCGACGTGTTCCGCTGCCTGCGCAGCTACCGCGCCTGCCTGCGCCGCTGCCAGCACCCGCTGCACTGCCGGCTGACCGCGCCCACCGGTTGCGTGCGCGGCGAGACCGACATCCTGGCCAGCCGCATCCTCGAACCCGTGCGCGGCGATGCCGAGGGCACGGGCTTCGGCCACTACGTCATCGAGGTGCGCAGCCCCGGCGGCAGCCTGCTGAGCGGCGTCGTCATCTATCCCAGCAACCTGGGCCTGCCCGACGTGGCCGCCACGCAGGGCAACTTCTCGGTCGCGGGCGGCAACCTCGGCTGGGTGGACACGCGCAAATGCGCAGTGGACGCCGGCATCGAGCTGCTGACGTCGACCACCTTCACGCTGACGCTGCGCGTGTTCTCTTCCACCGGCGCCGAGCTGCAGCCGCCCTGCACCGGCAGCTTCGCGCTGTCGGTCAACGAGGTCTACATCAAGCGCGTCAGCACGCCCTGGTCGGTGGACTACCCCAACCCGGCCGAGCCGCTGCGCGCGGCCGACAGCGTGGCGGCGGCCCTGTCCACCGTCGGCGGCGGGCTGCATGTGCGCGGCGCGGCCAACGTGTACGGCTGCACCGGCGAGAAGATCCGCGAATACACCATCTGGGCCATCCCCGACCCGGGCTTCAGCGAACCCCAGCCGGCGCCGTTCACGAGCATCGTGCCCGGCGGCAGCTGGCGCCTCGTGACGCACATCGAGTTCAACGCGATGAGCATTGCCCAGCCCAGCGGCCCGCCGATCAACTACACGGCCGACCAGGTGCGCAGCAGCAATGTGCTGGACGGCAACCCCCTGCCCAGCATCCTGACCAACGTCTGGGGTGCGCGCAGCGAGTGCATCTGCGTGCACATCGACTCGACCAACTTCTGCAACTGCTGGAACGTGCCCTCTCTGGAGCCCGCGGGCTTCGACAGCAATTCGCTGCCCAAGCAGGATCCGCCCAACCAGTTGGGCGGCACGGGCAAGTTCAGCTTCCTGCTGCAGGTCATCGACACGGCCGGCAACAGCTACTACGACATCCAGCGCGCCTGGATCGACAACGAGCCCATCCAGGCCGCCATCGTCGGCATCGGCAACCAGGCACCCTGCTCCGACATGTACACCCAGACCCACGAGGGCATCTTCAAGACCGTGGACATCCGCGGCTACGCCTGGGACCAGTACATCGACCGCGCCGACCTCACGGCGCCGACCAGCAACAACTTCGACAGCTACCAGGTGCACTTCAGCAAGCAGGGCGCGGTGTCGCCCCAGGTCATGCTGATCAACTCGACCAACACCGTGCCGGCGCGCGCGCTGGCCCTGCCGGCCGAGAGCCTGGCCACCGGCACGCTGACGCCCTGGAACCTGCAGGTGCTGGACGCCGCCAGCAACCCGCTGGGCCTGCCGGCCGACCAGCTGCTCGGCCCCGGCGAGGCCTGCGTCTACGTCGTCATCCTCGAAGCCTGGGACAAGACCGTCGTCAACGAGGGCAGCGTGCACGACTCCGGCTGGAAGCTGTTTCCCATCAAGATCATCAACGGACCGGAACCGCTGTGACCTTGGACGAAATGGGCTTCTGGCCACGCCTGGCACTGGCCGCGCTCGCGGCCTGGCGGCTCACGCATCTGCTTGCGGCCGAGGACGGGCCCTTCGGTCTCGTGCTGAAGCTGCGCACGCGCCTGGGCAACGGCGCCTGGGGGCAGCTGATGGATTGCCCCTACTGCGTGTCGCTATGGGTGGCCGCGCCGCTGGCGCTGCTGCTCGCGCGGGACCTGCTCGGCTGGGCCCTGAGCGTGCTGGCGCTGTCGGGCGCCGTCTGCATCGTCGAGGCCGCGCTGGACACGCTGGCCTCGCCACGCAAGGAGAGATGACATGGGATGTTGCGGACAAGGCCGGGCGGCGCTGCGCCAGGCCACGAGCCCCACGCCGGAGCGGCCGGCGGCCGGGCCGGCCGAGCGGCGCGTGCTGGTGCACTACCGCGCCGGCGCGCCCGTCGTCGTGCGCGGCGTGGCCAGCGGCCGGCTCTACGAGTTCGACGCCGCTCGGCCAACGCTCTACGTCGCCGAGGGCGACGCGGCGGCGCTGCTGCGGTCGCGCTGGTTCGAAAGATCGGACTGAATTCAGCTCGGCCTGAACAGCGCCGGCACCGCCTGCGGCTCGACGGGCCGGCAGAAGCCGAAGCCCTGCATCAGGTCGCAGCCCATCGCGATCAGCGCCGCCTCGTCGGCGGGCAGTTCCACGCCCTCGGCGACGACGAGCATGTGCATCGCATGCGCCACGTGCACCATCGATGCGACCAGGGTGTGCGAGTCGGCGTTCGTCGACAGGCCGTGCACGAACAGGCGGTCGATCTTGAGCTTGCGGCAGCGGATGCGGCGCAGATAGGCCAGCGAGCTGTAGCCGGTGCCGAAATCGTCGATGGCCAGGCCGTAGCCCAGGCCCTGCAGCGTGAAGACGAAGGAGTCGGGCTTGTCGATGTCCTCGAAGCCGGTGCTCTCGGTGAGTTCGAACTCGACCTCGTCCGGCCCGAGCTGCAGGGCCTTGAGCTGCTGCAGGAAGCGCTCGCGGTGCTGGGGCTTGCGGCACTGCTCCCAGGACAGGTTGATGGACACGGCCGGCGGCTTCAGGCCCAGGGCCTTCCACGCGTCCAGGTCGCGGCGCAGCACGGCCAGCAGGGCCAGGCCGAGCTCGACGATATGGCCCGAACTTTCGGCGACCGGGATGAACTCCGCCGGCGACACCCAGCCGCGCTCGGGATGGCGCCAGCGCGCCAGCGCCTCCAGGCCCTGCACGCGGCGCTGGGCGTCGTACTGCGGCTGGTAGGCCAGGCAGAACTGGCCCTGCGCGAGGGCCTCGACCATGTCGCGCTCCAGCGCCAGCCGCGAGCGCAGGGCCTCGCCGATCTGCGGCGTGAACGGCTGGAAGCTGTCGCGCCCGACCTGCTTGGCATGCCGCATCGCGGCGTCGGCACAGCGCATGGCCTCGCTGGCGTCATGCGCATGCTCGGGCAGGGAGACGGCGCCGACGCAGACATGCAGCGGCAGCCACTGGCCGCCGTGGAAGACCGGCTGCGTCAGCTCGTTCTGCATCTGCGCGACATGGGCGCGCAGCGCATCGCCCTCCAGCCCGGGCTGGAGCAGCACGGCGAACTCGTCGGCCGACAGCCGGGCGGCCCGGTCGCCATGGCGGCACAGCAGCCGAAGCCGCTGGCTGACGGCCTGCAGCACGGCATCGCCCGCGGCGTGGCGGTGCTGGTCGTTGATCTGCTTGAAGTCGTCCAGGTCCAGGATGAGCAGCGTGGCCGCCTCCTGCTGCTGGAGCGCGCGCTCCAGCAGGCGGCGCATGTGCTCGCGGTTGGGCAGGTCGGTCAGCGCGTCGAAGTGGGCGATGTAGCGCGTGCGGCGCTCGACCTCCTTGATCTGCACGCGCAGGCGCTTGGACAGCCACCAGGCCAGGCCCGCCGTCGCCAGCAGCGTGCCCAGCGTCGCCGCCAGGAAGCCGGCCAGGTCCGTCCACATCGGCAGCCGGCTGGCTTCGACGTACAGGCGGCCGACCCGGCGGCCGTCGGCCATCACCGGCACCTCGACATGGGCGATGCCGGCCAGCTCGTACAGCCAGAGCCGCTCGACGGGCAGGCGCGAGAACTGCGTGAAGGGCTCGCCGTCGGGCTTGGTCAGCCGGGCGTGGACGATGGCCGGGTTTTGCTGCAGCGCCAGCAGGCTCTCGCCGGCGTCGGCGCGGCTGTCGAAGACCATGGCGGCGGAGACCGTCTGCGCGACGATGCTGGCCTGGGTGCGCAGGTCCTCGGCCTGGCGGTCCAGCAGCCGCCAATACTGCAGCAGGCTCAGCACGAGGCCGAAGGCCAGCAGCGCCACCAGCGCGACCAGCAGTTCGCGCAGGCGGTCGAAGGCGTCGGTGAAGGCCGGCTTCATGGCGCAGCGCCCTGGTGCCGCACATAGCGCGCCAGCCGCAGCAGCTTGGCGCTGACGGCCAGGCCCGCGCGGCGCGCGGCGTCGAGATCCACGTCGAAGACGATGCGCCCGTCCTCGACCTGCAGGTTGATCATGGCGCCCTGGTCGAACATCGCGGCCACGTCGGAGACGACGAGGACGGGCAGTTCGGCGAGCTGGGCGCGCAGGCCGGCCGGCAGGGCCGGCAGATAGAGCAGATGGCAGCTCGCCAGCGGGTCGCCGCGGCCCAGGCGGCGCACCTCGACGGTGAGCTGCCGGATCGAGCGCCCGGCCAGGCCCTGCAACGCGCCGTCCATGCGCCCCTCGCCCAGCGTGCACAGCTGCAGGCCACGGCCCGGCTGCTCGCGCTCGGTGGGCCAGCTGACGAACATCAGCAGGCGGTAGACGACCTCTGCCTTCAGCACCTCTGCGCCAACGGGCTGGGCGCGGGCCGGCCCGGCGAGGGCCAGCCAGGCCAGCAGCGCGCAGCCGAGCCGGCGCGGCCAGCGCCTGCTGCGGCTCGGGGTGGGCGTCGGCCAGCGCATGCCGTGATTCTCAGAGACTGATGCGCCAGTCCAGGCGCCAGGCGCGCGCCGGTTGCGGGATGGCGCTCAACGGCGTGTCGGGCGTCGAGGGGTCGAGGTTGCGGTGGTCCAGTGCGTTGTTCACATGCAGCGCGATGCTCTGGCGCGCATCGACCTGGTAGCGCAGATGGGCGTTGACGAGGCTGGACGTCGGTACCTCCACGCGACCGAGGCGCGGCCCCACCAGGTTCCACTCCGCGCCCAGCTGCCAGCCCTGCCATTGCGGTGACACGAGATGGCCCTTCAGCATCCAGGTCGGCGCGTTGCTCAGACGCTCGCCGGCGTCATTGCGGGCATCCATCCACGATGCGCTGCCGCGCCACAGCCAGCCCGCGCCCGCGCGCTGCTCGATGTCCAGGTCCAGGCCGCGCAGGCTGACCCGCCCGACGTTGCGGTACTGCACGGGCGCGTCGGGCGAGTCGGTCAGCGGCACCGGCTCGATCAGCCGCCTCATCCGCGTCCAGTAGACGTTGGCACCGAGGGCCTGGCCGCTGCGCAGCAGATACTCCCACGAGGCCTCGGCCGAGTTCAGCCGCTCCGGCTTCAACGCCGCATTGCCGACCTGGGAAGCGCCGCCGTCGTCGTAGAAGCGCTCGTACAGATTGGGCGTGCGGAAGGACTGCGCCCACATCAGCTTGAAGGACTCGCGCTCGTCCGGGCGCAGCGCCAGCACCGCCCGTGGCGACAGGGCCGGCGAGAAGCCGCGCACACGATCCAGGCGCAGGCCGGTCGTCAGCTGCAGCGCCGAGGCCAGGCGCCACTGGTCCTGCGCATAGAGGGCCGCGGAGTCCTGGCTGGAGCGGGTGTCCAGGATGTTGTTGTAGGGCGAGACGTCGTAGTTGCGCTGCACGCCGACGGGCGAGCTGCGCAGCTCGGCGCCCAGCATCAGCTGGTGGTTGAGCAGGCCCCGCCACAGCAGCCGGCCTTCCAGCGTCGTCCACTGCGCATAGGCCTCGTCCCGGTTGATGCGCTCGGGCGGCGGGCCGAACACGTAGCGGCCCCGGAACTCGTAGCCCGCCACGCTGAGCCTGAGCGTGCGCCGCACATCGTCGCGCCAGCCGTCGTCATGGGCCAGCTCCGCGAGGACCTCGCGGTCGCTGTAGCGGGTGCCCGCGACGCCCGGCTCGGTGCCGTAGGGCGCGGTCGCGGCGTCCTTGTCGCGGCGCACCGCGTTCAGCGACAGCCGCCAGGGGCCGTCGCGGTACTTCACGAGCAGCGCGGCCTGCTGCTCGCCGTCCAGGCCGCGCACCCAGCCGCCGGGCGTGCCCAGTTCCGGCAGGTAGAGGTTCTCGCCGGCCGTGGACAGCAGGTTGACGCCGACGAAGAGGTCGCGGCCGCTGCCGTCGGCCGCGCCGTAGTGCATCTCGACGCGGCGCAGGCCATGCTGCCCTGCGCTGGCCTGGGTGGTCAGGCCGGGCGCGTCGGCACCGTCGAGCGTGACCACGTTGACGACGCCCAGCAGCGCGTTGCTGCCGTAGACCGAAGACCCCGGGCCGCGGACGAGTTCTACACGCTGCACCCATTCCGCGACGATCGGGAACTCCAGCTGCGGCAGGCCCTGGTCGAAGATGGCCTCGTTGACCCGCTGGCCGTCGACGGCCATCAGCACGCGCGAGTTGTAATCGCCGGGGCGGCTGAAGCCGCGCAGGCCGATGGCGCTGTAGGTGCGCGAGTTGCTGAGGTAGACGCCCGGCAGGCGGGCCAGCTGGTCACCGACGGTCTGGTGCCCGAGCGCATCGGACTCCTTGCGCTCCAGCACGCTGACCGATGCCGGCGCATCCATCAGGCTCTGGGCATAGCGGGAGGGGCCCTGCACTTCCCGGTTCAACAGCGCTTCGAGCGCCTTGTCGTCCGAGGCGTCGGGGGCGGGCGCGGCGTGGGCCGCGGGAGACAGGGCCAGCGTCCACAGACAGACCGGCACGAGGAGGCGGCTTTTCACGATTTCGGTCGCCGTCGCCAGCAGACGACGGCCGAGATTCAGGCAGTGCCGGCAGCTTAGCCCCGGTGCCCGCGGATGTCGTTGTCACATGTCACGGCAACGGCGTTTTGCTCACGCCATTCGATGCGCGCGGACGGCTACAGCCGGCGCGCCGGCGCCTGGGCGAGCAGCAGCAGCGCGGCCATCAGCCACATCGGCGCGGCCAGGGCCGTGGCGGCGGCCAGCAGGCCGAAGCCGGCCGGCATGGCCACCGTCGCGCCGTTGACGGCCAGCATGCGCAGGCCCAGGGCCTGGCCGTGGCGCTCGGGCGGCGTCACGCGGTGCAGCATCGCGAGGATCATGGGCTGCACCGAGCCCAGCGCCACGCCCAGCAGGGCCGAGCCGGCCATCAGCCCCGCCGTGCCGGGCAGCCAGGCATAGCCCAGGAAGGTCAGCATCGCGACGACCATGGCCGTGCGCAGCGCCTTGACCTCGTGCAGGTCGTCGGCGAAGCGCACGATGGCCAGGCGCACGCAGGTCGCAGCGACGGCGAAGCTGCCCAGCACGACGCCGATGCTGGACGCCGACAGCCCGCGCGCATGGCCCACCACCGGCACGACGAAGCTGTGCGCGTCCCAGCAGGCCGACAGCACGAGGTTGACCAGCATCAGCCGGCGGAAGGCCGGCAGCCGGAACAGGCCCCAGGCGGCCGGCTCGCGATAGCTCTGCGTGACAGGCTCGGGCGCGTGGCGCGGCACCTTCTGCGCCAGGCCCCAGGCCAGCAGCGGCAGCAGCGTCGCGAAGCCGAAGGCCGCCGTCATGCCGACGTGGTCGATCAGCAGGCCGGCCACGATGGGCGCCAGCGAGTTGGACAAGGCGGGGCCGAGGGCCATCCAGCTGAAGATGCGTTTCAGCTCCCCCGGCTGGTCGGCCATCATGCCGGCCTCGCGCTGCATCGCGACGGCGGCCACGGCGATCGCGCCGCCGCAGAACAGGCAGCCGATGGCGATGGCCCAGAGCTGCTGCACCGCCAGCGCCAGCAGCGCGCCGGCAAAGGCCAGCGTCACGCCGACGCCGACGGGGCGATGAAAGCCATGCCGGTCCGCCAGCCGGCCGGCCCACAGCGACAGCGCGATGGGCGCCACCGCGAACAGGCTCAGCAGCAGGCCCACCGAGGCCTCGCCGTAGCCATGGTTCAGCACCCAGAGGGCGGCCGTCACGCGCGTGACGGCCATGCTGGCATGCACGCAGATCAGCGTCGCGATCAGCCAGGCGAAGGCGTGGCGCAGATGGCGCTTCGGTGGTGCACCCTCGCTCACTCGGCGTCCTCGCCGAGATCGCCACCGAGCTGCAACAGCTGCTGGGCGGTGTCGTCCGGCAGCGCCTCCACGGTCTTGAGCTTGCGCGTCATCGCGCGCGTGCGCACCTCGGCGGCGTCCAGCGTGTTGCCGGCTTCCTCCAGCTTCTTCCTGGCCTTGGCCAGCACGTCGCCGAACTTGCCGAACTCGGTCTTCACGGCGCCCAGCACCTCCCAGACCTCGGCGCTGCGCTTCTCCAGCGCCAGCGTGCGGAAGCCCATCTGCAGGCTGGTCAGCGTGGCCAGCAGCGTGGTGGGGCCGCAGAGCATGACCTTGTGCTCGCGCTGCAGGCTCTCGACGAGGCCGGGACGGCGCAGCGCCTCGGCGTACAGACCCTCGGTGGGCACGAAGAGGATGCCGAAGTCCGTCGTGTGCGGCGGGGCTATGTATTTCTCGCGGATGGTCCTGGCCTCCAGCCGCAGCCGGTTCTCGATGGCCTTGCCGGCGGCCTCGGCCGCCGGCGCGTCGGCACGCTCCTGCGCATCGAGCAGGCGCTCGTAGTCCTCGCGCGGGAACTTGGCGTCGATGGGCAGCCACAGCGGCTTGCCGCCAATGTCGTCATCCTTGCGTTGGCCGGGCAGCGAGATCGCGAACTCGACGCGCTCCGACGAGCCCGGCAGCGTCGCCACATTGGACGCGTACTGCTCCGGCGTGAAGACCTGGTCCAGCAGCCCCGCGAGCTGCACCTCGCCGAAAACGCCGCGCGTCTTCACATTGGTCAGCACGCGGTTCAGCGAGCCGACGTCGCGCGCCAGGTTCTGCATCTCGCCCAGGCCCTTGTGCACCTGCTCCAGGCGCTCGGCCACCTGCTTGAAGCTCTCGCCCAGGCGCTGCTCCAGCGTCGCGTGCAGCTTCTCGTCCACCGTCGCGCGCATCTGCTCCAGCTTCTTCTCGTTGTCCTGCTGGATGGCGGTGAGGCGCTGCTCCACCGTCAGGCGCAGCTCGGCCAGGCGCTGGTCGTTGCTCTTGGACAGGGCCTGCAGCTGCTCGCGCATCGTGTCGGCCAGGCGCTGCATGGCCTCGGCCTGGGCCTGGGCACCCCGCAACGCGGCGGCATCCTGGGCCTCGCGCGCGGCCAACGCCTGCTGGGCCAGGGACTGGTTGCTGCCCTGCAGGCCCTGCGCCAGCGCCTGCTGGAATTGGGCCAGGCCCTGCACCAGCTCCTGGCGGGTGCCGCTGGCACTGCGGCTCAGTTCGTCGCGCAGTTCGCGCTCCAGCCTTTCGTTGCCGCGCTGCAGGTCCTCGGTGGAGAGCCCCTGCTGCGGCTTCTGGCGAGCCCGGATCAAGACCAGCAGGACAAGGATCAGGGCCAGCAGGCCCAGCGGCAACACATCGATCAGGCTCATGCGGGCCATTGTCCCCGCTGGGCGCCATCCGCAACTGGTATTACATAGGTAGCAAAGTAGGATATTCGGTATTTCATTGGTAGCAATCAGCGGAGGCGAGATGGACAGAAGGCGGTTCCTGGCCCTGGGCGGTGCGGCCGCACTGGCAAGCTGTGGGGGCGGCGGCGATCCGGCGCCTGCACCCTCGCCCGCTCCGGCGCCGCCGCCGCCCGCGCCCAGCGTCGACTGGGCGCTGCTGAGCCGCCAGCTGCAGGGCTCGCTGCTGTTGCCCGGCCAGGCCGATTTCGCCCGCATCAGCCCCGCCGCCAACGCCCGCTACGACGGCCTCACGCCCCTGGCCATCGCACATTGCGCCGGCGCGGCCGACGTGGCCGCGGCCCTGGGCTTTGCCCGCGACCGGAAGCTGGCCTTCGCGGCCCGCAGCGGCGGCCACAGCTATCTCGGCGCCAGCAGCAGCGGCGGCCTGCTGATCGACGTGGGGGCGCTGGACGGCGTGCAGCTCGCCGGCGAGATCGCCACGGTCGGCGCCGGCGCCAAGCTCGCGGACGTCTACGACGCCCTCATCACCGCCGGCCGCTGCATCCCCTCGGGCAGCTGCGTCAGCGTCGGCATCGCCGGCATCACGCTGGGCGGCGGCATCGGCGTGCTGGACCGCGCCTACGGCCTGGGCTGCGACGCCCTCGTCGGCGCCCAGGTCGTCACGGCCGATGGCCGACAGCTCGATTGCAGCGCGGCGCTCAACCCCGACCTGTTCTGGGCCCTGCGCGGCGGCGGCGGCGGCCAGCTGGCGCTGGCCACGTCGCTGAGCTTCCAGACCCATGCCATCGCGCCGCTGACGCAGTTCGGCGCCAGCTTCACGCTCGACGAATTACCCGCCGTGCTGGGCGCCTGGCAGGTCTGGCCGCAGACCTTGCCCGATCAGGTTTGGTCGCAGCTCGCGCTGTCGGCCCAGGGCGCCCATCTGTGGGGCATCGCCATCGGCAACGCGGCCTTCGTGCAGCCCTACTGGGGCACCCTGCTCGCCCGCATCGGCCGCGCGCCGCCGGACGCGGCGCTACAGGCGCGCAGCTACCGCGACGTGATGCTGGGCGGCTGCGCCACGCTGAGCCTCGCGCAATGCCATCTGCCCAGCCAGAACGGCGCCGGCGCCCTGGGCCGCGTGGCCATGGCCGCGAGTTCCGACTACTTCGACGCGCCGCTGGACGCGGCTGGCATCGCGGCCCTGAGCCAGGCCGTGAAGCAGCGCCGCGATGCCGGCCGCCCCGGCAGCGTGCTGCTGAACCTGATGGGTGGCGCCATCGGCCGCGTCGCCGCCGACGCCTCGGCCTTCGCCCATCGCGGCGCGCTGTTCAGCGCGCAATACCTCGCCGAATACGCGGCCGGCACGGCCGCCGCGACGCTGGACGAGGCCGCCGCCTGGGCCCACGGCATGCGCACGACGATGCAGGCCTGGAGCAGCGGCGGCGCCTATGTGAACTATCTGGACGGCCTGCTGGACAAGCCCGCCGAGGCCTATTACGGCAGCAACCTCGCGCGGCTGCGCCAAATCAAGCAGAGCTACGACCCGGCCGGGCTGTTCAAGGCCCTGCCGAGCCTGGCTTGATCAGGATCAGGGCGCGACGAGGGACTTCACCGCCTTGGGCAGCTCGGCCTCGATCAGCGCCTCCAGCGCCTTCACGCGCTGCTCCACCGTCGTCGCGGCCCAGGGGTTGGCCGCCGACTCGCGCGTGACCGGCAGCCGGCTCGCGACGGCGAGCGACTGCTCGCGCTTGAGCCTGAGGTCGGCCAGGTCGACCAGGGCGACGCGGATGGACACATAGGGCGCCAGCACCGGCAGGCCCGGCTGGCCGTCGAAGCCGATCTGCGCCGCGGGCCGCTGGTCCAGCACGAAGCCCGGGCCTTCCAGGCTGGTCAGGATGCGCGGCGGCAGCGCGGCGGCCAGCGCCGGCTCCTGGCGGCTGCGCGTGACGAGCAGCAGATGCGCCGCGCCGCTCTGGCGCACGGCCTCGCCGAGCTTGCCGGGCAGGCTGAGCCGGCCGTCGACGAAGAGGCCCGCCGGGTCGCCGAACAGGCTGCGCGTGGACGAGGTGTAGAGCTTGGCCTCGCGACCCTGGGCCGAGCCGGTGATCACGGCGTTCAGTGCCTGCAGCACCGCGTTGTCGAGGCCGCCGGCCGGCGTCGCGGCCCATTCGCCGGACTGCACGGTGTCGCCGCGCGCCGGCGTCAGGCTGACGAGCTGCACGTTGTCGCCCAGCAGCGAAAGCACGGCGAAGCGGTTGGCGTCGCGCGGCGCGCCATCCGCGGCGGGGGCCGGCACGGGCGGCTCGGCCTTGTGCTTCGGCCCCTGGGCGAAGGCGAGCGCGGGCAGCAGGGCAAGCAGGCAGAGCGGGCGGCGTTTCATGCGGAGAGAACTTCGGGGTTCAACGGGGTGGGCGGCGTCGCGCCGGTCAGCGCGGCGACGAGGTTGTCCGCCGCCAGGCCGGCCATGGCCAGGCGCGTCGGCAGCGTCGCGCTGGCGATATGCGGCGTGAGAACGACATTGGGCAGGCTCAGCAGCGCCGGGTTCACGCGCGGCTCGCCCTCGAAGACGTCCAGGCCCGCCGCCGCGATGCGCCGCTCGCGCAGCGCCGCGGCCAGCGCGTCCTCGTCGACGATGCCGCCGCGGGCGATGTTGACGAGGGTCGCCGTCGGCTTCATCAGCGCCAGCTCGGCTGCGGCGATGCAGTGATGGGACTCGGCCGAATAGGGCAGCACCAGCACGAGGTGGTCGGCCTGGCGCAGCAGCTCGTCCTTGGCCACATGGCGGGCGCCGAGTTCGGCCTCGATGTCCGCGGCCAGGCGCGAGCGGTTGTGATAGACGAGCTGCATGCCGAAGCCGAAGCGGCCGCGGCGCGCGATGGCCTGGCCGATGCGGCCCATGCCGAGGATGCCCAGCGTGGTGTTGTAGACGTCGGCGCCGGCCAGGAAGTCCCAGGCCCAGCTCTTCCAGCCGCCGTCGCGCAGCAGGCGCTCGCCCTCGCTCATGCGCCGCGCGGTGGCCATCAGCAGCGCGAAGCCGAAGTCGGCCGTCGTCTCGGTCAGCACGTCGGGCGTGTGGGTGACGAGCACGCCGCGCGCGGTGCAGGCGGCCAGGTCGATGTGGTTGTAGCCCACGGTCATCGTGCAGACGGCGCGCAGGCCGGGGCAGGCGTCCAGCAGCTCGGCCGTGATGCGCTCGGTGCCGGTGATGTAGGCGCCGGCCTTGCCGGCCAGGCGCGCGCGCAGTTCGTCGGGGGCCAGCGGCGCCTCGCCGGCGTGGCAGTCCACGTCGAAATGGGCCGAGAGCCGCTCGACCACGGCCGCCGGCGCGCGCCGGGCGATCAGGACCCTGGGTTTCATATCCATATCCATGCCATCACGAGGAGGACGGGCAGCAGCACCGCGCCGGACCAGAGCAGATAGCCGCCGAAGCTCGGCATCTTCACGCCGCGCTCCTCGGCAATCGCCTTGACCATGAAATTGGGCGCGTTGCCGATATAGGTCATCGCCCCCATGAAGACGGCGCCGCCGGAGATGGCGGCCAGCACGGCGGCGCCCTCGCCCATCAACTGCTGCGCATTGCCGCCGGCGAGGTTGAAGAAGGCGAGGTAGGTCGGCGCGTTGTCCAGCACCGAGGACAGGCCGCCGGTCAGCCAGAAATAGGCCGCGGGCAAGGGCTGGCCGTCCGCGCCGGTCAGCAGGGCCGCCAGCGGCGCGAACACGCCGGCCGGGCCGGCCTTGAGCATCGCGATGACGGGCACCATGGTCAGGAAGATCGCGATGAAGAGCTTGGCCACCTCCTCCATCGGCGCCCAGCTGAAGCGGTTCTTCTCGCGCACGCCGGCCGGCGTCAGCCACAGCGATGCGGCCGTCACGGCGATGAGGCCCAGGTCGCGCACCAGGGCCTGCAGCGGCAGCGGCGTGCCCCAGAGGTCCAGCACGACGCCGGGTTTCCAGGTGCCGCTCATCAGCACCAGGCCGACGGCGACGGCCAGCGGCAGCAGGTTGATGCTGCCCTCGATGCCCAGCGTGGGCATGTCGGGCGTCGGGTCGGCACGGATCACGCCCTCGCGGCGGTAGAGCCAGGCGTCGATGGCGCAGAACACGGCCAGCAGCGCGGCCAGCAGGAACAGCGTCGGCGCCCACAGGTGGCCGGCGGTCCACAGGAAGCTCACGCCCTGCAGGAAGCCGAGGAACAGCGGCGGGTCGCCCAGCGGCGTCAGCGAGCCGCCGACATTGCTGACGATGAAGATGAAGAAGACGACGACGTGGGCGTTGTGGCGGCGGTTGTCGTTGGCGCGGATCAGCGGGCGGATCAGCAGCATGGACGCGCCCGTCGTGCCCATGAAGCTGGCCAGCACGGCGCCGAGCGCCATCAGGCCGGCGTTCAGCGCCGGGCTGCCATGCAGATTGCCGCGGATGTAGATGCCGCCCGCCGTCGTGTAAAGGGCGCAGAGCAGGATCGTGAAGGGCAGGTATTCCTCCACCAGCGTGTGCACCAGCACGCCGCCGGTCGCGCCGGCGCCGAAGCTGAGGCCGAACGGCACGAGCAGCGCCAGCGTCCAGGCCGCGGCGATCTTGCCGAAGTGGTGGTGCCAGGCGGCCGGCGCGGCCAGCGGCATGACGGCGATGGACAGCAGCAGGCCGGCGAAGGGGGTCGCCCAGGCCAGGCCCAGTTCGGAGCCTTGCAGCACCATCAGTTGTCAATGAAGTGCGCGAACTCGGCGACCGGCACGCGCTCGGTGACGAGGCTGTTCTCGACCGCGTCGGGGTCGGCATAGCCCATGGACATGCCGCAGACCACCATCTGCTCCTCGCCCAGCTGCAGCTCCTCGGCGATGAGGCGGTGGAACTGCGTGAACGCCGCCTGCGGGCAGGTGTGCAGGCCGCGCGCGCGGGCGGCGACCATGATGTTCTGCAGGAACATGCCGTAGTCCAGCCAGGAGCCCTGCTCCATGACGCGGTCGATCGTGAACATCAGGCCGACGGGCGCGTCGAAGAAGACGAAGTTGCGGCCATGCTGGTGCTGCATGCGCGCCTTGTCGCTCTTGGCGATGCCGAGCAGGCCGTACAGGTCCCAGCCCACCTTGCGGCGGCGGTCGATATAGGGGCTGCGCCATTCGGTCGGGTAGTAGGCGTACTCCTCGCGGTGCGCGGCGTTCTGGTCGGGGTCGAGGTAGGCGGCCTGGATGCGGTCGGCCAAGCGCTTGAGCGCCGCGCCGGTCAGCACGTGGACCTGCCAGGGCTGGGTGTTGGTGCCCGAGGGCGCCCAGGACGCGACTTCGAGGATGTCCTCGATCGTCCGGCGCGGCACCGGCGTCGGCAGGAAGGCGCGCAGCGAGTGGCGGGTCTTGATCGCGGCGTCGACCGCGGCGGTCTGCTCGGGCGTGGGCGTCTGGAAGCGGCTCATGGTGTCAGGGTCTTCAAGGCTTGGAGATAGGCCGCCGGCAGCTCGGCCACCGGGCGGCGGCTGTCGCGGTCGACGTAGACATGGACGAAATGCCCGCGCGCGGCGCATTGCACGGCACCTTCGGCGAACAGGCCGATCTCGTAGCGCACGCTGGAGCACCCCTGCCGGGCGACGCGAACGCCGGCCTCGATGCGCTGCGGAAAGGCCAGCGGCTCGAAGAAGTTGCAGTGCGTCTCGACGACCAGGCCGATGACCTCGCCGCCCTGCAGGTCGAGCGCGCCGGCCCCGATCAGCAGGCTGTTCACCGCGGTGTCGAAGAGGCTGTAGTAGACGACGTTGTTCAGGTGGCCGTAGACGTCGTTGTCCATCCAGCGCGTCGTCAGCGGCACGAGGCGGGGATAGGCGTCGCGGGCGTCGGGCTGGGGGCGGGTCGTCATGCGGCGGATTCTTTCATGCGCCGCCAGGCCGCCCGGGATTCGGCCGCCAGGCTCGGCAACGCATGCCTGTCACGGTGGGAGGCCAGCCTGCCCGCAGGACGGCCTCGCCCCGCCCGCGCCGCGCGTGAATCCCTAGTTTTGCTGCGCCGCACAAAAAGTCCTTGCAATCCGGCGGCGAGGCTCTATCATTCGCTCCATGTTGCAGTGCAGCAAACAAGCACGGCAATCGATTCACCCACTGATCGGAGTCCATCATGCTGACCGCTGAACAAATCCTCGCCGCCCACAAGGCCAACGTCGAAACCCTCTTCGGCCTGACGAACAAGGCCTTCGAAGGCGTCGAGAAGCTCGTCGAGCTGAACCTGCAGGTCGCCAAGACCGCGCTGAGCGAAGCCGCCGACACGACCGCCGCCGCGCTGTCCGTGAAGGACGCCCAGGAGCTGCTGTCCCTGCAGGCCGCGCTGCTGCAACCCACCGCCGAGAAGGCCGCTTCCTACAGCCGCCACATCTACGACATCGCCTCCGCCACCGGTTCCGAAGTCGCCAAGGTCGCCGAGGCCCAGTTCGCCGACGCGCAGAAGAAGTTCACCGCCGTCGTCGACAGCGCCGCCAAGAACGCCCCGGCCGGCACCGAGAACGCCGTCGCGCTGGTGAAGTCGGCCGTCGCCGCCGCCAACAACGCCTTCGAGTCGGTCCAGAAGGCCACCAAGCAGGCCGTCGAAGTCGCCGAAGCCAACTTCCAGGCCGCCACGTCGCAAGCCGTGAAGGCCACCCAGACGGCCGCCCGCGCCTCCTCCAAGCGCGCCGCCGCCTGATCGCCGCCCGCCCCTGAAAAGCCCGGTGCACCCGCACCGGGCTTTTTTCGTTGGCGCCCGTCACGCGTCGATTCGTCGGCGCCGGGCGTCGATTCGCCGGAACGGCCGCCGCGCGGGCACCGGGTGCGTGTCTACTTGCGGCATTGCCAGCCCGCCCACCCACGATGAGACCCGACCGCTTCCGCCGCCACGTCCACCAACACCCCGGCCACCGCATCCTGTTCGGCCTGGGCGTCATCGGCATCGGCGCGCTGGCCCTGCTGGACAACCTGCAGGTCTTCGGCCTGCCGCTGCTGCGCACCTTCTGGCCGCTGGCCCTGGTGCTGCTCGGCCTGGCCCGCCTCGTCTGGCCGCGCCACGCCGGCAGCTGGCTGTTCGGCACCGCCCTGATCGCCATCGGCGGCCTGCTGACCGCGCAGAACCTCGGCTACACCCGGCTGGAGCTGCGCGACTGGTGGCCGGTGCTGGTCATCCTGGCCGGCCTGTCCATCCTGCTGCGCGGCGTCTTCCCGCGCCGCCACCGCATCGACCTGGCCAACGGCTTCAGCACGTCGATGCTGGAGCATGGCGACCAGGTCAACCTCGACGCCGCCTTCAGCGGCATCAAGCAGCAGAACGATTCGCGCAGCTTCAAGGGCGGCCGCATCGACGCGACCTTCGGCGGCGTCGAGCTGGACCTGCGCCAGGCCGCGATGGAGGCGCCCGAGGCCGTGCTGGACATCTCGGCGCGCTTCAGCGGCGTCGAGCTGCGCGTGCCGCGCGACTGGCTGGTCGTCGTCAACATCGTGCCGACGATGGGCGCCGTCAACGACCAGACCGTGCCGCCGATGAACCCGGCCCACCGCCTCGTGTTGCGCGGCGAGACGGTGTTCGGCGGCCTCGAGATCAAGAACTGAACCCGGCCGCGTGCATCCGCTGCTGACCCACTGGCGCGCCCTCGCGGCCTATCTGCTGGCCGCAGGCCTGGCCGGCGTCGCGCTGGCCGCGCTGCTGGCCGCCGAGGGGCTGGCCCCGCCGGGCTGGGCGCTGGCCTGGGCACTGCCGCTGGCCGGCGTGCTGGCCTTCGCCGCGCTGTCGCTCTACTACGTCTGCCGCAGCCAGCCCTTCGGCACGAGCCACTGGCAGCGCGCGCTGGCCACGCGCCTGGCGGCCGTCGGCCTGCTGGCAGGCGCGGCCCTCTCGATCGCCGCGGCCTGGAACATGGCGGGCCTGGCCCTGGGGCGCGGCGCCGGCCTCGTCGCGATGACGCCCACGGCCTGGGCCCTGGGCCTGCTGGCGGCGCTGGGCTTGTTCGCGCTCGCGGTGCTGGCCCACGACGTGCTCATCGCCGTCGAGGCCGCCCAGGCCGCCGCCGCCCGCGAAGTCCAGGCCCGGCTGCTGGCCCGCGACATGGAACTGCAGCTGCTGCGCCTGCAGATCGACCCGCACTTCCTGTTCAACAGCCTGAACGCCATCAGCGCGCTGACCCAGCTGGACCCGCCCGCCGCGCGCGCGATGACCATCGACCTGGCCCAGTTCTTCCGCCAGACCCTGGCCCTGGCCGGCCGCGAACGCATCCGGCTGGAGGATGAACTGAGCCTGGTGCGGCACTACCTCGCGATCGAGAAACAGCGCCTGGGCGACAAGCTCGGCCTCGCCGTCGACGCGCCAGCCGACAGCCTGCCCGCCCTGCTGCCGCCGCTGACGCTGCAGCCCCTGGCCGAAAACGCCCTCAAGCACGGCCTGCGCCCACGCGACGGCGGCGGCCTGCTGCAGATCCAGGCGCTGGTGCGCGACGGCTGGCTGCACCTCGCCGTGCGCAACCCCGTGCCCGAAGCGCCACCCCGGCAAACCGGCCTCGGCCATGGCCTGCGCAACCTGCGCGAACGCCTGGCGGCGCAGTACGGCAGCCGCGCCCGCGTGCACTGGGGCGCCACGCCCGAGGGCTTCGCCGTCGAGATCGCCCTGCCCTTCGAGACCACGCCATGACGCTGAATGCCCTCATCGCCGACGACGAACCGCTGGCCCGCCGCCTGCTGCGCGAATTCCTGGCCCCGCATGCCGACATCCGCGTCGCCGCCGAGGCCGACAACGGCCTGGACGCGGCGCACGCGATCACCGAGCTCAAGCCCGAGCTCGTCTTCCTCGACATCCAGATGCCCAGGCTGACCGGCCTGGAGGTGCTGGAGCTGACCGGCCGGCGCGACGGCGTCATCTTCACGACGGCCTACGACCAGCACGCGCTGCGCGCCTTCGAGCTGCATGCGGTGGACTATCTGCTCAAGCCCTTCGCTCAGGACCGCTTCGACGCGGCGCTGGCGCGGGCGCGCCGCCTGCTCGGCCAGGCCCGGCCGGGGCTGGACAAGCTGGTCGCGCCGCTGCCGCTGGCCCGCGTGCTGGTACCCGACCGCGACAGCGGCAGCCTGCTGGTGCTGGCCATCGAGGCCATCGACCACATCGAGGCCCAGGCCGACCACGTCGCCTTCCACAGCGCCGGCCGCGAACACCTGAAGGCCCAGCGCATCTCCGAGCTGGAGGCCCAGCTCGACCCGGCGCGCTTCGTGCGCGTGCACCGCAGCTTCATCATCAACCTGGCCGCGCTGCAGGGCCTGGAGCGCACCGACAGCGACGCCTACCTGGCCCGCATGAAGAACGGCAAGCGCATCCCGGTGAGCCGCAGCGGCTACGACAAGCTGCGCGCGGTGCTCTGAACATAATCGCGCCCTTCCCCCACCGGACCCCGCGACGATGACGACGATCCCCACCGACGACGGACTGCAGCTCCATCTGCGCCACTGGCCCGCCACCGCCGCTCCAGTGCGCGGCCAGTTGGTGATCGTGCATGGGCTGGGCGAGCACATCGAGCGTTATGCCCATGTCGCCGCGGCGCTGAACGCCCAGGGCTGGGACGTGCACGGCTGGGACCACCGCGGCCACGGCCGCAGCCAGGGCCGGCGCGGCGACATCCCCGACCACGACGCGCTGCTGCGCGACACCGCCCGCGTCATCGACGCCGTGCGCCGGCCCGGCCGCCGCTTCGTGCTGCTCGGCCACAGCATGGGCGGCCTCGTCGCGGCGCGCTTCGCGGCCGAGGCCCTGGCCGCGCAGCCGGCCGCCTGGAGCCGGCCGCTGGATGCGCTGGTGCTGTCGTCACCCGCGCTGGATGCGGGCCTGTCAGGCTTGCAGAAGCTGCTGCTCGCGGTGGCCGGCGCGCTGGCGCCGGGCCTGGCCGTCGGCAACGGCCTCAAGCCCGAGTGGATCTGCCGCGACCCGGCCGTCGTGCAGGCCTACACCAGCGACCCGCTGGTGCACGACCGCATCACCGCGCGGCTGACGCGCTTCATCGTCGACGGTGGTGCCGCCGCGATTGCCGCCGCGCCGCGCTGGACGCTGCCGACGCTGCTGATGTGGGCCGGCGCGGACCGCTGCGTCGCGCCGCGCGGCAGCGCGGCCTTCGCGGCGGCTGCACCCAAAGGCGTCGTGACGAGCCAGCCCTGGCCGGGCTTTGCGCACGAGATCTTCAACGAGCCCGAGAAGGCCGAGGTGATCGCCACGCTCGTCGGCTGGCTGAACCGCTAACGGTGCCTTAACGCGTCTTCTCGGCGATGCGCTGGCGCAGCAGCGGCAGCATCGCCTGCGCGGCCTCGCGGCCGGCCTGGATGGCGCGGCGGCGGGCCGTGAAGTCGGCGCTGCCGACGCCGTCTAGCCGCGGCCGCACGACGACGTCGGCGTCGCGCAGCTCGAAGGTATTGATGCTGCGGCCCATGATGGAAAAGGTCTGCATCAGCATGCGGAAGGCGTCGCCGGGCGGGTCTTTCTCGGGCGGCGAGCTGATGTCCACCGCAACGACGAGCTGGGCGCCCATCTCGCGCGCGAAGCGCACCGGCACCGGCGACACGAGGCCGCCGTCGACGTATTCGCGCTGGCCGATCTTGACCGGCTGGAACACGGCCGGCACCGCGCTGGAGGCGCGCACGG
Organism: Pelomonas aquatica; assembly: GCF_026712205.1. Taxonomy (GTDB): domain Bacteria; phylum Pseudomonadota; class Gammaproteobacteria; order Burkholderiales; family Burkholderiaceae_C; genus Pelomonas; species Pelomonas aquatica. Next base: position 140,298 of record NZ_JAPPUW010000007.1, read on the forward strand.
CCGTGCCGGTGTCGCCGGCGCGGAACAGGATGGACGAGCCATCGGACAGGTCGGTGGCGACGATGCCCAGCGGCAGCGCCATCTGCTCGATGCCCTTGCCGCCGGTCTTGTCGCGGATGAAGCGGGCCAGGGCCTCGCCGCGGATCAGGCCGCGCAGCGGGAAGGACCAGTCGGTGATCGCGCCCTCGTCCATGGTCTCGGCCAGGGCCTGCATCTCCTTGCCGCCCTTGCCCGACGCATAGAGCGACGCGACCAGGCTGCCGGCCGACGTGCCGGCGACGAGGTCGACCTTGATGCCGTTCTCTTCCAGCACCTGGATGACGCCGATATGGGCGAAGCCGCGCGCCGCGCCGCCGCCCAGCGCCAGGCCCAGGCGCGGCGGCTTGGGTGCGGGCTTGACGAGGGGCGGCGGCTCGACCGGTGGCGTGACGACGGGAGGCTGGGGCGTCTGCGTGGGCAGCACGGAACAGCCGGCGAGGACGGCGAGTGCGGCCGCGAGCAGCGGGCGGCGTGGGAAAGCAGGGATCATGATGTCGGGTCGGAGCCGGCGGCCGCCGGCACAGGGCGCGGACGATACCTGAGGCCGACTTCAGGCCAGCTTGTAGCTCTGCAGATGGATGCTGGTCTCGGTGCCCGCGATGCCCTTGATGAGGCGCACGCGCTCCAGCACCTCGGCCAGTTCCTGCAGGCTGGAGCTGCTGATCTCGGCCAGCAGGTCCCAGCGGCCGTTGGTGTCGAACAGGCCGGTGATGCCGGGCTCGCCGAGCAGCATGGCCACGACCTCGCGCGTGCGGTTGCCGTCGACGGTGATGCTCATCCAGGCCCGGATCTGGTCGGGCGCCGCATCCGGCCGCAGCCGCACCGTGTAGCCGGTGATGACGCCGCCGTCCTCCAGCCGCGCGATGCGGTTGGTGACGGTGCCGCGGGAGACCTTGAGCTTGGCCGCCAGCGTGGCGACGCTGGCGCGGGCGTCGGTGCGCAGCAGCGCGAGGAGTTGCTGGTCGAGAGTATCCATCTTGAACAGATTCGCAATTTTCATTGCCATTTTGCCAAATCACAGTGCATTACTGGTCAGGACTTGCACTTCTGTTTGTCAGGCCGCCTCGGAAGAATGGCTTCACCCCCACGGAGACAGCCATGACCACCGTCCTCACGCCCCAAGACGTCGCCCGCCTCGTGCAGCGCGTGGGACTTCCCGATTTACTGCGCCGCCTCGTCGCCTACCTCGAGGCGGACTATCTGCGCTGGGCCGAGTTCGACAAGACGCCCCGCACCGCCGCCCACTCGACCGACGGCGTCATCGAGCTGATGCCCATCGCCGACGCTAGCCTCTACAGCTTCAAATACGTCAACGGCCACCCCAAAAACCACCGCTTCGGCCTGCCGACCGTGATGGCCTTTGGCGTGCTCGCCGACGTCGCCACCGGCGCCCCGGCGCTGCTGTCCGAGCTGACGCTGACGACGGCGATGCGCACGGCCGCAACCTCGGTCATGGTCGCCAAGCGCCTGGCCCGCCCCGGCAGCCGCGTGATGGCGCTGATCGGCAACGGCGCCCAGAGCGAATTCCAGGCGCTGGCCTTCCACCACCTGCTCGGCATCCGCGAACTGCGCCTGTACGACATCGACCCGGCCGCCACGGCCAAGCTGGTCGCCCATCTGCAGGGCACGCCGGGCCTGGCGCTGACGATCTGCGCGTCCACCGCCGAGGCCGTGCGCGGCGCCGACATCGTCACCACCGTCACCGCCGACAAGACCAACGCGACCATCCTGACGCCCGAGCTGATCGAGCCCGGCATGCACATCAACGGCGTCGGCGGCGACTGCCCCGGCAAGACCGAGCTGCACCGCGGCGTGCTGGAGATGGCCCGCGTCGTCGTCGAGTACGAGCCGCAGTCGCGCATCGAAGGCGACCTGCAGCAGATGCCGGCCGACTTCCCCGTCACCGAGTTCTGGCGCGTGCTGGCCGGTGCCGCACCCGGCCGCGAGAGCGCGGCCCAGGTCACCGTGTTCGACTCGGTCGGCTTCGCGCTGGAGGACTTCTCCGCGCTGCGCCTGCTGCGCGACCTGAGCCGCCAGCTCGGCCTGGGCGCGCCGCTGGAGCTGATCCCGCAGATGGCCGACCCCAAGGACCTGTTCGGCGAACTGGGCCTGAACCACCGGCTTCAGGCGGCTTAGCTTCAGCAGTTTTCACGACGCCTGCCGTCACATGGCGCCACCACAATCGGCGGCAGTCATTGACGGAAGGTTCACATGGGTTCAGCCGCTCATCCCGCCCGAGGCCATGGCCTGCTGCCGACGCTGGCGCTGTGCCTGGCGCCCGCGCTGGCCGCCGCCGAACCCCTGCCCGCCGACCCGCTGGAACGCCAGTGCTGGCTGGCCCACACCGGCCAGCGCGCGGCGGTGGATCTGCGCGAGCCGATCTCGGTGCACTTCAGCAACCTGAAGAACGGCGACCGCGTGCGCACGCCGTTCTGGGTCGAGTTCGGCGTGCGCGGCATGGGCGTCATCCCCGCGGGCAACCCCAACGACAAGGCCGGCCACCACCACATCCTCATCGACACGCCGCTGCCGCGCGACCACACGGCGCCCATCCCCTTCTCCGCCACCTACCGCCACTTCGGCAAGGGCCAGACCGGCACCGAGCTGGACCTGCCGCCCGGCCGGCACACGCTGCGCCTGCTGTTCGCCGACCACGCCCACAAGCCCTATTTCGTCTTCAGCAACGAGATCGCGGTCGAGGTGACGGGCAAGCGCGCCGGCACCCCGGCGCCCCGGGTCCAGGCCGGCGACGCCGCGAGCTGCGAGGCCTGGTATCAGGACCAGCGCGCCACGCCGCGCGCCGCCGCCGGCCGCGAGGTCTATGTGAAGAACCTGCGCGACGGCGAGGTCGTCACCAGCCCCTTCACCGTGTCGCTGGGCGTGCTCGGCGCGGGCCTGGGCGTGGCGCCGGCCGGCAGCAGCATCAAGGACACCGGCCACTTCCTGCTGAGCTTCAGCCAGAAGGGCGGCGCCGTGCAGCGCCAGAACCTCGCCGACGGCCGCACCGAGGCCATCGTCGACCTGCCGCTGGGCGAGTTCGAGCTGCAGGTCGCGCTGCAGGACGGCGCCGGCAATCTGCTGCTCAAGGGCACGCCAATGCACGTCGGCGTGAACCGGCACGAGCGTTGAACCTGCCGGGCCGAGCCCCTGGCTCAGCTCAAGGCAGGTAGGCCTCCAGCTCGCTCACGTCCAGCCTCTCCGGCGGCATGAAGCGCTCGGCATAGGCGCGGCAGACGCCCGCCTGCAGGAAGAGCGCGAACAGCTCGGCGTCCAGGTGCTGCTCGCGGGTCATGCGCTGCATGATGGACAGCGCCTCGGACAGGCGCTTGCCGGGCTTGTAGGGCCGGTCGTCGGCCGTCAGCGCCTCGAAGACGTCGGCGATGGCCATCATGCGGGCCTGCGGGCTCATGTCGGCGCCCTTCAGGCCCTTGGGATAGCCGCGGCCGTCCATGCGCTCGTGGTGGCCGCCGGCCATCTCGGGCACGCCGCGCAGATGCCTGGGGAAGGGCAGTGCCTGCAGCATCTTGATGGTCTGCACGATGTGGTCGTTGATGCGGTAGCGCTCCTCGTCGGTCAGCGTGCCGCGCGAGACCGTGAGGTTGTGCAGTTCGCCGCGGTCGTGCAGGTTGTCGGGCTGGCTCAGCCTGAAGCCCCAGCGGTTGTCGGCCGCGAACTGCTCGCCGGCCGGGCGCGGCACGACATGCTCGGGCCGGTCCTGCAGCAGCCTCTCGGCAGCGGGCAGCGGCGGGCGCGGCCTGGGCAGGCGGCGCGACTCGTCGGCCGACAGGCCCAGCGTGTCGTCCAGCGTGCGCTGCCAGCGCCGCTCGCCGATGCGGCGCAGCCGCGCCTGTGCGTCGGGGTCGAAGTGCTCGCCGCCGACATTGCTCGCCGCGACGAAGGCGTAGTCCGCATCCAGCTCGGCCTGCGCCGCCGCCGCGGCGGCACGGGCGCGCGCCGTGCCCGCCTCGCCGAGCTCGGCCTCCAGCCTCCCGACCAGCACGTCGCGCTTGAGCACCTCGAAGCGGGTGCGGATCTCGTGGATGCGGTTGTGGATGGTCTCGAGCTTGGTGGCCTTGTCGACGACGTGCTCCGGCGTCGTGACCTTGCCGCAGTCGTGCAGCCAGGCCGCGATGTGCAGCGCCTCCCACTGGTCGGCGTCCATCGCGAAGCCGGCATAGGGTCCGTCGGTCGCGTCGCAGGCGGCCTGGGCCAGCAGGCGCGTCAGCTCGGGCACGCGCTGGCAGTGGCCGCCGGTGTAGGGGCTCTTGGCGTCGATGGCGCCCGCAACGAGCTTGATGAAGCTCTCCAGCAAGGCCTTGCGCGCATGCAGCAGCAGCTGGTTGTCGATGGCCAGCGCGGCCGTGCCCGACAGCGCATGCACGAAGGCGACGAGAGCGGCCCCCAGCGGCTCGGCCCGGCCCTGGGCGGACAGCGGGAAGCTCAGCGTCAGCGTGCCTATGGTTTCGTGCCGGCGGTTCTTCAGCGGCAGCGCCAGCAGGCGCAGCCGCGCCGTGCCCAGGCCGGTGAACAGCGGCCCGTAGGCGGCCAGGTGGGCCGGCTCGTCCCAGCCCAGCTCGACCTCCACCGCGGCGTCGGCACGCAGCGCCCGCACCGGCGCGCCGAGGCTGTCGGCCCCGCTCAGATCCCAGCGCTGGCCGACCTCGGGGGCCGGGGCGCCATGCAGTCGCGCGGCGGCCGGCTCCAGCACGAGGCCATCGTCCGACAGCAGGTGCACGGCGCCGCCGCTGGCGCCGGTCACGGCGATGGTCTCGCGCAGGATCAGGTCCAGCAGCGTGTCGAAATCGCGCTCGGCGCTGAGCGCGGCGCTGATGTCGAGGAAGCGCCGCAGCGAGTGCTTCATCGCCGCCATCGCGATGGCCAGGCGGTCGACTTCGCGGATCAGGCTGCGCGCCGGGTCAGGGTCGCCGAACTCGAAGCGCTCGATGGCCTCGGCCTGGCGCGCCAGGTGGCGCAGCGGCCGCGACACGCGGTCGGCCAGCAGATGCACCAGCGGCAGCAGCAGCAGCACCAGGCCGAGCGAGATGTAGAAGCTGCGGCGCCGGCTCTCGATCTGGAAGGCCTGCAGCTCGTCGCGCGGCGCGGCCATCAGCAGCACCAGCGGCGCGCCGGCCTGCACGGCCCCGTCCAGCGGCAGCGCATGGCTGACCCATTCGCGGCCTTCGAGTGCCTGCACCGGCGCGAGCCGGCCCGCGGCGTCGCGCCGCTGCCAGAGCGCCCGCATCAGCGGCGACGCGGCCTCGACGACGCGCGGCAGCGCCTGCCCGTCCTTCAGCTGCGCGCCGCCACCGTGCCGCGCCTCGGCCAGCATCTCGCCGCCTTCGGTCGCGATCAGCAGCTCGGCCGAGCGGCTGATCTGCGGCTTGCCCAGCATGACGCCCAGGGCCTGCAGGCTGACGTCCGCGCCCACCACGGTGGCGCCCTGGGCCCGGGCCAGCGTGACGCCGGGCTCGCCGGTCGTGAAGAAGCGGTAGGGCGCCGACTGCACGACGCCGCCGTCGGCCGCGCGCCGCGCCAGCTCGTACCAGGGCCGCGTGCGCGGGTCGAACCCGTAGTCGGGCCGCTCGCGCCGCTGCAGCTCGCGCAGCGCGGCGTCGTAGAAGCGGTAGGCGCCGTGCGCCGCGCCGCTGGCGTCGCGCTCCACGCTCTGCAGCCCGAAGGCGGCCCCGGCCGGCGCGTCCATGCGCCGGCGCGTGGCCTCGTCGCCCAGGCGGCGCAGCAGCACGAAGGCGCCGTCCGCCGTGCCGGCATAGACGGCCGACAACGCGGCATTGCCCCCCAGCGCCGCGGCCATCTGCGGCAGCGCCGCCAGGCGCTCGGCCTGCGTGCCCGCGCGGCCCAGCGCACCGGCCGCCAGCAGGGCCACGCTGACGCGCGCCGGCCTCAGCTCGGCCTCCACGGTCGCCGCGGCCTCGCGGCCGATGCGCCGCGCGGCCGCGCCGGCCTGCTGCAGCATCAGCGCATCGCTGCGCGAGCGCTCGTACAGCATCAGCACGCCGAAAACGAGGGCCACCAGGCCCACCATCAAAAAGCTCAGCGTGATGTAGAGCGTCCTGGGCTTGAGGTGCAGCATGGGCGCAGTATCGGCGCTGGTCAGGGCTTCATGCCTGCAGTCGTCACGTTCGGAGACAGCGCCGGCCCCGGCCGCCCAGCCCGTCGCGCCGACGACTTCCTACACTGCCGCGATGGACTACGCCCCGTTGATCAAGGAAGTGGGCCGCGGCGCCCGTGGTGCGCGCGACCTGACGCGCGAGCAGGCCGAGGCGCTGTTCGGCGCGATGCTGGACGGCGGCGTGCCCGAGCTGGAGCTCGGCGCGCTGCTGATCGCACTGCGCGTGAAGGGCGAGAGCGCCGACGAGGTGACCGGCTTCCTGGCCGCGATGCACGCGCGCACCGCGCCCATGCAGGCGCCGGCCGGCCCGCGCACCGTGCTGCTGCCCAGCTTCAACGGCGCGCGCAGGCAGGCCAATCTGATGCCCCTGGTCGCCGGCCTGCTGGCCCGCGAGGGCGTGCCGGCGCTGGTGTTCGGCCGGCACGACTTCGACAGCCGAGTGAGCCCCTTCGAGCTGCTGGACGCGCTGGGCCTGCCCGCCAGCCCGACGCTGGCCGATGCCGAACGGCGCCTGGCGACCCAGCGTCTGGCCGTGCTGCCTTTGCAAATGCTCAACCCGGGCTTGAACGCCTTGATGGCGCTGCGGCCCCGGCTGGGCGTGCGCAACAGCTCGCACAGCCTGGCCAAGCTGCTCGACCCCTTCCCCGCCGGCCGCGGCGTGCGGGTCGTCGCGGTGACGCACCCGGAGTACCTGGACAGCATGGCCGCCGCCCTGCCCGGCCTGACGGCGCCCGGCGGCCGCGCGCTGCTGATGCGCGCCAGCGAAGGCGAGGCCTATGCCCATCTGCGCCGCAAGGCCCATCTGATCGGCTTCCAGGACGGGCAGGCCGCTCCGCTGCACCCGGCCGACACGGCCGACCTGGACTGGCCGCTGCCCGGCGCCTGCGCGCCGGCCGAGAACGCGGCACTGATCCGCGCGATGCTGGCCGGCCAGGAACCCGTGCCGCCCCGCATCGCGGAACAGGTCTCGGCGCTGCGGCTGCTCGCCACAAACTGAGGTTGCTTATTCGCGCTGGGCATATGGCCCCAAGAATTCTGTAGTTCTTTTGCACTGCAACATTCCCTAGAGTCGCGCCCTCGGGTGGCATGGGGCCGCCCCGTGGAGCGCATGTGCTGGACGGAATTGCGATTGCGAGCGGCTTGGGCGTCGGCCTCATCGTCGGCATCACCGGCGTGGGCGGCGGCTCGCTGATGACGCCGCTGCTGCTGTCCGTCTTCAAGCTGAGCCCGGCAGTGGCCATCGGCACCGACCTGTTCTTCGCCTCGCTGACCAAGATGAGCGGCTCGGTGGCCCATGCCCGCCACGGCCATGTGAACTGGGCCATCGTGCGCCGCATGCTGATGGGCTCCATCCCGGCCTCGATCGCCACCATCGCGCTGATGCACCAGACCGGCATCACCAAGGGCTGGGCCTCGGCGCTGACCTTTTCGCTGGGCATCGCGCTGCTGCTGACGGCCGTCGTCGTCGCCTTCAAGCAGAGCTGGCAGCCGCTGGGCCTGAGGCTGGAGCGCTGGATTCCCGAATCGCGCAAGCCCGCGCTGATGCTGGCCCTGGGCCTGGTCCTGGGCGTGCTGGTGTCGCTGTCGTCCATCGGCGCCGGTGCCATCGGCGCGACGCTGATCCTGCTGATCCACCCACGCATGGAGGCCCGCGACATCGTCGGCACCGACATCGCCCACGCCGTGCCGCTGACGCTGGTGGCCGGCATTGGCCATGCCAGCCTCGGCAACGTGGACTGGTCCCTGCTCGTCTCCCTGCTCATCGGCTCCCTGCCCGGCATCTGGCTGGGTGCCCAGCTGACGCGCCGCCTGCCCGACGGCGTCGTGCGCAGCCTGCTCTGCGTCTCTCTTCTGATGGCCGGCTGGAAGGTCATCCACTAACCATGTATCAGTACACCGACTTCGACCGCCGCTTCGTCCACGCCCGCGCCGCGCAGTACCGCGACCAGCTGGAGCGCCACCTCGCCGGCCAGCTCGGCACCGACGACTTCCGCGCACTGCGCCTGCAGAACGGCTGGTACATCCAGCGCCACGCGCCCATGCTGCGCGTGGCCGTGCCCTATGGCGAGCTGTCGTCGCGCCAGCTGCGCCAGCTGGCGCGCATCGCCCGCGAGTACGACGTCGTCAGCGACGGCCCGTTCCAGGGCCAGGGCGGCTACGGCCACTTCACGACGCGCCAGAACCTGCAATACAACTGGATCCCGCTCGTGAAGAGCGCCGAGGTCATGGAGCTGCTGGCCGACGTGGACATGCACGGCATCCAGACCAGCGGCAACTGCATCCGCAACATCACCAGCGACGCCTTCGCCGGCATCGCCCCCGACGAGATCGTCGACCCGCGCCCCTACTGCGAGATCCTGCGCCAGTGGAGCACGCTGCACCCCGAGTTCGCCCACCTGCCGCGCAAGTTCAAGATCGCCGTCAGCGGCGCGGCGGAAGACCGAGCGGCCATCGGCTGGCATGACATCGGCCTGCAGCTGAAGAAGAACGCGGCCGGCGCGGTCGGCTTCCAGGTCTTCGTCGGCGGCGGCATGGGCCGCACGCCCATCCCGGGCGTGGAGATCAACGGCTTCGTGCCCTGGCAGCAGATCCTCGTCTACATCGAGGCCATCGTGCGCTGCTACAACCTGGCGGGCCGCCGCGACAACCTCTACAAGGCCCGCATCAAGATCCTCGTCAAGGCCGAGGGCCAGAAGTTCTTCGACGCGGTCAACGAGGAGTTCGCCCGCATCCTGGCCGACGACCCGGCCGGCCACGAGCAGATCATTCCGCAGTCCGAGCTGGACCGCGTGGCGGCCTGCTTCGTCGATCCCGCCGGTGTGAAGGCCGAAGCGGCCGTGAAGCTCGATGCCGGCGACGCCGCGTTCGCGCGCTGGCTGCAGCGCAATGTGCACGGACACCGCCTCAGCGGCTACCGCGCCGTCACGCTCAGCCTCAAGCGCGTCGGCATCCCGCCGGGCGACACCGCCGCCGACGTGATGGACACCGCCGCAGCCCTGGCCGACCGGTTCAGCCACGGCGAGCTGCGCGTGTCCCACCGCCAGAACCTCGTGCTGCCCTGGGTGCGCGAAGCCGACCTGGCCGAGCTCTTCCAGGCCGCCCGCGCCGCCGGCTTCGCCACCGCCAACGCCGGCCTGCTGACCGACCAGATCGCCTGCCCCGGCGGCGACTACTGCGCGCTGGCCAACGCCCGCTCGCTGCCGCTGGCCGCGCAGATCGCCGAGCGCTACCAGGACGCCGACGAGCTGGAAGACCTCGGCGAGATCGACCTGCACATCAGCGGCTGCATCAACTCCTGCGGCCACCACCACAGCGGCCACATCGGCATCCTCGGCGTCGACAAGGACGGCGCCGAGTGGTACCAGCTGACGCTCGGCGGCAGCGACGGCTCGACGCTGTCCGGCACGACGACGCCGGGCAAGGTCATCGGCCCGAGCTTTGCCGCCGACGAGATCGCCGACGCCATCGACGCCGTCATCGAAACCTTCAAGCGCGAGCGCCAAGGCCGCGAGCACTTCATCGACGCCGTGCGCCGCCTGGGCCTCGACCCGTTCAAGACCGCGGCCAACGCCGTGCGCGTGTCCACCGCCAAAGTATGAATACCCCCACGCTCGCTCCGCTCACTGCCCCCCAAGGGGGCGCCAGTGAGTTCGGGGCGGCCCAGCACTCACTGAGCATGAAGTTCATCAATGCCACCACCTGCCCCTGGCAGCACGCCGTCGGCGAGGACGGCCCCAAGCCCGATCCCGATCCGGCGCCCCACCGCCTGCTGTCGCTGGAGCAATGGCATGCGGTCAAGGACCACTGGGCCTACGACGTCCAGGTCGCCATCGAGTTCCCCAACGACGCCGACATCCGCGAGCTGGCGCCCGACCTGCACCGCATCGCCATGGTCGTGCTCGACTTCCCGAAGTGGACCGACGGCCGCGCCTACAGCCAAGCCCATCTGCTGCGCATCCGCCTGAAGTTCAAGGGCGCCATCCGCGCCCGCGGCGAGGTGCTGGTGGACATGATGCAGCTGCTGGCCCGCACCGGCTTCGACGAGGTCGTCATGCGCGGCGACCAGTCCCAGGCCGCCGCGCAGAAGGCGCTGGACCTGTTCAACCCGGTCGGCTTCTACCAGGGCGACGTGGGCGAGACGCGGCCGTGGTTCCTGAGGAGCGCAGCGTGAGCGAGGTCAGCAGCCTGCCCTGGGCCGCGACGCCTGCCGTTGGCCACGCCATCGGCCTCTACGCCAAATGGACGCCGGCGCTGGACGCCAAGATCGAGGCGGCCCTGCAGCGCCTGCGCGACGCCAGCATCGAGCACGGCGACGGCCTCGTGCAGAGCAGCAGCCTGGGCGTGGAAGACATGGTCGTCACCGACCTGATCTCGCGCACCGGCCTGCCCGTGCACATCTCCACGCTGGACACCGGCAAGCTGCACGCCGAGACGCTGGGCCTGCTGCCGCAGATCAAGGCCCGCTACGGCTTCGACGTCGAGGTGTTCACGCCGGTGGCCGACGCCGTCATCCAGTTCGTCCGCAAGGAGGGCGAGGATGCGATGTACAAGAGCATCGAGCTGCGCAAGGCCTGCTGCGGCCTGCGCAAGATGGAGCCTCTGGGCCGCATGCTGAAGGGCCGCAGCGCCTGGATCACCGGCCTGCGCCGCGAGCAATCGGGCGCGCGCGGCGACGTGGCGTTTGACGAAGACGACGGCAACGGCCGCCGCAAGATCAGCCCCATCGCCGACTGGACCTGGGCCGAGGTCTGGGCCTATGTCGAGAAGTACGCCGTCCCCTACAACCCGCTGCACGACCAGTTCATGCCCAGCATCGGCTGCGCGCCCTGCACCCGCGCGATCGCCGTGGGCGAGGACTTCCGCGCCGGCCGGTGGTGGTGGGAGGATTCAACGAAGGAATGCGGCCTGCACGCCAAATCATGAACGCTGCTGTGAAACCCGAACAACTCATCGCCGACGTCGACCACGCCCATCTGGATGCGCTGGAGGAGGAAGCCATCTTCATCCTGCGCGAGGTGGCCGCGAGCTTCGAGCGCCCCGCCCTGCTGTTCTCGGGCGGCAAGGACAGCTGCGTCGTGCTGCGCCTGGCCGAGAAGGCCTTCAAGATGAAGAACGCGGCCCACCCGAGCGGCTACTCTGGGGCCCTGCCCTTCCCGCTGGTGCACATCGACACCGGCCACAACTTCCCCGAGGTCATCACCTTCCGTGACCAGCGCGTCGCCGAGATGGGCGAGCGCCTCGTCGTCGGTCATCTGGAAGACAGCATGGCCCGCGGCACCATCCGCCTGGCCCACCCGCTGGAAAGCCGCAACGGCCACCAGACGGTGACGCTGCTGGAGACCATCGAGGAGCACAAGTTCGACTGCCTGATCGGCGGCGCCCGCCGCGACGAGGAGAAGGCGCGCGCCAAGGAGCGCATCTTCAGCCACCGCGACAGCTTCGGCCAGTGGCAGCCCAAGGAGCAGCGCCCCGAGCTGTGGACGCTGTTCAACACGCGCATCCGCCCGGGCGAGCATTTCCGCTGCTTCCCGATCAGCAACTGGACCGAGCTGGACGTCTGGCTCTACATCGCCCGCGAGAACATCCCGCTGCCGCAGATGTACTTCGCGCACCAGCGCCAGGTCATCCGCCGCAAGGGCCTGCTGGTGCCGCTGACCGACGTGACGCCGCCCGAGGCCGGCGAGACGGTCGAGACCGCGACCGTGCGCTTCCGCACGGTGGGTGACATGACCTGCACCTGCCCGGTCGAGAGCCCCGCCGCCAACGCGAGCGAGGTCGTGGCCGAGACGCTGACCGTCACCGTCAGCGAGCGCGGCGCCACCCGCATGGACGACCGCACGAGCGAAGCTTCCATGGAGAAGCGCAAGAAGGAAGGGTATTTCTGATGAAGGCGCTGCGATTCCTCACCGCCGGCTCCGTCGACGACGGCAAGAGCACGCTGATCGGCCGCCTGCTGTTCGACGGCCAGGCCATCCTGGCCGACCAGCTCGACACGCTGGAGCGCCGCGCCGCCGGCCGCCCCATCGACCTGAGCCTGCTGACCGACGGCCTGGAGGCCGAGCGCGAGCAGGGCATCACCATCGACGTGGCCTACCGCTACTTCGCGACCAAGCATCGCAAGTTCATCATTGCCGACGCCCCCGGCCATGAGCAGTACACGCGCAATATGGTCACGGCCGCGGCCGGCAGCGATGCGGCCGTCGTGCTGGTCGACATCACCAAGCTGGACCTGAGCGAGGCCGAAGTCACGCTGCTGCCGCAGACGCGCCGCCACTCGCTGCTGGCCCAGCTGCTGCGCGTGCCCAGCATCGTCTTCGCCATCAACAAGATCGACGCGCTGGACGACGCGGGCGCCGGCTTCGCCAAGGTCAAGGCGGCTCTCGACAAGTTCGCCGCCGCCGCCGGCCTGAACGTGGCCGCCACGGTGCCGGTCAGCGCGCTGCGTGGCGACAACGTGACCCAGCCGCTGGACGCGCCCTGGTGGAGCGGCGAGAGCCTGCTGCAGGTGCTGGAGCGCCTGCCCACCAGCAGCGAGCGCACCGACGCGCCGCTGTCCCTGCCGGTGCAGTACGTGCAGAAGAACGCCCACCAGAGCGAAGGCACGGGCTTCCAGCCGCGCGTGCTGTGGGGCCGCATCGCCCACGGCGCGGTGAAGGCCGGCGACACCATCGAGGTGCTGCCGTCGAAGCAGACGGCCGTCGTCGCCGAGGTGCGACTGGCCGGCGAGACCGTCGCCAGCGCCGAGGCCGGCGACTCGGCCGGCCTGGTGCTGGACCGCCAGTTGGACGTCAGCCGCGGCGATTGGATCGTCACGCCTGGCTCGGCCGCCGCTGCCAAGACCTTCCCCGCCACGCTGGCCTGGCTGGACACCGAGCCCGCCAAGCCGGGCCGCAAATACTGGGTGCGCCACGGCAACCGCTGGGTGCAGGCGCGCATCTCGGCCATAGCCTCGGTGCTGGACATCAACACGCTGCAGCCGCAGGACGCGCACGAGCTGCCCGTCAACGCCATCGGCCGCGTGCAGATGGAAGTGCAGCACGAGCTGCCCGTCGAGCCCTTCGCGGACAACCGCGTCGGCGGCGCGCTGATCGTCGTCGACCCCGCCAGCCACCGCACCAGCGGCGCGCTGCTGGTGGATGTGCAGCCCGCCACCACGGAAGAGGACTGGTGATGAGCGGCCGCAAGGATCAGGACACGCAGCCGACCGGCCGCGTGGTCTTCGTCAGCGCCGGCCCCGGCGCCGCCGACCTGATCACGCTGCGCGGCGCCCGTGCGCTATCGCAGGCCGACGTCGTGCTCGCCGACGCGCTGGCCGACCCGGCCCTGCGCGAACTCGCGCCCAACGCCAAGTGGATCTCGGTCGGCAAGCGCGGCTTCGAGCATTCGGCCAAGCAGACCGAGATCAACGCACTGCTCGTCAAGGCCGCGCAGGAGCACGCCCTCGTCGTGCGCCTGAAGGGCGGTGACGCCAGCGTCTTCGGCCGGCTGGAGGAAGAACTGATCGCGCTGGCCGAGGCCGGCATCCCCAGCGAAGTCGTCCCCGGCGTCACCGCGGCGCTGGCCGCCGCCGCCCAGGCCCAGCGCCCGCTGACCCGCCGCGGGCGCGGGCGCAGCGTGAGCCTGACGACGGCCATGACCGAGGCCGGCGAGCTGCGTGCCGCCCAGTCGGCCGATACCGAAGTCTTCTACATGGCCGGCCGCCAGCTCGCCACGCTGGGCCGCCAGCTGCTGGCGGCCGGCTGGGCGCCCGACACCCCCACGCTGGTCGTCAGCCGCGCCGGCTGCGCCGACGCCATCACCAGCGAGCATGCGCTGGCCGACCTGGCCCACGCCGCCCTGTTGCACCGCGGCCGGCCCACGGTCGTCACGGTCGGGATCGGCGCAAGCCTTGTCGGAGATCAGGGAAAGCCCCGGCCGGCGTCCAATAAAATCGCTATTTCGCCCGAAATCTCGTTGATGAAGGCGCCTCTCACTTCCAAGAGCACCCCATGACCCACGTCGTCACCGAATCCTGCATCCGCTGCAAGTACACCGACTGCGTCGATGTCTGTCCGGTCGACTGCTTCCGCGAAGGCCCGAATTTCCTGACCATCGACCCCGACGAGTGCATCGACTGCGCCGTCTGCATCCCCGAGTGCCCGGTCAACGCGATCATGCCGGAGGAGGACGTGCCGGGCGACCAGCAGCACATGATCAAGATCAACGCGGACCTGGCCAAGAAGTGGCCCAGCATCACCAAGCGCAAGCCCGCCCTGCCCGACGCCGAGGAGTGGAAGGACAGGACCGGCAAGCTCGACCAGCTGATCCGCTGAACCCCGGCGCGCCAGCGCCGCATCGCATGCAAGAACAAGCCTCCCTGCGCGCCGACGCCATCGCGACCGACGCCGTCATCGTCGGCGCCGGGCCGGTCGGCCTCTTCCAGGTCTTCGAGCTCGGCCTGCTCGAGATCAAGGCCCACATCATCGACAGCCTGGCCTACCCCGGTGGCCAGTGCATCGAGCTCTATCCCGACAAGCCCATCTACGACATCCCGGCCGTGCCCATGTGCACCGGCAAGGAGCTGACCGACAACCTGCTCAGGCAGATCGAACCCTTCGGCGCGACCTTCCACCTGGGCCAGGAGGTCACCGTCGTGCAGAAGCTCGCGGATGAGGCCGGGGGCGGCTTCCTCGTCGAGACCAGCAAGGGCACGCAGTTCGTCACCAAGACGGTCTTCATCGCCGGCGGCGTCGGCAGCTTCCAGCCACGCACGCTGAAGGTCGATGGCATCGAGAAGCACGAGGGCGCGCAGGTCCACTACCGCGTGAAGAGCCCGGCCCAGTTCGCCGGCAAGCACCTGCTCATCATCGGCGGCGGCGACTCGGCGCTGGACTGGGCGCTGAACTTCTGCGCCGCCAATGACGACGGCAACCCGCACAAGGCCGAGAGCGTCATCCTCGTGCACCGCAGGGACGGCTTCCGCGCCGCGCCGGCCAGCGTGGCCAAGATGAAGGAACTCTGCGACGCGATGGAGATGCAGTTCATCGTCGGCCAGGCCACCGGCATCGAGGAGGCCGACGGCCAGCTGAGCGGCGTCAAGATCACCGGCAACGACGGCATCACCCGCATCGTGCCCTGCGACCAGGTGCTGGCCTTCTTCGGCCTCAGCCCCAAGCTCGGCCCCATCGCCGAATGGGGCCTGGCGCTGGAGCGCAAGCAGATCGTCGTCGACACCGAGAAGTTCGAGACCAGCGTGCCCGGCATCTTCGCCGTCGGCGACGTGAACACCTACCCGGGCAAGAAGAAGCTCATCCTCTCGGGCTTCCACGAGTGCGCACTGGCGGCCTTCGGCGCGGCGCCCTACGTCTTCCCCGACAAGCGCGTGCACCTGCAGTACACGACGACCAGCCCGAAGCTGCACAAGGTGCTGGGCGTGGAGTCGCCGGTTTTCGACTGAGCCTTGCTGGCCCGGCATGGGCCGCGAATAGAATCCACTCCACGAGTCACCCTTGAGTGACGCGCCTTCGCTAGGGGTGTTGATGGCCTGGCGCCATCGACTGAGACAGTCCCTTTGAACCTGACTGAGGTAATCCTCGCGCAGGGAAGCAGCCGACCCGCCGGGCTCTCTTCCGCTTCTCCCGTCTCCGGGGCCCGTCGCGTTCTCGTTTGCCGACCTGCCATCGCTTCGTACTTCGATGGCACGACCCACTCTTTCCCTCATCGCCGCCGCCGCGGCACTGTTCGCCGCCGCTTCCGCCGGCGCCCAGACCCTGCCGCAGGTCAGCGTGACCGGCAAGGCCGCCGAGGCCGCGCCCGGCCTCGGCGGCTTCAGCGATCCGCCTGCCCGGCTGCCGATGCAGGCCATCAGCCTGTCGGCCGAGCGCCTGGCCGACAGCGGCATCGACCAGCTCGCCGGCCTGACCAAGCTCGACGCCTCCGTTTCGGACAGCTACAACGCCGTCGGCTACTGGTCGCAGCTCAAGGTGCGCGGCTTCGACCTCGACAACCGTTTCAACCTGCGCCGCGACGGCCTGCCCATCAATGGCGAGACCTCGCTGAGCCTGGCGAACAAGGCCGTCGTCGAAGTGCTCAAGGGCAGCTCCGGCATGCAGGCCGGCACGAGCGCTCCGGCCGGCCTCGTCAACCTCGTCGTCAAGCGCCCGCTGGCCGATGACGCGACGACGCTGATGCTGGGTGCCATCCAGGGCGGCACCGTCGAGGCCGGCATCGACCACTCGCAGCGCTTCGGCATGGGCCGCGAGTTCGGCCTGCGCGTCAACCTCGCCGCGGCCCGTCTCGACCCGACGCTGCGCAGCAGCAAGGGCAACTCGCACACCGCCGCGCTGGCGGCCGACTGGCGCGTCAGCCCCGACACCCTCGTCGAGGCCGAGGTCGAGTTCAACCGCCAGAGCCAGCCCAGCCAGGACGGCTTCAGCCTGCTCGGCAGCACGCTGCCCGACGCCCGGCGCGTCGACCCCAAGCTCAACCTCAACAACCAGCCCTGGACGCAGCCCGTCGTCTTCGACAACACGCACGCCTCGCTGCGCGTGCAGCAGAAGCTCTCCGGCGGCTGGAGCGCCCAGGCCCACGTCGGCATCCAGCGCCTGCGCACCGACGACCGCAATGCCTTCGGCTTCGGCTGCTCGGCCGAAAACAACTACACGCGCTATTGCAGCGACGGCACCTTCGACCTCTACGACTACCGCAGCCTGAACGAGCACCGCGACACGACCTCGCTCGACCTCTCCGCCAGCGGCCCCGTGCAGCTCGCCGGCCTGCGCCATGACCTGACCGTGGGCGGCCTGACGAGCCAGTTCAAGGGCCGCTTCCAGCGCCTGGCCTACAACCTCACCAGCACGCCCGGCAACATCGACGGCAGCGTCGTCGTGCCGCCCGCCCCCGACCTGACCGGCGAGAACACCAACCGCAGCGAGCGCAGCAACGAGCTCTATCTGCGCGACCGCGTGGCCCTCGGCGCGGACACGACCGCCTGGCTCGGCCTGCGCCACACCCGCCTGCACCGCGACAGCGTGCAGACCGACGGCAGCCAGCCCGTCGACTACTCGCAGAACCTCTCCACGCCCTGGGTCGCATTGAGCCACGCCATCGCCGCCGACTGGCTGGCCTATGCGAGCTGGGGCCAGGGCGTCGAAAGCGAGGTCGCACCCAACCTCCCCATATACGTCAACGCCGGCCGCGCCCTGCCCGCGCTGAAGAGCCGCCAGACGGAACTCGGCCTGAAGACCGGCACCCAGCGCGTCGAAGGCTCGCTGACCGTCTTCGACATCCGCCGCCCGCTGTGGCGCGACACCGGCAGCTGCGATGTCAAACTGAGCTGCGAACACCGCCTGGACGGCCATGCCCGTCACCGCGGCATCGAAGCCAGCGTCGACCTGAAGTGGAGCGGCGGCGGCCTGTTCGCCAGCGCCCAGCGCCTGCGCGCACGCCGCGAGGGCAGCGCCGAAGCCAGCCTCAACGGCCTCGTGCCGCCCAATGTGCCGCAGACCACGCTCAAGGCCCAGCTGCGCCAGGACCTGCTGCCGGGCCTGCAGGCCCTGCTCGGCCTGCAGTACGAAGGCCGCCGCTACGCGACGCCCGACAACGGCGTTCCCGTGCCCGCCTGGACCGTGGCCGACGCCGGCCTGCGCTACACCCAGGGCGTGGGCAAGCAGACCTGGATCTGGCGCGCCGCCGTGGACAACCTGGCCAACCGCCGCGCCTGGCGCGAGTCGCCCTGGCAGTTCCAGCACAGCTACCTCTACCCCCTGGCGCCGAGGGCCTTGCGCGCGAGTCTCGAGGTCCGCTTGTGAAGCACCTCAAAAAGTCCCTATAATGGCGGGCTCTGTTCCTCGATAGCTCAGTCGGTAGAGCGCCGGACTGTTAATCCGTAGGTCCCTGGTTCGAGCCCAGGTCGGGGAGCCAGAATTTCAAGCTGACGCGCCAAGCGGCGCCAAGCGTCGGCGAAACAAGACGCACATCGCAACCGTTCGATGTGCCGACATACCCAACAATTCCTCGATAGCTCAGTCGGTAGAGCGCCGGACTGTTAATCCGTAGGTCCCTGGTTCGAGCCCAGGTCGGGGAGCCAAATCAGAAGCCTCGCTGCCCGTGCAGCGAGGCTTTTTTCTTGTTCAGCCAAGAGCCCATCGATGAGCGCCCTGCCCGCCTGCCCCAAGTGCCAGTCCACCTACACCTACGAGGACGGCGCGCTGCTGATCTGCCCTGAGTGCGGCCATGAATGGTCGGCCCAGGGCTCCGAGCCTGCGCCTGCCAACGAGGCGCGCGTCGTCAAGGACGCCGTGGGCAATGTGCTGCAGGACGGCGACACCATCACCGTCGTCAAGGACCTGAAGATCAGGGGCTCGTCCCTGGTGGTCAAGGTCGGCACCAGGGTCAAGAACATCCGCCTCACCGACGGCGATCACGACATCGACTGCAAGATCGACGGCATCGGCGCGATGGGGCTGAAGTCGGAGTTCGTCAAGAAGGTCTGATCACGAAAAATCGCGCGCCTCGTCCACCGGCGTCCAGGCGATGACCTTGTCGTCGCGCAGCTTGTCGTCCGCATCGCTCAGGCCGATGGCCTCGGCCACGCTGTACGGGAAGACGCCGTGCGGCGCGGCGCCCTCGATGTCCAGCTCGTGCGCCCGTGCGCTCCAGCACGACAGGTAGAGCAGGCTGGAATAGGTCGGGTCGGCGCAGTCCCGCGGCTCGCACTGGCAGCGGATGGTCTCGACGAGATCGTCCGGGAACAGCCATCGCGACGCGAAGGCGGCGCCGACCTCCGGATAGGCATAGCCCAGTTCGGCGAGCTGGGCCTCGTAGCGGCCGTCGTCGGTCGCAAAGGCCGGCTGCAGGCATGCGCGCTCGGGCATCGCCATCTTCAGGATCAGGTCGCCCGTGCCGTGCAGCAGGCCCGAGGTGAACGCCAGCCCCTTGTCCAGCCTCAGGTCTTCGGCCAGCGACTGCGCGATCTTCGCGACGTCCAGGCTGTGGCGCCAGAACTCGGTCATGTCCACGCCGGGCACCCCCTTGAAGGCGGCGCCCACGGCCGCCGCCTGCACGAGCTGGCGTGTGGCATTCAGGCCCAGCAGGGCCGTGGCCGCCTCGACGGTGCCGATGCGCTGCCCGCCCACGCTGTAGCGCGCTGAGTTCACCAGCCGCAGCAGCCGCACCGTCAGCCCGACCTCGCCGGACAGCAGCTGGTTGACCCGCTGCAGATCGGGCTCCTCATGCTGCAGCTCCGTAAGAATCCGGTTGACTGCCTCGGGCAGCGACGGAACCAATGCATCGGTGGCGAGAAGGTCTTCGAGTTTCACGGGATACCTCGCGAGGAATGGCGCAATGCTAATAGCCTGCGCCGGGTCTTCAAGCGCGAATGACGCAGCTGGCTGCGGGGGCGCTATCGTTGCGGCCATGAGCGATGCCGGCGCCCTGTCCCTGCCCGAGCCGCCCGAGGCCCGGGCCGCCGGGGCGCCCGACGTCGAACCGCAGTTGCTGGCGGCCGGTCCGCAGGAGTGGCGCATCGTCGGCGACTGGACGCTGCTGGCGCTGCGCGGGCGCTACGAGGAGTTCCGCCAGCGCATCGCCGCCGCCGTGGCGGAGCCGGGCGGGGCGCTGTGGGATCTGCGGGGCCTGCGCCGGCTGGACACCGCCGGCGCACTGACGCTGTGGCAGGGCTGGGGCCGCAAGCCGCCGGCGCGGCTGCTGTGGCTGCCCGAGCACGTGACGCTGTTCACGCAGTTCATGCAGCCCGACGCCGTGCCGAAGCGCCGGCCCGGCCTGGGCCTGCAATCCGGCGCGCTCAAGCTGCTGGCCTTCGCCCGCCACGGCGTCGACATCGTCGCGCTGACCGGCCGCCTCGTGCTGGACCTGGGCCGCATGCTGCGCCGCCCGTCGCTGATCGGCTGGCGCGAGATCTCGGCCAACGTCTTCCGCACCGGCGCCCAGGCGCTGCCGATCACGGCCCTGGTGGGCTTTCTCGTCGGGCTGACGCTGTCCTATCTGATCTCGCGGCAGCTCAAGACCTATGGCGCCGACATCTTCGTCATCAACATCCTCGGGCTGGCCGTGCTGCGCGAGCTCGGCCCGCTGCTGGCGGCCATCATCGTGGCCGGGCGCTCGGGATCGGCGATGACGGCGCAGATCGGCGTCATGCGCGTCACGCAGGAGCTGGACGCGCTGTCGGTGATGGGCATCTCGCACACCGTGCGCCTGGTGGCGCCCAAGGTCGTCGCGCTCGCGCTGTCCCTGCCGCTGGTCGCGCTGTGGACCGGCGCGCTGATGATGCTGGGCGGCATGGCGGCGGCCCGCATGCAGCTCGGCATCGACCCGCTGCAGTTCCTGCAGGTGCTGCCGCGCGTCGTGCAGCCGGCCAATCTGTGGCTGGGCGTCGCGAAGTCAGTGCTGTTCGGCGGCCTGATCGCGCTGCTGGCCTGCCACTTCGGGCTGCGCGTGAAGCCCAACACCGAGAGCCTGGGCCTGGGCGTCACGCAGTCCGTCGTCACGGCGATCACGCTGGTCATCGTCGTGGATGCGATCTTCGCCGTGCTGTTCTCCAACGTAGGCATCTAGATGAACGGCATGGAAGCCATCATCGAAGTCGACGACGTGACCACCGTGCTGGGCGGCCACGTCATCCACCGCGGCCTGGACCTGACCGTCTACCGCGGCGAGGTCGTGGCGCTGATCGGCGGCTCGGGTTCCGGCAAGACGACGCTGCTGCGCCTGCTGCTGGGCCTGGAAGTGCCCACGGCCGGCAGCGTGAAGATCTTCGGCCACCCGCTGGGCCGCTGTGCCGCGCGCGATCTGGAGTGCGTGCGCTACCGTTGGGGCGTGCTGTTCCAGAACGGCGCGCTGTTCTCGGCGCTGAACGTGTTCGACAACATCGCGCTGCCGCTGCGCGAGCTCAGGAGCGTGCCCGACAGCCTCGTCAGGCCGCTGGTCATGCTCAAGCTGGCCCAGGTCGGCCTCAAGCCCGAGGACGCGCTGAAGCGCCCGGCCGAGCTGTCGGGCGGCATGGTCAAGCGCGTGTCGCTGGCCCGCGCCCTCATCCTCGACCCGCAGCTGCTCTTCCTGGATGAACCCACCGCCGGGCTGGACCCGGACAGCGCCAAGCAGTTCGTCAAGCTGCTGCGCCGGCTGCGCCAGGAGCTGGGGCTGACGGTCGTGATGGTCACGCACGACGTGGACACGCTGTTCGCCGTCGTCGACCGCGTGGCCGTGCTGGCCGACCAGCACATCATCGCCTGCGCACCGCTGGCCGAGATGGCCCGGCTGCCCCATTCCTTCGTGCGCAACTTCTTCCTCGGCCACGTCGAACGCTGCGCGGAGGACGACCTGCGGCGCTTCCGCCTCAGCCTGGACGACACCAGCGAGGACGGCGGCGTGCCGGCCGTGCTGCGCGAAGAACACGCCGTCTGAGACTCCGACCTGCGAACCCCATGGAAAACAAAGCCCACGCCATCGCCGCCGGCCTCTTTCTGCTGCTGCTCGGCTTCGCGCTCGCGGCCACCGTCGCGTGGTTCCAGGGCGACCGCACGGAGCGCGTGCGCTACACCGTCGTGGCGCGCAGCGGCGTGGCCGGCCTGAACCTGAAGGCGCCCGTCAAGCTGCGCGGCGTGGAAGTCGGCCACGTCGAGCGCATCGGCTTCGACCCGGGCGACGCGCGCCAGATCCTCGTCGACATCGCCGTGGACGCCGCCGCACCCGTGTCCGCCAGCGCCTATGCCCAGCTCGGCCTGCAGGGCGTCACCGGCCTGTCCTTCGTCGCGCTGGAGGAGGCCGACGCCCAGGCGCCGTTCAGGCGCGCCGCGCCGGGTGCGCGCATCGCGCTGCGGCCCACGCTGCTGGACCGGCTGGCCGAGAGCGGCCCGGGCCTCGTCGCCGGCTTTGCCGAGGCCGCCGCACGCCTGAACGCCTTGCTCAGCGACGACAACCGCGCCCAGCTCGGCCAGGCCCTGGTGCAGCTGCGCCAGGCCGCCACCGACACCAGCCGGCTGATGGCCGCACTGCAGCCCGGCGCGCGCGAGCTGCCCGGCCTGCTGAAGGATGCCGATGCCGCCACCCAGCGCGCCGACGCAGCGCTGCGCCGCATCGAAGCCCTGGCCGCCGACGGCCAGCAGCTCGCCCAGGAGCTGAAGGCCCGCGCCGCGATGCTGGACCGGCTGGAGGCCGCCGCCGCCCAGGTGCAGGCCACCAGCCGCAACCTCGAACTCGCGCTGGTGGGCGACACGCCGCTGCGCACGCGCCCGCTGCTCGCCGACATCTCGGCCGCCAGCCGCAGCGTCGAACGCGCCGCCAACGAGGTCGGCGAGCAGCCGCAGAGCCTGCTCTTCGGCCGCGGCCCCCGCCCGCCCGGCCCCGGCGAGGCCGGCTTCGACCCGCGCCCCAGGGCCGGCACGAAATGACCGCACGCCTTCTTGCCGCCCTGCTGGCCGCGCTCGCGCTCGGCGCCTGCTCGCTCGCCCCCGTCGCACCCGCCAAGGCCGTCTACGACCTCGGCCCGGCCCCGGACGCGTCCGCCGGCAGCGGCGGCCCGCTGGCCTGGCGCATCGCCGACGTGACCGCCCCGCCCTGGCTCGGCGGCGACGGCATCGCCTACCGCCTGGCCTACGAGCAGCCGCTGCGCCTGCAGCACTACCGCGACAGCATCTGGGCCGCGCCGCCCGCCGCGCTGCTGACCCAGCGCCTGCGCGAACGGCTGGACGCGCCGGCCGGCTGCGCGACGCGACCCGCCGCGCTGCTGGCCGTGAACCTGGACGAGTTCGAGCAGGTCTTCGCCAGTCCGTCGAGCAGCCGGGTCGTGCTGCGGCTGCACGCGACGCTCTGGCCCGCCGGCGCCACCGGCCCGACGCTGCAGCAGCACTGGCGGCTGGAGCGCCCCGCCGCGACGCCCGACGCCGCCGGCGCCGTGCGCGGCCTGGCCCAGGCCGTGGACGAGCTGCTGCCGCAGCTGGCCGGCTGGCTGGCCGCATCGGCCTGCCGCTGAACCTCGGCCATGGAGTTTCGGGCGGCGACGCGTCACACTGCCTGTCACCCGACCGCCGACCGCACCATGAACGAACTGCTCGCCGCCTACCGCTACACCAGCAACAACCACGCGCAGATCGAGGCCAGCAAGGTCTGCGGCTGCTGCAACTGCGTCGAGATCTTCAGGCCCGACGAGATCGTCGGCTGGACGGGGCTGACGGTGCAGGACATGGACGACCCCAAGGCCATCGGCCGGCAGACCGCGATGTGCCCGCGCTGCGGCAGCGAGGCCGTGCTGGGCGACGGCTGCGGCTTTCCGATCAACGCCGGCTTCCTCGCGCGGATGAACGAAGCCTGGTTCCAGCGGACGATGATCCATCGGCCGGCGCCGAAGAAATCCTGAATCCCGCTTGGCCTGGCCCGGCCCCGCGGCGCATACTGGCCGGCATGGCCATCTCCCATGCCGCTCCCGGTCAAGCCATCGACATCCTGCCCGCCGCCGACACGGCCGACGGCGCCCGCACGGTGGCGCTGTTCAAGTCGCGCGACCTGGAGGTCATGCGCCTCGTGCTGCCGGCCGGCAGGGCCCTGCCGCCGCACAAGGTCGCGCGCGAGATCACGATCCAGTGCGTCAGCGGCGCGCTGGCCGTCAACACCGCGGCCGGCCGGCATGAGCTGAAGGCCGGCCAGCTGCTGTTCCTGGACCGCGAGGCCGTGCACGACGTGCAGGCCCTGGAAGACGCCATCGCCCTGGTGACGGTCGTCCTGCCCTGAGAACCTGTTCAAGGCCTCCTCATAGCGCCCGTTGCCCCGCAAAAGCAGTGGCTGCAAGGCGCAAACCGGAGACGGGCTGGGTGCCCGGCGAGGATTTGCAACGCCGCAGACGCTGTTTTTGCGGGGCAACCCGAAGGGCAAGGCATCGCCAGGCCGCACTCTTCGTTGCGCCACTTGCCCGCACGCGAGTGCGGGCGGCGTGCCGCGCCTCGATTGCGGCCTGGCGATGCCTTGCGGGCACCATGAGGAGACCTTGAACAGGTTCTCCCTTGTCGCCCCTGGGACGCAGGGGCGACCGCCGCGGTGCTTCAATGGCGGCTCTTCGTGTGAACCGACGCCCTCCACCATGAGCACCATCAACCGCCAGATCGTCCTCGCCTCGCGCCCCAAGGGCGAGGTCACGCCCGACAACTTCCGCCTCGTCGAGGCCGCGCTGGCGCCGCTGGCCGACGGCCAGGTACGCGTGCGCAACCACTTCCTCAGCCTCGACCCGTATATGCGCGGCCGCATGAACGACAGCAAGAGCTATGCGGCCTCGCAGCCGCTGGACGAGGTCATGATCGGCGGCACCGTCGGCGAGGTCGTCGAATCGAGGAATGCCGGCTTCGCGGTCGGCGACAAGGTCGTCGGCATGGGCGGCTGGCAGGAATACCAGACCGTGGACGCCAGCCAGCGCGGCGTGCTGAACAAGGTCGACACCACCCACATCCCCCTCTCCGCCTACCTCGGCGCTGTCGGCATGCCCGGCGTCACCGCCTGGTACGGGCTGATGAAGATCATCAACCCCAAGGCCGGCGAAACCGTCGTGGTGAGCGCCGCCAGCGGCGCGGTCGGCTCCGTCGTCGGCCAGCTCGCCAAGGCACGCGGCTGCCGTGCGGTCGGCCTGGCCGGCGGCGCGGACAAGTGCCGCTACGTCGTCGAGGAGCTGGGCTTCGACGCCTGCATCGACTACAAGCAGCACGCCGACCTGAAGTCGCTGTCCGCCGCGCTGAAGGAGGCCTGCCCCAACGGCATCGACGGCTATTTCGAGAACGTCGGCGGCATGATCCTCGACGCGGTGCTGCTGCGCGCCAACGCCTTCAGCCGCATCGCCATGTGCGGCATGATCTCCGGCTACGACGGCCAGCCCATCCCCATGGCCGCGCCCCAGCTCATCCTCGTCAACCGCATGAAGGTCGAGGGCTTCATCGTGTCCGAGCACATGGAGGTCTGGCCCGAGGCGCTGAAGGAACTGGGCGGCCTGGTGGCCACCGGCAAGCTCAAGTTCCGCGAATCCGTCGCGTTGGGGCTGCCTGCCGCGCCCGAGGCCTTCATGGGCCTGCTCAAGGGCAGGAACTTCGGCAAGCAGCTCGTGAAGCTGATCTGATGCGCTGGACCTGCGCGCCCTTCGCCGAGTTGAGCGCGCAGCAGCTGCACGATGCGCTGGCCCTGCGTTCCGAGGTCTTCGTCGTCGAGCAGAACTGCGTGTTCCTCGACATCGACGGCCTGGACCCGCAGGCCTGGCATCTGCTCGGCCACGGCGACGACGGCCGGCTCAATGCCTATGCCCGGCTGCTGCGGCCCGGACTGAAGGCGCCGGATGACGCCGTCATCGGCCGCGTCGTCACGTCGCCCGCCGCACGCGGCGGCGGCGGCGGCCGCGCGCTGATGCTTGAGGCCGTCGCGCAATGCGGGCGCCTGTGGCCCAGCCAGGCGATCACGCTGCATGCCCAGGCCCACCTGGAGCGCTTCTACGGCAGCTTCGGCTTCCTGCCCGTTGGCGAGCCCTATATGGAAGACGGCAT
Organism: Pelomonas aquatica; assembly: GCF_026712205.1. Classification (GTDB taxonomy): domain Bacteria; phylum Pseudomonadota; class Gammaproteobacteria; order Burkholderiales; family Burkholderiaceae_C; genus Pelomonas; species Pelomonas aquatica. The sequence goes on from NZ_JAPPUW010000007.1 coordinate 165,975, forward strand.
CGCCCACATCGAGATGCACAAGGACACAACCCCATGACCCAGAGGAAAACCGCCGTCATCACCGGCGCCGGCTCCGGCTTCGGCCTCGAGACCGCGCGCATCGCCGCCCGCCGCGGCATGAACCTCGTCCTCGTCGACGTGCAGGCCGATGCGCTGGACAAGGCCGCCGCGGAGTTCAAGGACGTCGAGGTGCTGGCCCGCGTCGTCGACGTCGCCAAGGCCGATCAGATGCAGGCGCTGGCCGATGCGGTGCAGCAGCGCTTCGGCGCGCCGCACTTCGTCTTCAACAACGCCGGCGTCGGCTCCGGCGGCCTGGTCTGGGAGAACGCCCTCAGCGACTGGGAATGGGTGCTGGGCGTCAACCTGATGGGCGTCGTGCACGGCGTGCGCCTGTTCACGCCGATGATGCTGGCCGCCGCCAAGGCCGACCCGAGCTACTCGGGCCACATCGTCAATACGGCGTCCATGGCCGGGCTGCTGGTGCCGCCTGTTTCCGGCGTCTACAACGTCAGCAAGGCCGCCGTGGTGGCTTTGACCGAGACGCTTCATCACGATCTCGCCCTGGTCACGAGCCAGGTCCACGCCTCGGTGCTCTGCCCCTTCTACGTGCCCACCGGCATCAGCCAGAGCCACCGCAACCGCCCCGGCGACATGCCGGGCAGCAAGCCGACCATCAGCCAGATCGTCTCCCAGGCCCAGACCGACAAGGCAGTGTCTTCCGGCAAGCTGACTGCGGCCGACGTCGCGGCCATGGTCTTCGACGCCATCGACCACAACAAGTTCTACATCTTCAGCCACCCCAAGGCCCTGGCCGGCCTGCAGACGCGCATGGAAGACGCGATGCTGCAGCGCAATCCGACCGACCCCTATGCCGCCCGGCCGGACATCGGCGAGGCGCTGCGCGACAAGCTGCGCGCCGGCTGAGTCGCTAGGACAATCGGGGGCATGTCGTCCCCCGATCCCATCGCCATCATCGGCGGCGGTCCCGCCGGCCTGATGGCGGCCGAGGTGCTGGCCGCGGCCGGCCATGCCGTCACCGTCTTCGATGCCAAGCCCACCGTCGGCCGAAAATTCCTGCTGGCCGGCAAGGGCGGCCTCAACCTGACCCACTCCGAGCCCTTCGAGCCCTTCCTCGGCCGCTTCGGCGCGCGCGCCGCGCAGATCGAGCCGCTGCTGCGCGGCTTCGAAGCCGACACATTGCGCGCCTGGGCCGCGGGCCTGGGCGTCGAGACCTTCGTCGGCACCTCGGGCCGCGTCTTCCCAAAGGACCTGAAGGCCGCGCCGCTGCTGCGCGCCTGGCTGCAGCGGCTGCGCGCGGCGGGCGTCAAGTTCGCGATGCGCCACCGCTGGACCGGCTGGGCCGCTGAGACGGGAGTAGGCGCGCTGCGCTTCGACACGCCCGCCGGCGAACGCCGGCTGCAGCCCCGCGCGACGCTGCTGGCGCTGGGCGGCGCCTCCTGGCCCCAGCTCGGCTCGGATGGCGCCTGGGCGCCCTGGCTGGCCGCGCGCGGCGTCGACATCGCGCCGCTGCGGCCGGCCAACTGCGGCTTCGACGTGGGCGCCACCGCGGCCCATGCCGACGGCCCGGGCTGGAGCGCACGCTTCGCCACCGAGTTCGCCGGCCAGCCCGTCAAGCCCGTGGCGCTGGAAGCCCAGGGCTTTGCCGGCCGCCCGGGCGAATTCGTCATCACGGCGACCGGCATCGAAGGCTCGCTGGTCTATGCCGCCAGCAGCGCGCTGCGCGAGCAGATCGCCCGCGACGGCCAAGCCATGCTGCATCTGGACCTGCTGCCCCAACTGAGTGCCGAGCGCGTGCTGGCCGAGGTCAGGCACCCGCGCGGCAGCCGCTCGCTGTCCTCGCACCTGAAGAGCCGCCTGCACCTGGGCCCGCTCAAGCTCGGCCTGCTGCACGAGCTGCTGACGCGCGAGCAGATGCTGGACCCGGCCCGGCTCGCCGCGGCCCTCAAGCACCTGCCGCTGGTGCTGCACGCGCCGCGCCCGGTGGCCGAGGCGATCAGCAGCGCGGGCGGCGTGCGCTTCGAGGCGCTGACCGACGGCCTGATGCTGCGCGCGCTGCCCGGCGTCTTCGTGGCCGGCGAGATGCTGGACTGGGAAGCCCCGACCGGCGGCTATCTGCTGACCGCCTGCTTCGCCAGCGGCCGGGCCGCGGGCCTGGGCCTGGCGGGCTGGCTGGCCACCCCCTGACCAAAGGAGGACTTCCCCCTGGTCCACCGAGTCACGCCGACGCCACCTCGGCTCCAGCCATTTGCGGCGCCCGTGAATCTCATCACCGGGCCCGCAAACGGAGCCCATCCCATGATCTCGTCACGCTTCCGGCCGGCCGCTGAGGCCCGCAAATCGCCGCCGGCTCCCTGGCAAAATCGCCGGCTTTTTGCTGCGTTGTCAGGCCCCGTTTTGGACAAGTTGATCGTTTCCCAGATCGCCGCCGAGCTGAAGGTGAGGCCGGCCCAGGTGCAGGCTGCCGTCGAGCTGCTGGACGGCGGGGCCACCGTGCCCTTCATCGCCCGCTACCGCAAGGAGGCCACCGACGGCCTCGACGACATCCAGCTGCGCGAGCTGGACGCCCGCCTGGCCTATCTGCGCGAGCTGGCCGAGCGCCGCGAGGCCGTGCTGAAGAGCATTGCCGAGCAGGGCAAGCTGACGCCCGAACTCGAAGCCGCCGTGCGCGCCGCGCCCACCAAGCAGGAGCTGGAAGACCTCTACCTGCCCTACAAGCCCAGGCGTCGCACCAAGGGCATGATCGCCCGCGAGGCCGGCCTGGAGCCGCTGGCCGACCGGCTGTTTGCCGACCCGAGCCTCGTGCCGATGGACGAGGCCGCGAAGTTCGTCAACGCCGAGGGCGGCTTTGCCGACGCCTTCGCCGTGCTCGACGGCGTGCGCGACCTGCTCAGCGAGCGCTGGGCCGAGGACGCCGTGCTGGTCGGCAAGCTGCGCGAGTGGCTGTGGGCCGAAGGCCTGTTCCAGTCCAAGCTGATGGACGGCAAGAGCCCCGACACGCCCGACAACGCCAAGTTCCGCGACTACTTCGACTACGCCGAGCCCATCCGCACCGTGCCCTCGCACCGCGCGCTGGCCGTGTTCCGCGGCCGCACGCAGGAGCTGCTGGACGCCAAGCTGGTGCTTGACGAAGAGCCTACGTCAAGTTCCCCCGGCAAGCCCGGCCTGGCCGAGGGCCGCATCGCGGCCCACCTCGGCTGGCGCCACGCCAGCCGCGCGGCCGACGAGCTGCTCCGCAAGACCGTGGCCTGGACCTGGAAGGTCAAGCTGTCCCTGAGCCTGGAACGCGACCTGTTCGCGCGGCTGCGCGAGGCGGCCGAGGCCACGGCCATCAAGGTCTTCGCCGAGAACCTGCGCGACCTGCTGCTGGCCGCACCGGCCGGCAAGCGCGTCGTCATGGGGCTGGACCCCGGCATCCGCACCGGCGTGAAGGTGGCCGTGGTCAGCGACACCGGCCGCGTGCTGGACACGTCGACCGTCTACCCGCACGAGCCGCGCCGCGACTGGGACGGCAGCCTGCACACGCTGGCCAAGCTGTGCGCGACGCATGGCGTCAACCTGATCGCCATCGGCAACGGCACGGCCAGCCGCGAGACCGACAAGCTTGCGGGCGAGCTGATCAAGAAGCTGCAGCAGCTCGATGCGAACGTGCAGATCGAGCGCGTCGTCGTCAGCGAGGCCGGCGCCTCGGTCTACTCGGCCTCGGAGTTCGCGTCCAGGGAGCTGCCCGACCTTGACGTGAGCCTGCGCGGCGCCGTGTCCATCGCCCGCCGCCTGCAGGACCCGCTGGCCGAGCTGGTCAAGATCGACCCCAAGAGCATCGGCGTCGGCCAGTACCAGCACGACGTGAATCAGAGCGAGATGGCGCGCGCGCTGGACGCCGTCGTCGAGGACTGCGTGAACAAGGTCGGCGTGGACCTGAACACGGCCTCGTCGGCCCTGCTGGCGCGCGTGTCCGGCCTGTCGGCCTCGGTCGCCAGCAGCATCGTGCGCTGGCGCGATGCCAATGGCGCGTTCAGGAACCGCCAGCAGCTGCTGGACGTGACCGGCCTGGGCCCCAAGACCTTCGAGCAGTCCGCCGGCTTCCTGCGCATCCGCGGCGGTGACAACCCGCTGGACTTCTCGGGCGTCCACCCCGAGACCTACCCCATCGTCGAGCGGGCACTGGCCCAGCTCAAGCGCCCGGCCGAGGAGATCATCGGCCGCAGCGAGGTGCTGCGCACCCTCAAGCCAGAGCTGCTGGCCGACGACAGGTTCGGCGCCATCACCGTGAAAGACGTGCTGGCCGAACTGGAGAAGCCCGGCCGCGACCCGCGCCCGGACTTCAAGGTCGCCCGCTTCAACGACGGCGTCGAGGACGTCAAGGACCTGCAGCCCGGCATGCTGCTCGAAGGCACGGTCAGCAACGTCGCGCAGTTCGGCGCCTTCGTCGACCTGGGCGTGCACCAGGACGGCCTGATCCACGTCAGCCAGCTGTCCAGCAAGTTCGTCAACGACGCGCGCGAGGTGGTCAAGACGGGCGACATCGTCAAGGTCAAGGTGCTGGAGGTGGACCTGGCCCGCCAGCGCATCTCGCTGACGATGAAGCTCGATGCACAGCCCACCCGTGGCCCCAAGCAGGACAACAGCTTCCGGCCCGCGGCCCGCAACGAGCGCCAGGGCGGCGGCTCGCGCGACGCCCAGCCCGCGGGCGGCAACGCGATGGCCGCGGCCTTCGCCAAGCTCAAGCGCTGACCTTCGTCATTGCGGCACGGCGCTGACATGATCGCGCGCCGCACTGTCCAGATACCCCGGAGTCCCCGTTTGAAAGCCCCTGCCCTCGCGTCGCTGCTGCTGTGCCCTGCCCTCGTGCTGGCCCAGCAGGAAGTGGACCGCGCCCAGAACAACTCGCCCAGCCCCGGCAACCCGCAGCTCGAACGCGTATCGGTGACGCGCCAGCAGACCGACGCCGACCTGCGCCGCCGCGAGCCCGTGGCCAAGCAGCTCTACGGCCGCGAGGAGCTGGACAAGTACGGCGACACGCAGCTCTCCGACGTGCTCAAGCGGCTGCCCGGCATCAACGTCTCCGGCGGCCAGCTGCGCATGCGCGGCCTGGGCGGCGCCTACACGCAGATCCTCGTCAACGGCGAGCCCGCGCCTCCGGGCTTCAGCCTCGACAACCTCAACCCGCAGCAGGTCGAGCGCGTGGAAGTGACCAAGGCCCCGACCGCCGACCAGAGCGCCCAGGCCATTGCCGGCACGCTGAACATCATCCTGAAGGACGCCCCGCGCGTCGTGCAGAAGGATCTGCGCCCGGGCCTGGCCTATGCGAACGAGAAGCCCGTCATCAACGGCGGCTTCACCTATGGCGATCGCGCCGTGGGCGGCCTGGGCTTCGTCATCCCGGTCTCGCTCTACCAGTGGCACTTCAGGAACGAGCTGGACGGCGAGCGCCTCACCAACGCCAACCCGACGATGCCCGGGCAGCTGCGCCAGCACGTCGGCAACGAGGGCCATGACCTCGCCTTCGGCCGCGGCTTCAACGTGTCGCCGCGCCTGAACTGGAAGATGGGCGACGACGAGACGCTGACGCTGCAGGGCTTCTTCGTCGACAACCGCTTCCACAACGAGGGCGCCAATACCGTCGCCAGGCTGCCGGACAGCGACCCGCTCTACACGCCGCGCACCATCGACGAGACCACGCGCAACCGCGGCACCTTCTCGGCTGAACGCCTGAACCTGCAATACAACAACCGCTTCAGCGAGGACCGCCGCATCGAGCTGCGTGCCGGCGTGGGCTCGGGCGGCGCCGACTTCAACTTCGACTTCGAAGGCCGCAACGGCGCCACGCCCGTCTCGCGCACGACGACGGGCAAGAACCGCAACCACAACGCGACGCTGTCCGGCAAATACAGCCAGTACGCCGGCGAGGCCCACACCCTCACCACCGGCGCGGAGCTGGAGCGCAAGGTGCGCGACGAGAACCGCACGACCATCGAGAACGGGCAGCCGCTGCTGCCCGGCATCGAAGGCCAGCCCTTCGACGCGACGATCACGCGCAGCGCCGTCTTCGCGCAGGACGAGTGGGAGATCAACAAGCAGTGGTCGGCCTACTTCGGCCTGCGCCACGAGCAGATCAAGACCGACAGCCGCGGCAGCGCGGACGCCGTCGGCAGCAGTGACTTCTCCAGCATGAGCCGGGTCACGACGCCGGTGCTGCACCTGAACTTCAAGCCCGACCCCAATGGAAAAGGAAGTGGCCGCGACCTCGTGCGCGCCAGCCTCACGCGCAGCTACAAGGCGCCGGACGTGCAGCAGCTCATCAACCGGCCGTCCATCAACACGACCGACCCGCTGACCCAGGGCAACACGCCGACCACGCCGGACCGCATCGGCAACCCCGCCCTGCAGCCCGAGCTGGCCACCGGCCTGGACATCGCCTACGAGAGCTATCTGCCGGCCGGCGGCCTGGTATCGGTGAGCCTCTTCCACCGCCGCATCACCAACCTGATCCGCACCGATCAGCCCCGGCTGATGACCGTGCCCTGGGCACCGACGCAGCGCTGGGTCATCACGCAGATCAACCTCAGCAAGGCGACGACCGAGGGCCTGGAGCTGGAGGTCAAGGGCCGCGCCGGCGAGCTCTTCCCGGGCCTGTTCGAGCCGACGACGGCGCTGAGCCTGCGTGCCTCGCTGAACCTCTACCGCTCCAGGGTCGGCGACATCCCCGGCCCCGACAACCGCCTGGAAGGCCAGCAGCCCTGGCAGTTCAACTTCGGCGCCGACTATCGGCTCAAGAGCCTGCCGGTCAACATGGGCTTCAGCGCCCAGATCGCGCCCAGGTTCGACGTGCGGCAAAGCGATCTGCAGAGCCAGCAGACGCTGGCCTCGCGCTCGCTGGACGCCTTCGCGGCGATGCAGCTCGGCAAGCAGGACAGCGTGCGCGTCAGCGTCAACGGCCTGTTCCAGCCCAGGCAGGGCACTCGCCTGAGCTTCACCAAGCTCGACGACTTCAGCCTCAACGAGCGCCAGCCCGTGGCCTGGTGGGCCGTGAATTGGGAACACAAGTTCTGAACCCGGCTATCTTCTGAGGCCATGACCTCAGCTGCCCTCCAAGTCTTTGCCGGCCCGGCCGCCAGGGCCCGCCTGGCCGAGCGCGGCCTGCGCGCCGAGGACGTCGGCCTGATCCCCGCTGCGGCGGGCGGCCCCAAGGGGCTGATCCTCAACGGCCTGGACCGCCATGTCTTCGGCGACTGGCTGCCGCAGAGCCGCCAGACCGTCCACCTCGTCGGCGCCAGCATCGGCGCCTGGCGCATGGCCACGGCGGCGCTGGCCCACCGCGACGTCGCCGACGCGTTCAACGTGATGGCCGAGGCCTATGTGACGCAGCAGTACGACGTGCTGCCGGGCGAGAAGCGCCCGCGGCCCGAGGGCGTCAGCCGGCGCTTCGGCGAGATCCTCGGCGAGATCTTCCAGGGCCGCGAGGCCGAGGTGCTGGCGCATCCGCGACTGCGCCTGCACATCGTCGCGTCGCGTGGTCGCGCCGGGCTGCTCGCGCGCGAGGGCCGGCTGCGCACGCCGCTGGGCTACCTCGGTGCGTTCGCGGCCAATGCCATGTCGCGGCCGCTGCTGGGGCGCTTCCTGGAGCGCGTCGTGTTCTCGGACCCGCGCGACCGCCTGCCGCTCAAGCTCAACGACTTCACGAGCCGCGAGGTGCATCTGTCGCGCGCCAACCTGCGCGGCGCGCTGCTGGCGAGCTGCTCCATCCCGTTCTGGCTGCAGGCCCAGCACGACCTGCCCGGCGCGCCGCGCGGCGCCTACTGGGACGGCGGCATCACCGACTACCACCTGCACCTGGACTACCGCGCGCTGCAGGCCTCGGGCGCGCCGCTGGTGCTCTACCCACATTTCCAGCGCCAGGTCGTGCCCGGCTGGCTGGACAAGGCGCTCAAGCACCGCCATCGCTCGACGGCCTTCCTCGACAACGTCGTGCTGCTGTGCCCGTCGCCCGAGTGGATCGCAGGGCTGCCGGGCGCCAAGCTGCCCGACCGCAACGACTTCATGGCGCTGGAGGCCGACGAGCGCCGCCGCCGCTGGCGCGTGGCCGTGGCCGAGAGCCAGCGGCTGGCCGACGAGTTCGACGCCCTCGTGCGGCAGGGCCGGATCGAAGCGTTGCCGCTCTAGGCTCTATTCACGCTCTGTTGCAGCCAGCCATGTCAACCGGCGGCATGCGACGCAACGTTACAGCGGCAACCGTCCCCTTGCCGGACGGAGGACTGCCGCCCATGAAGCTCCGCCAACGCCCCATGCTCCGCTCCGCCGCCCTGGTCGCGCTCGGCTGCGCCCTGCTGACGGGCTGCGTCGTCGCGCCGGTTCATCGCCCACCCCCACCCGCCTACAGCCCACCGCCGGTGGCCTACACCGAGCCGGCACCGGCCTATCCGGCCTACCCCGCACAGGGCGGCTACTACGCCAACGTCCGCTACGGCACGGTCGCCGCGATCGAGCCACTGGGCGGCCAGGCGCGCAGTTCCGGCGCCGGCGCCATTGCGGGCGGCCTGATCGGCGGCGTCATCGGCCACGAGATCGGCCGCGACATGGGCGGCCCCCGCGGCGGCGGCGGCAAGGTGGGTGCGGTGATCGGTGCGCTGGGTGGCGCCGTCATCGGCGACCAGGTCGAGCGCGACGGCAACCGCGGCCCGTCCGGCTACCGGGTCTGGGTCCGCCTGGACGGCGGGGGCGACCAGAACCTGCAGCTCGCCAACCCGGGCGACCTGCGCGTCGGCGAACGGGTGCGTTTCGTCGACGGGCAACTGCAGCGGCTGCGCTGACGGCGGCCGGCCGGTAGAATGCGGGCTCCCTCATCTCACAAGAGCGAGAAAGGCACCCTGGTTATGACACCGCGAACTACGACCACCACCTTCACCGGTACCTAGTCGGCCGCGGCTCGTCACGCTCACCAGCACCTTCACGCCTTCGGGCAACGAACAAAGCGCGGCAAGTGGCCGCGCTTTTTTGTTTCCGCCCCAGATGGAGCACCTTTCATGATTGCCATCCAACTCCCCGACGGCTCGCGCCGTGAGTTCCCCGCGCCGCTGTCCGTCGGCGACGTCGCCGCCAGCATCGGCGCCGGCCTGGCCAAGGCCGCCCTCGGCGGCAAGGTCGACGGCAAGGTCGTCGACCTCAGCCATGTCATAGCCCACGATGTCCAGCTCGCCATCGTCACCGACAAGGACGCAGACGGCCTGGAACTGATCCGCCACTCGACGGCCCACCTGCTGGCCTATGCGGTCAAGGAGCTGTATCCCGACGCCCAGGTCACCATCGGCCCGGTCATCGAGAACGGCTTCTATTACGACTTCTCGTACAAGCGCCCCTTCACGCCCGAGGACCTGGCCGCCATCGAGGCCAAGATGACGGAACTGGCCAGGAAGGACGAGAAGGTCGTGCGCCGCGTGCTGCCGCGCGACGAGGCCGTCGCCCATTTCAAGGCCCTGGGCGAGAACTACAAGGCCGAGATCATCGGCAGCATCCCGGCCGACCAGGACGTGTCGCTCTACGCCGAAGGCAGGTTCGAGGACCTCTGCCGCGGCCCCCATGTGCCGTCCACGGGCAAGCTCAAGCACTTCAAGCTGATGAAGGTGGCCGGCGCCTACTGGCGCGGCGACCACCGCAACGAGATGCTGCAGCGCGTCTACGGCACGGCCTGGGCCACGAAGGACGACCTGCAGAAATACCTGACGATGCTGGAGGAGGCCGAGAAGCGCGACCACCGCAGGCTCGGCAAGGAACTGGACCTCTTCCACATGGAAGAAGCGTCGCCGGGCACGGTGTTCTGGCACCCCAAGGGCTGGGCACTGTGGCAGCAGGTGGAGCAGTACATGCGCCGCATCTACCAGGACAACGGCTACCAGGAGGTCAAGGGTCCGCAAATCGTTGACCGCTCGCTGTGGGAGAAGTCCGGCCACTGGGAAAAGTACCGCGAGGCCATGTTCACGACGGAGAGCGAGAAGCGCGAATACGCGCTCAAGCCGATGAACTGCCCGGGCCACATCCTGATCTTCAAGCAGGGCGTGAAGAGCTATCGCGACCTGCCGCTTCGCTATGGCGAATTCGGCCAGTGCCACCGCAATGAGCCTTCGGGCGGCCTGCACGGCATCATGCGCGTGCGCGCCTTCACGCAGGACGACGGCCACATCTTCTGCACGGAAGACCAGATCCTGCCCGAGTGCGTGGCCTACACCGAACTGCTGCAGAAGGTCTACAAGGACTTCGGCTTCAGCGACATCCTCTACAAGGTCGCCACGCGACCGGACGCCCGCATCGGCTCCGATGAACTGTGGGACAAGGCCGAGCATGCACTGATGGAAAGTCTGCGCCGTGCGGGCGTCGAGTACGTCATCGCACCGGGCGACGGCGCCTTCTACGGCCCCAAGATCGAGTACACGTTGAAGGATGCCCTCGGCCGCGAATGGCAGTGCGGCACCATGCAGGTCGACTTCAACATGACGGTGCGCCTGGACGCCGAGTTCGTCGACGAGGACGGCCAGCACAAGAACCCCGTCATGCTGCACCGCGCCATCGTCGGCAGCCTGGAGCGTTTCATCGGCATCCTGATCGAACAGCACGCCGGCGCGCTGCCCGTCTGGCTGGCGCCGACGCAGGTCGTCGTGGCCAATATCACCGACGCGCAGGCCGATTACGTGGCGGAAATTGTGAAATCGCTGCAAAAACAAGGGCTTAGGGCCTCAGCCGATTTGCGCAACGAGAAGATCACCTATAAAATCCGCCAGCATTCCATGCAAAAGCTGCCGTACATCCTCGTCGTAGGCGACAAGGAAAAGGCGAATGGCAGCGTTGCGGTACGCGCCCGTGGCAACCAGGATCTCGGCGTGATGCCCCTGCAGGACTTCCTAAACAGGATCTCCGCAGACATCACCAACAAGGTCTGAAAGAGCCGTCCGGGCGCTATTTGTTTTGTTTGGGCCCCTCGCCTTGGGGCCCGTTGAAAGGTCCACACCATCGCTACGTTTGCCGACCGTCGCGCGATTCCGGAGCGCAAGCACCGCCTGAACCGCGAAATCATGGCTCCCGAAGTCCGTCTGAACGGCCCCGAGAATGAACCCATCGGTGTCGTCAGCATCCAGGAAGCCCTGCGTATGGCGGGCGAACTGGATGTGGATCTGGTCGAGATCTCTGCCACCGCCAACCCGCCGGTCTGCCGGCTGATGGACTATGGCAAGTTCAAGTACCAGGAGCAAAAGCGCGCCGCCGAAGCCAAGGCCAAGCAGAAGATCATCGAAATCAAGGAAGTCAAGTTCCGCCCGGGCACGGACGAAGGCGACTACCAGATCAAGATGCGCAATCTGCGCCGCTTCATCGCCGAAGACGGTGACAAGGGCAAGGTGACGCTGCGCTACCGGGGCCGTGAGATCACCCACCAGGACATCGGCATGCGCCTGCTGGAGCGGATCCGGGATGAGTTGGCCGACGTGGCGATCGTCGAGAACATGCCGAAGCTCGAAGGTCGGCAGATGATCATGGTCCTGGCGCCGAAAAAGCGCTGAGACCAAAACAGGTTTGACAGGTCGGTTTGGTCGCCGGCCGGTCCACAAGTCTCCTGAGGCCAACAAGCGTGACGGGCTCTCCGCCACCGCCCCAGGGACATACTTAAAAGGAGCATTCACATGCCCAAGATGAAGACCAAGAGCAGCGCGAAAAAGCGTTTTCGCGTTCGTCCGGGTGGCACCGTCAAGCGCGGTCAGGCGTTCAAGCGCCACATCCTGACCAAGAAGACCACGAAGAACAAGCGTCAGCTTCGCGGCGCCGTGACCGTGCACGAAACCAACATGGGTCACATCGCTCAGATGCTGCCCTTTGCTGGCCTGTAATCCACTAACGACTCAAGGAGAAACACATGCCTCGCGTCAAACGTGGTGTTACCGCTCGCGCCCGTCACAAGAAGGTCCTGGCCCTGGCCAAGGGCTTCCGCGGTCGTCGTAAGAACGTCTTCCGCATCGCCAAGCAGGCGGTGATGAAGGCGGGCCAATACGCCTACCGTGACCGCCGCACCAAGAAGCGCGTCTTCCGTCAGCTGTGGATCGCCCGTATCAATGCCGCCTCGCGTGGCCTGGGCCTGTCCTACAGCAAGTTCGTGGCGGGCCTGAAGAAGGCCCAGATCGAGATCGACCGCAAGGTCCTCGCCGATCTGGCCGTCAACGACCCGGCTGGTTTTGCCAGCATCTTCGCCAAGGTGAAGGCCGCGCTCGCCTGATTGCGACCCGCCTCGACTTGCGTCGAGGCACGCAACCTTTTGAGGGCCGGCCCATCGGGTCGGCCCTCTTTTATTTTTGAATTCGAATGTCTGATCTCGACGCCCTTCTGGCCGCCGCGCAAGCTGACTTTGCCGCCGCCCCAACGCCCGCCGAACTGGAAAACGCCAAGGCCCGCTTCCTCGGCAAGTCCGGCCGCGTGACCGAGCTGATGAAGGGCCTGGGCGCCCTCAGCATCGAGGAGAAGAAGACCCGCGGCGCCGAGATCAACCAGCTCAAGGTCGGCATCGAAGCCGCCCTCACCGCCCGCCGCGACGCGCTGGCCGCCGCCGAGCTCGAGAAGCAGCTCAAGGCCGAGGCCCTGGACGTGACCCTGCCCGGCCGCCAGCGCGGCACCGGCGGCCTGCACCCGATCACGCGAGCAATGGAGCGCATCGAGGCCATCTTCGGTTCCATGGGTTTCGACGTCGCCGACGGCCCCGAGATCGAGACCGACTGGTATAGCTTCTCGGCGCTGAACAACCCCGAGAACCATCCCGCCCGCTCGATGCAGGACACCTTCTACGTCGACATGAAGGACGAGAACGGGTCGTGGCTCAATCTGCGCCCGCACACCAGCCCGATGCAGATCCGCTACGCGCAGGCCCATGCCAAGCGCTACGCCGGCCAGGCCACGACGCCCGAAGGGATGCCAGAAATACGCGTCATCGCGCCGGGCCGCACCTACCGCGTCGACAGCGACGCAACCCATTCGCCGATGTTCCACCAGGTCGAAGGCCTGTGGGTCGGCGAGAACATCTCGTTCAAGGATCTGAAGGCGGTCTACCTGAACTTCATCACCGCCTTCTTCGAGACCGACCAGCTGCAGCTGCGCTTTCGCCCCAGCTACTTCCCGTTCACCGAGCCCAGCGCCGAGATCGACATCATGTTCGAGAGCGGCCCGCTGAAAGGCCGCTGGCTGGAGGTGTCCGGCTCCGGCCAGGTCCACCCGCAGGTCATCCGCAACATGGGCCTGGACCCCGAGCGCTACATCGGCTTCGCCTTCGGCTCCGGCATCGACCGCCTGGCCATGCTGCGCTATGGCGTCAACGACCTGCGCGCCTTCTTCGACGGCGACCTCCGCTTCCTGGCTCAGTTCAAGTAAACAGCACGTTATGCAATTCCCCGAGTCCTGGCTGCGCGAGTTCTGCAATCCGCCGCTGTCCACTGAAAAACTGGCCGAACTGCTGACCATGTCCGGCATGGAGGTCGAAGAGCTGCGCCCCGTCGCGCCGCCCTTCCACGGCATCGTCGTCGCCGAGATCCTCGAAGCCGAACAACACCCCAACGCCGACAAGCTGCGCGTCTGCAAGGTCAACGCTGGCGGCGCAGGGCCCCTGCAAATTGTCTGCGGCGCGCCCAATGCCCGTGCGGGCATCAAGGTGCCGCTGGCCACCGTGGGCGCCGAACTGCCCACCGACGACCCGGCCAAGCCCTTCAAGATCGGCGTCGGCAAGCTGCGCGGCGTCGAGAGCTTCGGCATGCTGTGCTCCGCCCGAGAGCTCAAGCTCAGCGAAGACCACGGCGGCCTGCTGGAGCTGGCTGCGGACGCCGTCGTCGGCGAAGACATCCGCAAGCACCTCGCCCTCGACGACACGCTGTTCACGCTGAAGCTGACGCCCAATCTGGGCCATGGCCTGAGCGTGTTCGGCGTTGCCCGCGAAGTGGCCGCCCTGACCGGCGCACCGCTGCTCAAGGCCGAGTTCCCAGCCATCAAGCCGACGACCGACGACAAGCTGCCCATCCGCATCGAGGCCACCGACCTCTGTGGCCGTTTCTCGGGCCGCGTTGTCAAGGGCATTGACACCCAGGCCAAGACGCCCGCCTGGATGATCCAGCGCCTGGAGCGCTGCGGCCAGCGCTCGGTGACGGCCCTGGTCGACATCTCGAACTACGTGATGTTCGAGTACGGCCGCCCGACCCACATCTTCGACCTCGACAAGATCAGCGGCGGGCTGGTCGTGCGCTGGGGCATGGCCGGCGAACAGCTCAAGCTGCTGAACGGCAACACCATCACCGTCGACGACAAGGTCGGCGTCATCGCCGATGCGCGCGAGGTCGAGTCCCTCGCCGGCATCATGGGCGGCGACCACACCGCCGTGTCCGACGACACGAAGAACGTCTACGTCGAGGCCGCCTTCTGGTGGCCCGAAGCCGTCATGGGCCGCGGCCGCCGCTACAACTTCTCGACCGACGCCGGCCACCGCTTCGAACGCGGCGTCGACCCGGCCCAGACCGTCGAGCACATCGAGCGCATCACCCGGCTCATCATCGACATCTGCGGCACGGCGGACACGAAGGTCGGCCCGATGGACGACCAGTCGCCCAACGTGCCCATGCGCAAGCCCGTGGCGCTGCGCGTGGCCCGCGCCGCCAAGGTCATCGGCATGCCGATCACACAGGCCGACTGCGAGAGCGTCTTCACGCGCCTGGGCCTGCCATTCACCGCTGCTGACGGCGTCATCACGGTGACCCCGCCGAGCTGGCGCTTCGACTTCCTGATCGAGGAAGACCTCATCGAGGAAGTCATCCGCGTGCTGGGCTACCCGACGCTGCCGTCCACCGCGCCGCTGGCGCCCATCGTCGGCCGCACGGGCTCGGAATCGCGCCAGGCCAAGCACGCGCTGCGTCGCGCCGTCGCCGCACGCGACTACTTCGAAACGATCAACTTCAGCTTCGTCGAGGAGCGCTGGGAGCGCGAGCTCGCCGGCGTCACCGACCCGATCAAGCTGCTGAACCCCATCGCCGCGCCGCTGTCGGTGATGCGCACCAGCCTGATCGGCAGCCTCGTGCAGGTGCTGCGCCACAACCAGACCCGCCGCGCGACGCGCGTGCGCGTGTTCGAGCTGGGCCGCGTGTTCAGGCGCGATGCGGCCGTCGCCAACGGCCCGCTCAGCGTGGCCGGCATCGAGCAGCCGCTGCGCCTGGGCGGCCTGGCCTGGGGCCCGGCCGAGCAGCAGCAGTGGAGCCAGCGCGACCGCGCCGTCGACTTCTTCGATGTCAAGGGCGACCTCGAAGCACTGTTCGTGCCGCAGACGCTGACCTTCGAAGCCGCCGAGCATCCCGCCCTGCACCCGGGCCGCAGCGCGCGCTTGAGCCTGAACGGCATCGTCATCGGCGTCGTCGGCGAACTGCACCCGCGCTGGCGCCAGGCCTACGAGATCAGCGGCGACGCGCCCGTCGTGTTCGAGCTGGACCTCGATGCCGCGCTGGCCCGCAGGCTGCCGCAGGGCCAGCCGCTGCCGCGCCAGCAGGCCGTGCAGCGCGACCTGGCGCTGGTCGTGAAGGACAGCGTCAGCCACGACGCGCTGATGGCCGCCATCACGGCCGCCGGCGGCGCGCTGCTGCGCTCGGCCCGGCTGTTCGACGTCTTCAAGCCCGCGGCCGGCAGCAGCACCGACCTGCAGGCCGATGAGCGCAGCCTGGCCGTGCGCCTGGAACTGCTCGACGACGAGGCCACGTTGACCGAGGAGCGCATCGATGCGGCCATTGCCGCCATCGTCGCCGCCGTCGGCCAGCAGCTTGGAGGCCGCCTGCGCGGCTGACCGGAGAACGAGAACCCATGGACGCCCACGACACCAAGAAGGACGCGGCCGCCGTCGTCATCGGCAGCCTCGAAACACCCACGCTGACCAAGGCCGAGCTGGCCGAACTGCTGTTCGACAAGCTGGGCCTGAACAAGCGCGAGTCCAAGGACATGGTCGAAGCCTTCTTCGACATCCTGCATGACAGCCTCGTGAAGGGCCAGGACGTGAAGCTCTCCGGCTTCGGCAACTTCAATATCCGCCGCAAGGCGCCGCGCCCGGGCCGCAACCCGCGCACCGGCGAGTCCATCCCCATCAAGGCCAGAAACGTCGTGACTTTTCACGCCAGCCACAAACTCAAGGGGTTGGTGCAAGGCGACGCGCCGGCCGGGGAAGACTTCGAGTAGAGTCTGCCTTCCCCTCGCGAACCTGTTGATTTGCAATGGAAAAGGCGCTTCCCGCCATCCCCGCCAAACGCTACTTCACCATCGGTGAGGTCAGTGATCTTTGCGGCGTGAAGCCTTATGTGCTGCGCTACTGGGAGCAGGAGTTCACCCAGCTCAAGCCCATGAAGCGGCGCGGCAACCGGCGCTATTACCAGCACCACGAGGTGCTGCTGATCCGCCGCATCCGCGACCTGCTCTACGACCAGGGCTTCACGATCAGCGGCGCGCGCAACCAGCTCAGTGAAGGTCTGCCGCCCGCCGCGGCGCAGAACTTCCGCGACGAGGCCGAAGCCGCCCAGGCCCTCGAAGCCATGGACGACGACGCGCTGGACACCGATGACGATCTCGACGCGCCCCCCGAACTGGCCCATGCACCGGCGGCACGCCTCGTGGCATCGCACGCCCAGCCGCTGAAGGCCGCAGAGGCGTCGATCACGCTGCCGGTGCTGGCCGTCGAGCCGATCACGTCGCTGCAGCAGATCCGCGCCGAGTTGCTGGCGATCCGGGCCGGCCTGCTCTGAAAGATTGCCGATTTCGTAAATTGACTCGGGAATCTTGGGTTATACTTTTGGGCTCAGTCGGGGCGTAGCGCAGCCTGGTAGCGCACTTGCATGGGGTGCAAGGGGTCGCGAGTTCGAATCCCGCCGTCCCGACCAAAAACAAGAAGAGAATCAACGGCTTAGCAGCTTCGGCAGCTAAGCCGTTTTCCGTTGTGGCTCGCTTTTTCTCTCCAGGGGGATACCCAGGGGGATACCGGTGAGGAGCTGTCTCGGGATGTCGTGGGTCGTCGATGGACGCCACCGGCAACCGTTCCAGGCGGGACTTCAGTTCGATAGCGCAGTTGCGCTCACCCTCTGGACCTTCACCGCGTCGTTTCCAGCCCACTCGTAGACGGTTGGATCCGCGCCGGCAGTTGCGAAGATCGGACACCGGCGTCGTCATGAATCGCGGTAGGCGGCGGCGATCTTTCCCGCGACGTGGCGCCCCACGGAAGACGGTCGCGAGGCGAAGGTACGCATGTCACGCCCTCCTTTGACGAACGCTCAACCCCCAGCATGGTGGCCTTTGCAGCGCACCTGCGCAGCAGGCTCTCACAATCCCGGCGCTCTAAACGGGGTCCTCGTGTCGAGGAATCAGTTGCTCAACCGCCCAAAGCGCGGCGCCAACTAGACCTTGAGCTTCATCCCGGCGACCTTGCTGGAACTCAGCAGGTCGCGAACGATGCCTGCAGAGGCTTCCAAGGTGGCCACGCCGATATTGGCCGCGGTCGACACGATCCGGTATTGGCCGTTCGAAGCGCTGCGCTGGACTTCTGCCGCCACTTCTTCGTTGAAGGCGCGCTCACGCGCGCTGCCCGGCCGGTTGGTCACAGGCAATTGGCTGAAAGTGGACCGCTTGGTGTCAAGCTTGACCATGACCATCAACGGGGCGGTGCCACCCTTCTTGATGGCACTCCGCACCTTAGGATCGATCTGCTTGGCGCTGACCGTCTTGGTTGGCGCTGACGTAGCGGCTGCCTTGGTACGCTTGCGCGCGACTGCCGTCCCGGTACCTGAGGTACCGGACAGGGCTGCCGCGGCGACGGTTTTAGGCATATGCCGACTATACGGCAGCAAGCAGCGCACGACCATCCACGATGCCTGCGCCTCCCCGTGACACATCCCAGTCACTGGGGACCCGCGCGTGCTTCTTCAGCAGGTCCTTCAGCTGTGCTGGCGTGAGATCGGGGGCCCTCTCGCGCAACAGGGCAAGGACGCCAGCGACATGAGGCGCGGCCATCGATGTGCCGGTTGATACGGCAAAGTCCTCGCCCCGGCCTGCGGAGAGGATATTCATGCCCGGGGCGCAGACGTCCGGTCGCGCGTTTTTCTTAACTTTGCCGCTGCCGCTGAATGGGCAAACCCGGCCCTTTGCATCGACCGCACCAACCGCAATCACGCTTCCATAATTGCCTGGGCTCGAAGACTTGTCGACACCGCCATTGCCTACGGCCGCGACCACGGCAATGTTCTGGTCGATCAACTCACCGATGATGCCAAGGTAAGAGTCGTTGTACTTCGAGTCGCCAAAGCTCAGGTTGAGCACGTGTGGTCGTTCACCGACGATCCAGTTCAGTGCATTGACGACGATCTGGTCTTGGTCGCCTTGTGAACGCACCCCGCCAGGAAAAATCTGAACGCTGACCAGCTTGGCCTTGGGCGCTATGCCCGCCTGAAAGCCGTCGACACCAGCGCCGACCAATGTGCCGGCCGTGTGGGTGCCGTGGTGCTCAGGATGGTCGTCACGAGGTCGAGCTCGCGAGATCCTGTTGCCGTCGGCGCCGAAGGCGGCGTATCGCAGACGCTTGCCGCTGCGCAGTTCAGCAAAGATCGGATGACTGGCATTGATGCCGGTGTCGAAGTGCCCGATCGTCGTGCCCGCACCCCAGAGATCAGCGTCCCAGAACTTTGGAATCCCGATCCGCAGCAGCGATTTGGCAGGCCCGTCAATCAAGTCCGCGGGGGCCGCCACCCGGTACTGCATCGGAACGATCAATGGAAGAAAGTGCGGCATCGGGATCACCTTGCGCACACCGCCCACTTCGCTGATCTTCGACAGATCCGCTGGATCGATCGCCGCCATCACGGCACCAAGGTTTTCCAGCAGCACACCGCCGCGCTCAATGTCGTTGCCATCCATGGAGAGCGGTTGAAGGCCGGCCGCACTTCTGCTTGACCGTGCTGACGGGTCGTGCAGCAGATCCTTGGCCTTGTGTCGCACTTCCTGGACTCGTTCGCTCAGCGTTCGGAGATTGGCGTCCAACGACAGCGGAACCGGTCCCTGCCTGGACGGTTTGTCCACCAGCACGAGCACACCTACGCGCTCGCCGCGCTCCGCAGCACGGGCAACGATGGGATCAATGGGTGCTGGCATGGTCATCCCGTGATGAGGTCGCTGGGGCGGCGCAGTCGCCGGTACGTGTCGACGGCGTTGAAAGTCAGTGGCGAAAGCCGGGTCGCCCGCTTGGCGGCGTAGACGTCGACGTCTTCACCTGCCAGCTTCCCGAACGTCAGACCCGTCTTGGCTTCCAGTTCAGCGACCGTGGTTTGGTATCCCTGTATCGGCTCCGGCACGGTGCCCAAGTCGACTGACAGCGGCTGCACGCCCTTCGCTTTGATCAGCTCGGCCACGGCTTCGTCTTGCTTGATGAAGAAGGCCAGTGATCGCAGCTTCGGCTTGGACTTGCCCACGGTCCAAGCCACCACCTTCCAATAGGCCAGCGGGATCTTCACGCCCTTGTACTTCGGATCGCCTTTCGTGAAGAGGCAGCCGGAGAACACGCTGATCTGCTGGTTGTTGGCGTTTGCCGTGTCCAAGACATGGTTCTCGACCTTCGCCCACCACTGCTTGTTCAGCTTCGGCACCTGGGGCGTGCAGTTCGAAAAATGAAACGAGTCAGCCTCGCCCCTCGCCGCCTCTTCGTCGTCGACACCCCATGCAGGGTCCAGCCGCCGTACCAAGTGACCTCGCTCGAATCCTGAATTCTTGTAGAACGCGTTGGTGACCTGGAAGGGCTTGAACGCCTTGTCGTCCCTGTCATCGGTCCACCACTTGTCAGCAGCGCGAGTCCCGAGCCGACGATCAGAAGCGCCGTCGATGTTTACAGCGGTCCAGAACGCGAACTTCCGGACGGGATGAAGCAACACCGAGAAGTGTTCGTAGGGCAACACACCGAGGGTCGCCGTCGTCTTGAGCTCCTCGCTCAGCTTCGGAAGGGGCACTCGGATCGGCAGAAAGTCTGCGTCGTAGCCGACGCGATTTTCATAGTTCGGATCCAGCTCCTCCCAAGACAGGGGAACGATCTTTTTCGTCGCCATCGATGGCCTCCGCTGATGTTCAGCTCGTTGTGCCCAAATTATGAGCACCGTAGGTCGATGCTGCTCATTTGGATCGCTAGGCGTTTTCACGAGATGAAGTCCGCCGGCTCTACCGCGCCGCACGCGTCGACAACCTTTTGAGATCGTCCAGGATCAACTGAATCGGTGTCCCGAGCAGCTGCCGATCCTCCTCCCTCTGCCGAGACGCCGCCATCTGCTCGCATAGAGTCGCTCTGGCACGGCTGAAATGGCGTGCCACAGATGCCGCGGGACAGAGCCCCGACCGAACAGCGAGCCCCGCCACCAGTGCCCTTGCTCGCGCGCCGAGATTCTGTTCAAGGCCTTCGACTTCGCCAAGGGCAACCCTGCCATGCAGCCGGACGATTTCAACCTGTCCGATGCAACGCTCGCCGCGCCGGCCAACAGCGCGTTGGATCTGGTGCCCGAGGACAGGCTGCGTGCGACCGAGGTCAGGGATGTCAGGCCCGCACACTGGCGCCTTGATGGATTGCGCTTCGAGCATTCGCAGCCTTGAGCTGGCAGGAAACGCTGCCGCAAGTTCTTTAGAACGCCTGGTCCACTGCAGCGCGGCTCCCTAGCTGCAGAAATTTCCTAACCTGCACTCCCGTCCTTCGCATGCATCGCGATCGCGATCGCGATCGCTTCCCGGGCGATCTGTTCCATGGGAATCGAAAGAATCGACTGATCAGCTGCGCGCGCGCCGCTCGCGGTCATCTGCTCGCTGAGCGTCGCCTTCGCCCGACCAAAATGGCGAGCAACCGACGATGCGGAACACAGGCCCGACCGCAAAGCAAGGCCGGCAACTAAGGCCCTCCCCCGCGCGCCTTGGGGCCCGCCGTTGGACGACAAGCAGTGCCCGCCCTGCAGCCCCAGCTTGACCTCAACCCAGCGCACCAAGATTCTGAGCGCGCCGTCGATGCTCTTGTCCTTGCTGGCAGCAACAAGAGCCGCCGCTGCGCCCTGCACATGCCTCGTCATCATGCCGTCGGGCCCAAGCGAGCCCCTCGCAGACACCAAGTCTTTGGTCAACTCCCACTGCAACACGTCAAGCTCCGTCGGTGGCTCTGCGATCACACGCCGGATCAGTGCACGGTCTTGCGGCACTGTGCCGCCCAGCAAATCAAACAGCGGGGCTGTACGAAATCCACCTGGCAGGCTCAGGCCAACCAGCGTTCTCAAGGCACCGTAGGCATAGTTCGTCGGAGCATCGCGTAGACCGGTCGACACGGGCCTCCAGGCCAACATGCGAATGTCACCGCACAAAGACTCGATTCCGCCGATTGCCTCTGCCCTGAACGGCGCGACGAACACCGGCCCCACCTGGCCGTCCGCCTGACGAACCCACTTGCCGATCACGTTGGCCACGCCGACGGCGAGCGATGACGGCGGATCACCTGCGGGCAACCTGGAGATCACATGGATCTCTCTGGGCAGCACCAAGTAGAACAGCAGCTCGCGTCCCACCGCGTCATGCGCGGAGATCAGTCGATTCACGATTCGTTCGGCCAGCGAAGGCCAACGCAGCAGGTCGCGGCCCAGTGTCAGCTGCCAGCTGACGTGCCAAACCCGAGCCCGCTCGCCGTTGAAGATGGACTGATCCATGACTCAATGACGAGTAGGTGCCGAAAATTTCCCCCCCTAATTTTCAACATCTGCGATTTCGTTCGGCCAGCCAAAAACATAACTGGCATTCCGAACAGACAGCCCATGCTTCTGAACGCGAAACATGACCGCTGATTCGTCGGATCGCTAGCAGCGGCGAGGCGCCTGACCAGTCTCAGTCAGCCGAACGCAAAACAGGCGCCTCAAAAAGTTCTTTGGGCAGAAGTTCGACGTCTCTATCTTTGGCTGGCCCGAGGTGACACCGACGGCAAATGTGTTCTCAACTCAACTGAAGGAGATCGTCATGAACGAAGCACCGCAACTGGAAATCGTCGAACTGGGCGACGCCAAGGAGGAGACCAAGGGCCTCACCGAAGGCATCCGCGGCGAGGTCAATGAGGCCGCGCCCTACGTGAAGCCGTAATCCCGGCTCGTGGCGTGCAGTAGGCCGCTGCACGCCACCACCGCCAGCACGCTACGACCTCACGGAACCGCCATGCCGCACTGCGCCAACCAACGATTGCGTTATCGCCTGGCGGACCATGTTCGCGCCTGCCGCATCGATGACCAGGTCGTCCTTCTGGACTTGCAACGCACAAAGTACCTGGGCGTCAGCGGTACACAGCTCTCGGCCCTTGCCGAGCACATCGTCGACTGGCCTGCCAGCAGCCCTGGCAACGTCGGCGCCGAGGTCGGGATCTCATCGCAGAGCTCGTCCACCGAAGTCTGGATCAGTAGGCTGCGCCAGCAACGGATGCTTGCGGACGCAGCGGCTACGACCCAACAGGATCCCCGTTTAGAGGATCCGCTCATGACGCTGCAAACCGACGCGATACAGCCACCGCAGGCTCCCACGTGGAGAGACCTGCTTCATCTCGCCACTGCGGCGTCTGTCGCCACGTACTGGCTCAAGTGCCGTGACCTCGCCGAGATTGCGGAGAGCGTCAGGCGTCTGCGTCAACGAGGATCAATCTCTGGCGCCGCGGTCGGCCTGGACGAACTCTCAGCCCACGTGTCGTCATACCTCAGGATGCGGCCCTTCCTCATCACTGCCCATGACCAGTGCCTCCGCGACTCGCTGACGCTCGTCAGCTTCCTCGCAAAAAGGAGCATCTATCCGGCATGGGTCATCGGCGTCAAGACCCACCCCTTCGGCGCGCACTCATGGGTGCAAAGTGGACCTGTCGTTCTCAACGACAGCCACGACCACGTCCGCGCCTATCGGCCCATCCTCGTCGTGTGAGGCGGAGAAGCACCCCATGTTTCGCTACATCGCGTTCAGCTGGAATGTTGCTGACGAAGCACAAGCGAACGCGGCGAAGCGGCTGCAGCTGGCGCTCGACATCGACGAGCGCTGGAATTCAGTGCTTCAAGCTCCCGGCCATTGCGTCTACATGAGCGGCAGCAGGCCCGGTGTCAACGACGCCTACAGGCTGCTGCCGGCTGCAATCTACGTGATCGCACTGATCAGTGGTCGTCTGGCAGCCGACGTCCGAACGCTGCTTGCCAGCAAGGTCGAACAGCGCTTGTCGGCCAACCTGCATCAACGCTTCTTTGCCCATCTGCAACGCCTGCCCATGGCCTATCTGGTGAATCAGCGCGGTGGCGAGCTCCTTCACAGCGTGGAACTCGCGGCCGCCAGCGCCCGGTCCATCAGCTCCCATCTCACGACAAGCATCGCACCGGTGCTGATCGAGCTTGCGTTGATGACCGTGATCCTGGCCCAGCTCGACGAGCCTCGACTCGTGGCTTTGTTCGTCGCGACAGCTGTGTTGTACCTGGCCGTGTTCGTGCGGGGGATCCAACGGCAGCTACCCGCGATCGCGGCACTTTCCACCGCAAGCCTTGAGGTCCAGGCCCAGCTCAACGACGGCATTGCGCACGCCGAAACGCTGCGCTGCTTCGGCGCCGCCGATCAGGCGCAGACGAGCCTGCAGAGCGCCCTGTCGCTGCTGGTCCAGCGGTGGACCGGATTTCACCGATTGGCCGCCCAGAACGCGCTTGCAGCCTCCATGGTTCTCGCACTGACGCTGATGGCAAGCTTCGCGATCACGATAGATGCAGTGGCCAAAGGCAGCATGACAGTGGGCGGCTTCGTGCTCGCGAGCGTGTACATGCTGCAGACCGTGCGGCCGCTGGAATCCATGGGCATTTCCGCCAGAGAGCTGTCACGCGCCCTCGGGTTCATGCAGCCGGTGCTGAAGATCCTCGCTGAGCCCCCGGAGACGCAAGCATCTGCGCAGACGCCCGCCCCCGTCGCGTGCTCATCGCCATGCAACCCGCCGCCGATTCGTTTCGAGAATCTGCATTTCTGTTACGTGCCTGGAAGGCCGGTCATTCAGAGCCTTGATCTGGACATCCCCGCCGGCCGCACGACGGCCATCGTGGGACGAAGCGGCTCCGGAAAATCGTCGCTGGCCCGCCTTCTGATGCGGCTGTACAGGCCGCAGGCAGGCCGCATCCTCGTTGACGGGCGCCCCATCGAGGCGTTTGCGATGGCCGAGCTGCGCGCCATGGTGGCGCTCGTGCCGCAGGACGCGGGCCTGCTGCACGCCACGGTCGCCGGCAACATCGCGCTGGGCGTGCCGGCAGCAACCCGCCAGGACGTGGAGACTGCCGCAACGCGCGCACAGATCCATCAGGCGATCGCCGCGCTGCCCATGGGCTACGACTCGATGCTCGGAGAGCGCGGCCAAACCCTGTCCGGCGGTGAGCGGCAGCGTCTGGCCATCGCCCGTGCGCTGTTGAGGCGCCCCTCGATCTACGTGCTGGACGAGCCCACGTCCATGCTCGACAGCAAGACCGAAGACGCCGTCCTACGCTCGCTTCGAGCCCTGACCGCCGGCTGCACGACGCTGTTCATTGCGCATCGGCTGTCGACGGTGATGCACGCCGACCAGATCGTCGTGCTCGAGGACGGCCGGGTCCGGGAGCGCGGCCGTCACGACGAATTGCTTGCCCGGCAAGGCCTTTACGCCCAGCTGTGGCGACAGCAGACCGGTAGGAGTGAGTGAGGCTATCCCCGACTGGGTTCCCGTTCACAACGGGGCTTGGCATCGTGGTCAGCCTTCATCGCTCGCATCTGACGCCAGCTGGCGTACTGGGCCTTCAGGGACATCGACGTCTCCCCCGCCAGCATGGGCGTGGTGCGTTCGCCACCGGCGAGCCAGAAGCTGTACCAGTCCAAGTTACCTTGCAGCGAAATCATCCGTTCACTGGGCATCGACAACGAATGGGCGCCGCCGGGGATCAGCACCATCTCGACCGGCTTGAACTGGCGCCGCAACAGCGCGTACGTGTCGTAGTTGCCGTAGACAGGGACGCCATAGGACTCGATCCGGACCGCCGCGCGGATGCAGTCAGTGTTCATGGACGGGTCGTTGCGAAGCCACTCGGCCCGGCTGGGCCCGTACGGCAGGCCGCGATTCATCCGCTCCATCTGGTTCCAGGCCTCGACCCCATAGGCAACCGAATAGTTGAACAGGGTGTTGGTGTCCCCGTCTGCCAGCGTTGCCGCCCGAATCTTGAGATCCGAGAAGGTCAGCAGGTTCAGCGTCATCTCACCCGTGGTGCTGAATCCGATGATGCCAACCTTGTCCGGGTCGACCAGCCCATCCTTGACGAGGGTGTTCACGGCCGCGCGCACGCCGTCGTAGAACTGCGATAGCTTCGATTGACCATCTGCCTTGAGCGCTTCGGCGCCCTCAGGCCGGAAATTCATGGCCAGCACCATGATGCCTTCGCGCAGCAAGGCGCGACCTGGATAGGCACTGGTGAAGCCGCTGGTGAAGTTCGGACCGTCAAGGTAGAACGTCTCGGGTTCGTAGGTGTAGGTCTGGATGACCAGCGGCAGCTTGCCCCGTGGAGCGCCTTGGTCCGGTCTCATGTATCCGCCATGCCACTCGCGACCTTGGGCGTCGCGCCAGGCGTACGGCTTCATCACACCCCAGGTCGCCGTGCGGAATTGCGGATTGAGGTGCGTCATGCGGATGGACTGCCCCTTCGGCCCCTGGGCAAAAACGTCCGGCGGCTCGTTCAGCGACTGGGCAATCCGCAACGACCAGCCAGAGCCTGCATCCTCCGCCAGTGGCATCGCGTCCGGCACTTCGCGCCATCCGGCGGTCTCGACACGCTGAAACCGGCGACGCTTGTCGCCATCGACCACGACAAAGCCGTTGGTCGTGGCTTGCGCAGACATCACACGCCCGGACATCCTGGCCACCACTTGCCAGCGACCGGTGTCGGGCCAGTATTCGATGACATGGGATGCGCGCGACGTCGCACCATCCGGATCGAGGGGCAGATGGGTGCCCGTCAGGATCACGGAGGCACCGCCGCCCTGCCAGAGACGGTCTGTGCGGTATTGGATGAACCCTGGCAGGGCGTCATCCGGCGCGTCAAGGATCGACTGCTCCTTGCCGTCGTCCAGTCTCCACGCCGTCATGCGACGTGAGGTCCGAACGAGAGCCGCCGAGTAATAGTGCAGCGGGTCCTCGGAGATGGTTTGTGCGAAGCGGGTGACGAACTCCTGCACAAGTGGGTAGACGCGGCTCCAGCCCTCTGTCCGGTCGGGTTCAAAACGCGGCAGCACGGCCCAGCGACCGTCCGGGGAGATGTTGGCCGTCGGCTTGGCGATGTTGGCCTCGAAAAAAGGCTCCCCCAGCGGCCTTGGCTTGGCGGACGTGTCCAGGTCCGCGACGAAGAATCGGTACTTGCGCAGTTGTGACTGCAGCCGCTGCTGGCCCCAGCGAACCGTCCAGAAAGACTGGTTGCCAATGACGATGCTGCGTGCCCCGTTCTGCATTGGCGGATTGGGCACCTGCACCGCATAGACCATGCGCCGCCCGTCCTTCGAGATCTCGAAGGACACGACAGGCGCAGCTTCCTGCGTGAGCCGCGTGAGCACCCCGGTCTGCAGGTCCAGCCGGTAGGCCTGGTTGAAGCCATCCTGGACTCGCCCCAGGAACGACAGCGAACGATCGTCGAGCCATCGAACCTGCTGGACCGCCTGGTCTTCCTCGTAGTTGTCCTGGTCCGAGTCGAAGGCGAACACGGTCTCGGGCGTCGGCGGCCGCGCTGCCGTCAGCGCCTCAGGCTTCAGCGTCAGCAACTGGATCTCGTAGTGGTTCCTGTCCGTGGACACGTTGCCCCTGCGGACGACGATGAACGCACGGGTTCCGTCCGGCGACACCTGCCGTCGCAGGGCTTCGGCGGTCCGGTGTCTCGGCTGGACGATCTTCGTGAATTCCACGAGATCGCGGACCGAAGGCCCCGCCGATGTCTGTGCGAAGGCGGCGGAGCCGCCCCCTGCAAGGAGTGCGCTCGCAAACGCGAGCCAAAAAAGTCGCATGATCATTTCCGGAAATACGCGGCCCTCCGCCCGGCGGGCAGACAGCACGAGGAAGAAAAGGAGCCCGGGCTGGCGCGGACGCCTGACCCGGGCCAACGGGGGGCTACCAGTCCAGCGAGAGCCGCACGGAGCCGTAGCGGCCACGCCAGTCGGCTTGCGTGATGTCGTAGTTCGGCACGCCGGAGACGTACTGCGGTTGCCGATTGGTCAGGTTGGCGACGCTGACACCCAGCGTGCCCGCAGAGAAGGCCGTCAGCCATTGAGGCCACAGCTTCTTGAGATTGACGGTCGCAGCGACATCATGGATCCACCAGTCGCCAAGCTTCCTGTCGCTGGTGCCTGCGTCCCGATAGCCGCCCAGATAGCGGCTCGTCAGACCGACGCTCCACGCCCCCTCGTCCAGGCCCACCGACACCCGCCCCTTCCACTGAGGAGCCCAGAAATCCGTGAACCGGCGTCCGAGACGATCAACCGTAGGCGCGCCCGGCGCCAGCTGGACGCGGTAATCGTTGAATCGTGTAGCGCCCATCGCAGCGGTCAGCCGGCCGAGCGACGTCTTCCATCCGTAGGCCACGTCGACGTCCATGCCCGCCGTGTCCAGCCGACCGAAGTTGACTTCGGTGGACTTGATGCTGGTCACGACGCCCGGCTGACCGTTCACCGACGGCCCTCGCGTCACAAAGCCGGGGAACAAGGCCTCGTAGTTCAGTGCCGTCTGTGTGGGCAGGACGGCGATCATCGACCGGATCTTGAGCCGCCAGTAGGTGGCGCTGACTCGCGTGCCCAACCCGCCCTCCGGCTCCCACACGGCACCGATGCTCTGGGCCAGGCCTTTCTCGGGCTGCAAAGCCTTATTGGTCGTTCGCACGACGGTTCCGGAACTGAGAGCCTCGCCATTGCGTGCGGGATCGACCAGGCCGTAGTCGACGGCGTTGCTCAAGAGGTCCGGGACGTTGGTCTGCAACAGTGTCGGCGGCTTGAAAGAGCCGGCCGCGCACGCCCGGATGAGGACGTCGCGTACCGGCCGGACTTCCAGCCCTCCCTGGAAGGTGCTCGCAGAGCCGAAATCGCTGTAACGGTCCCGGCGCCCAGCCACCGTGACGGCCGCCAAGTTCCAGCCACGCGAGCCTTCTTCCGCAGCGGCCAGGAGCGGGGCGCGCAGTTCCCCGTACACCGCGGAGCTACGGCGGCTGCCGTGCAGATCGGTACCGGTGACGACCATGTCGTACCAGTCGCGGGCAGCCTCAGCGCCGACGACCGCATCCACCGGGCCTGCCCAAAGCTGGCCCACGCTGCCACGCGCGACGGCACTGAGCTGATCCTTGCGTCCCCGGTCGCGTCGTGAATCGTCGCTCAGGATGGCATCCAGGACGGCGTCGTTCGCGGCGCGTCCGGCCGTGAAGGGGTTGAACGAGGTTGCTGGGTTGGTCGACGCCAGCGCCGCAGCCAAAGCCGGGCGGTCGACGAACTGGTTCATCGCGACGACCGTCCCATGGTCACTGCTGGTCGAGGCGGTCACCTCCGCATCCCAGTCTCCACCGAGGTCGCCCTTCACACCGGCCACGACGCGGGTGAAGGAGCCGCGGCGAAGGCTCGACACATCACCGTTTTCTGCGCCCAGCGCGGACGTCACCTTGACGTCCGCGCCAAAGGGATTGAAGAGGTTGGCCGCAGGTACAGTGACGCTGCTGAGAAGGATGCCCCGGCCCGGCCCTTCCAGGCGGTGATTCGTGAACATGACTTCACCGAATGCCGTCCAGTTGTCCCAGAGGCGTTGCTCGGCGAGCGAGTGCAGGCTGAAGGTCTGCGTGCCGTGGAACAGCACGGAGCCGCCGCCGGTCGCGTAGAGATTGCAGAGATTGCTCGTACCGGCTGTCGCCTGGAAGTCGGCGACCGTCAGCGCCTTCCCCGGTGCGACCTGCGGGATCGCCGCCGTGCTGGAGGTCAGGCCCGGCAGATTGCCGCTCAAGCTGCTGACGGTGCCTGGCGTGCAGTAAGGCAGCCGCCCATCGCTGCCGCCAATGCCGCGGTAGTCCACGTTCTTGAAGAAATCCCGGTCCTGCATCGTCAGCGGCGTGGCACGGCTGAACGCACCGACCAGCAGATAGTTGCCATCGGCGTTGTGACCACCGACGGCCAGGGAGATGCTGCCGTCCCCGAACCCGCGGCCCGAACCGAGCCGGGCAGACAACGACTGGCCGTTCATGGACTTCTTCATGATGACATTGACCACGCCTGCCAGCGCGTCTCCGCCGTAAACGGCGGATGACCCGGACGGCACGACTTCAACACGCTCGATGGCTGCCAGCGGGATCAGGTTCAGGTTGAAAACGCTGCCCGTGCTTGAACCGACCGCCTGGACCTTCCGGCCGTTGACCAGCACCAGCGTGGATCCCAGTGGGAGGCCGCGCAGTTGCACCGTGGCCTGTCCCGCCGTTCTGCTGAAAGCCCCCTCCCCGGCTGATGCCGACGACTCCGTCAGGCTAGCCAGGAAC
The DNA here is from genome assembly GCF_026712205.1 of Pelomonas aquatica. Lineage (GTDB taxonomy): Bacteria > Pseudomonadota > Gammaproteobacteria > Burkholderiales > Burkholderiaceae_C > Pelomonas > Pelomonas aquatica. The sequence goes on from NZ_JAPPUW010000007.1 coordinate 195,578, forward strand.
ATCTGCAGATTGGGCTGGCCACTCTTCTCGATGTCCTTGCCGGTGTAGACATTCACGGGCGCCGGCCCTTCGGCCTCCAAGCGTCGAAGACGCGAGCCGGTGACTTCGACGCGGGTGAAGGACTCGACCCTGGGTTGCTCGCCCGTCCCGGGCTGTCCCGTCGGCGCCGACGTTGGCTTGCCCGCCACGTCTTCGTCGGCCGACGCCTGCACCCCGGCGGACTGCGATGCTGCAATACCGGTGCGAAGCAAGGCGGGCGCGCTGTCCGCCGCAGGCGCCGACGCGGCAGCGGGCTTGGCCGCCCGCTTCACCACCACGACGCCCTCGGGCGACACCACGGACTCGAGCCCGGAGTCTTTCACGGCTGCGGCGATGGCCTCTGCACCGGAGAGGCGACCCGAGACGGCCTTGGCAGTGTGACCCGAGACGATCCTTGAATCGAACACCAATGGCACGCCGGTGACACGCGCAATTGCGCGCAGGGCGTCGCCCATGTCCTGGGAAGGCTGCTCGATCTGGTAGCGAGTCCAAACTGAGGGCTCGGCAGCCTCGACAAACCCGTAGCCCATGAACAGGGAGATGGCGACCGGAACAGGGAGCCAGCGCGCTGGTCGGCGACTCTTGGCTTTTGGCTTTGTGAGCATCTCGTACCCTTTCTATGTTGTCGTCGGAGTGACAACTAGATGACGGGTTTGTCGAGAGAAAAATGGGCAGTGCTTCCCCTAGCCGCCTTTTTCCAGCTCCAGTCGTCCATCGACTTCACGGACCTTCAAGCCGTGCAACATCGCGACAGCATTGGCAAAAGCGACGCTGTCTCCCGTCTTGAAGACACCGCTGACGTCGAGCTGTTCCAGCCCCATGCCCTTTGACAACGTGATTTGTGTTCGGCTGTAGCGGTTGATCTCGTCGATGGCGGCCGCCAGCGGCGTGGCCTGGAACGCGATCTCGTTGTGCTTCCAGGCCATCGCGCGTTCGATATCCGGTCGATCTAACTTCGATTCCACGGCAGGCGCGTTCGCGCTCGGCCGGTGGTCAAGCGTCAGGCGATCTCCAGGCTTGAGCGTGACGGCTTGCTTCGGGGCCAGCGCATCCCCCCCCCCAACCGTCGGCCGGACGTTCACCTGCCCCTCGATAAGCGTCACCACGACGGCGTCTTCCCGCTTGGGCCCATCGACGAAGCGCACGGAGAAGGCCGTGCCGACGGCGATCACCTCGCTGCCCGCGACGCGCACGACGAACGGACGCCCAGGGTCCTTGGCGACCTCGAACAACGCCTCGCCGCCCCGGACCTCCACCGTGCGCCGCTTGGCGTCGAAGTCGACCCGCAGGTGCGTGTCCGTGTTGAGCAGCATCCGAGAGCCATCGTCGAGCAGGATGGACCGCTGCTCCCCAACGGCCGTGGCGTAGACGCCCTGCTCCCGCCACTGCTGGACAAGCATCACCCCCCCAACGGCCAAGACAGCCAGGCAAGCAGGCGCCATCCACCGCCAGCTGGTACTGCGGCGAGGCGGGGCCGCCTCACGAAGTTCCTTGGCCCGCATGAACTCACGCGCGCCTTTCGACCGCGGAATCGCCTCCCAGACGTCGGTCGTCTTCTCGAAAGCCTCGCGGTGCGCTGGAGACCGCTTCTGCCATTCGCGGAATGCGTCCTCCATCTTCCGATCTCGATCGGGCCCATGCAGCGCCGTGATCCACACCGCCGCTTCGGCGGCGATCTCTGGCGTCACCCTCGGCTTGTCGTCAGGGCTTTGACGCGCCTGCCCGGAGTCGCGAAGGCTCATGGGTACCAACCCTGCATCCAGCTCGCCACCCGAAACATGCCCTTGGAGACGATGTGCTGCACCGTACTGATGTGCAGCTTGTGCCGGGCGGCAATCTGCTCGTAGCTCAGGCCTTCCATGCGGTGCTCATAGACCATCGTCCGGCAGCGGTCGTCGAGGCGGGCCATGCAGACTTCCAGACGCCTGGACTGCTCACGGCTGAGGACCGCGTCTTCAACGCTCGGCATGGGGTCCACCAGCACCACGTTCTCCAGTTGCTCCACCTCGCCGCGGCTTTCGCGTTCACGATGATGGTCGATGGAGATGTTCATCGCCGTTGTCATGAAGAGCCCCTGCAGATTGTCGACGTGGTTCGCCTTGGCGTAGTCGGTCACACGGAGGTAGGCGTCCTGCAGATAGTCCTCTGCGTCCGCCTCGGTACGGCCGCGCCTGACCAGCGCGGCCTTGGCATCGGAGAATAGCTTCAGCCAGTCGATCTTCATGGCAATACCCGTTAGGCCAGCACAGGTGTGCCTAGGGCACCACCCGATGCCGGCGCAACTCGGCCGGACAGCGATACGCACGCGTCGCGCGCAAGCCGCCTCGCCTCAAGCTCACGATAGAGCCGCTGGTCGACGCGTTGAAGCGCCGCAGCGACAAACTCGAACGCTTCGCACGAGTCGACGAATGGGCCATGTCGAAATACCGCTCGCATCAAACGCTCATGCACCTCAATAGCGGTTCGGTCGACCGAACGGACCAGCTGCCGATACGGTTCGGGCAGCGCAAAGAGCGGCTGAAATCCTGCTACTGCTTCATCCCACTGCTCCAGGATCCGTGGGTATCTTTCACGCCAGTCAGCGCTTGAAATACCGGGCAGTGCGGCCACAACCGGTTCAGCGGGACGGGCCGCCGCGGCTCGAAGCAGCCCGGACATAACTGTACGATGGGCTGACCGCACCGAGGCCAGCGCAACGGCGAGCGACTGCTCGATGGACGGCAACAGAACTGCGCGGGGATAAGCAGCATTGAACGCGGACTGCGAAGCCGCCAAGTCGCCAGAGGCGTAGGTGATGTACTCGACGCCACGGTCGTAGAGACCACCGAACACTTCCGCCGGGATTGCGCCATCGTCGTTCGAATTCCAAGCGCCCAGGATCTCGCAATCTCCGTTGATCAACGTTCCGAGCGCCCACCAAATCGTTCGGCTTGGCGCGACAGAGCCCACAACCTGCAGTCGCGAAGCGGCACTGAAGGTAGCCACCGAGTAGCGCTTGCACAGCGGCCGGCTCAGCCAATATTTCGCCCTATCTCCGACATTGTTCATCGTGTCACTCCTAGACTCGAACACCGTCAGTGCGGTCTAGTTTTGACAACCAAGCCACGCAGACTCAACTAATTTAGTTGATTTTTTGAATGCGCGCCTTCAGTGTCAACCTTTTGATGTGTTACGCCAATTGACGCCGCCGTCCAGCATCCCCGCTGCTTCAAACTGGAGAGCCAGCGGTGCAGTCGGAAGACGTAATCAACAAGAGGTTTGGGAGGACGATTGCAAAGAAGCGGAAGGCTGCCGGCTACACCCAGGAACAGGTTTCTGCTCACCTTGAAATCGGTAAGGAAGCGTTCTCACGCATCGAACGCGGCATAAACGGCGTGAGCGTCGGCAAGCTGTTTGCGTTGGCCGACTTGTTCGGATGCGGGGTCGAGACGTTCTTCGTAGAAGCGGCACCGGTAGCCAAGGCTGATTCCACGGATAGCTTGCTCGCCGGTTTGTCCGAGGCGGACCGACAGCTTGTTGTTCTGATTGTTGAGAAGCTAGCAGCCAGGCTCAAAGCGCCTCGATGATTCACGCGGGCGTCTACACGGCCACGAGGAAGTACGAGAGATGGGCGGGCGCCCATCCCGTTTGAAGCCGGGGCTGCAAGGGTGCCGCCAGCCGGTCCACATGCTGGACTGCCGTCGCACCGGTATTGACAGAACTGCCGCGCCGCCGTGAGACGGGGATTCACCCTTGAATACCGCCGTCGCACGCCGTGCAGCGAGACCTACGCTCGGTGAACCCACCAGAAGGAGTTCGTCATGAGCGATCCAAGGCTGCGCGTCACTGCACCGGAACCCACCCCCGACCCATCAGACACGCTGAGGCTGCCGAAGGTCCGTCAACGAACCGGACTCGGCCGCTCGACCATCTACCGCCTCATCGCCCAGGGCCAGTTCCCGTGTGCGGTGCAACTGACGCCGCGGGCTGTCGGCTGGCACAAGGCCGACATCGACGCCTGGCTCGCGGCACGGCCAAGAGCAGCTCAGTGACCGGCGGCCACCCAAAAGGCCAGCTTCATCACCAAGCCGACCAGAAATAGAAGTGCCGCCGCACGTGCCACCCACCAGGTAGTGAACCAATACCGATGGTTCGCAAAAAGCGCGCCACAGAGCCTGAACAAGGCAAACAGTGCGGCCACGAAGATGACCATGCCAGCGCCTCTGCCCGCCCCGGGTATTTGAAGCACAAGCATCGCCCCAGCAAGCGGCCAAGCCACCGCGTCGAGCGCTGCAAGCCATCGGCGGCCCGACCAGTACGGAGCATCTGGCCGCGGCTCACGTTGCACGAAGACGATCATTTCCATCCCCATCAGCGCGACAAACAATAACGCGCAGACTCAATGGAATCAACAACGCGCCCGCGATAGGGATCGCATGGAAACAGTTCGTAAATCTGGGGCGATTCGTGCACCCCACGTTTTCCACCGGACGACTGAGCGCGGGAAATTTCTGAAGGAACCTATTCAGTGAATACCCTATCCGCTCGACCAACCGAACGCGACCACGGGATAAACGTTCGGCCGAACTGGCTCTGTGGGACGCTGAGAGACATAGACAAAAGCTCGCGCAGCAACCTCGCAACCGTTCGGTCGACGATGCGCGTGGCTAGACACGGCAGCGACAACGTTCTGCAATTCGTCCGGGGGCGTTTCATCCGCTGCTGCAACGCGACAAAGAGCGCAGTGCATTCCGGCGTGCCACAGGAGAAGGGGATGGACTCAGACGACATTGCTGCCAGCAACGGCGCACGGCGCAGCGCTGCATTTCGCGCCCTCCACCGCAAGCTTGACCCCATCGACGGGCCTCGAAATCTGGGAGCAAAGCGGCTCGCACTGCGCGACCAGCGGCATCGACAGGATGTGGCCGACTGGCATGTCGGTCTACTGAAGACCGGTGGCCAGGGAACCTGCGTCCTCATCTCATGCAGCGGCACTGTCGCGTTCGCCATCGCTCAAACGCCAACCGGACTGTTCATCGAGAAGCGCTGCTGCCCGCCGACCGGTCCGCGGACCTCGCATGCCATGCGCTTCGAAGACAGGTCGACGTTCGACCAATGGTGCGACATCGAGCCCACCCGCTTCGACGATCCACTGCTGTGCGATCTCCTGCGCCGCCGCGGCCATGAAATCTTCGCCGGACACGGCTGATCCGCTCGGCCAGGAGGCGCTGCCAACCGTGCCAGCTGACTCCCTGGGGGTACTCAGCCTACTGCCCGGCATCGCCACGGCAGCCAGCGAGCAGGCAGCCGTTGAGTTGTTCTGGCATGCAGTGCGTCAAATCGGGGCCGACTCCGGCGTGTTCCTTAGCGCGATCAAGGACGATGCCACTCGAACGTCCATCAGGTCACTGCTCGCCTGCGATCCGCGATGGGCGCTCGAGTACTCCCGCGTCGACTGGCACGACCATGACCCGTGGCTCAGACACGCTCTCGATAGCCAGACGCCGATCCGCAATGAAGAGCTACGCGTGCGTTCAGGCGAGCAAGAGTTCATCGGACGGTCGGTGGCCCTCGGCTTCGCTTCGACCGTCGTTGTCCCCGCCCCCACCTGCTTCGGCGGCGCTCGGTTTGGCGTGTTGGTCCTCGGCTCGAGGAATCCGGACCGCTTCAGCGGCACCGACTACGAAATGATCAGGATCGTCGCGCGGGCGCTCGCGATGGAACTCCACGAATGGTTGCTGCGTGCCCTGCGCGACGACCTGCTCGAGAGGTCAAACATCACGCACGACGAGATCGAGTTGCTGCGTCACGAAGCGGCAGGTCACACCAGCAAGATGGTCGCAGCCGCTTTGGGCATCAAGCCAAAGATCGTGGACTACCGGTTTCAGCGCGTGAGCGCAAAGCTCAACGCCCCGGACCGCCGAACCGCGATGCGTATCGCGCGCCTGTACGGACTGATCTGACACCAGTTCGGGAATTCGATCCCGAATGCCGTACCCATCAGGGCTCACGCAAGAACTAATTTGACTTCATGGCTCGCAACGAGCCGTACGACGCGCCGGAGAGGGCGCGATTCAGCGAGGTCAATGCCATGAAGTCCAATGTCTTTCCGCAGGCACTCCAGCCGGGCGGTTCGAATGTTCTCCGCACCCGCCAACACCGGCTGACGCTCTGCTGGTTCAGCAGCTTCGCGGCAGTATTTGCGGCAATGCTGCCTTTGCCGGCCCGTGCAGTGGACGGCTGCACCGTGCTGCTCTGCCTGGCAGCGCCCAGCTGGCGGTCGATCGAACAATGCGTGCCTCCGGTCCGGCAAGTGTTGCGCGACCTCGCGCGCGGCAAGCCGTTCCCGACATGCGCGATGGCCGGCGCAGGCAACACCGCCAGCCACACCTGGTCGGCAGCCCCGAATTTCTGCCCGCAGCAATACACCCGTGTTTATGACGGGCCCAACGGCGCTCTCTACACCTGCGACTACGACGGCGCCATCTCGGTGACGGTCGACGGCGTCCCGTTCGCACGGACCTGGTGGTCCATGAGCGGCGACTCCGTGACCGACTTCAGCCCCGCGGCCAAAGCCCAGCTCGGCACCTGGGACAAGCGCTTCGACGACGAGTTCGCCGCATGGCTGGCCAACCAGCCTGCCAGCGCCGCGCCGCAGTACTGAGCCGCCGCCATGGACACCGCAGCGTTCATGACGCTGGCGCTAGCCTGCGCGCCTGCCGTTCACATCGATACCGCGCGAGCGCTTGTCGACGTCGAAAGCTCTCTCAATCCGTGGGCCATCGGCGTGGTCGGCGGCGCTCTTGTACGCCAGCCCAGCCACCGTGCTGAAGCCCTCGCCACCGCTCGCGCCCTGCTGGCCAACGGCTGGGAGTTCAGCGTCGGCCTGGCTCAGATCAACGCCCGCAACTTCGACCGACTCGGTCTGACGCTAGAGACCGCGTTCGAGCCCTGCTCGAACCTGGCCGCGATGCAGGCCGTGCTCACCGAATGCCATGAGCGCGCCGGTGCATCCGCAGGCGACGAACAACGCGCGCTTCAGCGCGCCCTGTCCTGCTACTACAGCGGTGACTTTTCCACCGGTTTTCTGCACGGCTACGTGCAGCGAGTGATCAACGCGTCGACCACGGCCAGACGCCCGGCTTCCCCGCCCCAGGTCCTCAACCGAAACCCCAAGGAGAAGCCATGAAGCGCAATGCTCGTCCCTCGCGCGCCGTCCCGGCGCTGGCCCTTCAACTCGCACTGCTGTCCACGTCGCCCGCCTTCGCGGCCGGCTTCGACAAGATCAACGACACGGTGCTCAACGTCAACACCATCCTGGTGACGGTCTCCATCGCGGTCGTCACGATAGCGATCATCTGGGCCGGCTTCAAGATGATCTTCCAGGGCGCCCGCCTGGTCGACGTGTCGAACATCCTCATCGGCGGGACGCTGATCGGCGGCGCCGGCGCGATGGCCACCTACATCGTCAGCTGAACGCACGGGACCAGGCCATGCAAAGCGAAGCGATCTACAAGGGCGCCACGCGTCCGGCCATGAAGATGGGCATCCCGCTCGTCCCGCTTGTGGTCCTGTTCGGCGGCAGCATGCTCCTCGTCATGTGGGGCGGCGCGCTGGTCAGCTGGTGGATCGCGCTCGTCGTCGTGCTGGCCATCGGTCCCACCCTCTTCTGGATGCGTCACGTCACCGCCAAGGATGACCAGCGCTTCCACCAACTGTTCGTGGCGCTGAAGCTGCGCCTGCACGACCGCAACCACGGCCTGTGGCATGCGCGCAGCTACTCGCCCACACTCTACCGAGGAACCAGCGATGCTTGGCATGTCTGATCGCCGCTCGGGCCCACGCTGGTTCGACAAGCACATCGCGCGGCCCCGCCACTGGGCGCTGGCTCGGACCGAGAACCCGCTGGCCGCCTTCGTGCCGTTCTCGTCCCTGCTCAGCCCCCACGACGTCATCACGCGTGGCGGCGACTACCTGCGCGTCTGGCGCCTGGACGGCGTACCGTTCGAGACCGCCGACGAGCCCCACGTCGCGGAACGTCACGAGGCGCTGTGCAGCCTGCTGCGCAACCTGGCCGGCGGCCAGTGGGCCGTCTGGATGCATCGCCTGCATCGCAACGTCTCCGACGGCCTCGACGACCCGCAAGAACCCGGCTTCGCGCAGGACCTCTCGCGAGCCTACCAGGCCAAGCTGGGGAAGCAGCAGATGATGAGCAATGAGCTCTACCTGACGCTGGTCTACCGGCCCAACGTGTCCCGCGTGAGCCGCGCGCTGCAACCACGAAAGCGCACCAGGGAGGCCATCGCCGACATCCAGGCAGACGCGCTTCGCGTCATGGAGGAACGCTCTGCCCTCGTCGACCGCGTGCTGCGCGGCTTCGGGCCGCGACTGCTCGGCGAACGCGTGCACAACGGTCGCAACTACTCCGAGGTGGCCGAGTTCCTTGGCTACTTGGTCAACGGCATCTGGCGGCCCGTGCCGGCGGCCGCCGGTCCGCTGTACCGCACCCTGCCCACGACCCGCCTGTCCTTCGGCGGCGACAAGCTGGAGCTGCGCCACGGCGACGGCCGGCGCTGCGCCGCACTGGTCGACATCAAGGAATACGCCGACGCGGTGGAGCCCGGCGTGCTGGATGCCCTGCTCTACGAAGCCAGCGAGTTCATCGAGACACAGAGCTTCTCGATCCTGCCCCGCCGCGAGGCCATGCGCGCGCTCGAGCTGCAGCGCGACCAGCTGATTGCCAGCGACGATGTCGTCGCCACCCAGATCGCTGACATGGACACCGCGCTGAATGACCTGGGTGACGGCCAGTTCTGCATGGGCGAGTACCACTACTCGCTGGTCGTGTTCGGGCAGGACGCCGCCGACGCCGGTAGGCGTGCCGGCCGCGCCATCGGCGCCGTGGGAGAAGCCTCCAGCCTGCAAATGGCGCCGGTGGACCTCGTCGCCGATGCCGCCTGGTTCGCACAGATGCCAGGCAACTGGCAATGGCGCCCGCGCGACGCCAAACTGTCGTCCAGGGCTTTCGCGGCGCTGGCCAGCGCTCACAACTTCGCCACCGGCAAGCGCGACGGCAATCCGTGGGGCCAGGCCCTTGCGCTGCTGCGCACGCCGTCTGGCCAACCGTACTACCTGAACCTGCACGCCAGCCCCGAAGGAGAGGACTCCGCCGACCTGAAACTGCCGGGCAACACGCTGCTGATCGGCTCGACCGGTGTTGGCAAGACTACGCTGGAGATGTTCCTGCTGACGCTGACGCGCAAGTGGGATCCCATGCCGCGCCTCGTCCTCTTCGATCTGGACCGTGGCTGCGAAATTGCAGTCCGCGCACTCGGGGGCACCTACTTCGCGCTGGAAGCCGGCAGGCCGACAGGCTGCAACCCGCTGCAATGGGAGCCGACGCCGGCCCGCATCCAGTTCTGGGAGCAGTGGGTCAGGACCCTGCTCGCCTCAGCGCCCATGCCGCTGATGCCGGCGGACCAGCACGCCATCGTGCATGCCGTCCGGGCGGTCGCGTTGATGCCAGCGCCGTTGCGCCGGCTTTCGACGGTCCGCCAGAACCTGCCTAAGGCCGGCGAAAACAGCCTCTACGAACGCCTCGGCCGCTGGTGCGAAGCCGGCGCGCTGGGCTGGGTCTTCGACCAGGCCGATGATCATCTCCAGAACCTGTGTGACGCGCGCATCATCGGCTTCGACACGACGGAGTTCCTCGACCTCCCCGAGGTCCGCACGCCGGTCATGATGTATCTGCTCCAGGTTATGGGAGAGCTGGTCAACGGCGAACGGCTGATCTATGTGATCTCCGAGTTCTGGAAGGCACTCGACCACGAGGTCTTCAGCGAGTTCGCCAAGCAGAAGCAGAAGACCATCCGCAAGCAGAATGGCCTCGGGATCTTCGACACGCAGAGCCCCTCCGACGTCCTGCGCCATCCAATCGGCCGCACGATGGTCGAGCAGAGCGTGACCAAGATCTTCCTGGCCAACCCGGAGGCGGTACGCGACGAGTATGTGGACGGCTTCGGCCTCAGTGAATCCGAGTTCGAGATCGTCCGCAGCCTAGCCTCGCAAGGCGGCAGGCGCTTCCTGGTCAAGCAGGGCCACGCCAGCGCAATCTGCGAGTTGGATCTGTCCGGCCTGGAGGAGTTCATCACCGTGCTCTCGGCGACCACCGACAACGTGGCGCTGCTCGACGACATCCGTGCCCAGCACGGCGACGCCCCTAACGAGTGGCTTCCCGTTCTGCTCCGCGAGGTTCAGCATCGCAGGCTCCACACCCTCAGGAGAGTCGCATGAGCCATGTCGCCAACATCCTTGCCGTCGCCACGCTCGTCTATGCGTCAGCGGCACAGGCGCAGTTCGTCAAAGGCAATGAAGCCGTTCAGCTGCTGCCCGATGGCAAGAAGGTCGTCGAGACGCCGCCGCTGCCAAAGACCGGCCCAGCCAAAGACCTGAAGCCCTGCCGCGCAGACGGCGGCTGCCATCCTGGCCCATGGCGCATGGTCGAAACGCCGGATGGCCTGCTGGAGTGCACCGAGGTCTATGCAAGGCAGGGCAGCTGCCGCGCATCGACATATGGCACTGAGAAGCGCAGCCGGGTGTGGGTGGTGAAAGTGGGAGATACCTGGCTGCAGTGCCAGTTCCCTGACTTGAAGAGCAAGTGCGTGCCTGTCTTCGCTCGGCCGCCCGCGAACCTTCCTTACGACGCCGTGCAGTAGGAGTACCTCATGTTTGCCTGGGTCGGCTCGAAGCTGGACTTCATCCTCAACGGCTACGTCCTCGGGGTGGTCTCAGGCCTCACGGCCGCGCTCACGCCTGTCGCGCTGACGGTCATGACGCTTTGGATCTGCTTGTACGGCTGGGCGGTTGTCCGCAACGAGGTGTCGGAAACCATCCCGGCGTTTACCTGGAAGATATTCAAGATCGGCCTGGTGCTCGCGTTCGCGCTGCAGGGCGGCTTCTACATCGCCAACGTGTCCGACAGCGCCAACGCCCTGTCCATGGGTGTCGCATCGACCTTCCTGCCCGCCGGCGTTGATCCCAGCACCGTCACGACACCGTATCAGCTGCTGGACAAGTTCAACGACGAAGCAAGCTCCCAGACCGCTGAAATCATGAAGGAAGCCAGCATGTTCAGGCTCGACCTTCTGCTCGCTGCAGCCATCTTCTCTATCGGATCGGTGCTGTTCCTCTGCATGGCGCTTTTCGTTGTGACGCTTGCCAAGCTGCTGCTGACGTTTGTGATCGCTGTGGGACCGCTGTTCATCCTGTGCCTCGCCTGGCGTCCCACCGCACGCTTCTTCGACAGCTGGTTGTCGATGGTGCTGAACTCCGTAGTCCTCGCCTGGTTCGCGTTCTTCGCTCTGGGCCTCAGTGCGTATGTGGGCATGGGCATCTTCCAGGCGATCCGCGATGGTGGCGGCTTCCTGGGCGGCACATTCAACGTGCTCGGCGAGGCCACGCGCTACTGCGTGCTGATGATCCTGATGGCCATCATCTGCTTCCAGGCACCGAGCCTGGCCTCAGCCCTGACCGGCGGCGCCGCGGTGCAGCAGGGCGTACAGATGATCCAGAACGTCTTGATGGCGTCGTCCAACCTGCGGTCCGCAAGAAATGGCAGTGGCGGCGCGGCCGGGGCCGGTGGCGGAGTCGTCCGCGCCGGGGTCGGCATCCCCTACGCCACAGGTCGCGCGGCAGGTGCTGTGGCTACTGTGGCCGGCGGCATCGCAAGCACGGCCGCAACCGGTGCTGGCGCCCTCGCCCGGCATGGATATGGGGCGGTCAGAACCGCTGCCTACAAGCTTGCCGCCATGCGCGGCCGAAGCTAAACACAGCGTTGAAGGAGAAGCATCATGAACATCCGGACCAAGCTCGCCGCAGCACTACTCGCGGCTGCAGGGACAACCAGTTCCCACGCCAGCGGCATCCCGGTCATCGACATCGCCAACCTGGTCCAGACGATCCAGCAGGTGCTGAACGACATTACCGAGATCACCAACCAGGTTCAGCAGATCCAGCAGATGCAGGCGCAGCTGAGCAGCATCAACGGCGCCCGCAACCTGGGCAACGTCTTCAACAGCACAGGCCTGATGAACTACGTGCCGGCGAAGGCCTTCGAGCAGCTGGATGCCATTGACGCCTCCGGCTACGCCGGCCTAGGCACGACGGCGAAGAAGCTGCGCGACGCCACCATGGTCTACAACTGCCTGGACCTATCTGGCAGCGCCCGCACCCGCTGCCAGGCAGCGCTTGCCCAGCCCTACCAGCACAAAGGGTTGCTGCAGGACGCCATGACCCGGGCGTCCGGCCGGCTGAGCCAGATCCAGGCCCTGATGACCCAGATCAACGCCACGCCCGACCAGAAGTCGGTCCAGGAGATCCAGGCCCGCATTGGCGCCGAGAACGCCCTGCTGGCCCATGAGCTGTCGCAGGTGCAGATGCTGCAGGGCATGGCCGAAAGTGAAGAACGCATCGCGCGGTCACGCGACCGAGAGCGCCAGTACGAAACGCTGAACCGCACCGGCAAGGTCTCCGACTACCTGCACTGACGCCGGCCCCAGCCCAGAGAGGTCCCCCATGGATGCTGTCTCAACGACAGGCAGAGCCGCCGCATGGCCGTCTCACGCCACACCCTCGCGCGCCCATGACGACGGCGACAGACATTTCGCCAACAACGCCTGGGAAATCGACCGAGCCGAAATGCTCGATCGCTCGGAGCGTCGCGCGTGGCGAGTCGCCATAGCCGCCATCACGCTCGCGGCACTGGGCGTCGGAGCCGTATTCGTCCAAGGCCCGCTGCGCAGCACCGTCGAGATCCCCATCGTCGTCGACAAGACAACGGGAGAGACGACGGTGCAGCAGCGGCTTAGCGTCGACACCATCCCCACCAACGAGGCGCTGGACAAGCACTACGTCGCCGTCTTCGTGCGAGCCCGGGAAGGCTACAACTGGTCGTTCCTGCAGCGTGACTTCGACCAAGTCTCGCGAATGTCGGTCCCCGCCGTCTTCGACGCCTACAACCGCCAGTTCGAAGGCCAGGACGCGCTGCACAAGAAGTTGGCCGAATCCACGGCCTGGCGCATCAACGTCGTCACCGTTCGGCTCGATGTCGCCAGGCGCACTGGCAACCACGGCCAGGCGACCGTCACCTACGAGAAGGTCGTCCACCAAGCCGAACGCAACGTGCCGGACGTCAAGACCCGCCACGTCGCGAGCATCGTCTACGAGTACCAGCCCAAGGCGCTCGCCAAGGAGCGGGACCGTCTAGAGAACCCGCTCGGGTTCGTTGTCACCGCCTACCGCTCGGACCCCGAGATCAACACAACACCTGCGGAGGTCAAGCCATGAAGCGCCTGCTCCCCGCGATGGTCGCCCAACTCCTCGCCCTGGCATCGACAACGGCAGGCGCATCCCCCAGCGGCGACCCGCGTCTCCGCGAGGTCGACTACGACCCTCACGGCGTCGTGACAGTACCTGTGAAACGCGGCGTGGTGACCCTGGTCGTGCTGGGCGCCGACGAGGCCATCTCGGAAGTCGGTGCGGGCCTCGGCTCGGACTGCGCGAAGCCCGAGGCAGCCTGGTGCGTGGCCGCACAGCCCGACGGCAGGACGCTGTTCGTCAAGCCCAAGAGCAGGGCGAGCGCCGCCAACAACCTGGCAGTGGTGACCGACCGGCGCGTGCACAACCTGCGCTTCGTGGTCCTTGCAGACGGCGACTCGACGCAGCCTGTCTACCGACTGGTCATCTCCCCGCCACCGGCGCCCACGGCGGCCAGAGTCCTACGTCAGCCATCGGCGGCTCTCCCTTTGCTGCCGTTGGCTCCGCTGCCGCCGCCGCCAGAGCAGATTGTCGCGGAACGCCTACAGGCGAGGCCCTCGGTGATGAACACCCAGTACTCGATGGCCGAGGGCCGCGGGTCCGACGACATCGTCCCGGATCTCGTGTTCGATGACGGCCGCTTCACCTACATGCGCTTCCCGGGCAACCGGGAGGTGCCGGCTGTCTTTCACGTCCTGGGGGACGGCACCGAGGCGCTGGTCAATGCCCGTATGGAGAGCGACCTGCTGGTCGTCGATCGCGTCAGCCGCCGACTCATGCTGCGCGCCGGAAGCGCCGTGGTCGGGCTCTGGAACGAGGCGTTCGATGTCGACGGTATTCCACCCGCCATGGGTACGACCGTTCCGGGGGTGCAGCGCGTCCTCAAGGCCGATCAAGCCGTACCACCCCAGGGTTCAAAGGGAGCAACACCATGAACGCGGATCGCCACACGAATGCCCCAGGCCCCGAACCAGAAAGACTGCCGCAGCACGGCGCCGGCATCTCCCCGTTGCCTGGAGAGCTCGGTCTTCCCGATGTCGCCGCGCCGCGCATTACCGCAATCTCAAAGAAGGGTTTGCTGGCCGTGGTCCTGCTGGTCGGCAGCCTCGTCGCCGTGTCAGCAGTGGGCATCCAACGGTTCTCGGCCAGCGCCAGGCACGCCAAGGGGGAAGACAACAAGAAGGTCGGCGACCGGCCGGCCGCGGCGACCGCAGAGCCACGCAAGCTGGAGCTGGCTTCGCTCTCTGCCTCGGCAGCGCCACCATCGACCCAGATCAAGGTTCCAGCGCTTGCCGCCATGGACGACGCCGTAGCGGAGCCCATCGGTGTGCGGCGGACAGGGAGCAACTCAGAGTCCGGCGCCAGCACCAAGGTGCCCTCGCCAGAAGACGCGCCGGTGCTGCTGGTGAGCTCGCGCCCCGGGTCTTCCAAGTCAGGCACCCAGTCAACCCGAAGCACACCGGACTCCGGCGTGGAGCCAAATGACATCGACAGTGATCCACACGATCCGCTCGCAGCGACATCGAAGAACCTTCAGGCCTACCAGCGCCAGTTGCAGGTCCTGCTGAACAACTTGACCAAGACGACGGAAGCGGCGACGGGCGGCGTCTCATCGACCACGCCACCAGCTCTCCTGTCAAGCCTGTCGATGCCCCCTACTCAGGCAGGTGCAGCCGGCGGACTCCTGGGAGGTGCGCTGCCGGGTTCGTCGACACCCAACGTCGCCGCACGGATGCTCGCCAACCGCAGTCTGACGCTGCCCAAGGGCGCCGCCTTCACCTCCGGTTCCAAGGGGCAGAGCACGCGCAGCTGCAGCGGTTTGAAGCCGCGATCGGTAGTGAAGCGCTCCGACCAGTACTCGATGTGGTCGATGGCCTGGCGCGTGGCGGTGTACAGCATCAGGAACACCTCGTAGTGGGACGGATCCACCACGCCCCCGTCGTGCAGGCGCTGGTAGATCTTGGGCAGCTTGCCTTTGAAGCTGCGCGAGGCCGCGTCATACCTTATGTAGGTGTTGCCGCTGCCGGAGAAATCGTCGAGCAGCCAGATGAGGTTGAAACGCGGATCCGTGCAGGAGAACTTGGCCTTGGCGAGCGCGCCCTTCAAGTCCTTGAGCATGTCCGCAGCCTTCTCTTCCCCCAGCTCGTAGGCCTGCCAGATCTGCTCATTGCCAATCTCGCCGTCGCTTGCACGGCGAAGTTCGTTGGTCCGTGCGCCGTCGCTCAGGCCGAGGTACAACGAGGTCAGCCGCAACTGCTCGAAGCGCTCATGTCGGGCAATCTGCTGCACCCGAAACGACGGGATGTCGAATTCCTCCGACACCAGCCGCATGCGCTCCTGGACGATCCAGTCCTGGTATGCCGTGCGTACCAGGTGCGACAGCTCTGCGTCCGAAATAAACACCAGGTGGTCCAGCACCAAGCGCAGCGCCGTGCGCCGGTCCGTCGGCTCAAACTGACGCAGCCACAGCGCCAGGCTCTCGATGAAGCGTCGACCCGGACCAAAGCGCTGGTAGTGGTCGTACTTGAAGTCCGCCAGCAGCTGCAGGTTGGGCAAGACTTCAGGCACCGCGTCCAGGTCCTCCCATCCCATGACCTTTGCCAGCAGCTTGGCGGCATTCTGGTCATGCATCGTGGGCTCTCCCGTGGCCGTCGTTCAGGGGCAGTTCGACACGCACCAGTCCATTTTTCGCGGTCATGTGTTCAAGGTACCAGAGCGTCGCATCCACATCCCGCTTCTCGGTCGGGGCGAGCTTCCAGCCGCGATCCAGGCGTCGAGATGGCAAGTCCACACTGAGCGAATACCTGTGCTCCAGCAGCGCCGCATCGTTCCCGGGCCAGGCCCCTTGGTCGCCCATTGTGAGGATCTGGTACGGATCGACGCTGTCCTGCTGGATGATGGCGGCCACCAGTGCCGATTTGCTGACGCCGCGCGCGAGGATGAACGTCTGCGCAGCCCGCCGCATCTCGCCGTGATCCCGTCGGGAAGGCCAGTGCGCACCGAGCACCTCATACTTGGCGCTTTCCTCCGCAGGCGCGTCCGAACTGGGCAGGGGAATCAACTCCCCCACCTGGGTGTAGTGGATCGCGCGGCCATAGGTCGGCACGTTCGGGCGACCCGGATCCTTGCCCATCAGTCGGCCAACGGCGGCCACCATGTGCATCTGCGCCACGAGGCCAGCGATCAAGTGAACCGGTTCGGAGCCGCCCAGCGCCATGTCAAACGTGGGGATTCCTTCTGGGAATTGGGACCGCATGCCCACCCACAGCTTCGCGAGCGTCGGTTCGATGAGCGCGAGAATCGCGCAGTCATCGGGTCGCTGCGCGAGCCAGAGGTGCCGGCCATGTGCATACGAGCGCAAGTCGGCAAGTTGGACATGGAGCAACGCGCCTTCCGACAGCTTCGACTCGAGGTCCGTCGCGATCGGCTTGAGCAGCGGCGAATACACGACCGTGAGTGCGCCCCGTCGCACCGCCTCTGCGAGGAAAGGCTGCGCGTCTTTAAGCCACTGCGCTATGCCGCGTTCGCCGATCTGCAGAGCAGAGATGGACGCGGGCATGGGGTTTGGCCGCCCATTGAGCTCCGCATACGCCCGCGCCACGAGCACGGCGTCCAGCAGCAGGCTGTTCGTTGCCAGGTACCCATCCTTCTTCGTCAGCTCGAACACGTACGGTTTGACCCCCGGCAACTTCCCGACGTGGGTCATCAGCTTGCTGTCCTGCCGGTTCGTCAGCACGTGCACCGGACGCGAGCTGAAACGCCTTGATCGCTCAAGCGCCTCAACGATGTCCGGGTTGTTGCCCTCTGCGGACACGAGGAACACAGGGCTGGACGACGCCAGAGCGGGGCTGCAGATGATCTCCAGCGGCGTCGAGGGACGAGACACACGTCCGGTGTAGGTTTCGTGCAGGCCGCACAAAAGAGAAGCCACCGTGAACGATCCCCCTGAGCCCACACCGATCAGGCTGCATTCGGCTGCGCTGGCGATGGCCAGCTTGAGCGACTCGATGTCAGCCGCGCAGGCCGCCGCATAGCTCTCCCCCAATTGGGTCAGTTCATCTTCGTAGTGGTTGGGAGCTGGCGCAGGTGCATTCATAGCGCGATCAGGCAGCAACAACCGTGCGCGCCGACTTTGTTTTGGCCTTAGTGCGCGCCTTCGAGCCAGCGCGCGCCGGCTTGGCCGTGGCGACAGCGGCCTCCTTCACATAGGCAGCTCGCAATTCCATAAGCATGACGCCCAGCATGTTTTCCCCTTTGCCGTCGACCTCGCCCCACAAGCGGTTCACTGCATTGTTGACAGTTCCCACTTCCACCAGCCTCGCCTCCCCGGTGGAAAGCAGGAGCTGGCGCAGATCTTCGTGCTGGTCGAACTTGGCGCGCAGCACGCGCCGCATGCGGTCGAACTTAGTTTGAGCCCAGTCAGGGGCGACGTCCCAGACATAGAGCCCATGCGCCGCCATGGCAGCCAGCGCCGGTGTCGGTGCACTCAGGATCCAATCCCTCACCGCCGGCTTGCGCGCCTTACCCGCCTGGTAGGCATGCTCGGAGGTCGGATAGACCAGGCCTTCGAAGCTCACAGGCCGCCGAAATAGGTTGCTGAAAGGGCCGTAGGGTTTCTCGTTCGCACGGTAGAACTGGATGTCCTGAACGCTACCAGCCGCGTTGCGATGGGGGTGGGGTGACTTCTTCGAAGGTCGGGCACACGCCGTCGTCGGCGTCTTGGTCATGGGTTGGGTTCCTCGGCGAGATGTTCTGGGTGCGGCCCAAGCGTGCGGCAGTGCTCCAGAATGAACACTTCCAGCGAACTGATTAGGCAACGAGCTTCCCGTTCACTGGCGCCATCTGGCTCGGCCTCGATCTCCGGGTCACCGGATCACCGCACACAGCCAGCGGAGCCAACTACTGATCTACAGCGGCGACCACCGAGACCGGGGTCAGAACGGGAACTCCAGCCGCCAATGTACTTCACCACACCGCAAGCAAGCCGCGGTCCCTCTCCGAACACACTTCGGCCATGCGTCTTGCACCTGGACCCGCGCGGCACAATGTTCTCCTGAAATCGCGCCAGAGACGTCTCTTCGCTAGGATACTTCACGACCCAGCCCCGGCTACCGCCCGCCGCCACGCCTGCGGCACGGAGCCGTCAGCACGGACGCAGGACGAGCGCGCCGCACAGTAAAGGTGGTTGAAGAGGCGTTCCGTGTTTACGGTCACATCTCTTTTGCGTTTATCAACCGTCGCCCCACCGCGTCTTTCATGTCCGGTCTCAGCGATTCATTGCGATCCGGCTCCGGACGGCGCGAGCCGCACAACATTGGCCGACGACTCCGCGCAGGAGTTGTTCAGCAAGGTCTGCAAGAGATGTGGCTGTACCCGCATCTCGCGAGCCACCGCAGCTTCGGGCACGCCGAAGTGCTCCCGCATCACCTTCAAGCTCTCGACAACGACTTCAGGTTCCTCATTCGGGACCAAGTGATCCTCTGACTCACGCAGCGCTTCGCCGTGCCGGTTCAGGCCGACGTAGCCCGCTCGAGCCTGATCCTCGGTGAACAGCCCAAGCTGACGCGCCCGAAAGATGATCGCAGCCTTGGAGGCACCCCAGCGAAGCTTCAACTCCGACAGGCCGGCCCAGTTCAGGCGCGAGCTTCGAAGGGCCAGACGGCACTCGGTGGCGAACGTGCTGCGCGGCAGAAGCAGCGCACTCGCGAAACGATTGGCCTGCGTCTCGGTGAGCCGATCGCCCGTCAGAACGCCGATGTGCAGCGAAAAATGACCCAGCTCGTGAGCGATGCCGAAACGCTCACGGCAGGCTGAGCGGCCATCGCCATTCAAGGCGATCAGAGGGCGCTTGGTAGCGAACGAGATCGCATCGATCTCGGGGGCCAGACCGCGCACACGCATCACGACTGCGCCCGCGTTCTCGGCGATCCGCGTCACGCTGCTCAACGGACCCATGCCCAGGCCGAACAGTGACCGGAAGATCTCTGCTGCACGCTCGATGGCCTCGCTCGTCTCCGCGTCCGCCTCCTTCACCTGGTACGACGGCAACTCGACGTGCTCATCGAGCACGCCGATCAAGCGCTTGAGCATCTCCCCGCGGGCGCGGGCGACCTGGCGCAACGCAACCTTGGTCGTGAGCTGCCGGCGGAAATGGCACTGCTCATCGGCGATCGGATTGGTATCGACGCAATGGAAGAAGTCGGGCAACACCTGCAGCTCCTGAGCCAGGCTGGCTTGGAGTTGCGCCGAGGCCGCTTCCGCCCCGGTTTCGATGCGGCTCAGAAACTGCTTGGAGACGCCGACCTTTTCGCCCAGGTCCGTGAGCGACAGGTCGTGGAACAAACGGGCCAGTCGCAGATTGCTCCCAATGAACCCGGTACTCATCGAACGGCTTCTGCGGCCGCGTCGCCTTCGTCGCGGCGCTTGGGCGCGATCTGCGGCTTGCCGACGGGTACCGTCGGCGCCAGGGGCTGCTCGCCTTCAACCCGCAGAACACGTACGGCATCGGAGACCCAGCGGCACGCGACCTCGCCCGTGGGCGTGAATCCCAGGAACTCGACGCGCGGCTCAGCGGCGCCGTCGTGGCCGCGATCGATGATGAAGCAGAACCGGCCGGGCTCGCCCGGGCTGACGAACTCGAGGAAATCCGCTTGGTAGCGATTCGCCGTCAGCACCGCATCCTTGGACGGATTGGAAGGATCGTCGTTGCTGAACCGGCACGGCACACCACCGATCGAGAGGACGACGTCGTTGTTGCCGTTGGGCAGGCCAAGCCAGGAATGCTTGCCGGATGCCGCTTCGGCCACGATGCGGCTGCGCTGCCGGCCAAACGTGGTGCAACCTCGCGTGTAGCCGTTGTCGGTCGTGCGCGACAGGTCGTCCTCCGTCGCGTAGAGCTCATCCAGCAACCACGACGCCACCTCCTGGAGGCGGTCCGAGGAAAGGGCGGGATTGAAGACGGCAGGCAGCGGCAGGGTCATTTGTGCAAATTCGAAGAATCGTCAACGGCAGTTTGGTGCGAATTTTCTCGTTCGTCAACCTCACCTAACCCGACCGACCCGGCACCAAAGCAAAATGTCAGAAACGACGATAAAATTCTGACCAAGAGGTCCCACCATGAACACGCTCCCCCGCTCCATCCTGTCGCATGCCGAATCCCTCCCCGAGGGCGGGTTGGTGTCGCCTAAGGAGTTTCTGCACCTTGGGAGCCGAGCTGCGGTTGATCAGGCCTTCTCGCGGCTGGCCAAGGAAGGCAAGTTGCTTCGGGTGGCGCGCGGCACCTACGTCACGCCGGTCTCCAGCCGATTCGGGACGCGCGCACCGGCTCCCGACAAGGTCGTGCAGTCCTTGGCTGCGCAAAGCGGTGAGGTGGTCACGCCACACGGCGCCAACGCAGCCAACGCGCTGGGCCTGACCCAGCAGGTGCCGATTCGCGAGGTCTATCTGACCTCGGGGCGCAGCCGCAAGCTGAAACTGGGTCGCTACGAGGTGACGGTCAAACATGCCCCCCGCTGGATGCTAGCGTTGGGGACTGGCCAGGCCGGCGCGGCCGTGCGGGCGCTGGCCTGGATGGGCCCGTCGCATGTGAACGAGTCCCTGGCCGCCTTGCGGCGGACATTGCCGTCCACAGAATGGCAGGCACTGGCGTCGGGGCGTGCCGGCCTGCCCTCATGGATGGCCAGGGCGATTGGCGAAGAAGCGATTCGTGGCTGAGTCCTACTTCTCCCTCAGCGACGCAGATCGAGCCGAAGTCCTCGAAGTGGGCCGGGAGCGGACCGGCCGCCCGGCCCATCTGCTGGAGAAAGACGTCTGGGTCGTCTGGACACTCGGCGCGCTATTCGGATCACCGACCACGAGCGACTCACATGCACGCTTCGCGAGCTCCTCGACTTCCGCCAAGCGCTCACGAGGCACCAGCATGCGCGACGGTGCGACGCAGGTTTGCCCGGTGTTGCCCATCATTGACGTGACACCGTGGGTGACGGCCTTCGCGAGATCCGCGGTTGGAAGAATGATGTTGGCCGATTTGCCACCCAGTTCCAGAGACACACGCTTGCAGGATGCAGCGGCCGCCCTTGAAATGCTTGCACCAGCCGCGTTCGATCCGGTGAGTGAAACCATGTCCACCAACGGATGCGAGGCGAACACCTCTCCGAGCTGCGCGCCCTCCCCCTGCACGAGATTGAACACCCCGGCCGGGACGCCTGCATCGTGCAGGATCTCTGCCATCACCGCAGCAGAGTACGGAGCGTTCTGACTTGGCTTCAGCACCATCGTGCAACCCACGGCCAGCGCCGGGGCCAACTTGCAAGCGATCTGGTTGATTGGCCAATTCCACGGCGTGATCAGCACGCACACGCCCACCGGCTGCTGTTCGACATGGCCGCCGAGGTGCTGCAGGTCATCGCGGCTGACACCAAGCACCTGGGTGCGCGCATCGGCGCCACGCTGGTGTTGCACACCTGGGGCTCGGCGCTGACGCACCACCCCCATGTGCACGGCATCGTGCCGGGCGGCAGGCTCAAGCCCGACGGCACCACCTGGGTGGCCTGCCGGCCCGGCTTCTTCCTGCCCGTGCGCGTGCTCTCGCGGCTGTTCCGGCGGCGGTTCCTCGAAGGGCTTGAGCAGTTGCATCGCGCGGGGCTGCTGCAGTTCTTCGGCGAGCACGCGGCGCTGCAGGACGCCAAGGCCTTCGCCGACTGGCTGGCGCCGATGCGTCAGCAGGAGTGGGTGGTCTACGCCAAGCGGCCGTTTGCGGGGCCGCAGGCAGTGCTGGCCTACCTGTCGCGCTACACGCACCGCGTGGCCATCTCCAACAGTCGCCTCGTCGCCGCGGACGCAAGCGGCGTGACCTTCCGCTGGAAGGACTACCGTGCCAAGGGCGATGCCAAGGGGAAGGTGCGCCACAAGACCATGACGCTGGCGCCCCAGGAGTTCATGCGCCGCTTCCTGCTGCATGTGCTGCCCGGGGGCTTCCATCGCATCCGGCACTACGGCCTGCTGGCCAATGGCAACCGGCGCGACTGCCTGGCCTTGGCGCGTACCGCGCTGCAGGCCAAGGTTGAAGTGCCCACTGGCGAGCCGGCGGCGCGAGCGCCGGCCTTCGTCTGCCGGCACTGCGGGCAGCCACTGCTCATCGTCGAGTTCGTCCCGCGCGAGCGAGCCTCGATCCGCGCGCCCCCATCATGAGCAAAGGCACGACGATCCGGCACCAGCAAGCACCGGCCTTTCTTCTTCGCAAGCCCGTGCGGGGCGAGCTTGTGTCGTCTGGTAGTGTGCCGCGTACAACGACGTGGGCGAGCCATGCACCACGACATGCGGGAGTCCATCGCACCCGCTCAGACAGCGGCCTCGCGTCCTTCGCGGCCGTCGACATGCGCGCAACTGCGCTGCGTCGGCGCGGACTCAACGCCGAATCGCCATAGCAACGATGCCTCGACAACCGTTGCCACATGCGCCGCGGTTTCCTCCCTAGAGGTTTATCCAACACCTGCCCTCAAGTCGGTTTGACGCGCAGACCTGCCCAGCGCGACGGGCAGGTGTCGGACAAACCTCAACTATTGCTGACTTTCGCAAACGCGCTGTAGGGAACGAGAACTGTGTGGCTCCGGCCCGCGGCAGCGCCTGTACTAGCTCAGTCAGCAAGCAAGACCTCGATCCGCTCGCCCAATTTGGCCCAAGCTTCCCGCTTCTCCGCCGCGTAGTCGTGATGCAGGTAGGCCCGGCGGACGCGACTGCCAGCCATCACGTGGTTCTGGCATCGATCGATCAGATCGAGTGACACACCCAACTGCTGCATCATGGTGGCGCCGGTGCGGCGCAGGTCATGCGGAGTCCACGCACCCGCCCTTCCGCCGGACAGCGTGAGCGAGTTGTCATGCTTACGGTTCTTCAACGGCCCGGCTCGATTCTTGAACTGCATCTGCCGGTCGCCGATCTGCTTAGACACGCTCTTGACGCAGACATGATCAGTCGGCGCATTGCCTCTCGCCGCGCGCGCCGGAAAGCAGAACGCCGTGTCGCCGGTCAACTCGTGCAGAGCCGTGAACTGCCTCCGTGCGAATGGCGACAGATAGACCTTCCAGTTGACGCCCGTCTTGGTGTTCTCCGCTGGGACAAACCACTCACCGGCGGTTAGATTGACATGCTCCCACCGTGCCTTCAGCAGCTCCCCGATGCGACAAAGCGTGCCAAGACAGATCCACAGCGCGAGCTGCGTTTCCTTCTTCACCGGACGGTCAACGTCGTATTTCGCTCCCGCCGGCGCGGCGGCGTAGGCCGCTTCCATGGCTGCCAGCTTGGCTCGCAACTCGCGCAACTCGTCGGCAGACAACACGCGATCGCGCTCGGCGTCCGGATCGCATCCGTGCGGCAGCAGCTTCGTCAGCTCGACCAACTTCGTGGGGTTGCCCTCGACCATGAGCGCACGCCACGGCTTTCGCGCCTCCGCCCAGGCGAACAGCTGCACCATGTCGGCGTAGACCCGTGAGGCCATCCGGTAGGTGCCGCGGCCGATCACGGCGCGCAGCACCGCGCGAATGTCGCCCTCATCCACCCTCCGCACTGGCTTGTCACCGATCAGCGGCAGCACGTCTTTCTCGAAGCTGCGCTGCAACTCGGCGTTGTTATCCGCCCGCTTTACACCGTCCCGCAACCATGCCTCGAACATCGAGCGAAGTGGGAGATCCTCGGCCTGCTGGCGAGCGGCCTCCGCAATCGTAGCCTCGACTGTGGCTTGGGCCTCGATCTTGGCGGCGCGCTTGGCATCGCCCGGACTCACGCCGGTCTTCACGAGCGCTCTAGCCCGGTCACGTTCAGCGCGAACGCCTGCGAGAGTGACGTCGGGCCAGGTTCCACAGTAGTGCTTCACCCCGGCCCCACGCCATTTGTACCCGTACTTGAAGCTGATGCTGACCCTGCCATCTGAGGCTACGCGCACCTCACCCGTCAGTCCTTCGCCGTCGGCAACGTAGTCGCCCTTCCAGCTTGGCGGGATCGCCTTCAAGCCTAGTTCGGTCCAGCGGCTTCCCTTGCCTTGCTTCGGATATCGAGTCATCGCCATCAACATCTCCAGGGGGATACCCAGGGGGATACCGGAAGCGGGCTTTACCGGCATCTTGCGGCACATTGCGGGACAAATATCGCCCGGAAAAATTAGCCACAACACATTGATTTTAAACGATAAATTCACAACACACAGACTCAGCGCCCATGGCTTGAAAAATTGCCAAAATACCCCTATATTTCCATGGGGTGCAAGGGGTAGCGAGTTCGAATCCCGCCGTCCCGACCATTTAAAATCAACGGGTTAGCTCACAAAATGGGCTAACCCGTTTTGATTTCCGGCGACAGAATCACGAAGCTGGCGACAGAATCGGCGACAGAATTCCTGAGTCTTGGGAGCGCCGCAGCTCGTGACCCACTCAAACGCGTCGCGTCGATGGGCTTAATCCCACAAAATCAACTCGGGTATTCGCCGCAATTCGTGCTGCGCGCCCCTGGCTACTTCCCAGTGCGACGGGCCGCGAATTAGTTGTGCAAATTTCTATGATGCACAAACTAATCGTGAGGCCTTGATTTCGAGGTTGTCGCTTCAGTAGGATGGTTGACATGGGCCACCCAGGACACGTCACTGCCAGCCGTCTCATCTACCGTGCCGCCGGCGCGGCTGTGATGGCGGCCGCCTTCATCGGCGTGCTGGGGATGCTCGGCCTGGCTCTTGGGCTGCTACCTGTGGCCGCTCTAGGCAACCTACTCCTTGCGGTCATCATCCTGGCTTGGCTGCCTGCCGTCGCAGGCGTCCATGCGGCGGAATCGGTCCGGCGTGGCGGGTGTGTCATGCCCGCGCCGAGGTTTGCCTTCGCCCCCTTGCTGCCTCAAGCTTTTGTCAGCCGTGTGCTGGCGCCATCAGCGCCGCCACCGCGAGCCCGTCTCTGACCTTCTTTAGCGCCCTGTCATCAGCAGGGCTCATAGGCGCAACGCGCCTCAGAAAGATCAGAGATGACCCATGGATATCACTTCCCCGGCTGGCAGCTACCAGCCCAGGCTAACTGACCCGTCGCTGCCAATCACGGCGCAGCTCGAGGAGTTGCGTCGCCTAAAAATTGACGTGGTCTGCAGCCTCGTCCAGCTCAGCCGCCAACAAATCTACAAACTCATCGCCCGAGGCGCCTTCCCCTCACCCGTGCGCGGCCAAGGCCCCGGGGCGAATTCGTCCCGCTGGGTGGCGCGAGACGTGCGGGACTGGCTCCTCGGCGAGTGGCAGCCTGACAGTGTCAGGGGCGCACGATGAGTGCCAGGAAGCTCCTCGTCCCGCTGGACCAAGCCCTCGCTGCCGGCGCCCTTGATGTGACCAAGCAGGCGCTGCACAACTCTCGCTGGCGCTGGAAACGGGCGTGCCTGCTGGCAGTAGAGGAGGGACGCGAGCCACCCTCAAATCCTTGGCCCATCATCCATGACATCAGCGCCAAGGGGCGCGGCCATCAGCTCATGGTCGACGTCGTCGACGGCGAGCTCTTCATGCTGCGGCAGCGCCGTCGACCCAGTTGCGCTGCGCGGATGGCCATGCTGCAGATGCAGGATGAGCATGAGCGCGAGAGGAACTGCACGTGACGCCCCGCGGGAGCCCCGCCAAGAGGGCCCGGCCAGGTAGTCCGTCTGTCAAAAATCGTGGCGCCATCATCAAGGTCAGACGCCCTGAGCAGCGCTTCTCAGTCGTGCCTGATGCGCTGATCACCGACCGCTCGCTGACCACAGATGCAAGGGTAGTGCTGATCTACTTGGCCGGTCGGCCAGATGACTGGATGCCGATGGTCGGGGACATCTGTGGCAGCCTAGGAATCAGTGACTACAAGTGGCGCGGGGTGAGGGCCAGCCTGAAAGAGGCCGGCATCCTGACGCACCAGATGCGCAGCCTTGGGCGCGCCTGCCTGGAGTGGGATTTCGAGGTAGATCTAACGCGCTATTACTGACGATCCGACTGTTTACACCCGTTGGTTTTCAACGGGTGTATTTCACCTGGTGTATGGCAACGCATAACCAGTACTAACCAACATAACTAGTCACCATTGGGGCTGCGCCCCTTGCCCCCGCTGGGGGCTGCGCCCCTGAGAAGAGGGTCTTTAAACGCGGGGGAGGGTGTGGGCAAGTCCACACCGCGCAGCGGCCGTCCACAGCCGCCAGGCTGTGCCCCGAAGGGGCGCCGCAGGCGGGCGGGGACTTGTCCAGCACCCGCGGGGTGCGCGGCCCCCGGGCGGCCCAACGGGCCGCTTTGGTCGGTGGTTAATCAACCAGCGCGCGAGCGCGACGGCTGGGCGGCGGCGGTGCCGCCGAGGTCTTGAGGATGGGGCCAGCTGCCAACAGCCCCAACCCTTGGATCCACTGCCATGGCGGCTACAGGGCCACCAGGCGGCGCCGAGGCCCCGCGCTGCACCGACCCCATTGGGCTGCAACTGATCGCCCATCAGCGTCGCGATTTGACCCCTTGGCGAGGCTTTTCACATCGCCATCGACCGATGCAGCAGCCCCGCCGCTGCCTTTTGAGGCCAGCGATGCACCAACCGATTCCCAGATCGACGAGTACATCAACGACCTGGAGCGCGTCGCCTTCCCAGGCCTCGAGCGCGATCAATACAACTGGTTGGTCGTCGAGCACCGCGACGAGGACGGCGGCGTCCACCTCCATTACCTGGTACCAATGATCGAGCTCAGGAGCGGCCGCCAATACAACCCAGCGCCGCCAGGCTGGGCAGCCATGGGCTACGACGACCTTCGCGACACCTGGAACGCACGCGAAGGATGGGCGCGGCCGGACGACGGCTCGCATGCCCGCCTTGTGCAGCCAGGCCGCTACGCCTATGTGACCGCCGAGCAGCTGCGTGCCGGCCTCGAAGTTGAGCCCGACGCCAACCCGCGCGAGGCGATCGGCGCCTGGGTGCTCGACCAGATTGGCCAGGGCAAGTTCACCTGCAACCGCGCCGGCGTCACGGCTGCGCTCAGCCAGCTCGGCGACGTGACACGCGCCAACGCCGACTTCATGACCTTGAAATTGCCCGGTGCACCTAAGGGGCTGCGCTTGAGGGGAGAACTGTTCTGTGAAAACTTCGATCACAGCTGCCTTGAGCGGCATCAAGGAGCGGGAGCGGGCGACCAAGGAGGCGGAGGCGACCTCGCAACGCCAGCTCGCCGACCAGACCCACGAGCTGCTGCGCGCTCACAGAAGCAGCTTGATGAAGCTCTCACGCGACGAGCTCAAGCAAACCGCGAGAAGTTTGGCCGACCTGCAGGCCGTCGTCAGCGAGCAGTGCCAGGCGACCTCCAAAGAGATCCGCCGATGCCTGTTCTGGCCGATCGCCGCGACGGCGATCACGTGCATGGCACTGCTGCTGGCCAGCGGGCTGACCTCCTGGGTGATCGTGAAGAACGCCCGGATGGAAGCGACGAAAGCCGAAGCCCAGGCCCAGGAGACGCGCCGCCAGACGGCGGCACTGGAGGCGCAGTTCTGCGCGAGCCCGGCTGGTCGCAGGTACTGCCACCCCAACCCCACCAAGTAGTCAGAAGGAAGGCGTCAGATGAGCTATCCCACAGAAATCGAAGGCCTGCTGGCGCAGGCCGAGGCCGAAGCAACCGGGGCGAGCGGTACCCGCTCAGCCCACCCCAGCGCGCCGCCCGTGCTCGAGCTGCGGCCCAGCTTGGCCGTCCTGCCGGAAGGCCAGTCAGTGCCATCCAGCACCTGCGTCACCTGTCCGTCGTGCTTAGCCATGCGGGACGCGGAAGGGCCGTCCCTGTACTGCCGAATCACGCATTCATTTACGTGGAGGGCAGGCAAGGACAACCAGGGCAACCAGGGCGAGCAGTGGCCGCTCCTGGACTGCGACATGAAACACCTCCCGCCGGAGGCCTGACCCCGGCTTCGCTCCCAAGACTTTCAACCTCCCTGCCCACAAAGGCTCCACTCATGGAACAGCTTGACCAAGCCCACCGCCCGTCACCTCAGGTCCTCGCCGAGCTCATCGGCCAGCATCGATCGCCGCCGCCGAACGCATGGCGCGATCGGTTGGATCAAGCCCAATCGTTGCGGGACAAGGCCCAGATGCTGCTTGCGCAGTCCAGCGCGGCCCAGCAAGCCGGCCATCAAGACAAGGCGGCCGAGCTGGTCCAGCAGGCCGCGGCACACGAGATCGCCGGCACGCTGCGTGCAATGACGCCGCGGCAGCTCGACGCGCTGTCCCGCGAGGCCTGGGCCGAGATCGCCGCCAGCACCGACGAGGAGCGTGAAGCCGAGCTGCGTCTGGGCGTCTCGCTGCTGGACGTCGTCAGGGCGCTGCTCCGCAAGCTGGTGCTCTGGCTCACGTTCAACCAGGTTGACATCGGCGGTCCGGTCGCCGCTGCATCGACTCAGCAGAAGCGTGCGGCCGAAGAGGGCGCGCTGGACATGCTCCGTGCCGGCATCAATGCCGAGCTGGCAAATCGCGCCGACGCGCGAGGTCAGGCGTTTCTCGATGCGCGGAAGTCGACCGCAGTCGACACGGTTGCCGCGCCGGTCGCGCAGCCGGCGCCGCCCTACGAGATCAAGAAGACCTTCGACGCCCGCCAGCCTGCGCCCGCGCCGGTCGAGGACGCCGACGAAGAGCTGGAGCTGCGCCACTCGGCGCCAAAGGAGTGAGCCGTGCAGCGACGCAATCCTCACCAAAAAATCTATCGCGGCATGAGCCTTGAAGAGTTCGTGGCCTTCAAGCCCGCGCCTGTGGACATCGAGTGGCCTTCTGATGCGGTAAATCTCAGTGACGCGGCGCTGGTGGCCCTTGCAGTCGACCGGTTCGAGGCTGTCTATTGGGCTTGGTCGGACCGCCGGGCTCACTTTCACGAGTTCGGCGGCGGTGAACCGCTAGCTTTCGACCATGCTGACGGCTTCTGGGCATCGATTCGCACCCCGCCTGACGAGCGGACAGCGACAAGGCCTGGCGGGCCGTCAAGACCGGCCTCTGCAAGTACCTGAACGTGGAGATGACGCCCACAGGCAATTGCTCAATCGGCCAGAGCGTGGTGGCGTGGACTGTTGGCCAGGCTGGCGACTCGACCGGCACCATCGACCCCATCACGACCTTCAAAAATATCGGCGACTGGATGGTGACCGCTGGCGAGGGCCTTGGTCTCGCTGTCGCGTATGTCAAGGGCGCGGAACAGACCGCGTGGGCCAAGGCCGCCGACGCCGCCACCGGTCTGATGCCGCCCGTCGGCGTCGTCGGTACCGCAGTCGCAACGGCAAAGGGCGCGCTCACGATGGCGGTCGAAACCCTGCCGACGGTTGCCTTCGGGATGGTCGGCGTCGGCACGATCCTGGCCGTCTATTTGCCCATGCTGCCAGCCCTGAACTGGCTCGGCGCACTTGTTCAATATTTCGTGGTCGTGGTTGAAGGTTTGGTAGCGGCGGGCATCGGCGCCCTCGCGCACATGGAGGCGGATGGGGAGGGCATGGGCCCTCGCACCGAGCGCTTCTACATTTTCCTTCTCAATGCGCTGTTGCGGCCGGCATTGATGCTGTTCGGCTTCTTCACAGCGGCCGCGCTGAGCACGGCCCTTGCGACGCTCTTTGCGAAGACCCTGTTTCTCCCAGCCATGGCCTCGGCCCAGGGGAACAGCCTTACAGGGATGCTGGCCTGCGTTGGCTACATCCTGGTCTTCATGCTGGGCCTGTGGTCGGTGGTCCAAGGCTTGTTTGCCATGACCCACCTCATGGCGGACCAGGTCCTCGGCTACCTTGGCGCTGGTCACACCAGCGACCTCGGCAAATCGACCGAGGAGCGCACGCGCAGCGTGTTCATCCCCAGTGTCCGCGGCGCTGCGCAGCGGATCGGTATGGGAGGCCTGGGCGGCCGCGATCGTGGCGACCGCGGCGGTCGCGGTGCTGGCAAAGAGCCTGGGAAGGCCTCCGAGAAGTGACCTGGGCCGGCTCGGCTGGGGCCCCAACCGAAGAACTCACCGAGGTGGATTCATGAAGAAACCCAACAGTCTCAAGACGGCAGTGCTGGCCGCTGGCCTGGCGGCGGCGCCGATCAGCGCCCATGCGTTGTGCGACACCTGCAGCGCCGTCGTTGAAGCGACATCGGCGCTGTTGTCGGCGATCAACAGCGCCGCGACAGCGGCCTCGCAATCGATCAACCTGGTCATCACGATGGCCATCAAGGGTGCGGCCGCAACGGTCACGACCTCGGTCAGCCGCGGTGCCGAGCTGCAGGCCGATGCCGTCAACCGCGTGGTCCACAGCAACGAACGCGCCAAGCAGGAGGGCCGCTACCAGTACACCGACCCGTGCTCGGTGCCGGCCGCCGCGCAGGGCATGGCCGAGGTGATGGGGACCACCATCCTGTCCACGGCATCCCTCGGCTATGGCGGCAGCCGCGGCGGCGGCTCCCTTGGCGGCTCGATGAAGCGCGTCGTCGACGAGGCGACGGGCAAGGCGCCGGCGCGCGACCCGGGCAACACCGCCCTCTCCGCCGCCAAGGGAGCGTGCGAGACCTTTGCGTCGAGCTTCGGCAATGCGATGCGTGCCAGCATCTGCCAGACGGCTGGATTTACGCCCTCGAACACCAGTGGCTACGCGGATGGCGACGTGAGCGCTGAGACCCTCGTCTACGGTCCCCAGAAGACCGGCCAGGCCATGCGCATCCGCCGCACGCTGGATCCCGACGGCAAGGACCTCGACGTCGTGAACTCCTACCTGCGCAATCTCAGCTCGCCGTTGCAGATGCGCGACCTCAACAAGGGCGAGCTGGCTTCGGACGAGGGCAAGAAGTACATGGCCCTCAAGGACATCTACGACGCCCGCATGTCGATGGCCACCCACCCGATGCGTCGCAACATCGGGATGATGACGGCGAGCACCGCGTCCATCCCGATGCTCAACCAGCTGGTCCAGAGCCAGCAGGGCAACTTCGTCAAGACCTACCTGAACCGCGAGGCTCCGGGCTGGAGCAGCAAGGGCATCAGCGAGGACGAGTTGATGAACCTGGAGGTCACGCGCCGGTACATGAACATGGACTGGCAGACCCGCATGGCAGCCGCCTCGCCGGAAGAGGTCGCCCGCGAGCAGCTGCAGCTCACGGCCGTTCAGAAGGTGCTCGTACTGGGCCTGCAGCGCGAGACGCGCGAGAACGGGCTGCTGCTCGGTACGGTGACCGCCCGAGAGGGCTTCTATGGAGGTTTTGATGAAGAGCCAGTACATCGCCGCACTGCACTGATTTGACGCTGTCAGCTCAGGTAATTGTTTACTTACATGGAGTACCGCTGAAAATGCACACGAAATTCTTTTACACGGCCCTTCTGGCCGCGGGGTTGGCGTCCAGCTCGCTGGTGGCCGCTCAGAACGTCAACCTTCCGCTGCCCCAGATCTCGGGCGGCCGGCCCGTTGCCTGTTCCGGGGGATTCCAGGACAGCGCGTGCAACACCACCCTTCTGCGGTCCGCGCAGACCCCGCCGACATGCGCAAGCACTGATGGCTGGGTAACGGTGACTCCCGCGAAATGGGTGGGCTCGAAGTGGTCGACGCCGACCTGCAACTACACCGCGCCCCCGACTTGCCCGAGCGGCTACAACATGACCAGCGCCGCGATCTGGACCGGGGCTTCGTGGACGGCACCCGGCTGCCAACAGCCGCCGGCCCCGACATGCGGCAGCGGCTATGTCCAGACCTCGCCGCCGACCTGGACGGGCAGTTCGTGGAGCGCGCCGACATGCGCACCGAGTACGCCGGCTCCGACCTGCCCGGCCGGCTCCACGCAGACGACTGCGCCGACCTACAGCGGTGGCACCTGGGTAGGCCTGGTCTGCGCTCCGAACTCCCCCCAGCCGACATGCCCGGCTGGCACGACACAGACCGCGCCCGCGACCTGGAACAACACCACGAACAGCTGGAACGCTCCGAGCTGCACGCCGGTGACGCCACCGCCGGCGCCCACGTGCCCGGCCGGCTACACAATGCAGACGGCACCGGTCTGGGACGGAACCTCCTGGTCCTCGCCGACTTGCGTGCCGCCCGCGGTTCCGCCCGCCCCGACGTGCGCCAGTGGGTTCACGCAAACGACTGCGCCGACCTGGAACGGTAGCTCGTGGGTTGGACAAGTCTGTACTCCCGTCTCCCCCCCGCCACCTCCGGCTTGCGGCGCTGGCTACACCCAGACGGTCGCTCCGACCTGGAATGGCTCGGCCTGGGTGGGGCAGGTCTGCGCGCCCAACCCAGTGACGGCGCCGCCTCCGGCGCCCACCCCGGCCCCGCAGCCTCCGGCGCCGCCGCCGCCCGCACCCACGTGCCCGGCCGGCAGCACCCAGACGGTAGCCCCGACCTGGAATGGCTCGGCTTGGGTGGGACAGGTCTGCACAAGCGTGCCGGCATCGTGTGTGGTGCCGGGTTGGAAAACCATCCCGAGCGGATCGCGATATTGGTATGGCCTCAATAGTTCGGGCACGACGAGCTATGGGTTTCTGCCTCCGACCGTCGCAAGGGATGGGCGGCCCGCCTTCTGCACGAACTGGCGCGGTAGCGGCGACGAGAGCACCTGCAGCGATGGCACGCTCGTCGACGACCAAGCGGCGTGGGTCTGCACGACTTCCACTGGCACCTGGACGTACCTGTGATTTGAGAGCCTGACCCTGCTCCACCCAGGCGGTGGGGCAGGTGGCACGGCACCTACTCCAGACAGGGGGTCTGCTCATCCTCTGTCATTGGGGAGTCCGATGGCTACCGCTTGGTCGCTCTGCTTGGTGATGTCAGGAGCTCTGCGATCGGCACCTGAAGCGCATGCGCGATCTTTTCAATGTTGTCGACCGAGATGTTCCTGGCCTGGCGTTCAACGTGTCCGATGAAGGTCCGATGGAGGCCGGACTCCAGCGCCAGGGCCTCCTGGCTGAAGCCCCGCAGCGCCCTGAGCCGGATCAGATTGAGGGCCAGAAGCTCCCTGGCCGTGAACTTCTTCTCGCTGATCGGCTTGACTGCAGGCACGCCAAGCAGTGTTTACGTCGGTCGCTTTAGAGTCACCCGCGTTTGAGTCACATTCATACCGTTCACAAACGGATTTTCAGGAAGGAAAGACCAATGAGGAAGTTTTCTAGCGTGGCCATGATTTCGATCACCACGTGTCTCGCAGCGTGCGGGGGCGGCGGCGGCGCATCCGCCGCCGGCAGTGGCAGTCCTGTGGCGGTGGCCCCGTCCCCGACGCCAGCCCCGGCTCCGGCGCCTGCTCCAACGCCGCAGCCCGCCGCACCGAAGTGCCCGGCTGGCCAGACCGAAACGACGGCACCGACGTGGAATGGCTCGGCCTGGGTGGGTCAGGTCTGCGCGCCCACGCCTGTGGTGGCTTCTGCCGGCACACTGACGACCACCGTCGCGGCGGCAACCTACGCCGACAACAGCCTGCACCAATCCGCCTTCAACGCCTTGAACTTGGTGCGCAAGAACGCCGGCGCCGGCCTCGTGTCTCAGAACGCTGCGCTGGACACCTCGGCTGGCGCCCACGCCAAATACCTGACGACCAACATCGCCACGGCCTTCACCGTCAACGCCCACACCGAGGATCCGTCGAAGCCCGGCTTCTTCGAGGCGACCGTCGGCTTGCGCATGGCCAAGGCCGGCTTCAGCGCTGGCGGCTACTGGAGCGAAGTCATCGGCGGTACCGGCGCATCCCGCCAGGGCTCGGATTGCGTCCTGGGCCTGCTGGGCACGGTCTATCACGCAGCCGCCCTGCTGAACCAGTCCACCAACATCGGTATCGGCTTCGGCACGGACACGGCCAACATTCCGATGTGCGTGGCCGACCTCGGCGCGAAGTCGACTGAGAGCTACCCGCAGGTTGCGCCTTCCGGCCAGATCGTCGCCTATCCCTACGATGGTCAGACGGGCTTGTTCTACTCCTTCGACATCGCCTTCGAGGTCCCCCGCCCGCCGGTGGCCCTGTTCCCGAACGCCACGTCCGGCACCCCGGTCATCGTCAACATCCGCAACTCCGATTTCGTCAACTACAAGGCCGCTGGCACGCTGACCCCCGTCGTGACCAAGTTCGAGATCAAGGACGCCGGCGGCAACCTCGTCCCCGTGGGCATCCTGGCCAATTCGGGCATCACCGGTTCGGGCGTCTCGATGACCGCTGACGCGAATCTCAGCGAGGGCTTCGCGGTGCTGGTGCCGCTCTCCCCGCTGGCCAAGGGCGGGACCTACACGGTCACCTTCACGGCGACCTTGAAGACCGGTGGCGACCCGCTCACGAAGACCTGGCGCTTCGTGGCCGACCGGGATCGATAGTGGTGTCGTGGTCGGCGCTTGGCTGCCGGCCGTGAATACTGCCTGGACGCATGGAACGGCCCTTCGGGGCCGTCCTTTTTGGCAATGCGGGCCCAACTTGGCGGAAAAAATCAAACGCCAGGGGGAGGTTTCGCCATTTGGCGCAGAGGGCACCTGTCACAGTGGAGTCTTCAGCCCTCGCTGGCGCCAGTGACACCGCTAACTGCACTGCGAACAACTATGGCCAAGCGAGGCGCACTGATGTGTGCGTAATTCTGTGAAAGGAAAATATTAATGGATAGCTTGGCAGCCAATATAAGCATTGCAGCGCTAGGGGCTACTCTAATACTGGTGCATTTGATATATCAATCAGCCAGTATTGAATGGAAGACGCGGCCGTGGATTCCGTTGGTTGCTGGCGTAGTGGTGCTTCTCTTGGGTTACGGGCAGCATGTCTGGATCACTCAAATGGCTTCTGAAAAGACGGCTGCGGCAGTGCATATGACCTCAAGTGGGCATCCAAAGGAAGCAGCAGTGCTCATGGCACTTGCACTAGCTGATGAGCGTATAGCAAAGCTTCTAGAATTGGTTCAAATACCAATAGCTGTTTCATTAATAGCATCTTCGCTATTTGCGCGAGCGGATCATGTATTCAATGCAAAGGTTATCGAGTATGACGAGAGATATGCCGAGCTCGAGGAACGAGAACGGGAAATAGAAGAAGAAGACGATGCCCTTGGGCGTGATCTGGCGGAGGGGGTTCGTGGTCAGGGAGTGATTGACCGGTGGAAGCAGATTCGGCTGAAGCGTCTTGACCTATTTGATGCTCGCGAGGATCTGCAGGACGATTTCAGGGGTCTAATCGACGCGCGTCTGGTCCGCGGCAGCGTTCGCAAGCCTCGGCGTCGCAATCGAGGCAAGAAGTAACATCCAACCGAGAGGAGCGCAAGTCGTCGATTTTGCTAAGTCCGC
This sequence comes from Pelomonas aquatica, assembly GCF_026712205.1. Lineage (GTDB taxonomy): Bacteria > Pseudomonadota > Gammaproteobacteria > Burkholderiales > Burkholderiaceae_C > Pelomonas > Pelomonas aquatica. The sequence continues at coordinate 231,153 of NZ_JAPPUW010000007.1, forward strand.
GTCCTGGCGGCAGGTTGCGCTTCATGACCTGGCGGATGTGCGGCACACAACCAGTAGGGAGGGCCATGGGCTTCGACGCGTTGCAACCAAAGGACTGGATTGCGGTTTACGCCGCAGGGCTGTCGACGATTCTTGGCTTTGTCAAAGGCTGGGAGCTCTTTCGAGACCGCTTCCGCTTTGAGGTCAGCTACAGCTTCACGGGCGACGAGGATGAAGGGAACCGGATATTCATCCGGAACTTGGCGGGTAAGCCAATTATCCTGACGTATTGGGACCTTCTGTACTGCAAGGGGTACGGGCCATTCCGGACCTACGAGGGCATCTGTTCACCAGACTACTACTCCGGGGACACGCAAATCGGTGCGCATTCAACCCTGACACTGACTTTCTGCGAGGAGGATTACTTCGACTGGAGTCACAAGGTCCTGAAGGACCGTCGGATATTCATCAGGCTGCGCTTTGCTGGACGGGGCGAGTACACGCGGCTGGTGTACGCCGGGTCCTGAGTCGCGATGGGCGCGTTGGTTTGAATCGGCGAAGCCACGGGTACGTCGCCTGCAGGCGGTGGCGTCGTTGATTCCAGTGACACCGTCGCTGAACTCAGCGCCATCGACGGCAATGATGGTGACGTATCGTCAGCCGGGCGCGAATTGCCCGGCCGTCTCGGCGTTCGGACGTCAGCACATGATTGCGAAACAGCAGGACGTCGGGTTTTCAGCAGGGATGCTCGGTTCCCGCTGATGCCACCGATTGGCCGCCAAGGGCTAAGGAAGAAGATTTGACGCAGGCCTACTCGCCCTGGCCGCGGACGTCTTCACCATACTGCATGCGCCTCATGGCCACGGAAATCTCCGCCGATCGGGTCTCGGACGCGATCGTGGCGTCCAGCTGCTTGACGCGAGCGTCGGCGAACGCACGCACCTTCTCGCTGGCATCCTCAAGCCAGGGTTGAAGCCAGCGCCTGCGCGCCTGATTCAGCTCCACGAAGCCGAACTCCCCGTGCACCACCCCCGATTCGTCCATGACACGGCCCACGCGCCTCAGGAATTTGTCGCTGGGCTCCAGCCGGTCGACGACGGTGCGCAGGATGGGGTACAGAAACTCTTTCCCGCCATAGGCCTCAAGCAGCGCCAGCAGGAACGCGAGCTCCTCGTTGCCGCCGGCGCTCGCGATCTCCATAAGGCGTTCGGCCAACTGGCCGTCCACGGCAGGGAAGATCGACACGACGACCCGGGCACCCGAAAACGGGAAACGCAGCTTGTCTGCTCGGAACCAGTCGATAGCCTGGTGCAGCAGCAGCTCGGGCTGGGCTTCAAGCTGGGCGCGCAGCGCGTCCGGCAGCATGTAGAGCGAAAACGGCACAGGCTCGTAGCCGGCCGGCGCGGCCTCGGTTCTTCCGAGCGCGATCCGCTCGCCGATGAGCCGCAGCACGCTGATCGGGAAATGCTTGGCTACCGAGGCCATGATGTATTCGCAGTTCTGCTCGAGGTCCGGGCAACGGAGCAGCGCCTTCAGCAGGCGGTCGGAACCGGGCTCGTCCATGCCTTCGACGATGCCCTTATTCATCCACGAGGTCCAAGGGTGGCGCAACCAGTCGTACTTCCCGCTCGTTGCGAGAAACTCCACGGCTGGCAAGAAGACCTCGGCGATCAAGGTGCCAGGGTGTTTGTCGAATTGATTGGCGGCCGCTGTGCACGCAACGCTCACCGCGTGCATGTCGCCGGTCTCCATGGCACGGCGCAGGATCCGCTGCAGTGTGCCCTCGTCAAACGGATCGGCGATCCGCTGCTGCCACGCGAGCAACGGCAGGTTGAGGCCGTCGACCAGCCATTGGTCGGCGAGGGCGAGCGCCTGTGGCCGCATGGCGGTCCTCAGCACCCCGTTCAGCATCTCAGGTAGGAAGTTCTTCAGCGGACCTTCGACGCGCGCCAGATAGTCGAGCACGATGGCCGGCTTGGCTTCGGCCAACTGGCTTAGGAACTTGCCAAAGGCCGGGAACGTCGCCAGATCGCTCGCGTCCACACGAGAGAACCGGTCCAGGCGCTGAAACCAGGCTTCTTCAGTCTCCTCGGTCACCGAAGCGATCAGGTCCGGGAAGCGACTGTGTCGATATTCCTCGGCTCCGGTGTACTGGAAGTGCCTGTCGTCCCAGGCCGGTGGGAACACCGAGTTGTAGCCCACCAGGAGCTTGAAGATCCCGAACTCGGGGTCGGAATCGGCCACCTTTTTAAACCGCAGGGCTGCGGCGACAAGAGACGCCTGGGCCTCGACGAGCTGAGGCTTCGACCTCATGTCCGGCGGCAGCTCGACATAGATGTGATAGAGCCGATGGACCCAGGTTTCACAGGACTGCTTAAGCTCCAGGCTCAGCTCAGGCAATTGCGTGGTGTGAAAGCCGAGGATCTCCGCCGCGTTGGTCATGACCAACTGCTGCGCGTCGTCGCCGTAGCCGCCTTGGTACGGTACCTGGGTCGCAACCCACAGCGCCTGCAGGATGGCCAGGCGTTCTGGATCGGTGTTGGTCGTGACGAACAATCCTTGCAGGATGCGAATTGCGCGCGCTCTGACCGCCACCAACTCCGGGGTAGCGGCAAGCGTGCCGCGGTGGAATCTCACCTCAGTAGCGTGATGCGACGTGCAGCTGACCCCCAGGCCAAGCATGTCGCCCAGCATGGGCACCAGCAGGCGCCGGTTTGCCGCCCTATCCTGCAGCCCCAGGGCCTCCATCTGGTCGAGCAGCGCCGCCTGCACGCCGACTCCATAGCTGGCGATGCGGTAGTGGAACTTGGCCAACGCGTGCCCAAGTCCCACCACTGCCTTGGCTTCGTCGCCTTCCTGCGCCAAGCCATTCAGCGCGAGGGCCGCAGAGAACGTCTTGACGGGGTCGACGTACCGATAGAAGGTCAGGATCTCGCTGATGGGACCGAGCACATCCTTGAAAGTCTTCCCGCCTGACCTGCCGAAGGGGGTTACTACGACGCTCGTCGTCATGGTTCGGGCGGCCTCGGCGGCGACAATGAGCCGGTCGACGACCACCGGGTAAGAGGCCGACATATCGTCGTAGAGCGGCAACAGCACGTCCTTGAACCGCACCAGTGCGTCGAACCGCTCGTCGTTGCTGGTCGCCGCCACGATGGCATCCAGCGGCTTTTCATCCGCCAGCGTCTTGCCTTCCAGCAGGCGGTCGAAGTCGGCCGCGATCTTCTGGAACTCGTACCCGGCAGGCACCAGGTACTCCTGGGCGATCCGGCGCATGCGCGCCTTGATCTCGTCCAGGGTTCGCTTACCCATGGCATCGAGTTCGGGCGTCTTGTAGATGGTGTCGTGCGCCATCTCCGCCCAAGCATGGTTGAGGATGGTCTGAACCTGGATCTCGCACCGCATGCCTGCAAACTCGCGGAAGCCGGGTTGCGCTAAGCGCTCGGCGCTAAGCCTGACCACGAAGTGGTTCGAGGTGTAGAGCTCGGCATCTTCGTTGTCGTGTTCCGGGTGGTGGACCTTGACGTCGACGACCTCGAAATGCTCGTGGATCAGGCCCGAGTGCAGCAGCCGGCTGACATCCGTGTTGGTATAGAAAATGACCCGGCAGCCCGCCAAGTCCTTGATCTCGTCATCGATCGCCTTGGAGGCTTCAAGGTTGCGGTCGCGCAGCTTTTTCAGCAGCGACTCTGTGGTCTTTGCCCGGGACATGACCTGCTGCAGCCGGTACTGGCCATTGGCGCGGATCAGCTCGGTCAGGATGCCAGCAACAACCTCGGCCAGGGCTGCATAGGCGCTCTTGCCGTCGCGCTCGTATTCGGCGAAGTCCATCGTGAGTCCCGTTCTCTGCCGCGGAAGCGGCGCACGCCAGATTGTCAACTGGCAATACAGAGGCAGTGCGTGGCTTCGGGAGAAGGCTTGGCGAAGAAGCTCCTCGCGCACCTGGCGCGCGTCAAGGAGCTGATCGAAGCACGTCAGGTGGCGGCAATCGAAGCGGACGACGAGCTGCCTACGCGCCCTGCGGGTCGCAAGCAGGGGGCCGGGCAGGCCCGTCGCCCTGGCTGACAGCTGACAGGCATCTCCGAACCAAGGATGGTCCTAAGCTGGCGAACCAGCGGCTGCGTAATCGACACGGCCTGTGCCCTGCCTACAATGAAAGGCACATGAACGGGGGGGTGCATGGGGATTCTTAACGCATTTCGCACTGGCATCTTTGCTGCCCGGATTGCCGGGTGCCTTCTTGACCTTGGAATTGACGTAAAAAAGCTCGACGCACAGTGCGCCAAAATTCTTTACGAAATCGAATGCGAAAAGTCGAAAGAACTTTCACCGCATGAGGCTGCACTCTATTTTTTTGGCGCTGCACTCCCCTACCTCGACCCGGTCTGCTTCACTCTTCCCATTAGCAGTCAGGATCTCGCGCAACGCGCTGAGGTCATTTCGAACCAATGGATCAAAGCAGGGAAGATGCGACGCCCCATTCTCGAAGCGATTCTGAAAACGCTTCGTCGCGAGATGTAAGACGGAGCCAACCATCGGAGACGCTCCGTCTGTAAAACTTGCCCTTTCGGCCTGCGTCGAGCTCCTACGCCATGACGTGGCGCGCCTGGCGAAGAAGCGCCTCGCGCACCTGGCGCGCGTCAAGGAGCCGATCGAGGCGCGCCAGGTGGCGGCAGCCGAAGCGGACGATGAGCCGCCTGCGGCCCCTGCGGGTCGCAAGCATGGCGCCGGGCAGGCCCGTCGCCCTGGCTGCTAAATCGCCGGCTTTCGCGAGCCCAGGATGGCTCCGAGCTGGCGAATCAGTTCGCGCGCCATCGGCACCGCCACCGCGTTGCCTGCGTGTTTCATGGCCGCGCGATGCAGCGAGTGATGCTCGGCCCACTCGGGCAGGCCTTGCATGCGGGCGCCCCCGCTGGCGGTCAGGGTGACGCCCGGCCGGCGGAGTTCGGGCAATAGACGCGATAGCCCTGGCAGTTGAGGCCGTCGATGTGCCCGACCTTCACGCGCTGACCCTTGCGGGGCGCGCGCTTCGTGGTGTGGGGCGTGATGTCGGCCTCGGGGATGGTGGCCGGCAGATCCGCGTCCATGATGTCGGCCACGCAGGCCGTGGACTCCTGCTCCTCGGGGAACAGGTAGCCGACGATGGGGTCAAGGTCCAGGCCGACGCGGGTGCAGACGAGGATGGAGCGCTCGCGGCTCTGAGCCACGCCGAAGCCTGCCGCATTGAGCGCGCGATGCTGCACGCCGTAGCCAGCCTGCATCATCTGGTCGATCAGCTCATCGGGATACTTGCCGCCGTCCATGGTTAGGAATTGGCGCGCGCACTCGATGATGATGACCTTGGCGTCCACCTCGCCCAGCACGCGCATGGCGTGCTGGTAGGCCTTGGCCAGCTTGGGGTCGGCGAAGCCCAGCCCCTTGCCGGCGACGGAGGTGTGAGATGCACGATGCCGACTGCTAGGGCTTCTCCGGGCCGTACCACGAGTCCCAAAATGACTTGTCACGGAACCAGCTGTTGAAGGCCTTCGTCCGCCGATACGGCTCCAACACCTTCTCGGCCTGTGGAAACAGCCTCGCGTAGATGACGGCGAACTGACACATGAAGACGTTCAGCGCCATCAGTATGGACACCGCCATCTCTCTTTCTTTCTCTGGGGGGGCCTGCCCGATCTGAAGGACGGCCAGGTAGCTGGCGTGCGAGTAGCTGCACAGGAAGCCGTACAGCTGCTGGAAATAGCCGCTGTGGATGCCGCTCTCGCTGGCAAGCTGGGCCCAGCTCTTCGCACCGCGCCATTCGATGCGCTTGCCCGTGATGCGCCCGCGGGCCTCCTTGTCGAGCCCCTGAAAACGCGGATGCGCCTGGATCTCGGCGAGGAGCCGCTGAATCTCCAGGGCCTCGGCCGCGATGACCTCCTGAGCTTCCCGGGTGGTTGCGTTGAACGATTGCCGGTCGTTCAGGCCGGCGGCCGTCCAGATCAGGAACCTGAAATACCGCTCGTCTGGATCCTCTGCGCCATAGACGTGGCCGAAGGTCACGAACGTCTCAATCGCTGCTCGCACGATCGCGAAGATCGAGCCGAAGGGAAGGACGTCCAGGCCGACGCCTGGGATCGTCACACCCGGCAGCAGTGCGTAGGCTGCGTGGACATGGAAGAAAAACTTCTTGGAGATGGTGTGCCCGTGATAGAGCCAGCTGTCGCCCTCCGCGATAGCGACCTGGTCAAGCGCCTGGATCAGGTCTTCAAGCATGGCTAGGAACTCGGCGCCGTGCTTCAGCGCGTCATTGCGCTGGTCACCCTGCGGGAAAAACTGCGGGACATTCATGCGGGTTGCCGCTACGCGACTCGGAACTCGAGCACCTGCCCGGTTTGCCGGACCTCGATCAGCTCTTCCAGCTTACGCCCCAACGCATCGAAGGCTCCCCTCCTCTCAGCCAACCGGCCATCGCGGATATAGATCCGCGCGAGCTGATCCTGCAGCGTGTGGTTCTGGCAGAGGTGGATGATCTCCGTCGAAATGCCGAGCCTGCTCATGAGCGTCGCACCCGTGCGGCGCAGATCGTGCGGCGTCCACGTCCCACCGGGTAGTGCTAACGCCCCCACCTGCTTGGAGCGCCCCTTCATCGGCGCCCTTCCAGACGGCTGCATTTGCCGATCGCGCAGTTGCTTATTGACCGTCTTCTGGTCAAGGCAGGCCTCGCCGCCACGGCCTGGAAACACGAAGTCTTTGTGCTCTTTGAGCTCGAGCAGTTCGCTGAATTGGGCGACGGCGAACGGCGACAGGTGCACCAGGTGATCGCGACCGTTCTTCGTCGTTCGACCTGGGATGTTCCAGACGCCGTCCTCCAGGTCGAGATCTCCCCATTGGGCCTGCATCAGCTCACCGACACGGCAGATGGTGGACAGCATGATCCACACGGCCAGCTGCGTGTGCTTCGGCAGCCTGGCGGCCGGCATAGCGGCTGCCAGTGCCTTGATCTCCTCGTCGGACAGCGTCCGTTCTCGCTCCGCATCGCGGCCGCCGGCGTCGCGACGCTTGCTGATGCCAGCCGTCGGGTCGCGCTCGACGAGCTCGCGCACGATCGCGAACGTGAACATCTGGCGCAGGTGCGAAAGGATGGTGTTGGCCGTGCGGTTCAGTCCGGCCTGCTTGATCTTGTCCAGCACCTCCATGAGGTCGGCGCGGCGGATTCCAACGGCCTGGCGCTCGCCGATGCTCGGGAGCACATGCTTCTCGAACTGCAGTTCGACCAGCGCTCCACCGTCCTTGCGGCCGCGACGCTTCTCGCCATCGATCACAACATGGGCAAGGTCGGCCTCCTTCCAGCGCTTGAAGAGCTGGCGCACCGTCAGCTGCTGCCTGGCCAGCTCAGCCGCTTCTTCGGCCTCGCGACGCACGCGCTCGCGCTCGGCCTCAAGGGCCCGCTCGTGCTCCAGGCGGGGGTCTTTGCCAGCGCTCTTCAGTGCCCAGAGCCGTTCGGCTTCGCGCCGTGCGTCCTCGAGGCTCTTCTGTGGGTAGCCGCCAGCCGGATCGTCGGCGAAGAGCTTGAACCACATCGGCTTGCCGGTGCCGGCGACACCAGCCTCAGGTACCAGTACGCGCCGGCATCGCGCCGCCGCAGGTACAGCCCGCCGCCGTCATGCAGTTCTTTTGTGCTGCTGCCCTCGGCGTAGCGTTTGACGGCAAGCGCCGTGAGGACGCGCGTGCGCGCAGTGCGTGCCATGTGTGCCGATGCCTCCAGGTGAGTCTGGCGACATTATCGGCGACAGAATTCCTGGCGCTTCAGGTGGACAAGGTGCCGTGTCGAAGCGACAAACAATGTACCTATCTTGTTGTTTTACAAAGAGAACTTCATTTCAAAGGCGACAGCAGTGGACGGCCAAAGACAGCCTGCGAACGAAATGGGGTGCAAGGGGTCGCGAGTTCGAATCCCGCCGTCCCGACCATTGAGAACAGCCCGAAGCCTGGCATCGCAAGATGCCAGGCTTTTTGCTTTCTGGTCTGCATCTGGCTCGACAGCCCACCCCTTGCACCCCATGCAAGGGACATCAGCATGCACCTGCGCGCTCACCCCCCCGACACCGCATCCTCCAGCGGCGCGAGCAGCAGATTCAGTTCGGCCGCATTGAACTTGCTCAGGGCGCCGCCATCGTCATGACCCAGCAGGCCATCGGCCAGCGCGCGCTTGCGCGCCTGCAGCTCCAGCATCCTCTCCTCGATGCTGCCATCGGCGACGAGTTGGTAGACGAAGACGGGCTGGTCCTGGCCGATGCGGTGGGCGCGCGCGCTGGCCTGGGCCTGCACGGCCGGGTTCCACCAGGGGTCGATGTGGATGACGGTGTCGGCGGCCGTCAGGTTGAGCCCGACGCCGCCGGCCTTCAGGCTGGCCAGCAGGATGGGTTGCTCGCGGGCCTGGAAGCGCCGCACCACGTCGCCGCGCGCCGCGGCCGCCGTCTGGCCCGTCAGCCGCAGATGCGGCAGGCCCAGCTCGCCCAGCAGCGCGGCGATCAGGTCCAGCATCTCCGTGAACTGCGAGAACACCAGCAGCCGCCGGCCCTGGGCGACGAAGTCGGGCAGGTGCTCGCGCAGCCATTCGAGCTTGGCGCGCTCCACGCCGGGCGGCGTCTGCACGCCCTTGAGCAGCAGCGGGTCGCAGCAGACCTGGCGCAGCTTGAGCATCGCGTCCAGCACGCTGATGAGGCTGGTCGGCGTGAAGCCGTCGCGCACGAGGATGCGCCTCACCATGTGGTCGGCCGCGACGCGCACGCTCTCGTAGAGCTGCTTCTGCTGGCCGAGCAGCGGCACGCGCCTGACCATCTCGGTCAGCGGCGGCAGCTCGGCGGCCACTTCGGTCTTCAGGCGGCGCAGGATGAAGGGCCGCACGCGCGCGGCCAGCAGCCGGGCGCGCGGGCCGTCGCGGTTGACCTCGATGGGCTTGCGCCAATGGCGCGCGAAGCTGCGCGAGTCGCCCAGCAGGCCGGGCATCAGCAGGTCGAACAGCGACCACAGCTCGCCGAGGTGGTTCTCCAGCGGCGTGCCGGTCAGGGCCAGGCGGTGGCGCGCCTGCAGCCGGCGCAGCGCGCGGGCGGCGCGGGCATGGGCGTTCTTGACGGCCTGGGCCTCGTCCAGGATCAGCAGATGCCAGGGCTGGGCCGACAGCGCGCGCAGGTCGCGCCAGACCAGGGAGTAGGTGGTCAGCACGACGTCGGCGTCGGCCAGGGGCGCACCGGCTGCGCGGCCGGCGCCGTGCCAGGCCTGCACCCTGAGCCCGGGCGCGATGCGGGCCGCCTCCTGCTGCCAGTTGAACAACAGCGAGGTCGGCAGGATGACCAGGGCCGGCCGATCCAGCCGGCCGGCCTGCTTCTCGACCCACAGGTGGGCCAGCGCCTGGGCCGTCTTGCCCAGGCCCATGTCGTCGGCCAGGATGCCGGCCAGGCCCTGCTCGCGCAGGTATTGCAGCCAGGCCAGGCCGTGCAGCTGGTAGGGGCGCAGTTCCAGGCCCAGCCCGCCCGGCTGCGGCAGGGCCGCGGGCGCACCGGCCGCGAGCAGGCGCCGGCCCAGCGCCTTCAGGCCGGCATCGCCGTGGATCTGCCAGCGGCCGGGCGCTTCTTCCTCGATGCAGCGGATGCGCTCGGCGTCCCATTCGTTGAGGCGCAGCGGCAGGCCCTTGTCCAGCTCGGCGGGCTTGAGCAGGTCCAGCAGGGCCAGCATCATGGCCTTCAGCGGCGCGGCCTGGGCATGGAAGCGCCGGCCGCCGGGTGCGCGCAGCGACACGATGGCGTCGTCCTCGATGGCGACTATGGCCACCGCGTCCAGCCAGCGCTTGTCCTTGCGCAGCAGGTTGGCGATCAGCGGCGCGAGGTCGATGCGCTGGCCTTCGACCTCCATGCCGAGGCTGACCAGCCAGGCCCCCTTGCGGCGCTCCAGGCCCAGGCCCTCGACGCGGCGACCGGGTTTGGGCGCCTCGGGTGCTTCTTCTTCCACGAGGCCGAGCTGCCAGCCGCTGACGAACCGGCTGTGGTGGGCGAAGCCGGGCTCGGTCGTGACCTGCCAGCCCTGGGCCAGCAGCTCGGGCACCTTGTCCGCATGGAAGTCGCCGAAGAATTCCTCCTGGGTCGTGGTCCACAGCGAGTCGCCCAGCGGCTGCGGCGCGCCGCGCCATTGCAGCAGGGCGGGGTCCAGGCGCACGAGGCCGCAGCCGAGCAGCAAGGGCTCGGATTGCAGATCCGGTGAGGCCAGCAGCGCCACCGTCACCTGCTCGCCGCGCGGGCCCAGGGGGCCGCGCGGCCGCAGGCCGAGCAGGCCGTCGCCGCGCGTCAGCGTGCGCAGCGTGAGATGGGGGCGATGCGGGGCGGCCATCGCGACAGTCTCGCAGCCCGCGAAGCCGTCGCCGGAAAGCTCAATCGCCCTCGCCGCCCAGCGGCTTCAGCTGGCGCCCGGCCGGCAGGGCGCGCAAGTATTTGAAGGTGCCGGTGGCGTGGGCGCAGAGCTTGTCGCCGGCGCCGAAGACCGAGCCCTCGCAGAAGGCCATCGTCGTCGAGCGGTGCAGCAGACGGCCCACGGCGCGCAGCTCGCCTTCGCCGGGGCGCATGAAGCTGGTCTTCATCTCCACCGTGACGACGCCGGGCCCCAGGTCCGGCAGATGCCGGTTCACGCTGCGCGCGGCATGCGCCATGGCCACGTCCAGCAGCGTCATCACGACGCCGCCGTGGGCCACCCGCCAGGAGTTCAGGTGCCGTTCGGCAATCGTCAGCCGCAGCTCGGCCTCGCCGTCGCCCACGCCATGCAGCGTGAAGCCGAGTTGCTCGACGAAGGGGATGTGGACCGGGAACTCCATCGCCGACTCAGCCGCCGTGCACGGCGCTGACGCCGCCATCCACCGCCAGGATCTGGCCGGTGATGTGCTTGCCGGCCCTGGACGCGAACAGCAGGGCCGCGCCCTTCAGGTCATCGTCGTCTCCCAGGCGGTTCAGCGGCGCATGCGCGGCCATCTTGTCGGCCCCCACGGCGGCGATCAGGCCCTTGGTCATCTTGCTCGGGAAGAAGCCCGGCGCCAGCGCGTTGACGGTGATGCCGTAGGCGCCCCACTCGCCGGCCAGCGCACGCGTGAAGTTCACGGCCGCACCCTTGCTGGTGTTGTAGGCGATGGTCTTCATCGCGCCCGAGTTGCCCGACAGGCCGGCGATGGAGGCCACGTTGATGATGCGGCCCGACTTGCGCGGGATCATGCTGGCCTTGGCCACGGCCTGGGCGAACACGAACAGGCTGCGGATGTTCAGGTCCATGACCTTGTCCCAGGCCTCGATGGGGTGCTCCTCGGCGGGCGCGCCCCAGGTGGCGCCGGCGTTGTTGACGAGGATGTCGATGCGCCCCAGGCGCTCCATGGTCTCGGCGACGACGCGCTGGGCCTCGGCCTCCTTGGCCGCGTCGGCCGCGATCCAGCGCGCGTCGATGCCGCGCGCCTGCAGATGGGCCGTGGCCTCCTCCAGGTCGGCCGCCTTGCGCGAGGTCAGCATGATCTTGGCGCCGGCATCGCCGAGAGCCTCGGCGATCTGCAGGCCCAGGCCGCGCGAGCCGCCGGTGACGAGGGCCACCTGGCCGCTCAGGTCGAAGAGGTCTTGAACCTTGGTGCTCATCGAAAGTCTCCTTAGAAATATTCAGGCTTCATGTCGCGGCACAGCGGCTCGCGGCGCGCGACGACGTCCAGCCAGGCGCCGATCTTGGGCAGCTCGTAGGCGAAGAAGTAGCGGGCCGCGGCGCGCTTGCCGTGGGCGAAGTCGCTGTCGCCGTGCACCGCGAGCATCAGGTCCAGCCAGATCCAGGCCAGCACGGTATGGCCGAAGGCCTGCATATAGGGCGTCGCGTTCGCCAGCGCCTCCTCGGGCTCGCCGGTGCTCCAGGCCTTCCTGGTGGCACCGCCGACCTGCGCCAGCGCGGCGGCCAACTGATTCGCCAGCGGCGCCCATTCGGTCTGCATCGCGCGGGCGATGGTGGCCTGCACGCGCGCGGCCAGCGCCGCCAGCGATGCGCCGCCCTGCTGCACGACCTTGCGGCCCAGCAGGTCCAGCGCCTGAATGCCGTGCGTGCCCTCGTGGATCATGTTCAGGCGGTTGTCGCGCCAGTGCTGCTCCACCGGGAAGTCGCGCGTGTAGCCGTAGCCGCCGAGCACCTGGATGGCCAGCGAGTTGGCCTCCAGGCACCACTCGCTGGGCCAGCTCTTGGCGATGGGGATGAGCACGTCCAGCAGCGCCTGCGCCTCGGCCTTGCCGTCGCCGGTGTTCAGCTCGTCGACGAGGCGCGCGCAGTAGAGCTCGAAGGCCAGCCCGCCTTCGACATAGCTCTTCTGCGCCAGCAGCATGCGGCGCACGTCGGCGTGCTCGATGATGGGCCGCTGCGGGCTGGCCGCGTCCTTGCCGGCGGCCGTCATCGGCCGGCCCTGTGGCCGCTGCTTGGCGTACTCCAGGCTGGCCTCGTAGCCCGCATAGCCCAGCATCGTCGCGCCCAGGCCGACGCCGATGCGCATCTCGTTCATCATGAAGAACATGCAGCGCAGGCCCTCGCCGGGCTGGCCGACCAGATAGCCGACGGCGCCCGCCTTGCCATCCGGCGTGAAGCGGCCCTCGCCGAAGTTCAGCAGGCAGTTGGTCGTGCCGCGGTGGCCGAGCTTGTGGTTCAGGCCGGCCAGCGCGACGTCGTTGCGCTCGCCGGTCAGCTGCCCGTCGGCGCCCACCATCTGCTTCGACACGATGAAGAGCGAGATGCCCTTGGTGCCGGGAATCAGCTTGCCGTCCGGGCCGGGGATCTTGGCCAGCACCAGATGCACGATGTTCTCGCGCAGTTCATGCTCGCCGCCCGAGATCCACATCTTGTTGCCGCGCAGGCGGTAGCGCGGGCCGAGAGGGTCTTGCTGGTCCTCCAGCTCGGCGCGGGTGACGACGTCGGACAGCGACGAGCCCGCCTGCGGCTCGGACAGGCACATGGTGCCGAACCACCGGCCCGCCAGCAGCGTCGTGGCGAAGACCTCGCGCTGGCGCTCGCTGCCGTGCGCCATCAGCAGATTGGCATTGCAGGTCGTCAGCACGGCATAGGAGCCGACATGGGCATTGGCCTTGCTGATGAAGGCATTGGCCGCCGTCTCGATGAGACAGGGGAGCTGCATGCCGCCCAGCTCATAGTCCTTGGTCGCGGCCAGCATGCCGGAGTCGACGAGCGCATTGACCGCGTCCAGCGTCGCCGCGGGCAGGTGCACGCGCTCGCCGTCGAAGCGGGGCTCCTCGGTGTCGAGCAGCCGATAGCAAGGCGCGAGCTTCTCGCGGGCGATGCGCTCGCAGGTGTCCAGCACCGCGCCGAAGGTCTCGCGGGAATGGTCGGCAAAGCGCGCACGCGCCGTCAGGTCGGCGGCGTGCAGCCAGTCGTAGAGGAGGAATTCCAGGGTTTCGCGCATCGCTGTGGCTCCGGTTTCAAGACGGCCATCGGGCTCCCCGCCCGGCCGATGTCGGCTCAATCCTGCGCCAGCTTGACGATGGTGCCCTGGGCCACCGCGCAGAGCTTCTCGACGCCGTCCTTGACCGCGAACACGTCGCAGCGGCAGACGGCCTGCGTGCGGCCCGCGCTCACGGCCTCGGCGCGGGCGACCAGCAGTTCGCCGACGGCGGGGCGCAGATAGTTGATCTTGTATTCGCTGGTCAGCGCATCGGACGCGAAGGCCGTGCCGCCGGCAAAGGTCAGCGCGTTGTCGGCGAGGTAGCTGAGCACGCCGCCATGCGCGAAACCATGCTGCTGCAGCAGCTCCGGCCTCAGCGCCAGCCTCAGCTCGACGCGGCCCGGCGCCACGGCACCGATCTCCACGCCGAGCAGGCGGCTGAAGGGCTGGCCGGCGAGGATTTCCGCGCCCTGCCTGACGAACTCCTGTGGCGTCACAGGACCTCGAACACGCCCGCCGCGCCCATGCCGCCGCCGATGCACATCGTCACGCAGACGCGCTTGGCGCCGCGGCGCTTGCCTTCGATCAGCGCATGGCCGGTCAGGCGCTGGCCCGACACGCCATAGGGGTGGCCGACGGCGATGGCGCCGCCGTTGACGTTGAGCCTGTCCATCGGGATTCCCAGCGTGTCGGCGCAGTACAGCACCTGCACCGCGAAGGCTTCGTTCAGCTCCCAGAGGTCGATGTCGGCGACGGTCAGGCCCAGCTTCTTCAGCACCTTGGGCACCGCGAAGACGGGGCCGATGCCCATCTCGTCGGGCTCGCAGCCGGCCACGGCAAAGCCGAGGAAGCGGCCCAGCGGCTTCAGGTTGTGGGTGGACGCGTACTGCTCGCTGACCAATGCACAGGCGCCCGCGCCGTCACTGAACTGGCTGGCATTGCCGGCCGTCACCAGGCCGCCGGGCACGGCCGAGCGCAGGTCCTTGATGCCTTCGTAGGTCGTGCCCTCGCGCAGGCCCTCGTCCGCGCTGATGGTGACCTCCTTGCTCATCAGGCCCATGACCTTGTCGGCCACGCCCATGGTCGTCGTCACCGAGATCATCTCGTCGGCGAACTTGCCGGCGGCCTGGGCCGCGCAGGCCTTCTGCTGGCTGCCGGCGCCGTAGTGGTCCATGCGCTCGCGCGAGATGTTGTAGCGCTTGGCCACGTTCTCGGCGGTCTGCAGCATGTTCCAGTAGATCTCGGGCTTCTGCTTCATCAGCGCGGGGTCGACCAGCATGTGCTTGTTGGCCTCCTGCTGCACGCAGGAAATGCTCTCGACGCCGCCGGCGATGTAGACATCGCCCTCGCCCGCGATGATGCGCTGCGCGGCCATCGCGATGGTCTGCAGGCCGCTGGAGCAGAAGCGGTTGATGGTGACGCCGCTCACCGTTACGGCCAAGCCGGCCTTCAGCGCGATCTGGCGGGCGATGTTGCTGCCCGTGGCGCCTTCCGGCGTGGCGCAGCCCATCAGCACGTCCTCGATGGCGCCGGCCTCGATGCCGGCGCGCTCGACGGCGGCCTGGACCGCGTGGCCGCCCAGCGTCGCGCCGTGGGTCATGTTGAACGCGCCCTTCCAGCTCTTGGCGAGCGGGGTGCGGGCGGTGGAGACGATCAGTGCGTTGCTCATGTCTTTTAGTCCTAGTCAGTTGGTGCCAGAGCTACTCGCTTCGCTCGATCGGTCTGGCACACAAGACACTTAGATTTCGGTGGGCGCGGGCGATCAGGTGAAGGACTTGCCTTCAGCGACCAGTCGGGCCAGCAGGGGCGCCGGCGTCCAGAACGCGCCGTCGTCCATGGTGTTCTTCGCAAAGCGCTTCATCGTCTGCACGACGTTGAAGAGGCCCAGCGTGTCGGCGTAGCACATCGGGCCGCCGCGCCAGATCGGGAAGCCGTAGCCGGTGAGATACACCATGTCCACGTCGGACGCGCGCTGGGCGATGCCCTCCTCCAGCAAGTGGGCGGCCTCGTTGACGAGGGCGAACACGAGGCGGTGCACGATCTCCTCGTCGCTGATCTCGCGGGTCTTCGCGCCGATGGCCTCGCGGTGCTTGGCCAGCATCTCGTCCACGACCGGCGACGGGATCGCGTCGCGCTTGCCGGGCTGGTAGTCGTACCAGCCGGCGCCGGTCTTCTGGCCGAAGCGGCCCAGCTCGCAGAGCCGGTCGGCGCTGGCCGAATACTTCATGCCCGGCTTCTCGACATGGCGGCGCTTGCGGATGGCCCAGCCGATGTCGTTGCCGGCCAGGTCGCCCATGCGGAAGGGGCCCATCGCGAAGCCGAACTTCTCGACCGCCTTGTCGACCTGCTGCGGGCTGCAGCCCTCGTCGAGCAGGAAGCCGGCCTGGCGGCTGTACTGCTCGATCATGCGGTTGCCGATGAAGCCGTCGCAGACGCCGGACACGACCGCCGTCTTCTTGATCTTCTTGGCCGTCGCCATCACGGTGGCCAGCACGTCCTTGGCCGTGGCCTTGCCGCGCACGACCTCCAGCAGCTTCATCACATTGGCCGGGCTGAAGAAGTGCATGCCCACGACGTCCTGCGGGCGCTGCGTGAAGGCCGCGATCTTGTCGACGTCCAGCGTCGAAGTGTTGGAGGCCAGGATGGCGCCGGGCTTGGCGACCTCGTCCAGCTGCTTGAACACGGCTTCCTTGACGCCGATCTCCTCGAACACCGCTTCGATGATGAGGTCGCAGTCGCGCAAAGCGTCGTAGCTCAGCGTCGTGCTCAGCAGCGCCATGCGCTGGGCGTATTTGTCTTCCTTCAGCTTGCCCTTCTTGACCTGGGCCTCGTAGTTCTTCCTGATGGTCGCGACGCCGCGGTCCAGGGCCTCCTGCTTGGTCTCCAGGATGGTGACCGGGATGCCCGCGTTCAGGAAGTTCATCGAGATGCCGCCGCCCATCGTGCCGGCGCCGATGACGCCCACCTTGGCGATGTTGCGCAGCGGCGTGTCCTCGGGCACGTCGGCGATCTTGCTGGCCACGCGCTCAGCGAAGAACAGGTGGCGCAGCGCCTTGGACTCGGGCGTCATCATCAGCGCCGCGAAGCCCTCGCGCTCGGCGCGCATGCCGTCGTCGAACTTCAGCTTGACCGCGCCGGCCACGGCTTCCAGGCAGCGCAGCGGCGCCGGGAAGTTCTTGCTCATGCCGCCCACCATGTTGCGGGCGAACTGGAAGTAAGCCTCGGCGTTCGGGTGGCGCGCCTTCAGCTCGCGCACCTTGGGCAGCGGACGCTTTTCCGACACCTCTTCGGCGAACTTGACGGCGGCGTCCAGCACGTCGGCATCGACGATCTTGTCGAACAGCTTCTGGCCCGGGACCATGGCCAGCATCTGTGCCTCCACCGGCTCGCCGCTGACGATCATGTTCAGCGCGGGCTCCACGCCGAGGGCGCGCGGCAGGCGCTGCGTGCCGCCGGCACCCGGCAGCAGGCCCAGCTTCACTTCGGGCAGGGCGACCTTGGTGCCGGTCTGCGCGACGCGGTAATGGCAGCCCAGCGACAGCTCCAGGCCGCCGCCCATGCAGACGCTGTGGATGGCCGCGACGACGGGCTTGCCGCAGTTCTCGACGACGGCGATCAGGCTCAGCAGATTGGGCTCGGCCAGCGCCTTGGGGCTGCCGAACTCCTTGATGTCCGCACCGCCCGAGAAGGCCTTCCCGGCACCGGTGATGACCAGCGACGTGATGGCCGGATCGGCCTCGGCGCGCTCGACGCCGGCTGCAACGGCCGTGCGGGTGGCGAAACCCAGGCCGTTGACCGGCGGGTTGTCGAGCGTGATCACGGCGACGCTGCCGCGAACTTCGTAATGGGCTGTCATGGGCACGACCTCGGTTGATGGGCCATGCCGCGTCTCCAGCAGGACGGCCCAGAAATAGAACGACCGTTCGATTCTAGGCAGCGGTCCCGGTGCGGTCTTGTCCCGGCAGTGACAAGGCCGCGCAGCCCCGGATCACTCCGAACTGCGGGGCAGCACCACCGTCTCCCGGAAGCCGTCCGGCCTCTCCTTGGGAGGGGCGGGCTGCAGCCGCGCCTCGGCATAGCGGCGTGCGGCCTCGGCGGCATCCGGCACCAGCGGCGCAGCGGCCGGCGCGGCGCGCGGTGCCGGCCGCACCGCCAGGCGCAATTCATGGCATTCACGCTGCAGTTGCTCGACCTGCTTGCGCGCCTGCGTGACCTGCTGCGACATCTGCAGCCTGGCCTGCTCGACGTGCAGCAGGCGCTGGTGCTCCAGCTTCATGCGGCGCGACAACCAGGCGAACACGGCGCCTGCCCCGAGCGCCAGTCCCAGCAGCAGGCCGCCCAGCAGCGGCATCGTTTGGCTGTTGTCCATCTCTTCTTCTCCCCTTGACATCGTTGTCCCTGACAAATGTATAGGCCAGGGGCCGCCGTGCGTCGACTTCGCCGGTCGGGCTCAGGGTTTCCCACGGGTCGCCCGCGGGCCGCCGCTAGGGTGCCGACCCTGCTGATCCCGGTCGTCTACCCACCTCCCGAATCCGGCCCGCCGCCCAGCTGCGCCAGGCCAGGGGCTGGATGCTGCAGATGAAGTGAGGCCGACACATCGGCCGGCCACAATGCGCCGGCCATGCCTCGATTCATCCTGCATCTGTGCACCGCCCCCGAACGCCGCGCCCTGTGGCGCGCGCTGCTCGCGGCCCTTGTCGTCGTCATCACCTGGCTGGCACTGATCCCGGCGCCGCCCAAGGCGATCACGACCGGCTGGGACAAATCCAACCACGCCCTCGCCTTCGCGTCGCTGGCCTTCGCCAGCGCATGGGCCGTCTGGCCGCGGGTGCGGCGGTGGCCCCTGCTGTTCGTCGTCGTGCTCGCCTACGGCGGCGCCATCGAGATCGCGCAGAGCTATCTGCCGCCACGCGAGGGCGACTGGCTCGACCTGCTGGCCGATGCCGTCGGCATCTCGCTGGGTCTGCTGCTGGCCTGGCCCGTTGCGGTCGGCGCGGCGCGGCGCGCCGACGCTGAGAAAGTCCCTTGAATCCCCTGAGGTCATCGCCGGGGAGCTGACACACCGTTGGCAGCAGATTGCGCTACGGTTGCCCCCCATGTCGACCGAACTGCTCCGCGCCACGCGTGCCCGTACGCTGGCCCTGGCCGAACCGCTGTCCGACGAAGACGCACAGCTGCAGTCCATGCCCGATGCCAGCCCCGCGAAATGGCATCTCGCGCACACGAGCTGGTTCTTCGAGACCCTGGTGCTGCAGCCCCATCTGCCAGGCTACCGCGTCTTCGACGAGCGCTGGCCGCGCCTGTTCAACTCCTACTACGAGAGCCTGGGCCCGCGCCATGCGCGCCCGCAGCGCGGCCTGCTGAGCCGGCCTTCGCTCGCCGAGGTCAAGGCCTACCGCCGGCATGTCGACGCGGCCCTGGCCGACCTGCTGCCCTTCGCGCCCGCTGCGGCCCGCGCGCTGGTCGAGCTGGGCTGCCATCACGAACAGCAGCACCAGGAGCTGCTGCTGACCGACATCCTGCATGCCTTCTCTTGCAACCCTTTGCTACCGGCGTATCAGGCCGGCAGGCCTGCCGCGGCCAATGCACCCGCGCAGCGCTGGCTTCAACACGCGGGCGGCATCGTCGACATCGGCCACGCGGGCGCGGGCTTCGGCTTCGACAACGAGGGGCCGAGCCACCGCGTGCTGCTCGAAGCCTTCGAGATCGGCAACCGCCTCGTCAGCTGCGGCGAATACGCCGACTTCATCGCCGCCGGCGGCTACCGCGAACCGCTGCTGTGGCTGTCCGACGGCTGGGCCACCGTGCAGGCCCAGGGCTGGCAGCGGCCGCTCTACTGGCAGCCGGACGGCAGCGTCTTCGGCCTGCACGGCGCGCAGGCGCTGGACCCGGACGCGCCGGTCATGCAGCTGAGCTTCTACGAGGCCTGCGCCTTTGCCGAATGGGCCGGCGCGCGGCTGCCGACCGAGTTCGAATGGGAGGCCGCCACCGCGCTGCAAGGTTTCGAGCAGGCTGCCGACCAGGCCTGGCAGTGGACACGATCGGCATATTCGCCCTACCCTGGCTTCCGGACGGCGGCGGGCGCCGTGGGGGAATACAACGGCAAGTTCATGGTCGGCCAGCAGGTGCTGCGCGGCGGCAGCCTCGCGACGCCGCCCGGCCATGCGCGGCCGAGCTACCGCAATTTCTTCCCGCCGGCGGCGCGCTGGCAGTTCAGTGGATTGAGGCTCGCACGATGAAACCCGCAGTCGAATGGCGCCAGCCCCTCTGCTCGGCCGACAACGAGGCCTTCGCGGCCGACCTGCATGCCGCGCTGGCCCGCGTGCCCAAGGCCATCTCGCCCAAATACTTCTACGACGAGGCGGGCTCGCGCCTGTTCGAGCAGATCTGCGAGCTGCCCGAGTATTACCCGACCCGCACCGAGCGGGCCCTGATCGAGGCCCATGCCGCCGACATGGCCGAGCAGTTCGGGCCCGGCGTGCAGCTCGTAGAGTACGGCGCCGGCGCACTGCGCAAGGTGCGCCTGCTGCTGGACGCGATACCGCGCGACGGCGTGCAGTTCGTGCCGGTGGACATTTCCGGTCCGCACCTGCTGGCGGCCTGCGACGCACTCGCGGCCGACTACCCCGGCCTGTCCATCCAGCCGCTGGTGGCGGACTTCACGCGCCCGCACACGCTGCCGCCCTGCCCCGAGGGCAGCCGCCGCGTCGGCTTCTTCCCGGGCTCCAGCATCGGCAACTTCACGCCCACCGAGGCCGATGCCTTCCTGCGCCTGGCCGCCAGCGAGCTCGCCGGCGGCGGGCTGCTGATCGGCATCGACCTCGTGAAGGACGAGGCGACGCTGCACGCGGCCTACAACGACGCAGCCGGCGTGACGGCCGCCTTCAACCTGAACCTGCTACACCGCGCCCGCAGGGAACTGGGCGCCGACTTCCCGCCGGACGGCTTCGAGCACCTGGCCTTCTACAACCCGGCCTACCGCCGCATCGAGATGCATCTGCGCGCGACCCGGGCACTGGAACTGCGGGTCGGGGGCGAGGCCTATGCCTTCCACGAGGGCGAGACGCTGCACACGGAGCATTCGCACAAATACACGGTCGCCGGCTTCCAGGCACTGGCGGCGCGGGCGGGATTCAGCCCGGGCAAGGTGTGGACGGATGCGAACGGGTGGTTTGCGGTGCTGTGGCTCGAAGCACGGCCGGGCGAATGAATCCAGGCCGCAGACGCACGGCACAGGCCCTCGAGCAGGGCAGGACTTTGCGCCAGTGGAGGAATGGCCCCGTCGTTGCAGAGCCGCGCCTCGGCCTGATGCGCGCGGCGCCGCACCCGAGGATGGCCTCGGCATCTGCAGGCGTCGCTGGCTCAATGATGTGCATGGGCCGTCAGCTCAGCCGGCCGGCGTGATCGTGCCGGACGCCGTGGCCCATCAGTCTCTTTGGCGGCGCCGCCTCGCCGACGCCGTCGCGGCCGGGCACGACGGCGACCGTGACAAATTGCCGGGGCCGATCGGGACTGCCTGCCGACGGTAGTCCCAGCCAGACCGTTGATCGGGCGGGCTCTTCGCAGGCCTGGCCCGGCCTGTTAGAACCAGGGCCGTCAGCACTGAGCGCCCTTGCGGCGCGTCATCCATGAACGCAGGCCGAATCCACGCCCCGCCCGCCTCCTCGTCCGGGTTCACGCTGATCGAATTGGCCATCGTGTTGGTCGTCATCGGCATCGCGGCAGCCATCGCCTACCCCATCTACCAGACGCAGTTGCTGGCCGGGCGCCGCAGCGATGCGGTCCAGGCGGCCGGCACCATTGCACAGGCCCAGGAAACCTGGCGCTCGAACAACACCACCTACGGCGCCCTGACCGACCTGGGCATCGCCTCGACCAGTATTGGCGGCTACTACACCCTGGCGATCACCACGCCGACCGCCACCGGCTACACGCTGACGCTGACACCCGCCGGCACCCAGGCCAACGACACCACCTGCAAGCCCATGACGATGACGGTCACTTTGGGCAACCCGGCCTATTCGCCCCCAGCCTGCTGGAAGCGCTGATGAAACTCCGCCGAGACAAGGGCCTGACGCTCGTCGAACTGATGGTGACGGTCGCCGTGCTGGCCATTTTCCTGGCCGTGGCGGCGCCCAATCTGACGGCGGTGCTGCTGAAGATGCGCCTGGAAGGCGTGGCCAACGAATTGCGCACCGATCTGCAATATGCGAGGTCGGAATCGATCCGCCTGAAGAAAGCCGTCAGCCTCGCCAGCGCCGCGGACGGCTCCGGATATTCGGTCACCGACTCCGGGGGAAATTCATTGAAATCCGTTGCATTTGCGGCCGGCACCCGCATCGGCATCACGACGGGCAGCCCGGCACCCTCGGTCAGCTTTGACCCGTTGCGCGGTTTCGCGACCGTGACGGGCGGCTTCACGCTGAGCACAACCAATCTGACCCCGACGTTGACGGTCTCGACAGACTCGCTCGGGCGTGTCACCGAATGTGCCAGCCAGGGCAAGTTCTACGGCGTCACCAACCCATGCTGACTTTCCACTCCTCCCGCCGCCGTTGCCAGGACGGCCTCTCGCTGATCGAATTGATGGTCGGCATGGCCATAGGCGCCTTCATCATCGTCGGCGTCATGTATCTGTTCACCGCGGATATTCAGGGAAATCGGAAACTGATTGCCACGACCCGGGTCGAGCAGGATCTGCGCAATATCACCGACCTGATCACCCGCGACGTCAGGCGCGCCGGTTACTGGGGGAATTCGGTGCTCGGCACCGTCGCCATCGGCGCAACGGCGGCCACCACCTCAAATCCTTACCTGATTAGTAATGTGCCTCAGCCCCGCCCCGAATCTCGCTGATGCGATGCGGCGAACAGCGTGCCGTGTCGACGATCAGCCGTGCGACGAGGCTGCGCAGATCGAAGCGGCGGTTGAA
>NZ_JAPPUW010000008.1 GCF_026712205.1 Pelomonas aquatica
TGGTCTCGCTGGTGGATACCCACCAGCAACTCCAGCGTTTTACTTGAACCGCCGGATGCGGACCCGCACGTCCGGTGGTGTGAGAGGGCTGAGGGGGCGACCCCTCACCCTACTCGATTGATGACCTCTGTCACCGAGCTTTATCAGCAGACCCTGGCCGAGCGCGGCTTCAAGGCCGACGCCGCGCAGTTGCGCGCCGTTTCGTCGCTGCAGCGCTGCCAGGACGAATGGGCCGCCTACAAGGCCCGCCGCACCAATGCGGTGACCAAGCTGCTGGTGCGCCCGCCCATCCCGCGCGGCGTCTACATGTACGGCGGCGTGGGCCGCGGCAAGAGCTTCCTGATGGACTGCTTCTTCCAGGCCGTGCCGCTGACGCGCAAGACGCGGTTGCACTTCCACGAGTTCATGCGCGAGGTGCACCGCGAGCTGCAGGAGCTCAAGGGCATCGCCGACCCGCTGGACGAGCTGGGCAAGCGCATCGCGCGGCGTTTCCGGCTGATCTGCTTCGACGAGTTCCACGTCGCCGACGTGACCGACGCGATGATCCTGCACCGGCTGCTGGACGCGTTGTTTCGCAACCGCGTGTCCATCGTCACGACGTCCAACTTCCATCCCGACGAGCTCTACCCCAACGGCCTGCACCGCGACCGCATCCTGCCGGCCATAGCGCTGCTGAAGGACCACCTGGAGGTCATCAACGTCGATGCCGGCACGGACTACCGGCGCCGCACGCTGGAGGACATGAACCTCTACCTGACGCCGCTGAACGAGGCTAACGAGGCGGCGCTGGCCCGGGCCTTCGAGTCGCTCGCCGAGGCCCAGGACGAGGACCGCAAGCTGATGATCGAGCACCGCGCGATCCATGCGCGGCGGCGCGCCGGCGGTGTCGTCTGGTTCGACTTTGCAACCCTTTGTGGCGGGCCGCGCTCGCAGAACGACTACCTGGAACTGGCCAGCCAGTTCCACACCGTCATCCTGTCCGACGTGCCCGAGATGCCGGTGCGCCTGGCCAGCGAGGCGCGCCGCTTCACCTGGCTGGTGGACGTGCTCTACGACCGCCGCGTCAAGCTCATCATCTCGGCCGCGGTGGCGGCCGAAGCTCTGTACACCGAGGGTCCGCTGGCCCACGAGTTCCCGCGCACCGTGTCGCGCTTGCAGGAAATGCGCTCGGCGGAGTACCTTGCGCTGGCCCGCCGTGAAGTCGACACATCGCTGACCTGATGACCACCTCCCTCGTTCTTCTGCTGGCCGCCGTGGCGGCTTCGGCCCCGTTGCCGAGCCAGTCGCCCAACCGCGCGGAGGTCGCCGCCCAGCGCGCCGCCATCGAGCAGCGCTTTGCGGGCGAGACCCAGGCCTGCGAGCAGCAGTTCGCCGTCGCCTCCTGCCTGGAGGACGTGCGCCAGCGTCGCCACGCGGCCCTGGCGCCGCTCGTGAAGCGCGAGCACGAACTGGCCGCCGAGGAGCGCCGCGCGCGCGCCCAGGCCCAGGCCCAGCGTGTTCGCGAGCGCGATCTCAACGCGGCCCAGGACGAGGGTCAGCGCCGCGAGCGTGTCGTCGCCGCGCCCCTGCCAGCGGCGCCCGCCTCGCCGGCCTCCCACGCGCCACGGGCCCTCGGCGCCAGCGAGGCCGAGAGCCGGCGCGAGCAGGCCGAGGCCCAGGCCGCTGCGGCCAGGCGCCGCGAGCAGCTGCGGCAGCGCGAGCAAGCCCGGCGCCAGCGCATGGCCGACCACGAGGCGCGCGAGCAGCGCCGGACCAAGCCCGCGGCAGCGCCGCTGCCGCTGCCGGGTGCTTCAGCGCCGCAATAGGCGTCAGTCCAGCACTTCGAGCTTGACGATGGCCAGCGACAGGTTGTCGCCGCCGCCGCGGGCGCGCTGGCGCGCCTTGCTGACCAGCAGCTCGGCCGCCTCGCGCGGCGGCAGGCTGAACAGCACGCTGCCCAGCTCCTGGGCCGTGAAGTAGTGCCAGAGCCCGTCGCTGCAGCACATCAGCGTGTCGCCCACCTCCAGGCCCTCGAAGCGCTCCGAGGTCGAGGTCGGATCCTGCACCGTGCCCAGGCAGGCCGTCAGCAGGTTGCTCTGCGGATGCGAGCTGGCCTCGGCCTCGGTCAACTGGCCTTCGTCGACCAGGCGCTGCACATAGGAGTGGTCCAGCGTGCGCTTCACGAGGCGGGCGCCGCGGAACCAGTAGATGCGCGAGTCGCCGGAGTGGACCCAGTGCATGCAGCGGTCGCTGGTGACGATGAAGCTGGCGATGGTGCTGTGCGGCTCCTCCTCGGCGGAGATGGCCGTCAGCTTGATCATCAGATGCGCCTCGGACGCGATCTGGCCGAGCAGCTCGGCGGGCGATTCGTCCTCGGGCGAGTAGCGCTCGAACAGCTGGCGCGCGGTCAGGATGACCTGGTCGGCCGCCTTGCGGCCACCGCTCTTGCCGCCCATGCCATCGGCCACGATGCCCATCATGCAGCCATCGATGCGCGGGTGGGCGACGACGGCCACCTGGTCCTGCTGATAGGCCCGGTCCCCGCGATGGGTGCCGGTGGCGGCGTTGAGTCGGAATCCTGCGGGGTTGGGCGGCATGCCGAAAACTATACTGGGTCGCCCGCCCTGGCCCCAGCGCGCCCCGCCCTCGTAAACCCCTCCCGATGGATGAACAACTTCACTCGCTGTCGCGGCGGCTCATCGAGTTGCGGATCGAGCATGCCGACCTGGACGCGATGATCGACCGCCTGGTGGAACAGTCGCCCGTGGACGAGCTGGCCCTGCAGCGGCTCAAGAAGCGCCGCCTGGCGCTGCGCGACATGATCGCCCGGCTCGAAACCACCACCGAGCCCGATGACCGAGCCTGACCTGGACGACTGGCTCGACGCCCTCGATCGGGCCACCCCTCCCGCACCGCCCGCCGCCGACGAACTTGCACAGGCCGTCGAGGCCGCCTTCGACGCCGGCGGCCCGCTGGCGCGGCTGGATCCCGGCTACAAGCCGCGCGAGCCCCAGCTGCAGATGAGCCGGGCCGTGGCCCGCGCGCTGAGCCGCCGCCAGGCCCTGGTCGTCGAGGCCGGCACCGGCGTCGGCAAGACCTTCGCCTACCTCGTGCCGGCACTGCTGGCCGGCAGCCGCGCCCTCATCAGCACGGCCACCAAGAGCCTGCAGGACCAGCTCTTCCTGCGCGACCTGCCGCGGCTGACCAAGGCGCTGAACACGCCCGTGCGCCTGGCGCTGCTGAAGGGCCGCGGCAGCTACCTCTGCCTGCATCGCATGAAGGAGGCGCGCGTGTCCGGCGAATTCCCGGACCGCCGCACGGCGCTGTCCCTGGCCCGCATCGAGCGCTGGGCGCTGGGCACCGCGACCGGTGACTTCGCCGAGATCGACGGCCTGGACGAGCGCTCGCCCATCATCCCCATCGTCAGCTCCAGCCGCGAGAACTGCCTGGGCCAGGACTGTCCCGACTGGAAGGCCTGCTACGTCGTGAAGGCGCGGCGCGAGGCCATGGAGGCCGACGTCGTCGTCGTCAACCACCACCTCTTCTTTGCCGACGTGACGCTGCGCGACAGCGGCGTGGCCGAGCTGCTGCCCAGCGTCGAGATCGCCATCTTCGACGAGGCCCACCAACTGGCCGAGGCCGGCGTGCAGTTCCTCGGCACGCTGCTGGGCACGGCCGCGCTGATCGACTTCGCCCGCGACACGCTGGCCCAGGGCCTGGCCCATGCGCGCGGCGTGCACGACTGGCAGGCCCTGCATGCCGGCGTCGAGAAGGCGGCGCGCGAGCTGCGCCTGGCCGCGGCCGGCCCGCTGGCCACGGCGGGGCGCGAATTGCGCGGCACGCTCAAGCTCGGCTGGCGCGAACGCGCGACCCAGCCGGCCTTCGCGGCGGCGCTGGCGGGTGTCGAGCAGGCCACGGCGGCCGCGCTGGAGGCGCTGACCGCCGTGCGCGAATCCTCCCCCGATTTCGCGCGGCTGTGCGAGCGTGCCCAGGAGCTGCGTGATCTCGCCAAGGCCTTCGCCGTCGAGCCCGAGCCGGGCGACGTGCGCTGGATCGACATCAGCCCGCATTCGGCCCGCCTCGTCGAGTCGCCGCTGGACATCCGCGATGCGATGCAGCAGCAGCTCGAAGGTCCACCCAAGGCATGGGTCTTCACGTCGGCCACGCTGGGCGACGACGAGGGCCTGACCTGGTTCACCGAGCCGGCCGGCCTGACCGGCGCCGAGGTGCTGCGCGTCGGCAGCCCCTTCGACTACCCGGGCCATGCGCGGCTCTATGTGCCGCGCGGCTTCCCGAAGCCGGCCGAGCCCAACCACCCGGCCAGCGTCGCGCTGCTGGCCTCGCGGCTGGCGCGCGCGCTGGGGGGCCGCACCTTCGTGCTGACGACGACGCTGCGCAATCTGCAGACCGTGGCCGACGCGCTGCGGGAGCGCTTCGAGGAGGGCGGCGACGCCATCGCCGTGCTGCAGCAGGGCGCGGCGCCCAAGCGCGTGCTGCTGCAGCGCTTCGTCGACAACCCGGCCTCGGTGCTGGTCGGCTCGGCCAGCTTCTGGGAGGGCATCGATGTGCCGGGCGACGCGCTGCAATGCGTCGTCATCGACAAGCTGCCCTTCCCGCCGCCCAACGACCCGCTCGTGGAGGCCCGCGTGAAGCGCCTGGAGGCCGAGGGGCGCAATGCCTTCTCGGAGTATTTCGTTGCCGAGGCGGCCATCGCGCTGAAGCAGGGCGCCGGGCGGCTGATCCGCACCGAGACCGACCGCGGCCTGCTGGTGGTCTGCGACCCGCGCATGGCGGGCATGAACTACGGCCGCCGGCTGCGCGCGGCGCTGCCGCCGATGACGCCCGTCGCCAACGAGGCCGAGGCGCTGGCCTGGTTGCAGCAGCTCAATGAAGAACGGGCCTGACGGCCCGTTCGATTCAGATCACCAGAACTTCCACCAGGCCTTCTTGCGCTTGCCGCCGTTGGAGGCGAACTCGCTGTCGGGGAAGTTCTTGTCCAGCACGCGGCGCGCGTCGTCGCGCAACTGCGTGAGGCCGAGCTGGTCGTAGCTCTCGCCCATGATGTAGAGCGCTTCCTCGATGCCGGGCGCGTGCTGGAACTCGGCGACGGCCGACTGGGCGCGGTTGGCCGCGGCGACATAGGCCTTGCGGTTGAAGTAGTAGCGCGCGACGTGGATCTCGTAGGCGGCCAGCGTGTTGGTGATGAAGTTGACCCGCGTCGTCGCCTCGGCCGCGTACTTGGAGTCGGGGTGTTGTTCGATCAGCTGCCTGAAGGCCAGCAGCGCCTCGCGCGAGGCCTGCTGGTCGCGTTCGGAGACGTCCTGGTGGGCCAGGCGGCCGAACAGGCCCAGATCCTCGTTGAAGTTGACGATGCCCTTCATGTAGAGGGCGTAGTCCATCGCCGGGCTGGAGGGGTTGAGCTTGATGAAGCGATCCAGCGTCGCGATGGCCTGTGCGCGCTCGCCGGTCTTGTAGTTGGCCCAGGCCAGGTCCAGCGTGGCCTGCTGGCCCATCGTCGTGCCGGCGGCGCGGCCCTCGATCTTCTCGAGCGACTTGATGGCGCGGTCGTAGCTGCCGGAGTTCAGGTCGTCCTTGGCGTCTGCATACAATTTGTCGAGCGCCGCCTGGGAGTTCGGGTCGTCCTTGGACGTGGAACCGCAGCCGCTCAGGCCAAGCGCGGCGGCCATCATGAAGGCGCCCAGCAGGGTGCGGCCGGCCTTGAAATTCTCAACAAACATGTCTGAAGTCGGGGTGGCGATGCCGGCCCTGTCACACTGAACAATGGGCGCGAAGTATAGGGCGGGGGGTCTCGACGACCCGGAAGACGAGGCCGGCGAGGATGCCGCCACCGAGGACGCGCCGGAGCGCCGCATGGCCGAGGTCGATGCCGCGGGCCATGGCGAGCGCCTGGACCGCTGGCTGACGGGCCTGGCGCCCGAGTTCTCGCGCAACCATCTGCAGTCGCTGATCGAGCGCGGCTGCGTGGCGGTGGATGGCCGCGCGCTGCAGAAGGCGGCCCACAAGCTGCGCGCCGGCCAGCGCGTCGAGGTCGAGCTGCAGCCCACCGACGAGAGCCGCGCCTTCCGCGCCGAGGCGATGGTGCTGGATCTCGCCTTCGAGGACGAGCACCTGCTGGTCGTCGACAAGCCGGCCGGCCTGGTCGTGCATCCGGCGGCGGGCAACTGGTCGGGCACGCTGATGAACGGCCTGCTGGCGCACCACCCCGCGGCGGCCGGCCTGCCGCGCGCCGGCATCGTGCACCGGCTGGACAAGGACACCAGCGGCCTGATGGTCGTCGGCAAGACGCTGGAGGCCGTGACCGCGCTGACCCGCCAGATCGCGGCGCGCGAGGTGCACCGCGAGTACCTGGCCCTGGCCTGGGGGCGGGTCGACGAGGCCTTCGTCGTCGAGAAGGCACTGCGCCGCGACCCGGTGTCGCGCGTGAAGATGGCCGTGGCGCCCGCCAACCTCGGCAAGCCGGCGCGCACCGATGTCTTCCCGCTCGGCGTCGGCCTCGTCGAGAACGGGGGGCAGGGCCGGCCCGTCAGCGCCGTGCACTGCGTGCTGCACACCGGCCGCACTCACCAGATCCGCGTGCACCTGATGCACAGCGGCCACCCGCTGCTGGCCGACGCGCTGTACGGCGGCGCGCCGGCGCTGGGGCTGGCGCGCCAGGCCCTGCATGCGGCGCGGCTGGGCTTCACGCACCCGATCACCGGCGAGGCCATCACGCTGGCGGCGCCGCTGCCCGCCGACATGGCCGCGGCCTGGGCGCAAGTCGGTGCCGCCGGCCTGCCCGACTGACGAGGCTACAATACGCCCAGGTTGTCGTGCCTGAGCGCTGTTGTCCGAAGTGGCTGCAGCCCGTCGCGGGATCGAAGTCCTCCCGGAAGCCGCCAACCCCCGCAGGCGCATCCGCCTGGCCCGTTGAAGGCCACAGGCCGCGCCCAGTGCAAGCAAAGACCCGCCCCGCCCGCCTGACGAACGCTTGATCGAAAGCGTCCAGACCCGGGGCAACGCCAGAGCTCTACCCATTGAGGGTGCGAAGTTGAGTTCATGAATACCCAGGATGCCAAGCGCGTCCTTGAAACCGCGCTGATCTGTGCCTCGCAGCCGCTGACGCTGCGCGAGATGCGCAGCCTGTTCGCCGACGAGCTCGGCGCCGACAGCCTGCGCGGCCTGCTCGACGAGCTGGGCCGCGACTGGGACGGTCGCGGCGTGGAGCTGGTCGCGCTGGCCTCGGGCTGGCGCTTCCAGAGCCGGCCCGAGCTGCGCGAGTACCTCGACCGGCTGCACCCCGAGAAGCCGCCGCGCTACTCGCGTGCCGTGCTGGAGACGCTGGCCATCATTGCCTACCGCCAGCCGGTCACGCGCGGCGACATCGAGGACATCCGTGGCGTCGTCGTCGCGAGCCAGATCGTCAAGCAGCTCGAAGACCGCGGCTGGATCGAGGCCATCGGCCACCGCGAGACGCCGGGCCGCCCGGCGCTGTATGCGACGACCAAGGCCTTTCTCGACGACCTGGGCCTGGCCAGCCTGGAGCAGCTGCCGGCGCTTGACGTCGGCAGCGAACCGCCGGCCTTCGAGGCGCTGCAAGGCCGGCTGCTCGATGCGCCCGCCGAACACGCGCCGGCCGTGGAAAACGCCGCCGAGGCGGCCGCCACGCCGAGCCTGTTCGGCGCCGACGGCACGCCCGCCATTCCCAATCCCGATCCCGCCGACCCCAGCGACCCGCCCCCACAACCCCAGCCCGAATCCGCATGAACGACGCCGCCGACCAAGACAAGCCCCTGCCTCCCGCCGCTGACGCCGAGGCGCCCGCCGCGCCCAAGCGCCGCCGCGCGCCGGCCAAGGCCGCAGCCGAGGCTGCGCCCGAAACGGCCGAGGCCGCCGAGGCGGCCGTGCCGGTGAAGCGGACGCGCCGCAAGGCCGCCGACGAGGTGGCCGCCGAAGCCGCTGCCACCGAAGTGGTGGCTGCTCCGGCCGAGGATGCACCGGCTCCGGCCCGCAAGCGCGCGCCGCGCAAGACGGCCGCAGCGGCTGCCGAGGCCATCGAGGCCTCCGAGTCGGTGGCCGTCGCCCAGCCCGCCCCCATCTTCACGCTCGCCGACGAGGCGCCGGCCGAACCGGCGCGAGATGCCGGCGCTGCGGAAGAAGAGGGCGGGGATGGCGAGGGCGATGCGGGCGAGGATGGCGAACGGGGCGGCCGCCGCAACCGCCGGCGCAACCGCAAGGAGCGCGCAGAGCGCCAGGCGGATGGGCAGGCGGTGGCCGGCGCTGCGGGCGAGCTGCCCGGTCCGGCGCTGGCGCCGGAGCTGGTCGAAGCCGCGGGCGCGCGCTTTGCCGATGTGCTGTCGGGCAGCCTGGATGCCGAGTCCGAAGGCCCGGCCGGCGAGCCGCCGCAGCTGCGGCCCGAACCCGTCGCTGCCGACGGCGACGAGGCCGAGGCGGGCGACGGCGATGGCGAGGGCGAGGGCGAGGGCAGGCGCGTGCTGGCCCCCGATGCCGATGCGCCCAAGCTGCAGAAGGTGCTGGCCCAGGCCGGCATCGGCTCGCGCCGCGACATCGAGGACTGGATCGCCGACGGCAAGATCGAGGTCAACGGCGAGGTCGCCCATGTCGGCCAGCGCATCTCCTTCGGCGACCGTGTGCGCGTCAACGGCAAGGAGGTGCGCGTGCGCATCTCGCCGCCCAGCCCGCGCATCCTGGCCTACCACAAGCCCACCGGCGAGGTCTCGACCTTCAACGACCCCGAGGGCCGCCCGACCGTGTTCCGCACGCTGCCGCGCGTGCAGGGCCAGAAGTGGCAGTCCGTCGGCCGTCTGGACATCAACACCGAAGGCCTGCTGCTGTTCACGAACTCCGGCGAGCTGGCCAACCAGCTGATGCACCCGCGCTTTGGCGTCGAGCGCGAGTACGCGGCCCGCGTGCTGGGCTCGCTGAGCGACGAGCAGCGCGCCAGGCTGCTGGAGGGCGTCGGCGTCGACGGCCAGACGGCGTCCTTCAAGAGCATCGAGGACGGCGGCGGCGAGGGCGCCAACCGCTGGTACCGCGTCGTCATCACCGAAGGCCGCAACCGCGAGGTGCGCAAGCTCTTCGAGGCGGTCGGCATGGTGGTCAGCCGCCTGATCCGCATCCGCTACGGCACCGTCGTGCTGCCGCGCGGCTTGAAGCGCGGCGTCTGGGTCGAACTGGGCGACGACGACGTGCGCGTCATCCGCCGCCTGGCGGGCCATACGTCCAATAGCGGCCAAGGTCTGCAGCAGGGCCAAGGCCAGGGCAGGGGCCAGCAGCAGGGCGGCAAGAACGAGCGCAACAACCGCCGCGCCGACGGCCGCCACGCCGGCGTCGGCCCGCGCCCGAGCCGCCCGCCCGAGCCCCAGCAGCCGCGCCCGCCGCGCGAGGAGCGCGTGCAGCGCCGTGACGACGACGAGGATGACGACGGCTTCATCCCGCACCACATCAACCCGCTGGAGCAGACCTTCGACCGCCGCCATGCGACGGGCGGCAAGCGCGGCATCCCGCAGGGCTTCGGCGCCGGCGGCAGCCAGCAGGCCAGCCACAAGCCCGCCAAGGGCGGCAACAAGGGCGGCCCGCGCGAGCCCGATCCGATGCAGACCTCCATGGGCTATATCGGCGGCGACGCCTATCTGCGCCGTGGCGGCGGCGGTGGTGGTGGCCGCGGCGGCAAGGGCGGCGGCGGCGGTGGTGGCCGTTCGGGCGGCGGTTTCGGCGGCCGGCACCGCTGAGACGAGGCCGAGGCCGCGAAACCCGGGTGGATGACGCAATCAGGGTCATCCCTGCCCGCTACAATCGCAGGCTTTGTCCAGTACGCCCCATCAGGAGAACACCATGGCGATCGAAACCACCCTGTCCATCATCAAGCCCGATGCCGTGGCGAAGAACGTCATCGGCCAGATCTACGCCCGCTTCGAAGCCGCCGGCCTGAAGGTCGTCGCTGCCAAGATGGTTCACCTGTCGCGCGTCGAGGCCGAGCAGTTCTACGCCGTCCACAAGGCCCGCCCCTTCTTCAACGACCTGGTCAACTTCATGATCTCCGGCCCGGTCATGATCCAGGCCCTGCAAGGCGAAGGCGCCATCCTGAAGAACCGTGACCTGATGGGCGCCACCGACCCGAAGAAGGCCGAGAAGGGCACCATCCGCGCCGACTTCGCCGACAGCATCGACGCCAACGCGGTGCACGGCTCCGACGCTGCCGAGACGGCCGCCGTCGAAGTGGCCTTCTTCTTCCCCGGCATGAACGTCTACTCGGGTCGCTGATCGAGCCCACCCCTACCGGCTGACGCCGGCCCCTCAAGGGGCACTGCTAGCGGCCTGGCAAAGCCAGTTCCGCTGCAGTCGCTAAGTAAGACACTAGCCGGCGACGGTGGGGCGCTTGGAGATTGCAAATGGATACGGTCAACCTGCTGGGATTCGATCTGCCAGGCTTGGCCGCCTACTGCGAGCAACTGGGCGAAAAGAAATTCCGTGCGACCCAGCTGTTCCGCTGGATCCACCAGAAGGGCGCGTCGGACTTCGAGCAGATGTCCGACCTCGCCAAGTCGCTGCGCGAGAAGCTCGGCGGCCGGGCACGCGTCCAGGCCCTGGACGTCATTTCCGAACACGTCTCGGCGGATGGCACGATCAAGTGGCTGTTCGATGTCGGCGCAGGCAATGCGGTCGAGGCGGTCTTCATCCCCGAGGACGACCGCGGCACGCTGTGCATCTCCAGCCAGGCCGGTTGCGCGGTGGGCTGCCGCTTCTGCTCGACCGGCCACCAGGGCTTCAGCCGCAACCTGACGACGGCCGAGATCGTCGCCCAGCTGTGGTTTGCCGAGCATTCGCTGCGCAGGCGCCAGAACACGGACGAACGGGTGATCTCGAACGTCGTGATGATGGGCATGGGCGAGCCGCTGCAGAACTACGACCAGCTCGTGCCGGCGCTCAGGACCATGCTGGACGACCACGGCTACGGCCTCAGCCGCCGCCGCGTGACGGTCTCGACCTCGGGCGTCGTGCCGATGATCGACCGGCTGCGCGAGGACTGCCCCGTCGCGCTGGCCGTCAGCCTGCACGCCCCCACCGACCCGCTGCGCGACCAGCTCGTGCCGCTGAACAAGAAATACCCCATCGCCGAGCTGCTAGCCGCCTGCAAGCGCTACCTCGAGAAGGCGCCGCGCGACTTCATCACCTTCGAATACTGCATGCTGCAGGAGGTGAACGACTCGCCCGAGCGGGCTCGGGAACTCGTCAGGCTGCTCAAGAACAAGATCAGTTGCAAGATCAACCTGATCCCGTTCAACCCCTTCCCGGCCTCGGGCCTGACGCGCAGCACGAATGCGCGCGTGCAGGCCTTTGCCGAGGTGCTGATCCAGGCCGGCATCGTGACGACGGTGCGCAAGACCCGTGGCGACGACATCGACGCCGCCTGCGGCCAGCTGGCCGGCGAGGTGCAGGACCGCACCCGCGCGCATATCCGCATGGTCAGGGCGCCGGTGAACGTGGCCAAATCCGCCGGATGACCACTGCCGAGACACCGATGAAGCGACTGCTGCCCGTCCTGGTTTCCGTGCTGCTTGCCGCCTGCGCCAACACGGGCACGGCCCCGGCCGCCGACCACGAGATCAAGACCGACTCCGACCAGACCGACGCCGACCGCCGCGCCGGCATCCGCCTCGAACTGGCCCAGGGCTATTTCTCGCGCGGCCAGTTCAGCACCTCGCTGGACGAGCTCAAGCTCGCACTGCAGGCCAAGCCCGACATGCGCGAGGCCGTGAACCTGCGCGGCCTGGTCTATGCGGCCATGGGCGAGAACCAGCTCGCCGAGGAGGCCTTCCGCCGCGCGCTGGCCGTCTACCCCAAAGACCCCGACACGCTGCACAACTACGGCTGGTTCACGTGCCAGCAGCAGCGCTGGCCCACGGCGGACGCGCTGTTCGACCAGGCCCTGGCGCAGCCAACCTACCGCGCGCCCGCCCGCACGCTGCTGGCCAAGGGCGTCTGCGAGGCCCGCTCCGGCCGCATGCTGGTGGCCGAGAAGACGCTGGCCCGCGCCTTCGAGCTCGACGCCGGCAACCCTGCCATCGCGGTCAACCTGTCCGAGGTGCTGTTCCGCAACAACGAGCTGGAGCGCGCGCGCTTCTATGTGAAGCGGGTCAACGAGCAGCCCGAGCAGGTCAATGCGCAGAGCCTGTGGCTGCAGCTGCGCATCGAGCGCCGGCTCGGCAATGCCAGCACGGTCGATGAGCTCGCCCAGCAGCTGCGCCGCAAATACCCGCAGACGCCCGAGACCCAGGCGCTGGACGCCGGTCGCTACGACTGACAGCCGCCGCCGCGGCGACAACAAGAACGAGACGATGGAACCCATCCCAGAGGGTCGTGCCAGTGAACGCAGTGCCAGCAGTGCAGGCGCCTGGCTGAGGAATGCGCGCCAGCAGCGCGGCCTGCACATCGCGGCCCTGGCCGTCATGCTGAAGGTGCCCCAGGCCAAGCTGGAGGCGCTGGAGGCCGACCGCTTCGACGAGCTGCCCGACGCCACGTTCGCGCGCGCGCTGGCCACAGCCATGTGCCGCGCGCTCAAGGTCGACCCGGCGCCCGTGCTGGCCCTGCTGCCGCGCACCCGCACGAGCGAGTTCGACGTGCCGCCGGGCCTGAACCAGCCTTTCCGCGAGCGCGGCGCCGGCGCCATCGACGGCGGCGTGCTGGCCCTGCTGGCCCGGCCGGTCGTCTGGGGCCCGCTGCTGCTGCTGATCGCCGCCGCGGCGGTCTACTGGATCCCGGCCGGCTGGCTGCCCGAGCGCGGCGCGGCGGCGCCGGCCGCGTCCGCGGTCGTCGCCGCCAGCGCCCCGCCAACGGAATTCGTTGCCGCGCCGCCCGCGGTGTCGGCGCCCGAGGAGGCCGGCTCGGCAGCCGCTGCCGCGCCGCTGCCGGTCGCATCGGCGCCGCTGCAGGTCCGCGACGTCGCGCCGCCGCCGGCCGTCGCCCAGCCGGCCTCGGCGCCCGTCGTGCCCGAGGGCCAGGCGCTGCGCATCACGGCCAGCGCAGAGAGCTGGGTCGAGGTCGTCGACGCCAAGGGCCAGGTGCTGGTCTCGCGCGTGCTGCGCCAGGGCGAGCAGCAGGAATTCGGCGGTGCCGCGCCTTACAGGCTGCGCGTCGGCAACGTCGGCGGCACCCGCGTCGAATGGCGCGGCGCGCCGGTCGACCTGAACGCCCGCGCCAGCAACAACGTCGCGCGTCTGGAGTTGAATTGATGAGCGAAACGATCATTCCCGCAGCCATGCCGGCACCGCGCCGCAGCCGCCAGGCCCGCGTGGCCTGGGGCAGTCGCGTCGTCACCGTCGGCGGCGACGCGCCGGTGCGCGTGCAGTCCATGACCAACACCGACACGGTGGACGCCATTGGCACGGCCATCCAGGTCAAGGAACTGGCCATCGCCGGCTCGGAGATGGTGCGCATCACCGTCAACACGCCCGAGGCGGCCGAGCAGGTGCCCTATATCCGCGAGCAGCTCGACCGCATGGGCATCGACGTGCCGCTGGTGGGCGACTTCCACTACAACGGCCACCGCCTGCTGACCGAGCACCCGGCCATGGCCCGGGCACTGTCCAAATACCGCATCAACCCCGGCAACGTCGGCAAGGGCGAGAAGAAGGACAGGCAGTTCGCGCAGATGATCGAGGCGGCGATGACCTACGACAAGGTTGTGCGCATCGGCGTCAACTGGGGCAGCCTGGACCAGGAGCTGCTCGCGCAGTTCATGGACGAGAACGCCCGGCGCCAACAGCCCTGGGACGCCAAGCCGGTCATGTATCAGGCCCTCGTCGAGTCGGCGCTGACCTCGGCCGGCTATGCCCGCGAGCTGGGCATGAACCCGGACAACATCATCATCAGCTGCAAGGTCAGCGGCGTGCAGGACCTGATCTCGGTCTACCGCGAGCTGGCACGACGCTGCGACTATGCGCTGCACCTGGGTCTGACCGAAGCCGGCATGGGCACCAAGGGCACCGTCGCTTCGTCCGTGGCACTCGGCATCCTGGCCCAGGAAGGCATAGGCGACACCATCCGCGTCAGCCTCACGCCGCAGCCGGGCGAGTCGCGCACCCAGGAAGTCGTCGTCGCGCTGGAGATCCTGCAGGCCCTGGGCCTGCGCCATTTCAACCCCAGCGTGACGGCCTGCCCCGGCTGCGGCCGCACCACCAGCACCACCTTCCAGGAGCTGGCCAAGCAGATCGACGACTTCCTGCGCCTGCAGATGCCGGTCTGGCGCGGCAAATACCCGGGCGTCGAGGAGATGAAGGTGGCCGTCATGGGCTGCATCGTCAACGGCCCCGGCGAGAGCAAGCATGCCGACATCGGCATCAGCCTGCCCGGCACCGGCGAGGCGCCGGCGGCGCCCGTCTTCATCGACGGCGAGAAGGCCGTGACGCTGCGCGGCGACAACATCGCGCAGGAGTTCCACGCGCTGGTCGAGCACTACATCGAGAAGCGCTTCGGCGCGACGGCTACCGCATGAGTGACAACAGGAAGGTCCAGCCGCTGCAGGCGGTGAAGGGCATGAACGACATCCTGCCGCCGGAATCGGCGCGCTGGGAGGCGCTGGAAGCCACGATGCGCGGTGTGCTGCAGCGCTACGGCTACAGCAATGTGCGCGTGCCCATCGTCGAGCCGACGGCGCTGTTCGTGCGCGGCATCGGCGAGGTGACGGACATCGTCGAGAAGGAGATGTACGCCTTCGAGGACCGCGCCGACAAGCACGGCCAGGCCGAGCACCTGACGCTGCGCCCCGAGGGCACGGCCGGCGTCGTGCGGGCCATGATCGAGCACAGCTATCTGCGCGACAGCCCGCGCCGGCTCTACTACGTCGGCCCCATGTTCCGCCGCGAGAAGCCGCAGAAGGGCCGCTACCGCCAGTTCCACCAGATGGGCATCGAGGCGCTGGGCTTTGCCGGCCCCGACGTCGATGCCGAGGTCATCCTGCTGGCGCGCACGCTGTGGCGCGAACTGGGCCTGAAGGAGGGCGAGGACGTC
The DNA here is from genome assembly GCF_026712205.1 of Pelomonas aquatica. Taxonomy (GTDB): domain Bacteria; phylum Pseudomonadota; class Gammaproteobacteria; order Burkholderiales; family Burkholderiaceae_C; genus Pelomonas; species Pelomonas aquatica. Next base: position 15,007 of record NZ_JAPPUW010000008.1, read on the forward strand.
TCGCTGGAGATCAACTGCCTGGGCCAGCCGGACGAGCGCGCCGCCCACCGTGCCGCGCTGATCGCCTACCTGGAGCAGCACCGGGACGTGCTCGACGAGGAGGCCCAGCGCCGCATGTACGCCAACCCGCTGCGCGTGCTGGACACCAAGAACCCCGCCATGCAGGCCATGGCCGAAGGGGCGCCGAAGCTGCTGGACTTCCTTGGTGCGGAGTCGCTGGCCCACTTCAACGGCGTGAAGGCGCTGCTGGATGCGGTCGGCCTGGCCTATCGCATCAACCCGCGCCTGGTGCGTGGGCTGGACTACTACAACCTCACCGTCTTCGAGTGGGTCACCGACAAGCTGGGCGCGCAGGGCACCGTCTGCGCCGGCGGCCGCTACGACGGCCTCGTCGAGCAGCTCGGCGGCAAGGCCACGCCGGCCGTGGGCTTCGGCATGGGCCTGGAACGGCTGCTGCTGCTGCTGGAGACGCTGGGCCTGCAGTCGCCCGCCGCGGCACCGGACGCCTACGCCATCGTGCCCGACCCGGCCGAGCTGCCGCGCATCCTGCCCACGCTGGAAGCGCTGCGCGCCGAAGGCGTCGCCGTGCAGATGCACGCCGGCGGCGGCTCGTTCAAGTCGCAGTTCAAGAAGGCCGACGCCTCCGGCGCGCGCTTCGCGCTGGTCTTCGGCGGCGACGAGCTCGCGCGCGGCGAGGTCGGCCTGAAGTCCCTGCGCACCGGCGCCGAACAGGTCGGCCGCTCCCTCGCCTCGGTGGCCGACTGGGCCGCCGAACTCCGCACCGCATAATCCCGGGCCCTGCCCCGCACAGCTGTCTCCCTCATGGCATCGCATCTCGACCTCGAAGAACAAGAACAACTCGAACAAGTCAAAGCGTTTTGGAAGCGCTGGGGCAACCTCATCACCTGGGTGCTGACCGCGGCCCTGGCCGCGTTCGCGGCCTGGCAGGGCTGGAACTGGTACCAGCGCGACCAGGCCGCCAAGGCGGGCGCGATGTACGACGAGTTCGAGCGCGCGCTGACCGCGCAGGACCTCGACAAGGCCGCCGCCGCCGCGGGCGACCTGAAGGCCCGCTTCGCCGCCACCGGCTATGCGGCCCAGGCCGGCCTGCAGGTCGCCAAGCTGCAGCTCGACAAGGACAAGGCCGACGACGCCAGGCAAAGCCTGTCCTGGGTGGCCGAGCAGGGCTCCGAGCCGCCCTACCGCGACATCGCCCGCCTGCGCCTGGCCGGCCTGCAGCTCGACGCCAAGGCCTATGACGACGCGCTGAAGACGCTGGACGCGATCAAGTCGCCCGAGTTCGCCGCGCTGGTGGCCGACCGCCGCGGCGACGCGCTGCTGCTGCAGGACAAGCGCGATGCGGCCAAGGCCGAGTACCAGAAGGCGCTGGCCGGCATCGAGAAGACGCAGAACTACCGCAGCGTCATCGAGGCCAAGCTCGCGACGCTGGGCGTGCCCACGGCCGTCGAGGCCGCAACCGGAGCCGCGCAATGAAGCGCGCCGTCCTGATCTCGCTGCTTGCAGCGTCGCTGTCCGGCTGCTCGACGATCAGCTCGACCTGGAACTCCTGGTTTGGCGACAGCAAGAACAAGCCCGCCGCGCTGGAAGCCCTGTCCGGCCCCGCGACCGGCCGCGTCGTCTGGAGCAGCAAGGGCGACAGCATCAACTTCCCGCTCAGCATCGCGACGCCGGGTGAGCGCTTCGTCGTCGCCAGCAGCGACGGCGCCGTGCGCGCGCTGGCCGCCGCCGATGGCCGCGAGCTCTGGCGCGGCGAGGCCGGCGCCAAGCTGCTGGCCGGCGTCGGCAGCGACGGCCGCTTCGCCGCCGTCGTCAACCGCGACAACGAGCTCGTCGTGCTGGACGCCGGCCGCGTCGCCTGGAAGAAGACGCTGCCGACGCCCGTCGTCGCGGCGCCGCTGGTGGCCGGCGAGCGCGTCTTCGCGCTGACGCTGGACCGCCAGGTGCTGGCCTTCGATGCGCTGGACGGCCGCAAGATCTGGGAACTGAAGCGCCCCGGCGAGCCGCTGACGCTGGCCAAGGCCGGCGTGCTGACGGCCTACAAGGACACGCTGATCGTCGGCCAGGGCCCGCGCCTGGCCGGGGTCGACCCGGTCAACGGCAGTCTGCGCTGGGAGGCCAGCGTGGCCACGCCGCGCGGCACCAACGAGGTCGAGCGCCTGGCCGATCTGGTCGGCCCGGCCGTGCGCCAGGGCGAGCTGATCTGCGCGCGCGCCTTCCAGTCCTCGGTCGGCTGCGTGAACGCCGAGCGCGGCAGCGCCGTGTGGAACCGCCTCGTCGGCGGCGCCAACGGCATCGGTGCGGACGAGCAGGTCGTCGTCGCCGGCGACGCGTCGGACCGCCTGTCGGCCTGGAAGCTGGCCAACGGCGACCTGGCCTGGTCGGCCGACCAGTTCCAGCTGCGCAAGCTCTCCGCGCCCCTCGTGACGGCCAAGCAGGTGCTGATCGGCGACTTCGAAGGCCAGGTCCATCTGCTGGACCGCGGCACCGGCAAGACCCGCTCGCGCATCGCCACCGACGGCTCCGCGGTCGTCACCGCCGCGCTGCTGGGCGACACGGCACTGTTCGCGACCAGGAACGGCGGCCTGTTCGCGATCAAGGCCGAATGAAGCCTGCGAGATGAAACCTGTTATTGCCCTGGTCGGCCGCCCCAACGTGGGCAAGTCGACGTTGTTCAACCGCCTGACGAAGTCGCGCGACGCCATCGTGGCCGACTTTGCCGGCCTGACGCGCGACCGCCACTACGGCGACGGCCGCCTGGGCGACCGCGAATTCATCTGCATCGATACCGGCGGCTTCGAGCCCGACAGCAGCACCGGCATCGTCAAGGAGATGGCCAAGCAGACCAAGCAGGCCGTCGCCGAGGCCGATGCGGTCATCTTCGTCGTCGACGTGCGCCTGGGCCTGTCGGCCCACGACAGCGACATCGCGCGCTATCTGCGCAGCGTCAACAAGCGCGTGCACCTGGCCGTCAACAAGGCCGAGGGCATGGTCGAGTCGCCGCTGCTGGCCGAGTTCCACGAGCTCGGCATGGGCGAGCCGCATCCCATCTCGTCGGCGCACGGCCAGGGCATCCGCAGCCTGCTGGACGCGGTGCTGGAGCCCTTCGACGCGACCGAGCGCGGCGAGGACGCGCCCGACGAGGGCGTCATCCGCCTCGCGGTGGCCGGCCGCCCCAATGTCGGCAAGAGCACGCTGATCAACACCTGGCTGGGCGAGGAGCGCCTTGTCGCCTTCGACATGCCGGGCACGACGCGCGACGCCATCGCGGTCGACTTCGAGCGCAACGGCCAGAAGTTCAAGCTCATCGACACGGCCGGCCTGCGCCGCAAGGGCAGGGTGTTCGAGGCCATCGAGAAGTTCTCGGTCGTCAAGACGTTGCAGGCCATTGCCGACGCCCACGTCGTGCTGCTGCTGCTGGACGCCACGCAGGGCGTGACCGACCAGGACGCCCACATCGCCGGCTACATCCTCGACAGCGGCCGCGCCGTCGTGCTGGCCGTCAACAAATGGGACGCCGTCGACAGCTACCAGCGCGAGACGCTGAAGCGCCAGATCGAGCAGCGCCTGGCCTTCCTGAAGTTCGCGCCGCTGCACCAGATCTCGGCGCTGAAGCGCCAGGGCCTGTCGGCGCTGTGGAACGCGATGGCCGACGCCTATGCCTCGGCCTACCGCAAGATGACGACGCCGGTGCTGACCCGCCTTATCCAGGAGGCCGTCGAGCACCAGCAGCCCAAGCGCGCCGGGCTGTCGCGGCCCAAGCTGCGCTACGCCCACCAGGGCGGTCAGAACCCGCCCATCGTCGTCATCCACGGCAATGCGCTGGAAGGCGTCACCGAGGTCTACAAGCGCTACTTGGAAGGCCGCATCCGCGCCCACTACAAGCTGGTCGGCACGCCGCTGAAGATCGAGCTGCGTTCGTCGAAGAACCCGTTCACCGAAAAGAACTAGGGTGCCCCCCAGTCCCGCCGGGACGCTGTGTTAAGGTCCAACCCGTAGTCCCTCACCCGATAACTCGGAGCATACCGATGAGCAACAAAGGCCAACTTTTGCAGGACCCCTTTTTGAACCTGCTGCGCAAAGAGCATGTGCCGGTTTCCATTTACCTGGTCAACGGCATCAAGCTGCAAGGCCATATCGAATCCTTTGACCAATACGTCGTGCTGCTACGCAACACCGTGACGCAGATGGTCTACAAGCACGCGATCTCCACTGTCGTGCCGGGCCGCGCGGTCAACTTCCACGCTGGCGACGGTCCCGCCGAAGCCTGATCCCGCGCCCTTGTCCGCGACTTCCTCTCCCGCCGCGACGCCGCCCTCCGAGGCGGCGCGCGCCATTCTTGTGGGTGTCGATTTCGGTCGGCAATCCGCCAAGCAGGGCTTTGACGAGAGCCTGGACGAGCTGGCCCTGCTGGCCGAGTCGGCCGGCGATACGCCGGTCGCCAAGGTCATCGCGCGCCGCCCGGCGCCCGATGCGGCGCTGTTCGTCGGCTCCGGCAAGGCCGACGAGATCAAGCTCCTCGTGCAGGCCCACCAGGCCCACACGGTGCTGTTCGACCAGGCCATCTCGCCGGCCCAGCAGCGCAATCTCGAGCGTGTGCTGGGCGTGCCGGTGGCCGACCGCACCGCGCTGATCCTCGAAATCTTCGCCCAGCGCGCGCAGAGCCACGAGGGCAAGTTGCAGGTCGAGCTCGCGCGGCTGCAATACCTGGCCACGCGCCTGGTGCGGCGCTGGAGCCACCTGGAGCGCCAGAGCGGCGGCATCGGCATGCGCGGCGGCCCCGGCGAGGCGCAGATCGAGCTGGACCGCCGCATGATCGACGAGCGCATCAAGAAGACCAAGGAGCGGCTCAAGCAGGTGCAGCGCCAGCGCAGCACGCAGCGCCGCTCAAGGGCGCGCAACGGCGTCTTCAAGGTCTCGCTGGTCGGCTACACGAATGCGGGCAAGAGCACGCTGTTCAACGCGCTGACCAAGGCGCGGGCCTATGCGGCCAACCAGCTGTTCGCGACGCTGGACACGACGACCCGCTCCCTCTACCTGGAGCAGGCCGGCGCCAGCGTGTCGCTGTCCGACACGGTCGGCTTCATCCGCGACCTGCCGCACAAGCTCGTCGAGGCCTTCCGCGCGACGCTGCAGGAGGCGGCCGACGCCGACCTGCTGCTGCACGTCGTCGACGCCGCCAGCCCGGTGCTGGACGAGCAGATGGCCGAGGTCGAGCGCGTGCTGGAGGAAATCGGCGCCGGCGGCGTGCCGCAGATCCTGGTCTACAACAAGCAGGACCTGCTGCCCGACGACCAGCGGCCGCGCGAGATCGTCGATGCGATGCTGCGGCCCAATGGCAGCACCGAGCCCACGCCGCGCGTCTTCGTCAGCGCGCTGAGCGGCAGCGGCCTGGCCGAGCTGCGCCGGCTGATCGCGACGGCCATGCAGGCCCAGCCCTTGATTCCCGATGAGCGGGACCCACGTTTCGACGTCGATGCGTCGGACGATCCCGAGCCCTCTTCCTCAGACCCTTCCCAGGCATGAGCAGCACTCTCCACACTCCGCCCCGCAGCCCCTGGGCCCGGCGCCTGATGACGCCGGTCGCGAGAGCCGCGGGCCGGCTGTTGAACAACGGCCGCAACGACGGCCCGCCCGACCTGGACGAGCTCTGGCGCGACTTCAACCGCAAGCTCTCGGGCCTGTTCGGCGGCCGCAGCGGCGGCCCCTCCGGCGGCAACGGCTCGGGCGGTTCGCCCGACATGAAGGGGGCCGGCATCGGCATCGGCCTGATCGCCGGCGTCGTCGCGCTGGGCTGGCTGGCCAGCGGCTTCTTCATCGTGCAGGAAGGCCAGCAGGGCGTCATCACGTCCTTCGGCAAGTACAGCAAGACGGTGGAGGCGGGCTTCCAGTGGCGTCTGCCATTTCCCTTCCAGCAGCACGAGATCGTGTCGGTCACGCAGCTGCAGCAGGTCGACGTGGGCCGCAACTCCGTCGTTCCGGCCACCGGCCTGCGCGACTCGTCCATGCTGACCCAGGACGAGAACATCGTCGACATCCGCTTCACCGTGCAGTACACGATCAAGGATGCGCGCGACTTCCTCTACGAGAACGTGCTGCCCAAGGACGCCGTGACGCTGGCGGCCGAGTCGGCCGTGCGCGAGATCGTCGGCAAGAGCACGATGGACTCCGTGCTCTACGAGCAGCGCGACGCGATCGCGGCCGAGCTGGTGAAATCCATCCAGACCCAGCTCGACCGCCTCAAGGCCGGCATCCAGATCAAGAACGTCAACGTGCAGAGCGTGCAGCCGCCCGAGCAGGTGCAGGCCGCGTTCGAGGACGCCTTCAAGGCCGGCCAGAACAAGGAACAGACCAAGAACGAGGCCCAGGCCTACGCCAACGAGGTCATCCCGCGCGCCCAGGGCGAATCCGCCAAGCTGCGCGAGCAGGCCGAGGGCTACAAGGCCCGCGTCGTCGCGACCGCCGAGGGCGATGCACAGCGCTTCAAGAGCGTGCTGGCCGAGTACCAGAAGGCGCCCCAGGTCACGCGTGACCGCATCTACATCGACACGATGCAGCAGATCTACAGCAGCGTCAGCAAGGTCATGGTGGACAGCCGCACGGGCTCCAACATGCTCTACCTGCCGCTGGACAAGCTGCTGCAGCAGGGCGGCAGCACCGTCACCGTGTCGCCGCCGCAGCCCGCCAGCGTGGTGCCCGACCCGGCGACGCTGCCCGGCGCCAACGACCTGCGCAGCCGTGACAACCAGCGCAGCCGCGACGGCCGCTGATCGAGGACCTACCGAATGAACCGAATTGCCGCCATCCTCGCCGGTGCCCTCGTCGTGCTGATGCTGCTGTCGTCGATGCTCTTCATCGTCGACCAGCGCCAGTTCGCCGCCGTCTACGCGCTCGGCGAGATCAAGGAAGTCATCACCGAGCCGGGCCTGAAGTTCAAGCTGCCGCCGCCGCTGCAGAACGTCGTGCTGCTCGACCGCCGCGTGCAGACCCTGGACAGCCCCGAGTCCCGCCCCATCTTCACGGCCGAGAAGAAGAGCCTGGTCATCGACTGGCTCATCAAGTGGCGCGTCGTCGATGCCCGCCAGTTCATCCGCAACAGCGGACCGGACACCCGCAACGTCGAGAACCGGCTGGCGCCCGTCGTGCAGGCCGCCTTCAACGAAGAGGTGACCAAGCGGACCGTGCTGGCCGTGCTGGCGACCGAGCGCGAGAAGATCATGCAGGATGTGCGCAAGCGCCTGGCCGACGAGGCCAAGCAGTTCGGCATCGAGGTCGTCGACGTGCGCATCAAGCGCGTCGACTTCGCGTCCAGCATCACCGACTCGGTCTACCGCCGCATGGACTCCGAGCGCAAGCGCGTGGCCGCCGAAGCCCGCTCCACCGGAGCGGCCGAGGGCGACAAGATCCGTGCCGACGCCGACCGCCAGCGCGAGATCATCGTTGCCGAGGCCTACCGCGACGCGCAGAAGGTCATGGGCGACGGCGATGCCAAGGCGTCGGCCATCTATGCCGAAGCCTTCGGCCGCGACCCGCAGTTCGCGCAGTTCTACCGTTCGCTGATGGCCTACCGCGCCAGCTTCGCGAAGAAGAGCGACGTGATGGTCGTCGACCCCAGCAGCGACTTCTTCAAGGCAATGAGGGGAAGTTCGGGCGGCGCCGGCCCTGCGCCCGCACCGGCACACAAGTGAATGCGCTGCTGACGGCCTGTGCGCTGATGCTGGTCATCGAGGGGCTGCTGCCCCTCGTCAGCCCGCAGCGCTGGCGCGAGGTCTTCAGCCGCATCCTGGCCATGAGCGACGGCCAGATCCGCTTCATCGGGCTGGCCAGCATCCTCATGGGTCTTTTGGGGCTGCTCTGGTTGCGCTGATCTGAAGGCTCGGCCGGGAAGGGCATAGGTAGAATGCCGTTTTTAACCGCCTAGCCTTCGCCCATGTCCTCTGCTTGGCTGCTGCCCGAGCACATCGCCGATGTCCTGCCTTCGCAGGCGCGCCGCATCGAAGAGCTGCGCAGGGAACTGCTAGACATGGCCCGCAGCTATGGCTGCGAGCTCGTCATCCCGCCGCTGCTGGAGCATCTCGAATCGCTGCTGTCCGGCACCGGCAGCGGCTCCGAGATCAAGCTCTTCAAGCTGGTCGACCAGCTCTCCGGCCGGTCGCTGGGCCTGCGTGCCGACACGACGCCCCAGGTCGCCCGCATCGACGCCCATCTGCTGAACCGCCAGGGCGTGACCCGGCTGTGCTACTGCGGCCCCGTCGCGCACACGCGGCCCGACGGCCTCAACACCAGCCGCGAGCCGCTGCAGTTCGGCGTCGAGGTCTACGGCCATGCCGGCCTGGAGGCCGACCTCGAGGTGCAAGACCTGGCCCTGGACGCGCTGCGCCGCGCCGGCCTCACGCGCGTCATGCTGGACCTGGGCGATGCCCGCCTGCTGCGCGGCGTGCTCGACGGCGTGCCGCTCGCGCCCGAAGCCCTGGATGCGTTGACCGCGGCGCTGGCGGCCAAGGACGTGGCCGTGCTGGCGGCGCTGACGGCCGGCATGCCGGCCGAAACGCGCGCGGCCCTGCTGGCGCTGCCCAGCCTGTTCGGCGGCCGCGAGGTGCTGGCCGAGGCCGCGCGCCGCCTGCCCGGCCACCCCCTCGTCAAGGCGGCGCTGGCCGACCTGGACTGGCTGGCCGGCCATCTGGCGGCCGTCCACCCCGAGGTCAGCCTGGGCTTCGACCTGGCCGACCTGCAGGGCTATGCCTACTACACCGGCATCCGCTTCGCGGCCTATGCCCAGGGCTGCGCCGACGCCGTGCTGCGCGGCGGGCGCTACGACGAGGTGGGCGCCGTGTTCGGCCGCCGCCGCCCGGCCGCGGGCTTCAGCCTGGACTTGAAGACGCTGGTGACGCTGGTGCCGGCAACAAAGCTGCGGGCAGCCGTGCGCGCGCCCTGGGGCGAGGACGCCTCGCTGCGCCAGGCCGTGCGGGCGCTGCGAGAGCAGGGCGAGACCGTGGTCTGCGTGCTGCCCGGCCACGAACACGAAGCCGATGAATTCGACTGTGACCGCGAGCTGGTTCGCGAGCACCCTGGCTGGGTCGTCCGAACGCGGTAAGGCGCGGCGCCCACTTCCCATTTCAAGCAATACAGGCAATCAACATGAGCCAAATCGCGCGTGGACGCAATGTGGTCGTCGTCGGCACCCAGTGGGGTGACGAGGGCAAGGGCAAGGTCGTCGACTGGATGACCGACCACGCCCAGGGTGTCGTGCGCTTCCAAGGGGGGCACAACGCCGGCCACACGCTGGTCATCAAGGGCGTGAAGACGGCCCTGCAGCTGATCCCCAGCGGCATCATGCGCGACGGCGTGGCCTGCTACATCGGCAACGGCGTCGTGCTGGACCCGACCCATCTGCTGGGCGAGATCGAGCGCCTGGAGAAGGCCGGCGTCGAGGTGCGTTCGCGCCTCTACATCAGCGAGAGCTGCCCGCTGATCCTGCCCTTCCACGTCGCCGTCGACAAGGCGCGCGAGGCGCTGCGCGAGAGCAGCGGCAGCGGCAAGATCGGCACGACAGGCAAGGGCATCGGCCCGGCCTACGAAGACAAGGTGGCCCGCCGCGCGCTGCGCGCCCAGGACCTGAAGCATCCCGAGCGCTTCGCCAAGAAGCTGCGCGAGCTGCTGGAGCTGCACAACTTCGCGCTGGCCGGCTATCTGCACGGCGAGACGCTGCAGTTCGAGCCCATCTTCGAGCAGGCCATGAAGATGGCCGAGCAGATCAAGCCCATGCTGGCCGACGTCGGCTACATGATCCACAAGGCCCACCTGGCCGGCCAGAACATCCTGTTCGAAGGTGCCCAGGGCACGCTGCTGGACATCGACCACGGCACCTATCCCTACGTCACGTCGAGCAACTGCGTGGCCGGCAATGCCGCTGCCGGCGCGGGCGTGGGCCCGCAGCTGCTGCACTACATGCTGGGCATCACCAAGGCCTACACGACGCGCGTCGGCTCCGGCCCCTTCCCGACGGAACTCGACTGGGAAGTGCCCGACACCGTCGGCTACCACCTGTCCACCGTCGGCCAGGAACGCGGCACCGTCACGGGCCGCGCGCGCCGCTGCGGCTGGCTGGACGCCGCCGCGCTGAAGCGCTCCATCATCATCAACGGCATCACCGGCCTGTGCCTGACCAAGCTCGACGTGCTGGACGGCCTGCCCGAGATCAAGATGTGCGTCGGCTACAGGCTCGACGGCCGGCTGCTCGACATCCTGCCGCTGGACGGCGACGAGATCGAGGCCTGCAAGCCGGTCTTCGAGACCTTCCCCGGCTGGACCGAGACGACCTTCGGCATCACCTCCTGGGACGCGCTGCCGGCCAATGCGCACGCCTACCTGAAGCGCGTCGAGGAAGTCATCGGCGCGCCCATCGACATGGTCTCGACCGGCCCCGACCGCGAACACACCATCGTGCTGCGCCACCCGTATTCCGCCTGACCACCATCACACCACGGAGACAACGCCACCATGTTGACCGACGACGGCAAACACCTCTACGTATCCTGGGACGAGTACCACCTGCTGACCGAGCGGCTGGCACTCAAGGTGCATGCCTCCGGCTGGCAGTTCGACCAGATCCTCTGCCTGGCCCGCGGCGGCATGCGCCCGGGCGACGTGCTGTCGCGCGTGTTCGACAAGCCGCTGGGCATCATGTCCACCAGCTCCTACCGTGCCGAGGCCGGCACCATCCAGGGCCGGCTGGACATGGCCAAGTACATCACCATGCCCAAGGGCGAGCTGGCCGGCCGCGTGCTGCTGGTGGACGACCTGGCCGACTCCGGCGTCACGCTGAAGGCCGTGGTGGAGCGCCTGCGGGGCATGCCGGCCATCACCGAGCTGCGCTCGGCCGTGCTCTGGACCAAGAAGGTGTCGGCCTACACGCCGGACTACTACTGCGAGATGCTGGAAACCTCGCCGTGGATCCACCAGCCGTTCGAGGAGTACGACGGCATGGGGCCGGAGCAGTTGGCGAAGAAGTTCGTCGTTTGAATCGACTGAAGATGGGTGTCAGGCAAGACTCGCCGAAGCGCCCATCGAGGGCGCATCGGCGGGGACTCGGTCACGCAAGCGCGACCCCGGCTTGGAGCGCAGCTCCAAGCTTTTCTCGTCCTCTCGCGAAGTCCACTGGACATCGCTTCCTGAGCCTCAAACGACAAAGGCCAGCACTTTCGTGCTGGCCTTTTCTGTTTGGTGCCCAGGAGAGGACTCGAACCTCCACGGAGTTACCCGCTAGTACCTGAAACTAGTGCGTCTACCAATTCCGCCACCTGGGCAAGGTGCTCAAAACTTCCTAACGAAGTCCTGGGCCGTTTCAGGAAAACAGAGACTATATCATCAAAAACTTGAAGAACACAACCAACGCTCCAGCCGCCGATGGCGCGGGGCTGCTCGGCGAGGTCGAGGGCACGCTGCAGGGCCATCGCGATGGCCATGGCTTCCTGATCCCCGACGACGGCTCGGCCGACATCTATCTGTCCTCGCAGGAGACCCACGCCGTCATGCACGGCGACCGCCTGCGCGTGCGCGTGACGCGCTTCGACAAGCGCGGCCGGCCCGAGGGCCGGGTGCTGGAGATCCTCGAGCGCAAGAAGCGGCCCATCATCGGCCGGCTGCTGCTGGAGTCCGGCGTCTGGCTCGTCGCGCCCGAGGACCGGCGCATGGGCCAGGACATCCTGATCCCGAAGAACGGCATCGCCAACGCGACCGCCGGCCAGGTCGTCGCCGTCGAGCTGACCGAGCCGCCGTCGCTGTATTCGCAGCCGGTCGGCCGTGTCGTCGAGGTGCTCGGCGAGATCGACGACCCCGGCATGGAGATCGAGATCGCCGTGCGCAAGTACGACGTGCCGCACCGCTTCAGCCCCGACACGCTGGCGCAGAGCGCCAAGCTGCCCGAGAAGCTGCGCGCGGCCGACCTCAAGCATCGCATCGACCTGCGCGACGTGCCCCTCGTCACGATCGACGGCGAGGACGCGCGCGACTTCGACGACGCCGTCTACTGCGAGCCCTTCAAGCAGGGCCGCGGCAAGAAGGCCGTCGAGGGCTGGCGGCTGCTGGTCGCCATTGCCGACGTGTCGCACTACGTGAAGCCCGGCGAACCGCTGGACGCCGACGCCTACGAGCGCGCGACCTCGGTCTACTTCCCGCGCCGCGTCATCCCGATGCTGCCGGAGAAGCTGTCCAACGGCCTGTGTTCACTGAACCCCTACGAGGACCGGCTCAGCATGGTCTGCGACATGGTCGTCGCGGCCGACGGCACGGTCGCGGCCTACCAGTTCTACCCGGCCGTCATCTGCTCGCACGCACGCTTCACCTACACCGAGGTCGCGGCCATCCTGGCCAATACCCACGGCCCCGAGGCCGCCAAGCGCCGCGAGCTGGTGCCGCATCTGCTGCATCTGCACGAGGTCTACCGCGCGCTGCTGGCCGAGCGCCAGCGCCGCGGCGCCATCGACTTCGAGACCACCGAGACGCAGATCGTCTGCGACGACAACGGCCGCATCGAGAAGATCATCCCGCGCACGCGCAACGACGCCCACCGGCTCATCGAGGAGGCCATGCTGGCCGCCAACACCTGCTCGGCGGACTTCATCCAGGGCGCCAAGCACCATTCGCTCTACCGCGTGCACGAAGGCCCCACGCCCGAGAAGCGCCAGACGCTGCAGGCCTATCTGCGCTCGCTGGGCATCGGCTTCGGGATCTCCGACGACCCCAGCCCGCGCGAGTTCCAGCAGCTCGCCGAGGCCACTAAGGATCGCGCCGACGCGCAGCAGATCCACCAGATGCTGCTGCGCTCCATGCAGCAGGCCATCTACACCGGCACCAACTCCGGCCACTTCGGCCTGGCCTATCCGGCCTACACGCACTTCACGAGCCCGATCCGGCGCTACCCCGACCTGCTGGTGCACCGCGTCATCAAGGCCCTGCTCGGCAACAAGCGCTACACGCTGGATGCGTCCAAGATGAACGTGCCCCAGGCGCCCAAGCGCCCGGGCCGCGCCGCGCCGCCGAATCCGGCCGAGGCCCGCAACGAGGCCGAGCGCTGGGAGGTCGTCGGCGCGCATTGCAGCGCCAACGAACGCCGCGCCGACGAGGCCAGCCGCGACGTCGAGGCCTGGCTGAAGTGCCGCTATATGCGCGACCGCCTCGGCGAGGAGTTCGCCGGCACCGTCAGCGCGGTCACGTCGTTCGGCCTCTTCGTGCTGCTCGATGCGCTCTACGTCGAGGGCCTGGTCCACATCACCGAGCTGGGCGGCGAGTATTACCGCTTCGACGAGGCGCGCCAGGAGTTGCGCGGCGAGCGCACCGGCATCCGCTACGCCACCGGCGCGCGCGTGCAGGTGCAGGTCAGCCGCGTCGACCTGGACGGGCGGCGCATCGACTTCCGCCTCGTGCGGGATGCCGACGACGCGCGGCCGGCGAGCCGCGGCGTGGGCGCCAAGCCCTCGGGCAAGGCGCCGGCCAGGAAGCGCACGCCCAAGACCGCCGTCGAGGCGCTGGAGGATGTGCGCCAGGCTGACCGCGATGTGAAGCAGAGCCGCAAGGCCACCGTCGCGGCGCTGCACCCGGTCAAGGCGGCGCGCAAGGCGGCCAGTCAGGCCGCCAAGAAGGCGGCGGCCAAGTCGCCGGCGCGCAAGCGCCGTTGAGCGCTCAGGCCTGGGTCGCCAGGCGTTCGACCAGGTCGGCGGCCCGCAGCACGCCGCTCGCCTTGCCGGCGCGTCCATGTGCGAACACGCCGGCGCAGGCGACGCGATGGGCGCCGGTCGTGGCGGCCTGGGCCCAAAGCCCGCCCAGCCAGCCGGCCAGCACGTCGCCGCTGCCGGCCGTCGCCAGCGCCGGGCCGCCGCTGGGGTTGACGGCGGGGCGCTGGCCCGGCGTCGCGACGACGCTGCCCGAGCCCTTCAGCACGACCGTGCAGGCCAGCCGCGCGGCCATCTCGGCCGCCGCAGCGAGGCGGTCGGCCTGCACGGCGGCCGTGTCGCGGCCCAGCAGGCGCGCGGCTTCGAGCGGGTGGGGCGTCAGCAGCGTCGTGCCGGCGGCGCGGGCGCGCAGCAGCGCCTGCAGTGCCGGATCGGCGGCGATGGCGTTCAGCGCGTCGGCATCCAGCACGAGGCGAGGCAGCCTGGCGAGCAGCTCCGGCAGCGCCGCGGCGATGGCCTCGCCCGCGCCGCAGCCGACGACGCCCACGGCCTCGCGCAGCGTGCCCAGCCGGCCGCGCATCAGCTCGGGCCGCTGCGGGTCCGCCGGCTCGCTGGCGGGCGCGCCCAGCAGGTCCAGGTAGACCCGCCCCGCGCCGCAGGCCAGCGCCGCGCGCGCGGCCAGCCGGGCCGCGCCCTGCATGCCGGGCGCGCCGCCGACGACCAGCACCTGTCCATGACTGCCCTTGTGCGCCGTTGCGCGGCGCTCGCGCAGCTCCAGCGGGCCGAGCAGGTCGGCGCTGGCGGGTTCGTCCGCCGCAACGCCGAGGTCGTCGAACCAGATCTGCCCCGCATGCGCGCGGCCCTCGCCGGTGAAGAGGCCGGGCTTGAGCGTCAGCAGCGTCAGCGTGTGGTCGGCGCGCACGGCGGCCGCGCCGGCCGGTTGGCCCGTGTCGGCGCGCAGGCCGCTGGGCAGGTCGACGGCCAGGATGGGGGCGCCGCAGGCCTGCACGGCGGCCATCGTCGCCGCCAGGGCCGTGCTCGGTGCCCGGTTCAGGCCGATGCCGAGCAGCGCGTCGACGACGAGGGCGGGGCGCTCTGCCGGCACGGGCTCGTCGGGCGTCAGCACGACGGGAACGCCGTGCTCGCGCAGCAGGCGGGCGGCCACGCGGCCGTCGCCGCCGTTGTTGCCCGGCCCGCAGGCCACCCAGACCGGGCCGCTGCCGGGCCAGAGTGCCAGCGCCAGCTTGGCGACGGCCAGGCCGGCGTCCTGCATCAGGTCGGGGCGCTGCGCCAGCGCACGCGCCTCCAGGCGCCGCGTCGCGGCGAGGTCGTGCAGCGGCCAGCAGCGGTCGGCGGCGAGCAGATGGGGCATGTCAGGATCGTGAGGCCGACAGGGCCGAGCTGTCCAGCTCGGGCGTCAGGCCAGCGAGAGCATCGGCCAGCACGCGGGCCGCGCCGCAGGCCAGGCTCCAGCCATGGCCGGCCTCGCCGCCCTGGCCCAGCAACAGCCAGACGCCGGGCAGCGCGCTGGCGCCGACCACGGGCAGGCCGTCGGGCATCAGCAGGCGCTGGCGCGTGCTGGCCTGGGCCTGGCCCTGCAGTACGCAGCCGGGGAACCAGTGCTGCAGTGCCTTGTGCAGATGGGCGTGGTCGGCCGCGCCGACGGGGCCGGTGACGCGCACGCGCTGGCCGATGCGTGCGATGGCGATGCCTTCGCGTGCGTCCAGCAGCCCGGCCTGCGGGCCGAGCTCGGGGTGGGCCTCCAGCAGGCGCAGCGGCAGCGTCAAGGTGGCGTCGCTGGTGGTCGCCACGGGCAGGGCCTGGCCGGCGGCCTGCAGCAGCGTGACGGCGCCCAGGGCGGCGCAGAGCACGACGCTGTCGAAGGCCTCGGTCTGCGGGCCGAGTGCCTGGGGCTGGGTGTCGCCGGCCTCGCGCCGCGTGGCTGCGGGCGTGCCCGTCGCAGGCTCGTGGCTGAGCTGCACCGCGCGCGCCTCGGCGCGCAGGCCGGTGACGAGGCTGTGGAAGCGGAAGGCCACGCCCAGGCGCTGGGCCTGGGCGCGCAGCTGCTGCGCGAAGAGGCGGCCGTTGCCGACGCTGCCGGGGCCCAGCACCAGGCCGCCGTGCAGCGGGGCCTCGGCATTGAGGCCGGGCTCGCGCTGGCGGCAGGCCTCGGCGTCGACGACCTGCACGGCCAGGCCGGCGGCGGCGAGTGCGTCCAGGCGCGGCTGCAACGCCGCCAGCTGGCGGGCCTCGCGCAGCAGCACCAGCACGCCGTCGGCGGCCTCGTCGTCCAGCGGCAGCGCGCGGCGCAGCGCCTGCAGGCGCTGGTGGCCGAGGCGGGCCAGCTGCAGGGCCTGGGCCTCGCGGGCGGCCTGGGCCGGGCTGCGGCGCGCCTGGCGGCGGCTCCAGCGCCAGCGCAGCGTGCCGACGGCGGGGGCGGGCAGCAGGCCGGGCAGGGCCAGTGCGGGCGCGAGCAGCGCGCTCGGCGCGAAGCTGGCCTCCTCGGCCACGCTGCCGCGGCGTTCGAAGACGGTGACCTCGTGGCCGGCCGCGGCCAGTTCGTAGGCGGTGCAGACGCCGGCAAGGCCGGCGCCGACGATGGCGATGCGCATCAGTGAGTCGGAAGAAGGGGTTCGAGGATGAGGGCGAGATTGAGCAGCGCGTCATCGCGCAGCGCCGGCGCCCACAGCATCAGGCCCACGGGCAGCTCGCCCGGGCGCTGGCAGGGCAGGCTGATCGCGCAGCCGTCCAGCGCGTTGACGAGGCCGGGGTTGCGCAGCAGCAGCGCATTGGCCGCGAAGAAGGCCTCGTCGCTGTCGACCAAGGGCTGCAGCAGCGGCGCGACGACGGGCACGGTCGGCGACAGCACGGCGTCGATGTCGCGCAGCGAGGCTTCCATGCTGGCGATGTAGCGCTTACGCGCGGCCAGGGCGAGCTGCAGGATCTCGGGCGTGACACGCTCGCCCTGGCGGATGCGCCAGGCCACGCGCGGGTCGTAGTCGGCTTCGCGGCGGCTCAGCAGCTCGTGGTGCCAGGCCCAGGCCTCGGCGGCGACGAGGGCGCCGCGGGCCTGCGGCGGCGGCAGATCGTGCAGGGCCGGCAGGTCGATGTCGACGATGCGGGCCCCGGCGGCGCGCAGCGCGGCCAGGCTGCGCTCGAAGGCGGCGGCAACGCCGGCGTCCAGGCCGTCCTGCAACAGCGGCCGGGCCACGGCGAGGCGCCAGTCCGGCAGTGGCCGGTTCAGCCGCGCGACCGGCCGGCCCGACAGGATCTCGTGCAGCAGCACGGCGTCGCGCGCCGAGCGCGTGATGGCGCAGGCCGTGTCCAGCGAACGGGCCAGCGGGATGGCGCCGTCCATGGGCGTCAGCCGCGCCGTGTTCTTGAAGCCGACCAAGCCGTGCAGCGCCGCCGGGATGCGGATGGAGCCGCCGGTGTCCGAACCCAGTGCCGCCCAGGCCGCGCCGGCCGCGCCGGCCGCGACGCTGACGGCCGCGCCCGAGCTGGAGCCGCCGGGGATGCGGCGCTGGCCGTCCAGCGCCCGCGTGACCGGATTGACCGGCGTGCCGTGGCGGGGATTGATGCCGACGCCGGAGAAGGCGAACTCGCTGAGGTTGGTGTGGCCGACCAGCGTGGCGCCGGCGGCGCGCAGGCGTGCGACGGCCGGGCAGTCGGCCGCGGCCGGCGCGGCGTCGGCCAGCGCGCGCGAGCCGGCCGTCGTCGGCTGGCCGGCGACGTCGAACAGGTCCTTGACGGAGATGGCCAGGCCGCCCAGCGGCGCGTCGGGCGCCGCGAGCTGCCGAGGCGCGGGGAAGTGGCGGATGAAGGCGTGCTCGCAGGCCTCGCCGCGGGCGGCGGCCAGGTTCTCGTCCAGCAGCCCGGCCGCGCTCAGGCGACCCGACCGCAGGCCCTCAAGCGCGCGGCTCAGGTCGTCAGGCATGGATTCGGTATATACTCGTCGGGTTTTGCTGACTGCACCTGGTTCTTCTTGTGTGGCAGCGAGACAAATCGCAAACCGGCCCAACCAAGGTGCTGCGCGACGAAGTTGAAGCTGAACGGATCGACACAAGATCGAACGTTTGTTTCACATCGCGCAATTCGGGCCGGATTTTAGACCCAACCTTCGAGGTAAGACCATGTCTGTCACGATGCGCGAGATGCTGGAAGCCGGCGTCCATTTCGGCCACCAAACCCGCTTCTGGAACCCCAAGATGGCCCCGTATATCTACGGCCATCGCAACAAGATCCACATCATCAACCTCGAGAAGACGCTGCCCGCGTTCAACGATGCGATGAAGTTCGTGCGCTCGCTGGCGGCCAAGCGCGGCACGATCCTGATGATCGGCACGAAGCGCCAGGCCCGCGAGTTCATCGCCGCCGAAGCCCAGCGCGCCGGCATGCCCTACGTCGATGCCCGTTGGCTCGGCGGCATGATGACCAACTTCAAGACGGTCAAGACCTCGCTGAAGAACCTGAAGGACATGCAGGCCCAGGTCGAGGCTGGCACCCAGCCCGCGATCAAGAAGGAAGCCCTGCTGTTCCAGCGCGACATCGCCAAGCTGGAAAAGAACATCGGCGGCATCCAGGACATGACCGCCCTGCCTGACGCCATCTTCGTCATCGACGTCGGCTACCACAAGATCGCCGTCGCCGAAGCCAAGAAGCTCGGCATTCCCGTCATCGGCGTGGTGGACACCAACCACTCGCCCGAAGGCATCGACTACGTCATCCCCGGCAACGACGACTCCGCCAAGGCCGTGGCCCTGTACGCCCGTGCCGTGGCCGACGCCGTGCTCGAAGGCAAGGCCAACGCCACCGCCGACGTGCTGGCTGCCGTCGCCCCCGCCGGCGACGAGTTCGTCGAGGTCTCCGAAGAGGCCTGATCGCCTTTCGACCCTGCATTGAAAGGGGCCGCGAGGCCCCTTTTGCCAACCGAAATCTGGAGAACTGAAATGGCTGCAATCACCGCAAGCATGGTGGGCGAACTGCGTGCCCGCACCGACGCCCCGATGATGGAGTGCAAGAAGGCGCTGACCGAGGCCGACGGCGACCTGGGCCGCGCCGAAGAGATCCTGCGCGTCAAGCTGGGCAACAAGGCCGGCAAGGCCGCCTCGCGCATCACCGCCGAAGGCGTGGTCGCCGCCGCCGTCGTGAATGGCAACGGCGCGATGATCGAAGTGAACTGCGAGACTGATTTCGTCTCGAAGAACGACGCCTTCCTGGCCTTCGTGAACGCGCTGGCCGGCCTGGTCGCCGAGCACAACCCGGCCGACGTGGCCGCACTGTCGGCCCTGCCGCTGTCGCAGGAAGGCTTCGGCCCGACCGTGGAAGACGTGCGCAAGGGCCTGATCGGCAAGATCGGCGAGAACATGACGATCCGCCGCTTCCAGCGCTACGCCGGCAGCAAGCTGGCCACCTATCTGCACGGCACCCGCATCGGCGTGGTCGTCGAGTTCGAAGGTGACGACGTCGCCGCCAAGGACGTGGCCATGCACATCGCCGCGATGAAGCCGGCCGCGCTGTCCAGCGCCGACGTGCCGGCCGAGCTGGTCGAGAAGGAGCGCAAGATCGCCACCGAGAAGGCGGCCGAATCCGGCAAGCCGGCCGACATCGTCGCCAAGATGGTCGAAGGCTCGGTGCAGAAGTTCCTGAAGGAAGTCTCGCTGCTGGACCAGGTCTTCGTGAAGGCCGCCGACGGCAAGCAGACCGTGGGCGCCCACCTGAAGTCGGTGAACACGGCGGTCAAGGGCTTCACGCTCTACGTGGTCGGCGAAGGCATCGAGAAGAAGGTCGACGACTTCGCGGCCGAAGTGGCCGCCCAGGTGGCGGCTGCAAAGGGTCAGTAAAGACTCTTGTGAAATGAAAGGGCGCCAAGTTGGCGCCCTTTAAACTTCCGGGCCACCGACAGGCCCCCCGAATCTGCTGAGGACATCCATGCCCGCGTACAAGCGCATCCTGCTCAAACTCTCCGGTGAAGCCCTGATGGGCGACGACGCCTACGGCATCAACCGCGCGACCATCGTCCGCATGGTGCAGGAGGTCCGCGAGGTGACGCAGATGGGCATCGAGGTGGCGGTCGTCATCGGCGGCGGCAACATCTTCCGCGGCGTGGCGGGCGGCTCGGTCGGCATGGACCGCGCCACGGCCGACTACATGGGCATGCTGGCCACGGTGATGAACTCGCTGGCCCTGGCCGACACGATGCGCCAGGAAGGCATGACGGCCCGCGTGATGTCGGCCATCGCGATCGAGCAGGTCGTCGAGCCCTATGTGCGCCCCAAGGCGCTGCAATACCTCGAAGAGGGCAAGGTCGTCGTCTTCGCCGCCGGCACCGGCAACCCCTTCTTCACGACCGACACGGCGGCGGCCCTGCGTGGCGCCGAGATCGGTGCCGAGATCGTGCTGAAGGCCACCAAGGTCGACGGTGTCTACACGGCCGACCCCAAGAAGGACCCCGAGGCCAAGCGCTACGCGCGCATCAGCTTCGACGAGGCCATCACGCGCAATCTGCAGGTGATGGACGGCGCCGCATTCGCGCTGTGCCGCGACCAGAAGCTGCCGATCAAGGTCTTCAGCATCTTCAAGCCGGGCGCGCTGAAGCGCGTCGTGCAGGGCGAGGACGAAGGCACGCTGGTGCACGTCTAACCTGAATCAGTTGACGAGAGACAGATCATGAGCATTGCAGACATCAAGAAGAACGCCGAGGCCAAGATGGCCAAGTCGGTCGAATCACTGAAGGGCGAACTGCACAAGATCCGCACCGGCCGTGCCCACCCGGGCCTGCTGGACCAGGTCAGCGTCGACTACTACGGCTCCATGGTGCCCATCTCGCAGGTGGCCAACGTGACGCTGCTGGACGCGCGCACCATCTCCGTCCAGCCCTGGGAAAAGGGCATGGGCGCCAAGATCGAGAAGGCCATCCGCGAGAGCGACCTGGGCCTGAACCCCGCAGCCCAAGGCGACCTGATCCGCGTGCCGATGCCGCCGCTGACCGAGGAGCGCCGCAGGGATCTGACCAAGGTCGTGCGCAACGCCGGCGAAGACGCCAAGGTGGCCGTGCGCAACCTGCGCCGCGACGCCAACGAGCAGGCCAAGAAGCTGCTGAAGGACAAGGAAATCGGCGAGGACGACGAGCGCCGCAGCCTTGACGAGGTGCAGAAGCTCACCGACCGCGTGATCAACGAGATCGACAAGCTGATCTCGGCCAAGGAAGCCGAGATCCTCGCGGTTTGAGCGCCGTCCTGGGCAAGCCAGCCGTGGCGCAAGACCGCCCCGCGCCGCCGCGCCATGTCGCCATCGTCATGGATGGCAACGGCCGCTGGGCCAAGAAGCGCTTCCTGCCGCGCTTCTTCGGCCACAAGGCGGGCGTGGACTCGCTGGTCAAGGTCGTGCAGGCCTGCGTCGAGCGCGACATCGAGTACGTCACCGTCTTCGCCTTCTCCAGCGAGAACTGGAAGCGCCCGAGCGACGAGGTCTCCGGCCTGATGGGCCTGGTGCTGGCCGCCGTCAGCCGCTACCTCGCCAAGATGGGTGCGATGGGCGTGCGCATCCGCATCGTCGGCGACCGCGATGCCGTGTCCGACAAGCTGCGCAACGCCTGGAACGAGGCCGAGACCAGCACCGCCCACAACAGCAAGCTGACGCTGAACGTCGCCTTCAACTACGGTGGCCGCTGGGACATCGTGCAGGCCTGCAGGAAGGCCATCGAGGCCGGCGTGCCGGCCGCGGAGCTGACCGAGGCCAGGCTGTCGGAGTTCATGGCCATGAGCTATGCACCCGACCCCGACCTCTTCATCCGCACGGGCGGCGAGGTGCGCATCAGCAACTTCCTGCTCTGGCAGGCGGCCTATACCGAGTTCGTGTTCTCGGACTGCCTGTGGCCCGAGTTCGGCGAGCGCGAGCTGGATGCGGCCATCGCGGCCTTCCACGCGCGCGACCGCCGCTTCGGCGGCGTCAAGGAAGCGCCGCCGGCCGCGGCCTGAAGGCAAGCCTCATGCTGAAGACACGCGTCATCACCGCCGTCGTGCTGCTGGCAGTGCTGCTGCCGGTGCTGTTCCAGGCCTCGCCCTGGCCTTTCGCCTGGGTCACCGTCGCGATGATGGGTGCGGCCGGCTGGGAGTGGGCGCGGCTCAACGGCCTGCCCGGCACGGGCGCCATCGCGGCGGGCGTGGCGCTGGCGCTGGCCTGCGTCTGGACGCTGCTGATCGGCGGGCTGAACGCGCCGCCGGCCTGGCTCTGGTCGCTGGCCAGCCTGGTCTGGGTGCTGGGCGGCGCCTATGCGCTGCGCGCCGGGCCGGCCGGCTGGCCACGCATCGCCCGCGGCGGGCGCCTGGCGCTGGGCGCGCTGCTGCTCTGGGGCGCCTGGCTGGCCATCGTGCAGGCCAAGGTGCATGGCATCAACTTCATCCTGTCGGTGTTCTGCCTCGTGTGGATGGCAGACATCGCCGCCTATTTCTGCGGCCGGGCCTTCGGCAGGCGCAAGCTCGCGCCGGCCATCAGCCCGGGCAAGAGCTGGGAAGGCGTCTGGGGCGGCCTGGCCGGCGTCATCCTGCTCGGCTTCGTGTGGGTCCACGTCATCGACGTGAGGCTCGCCGTCGACTCGCCCAGCCTCTACACGCTGCTCGTGCAGCGCCACGGCGTCGTCTCGCTGCTGGCCCTGGTCTTCCTGGCCGCGATGAGCGTCGTCGGCGATCTGTTCGAATCCCTGGTCAAGCGTGCCGTCGGCGCCAAGGACAGCAGCGGCCTGCTGCCCGGCCATGGCGGCGTGCTGGACCGCATCGATGCGCTGCTGCCGGTCTTCCCGCTGGCCCTTGCCCTGATCTCCCTATGAATCGTCAACGCGTCTGCGTGCTGGGCTCGACCGGCTCCATCGGCGTCAACACGCTGGACGTCATCGCGCGCCACCCTGATCGTTACGAGGTCGTCGCGCTGAGCGCAATGAGCCGCGTCGACGAGCTGCTGGCCCAGTGCCTGACCTGGCAGCCGCGCTTTGCCGTGATGCCTCAGCGCGAGGCCGCTGCGCGGCTGCGTGAACGTCTGCGCGAGGCGGGCAGCCGCACCGAGGTGCTGGACGGCGCCGCGGCGCTGGCCGAGGTTGCCGCCCATCCGGACGTCGACACGGTGATGGCCGCCATCGTCGGCGCCGCCGGCCTGGCGCCGGCCATCGCCGCGGCCCGTGCCGGCAAGCGCCTGCTGCTGGCCAACAAGGAGGCCATCGTCGTCGGCGGCGCGCTGTTCATGCAGGCGGTGGAGGCCGGCGGCGCCACGCTGCTGCCCATCGACAGCGAGCACTCGGCCATCTTCCAGTGCCTGCCGGAAGACCGCGCGACCTGGCACGAGCGCATTGACCACATCGTGCTGACGGCCTCCGGCGGCCCCTTCCGCACGCGCGACCCGAAGACGCTGGCCGACGTGACGCCCGACCAGGCCTGCGCCCATCCGAACTGGGTCATGGGCCGCAAGATCTCGGTCGACTCGGCGACGATGATGAACAAGGCGCTGGAGGTCATCGAGGCGCGCTGGCTGTTCAACCTCGCGCCCGAGCAGATCCGCGTGCTGATCCATCCGCAGAGCATCATCCATTCGATGGTGGTCTGCCGCGACCAGTCCGTGCTGGCCCAGCTCGGCACGCCCGACATGCGCGTGCCCATCGCCTACGGCCTGTCCTTCCCCGAGCGCATCACGTCGGGCGCCAGCCGCCTGGACCTGCTGACCACGCCCAGCCTCACGTTCGAGGAGGCCGATGCGGTCCGCTTCCCGGGCCTGCACCTGTCCTGGCAGGCGCTGCGCGGCGCGGAAGGCAGCACGACGGTGCTGAACGCGGCCAACGAGGTGGCGGTGGATGCCTTCCTGAACGGCCGCCTGCGCTTCGATCGCATCCACGCGATCAACTCGCAATGCCTGGCCGACGTGCAGCCGGGCGACTGCGGCAGCATCGAGGCCCTGCTGGACCTCGACGCGCGCACTCGCGACCACGCCCGGCGCCTCGTATGAGTCTTGCGGACCTGCCGCCCTTTCTGTTCGCGGTCGCGCTGCTGATCGCCGTGCATGAATGGGGCCACTACCGCGTCGCGCGGGCCTGCGGCGTCAAGGTGCTGCGTTTCTCCATCGGCTTCGGCCGCGTGCTGTGGCGGCGCGTCGGCCGCGACGGCACCGAGTTCACGCTCAGCGCGCTGCCGCTGGGCGGCTATGTGCGCATGCTGGACGAGCGCGACGGCCCGGTGCCGGAGCAGCAGCGCGAGCAGGCCTTCGGCCAGCGGCCGCTGCGGCAGCGCGCGGCCATCGTCGCGGCCGGGCCGGCGGCGAACTGGCTGCTGGCCATCCTGCTGTTCGCGGTCGTCGCCTGGGTCGGCGTCGAGCTACCCAGGCCCGTGCTCGGCACGCCGGCGTCGGGCTCGCTGGCCGAGCGGGCCGGCCTGCAGGCCGGCGACTGGGTGCGGGCCGTGTCGCCCGACGGCCAGCAGTGGCAGGACATCGAATCCCTGCCGGCGCTGACGGCGGCGGTCGCGCGTGCGCAGGCCCTGGGCGAGGGGCTGCAGCTGAGCGTCACCGACGCGCAGGGCCATGGCGCGCACAGCGTGAAGCTCGATGTCGAGCGGCTGGCCGGGCGCGCACCCGACGCGCAGTTGCTGGCCGAGATCGGGCTGAACCCGCTGCAGGAACCGCTGATCAGCCGCGTGACGCCCGGCGGCGCTGGCGCGCAGGCGGGTCTCGTCGCCGGCGACCGCGTGCTCAGCATCGACGGCCGCACGGTGCTGGATGCCGGCCAGCTGCGCGATGCCATCCGCAACGCCCATGACGGCGACCAGCCGCGCCGCATGGCCTGGCGCGTCGAGCGCGCCGGCCAGGTCGTCGAGCTCGACGTCGCGCCGCGGCTGCTGCAGGAAGCCGGCGGCAGCGTCGCGCGGCTGGAGGTCTATGTCGGTGCGCCGCCCGAGCGCGTGCTGGTGCGCCGGGGCTTCGCGGACGGGCTGTGGTCGGGCATCGAGCAGAGCTGGGACATGGCCGCCACGACGGTGCGCCTGCTCGGCCGCATCCTCATCGGCGAGGCCTCGGTGAAGAACCTCAGCGGGCCGCTGGCCATCGCCGACTACGCCGGCCAGTCGGCGCGCGCGGGCGTCACGCCCTTCATCGATTTCCTGGCCCGCATCTCGATGAGCCTGGCCGTGCTGAACCTGCTGCCGCTGCCGATGCTCGATGGCGGGCACCTCATGTATCATCTTTTCGAGGGTCTGAGTGGCCGCCCCGTCCCTGAATGGTGGCAACGGCAACTGCAGCGCGCAGGCGCGCTGATCCTGATGCTGATGATGGCCTTGGCCCTTTCCAACGACCTTGTCTCCCGCTTCGCGGGCTGGCACTGAACTCCCTCCCTGTCTCGCATGTCCTCTTTCCACAGTTCGGGAGCGAAGCATCGCCCCTCCCGCCTCAGTCTCCTGGCTTTGGCTCTCACGGGGATGTTCCAGTCGGGGTTGGCCTGGGCCGTCGACCCCTTCGTGCTGAAGGACATCCGCGTCGAAGGCCTGCAGCGCACCGACCCGGGCACCGTGTTCGCGTCGCTGCCCTTCCGCATCGGCGACACCTACAACGATGAAAAGGGTGCCGCCGCGCTGCGCGCGCTGTTCGCCACCGGCCTGTTCAAGGACGTGCGCATCAGCATCGAGGGCAATGCCGTCGTCGTCATCATCGACGAGCGCCCCATCATCGCCAACGTCAACTTCGTCGGCCTGAAGGAGTTCGACACCGAGGCGCTGACCAAGTCGCTGAAGGACGTCGGCATCGGCGAGGGCAAGCCCTTCGACAAGGCGCTGGCCGACCGCGCCGAGCAGGAGCTCAAGCGGCAATACCTGACCCGCAGCCTCTACGGCGCCGAGGTCACGACCACCATCACGCCGATCGAGCGCAACCGCGTCAACGTCAGCTTCAACGTGACCGAGGGCGAGCCGGCCAAGATCGCCGAGATCCGCATCCTCGGCTCCAAGGTGTTCTCCGAGAGCACGCTGCTGGGCCTGCTGGAGCAGACGACCACCGGCTGGCTGACCTGGTACACCAAGACCGACCGCTACTCGCGCGCCAAGCTGAACGCGGACCTCGAGACCATCCGCAGCTACTACCTGAACCGCGGCTACCTCGAGTTCAACGTCACGTCCACGCAGGTGACGATCTCGCCGGACAAGCAGAGCATCAGCATCGCGATCACCGTCAGCGAAGGCCAGCCCTACACCGTCACCGGCGTCAAGCTCGAAGGCGACTATCTCGGCCGCGAGGAGGACTTCAAGCACCTCGTCTTCCTGAAGCCCGGCCAGGCCTACCAGGGCGAGGCGGTCGCCAACACGACGCGCGCCTTCAGCGACCTGTTCGGCACCTATGGCTACGCCTTCGCGCGCGTCGACAGCAAGCCCGAGATCGACCGCGCGACCGGCCAGGTCGTCGTCACCTTCGTCGCCGAACCGCAGCGCCGCGTCTATGTGCGCAAGGTCATCATCTCCGGCAACTCGCGCACGCGCGACGAGGTCATCCGCCGCGAGTTCCGCCAGTTCGAGGCGGCCTGGTACGACGGCCAGAAGATCAAGGCCTCGCGCGACCGCGTCGAGCGCCTGGGCTACTTCAAGGACAAGGAAGTCACCATCGACACCCAGGAGGTGCCGGGCGCCCAGGACCAGGTCGACGTGATCCTGACCGTCGTCGAGCGCCCCACCGGCGCCATCACCGTCGGCGCGGGCTATTCCAGCCAGACCAAGCTGTCCTTCACCGGCTCCATCCGTCAGGACAACGTCTTCGGCTCGGGCAACTACCTGGGCATCGACATCTCGACGGCGCGCACCGGCCGCCAGTTGCAGGTCAGCACCGTGGACCCCTATTTCACGGTGGACGGCGTGTCGCGCTCGTTGGACGTCTTCTACCGCACGACCCGCCCGATCAACACGCTGGGCGAGGAATACCAGTACATCACCAAGGGCGGTGCGGTGCGCTTCGGCGTGCCCTTCTCCGAGGTCGACACGGTGTTCTTCGGTGTCGGCTACGAGCAAACCGACATCACGACGTCCAAGGGCCTGCCCAACAGCTACTTCATATTCGTCAACCAGTTCGGCCAGCACAGCAACTCCATCCCGCTGACCGTGGGCTGGCAGCGCGACAGCCGAGACAGCATCATCTCGCCGCTGAAGGGCCGCTACCAGCGTGTCAATCTCGAAATCAGCCCACTCGGCGAAGTCCGGTTCGCGCGCCTGAACCTGCAGTACCAGCAGTATTTCGACGTCACGAACAAGATCACGCTGGGCCTCAACAGCGAACTTGGCTGGGGCGTGGGCCTGGGCGGCAAGCCCTATCCCCTTTTCAAGAACTTCTATGGTGGCGGCCTGGGCTCGGTGCGGGTCTTCGAGGCCGGCTCGCTTGGCCCGAATGACATTACCGGCTCCTACAGCGGCGGCAACCGCCGCTTCAACACCAATGCCGAGCTCTATCTGCCGGTGCCGGGCAGCGGCAACGACAAGAGCTTCCGCATCTTCGGTTTCGTCGACGCCGGCAATGTCTGGGGCACGAACGAGAAGTTGCAGCTCGACACCATCCGCGTGTCGGCCGGCGTGGGCCTGTCGTGGATCTCGCCGATGGGCCCGCTGCGCCTGAGCTATGGCAAGCCTATCCGCAAGCTGCGCACGGATAGAATCGAGAAATTCCAATTCCAGATCGGGACTGCATTCTGATGATCAGCAAGCTCTTGCAATCGGCGGCTCTGGCCGCCGCCATGGTTGTGGCCGCCCCGGCCGTGCAGGCCCAGGAACTGAAGATCGGCTACGTCAACAGCGAGCGCGTGCTGCGCGAGGCCAACCTGGCCAAGGCCGCCCAGGTCAAGCTGGAAGCCGAGTTCGGCAAGCGCGAGAAGGACCTGCGCGACCTGGAAGCCAAGCTGCGCGGCGCGGCCGACAAGCTCGAGAAGGACGCACCCACGCTGGCCGAGGCCGAGCGCAACCGCCGCCAGCGCGACATCGTCGAGCAGGACCGCGACCTGCAGCGCAAGAAGCGCGAGTGGCAGGAAGACCTGAACCAGCGCAAGAACGAGGAACTGTCGGCCGTCGTCGAGAAGGCCAACCGCGTCATCAAGCAGATCTTCGACAACGAGAAGTACGACCTGATACTGCAGGACGCCATCCACTTCAGCGCCCGTGTCGACATCACGAAGAAGGTGATCGACGCGCTGAACGCGCAGAAGTAAGCCGGACGCAATGAGCTCGACGACCGTCGCGCTCTCCGACCTGATCGCCGCCTTGGGCGGCGATTTGCTTGGTGGGTCCGAACTCCGCATCGCCGCCATCGCGCCGCTGGACGAGGCCGACGAACACGGCATCAGCTTCCTCGCCAACCCGCGCTACCAGGCCCAGCTCGCGACGACGCGCGCCGGCTGCGTCATCGTCGCGCCGGCGCTTGCCGAGGCGGCGGCCGCACGCGGCGCGGCCATCGTCACGCCCGACCCCTATCTCTACTTCGCGCGCCTGACGCAGTGGTGGGCCGCGCGGGCGCGGTCCCGGGCCAGCGCCGGCGTACACCCGAGCGCCGTCGTGTCGCCCGAGGCCAGGCTGGGGCAGGGCGTCGAGATCGGCCCGCTGGCCGTCGTCGAAGCCGATGCCGTCATCGGCGACGGCGCCCGCATCGGCGCCCACTGCGTCGTCGAGCGCGGCGCCGCGGTCGGCGCGGGCACGCGGCTGGCGCCGCGCGTCGTGCTCGGCCACGGCTGCCGCATCGGCGCGCGCGGCATCGTGCACAGCGGCGTCGTCATCGGCGCGGACGGCTTCGGCTTCGCGCCCAGCAAGAGCGGCTACGTCAAGATCGAGCAGCTCGGCAATGTGCGCATCGGCGACGACGTCGAGATTGGCGCCAACACCTGCATCGACCGGGGTGCGCTGGCCGACACCGTCATCGAGGACGGCGTGAAGCTCGACAACCTGATCCAGATCGCGCACAACGTGCACATCGGCCGCAACACGGCCATGGCGGGCTGCGCGGCCGTGGCCGGCTCGACGCGCATCGGCGCGAACTGCACCATCGGCGGCGCGGCCAACATCATCGGCCACCTCAACATCGTGGACGGCGTGCACATCTCGGCCGCCACGACCATCACGCGCAGCATCGCCGCGCCGGGCGTCTACAGCGGCCCGCACCCCTTCGAAGAAAATTCCAGCTGGCAGAAGAACGCGGCGACGCTGCGCCAGCTCCACACCCTGAGAGAGCGTGTCCGCGCGCTTGAAAAGAAATGACGACCGACACGATCACGATGGACATCCACGAAATCCTGCAGCGCCTGCCGCACCGCTACCCCATCCTGCTGGTGGACCGCGTCGTCGAGCTGGTCAAGGGCGAGCGCATCCGTGCGATCAAGAACGTCTCGATCAACGAGCCCTTCTTCCTCGGCCATTTCCCGCACCGCCCGGTGATGCCCGGCGTGCTCATCCTCGAAGCCCTGGCCCAGGCCGCGACGCTGCTGGCCCTGCGCAGCATGGACATGGTGCTGGACGACAAGTCCGTGGTCTATTTCGCCGGCATCGACGGTGCGCGCTTCAAGCGCCCCGTGGAGCCGGGTGACCAGCTCATCCTGGAAGTGGCGCTGGGCCGCGCCAAGGCGGGCATCTACAAGTTCGCCGCCAAGGCCCTGGTGGGCGACCAGGTTGCTGCCGAGGCCGAGCTGATGTGCACGATGCGGCGCATCGAAGCCTGATGGCCATCCACCCGACCGCCATCGTCGACCCCGGCGCGCAGCTCGACAGCAGCGTCGAGGTCGGCGCCTACACGCTGATCGGCCCGCATGTGACGATTGGCGCCGGCACCAAGGTCGGCCCGCATTGCGTCATCGAGGGTCACACGAGCATCGGGCGGGACAACCGCTTCTTCCAGTTCGGCTCCATCGGCGCAGCCAACCAGGACAAGAAGTACGCCGGCGAGCCGACGCGGCTCGTCATCGGCGACCGCAACACCGTCCGCGAGTTCTGCACGCTGAACATCGGCACGGTGCAGGACCGCGGCGAGACGACGGTGGGCGACGACAACTGGATCATGGCCTACTGCCATCTGGCCCACGACTGCGTCATCGGCAACCAGAACGTGCTGGCCAATGGTGTGACCTTCGCCGGCCATGTGACCGTGGGCGACTGGGTCACCATCGGCGGCCTGACCGGCATCCTGCAGCGCATGCACATCGGCGACCACGCGATGATCGGCTTCCAGGCCCATGTCGCGCAGGACGTGCCGCCCTTCATGACGGTGGACGGCAACCCGCTGGCCGCGCGCGCCGTCAACGTCGTCGGCCTGAAGCGCCGCGACTTCAGCGCCGAGCGCGTCGGCGTCATCCGCCAGGTCTACAAGCTGCTCTACCGCAGCGGCCACACGCTGGACGAGGCCAGGGCGGCCATTGAAGGCCTGCGTGGTACGGAAGGCGGTGCGGCCGATGGCGACATCGACACCATGCTGACCTTCCTTGCCGCCTCCACCCGCGGCATCGTCCGATAAGCCCAATGACGGAATCCGCGCCACGCTTCGGATTCGTGGCCGGCGAGGCCAGCGGCGACCTGCTCGCCAGCCTGCTGCTGCAAGGCCTGCACGCGCGCTGGCCGAGGCTGAAGGCCGAAGGCATCGGCGGCCCGAAGATGCTGGCCCAGGGCTTCGAGACCTGGTGGCCGCACAGCAAGCTGTCCATCTTCGGCTATGTGGATGCGCTGCTGAACCTGCGCGAGCTGCTGTCCATCCGCAAGCAGCTCGGCACGCGCCTGATCGCGAACAAGCCCGACGTCTTCATCGGCGTCGATGCGCCCGACTTCAACTTCGGCCTGGAGACGCGGCTGCGCGAGGCCGGCATCAAGACCGTCCATTTCGTCTGCCCGTCCATCTGGGCCTGGCGGCCCGAGCGCATCGAGAAGATCAAGGCCGCGGCCGACCATGTGCTCTGCCTCTTCCCCTTCGAGCCCGAGATCCTGCACCAGGCCGGCATCGGCGCGACCTATGTCGGCCACCCGCTGGCCGACGCGATCCCGATGGAGCCGCCGCGCGCCGCGGCCCGCGAGGCGCTGAAGCTCGCGCAAGAAGACACCGTCATCGCGCTGCTGCCCGGCAGCCGCAGGAGCGAGATCCACTACATCGCGCCGGCGCTGATCGGCGCCGCGAAGCTGCTGGCCCGGCCCGGCCGGCGCTTCGTGATGCCGGTCGTGCCGGGCCTGCGCGGCCTCGTCGAGCCCTTGCTCAGGGACGTGGGTGGCGCGGACATCCAGCTCGTCGACGGCCAGTCCCACGCGGTGCTCGCGGCTTGCGACCTGACGCTGGTGGCCAGCGGCACGGCGACGCTGGAAGCCGCGCTGTTCAAGCGCCCCATGGTCATCGCCTACCGGATGAACCGGCTGAACTGGTGGCGCATGAAGGACCGGGGCCTGCTGCCCTGGGTCGGCCTGCCCAACATCCTGGCGCGCGAATTCCTCGTGCCGGAGCTGATCCAGCAGGCCTGCACGTCCGAGGCGCTGGCCCGCGAGGCGGAAGGCCTGCTGGCCGATGCGCCGCGGCGCGCAGCCCTGCACGCGCGCTTTGTCCAACTCCACGAGCTGCTGCGGCAAGACACCGCACGGCGTGCCAGCGATGCGATCGCGACACTCATCGGCGCCTGAGCAGGGCGCTCTCGACTGGACGCCGCCCGGCCTCGTGGCCGGCGTGGACGAGGCCGGGCGCGGGCCGCTGGCCGGCCCGGTGTTCGCGGCCGCCGTCATCCTCGACGAGCTGCAGCCCATCGCCGGCCTGGCCGACTCCAAGGTGCTGAGCCCGGCCAGGCGCGCGCGGCTGTTCGACGAGATCCGCGCCAAGGCGCTGTGCTGCTGCGTCGCCGAGGCCAGCGCCGAGGAGATCGACCGCCTGAACATCCTGCAGGCGACCATGCTGGCCATGCAGCGCGCCGTCGCCGGCCTGCGCCTGAAGCCGACGCGCGTGCTGGTGGACGGCAACCGCATCCCCGTGCTGCCCATGCCGGCCGAGGCCATCGTGAAGGGCGACGCCAAGGTGCAGGCCATCTCGGCCGCCAGCATCCTGGCCAAGGTCGCGCGCGACCTGTTCTGCGAACGCATGCACGAAAGCCATCCGCAATACGGCTTCCTGGCCCACAAGGGCTACCCGACGCCCGAACACCTGGCCGCGCTGCGCGAGCACGGCGCCAGCCCCTGGCACCGGCGCAGCTTCGCCCCCGTGCGGGAGGTCTGCCCATGAAGATCGACGCCATCACGTCCCGCGACAACCCGGCCCTGCTGCGGCTGCGCAAGCTCAGCTCCGAGCCGGGCGGCTA
Organism: Pelomonas aquatica; assembly: GCF_026712205.1. Classification (GTDB taxonomy): domain Bacteria; phylum Pseudomonadota; class Gammaproteobacteria; order Burkholderiales; family Burkholderiaceae_C; genus Pelomonas; species Pelomonas aquatica. The sequence goes on from NZ_JAPPUW010000008.1 coordinate 46,993, forward strand.
CCGCAAGACCGGCAGCGTCTGGATCGAGGGCGACCACCTGCTGCGCGCGGCCCGCCAGCGCGGCTGGACGCCGGCCCTCGTCGTCGCCACCGAGGCGGCCCTGCAGGAGGCCGCACTGCGTGCGCTGGCCGAGTCGGCGCCGCGCGTGCTCGTCGTGCCCGCGGCGCTGTTCAAGACGCTCAGCGGCCTGGAATCGCCGGCGCAGATCGGCGCGGAGCTGGCGCTGCCGGCCGCAGCGGCCATCGCCGCGAACGCCGCCAGCGTCGTGCTGGACCGGCTGCAGGACGCCGGCAATGTCGGCGCCATCCTGCGCAGCGCGGCGGCCTTCGGCGTGCGCCAGGTGCTGGCCCTCAAGGGCACGGCCGCGCTGTGGTCGCCCAAGGTCGTGCGGGCCGGGCAGGGCGCCCATTTCGGCCTGAGCCTCGTCGAGGGCCTGGCGGCCGACGACCTCGCCGCACTGGCCGTGCCGCTGATCGCGACCAGCTCGCACACCGAGCATGTGCTGAGCCGCGTCGCGCTGCCCTCGCCCTGCGCCTGGGTCATGGGCCACGAAGGCCAGGGCGTGTCACCCGCGCTGATGGCCCGCTGCGCGCTGACCGTGGGCATCCCGCAGCCGGGCGGCGAGGAGTCGCTCAACGTCGCGGCGGCGGCGGCCATCTGCCTCTACGAGAGCGAGCGGCAGAAGGCCTGACCCCGGGCGGGGCGGCTGCGGAATCGCGCCTGCGTGAAGTTCCACCTCTGCCCGCAGCGCGGTGCCGCCGTCTGCTGCGAGCCCGAGGGGCTGCAAGAGTTCCCCGCGATTCCGGTCGGCGCCTTCGCCGCCCCGGGGCTTCCCGGCGCCCACCGTCTCGGTCGACGAAGAGCGCATGCACCGCCAGGTGGTGCCGACAGCTTGCAATCGAGAATGATTCTCATTACAGTGTTGGCATGCTCGCTGATTCCCAAGCGCCCCAACCCCCGGCCCGGCCTCCGGCGCCAGGCGCAGCCCGCCGCATCGACAGCGCGACGCTGCTCGGTCCGCAGGGCGAGGTTCTCATCGTCCACCAGCAGCAGGTCTACCGCCTGCGCATCACGTCCCTGGGCAAGCTGATCCTGACCAAGTAAGCCGCCCGCCTTCCCTTCTTTCGAGACCCGCGCCAGCCAGCCGCAGCCAGCCCGCGCTCTTTTTCCGGAGCCCCCGTGCTGAAGACCGCCATCGCGCTGGCCGCTGCCTGCGCCGGTGCCTGCCCCCAGGCCCAAACCCGAGCTGAAGCCGCCGCCACCGAGCTGCCCGAGCTGACCAACACCGCCACGCGCGGCGAGCGCCGCGTGGACGAAGTGCCCGCCACGGTCGGCGTGTTCAAGCCCAAGGCCGGCGCGCGCGACCTGCGCGAGCTGCTGCGCGACGAGGTGGACCTTGCCGTGCGCGCGCCCAACCCGCGCTTCAGCCTCGCCGCCAGCGCCACCGGCCGTGCCGGCAACGAAGGCATCAACATCCGCGGCCTCGAAGGCAACCAGGTACTGATGCTGGTGGACGGCATCCGCATGCCGCAGGCCTTCAGCTTCGGCCCGTTCGCGACCGGTCGCGCGGGCCTGCTGAACCTGGAGGGCGCACAGCAGCTGGAAGTGCTGCGCGGCCCCGCGTCCACGCAGTTCGGCAGCGACGGCCTGGCCGGCGCGCTGGCCGTGCGCACGCTGCGCGCCGGCGACCTGCTCAAGCCCGGCCATGATTTCGGCCTGCGCGCCCAGGCCTCGGCCTACGGCGGCGACGACGGCGCCGCGCTGAACCTGGCCGGCGCCTGGCGCTCGGGTGGCTGGGACTGGCTGCTGCAGGGTGCCACGCGGCGCTCGCACGAGCTGGCGAACAAGGGCACGGTCGGCGGCGACGGTGCCGCGCGCACCCGAGCCGACCCGCTGGACCGCGCGCGCAATACGCTGCTTGCCAAGGCCGGCTACCGCCTGAACGCGCAGCAGCGCCTGGAGGCCACGCTGGAGGGCGTGCGCCAGCGCGACCAGGTCGAGGTGCTGTCCGCGCGCAGCGCGACGACGCTGGACCTGAAGGCCGACGACAGGAGCCGCCGCGGCCGCGCGTCGCTGGCGTGGACGCTGGACGACCCCAACGCCGAGTGGCTTCAGCAGGCCGGCGTGCAGGTCTACCACCAGGACTCGCGCGTCGCGCAGTACGCCTTCGAGGACCGCACCAGCACCGCCCGCTCGCGCGACAACCGCTACGACGAGACGCTGACCGGCCTGTCCGCCACCGGCCAGATCGGCTGGGGTGCGCAGCGCGTCACCTTGGGCCTGGACGCCAGCCGCAACACCATGGCCGGCCTGCGCGACGGCACCACGGCGTCCGTCGGCGACACGCTGCCGTCCAAGCCCTTCCCCGACACCGGCTACCGCCTCGTCGGCGCCTTCGTGCAGGGCGAGTTCACCGAAGGCGACTGGCAGTTCCTGCCCGCGCTGCGCTACGAGCACTTCTCGCTGAAGCCCTCGGCCGACGGCTACGGCGCCGCCATCGTCGAGCTCGGCGACAGCGCCGTGACGCCGCGCATCGGCGCCGTGTGGAAGGCCGCACCCGGCCTCGCGCCCTATGCGCAATGGGCCAGGGGCTTCAAGGCGCCGACGCCGTCGCAGGTCAACAGCGGCTTCAGCAACCCCGCCCAGGGCTACAAGTCCATCGGCAACCCCAACCTGAAGGCCGAGCGCGCCGACAGCCGCGAGCTGGGCCTGCGCGGCGAGCTGGGCGGCTGGCGCTGGCAGCTCGCGGCCTTCGACAACCGCTACGACGATTTCATCCAGCAGACCGTCGTCGCCGGTGCCGGCACGACGGCCGACCCGCTGGTGTTCCAGTCCGTCAACCTCGACGAGGCCCGCATCCGTGGCATGGAGGCCAGGCTCAGCGGCCAGCTCGACAGGCAGTGGCGCCTGGGGCTGGCCTACGCCCGCACGCGCGGCGACTACGACCGCAAGGGCGTGCGCCACGCGCTGGACACCGTCGAGCCCGCCAAGGCCTCGGCCAGCCTGCGCCAGCAGCGAGCCGCCTGGCACTGGGAAGCCACCGTGCTGCGCGCCCAGGGCAAGGCCGCCAGCCGCGTCGATGCGACCAACCCCTTCCTGCCCAAGGGCTACACGGTGCTGGACCTGACCGCCGGCTGGCAGATCACGCCCGTGTGGTCGCTGCAGGCCCGCGTCGACAACCTGACCGACCGCACCTACTGGCGCTGGGCCGATGTGCGCGGCCTCGCCGCGACCAGCGCTGCGCTGGATGCGTACACCGCGCCAGGCCGTCAGTTTGGTCTCGTGCTGCAAGCCCAGCTGTGAAGGAGACCCGCATGGATCTGCGCCAGGCCTATCTCGACGCGCGCGCCGCCGGCGCCACGCGCCACCGCGACATCGCCGCCGCGCTCGGCGTCACCGAGGGCATGCTCGTCGACGCCCACGTCGGCGCGCCGGCCGGCGGCCTGCAGGCCCGGCGCCTGCGCCGCGACTTTCCGCGCCTGCTGGCCGAGCTGAGCCGCGCCGGCGAGCTGATGGCGCTGACGCGCAATGCGCACTGCGTGCACGAGCGCACCGGCGTCTACGAGCATCTCAGCGCCCAGGGCGAGCCCGGCCGCGAGATAGGCATGGCGCTGGGCGAGGACATCGACCTGCGGCTGTTCTACAGCCACTGGGCGCATGGCTACGCCGTGAGGGAGGGCGAGCAGCAGAGCCTGCAGTTCTTCGACGCGCAGGGCGTGGCCGTGCACAAGGTCTTCGCGCGGCCCGCCACCCAGCTGGCCGCCTGGCAGGCGCTGCGCGCCAGCTGGGCCGACCCCGACGCGCCCGCGCCGCAGTGGCGCCACGCCGCGCCGCCGGCGCCGGTGGACGCGCCCGGCGTGGACGCCGACGCCTTCCGCGCCGGCTGGGCGGCGCTGCGCGACACGCACGAGTTCTTCGGCCTGCTGCGCCGGCACGGCCTGACGCGCCGCACCGCCATGCACCTGGCCGCGCCCGAGTTCGCGCAGCGCGTGGACCCGCACGCCGCCCGCGTGCTGCTGGAGGGCGCGGCGGCCAACGGCACGCCCATCATGGTGTTCGTCGGCAACAAGGGCGTCATCCAGATCCACGGCGGCCCGATCAAGCGCGTGGCCGTCATGGGGCCGTGGCTCAACGTGCTGGACGCGTGCTTCAACCTGCATCTGCGCGAGGACGCCATCGCCGAAGCCTGGGCCGTGCGCAAGCCCACCGTCGACGGCCTCGTCAGCTCGCTGGAGCTGTACGCGCCGGACGGCGAGCTGATCGCGCAGTTCTTCGGCCGGCGCAAGCCCGGCCAGCCCGAGCGCTGCGCATGGCGGCAGCTGCTGGACGGCCTGGTCGACGATCGGGCCTGGAGCCAGGAAGCCGCAGGGTGCACCGCATGAAACGGCGCCAGTTGCTGCTGGCGGGGCTGCTGCCCGGGCTGGGGCTGGCCCAGGCGCAGCCCCGCGTGGTCAGCGTCGGCGGCGCGGTCACGGAGACGGTGTTCGCGCTCGGCGCGCAGGGCCAGCTGGCCGGTGTCGACACGACGTCGCTGTTCCCGGTCGACGCGACCCGGCTGCCGCAGGTCGGTTATGCGCGCACGCTGTCCGCCGAGGGCGTGCTGGCCCTCGCGCCGCAGCTGCTGCTGGCCGGCGGCGAGGCGGGGCCGCCGCAGGTGCTGGCGCAGCTCAAGCGCGCCGGCGTGCGCGTGGAGGTGCTGGACGAACACCACCGCTTCGACGGCGTGGTCGAGCGCACGAAGCGCATCGGCATGCTGTCCGGCCGCGAGCGCGAGGCGCAGCAGTTCATCGCGAAGCTGCAGCAGGACTGGGCCGCCCGGCCCAAGCCACCGGCCGGCTCCTTGCCGCGCGTGCTGTTCGTGCTGGCCCATGCCGGCGGCCAGCTGCGCGTGGCGGGCGAGGGCACCGCGGCCGACGCGATGCTGACGCTGGCCGGCGCGCGCAATGCCTTCGCCGGCGTGCAGGGCTACAGGCCGCTGACGGCCGAGGCGGCGCTGCAGGCCGCGCCCGACGTCATCCTCTGCACCGACCAGGGCCTGGAGGCGCAGGGCGGGATCGATGGCTTGCTGAAGGCGCCCGGCCTCGCGCTGACGCCCGCCGGCCGCGCGCGCCGCGTGGCGGGCATGGAGGCCTTGCTGCTGCTGGGCTTCACGCCGCGGCTGCCGCAGGCGCTGGCCGAACTGACGGGCAAGCTGCATGGACGCGCGGCTTGACCGGGCGCTGATGCGCCGGCCCGCCGTGCCGGGCTGGCCGCTCGCGCTCGCGCTGCTGGGCGTGGCCATCGTCGTCGCCGCCAACAGCGGCGCGCTGAAGCTGGGCCTGGCCGACTGGCAGGCGCTGCTGCGCGGCGACGACACGCAGGGCGCGGTGGTGCTCGCGCAACTGCGCCTGCCGCGCGTGGCGTTCGCCGTCGTCGTCGGCGCGGCGCTGGGCCTGGCCGGGGTGCTGTCGCAGGGCCTGTTCCGCAACCCGCTGGCCGAGCCCGCGTTGCTGGGCATCCCCAGCGGCGCGATCTGCGCCGTGGCACTGATGCTGACCCTGCCGTCCGCCTGGGCCGGCGGCCTGCCGGCCGCGTGGCGGCCCGTCGCGGTGCCAGCCGCGGCGCTGCTGGGCGCCTGGGTCATGTGCGGCCTGCTGCAGGGCCTGGCGCGGCTGCTGGTGCCGGGCGCCGTGGCCGGCCTGCTGCTGGCCGGCCTGGCGCTGAACGCGCTGGCGATGGCGGCCGTGGGCCTGTGCACCTATGTCGCGACCGACGAGCAGCTGCGCAACCTGACCTTCTGGCAGCTCGGCTCGCTGGCGCTGGCGAGCTGGCCGGTCGTCGCGGCGTTGGGCGCGGCGGTCGTCGGTGCGCTCGCGATGTCGTGCCGCTGGGGCCAGGCGCTCAACGCGCTCGCCTTGGGCGAGCGCGTGGCCGCGCAGGTCGGTGTGCCGGTGGCGCGGCTGCGGCGCCTGCTGGTGCTGGCGCTGGCCTTGCTCAGCGGGCTGGCCGTGGCCTGGTGCGGGCTGATCGGCTTCGTCGGGCTGCTGGCGCCGCACGCGGCGCGCGGCCTCGTCGGCGCCGACGCGCGGCGCCTGCTGCCGCTGGCCGCGTGGTTCGGCGCGATGCTGCTGCTGCTGGCCGACACGGCCGCGCGCACGCTGGCCGTGCCGGCCGAGCTGCCGGTGGGCATCCTGACCGCGCTGTTCGGCGCGCCGGTGCTGTTCGTGCTGCTGAAGCGCGCGCAGCGCGAGATCGGAGGCGGCTGGTGAGCACGCATCGCCTGCTGCTGCTCGACGACGCCGTGCTGGCCCGCCACGGCCAGGGCTTCGGGCCCTTCGACCTGCGCGTGGACGCCGGCGAGCGCGTCGCGCTGCTGGGCCCCAGCGGCGCGGGCAAGTCGACGCTGCTGACGCTGATGTCCGGCGACATCGCGCCGACGACGGGCCGCGTGCTGCTGGACGGCCGGCCCGCCGCCGCGCTGGAGCCGCGCGTGCGCGCGCGCCGCCGCGCGGTGCTGCCGCAGTCGCACCAGGTCGCGTTCGGGCTGCCGGTGGAGCTGATCGTCAGCCTCGGCCGTTGGTCTGGCTCGACTGGCGAGAACCATGACCGCTGGGTGCGCCAGGCCCTGGCCTGGGCCAGCGCCGGCCACCTGCATGGCCGCCGCTATGACCAGCTCTCCGGCGGCGAGCAGGCGCGCGTGCAGCTGGCCCGCGTGCTGGCGCAACTGGCCGACGCGAGGCCAGGCCTGCTGCTGGTGGACGAGCCGCTGGCGTCGCTGGACCCGGGCCTGCAACTGGAGCTGCTGGACACGCTGGGCCGCTTCTGCCGCGAGCGCGGCCATGCGCTGGTGGCCGTGCTGCACGACATCCAGCAGGCGCTGAACGGCTTCGAGCGCCTGCTGCTCGTGCGCCGCGGCCAGCTGCAGGCGGACCTGCCCGCCGGCACCGCCGCGCTGCCGGCGCTGGAGACGCTGTTCGGCCTGCGGCTGCAGGTGCTGACGACGGCGGCCGGCGACTGGGCCTTGTCGGCCCGCCGGCCGGAGGCCGCTGCGTGAGAGCCGCGCCGCTGCTGGCCGTGGCGGCGCTGCATGGCGCCTTGCTGCTGGCGCTGTGCCCCCCGGTCCAGCGCGCGGCGCCGGCCGTGCGGCGCGAGCTGGTGGTGCGGCTGCTGCCGGCCACGGCGGCCTCGGTGGCGCCGGCACCGCGGGCGCTGCCGCCCGTGTTGGTCGTGCCCGCGGTCGCCTCCGTCGCGCCGCCCAGCTTCGATGTGCCGGCCGATGGGCCCGGCCCCGCCGCGCCCGTCGCGATGACCCCGGCCGCCACGCCGGTGCAGGTCGCTTTCGTGGTGCCGCCGGCAGCGCGCGATGCCGAGCCGCCGCTGCAAGCCGCCCGCCGCACCGCCTGCGCACCGGCGCCGCACCCGCCGTCGCTGCGCGAGCGCGGCATCGAGGGCGTCGTGCGCCTGCGCGTCTGGGTGGACGAGCTGGGCCGCGCGGGTCAGATCCTGCTGGCCGCGAGCAGCGGCTGGCGCCTGTTCGACGACGCGGCCGTGGCGCAGGCCCGCCGCTGCCCCTTCCAGCCGGCGCTGCGCGGTACCCAGCCCGTCGGCAGCTGGGTGGAGTTCCCTGTCCGTTTTACCCTGGAGACTTCCAATGGCTGAAGCCTGTTGTGCCGCGCACGCGGCCCCGTCCCCCGTCACCGGCTCGCGCCGCCGCCGCCTGTGGGAGCTGGGCAGCCATGCGCATTGCCCCGTCATCGGCGTCTGCGTGCCGCTGGAGCGCGTGCGCGTGCTCGCCAGGAAGCTGCTGGTGCTGCAGGGCGACGAGGACGACTACACGCTGCACTGCAGCCTCGTCACCGCCGCGGCGCGCCGCAACGCGGTGGCCGAGGCCTTGCAGAAGGACCTGGAGCAGCGCTTCTCGCTCGACCTGCGCCAGGCCGCGCAGGCCAAGTGCCGCGACACGCTGATGGCGTGGTGGCGCCAGCGCGCGGCCCAGGGCGAGATCGCCGGCGCGCTGTGGGCGACGCTGACGCATGCGCGCTGCGACGAATGGCTGGAGATGCGCGTGCTCGGCCAGGTCCACATGCTGCAGCACCAGCTGGGCGCCGCCCAGCGCGTGGATCTGGCCCGCCACCGCGAGCTGGCTGCCGAGCACCAGGCCCTGGCGAGCGACTACGCCGACGCTCAGCAGCGCGTGACGGCCTGGGGCCGGGAGCGCGCCCGCGAGCAGCAGGCCTGGGAGCAGGAGCGCATGCGCCAGCGTGCCGCGCTGATCGCGCTGCAGACCCAGCTCGCGCACGCGCAGGAGCAGCTCCAGCACTGGCAGGCGGCGCGGCCGAACCTGCCAGAGCGCGAGCAGCTGCGCGAGCGGCTGGCCGAGCAGATCGAGCGCAACCAGGCGCTGCAGCGCGACGTGGCGCGGCTGTCGTCACGCGCGCCAGTCGCCGCAGCGGCCGAGGTCGTGCCGGCGCCGCTGGACGTCGAGGCCGACATGCCGCCGCCGCCGCTGAAGTTGGAGCACCGCGTCATCCTCTGCGTGGGCGGCCGCGGCGGCAGCGTGCCGCAGTACCGCCAGGCCGTGGAGGGTTGCGGCGCGCAGTTCCTGCACCACGACGGCGGTGCCGAGCACAAGCCGGCCCAGCTCGACCCGCAGCTCGCCGCAGCCGACCTCGTCATCTGCCAGACCGGCTGCATCAGCCACGACGCCTACTGGCGCGTGAAGGACCACTGCAAGCGCCACCGCAAGCGCTGCGTCTTCGTCGAGACGCCCAGCCGCAGTGCCTTCGAACGCGCGCTCGCTCAGGCGGCCGCCGACGGCGGGATGAACGCCGACGCCTGAGCAAGCCCGCAGCGCCGCCGCACGGACGGTCTTCACCGGGCACAAACTGGCCTGCCGCCGGTTTGCCCGGCGGCAGGCGCGTCGGTCAGGCGCGCGCGATCAGAAGCGGGTGCGCATGCCGACCGCCAGCTCGGTCTGCTTCTGGCTGCCGTCGACCTTGAGGCGGGAGCCGTCCTTCAGCGTCAGGGTGTCGCCGGCCAGGTAGATCTCGGTGTACTTGTCGAAGTGATAGAAGACCGAGGCATACAGCGTCGAGCGGTTGCCGTTGACGGCGGTCGTCGCGCCGGAGCCGTCCCTGAAGGCGCGGATCGGGCCCATGACGACGCCGTCCTTGCCGGACGCGGCGTTCTTGGCCTTCTCGGCCACATAGCCCAGCTCGAAATCGACGTTCTTGCTCAGCGTGTACTTGCCCGACAGCGTGTAGGCATCGTCCTTGCGGTCGCCCAGAGCCGCGTTCTGCTGCGCGGTGTAGTGGTAGTAGCCGGCGTTCAGGCGCACCGGGCCGACCGTGTAGTTGCCGCCGAAGGAGTAGGCCTTGTGCGTGTTGCCGTTGACGTTGGCCGAGGTCACGAAGCCGGCCAGGTTGTAGTCGCCGCCGGCATAGGCCAGCGTGAACTGCTTGGTCGTGTTGTTGCCGAAGCCGCCGTCGTTGCCCGCGCCGTTGAACTGGTAGGCCGCGCTCGCGAACAGGCCGTTCCTGAAGTCCTTCTTCCAGACCACGCTGTTGGTCATGCGGGTGCCGGACGCGCTGCCCGCGTAGAAGATCAGGTGCTTGAAGTTGTTGTTGTTGCTGTAGCCGCCTTCTTCCAGCGACGGCGCGGCGCTGCCGTAGGCGTCGCCGTAGATGGCCGAGCCGATGGCGTCGCGCGAGGGCGCATCCTGGTAGCCCAGCGTCAGCTTGCCGAGCGCGTCGCTCTGCACGCCGACCCAGGAGTCGCGGCCGAACATCTGCGAGTTGTCGTCGAACTCGCCGGTCTGGCTCAGGTACTCGGCTTCGAGGCGGAAGATCATGTCCAGGCCGCTGTCGCCCATCGGGCGCCTGCCGGCCATGCCCCAGCGGTTGCCGCTGAACCAGGCCACGCGCGGGCCGGTGGTGGCGGCACCGGCGGCCAGGTGGTCGGCATGCACATAGCTCACATCGATCAGGCCATACAGGTTCAGCTGGGCGCCGCCGGCGTTGACGGTCAGGCCCTGGCCGTAGGCATAGCCGCCGGCCGCGGCCTGGGGCGCAGCGGCCGCCTGCTTGGCGGCAGCGGCCTGCTGCTCGCTGGCCTGTTGCACGCCGGCCAGCTTCTTTTCCAGCGCGTCGAGCCGGGCCTGCTGCGCGGCGGCGGCCTGCTTCTGCGCGGCGATCTCGGCCTTGAGGTCGGCCAGTTCGTCGGCGCGGGCCGGGGTGGCGGCGGCAAAGGCGGCGAGCACGGCCGCGCTGATGAGGGTCTGCTTCATCGCTTATCTCCTGTTTGTGATGGGTGGCACCGCGAGGGCGCCTCGAAAGGGAACGGCGCGCATTCTTTTTTTCAGCAGCTTTCGCGCCGCTTTACTTTGGGCAGCTCGTTGGAAAACCCTGAGCCGCGTTGCGCCCGGGATACGGCCAAATGGCGCCCCGATCCCTTCCCCACCGCTTGCGCCCATGCGCCTGCTGCTCGTCGAAGACAGTCCGAAATTGGCCGCCTGGCTGGGCAAGGCGCTGAGGCAGCACGGCTATGCGGTCGACGTCAGCCACGACGGCGTGCAGGCCGATTCGATGCTCGGCACGGAGCACTACGACGCGGTCGTGCTCGACCTGTCGCTGCCGTCGATGGACGGCCTGACCGTGCTGGAGCGCATGCGCGCCCGCGGCAATGCGTCGCCCGTCGTGATCCTGACCGCGCGCGGCGAGCTGGAGGACCGCGTGCGCGGGCTCAACCTCGGCGCCGACGACTACCTGCCCAAGCCCTTCGATCTTTCCGAGCTGGAGGCGCGGCTGCAGGCCGTGCTGCGGCGCGCCCACGGCCAGCCGGTGTCCAGGCTCAGCCTCGGGGCGCTGGAATACGACGGCAGCGGCCGGGTCTTCAAGCTCGGCGGCCAGCGCCTCGTGCTGAGGCCCAGGGAGCACGCGGTGCTGGAGGCGCTGATGCTGCGCGCCGGCAAGGCCGTCAGCAAGGCCAAGCTCTACGAGCAGGTGTTCTCGCTCGACGCCACCACGTCGCAGGACGTCGTCGAGATCTACATCCACCGCCTGCGCAAGCAGCTGCTGGACAGCGGGGTGCGGATCACGACGCTGCGCGGCCTGGGCTATGTTCTCGAGGCCGTCTGAGAGCCTGCGGCTGCAGCTGCTGCGCTGGTTGCTGCCGCCGCTGCTGCTGCTGCTGACGCTGAACGCCTGGCTCAGCAACCGCGCGGCGGTCGCCACGGCCGACATGGCCTTCGACCGCCTGCTCACCGCGTCGGCCGAGGCCATCGCGGAGGACACCGCCTACAAGGACGGCGAGCTCGTCGTCGACCTGCCCTATGCGGCGCTGGAGCTGCTGGAGTCCAACATCCAGGAGCGCATCTTCTACCGCGTCGTGTCGCCCGCCGGCCAGACGGTGACGGGCTACGACGACCTGCCGCTGCCCAAGCCTGCGCTCGCGCCCGGCGCCGAGCTGAGCCTCTACACCGCCGACTACCGTGGCGAGCGCATCCATCTCGTCGCCCTCGCCAAGCAGTTCTACGGCAGCGACATCGCGGCGCCGGTCCTCATCCTCGTCGCCGAGACCGGCGAGGCGCGCGAAGCCCTGTCGCGCCAGATCGTCGTCGAGGGGCTGACGCGCCAGAGCGCGCTGATCGTCGCCGCCGCGTTCTTCGTCTGGCTCGGCCTGCTGCGCGGCCTCAAGCCGCTGGCGCGGCTGCGCCGCAGCGTCGCGCAGCGCTCGCCCGCCGACCTGAGCCCCATCGACCCGAGCACGGTGCAGGCCGAGGTGCGCCCCCTCATCGAGGCGCTGAACCAGCACACCTCGCGGCTGGAGCGGCTGCTGTCGAGCCGGCAGCGGCTGATCACCGACGCGTCGCACCAGATGCGCACGCCGCTGGCCGAGATGCGCACGCAGATCGAGTACAGACTGCGCCAGGACCGGCCCGAGCTCGCGCAGCAGACGCTGCGCGACCTGCTCTCCGACGTCGACCGCCTGGGCCGCCTCGTGTCGCAGCTGTTGCTGCAGGCGCGCTCCGACCCCGACGGCATGACGGCAGCGCAGCGCGACGCGGTCGACGTCGTCGAGCTGGCGCGCCAGGTCGCCCTCGACCATGTCGGCCAGGCGCGCAAGAAGTCCATCGACCTCGGCTTCGAGGAGCCGCCCGGGCCGGCCCGCGTCGCCGGCAACGGCCTGCTGCTGCGCGAGCTGGTCGCCAACCTGATCGACAACGCCATCCTGTACGGCCGCGAGGGCGGCAGCGTGAACGTCCGCGTCGCGCTGGCCGACGGCGTCGTCATCGAGGTCGAGGACGACGGCCCCGGCATCGCTCCAGGCGAAGCGGAGCAGGTCTTCGAGCGCTTCTACCGCTCGCCCGGCGCCGTCGCGCAGGGCAAGCCGGGCTCGGGCCTGGGGCTGGCCATCGTGCGGGACATCGCGCGCGCCCACCAGGGCCGCGTCGAGATGCTTGGCGCCGCCGGCGGCAGCGGGCTGCGCGTGCGGGTCACGCTGCCGGCGCTGGCGGACGAGGCTATTTAGCGTCGCCCGTCTCGCGCCGCCAGCGGCGCAGGAACTCCTGCTGCTTGGCGCGGTCCAGGAAGACGAGCAGCGGCGGCGCGACGGCGATGGCCTTGAGCCGCGAACCCAGCTGCTGGCGCAGCGTCGCGGCCGTGTATTCGCCCGGCACGTCGCCGCGGATCGAGAACAGCTCGGCGTGGCTGGACAGCAGGCCCTGGCCGCGCCGGGACAGCAGATAGTCCAGCCAGAGCCGCGCCGCGTTCGGGTGCGGGGCGGCCTTGGAGATCAGCGCGATGCGCGACATGACGAGGGTGTAGTCGCGCGGCAGCACGACGCCGATGGACGGGTCGCGGCGTGCGCGCGTCAGCGCATAGGAGCCGATCAGGTTGTAGCCGAGATAGTCCTTGCCCGCGGCGATGCGCTGCACCATGACCGAGGTGTTGGCCTCGAGCTCGACCGCGTTCGCGCCCAGCGCGCGCGCCAGCTCCCAGAAGTTGGTCTGGATGCGGCTGTCCTGCGTGGCGAACAGGAAGCCGACGGCCGACTTCTCGATGTCGTAGGTCGTCACGTTGCCGGCGTATTTGGCGCGCTGCGTCGTCAGCAGGCGCACGATGTCGGCATGCGTGGCCGGCACGTCGTTGCCGGTCACGAAGTGCTTGTTGTAGACGAACACCGCGGGCTCGAAGGTCGTGCCGTAGGCGGTGTCGCGCCAGACCGCCCAGTCGGGCAGGGAGCCGGCCTCGGGCGACCTGTAGCGCGCGGCGTAGTCGTCGTTGGCCAGCTTCATCTGCAGATCCATCGCCGAGCTCCACAGCACGTCCGCCGACGGCCTGCCGGCGGCCGTCTCGGCCAGGAAGCGCTGGTAGAGGTCGGTGCTGTTGAGGTCGTTGTAGTCGACCTTGACCCCGGGGTTGCGCTGCTCGAAGTCGCGGATCAGCGCGGCGACGGCCGAGAGGTCGGTCGTCGAATAGACCACCACGCGGCCTTCGTCGCGGGCGGCCGAAGCGATCGCGTGGTAGGCGCCCGGGTATTCCGGCGGCAGCTCCGCATGGGCGCGCTGGAGCCAGGGCAGGGCCAGCGCGCACGCCAGCGCCGCCAGCCTGCCTCTCGGGTTTGCGGCCGCGGTGAGGGTTCGTGCCATGCGGCAGAGGATAGTCACCGAAGCTGTCTGCCCCGGTCAGGTCCGGCACCCATTGCGCCCGGCACGGCCGGCAATCAGTACACGAGCCGGTCGGGCCGGATGTCGCGCAGGATGGTCGTCGCGATCTCCTCGATGGACTTGTGCGTGGACGACAGCCAGGAGATGCCCTCGCGCTTCATCATGGCCTCGGCCTCGTTGACCTCGTAGCGGCAGTTCAGCAGGTCGGCGTATTTGCTGCCCGGGCGGCGCTCGTTGCGGATGGACGCGAGGCGCTCCGGGTCGATGGTCAGGCCGAAGCATTTGCGCTTGTGCGGCAGCAGCGGCGCGGGCAGCTTGCGGCGCTCGAAGTCCTCGGGGATCAGCGGGTAGTTGGCGGCCTTGATGCCGTGCTGCATCGCGAGATACAGCGAGGTCGGCGTCTTGCCGCAGCGGCTGACACCCACCAGGATCACGTCGGCCGTGTCGAGGTTGCGGGACGACTGCCCGTCGTCGTGGGCCAGCGAGAAGTTGATGGCCTCGATGCGGTCGTGGTACTCCTGGCTCTCGGCCACGTCGGAGAAGCGCCCGACGCGGTGGTTGCTCTTGATGCCGAACTCGTCTTCCAGCGGCTCGATGAAGGTGCCGAACATGTCCATGACGCGGCCCTGGCAGTGCTCGCGCACGACGCGCAGCACCTCGCGGTCCACCAGCGTCGCGAACACGATGGGCCGCTGGCCCTCGCGCATCGCGGTCTCGTTGATCTCGCCGACGACGGCATGCGCCTTCTCGGCCGTGTCGATGAAGGGCCGGCGCACATGGCGGGGCTTGATCGAGAACTGCGCGAGGATGGAGTTGCCGAAGGTTTCGGCGGTGATGCCGGTGCCGTCAGAGACGAAGTAGACGGTTCTGGCGGGCATGGCGGCGGCTCGGGAGTGGGGGCGCGGCCATGATAGCCAGCGGACTCAACCGCCGCCCTTGAGCCTCGTGATGAGTTCGCGCATGACCGCGCTTTCCTCGCTCGGCAGCAGGCCGGCGCGCAGCAGCGACTCGCGCTCCAGCTCGCGCAGCCGCCACTCCAGCTCGCCGACCACCGTCATCAACTCGACCTGCAGCTTGGCATCGCGCTGCTCGGCCAGGCTGGCCACGAGGCCGTCGGGATCGTGCGTGTCCAGCCCGGTGCTGGAGAAGGCGGTCTGGATGCGCAGCAGACGCTGCAGGCCGGCTTCGAGGACGGCACGCAGGCCCGGCCGCGCGGCGGCGATGCGCTGGTCTATCCAGGGCCGCGCCTCGCGGAAGCGCTCCAGCATGCCGATGATGCCGACGACACGCGGGATGGCGGACTCCAGCGGCATGGGGTCGGCCGCGAGCGCATCCTGCGCGTCGTCGCCCTGGGCTGCGGCGGTGATGGCCTCGGTGATCTCGCGGCTGAACTCGCCGGGAATGAGCCGGGTGGCGACGCTGGCGCGCGTCATCGGCGCCATGCTGGTCTCGATGAGGGCCATCAGCCATTCGCCGGCGGCCAGGATCTGCCCGTTCATCGGCAGGGCCGCACCCAGCACGCCGCGCGGGTAACCGAAGCCGTCCAGCCGCTCGTGGTGGTGCAGCACGGCGCTCGCGACCTCCTTGCCGGCGCCCACCATATTGCGCAGCACGCGCTCGGCAACGACGGGATGGGAGGCGACGTGGCGCCATTCCGGCGGCCCCAGCGGCGTGCCGGGCCGCATGTATTGCGGGTCGATGTAGAGCTCGCCGACGTCGTGCAGCAGCCCGGCCAGGGCCAGCATGCGATGGCGCTCGCTTTCGCCGGGCAGCACGCGGCGCGCCAGCGCCAGCACCAGCATGGCCACGCCGGCCGTGTGCCGCAGGCGCTCGCCCTGATGCTCGGCATAGACGGTCAGCAGCGACTGCACCGGGATGCTGAGCTTGAGGCTGGCCAGCGTCGTCGGTGCGCTGGGGTAGAGGTCGTGGGCGCAGAGGGCCTTGAGCAGCGGGTGCTGCTTGAACATCGCCTCGCCCAGCGGGCCGAAGCTCTCCGGCATGATGCCCTGCGTGACATGGATGCAGTCCTCCAGCGGCTTCTGCAGCTTGTGCATCAGCAGCCGCTCGCGCACCCTCTCGTTGATCTGCGCGCCCTTGGCCAGCAGCTTGACGCCGCTGTGGCTGACGATGTCCTCGGCGGCCTCGACCGGGCGCGACCCGGACACATGGATGACATGGTCCAGATAGTGCGAGTTGACTTCGGGGGCGGGATCGGAGGTCACGCGGCATTGTGCACAGCGCCGGCGGTTACGCGCGGGTACGCAGCGCCTAGAATCCGGCCCAATTCCTCGCGATCAGCCCCATGCGCGCCTCCCTCCTCCCAGAAGAATCCAGAAATGGAGGGGGCCGCGCCTGCCTTGAGCACTTCCGCTCGGCCCGGGTGCCGGACGACGCGACGACACCGGTTTTTCAACCTCCCGGAGTTTTTTCATGTCCACCCTGTTCGAGGCGACCGCCCTGGTCGTACCGTTTGAGAACCTGAGGATGACCGACGTCGAGGCAGTGGGCGGCAAGAACGCCAGCCTCGGCGAAATGATCTCGCAGCTCGCCGCCAGCGGCGTGCGCGTTCCCGGCGGCTTTGCGACCACGGCGCATGCCTTCCGGCAGTTCCTCAGGCACGAGGGCCTGGACGCGCGTATCGCGGCGCGCCTGAGCTCGCTCAACACCGACGACGTGCGCGCGCTGGCCGAGGCCGGCGCCGAGATTCGCGGCTGGATCGAGACCCAGCCCTTCCCGGCCGACCTGGAGGCCGGCGTGCGCGCCGCCTATGCCCAGCTGACGGCCGACAACCCCGACGCCACCTTCGCCGTGCGTTCGTCCGCCACCGCGGAAGACCTGCCCGACGCGTCCTTCGCCGGCCAGCAGGAGACCTTCCTGAACGTGCATGGCATCGACGAGGTGCTGCACAAGATGCGCGAGGTGTTCGCGTCGCTCTACAACGACCGCGCCATCAGCTACCGCGTGCACAAGGGCTTCGCCCATGGCGACGTGGCCCTGTCCGCCGGCGTGCAGCGCATGGTGCGCTCCGACCTCGGCTCGGCCGGCGTGATGTTCACGATCGACACCGAGAGCGGCTTCCCCGACGTCGTCTTCATCACGTCCAGCTACGGCCTGGGCGAGACGGTGGTGCAGGGGGCCGTGAACCCGGACGAGTTCTACGTCCACAAGCCCGCGCTGAAGGCCGGCAAGCTGGCCATCATCCGCCGCAACCTGGGCTCCAAGCTGATCCGCATGGAGTTCGCGACGCCCGAGGAAAAGGCCGCCAGCGGCAAGCTCGTGAAGACCGTGGACACGGTGCCCGAGCACCGCAACCGCTATTCGCTGAATGACGCCGAGGTCACCGAGCTGGCCCAGTACGCCCTCATCATCGAGCAGCACTACGGCCGCGCGATGGACATCGAGTGGGGCCGCGACGGCGTCGACGGCAAGCTCTACATCCTGCAGGCCCGCCCCGAGACGGTGAAGAGCCAGGCCGCCGGCCAGGTCGAGCACCACTACAAGCTCAAGGCACACAGCGCCGTGCTGGCCGAGGGCCGCGCCATCGGCCAGAAGATCGGCACCGGCCCGGTCCGCCTCGTCGACAGCGTCGCCGAGATGGAGCGCGTGCAGCCCGGCGACGTGCTCGTCACCGACATGACCGACCCGAACTGGGAGCCGGTCATGAAGCGCGCCAGCGCCATCGTGACCAACCGCGGCGGCCGCACCTGCCACGCGGCCATCATCGCCCGCGAGCTGGGCATCCCGGCCGTCGTCGGCTGCGGCGACGCGACGGACAAGCTGAAGGACGGCCAGTTGGTGACGGTGGCCTGCTCCGAGGGCGACACCGGCTACATCTACGACGGTCTGCTGGAGACCGAGGTCAGCGAGGTGCACCGCGGCGAGCTGCCCTACTGCCCGATCAAGATCATGATGAACGTCGGCAACCCGCAGCTGGCCTTCAACTTCGCGCAGATGCCGTCCGGCGGCGTGGGGCTGGCTCGGCTGGAATTCATCATCAACAACAACATCGGCGTCCACCCCAAGGCCATCCTGGACTATCCGAACATCGACGCCGACCTGAAGAAGGCCGTCGAATCGGTGGCACGTGGCCACGCGTCGCCGCGCGCCTTCTACGTCGACAAGTTGGCCGAAGGCATCGCGACCATCGCCGCCGCCTTCTTCCCGCGGCCGGTCATCGTGCGCCTGTCGGACTTCAAGTCCAACGAGTACCGCAAGCTCATCGGCGGCACCCGCTACGAGCCGGACGAAGAGAACCCGATGCTGGGCTTCCGCGGCGCGTCGCGCTACATCAGCGGTGAGTTCCAGGACGCCTTCGCGATGGAGTGCGAGGCGCTGAAGCGCGTGCGCAAGGAGATGGGCCTGAGCAATGTCGAGATCATGGTGCCCTTCGTGCGCACCGTGAAGCAGGCCGAGAAGGTCGTGACCATGCTGGCCGAGAAGGGCCTGAAGCGCGCTGCATCGGGTGGCACGGACGGCCTGCGCGTCATCATGATGTGCGAGGTGCCGAGCAATGCCATCCTGGCCGAGCAGTTCCTGGAGCACTTCGACGGCATGTCCATCGGCTCCAACGACCTGACGCAGCTGACGCTGGGCCTGGACCGCGACTCGGGCCTGGAGCAACTGGCCGGCGACTTCGACGAGCGCGACCCTGCCGTCAAGGCCCTGATCTCGCGCGCCATCCGCACCTGCCGCGCGACCGGCAAATACATCGGCATCTGCGGCCAGGGTCCCAGCGACCACCCGGACTTCGCCGATTGGCTGGCCGAAGAGGGCATCGTCTCGATCTCGCTGAACCCCGACACCGTCATCGACACCTGGCAGCGCCTCGCGGCCAAGTAAGGCTTCGTTCCTCGCGATCGGCCCGGGTTCTCGTCAGGGGGAATCCGGGCTTTTTGTTGCCATCATCGCGACCGTGCCCGCCCGCCATCTGCATCGCCGCTACGCCCTGTTCGCGCTGAGCTTCGTCGCCCTGGTCCTGGGCCTGGGCCTGGCCGAGCGCCAGGGCCTGCCCAAGGCCTGGATCGGCTACACCTTCCTCGGCGCGACGGTGGCGGTCTATGCCGTCATCGGCATCCTCTGCCGCACGACCGACCCGGCCGAATACTTCGTCGCCGGCCGCCGCGTGCCGCCCGTCTACAACGGCATGGCCGCCGGCGCCGACTGGATGAGCGCGGCCACCTTCATCGGCCTGGCCGGCACGCTGTACGCGAGCGGCTATGCGGGCCTGGCCTATGTGCTGGGCTGGACCGGCGGCTTCGTGCTGGTGGCGCTGTGCATCGCGCCCTATCTGCGCCGCTTCGGCCAGTTCACGCTCGGCGACTTCCTCGCCGAGCGCTTCGGCAGCCGCGCGCTGCGCCTGGTCGGCGCCGGCGCGGCCATCCTCGTGTCCTTCGTCTACCTCGTCGCGCAGATCTACGGCGTCGGCCTCATCACGACGCGGCTGACCGGCCTGGGCTTCGAGGTCGGCGTCTTCGTTGGCCTGGGCGGCGTGCTGGTCTGCTCCTTCCTGGGCGGCATGCGCGCCGTCACGTGGACCCAGGTGGCCCAGTACCTCATCATGATCCTGGCCTATCTGGTGCCGGTGATCTGGCTCAGCGTGAAACAGACCGGCTGGCCGCTGCCCCAGCTCGTCTATGGCCAGCAGCTGCACCAGCTCGCTCAGCGCGAGCGCGAGCTGATCCGCGACCCGGCCGAGCTGCAGGTGCGCGCCATCCACCAGCAGCGCGCCGATGCCGCGGCTGCGCGGCTGGCCGACGTGCCCGGGGCGCTGGCCGGCGAGCAGGCGAGGGCGGCCGCGCAGGTCGCTGCGCTGAAGGCCGCGGATGCTCCGCTGGCCCAGATCCAGGCCGCTGAAAAGATGCGCGCCGCGTTGCCGCGCACGCCGGCCGAGGCCGAGGAGCGCTGGCGGCGCGAGCAGGCCGGCGAGGCCCAGTTGGCCCGGCCGCTGTCGGGCCTCGCGCCCCACACCCAGCCTTTCGCCGGCGACCCCGACGGCAGCGCGGCCGAACGCGACCAGGCCGACGTGGCGCGCCGCAACTTCATCGCGCTGGCCCTGTGCCTGATGGTGGGCACGGCGGGCCTGCCGCATCTGCTGACGCGCTACTACACGACGGCCACGGTCGGCGCCGCGCGCGAGTCGGTCGCCTGGTCGCTGGTCTTCATCTGCCTGCTCTATCTGACGGCGCCGGCGCTGGCCGTCATGGTCAAGACCGAGGTCTTCAATCATCTGGTCGGCACCTCCTTCGACCAGCTGCCGGCCTGGATACGCCAGTGGCAGCGCGTCGACTCAGGCCTGCTGTCGGCCGTGGACCTGAACGGCGATGGCAAGCTGCAGCTCGGCGAGCTGCGCCTGCATCCCGACCTCGTCATGCTCGTCATGCCCGAACTGGGCGGCCTGCCCTATGTCATCTCCGGCATGGTCGCGGCCGGCGGCCTGGCGGCGGCGCTGTCCACGGCCGACGGCCTGCTGCTGGCCATCTCCAGCGCGCTGTCCCACGACCTCTACTACAAGGCCATCAACCCCGAGGCCTCGCGCACGCGGCGCGTCACGCTGTCCAAGGCCCTGCTGCTGGCCGCGGCGCTGGCGGCGGCGGCGGTGGCGTCCAGCCGGCCGGCGGACATCCTGGCCGTCGTCACGGCCGCCTTCTCCATCGCCGGCTCGACCTTCTTCCCGGCGCTGGTGGCCGGCGTGTTCTGGCGCCGCGCCAACCGGGCCGGCGCGCTGGCCGGCATGCTGACAGGGCTGGCGGTCTGCGTCGGCTATCTCGTCATGGCTCACCCGGAGCTGCGGGCGCTGATCGGGCTGACGGGGCCGGCCACCCTGGTCTGGGGCATACAGCCGGCCTCGGCCGGGCTGTTCGGCGTGCCGGCCGGGGCGCTGGCCCTGGTGCTGGTCAGCCTGCTGACGGCGGCGCCCGGGCAGCGCGAGCGTGAGTTCGTCGACGCGCTGCGCAGCCCGCCGGTGCCCTGAGCCGGCCGCCGGCAGGCGGAGATTTGGCGGTTTCGCCTTCCCGGGCTAGAATCTCAGGTTCCCCCTTGCCGGGTCACGAGTCGACGCCGTGACGCGGCTTCCACAGCCTGTGCATACCGCCCGGGCTGGAATCCACAAGGAGTACACATGCGTCACTACGAAATCGTTCTGCTGATCCATCCGGATCAAAGCGAACAGGTTCCGGCCATGCTGGAGCGCTACAAGGGCCTGATCACCGCCGGCGGCGGTGCTGTGCACCGGGTCGAGGACTGGGGCCGCCGTCAACTGGCCTACCAGATCCAGAAGCTCGCCAAGGCCCACTACCTGTGCCTGAACATCGAAGCCAGCAAGGAAGTCCTTGCCGAGCTCGAGACCGGCTTCCGCTTCAACGACGCCGTGCTGCGCCACCTCACCGTGGTCCAGGACAAGGCCGTCACGACCCCCTCGGTCATGATGAAGGCCGTCGAGCGCGAAGAAGCCCGCAAGGCGCCGCAACAAGAAGCGGCCTGAGCGCAGGTCATCGCTAGAGAACCAGGTTTTTCGAGCAGCAAGCCGACCGCGTGAACCAGCTTTCGCTGTCGGCGCAGATCCAGCAACTCGGTCAAGTTCGCTACACACCCGCCGGGCTGATGGCCCTGGACGCCAGCCTCAAGGCCGAGTCCGAAGTCATCGAAGCCGGCAAGCCGCGCAAGGTCTCCCTGGAGATCAAGGCGGTTGCGGTGGGCGAGGTGGCCAAGGCGCTGCAGGCGCTGGGAGTCGGTGGCAATGCGGTCTTCCGCGGCTTTCTGACCCACCAGCGCAACGGCCGGGGCTTCATTGCCCACATCACCGTGATCGAACCCGCTGCCGCAGAACCCGGAAATATTTGAATCCGGATAGATTTAACAGAGGTCCACTATGCCCCCGCCCCGTGGTAAAGGTCGCTTCTCCAAGGACAAGAAGCCCAAGCGCAACCAACAGTCGCTGCTGTTCCGCCGCAAGCGTTTCTGCCGCTTCACCGTCGCCGGCGTCGAGAAGATCGACTACAAGGACATCGACACGCTGCGCGACTTCGTCGCCGAAAACGGCAAGATCACGCCCGCTCGCCTGACCGGCACGCGCGCCTTCTTCCAGCGTCAGCTGACGGTCGCCATCAAGCGCGCGCGCTTCCTGGCCCTGCTGCCGTACAGCGACCAGCACAAGGTCTAAGGAGCTGACGACATGCAAGTGATCCTGCTCGAAAAAGTGGCCAACCTCGGCAACCTCGGCGACGTCGTCAAGGTCAAGGACGGTTATGCCCGCAACTTCCTGATCCCGACCAAGCAGGCGCGCCGCGCCACCGAGGCCGCGATCAAGGAATTCGAAGCCCGCCGTGTCGAGCTCGAAAAGGCCGCCGCCGAGAAGCTGGCCGCCGCTCAGAAGCTGGGCGAAGCCATCACCGGCAAGACCGTCCGCATCGCCCAGAAGGCCGGTGTCGACGGCCGCCTGTTCGGCTCCGTGACCAACGCCGACATCGCCGACGCGCTGACCAAGCTGGGTTCGCCCATCGCCAAGGCCCAGGTGCGCCTGCCCAACGGCCCGCTGAAGACCGTGGGCGAGTTCCCGGTGAGCGTTGCCGCCCACACCGACGTGGTCGTCGAGATCAGCGTCCAGGTGGTTGCCGAAGCCGAGTAAACCGGCTTGCGCTGCGGCCTGATTTGGCCGCAACATCAACAGAAGGCCGAGGCCCGCAGGGGTTTCGGCCTTCTGTCTTTCGGGACCAGGTTTTCCCGCCCGGTCCACCGCTTGTTCCCAGTCCGTTCACAGCTTTATCCACAGGCATGTCAGCGATCTTTCCCGCATCCTCCTCCGCCGCACCGCAAGACGACGAGGTCGCGCGGCTGCGCGTGCCGCCGCATTCGGTCGAGGCCGAGCAGAGCGTGCTCGGCGGCCTGCTGATCGACAACTCGGCCTGGGACCGCGCGGCCGACCTGCTGACCGACAGCGACTTCTACCGCTTCGAGCACAAGCATGTCTACACGGCCGTCGGCAAGCTCATCAACGCGGGCAAGCCGGCCGACGTCGTCACCGTCTTCGACGAGCTGACCTCGGTCGGCCGCGCCGAGGAATGCGGCGGCCTGGCCTATCTGAACGCGCTGGCGCAGAGCGTGCCCAGTGCCGCCAACCTGCGCCGTTATGCCGAGATCGTCAGAGAGCGCGCCATCCTGCGCAAGCTGGTGGCCACCAGCGACGAGATCGCCACCGCCGCGATGAACCCGCAGGGCCGCGCCGTCACGCAGATCCTCGACGAGGCCGAGGGCAAGATCTTCCGCATCGGCGAGGAGGGCTCGCGCAGCCGCCAGGGCTTCCAGAGCATGGACGATCTCGTCGTCGCGCTGATCGACCGCGTCAACGAGCTGGCCGAGAGCGGCGCCCAGGACGTGACCGGCGTGCGCACCGGCTTCTACGACCTCGACAAGCAGACCGCCGGCCTGCAGCCCGGCGACCTCATCGTGCTGGCCGCGCGGCCCTCGATGGGCAAGACCGCGTTCGCGGTCAACATCGCCGAGAACGTCGCCATCAACGAGGGCCTGCCCGTCGTCATCTACTCGATGGAAATGGGTGCCGCCCAGCTCGCGCTGCGCATGGTCGGCTCCATCGGCCGCATCGACCAGAGCCGCCTGCGCACGGGCCAGCTCAAGGACGACGAATGGGGCCGCCTGTCCGAAGCCGTCGACAAGCTCGGCAAGGCCGCCATCTACATCGACGAGAGCCCGGGCCTGAGCCCGTCCGAGGTGCGCGCCCGTGCGCGCCGCCAGGCCCGCATCTGCGGCCAGCTCGGCCTCATCGTCATCGACTACCTGCAGCTGATGAGCGGCAACGGCGGCGGCAGCGAGGAGAACCGCGCAACCGTGCTCGGCGAGATTTCGCGCGGCCTGAAGGCGCTGGCCAAGGAACTGAAGTGCCCCGTCATCGCGCTGTCCCAGCTGAACCGCTCCGTGGAGCAGCGGCCCGACAAGCGGCCGATGATGTCCGACCTGCGCGAGTCCGGCGCCATCGAGCAGGACGCCGACATCATCATGTTCATCTACCGCGACGAGTACTACACCAAGGACGACTGCAAGGAGCCGGGGGTGGCGGAGATCATCATCGCGAAGCAGCGTAACGGCCCGGTCGGCACCGTGAAGCTGGCCTTCCAGCGCATGCACACCAAGTTCGAGAACCTCGCGCCGGGCTATGTCGGCGTGGAGCGCGACGAGTACTAGCGTCGGCGGGGCTCACATGCCCCAGCGGCGCACGAAGCGCAGCTTGGCCCAGTGGGTCAGCGCGGCATAGCAGGCCAGCATCGCCGCCAGAAGCGGCCAGTAGTCCCAGGGCAGGGGCTTGAAGCCCAGTAGCCGGCCCAGCTCCGTGCCGGGCAGCAGCACGCCGATCGCGCAGATGATGGCCGTCGTGGCCAGCAGCGCGTTGCTCGCGCGGCTCTGCACGAAGGGGACCCGGGACGTGCGGATGATGTGGATGATGAGGGTCTGCGTGAGCAGGGACTCGACGAACCAGCCGGTCTGGAACAGCGACGGGTCGCCCCAGGCGTGGAAGACCCACAGCATGATTGCGTAGGTCGCGTAGTCGAACAGCGAGCTGATGGGGCCGATGGCCACCATGAAGCGGAAGATGTTCGAGATGTCCCATTGGTGCGGGCCGGCCACGTCGCTGTCGTCGACGTTGTCCGTCGGGATCGTCGTCTGCGAGAAGTCGTACAGCAGGTTGTTGGTCAGCACCTGGATCGGTGCCATCGGCAGGAAGGGCAGGAACAGGCTGGCGCCGAGCACGCTGAACATATTGCCGAAGTTCGAGCTCGCCCCCATGCGGATGTACTTCGTGATGTTGGCGAAGACCTTGCGCCCCTCCACGACGCCCTGCTGCAGCACGAGCAGGCTTTTCTCCAGCAGGATGATGTCGGCCGATTCCTTCGCGATGTCCACCGCCGAATCCACGGAGACACCCACGTCGGCGGCCTTCAGGGCCGGGCTGTCGTTGATGCCGTCGCCGAGGAAGCCGACGACGTGGCCACGCGCCCGCAGCGCGCGCACGACGCGCTCCTTCTGCGTCGGCGTGAGCTTGGCGAACACCGTCGTCCGTTCGGCCTTGTCCGCAAGACCCGCGTCGCTCAGGCCTTCGATGGCCGCCCCCAGCAGGATCTCGCCGGCCTCCAGGCCGACCTCGCGGCAGACCTTGCGCGTGACCACCTCGTTGTCGCCCGTCAGGATCTTGACCGCCACGCCCCTGCCCGCCAGCGCCGCCAGCGCGGCGCGCGCGCTGTCCTTAGGCGGGTCCAGGAAGGCGATATAGCCCAGCAGCGTCAGCTCGCGCTCGTCGGCGGCCGAATACGTCGCCTGCGGCGCGTCCAACTCCTTGTAGGCCACGGCCACGACGCGGAAGCCGTCCTCGTTGAGTTCCCGCGTCTGCTGCCGGGCGGCCGCGAAGTGGCCGGGGTCGAGGCGCACGACCTCGCCGTCGACCTCGCACCGGCCGCACGCCGCGAAGATCTCATCCACGGCGCCCTTGCAGATCAGCACATGCCGGCCCGACGGCGTCGACACGACGACGGACATGCGGCGCCGGTCGAAGTCGAACGGCACCTCGTCGACCTTGGCATAGCCCTGGTCGATGCCGAGCACCTGGTGCAGTTCCACATGCGCCAGCACGGCGACGTCGAGCAGGTTCTTCAGGCCCGACTGGAAATGGCTGTTGAGCCAGGCGTACTGCAGCACGCGCTCGGACTCGCTGCCGTGCAGGTCCAGGTGGCGCTTCAGGATGATGCGGTCCTGGGTCAGCGTGCCGGTCTTGTCGGTGCACAGCACGTCCATCGCGCCGAGGTTCTGGATCGCGTTCAGGCGCTTGATGATGACCTTCACGCGCGACATCGCCAGCGCCCCCTTGGCGAGGTTCACGGTGACGATCATCGGCAGCATCTCGGGCGTCAGGCCGACGGCGACGGCCACGGCGAACAGCAGGGCCTGCAGCCAGTCGTGCTTGGTGACGCCGTTGATGACGAACACCAGCGGCACCATCACCGCGATGACGCGCAGCATCAGCCAGACGAAGCGGTTCACGCCCTGGTCGAAGGCGGTCGGCGCGTGCTGCTGCACCACCTTGTCGGCCAGCGCGCCGAAGAAGGTGCGGCCCCCGGTGCGCACGATGACGCCGTTGCCGTAGCCGCTGACGACGTTGGCGCCCATGAAGCAGATATTGGGCAGGTCGAAGGGGTCGGCGACCGTGTCGGCGCAGGCGTGGGCGAACTTCTCGGCGGGCATGGCCTCGCCGGTCAGTGCGGCCTGGTTGACGAACAGGTCCTTGGCCTCGATCAGGCGCAGGTCGGCCGGGATCATGTCGCCGGCCGACAGGCGGACCACGTCGCCCGGCACGAGGCTGTCCAGCGGCACCTCCTGGAAGTCGCCGCCGGCCACATCGCGGCGGCGCGCGCTGGCCGAGGTCTTCACCATCGAGCGCAGCCGCGCGGCAGCCTCGTTGGAACGGTGCTCCTGGACGAAGGAGGTCGCGATGGCCAGCACGACCATCACGAGGACGACGACGGCCGCCCGCACATCGTCGAGCGCATAGGACACCGCCGCGAGCCCGAGCAGCAGGCCGTTGAGCGGGTTGTAGGCGCGGCCCCAGAGCTCCTTCCAGACCGAAGGCCTGAGCTCGCGCGTGACGACATTGGGGCCGTATTCCGCCAGCCGCGCGCGGGTCTGCGGCGTGCTCAGCCCGGCGGGCGAGGCGTCGAGCCGCTCGCAGGCCGCGGCGGGCTCAAGCCGGCCGAGTGCCAGCAGTTCCGGTGTCTCGGCCGCGGATTCGGCGTGGTGGCGGGGGCCGAACAGCGGGTGTGGGCGCGCGGTCATGGGCTGGCGAAAGGGGCAACGCGCGGATTGTTGCCATTCCCCTTTTGCGCCGGCATGACGGCGATCAAGCCGCCATGCCGCCATGCCGCCACCGGTGCGGGTCAGCTTCTGCGCAGCGGCCGGGCCGACCATTGCGGCTGCCGGGCCAGCTCCGCCGCGGTGACGTCGTCGGCGGTCACCGCGTATTCGTTGCTGCTGCGCTCCACGAAATAGGCCGAGCGATAGCGCCGCAGCAGCGTCCCCAGGGCCTGGCGGGCCTGGCTGGCGGGGCCGTTGAAGACGAGGGTCAGCGTGGTCATGGTCGTGCTTCCGTCAAAAAGTCCGGCGGGCCATTGCCGCCGGCCCTGGTTGAACGCCGCCTGCGAGGCCGGGGTTGACGGGCGCAGCCGTCGCTTTTGTTTCCCCATGGTGAAGCTGCACCCTGCCGGGGCGCAGGCAAGCTGTTGCATCACGCCCAATCGATGCAAGAATCCCCCGATCCCATAACGCCGCAGCTGCTCGACGCCGTGACGCATCAGCACATTGCCGTTGTCGACGACGAGTCGGCCATCACCGAGCTGCTGGCCCATTACCTCGGGGCGCATGGCTTCCGTGCCACCCAGCTCCCCTCCGGCCATGCGCTGATGGCGCTGATGGCCAGCGACCCGCCCGACCTCGTGCTGCTGGATCTGGGCCTGCCGGGCGAGGACGGCTTTGCCATCGCGCGCCAGCTGCGCGAGCACTGGCGCTGCGGGCTGGTCATCATCACGGGCCGGGGCGATGCGGTCGACAAGATCGTCGGCCTGGAGGTGGGGGCCGACGACTACGTCACCAAGCCCTTCGACCTGCGCGAGCTGGTGGCGCGCATCAAGGCCGTGCTGCGCCGCCTGCCGCCGACCGTGGCCGCCGGCATCGCGGCGGCCACGAATGCGCCCGCCGGCCAGCCCTGCATGGCCTTCATGGGCTGGCGCCTCGACCTCGCGGCGCGCCGGCTGGACGCACCGGGCGGCGCCGAGGTGAGGCTGACCACGGGCGAGTTCGAGCTGCTCGCGGCCCTGGTGCAGCACCCGGGCCGCGTGCTGTCGCGCGACTTCCTGCTGGAGCAGACGCGGGGCCGCGAGGCCGCCCCCTTCGACCGCACCATCGACGTGCAGATCGGCCGCCTGCGCCGCAAGCTCGAAGCCGACGCCGAGAACCCGCAGATCATCAAGTCGGTGCGCGGCGCCGGCTATATCTTCATCCCGCCGGTCGCCGCCGTCCGCTGATGGACGCGTCGCCGCCGCCGCCGGCCCTGGAAGACCTGACGGTCTACCGCTCGCTGTTCTCGGCCTACCCGGACGCGCTGCTGCTGGTGGACGCCGCGGGCCGCATCGTGCTGGCCAATCCCGCGGCGACGGCGCTGCTGGGCTACCCGGCGCACGAGCTCGCCGGCCTGGACGTGGACGCCCTCGTGCCGGACGGCATCCGCCCGCGCCATGCGGCCTATCGCCAGGCCTATGGCCAGGCGCCGCGGACGCGGCCCATGGGCACGCAGATGGAGCTGGTGGCCCGGCGCCGCGACGGCAGCGAGGTCAGGGTCGAGATCGCGCTGAGCCCGCTGCAGAGCCGGGGCCTGCCCTTGGTCGTGGCGGCCATCCGCGACGTCGGCGCCTATCCGCGCGTGAAGCAGGCGCTGCAGCGCGCCCGCCGCAGCGAGCAGCTGGCGCAGCTCGGCCGCGCCGCCGTGGACGAGCGCGATCCGCAGCAGTTGCTGATGCGCGCGCCGGCCGTCGCGGCCCAGGCCCTGGAGGTGGAGTTCGCCAGCCTGCTGCTGCTGGAGCCCGACCGGCTGGCGTTCCGCGTGGCCGGTTGCTGCGGCGACATGGGCGGCGTGCCGCTCGGCTCGACCATGGCCAACCGGCCCGACACGCTGGCCGGCCATGTGCTGGCGCAGAACCGCCCGGTCGTCGTCGACGACCTGGGCCGGGAGAGCCGCTTCGAGTCGCCCCAGGCCTATGCCGACGCGGGCGTGGCCAGCCTGCTGGCCGTGCCGCTGTCCGATCGCGGCCGGGTCATCGGCGTGCTGGCCGTGCAGACGCGCAGCGCCCGGCACTTCGGCGGCGAGGACACGCTGTTCCTGGAGTCGCTGGCCAATCTGCTGGCCACCTGCCTGCAGCGGGCCCAGAGCGAGGAGGCGCTGAGCCACGCGCAGCGGCTGGAGAGCGTCGGGCAGCTCACGGGCGGCATCGCCCACGATTTCAACAATCTGCTGACCGTCATCCAGGGCAATCTGCAGGTGCTCGAGGAGCTGCCGGCGCTGGCCTGCGACAAGTTCGGCCAGCAGCTCGTCGGCGCCGCCGCGCGCGCGGCGCGGCGCGGCGCCGAGCTGACCGGCAAGCTGCTGGCCTTCTCGCGGCGCCAGGTGCTGCAGCCGAGCGCGGTCGACGTCGGCGCGATGCTGGAATCCCTGGCCGACATGCTGAGGCGCACGCTGGACCAGCGCATCGACATCGGCGTCGAGCTGCCGGACGCCGCCGCCACGGTGCAGGCCGACCCCGGCCAGCTGGAGGCGGCGCTGTTGAACATCGCCATCAACGCCCGCGACGCGATGCCCGACGGCGGCGCGCTGCGCTTTGCCGTGAGTCCCGCCGGTGCGCTGCCGGCCACCGTGAGGCGCGAGATCGACGCGCCCGGCGCCGTGGACGAGAGCTTGCTGCGCATCGCCATCTCCGACACCGGCTCGGGCATGTCCGAGGAGGTCAGGGAAAGGGCCTTCGAGCCCTTCTTCACGACCAAGCAGGCCGGGCGCGGCACGGGCCTGGGGCTCAGCACCGTCTACGGCTTCGCCAGGCAGTCGCATGGTGCCGTCGCGATCGACTCGGCGCCGGGCCTGGGCACGACGATCTCGCTCTACCTGCCGCGCCCGGGCGGGCCGAAGGCGGTGGCGGCCGACGCGGCCGGTGGCGTCGGCGCGATGCCGCGGGGCCTGAAGGTGCTGCTGGTCGAGGACGATGCCGAGGTGCGCTCCGTCGCGCGGCATTTCCTCGGCCTGCTGGGCTGCGAGGTCACGGCCTGCGCCAGCGGCGAGCAGGCCCTGCTGCTGCTGGAGCCCGGCGCGGCCTTCCAGCTGCTGCTGACGGACATCGCGCTCGGCTCGGGCATGCGCGGCACCGAGCTGGCGGGCCTGGCCCAGGCGCGGCTGCCGGCGCTGCCGGTGCTGCTCACGTCCGGCTTCCCGGCCGAACTGCTGGACGCCGACCGCGATTCGCCGCCCGGCTGGGAACTGCTGCAGAAGCCCTATTCGCGCAACGAGCTGGCCCAGGCCATCGCCCGGGCTCTGGCCGCAGGCGGCTGAAGCGAATCAGTGCAGGCCGGCGCCGGCCTCGCGGCGCTGCACGAAGGCGCCGAGGGCGTGGAAGTCGGGGATGCAGATGTCGCGGCGGTTCTTTTCGTTGAAGGCGATGAGCCGGGCGCGCGCCAGCTTGGACAGCACGCGGCTGACGGTTTCCAGCGTCAGGCCCAGGTAGTTGCCGATCTCGGCGCGCGTCAGGCGCAGGCTGATCTGGTCGGTGCGCAGGCCGCGCGCGGCCAGCGAGTCGGCCCAGGACTGCAGAAAGGCCACGACCCGCGCGTCGGCCGGCAGCGTGCACAGCGCGATCAGCGAGTCGCGGTCGCGCACGATCTCCTGGCTCATGGCCTCGTGCACGATCCGCATCAGCTCGGGGTGGCGGGCGCAGGCGCGCAGCAGCGCGTCGTAGCGCAGGGTCCAGACCTCGCCGGTGTCCATCGCGACCGCGTCGCAGACGTGGGTGCCGCTGGCGATGGCGCCGAAGCCCAGCCAGTCGCCGCGCAGGCGCAGCCCCACGACCTGCTCGCGGCCGTCCGCCGACAGGCTGAGCAGCTTGAACAGGCCCGAGTTCAGGATGTGGAGCCTGCTGAAGGGCTCGCCGGCCCGGTAGATCACGTCGCCCGCATGCACTACGCGGCGCTGCGGCTCCAGCACCGTGGCGATCAGCTCCAGCGCAGCGGCGATGCGCTGCGCGCCGGCCGTGGCCTCGGGAGCGGCCTCGCGGCGGGCGGCGCGGCAGTGGCTGGTGGCGCGGGTGGTCTGGAGCTGCATGGCGCTGTCCGGCTGGCTTCGATGGCATCGATGCTAGGCAGCGGCCGCCAACGCATCGCCAATGCGCCGCATCGCCCGGTCGCGCCGTGCAACAGCGTGTGAACCGACGGTGAACAGGCAGGCGACATCCCCGTGGCTTGACGGCCGTCAAAGGCCGCGCAGGCCGCTTCGCTACGCTCGCGCCGATGTGTCCCGGACCCCGCCAGGGCGCCACGAGCGCCGAGTTCTCCGGCCCCCAGGAGGCCGCGGCCCTGGTGCTGCAGGCACGCGCCATCGCCGGCGCCGGCGACGCCGCCCGCCGGCTGATGAGCGGCAGGAAGCTGGCCCTGCTGTCGCCCAGCCCGGGTGACGACAGCGCCAGCGAATTCGTGCAGGCCGCGTCGGCGCTGGGGGCCCATGTCTCCGTCGTCCAGCCCGGGCTCGATGCCTTCAGCAGCGCGCGCCAGGTCGAGGCCACCGCGCGCATGCTGGGCCAGCTCTACGACGCCGTCGAATGCCAGCAGTTGCCGGCCTCGCTGGTGCGGCTCATCGCGCGCAGCGCCGGCATTCCGGTGTTTGCCGGCCTGGCCATGGCCGCGCACCCGACCGCGGCCCTGGCCGCCGAGCTCGGCGGCGATGCGCCGCTGGCCGAGAGGCGCCGCTGCATCCTGCAGGCGGCGCTGCTGATCGCGACGGGCTGACGGCGCACCGGCGCGGCCGGCCCGGGCTCAGCCGACCCGCCCGACGCGGCGGCAGACGAGCAGGATCTCCGAAGGCTGGTCCCGGTCGGCGCGGCTGTCGAAGCCCAGCGACTTGGCCAGCGCCAGCATCGCGCGGTTCTCGCGCAGCACATGGCCGACGATCTGCTGCGTGCCGCGCGCCGCGGCGTAGTCCAGCAGGGCCTGCATCAGCACGCGGCCCAGGCCCTGGCCCTTGAGCTCGCTGCGCACCATGACGGCGAACTCGGCCTCGACGTTGTCGGGGTCGCGCACCAGGCGGGCCACGCCCAGCGTGCGCGGGCCGCCGGGGGCCTGCGGGTCGACGACGACGAAGGCCATCTCGCGCTCGTAGTCGATCTGGGTCATGCGGGCCAGTTCGTCGTGGGACAGCCTGTGCGGCGCCTCGAAGAAGCGCATGCGCAGGTCCTCCGGGTCGGCGGCCTCCAGGAACTCGCGGTGCAGGGCCTCGTCCTCGGGCCGGATCGGCCGCATGACGACGCTGCGCCCCTGCCAGGCCAGCGTGCGCTCCAGCTCGGCGGGGTAGGGCCGCACCGCGAAGCTCGCGACGCCCGCGGGCCGCGCGGCGGACAGGCGCACGCGCGCGTCCAGCGCCAGCACGCCGCCCTCGTCGGCCCACAGCGGGTTGATGTCCAGCTCGGCCAGCTCGGGCAGGTCGGCCAGCATGCGCGCGACGGCGATCAGCACGTCGCACAGCGCGTCCAGCTGCGCGGGCGGTCGGTCGCGGTAGCCGGCCAGCAGCCGGGCCACGCGGGTGCGCTCGATCAGCTCGCGCGCCAGTGCGCGGTTCAGCGGCGGCAGCGCCACGGCGCGGTCGCCCAGCACCTCCACGGCCGTGCCGCCCTGGCCGAACAGCAGCACCGGGCCGAAGACGGGGTCGACATGCGCGCCGACGATGAGCTCCTGCGCATGCGGGCGCTCGGCCATGGCCTGCACGCTGAAGCCGTCGATGCGGGCCTCGGGGCGCTCGTGGCGCAGGCGTTCGAGCATGCCGCGCGCGGCGGCGCGCACGGCCTCCTCGCCGCGCAGGTCCAGGCGCACGCCGCCGGCCTCGGACTTGTGCAGGATGTCGGGCGACACGATCTTCAGCACGACCGGCGCGGCGATCTCGAACGCGGCGGCCGCGGCGGCGTCCGGCGTGGCTGCCACGCGCCGCGTGGCGACGGCGGGGATGCCGTAGGCGGCGATCAGGGCCTTGGCGTCGATCTCGTCCAGCCACTCGCGGCCGGCGGCCAGCGCCGCGTCGATGAGGCGGCGCGCGCGCGCCAGGTCGGGTTCGCCGGCCGCGCTGGCCGCGGGCGTCTGGCGCAGTGCCGCCTGGTTGCGGCGGTAGGTCTGCATCAGCGCGAAGGCGCGCACGGCCTCCTCGGGTGCCTCGTAGTCGGCGATGCCGGCCGCCTCGAACAGGCGCCGCGCCGGCGCGATGGTGTCGCCGCCGAGCCAGCAGCTCATGACCCGGCCGCGCCGCGTCGCGATGCGCGGCGCGCAGGCCTCGGCGATGTCGCGGCTGGCGACGATGGCGGTCGGCGCGTGGACGAACAGGATGGCGCCGGCCTCGGGGGCGTCGAACAGCGCATTCAGCGTGTCCAGGTAGCGCTGCACCGGCGCGTCGCCGATGATGTCGATGGGATTGCCGTGCGACCAGTTGGCGGGCAGTACGGCATCCAGCCGCCGCATCAGCGCCTCGCCGGGCTGGGCCAGCCTCACGCCCAGGGCCGAGGCGGCGTCCGCCACCATGACGCCGGCACCGCCGCCGTTGGTCATCACCATCAGCTCGGCGCTGCGGTTGTCGCGGAAGCGCGCCAGCGTCTCGGCGGCGATGAACAGCTCCTTGAGCGTGTCCACGCGCAGCATGCCGGCGCGGCGGATGGCGGCGTCGAAGACGATGTCCTCGCCGGCCAGCGCGCCGGTGTGCGACGCGGCGGCCTTGATGCCGGCCGGCGCACGGCCGGCCTTCACGACGATGACCGGCTTGGCCCGTGCCGCCGCGCGCGCGGCCGACATGAATTTGCGCGGCGATGTGATGGACTCGATGTAGAGCAGGATGGCACGGGTGTGGCGGTCGGTGGCGAGGTGGTCGAGCAGGTCGCCGAAGTCGACGTCCATGTGCTCGCCGAGCGAGATGAGGTGGGAGAAGCCGATGCCCTCGGTGTTGGCCCAGTCCAGCAGCGCGGTCATCAGCGCGCCGGACTGCGACACCAGGGCCAGCTCGCCGGGCCGGGCGCCGGCCTGGGTGAAGCTCGCGTTCAGGCCCAGGCGCGGGTTGAGCAGGCCGATGCAGTTGGGCCCCAGCAGGCGCAGCACATGGGGCCGAGCGGCGTCCAGCGCCGCCTGCTTCTGCGCGGGCGTGAGCCCGGCCGTGACGACGATGGCCGCGCGCGTGCCGCGCTCGCCGAGTTCGGCGACGAGGCCGGCGATGCTGTCGGGCGGCGTGCACAGCACGGCCAGGTCGGGCACGAAGGGCAGGGCGGCCGTGCCTGCGTGGCAACGCATGCCGTCCAGCGTCTGCAGGCGCGGGTTGACCGGCGCGATCGGCCCCTTGAAGCCCCCCGACGCGAGGTTGCGCCAGACGGTGGTTCCCACGCGGGCGGGCTTGTCGGAGGCCCCGTAGACGGCCACGGAGCGTGGCGTCAGCAGGCGGTCGAGGTGGCGTTGCGTCATGCCGTGCATCGTCGCCAACGCGGTCGGGCGGGGCTTTGCGCGGCGTCAACCGATCGGGTCGACGCCAGTTGTCCATGGCGTCGCCCGCGACGGATGAAACGAATTCAGGAATGCAAGCCCGGAGGCTCCGGGCGTGAGCTTATGCCTCGGTGGCGTCGTGCCGGAGCGCATTCACCCAGACCTGCGCCCAGCCGGCCCAGGCCTGCTGCAGCGCCGCCGGCTCCAGCAGGCCCAGGCCTTTGCTGGCGTCCAGCAGGGGCTGGGCCGAAGGAGGCGGCGCGGACGCGCCGAGCCAGGCCTGCCACAGGTTGGCCGTATGGCGCTCCGCGTCCTTCCAGAGGCTCGTCTGCGCATCGAGCACGGCGATGAGCCAGCGGCCATAGGCCATAGGCCCGCCGGCCCATAGCTGCGACAGCAGGACGAGTTCATCGAAGGGGGTGGCGGCAGATGGTGCGCGGACAAGGGCTGGCATGGCGGTCCTCCGAGGCAGATAAACCACTGTAGGCGAGCGGCGGCGACTCTGCTTGAGCCGTGTCAAGTTGAATACCTTGCCCCGGCCTCCTGGCGAGGCCTTTGACGCGGCCCCTGCCCGGGGGCCCTCAGTGCGACATCAGCACCGGCACGGTCATCGACGCGAGCAGCGTGCGCGACACACCGCCGAACAGCCGCTCGGTCCAGCGCGCATGGCCATAGGCGCCCATGACGATCAGGTCCGCGCCGCGGTCGGAGGCGGCGTTCAGCAGCGCGTCGCCGACGGCCAGCGGCGTCACCTCGTCGTGCACCTCGGCATCGACGCCCTGGAAGGCCAGCCACTGGCGCAGGCAGGCCATGAATTCCAGCGGGCGCTGCGCATCGGCCTCGCTGCGCCAGTGCATCAGCGCGACCTTGCCGGCGCGGCGCAGCAGCGGCAGCGCGTCCGTCATCGCGCGCACCGATTCGGGGCTGCCGTCCCAGGCCAGCAGCACGCGGCGCAGGTGCAGCGGCTCCAGGTGGGTGTAGGGAATCAGCAGCACTGGCCGTGAGCAGGCCAGCAGCACCTGCTCCAGCTCGGCGAGCTGCTGCCGGTGGCCGGGCAGCGAGGGGTCGGGCTGGCTCATGACGAGCAGGTCGGTGCACTGCGCGTGGCGGGCGAGCGATTCGGCGGCGGGCGAGGGGTCGGCCAGCGCCTCGAAGGAGGCCAGCCCGGCGGCCTCGCAGCGCTCGTGGAAGCGCTGCGCGATGTCGCGGGCCTGGGCCAGCAGCGTGGCGCCGGCGCGCGCGGCGTAGTCGTCCATGGCCGCCGCGGCCTGCAGGGCCTGCAGGTCCAGGGCGGCGGTCGGCGCGAGGCCGATCAGATGGGCCCCGAAGGCCTTGGCCAGCGCGATGGCGATGTGGGTGCGCGCCGGGTTGGCCGGCAGCGCGTCGAGGGCGACGAGCAGGCTGCGATAGGTCATGGCTTGGAGTCCTCCAGGCAGAAGATGGGTGGGAACGCGGGATCAGGCAAAGCTCAGCACGGCGCGCCCGTCGATGCGGCCGACGCGCAGTTCGTCGAGGATGTGGTTGATGTCGTCGAGCCGGTAGGTCGTCGTGGCCGCCTGCACCTTGCCTTCGGCGGCGAACTGCAGCGCCTCGTTGAGGTCCTGGCGGCTGCCGACGATGGAGCCGCGCACGGTCTTGGCGTTGAGGACGACGTCGAAGATGGGCAGCGCGAAGTCGCCCGGCGGCAACCCCACCATGGACATGGTGCCGCGCTTGTGCAGCATGCCCAGCGACTGGCCGAAGGACTCGCGCGACACGGCGGTGACGAGGGCGCCATGCACGCCGCGCAGCTCCTGCTGCAGCGTGGCCGCGGGGTCGCATTCCGCGGCGTTGATGCAGAGCTCGGCGCCCAGGCGCTGCGCCATCTGCAGCCGGCTGGTGTCGATGTCGACGGCGGCGACATGCAAGCCCATCGCCCGCGCGTACTGCACGGCGAGGTGACCCAGGCCGCCGACGCCGACGATGGCAACCCATTGGCCGGGCCGCACGTCCAGCACCTTCAGGCCCTTGTAGGCGGTCACGCCGGCGCACAGGATGGGCGCCAGCGATTCGAAGGACAGGCCGTCGGGCAACTGGCCCACATAGGCGGGGTCGGCCAGCACGTATTCGGCAAAGCCGCCGTTGACGGTGTAGCCGGTCATCTGCTGGCCGTCGCACAGCGTCTCCCAGCCGGTCAGGCAGTGCTCGCAGTGGCCGCAGGCGGTGTGCAGCCAGGGCACGCCGACGCGGTCGCCCTCGCGGATGCCGCGCACGCCGGCGCCCACGGCCGCCACATGGCCCGCGCCCTCGTGGCCGGGGATGAAGGGCAGTGGCGGCTTGACGGGCCAGTCGCCGTCGGCCGCGTGCAGGTCGGTGTGGCAGACGCCGCAGGCGGCCACCTTGACGAGGATCTGCCCCGGCGGCACCTCGGGCAGGGGCACCTCCTCCAGGCTGAGCGGCTCGCCGTAGGCGCGGACGACGGCGGCTTTCATCGTGGGCATGGCGCTTCCTTCGGGTCGGGGTC
The DNA here is from genome assembly GCF_026712205.1 of Pelomonas aquatica. GTDB lineage: Bacteria > Pseudomonadota > Gammaproteobacteria > Burkholderiales > Burkholderiaceae_C > Pelomonas > Pelomonas aquatica. The sequence continues at coordinate 83,445 of NZ_JAPPUW010000008.1, forward strand.
AGTGATGGCTTGCCGCGGCCTCGTGCGCGGCCTGGCAGGCCGTGCAGCGCAGGGCCGACGGGTTGGCGCGCAGGCGTTCCACCGGGATGGCTTCCGCGCAGCTCGCGCACAGGCCGAAGCGGCCTTCCTCCAGGCGCCGCAGCGCGGCTTCGACGTCGCGGAGTTCGGCGAGTTCGACGCGCTGCTGCTCGTCCTCGACGCCGTCGGCCTCGCTGCGGGCCGCGGCGTCCTTCAGGTCGGACACCTCGTGCGCGAGCTCCGCGGCCGCTTCGTCGGGGCGCAGGGCCTGGCGCAGGGCCGCGCGCCGCGTGCGCAGCGCAAGACGGAATGCCTCGATGTCGAGGCCGGCGGTGGGTGGGTTAGGTGTCGGGCGCGTGTTCATGGGATTCCCTGGATTCGATGGGGCAAGGCTAGGCCGGTTGCCGCGAATCCTCTTTGACGCGGCGCAAGGGCGGCCTGTCCTGATCGCGCCGCCTGCGGATCAGCCGCCGTCTTTGATCCAACGCAATCCCGCTGTCGCACGGGCTGCCTAGCATGGCTGCACACAACAAGGAGAGTTCCCCATGCGTACCCGACTGTTGGGCCTGGCCCTGCTGGCCACCAGCCTGCTGGCACTGCAACCCGCGCAAGCCCAGACGGCCCTGCCCGTCGTGAAGGCGGAGCTGACCAGCCCGCCGCTGGTGCCGCCGCCCACGGGCCGCAAGGCGGCGGCCAAGGTCATCGTCGAGCTGGAGGTCGTCGAGAAGGAGATGTCACTCTCCGAGGGCGTGAGCTACACCTTCTGGACCTTCGGCGGCACGGTGCCCGGCAGCTTCATCCGCGTGCGCCAGGGCGACACGGTGGAGTTCCACCTGAAGAACCACCCCAGCAGCAAGATGCCGCACAACATCGACCTGCACGGCGTGACCGGCCCGGGCGGTGGCGCGGCGTCCAGCTTCACGGCGCCGGGGCATGAATCGCAGTTCACGTTCAAGGCGCTGAACGAGGGCATCTACGTCTACCACTGCGCCACCGCGCCGGTGGGCATGCACGTGGCCAACGGCATGTACGGCCTGATCCTCGTCGAGCCGCCGCAGGGCCTGCCCAAGGTGGACCATGAGTACTACGTGATGCAGGGCGACTTCTACACGGCCGGCAAGTACCGCGAGAAGGGCCAGCAGCCCTTCGACATGGAGAAGGCCATCGACGAGCGCCCGACCTATGTCGTCTTCAACGGTGCCGAGGGCGCGCTGACCGGCGACCGCGCGATGAAGGCCAAGACCGGCGAGACGGTGCGCCTGTACGTCGGCAACGGCGGCCCCAACCTGGTGTCGAGCTTCCACGTCATCGGCGCCATCTTCGACAACGTGCGCTTCGAGGGCGGCACGCTGGCGCAGAAGAACGTGCAGACGACGCTGATCCCGGCCGGCGGCGCCGCCATCGTCGACTTCAAGGCCAAGGTGCCGGGCAGCTATGTGCTGGTCGACCACTCCATCTTCCGCGCCTTCAACAAGGGCGCGCTGGCCATCCTGAAGATCGACGGCCCCGAGGACAAGAGCATCTACTCCGGCAAGGAGCTGGACTCGGTCTACCTCGGCGACCGCGCCCAGCCCAACCTGAAGGCCGTCGCCACCGCGACGCAGGCCGCCGCCAGCGGCAAGCTGACGCCGCAGGACCAGATCGCCGCCGGCAAGGAGCTGTTCGCCGGCACCTGCTCGGTCTGCCACCAGGCCAACGGCGCCGGCCTGCCCGGCGTGTTCCCGCCGCTGGCCAAGTCCGACTTCCTGGGCGCCGACCCCAAGCGCGCCGTCGGCGTGGTGCTGAACGGCCTGTCGGGCAAGGTCACGGTGAATGGCAAGGACTACAACTCCGTCATGCCGCCGATGAACCAGCTCAATGACGACGAGGTCGCGAACATCCTGACCTATGTGCTGAACAGCTGGGACAACCCGGGCGGCAGCGTCTCGGCCGACGACGTCAAGAAGGCCCGCGCCAGCAAGCCGGCGGCTGCGGCCGCGGCTCACTGATGAGCCTGGCCGCACTCGCGCTGGCGGCCTATGTGAGCCTGCCGGCCGGCCACATCGCCAGCGTGCTGGCGCGCGACGCGGACCGCGAGCCGGCCACCGTCGCCGCCTTCGCGATGCGCGAGCGGCCGGTCACGCGCGCCGAGTTCGCGGCCTTCCTGCAGGCCCACCCCGAATGGCGGGCCGGGCAGGTGCCGCAGGCCTTCGCGTCGGCCGGCTATCTGCAGGCCGATGGCGCGGCGGATGCACCGCAGACGGCCGTCAGCTGGTTCGCGGCCCAGGCCTATTGCGAGAGCGAGGGCGCGCGGCTGCCCACCTGGCTGGAGTGGGAATACGCCGACGCGGCCGACGCCACGCGCCCCGACGCGCGCAGCGACCCGCGCTGGCTGGCCACCATCCTCGGCTGGTATGCGCGCCCGGCCAACACGCCGCTGCCGGCCGTCGGCGGCGCGCCCAATGTCTACGGCGTGCGCGACCTGCACGGCCTGGTCTGGGAATGGGTGGACGACTTCAACAGCCTGCTCGTCAACGCGGACAGCCGCAGCGCCGAAGACCCCGACCGGCTCAAGTTCTGTGGTGCCGGCGCGCTGGACCTGCAGGACCGCCAGAACTACGCGGTGCTGATGCGCATTGCGCTGCTGGCCTCGCTCGGCGCGGCCGACAGCACGGCCAGCCTGGCCTTTCGCTGCGCCAAGGAGATTGCACGATGAAACGAAGACTCTGCCTCGCGGCGGCGCTGCTGAGCTGCGGCCTGGCCTGGGCCTGGCCGAGCGATTCGGTCTACCAGCTCAAGGCCACGCTGACCGACCAGCAGGGCCAGCCGCTGGCCTGGGATGCCGGCCAGGGCCACCCGGTGCTGGTCAGCATGTTCTACACGTCCTGCGAGTTTGTCTGCCCGATGCTCGTCGAGGCGGCGCGCGCAACCGAGGCCGCGCTCAGCGAGGCCGAGCGCCGCAACCTGCGCGTGGTCTTCGTCAGCTTCGACCCGGCGCGCGACAGCGTGGCTGCGCTGGCCTCGACCGCCCGCGAGCGCGGCGTGGACGGCACGCGCTGGCATCTGGCACGCACCGACCCGGCCAGCGTGCGCAAGATCGCCGCGCTGCTGAAGTTCCAGTACCGCGCCCTGCCCAATGGCGACTTCAACCACAGCGGCGAGCTGATCCTGCTCGACGGCGAGGGCCGCATCGCGGCACGCACGGCCATGCTGGCCGGCGTGGACGAGCGCCTGCTGGCGCGGCTGAAGCCCATGCTCAAGCCCGGTCAATAAGCCCTCCTTCCGCCGCCTGGCGGCGCGGGTGAATGCTGTATATATTTACAGCATGTCGCCCGCCCCCACGCGCATTGCGCCCGCCCAGCCCAGCCTCGTCCCGCTCGACTCGATCAAGGGCCGCGGCAGCGCGGGCGCGATGCCGCACCGCTTCGCGCGGGAACAGCGCGAGCAGGTCGACGACGGCTGGGGCACGCTGGACCAGCAGGCCGCCGAGGAGCGCCTGGCGCCGGCCACCCAGGTCATCGAGGAGCAGGCGAAGAAGATCGTCACCAGCAACCAGTCGCCGGACATCGCCTTCGACTACTCCATCAACCCCTACCGGGGCTGCGAGCACGGCTGCATCTACTGCTTCGCGCGGCCCACGCACAGCTATCTGAACCTGTCGCCGGGCCTGGATTTCGAGACCCGCATCATTGCCAAGGTCAACGCGGCCGAGCGGCTGCGCGAGACGCTGGCCAGCCCGCGCTACGAGCCGCGCTCGCTGGTGCTGGGCACGGCCACCGATGCCTACCAGCCCGTCGAGCGGCGCCTCGGCATCACGCGCCGCGTCGTCGAGGTGCTGGCCGAGGCCGGCCACCCGTTCTCGGTCGTCACCAAGTCGGCCGGCATCGAGCGCGAGCTCGATCTGATCGCGCCGATGGCGGCGCGGGGCCTGGTGTCGGTCTATCTGTCGGTGACGACGCTGGACCACGAGCTGGCCCGCATCCTGGAGCCGCGCGCGGCGGCGCCGGCGCGGCGGCTGCGGGCGATCAAGGCGCTGGCGGAGGCCGGCGTGCCGGTGGGAGTCAGCGTGTCGCCCATCATTCCCTTCATCAACGAACCCGAGCTGGAGCGCATCGTCGAGGCCGCCGTGGCGGCCGGCGCGAGCAGCGCCTTCAGCATCCCGCTGCGCCTGCCCTGGGAGGTCAACCCGCTGTTCCAGGACTGGCTGCAGCGCCACTTCCCGGAGCGCGCCGAGCGCGTGATGGCCCGGCTGCGCGACATGCGCGGCGGCCTGGACAACGACGCCCGCTTCGGCACGCGCATGACGGGCGAGGGCGTCTGGGCCGAGCTGCTGCGCGCGCGCCTGCACCGCATCGCACGCAAGCACGGGCTGCGCACCGAGCGGCGGCCGGTGGAACTGGCGCTGTTCCGGCGGCCGGCCAGGCCGTCGGCGCAGGGCAGTCTGTTCTAGCGGCGGGCTGGGAGCAGGCCAGGCAGCGCTTCAGGCCGGTGCGGCGGCGGTGCGCAGCGCGACGCCGCCGGTCGCGCGGGCGGCCTTGGCCGCGCCGCCGCCCATGGGCTTCACATAGCGGACGTGCAGCGCCTCGATGCGCTGGCCCAGATCGGCCGCGTCCTCGATCTTGTCGGCATGGCGTTTCAGCACCAGGCCCGCCATGTCGATGAGCTTGGCGTTGCGCGTGATCTCGCCCTGCTGGATCAGCAGCTCGACGGCGGCCTTGGCGCCACCGCGCAGCGAATGGCGCATCGCCGTCTCGGCGACGTTGAAGACCTGCTGGTGGCAGTCGCGGAACTGATCGGCGGCGCCCTGGTGGCCCTCGGTCATCGCGACGAGGACCTCGGTGCTGGCCTTGGTCGTGCAATGCCGCATGCCCAGCTCGCGCAGGATGGGCAGCATCTCCTCCAGCTCCACCTCCTGGCTGGACAGGCGTATCCACAGCGCCGTCAGCAGCGAGGCCGCTTCGAGGTCGAAGTCGCCGGCGGCGGCATGCCCGGTGAACTCGCGCGCGACGACGAGGGCCTGGCCCACGCGGCGCTCCAGCAGGAAGGACAGGCCGCGGAAGACCAGGTCGAAGCGCTGCAGCCTGACGGCGCCGGGCGCGCGTTCCAGCGCCGCGATCAGCGAGTCGTGGGCGTACTTGAAGCCCTTGTGATCCTTGGCGTCGAAGCGCATCAGCCCGATCAGCACGAGGCTGAGCATGTCGAACAGCTTGGAGCGCAGGCCCTGGGACATGGCGCGCTCCAGCAGCTTCAGTGCCTCGGCCCGCTGGCCGGCGTAGAAGCCCAGCGAGCCGCAGCGCTGCAGGCGCAGCAGGCAGCCGGGCGTCAGCGTCACGGCGGTCTGGTAGGTCTTGAGGGCCTGCTGCAGGTCGCCCTGCTCCATCTGCACATGGCCCATCAGGTCGTGGGAATCGGCATAGTCGGGCAGATCGCCGATCAGGTTCTCCAGCGTGCGCCGCGCGGCCTGCATATTGCCGCTGGCCACCTCGGTGCGCGCCACGCCCAGCCGCGCCCAGGGCACGGTCTTGGCCGTGATGATGGCCTCGTAGAGGATCCTGGCGTCGTCGAAGCGCTTGAGCCTCAGCAGCAGCTCGGCGCCGATGCGCGCCGCGTACAGCCAGTATCTGCCCTTGGCCTCGAAGCGCGCCAGGCAGAGGTTGGCGGCGGTCTCGAAGTCCTGGTTCTCGATGGCCTCGAAGATGTCCTTCAGCACGCGCTTGCGCTGGCGTGCGCTGGCCAGGCGCTCGGCGAGATTGGCGCTGGTGTAGGGCTTGATGAGGTAGGCATCGAGCGCGGCCTCGGCGGCCTCGGCCACCTTGGCATAGGTGGCCTCGCTGGTCACCATGACGAAGACCGTGGCGTAGGGCAGCAGGCCTTCGCGGCGCAGTTCGTCCAGCAGGTCCTGGCCGGATGTGTCGCCGGCGTCGAAGTGGTAGTCGCACAGCACGATGTCGAAGGTCTGGTGCTCCAGCATCACGCGGGCATCCTTCACGCGCGGGGTCTGGCGCACCGTGCCGACGCCGAGGTCGCGCAGCTGCGCCGACATCAGGCTGCGCGAGTTGGCGTTGCTGTCGATGATCAGCGCCGACGCGCCCTGGATGCTGCCGTCCATCAGCAACATGCTGCCCCCTTCCGTGGCACGGGGCAGCGGACTCTGGGCGCAGGAGTCGAAGGGCGGATCACTTATGAGCCATCGGCGTGACAGTCGATGAACTTTAGGGTTTCTGGGCGAGCGTGGGTGAGATGGTTTACACGCGCTTCGGGCACACGACGTGACTTAAGGCGCAGGCGGGCTCCGCGACAGGCCATGAAAAACCGCGGCGTCCTGGCGGGCGCCGCGGTTCGTCGGGAGGGCCGGGCCGGCCTACTTGAACAGGTCCTTGACCCGGTCGGTCCAGCTCTTGGCGTTGGGCGAGTGGCGCTCGCCGCCCTTCTTCAGCGACTCGTCGAGCTCCTTGAGCAGCTTCTTCTGGTGCTCGGTGAGCTTGACGGGCGTCTCGACCGCGATGTGGCAGTAGAGGTCGCCCGGGTAGCTGGAGCGCACGCCCTTGATGCCCTTGCCGCGCAGGCGGAAGGTCTTGCCGTGCTGGGTGCCCTCGGGCAACTCGATCTCGGCCTTGCCGCCCAGCGTGGGCACCTCGATGTTGCCGCCCAGCGCGGCGGTGACCATCGACACCGGCATCGTGCAGTGCAGGTCGTCGCCGTCGCGCTCGAAGAGGTCGTGCTGCTTGATGCGGATCTCGATGTAGAGGTCGCCGCTCGGGCCGCCGTTCACGCCGGGCTCGCCATTGCCCGCCGAGCGGATGCGCATGCCCTCGTTGATGCCGGCCGGGATCTTGACCTCCAGCGTCTTCTGCTTCTTGACCTTGCCCTGGCCGTTGCAGGCCATGCAGGGGTCGGGAATGATCTTGCCGCTGCCGTGGCAGTGCGGGCAGGTCTGCTGGATGCTGAAGAAGCCCTGGCGCATGTGCACCGTGCCCGAGCCGCCGCAGGAGCCGCAGGTCTTGGCGCTGGTGCCGGGCTTGGCGCCCGAGCCGCCGCAGGTCTCGCAGCCTTCCCAGCTCGGGATGCGGATCTGCGTCTCCTTGCCGCGTGCGGCTTCCTCCAGAGAAATCTCCATCGCATAGCTGAGGTCGCTGCCGCGGTAGACCTGCTGGCCGCCGCCACCGCGGCGCCCGCCGCCCTGGCCGCCGAAGATGTCGCCGAAGATGTCGCCGAAGGCCTCGGCGAAGCCGCCGAAGCCCTCCGCGCCCGGGCCGCCGCGGCCGGCGCCCATATTGGGGTCGACGCCGGCATGGCCGTACTGGTCGTAGGCCGCGCGCTTCTGCGCGTCGGACAGCATCTCGTAGGCTTCCTTGGCCTCCTTGAACTGCTCCTCGGCCTTCTTCGCCCCGTCGCCCTGGTTGCGGTCGGGGTGGTACTTCATGGCCAGCTTGCGGTAGGCCTTCTTGATGTCGTCCTCGGTCGCGTTCTTGGCGACGCCGAGGACTTCGTAGTAATCGCGCTTGGAAGCCATTGCTCTTCTCGTAAAGCAAAAGCCCGGGCGCGCGAACCGCGCCCCGGGCCGAGGTCATCGGAGGCTTACTTGCCGTCCTTGACTTCCTTGAACTCGGCGTCCACGACGTTGTCGTCGGCCGGGCGATGGGCCTCGCCCTGCGGAGCCGCATGGGGCTGCTCCGCGCCGGCGGCGGCAGCGGCGGCCTGCGCGCCCTGCTGGTCGGCGTAGATCTTCTCGCCCAGCTTCTGGCTAGCCGTCATCAGGGCCTCGGTCTTGGCCTCGATGGCGGCCTTGTCGTCGCCCTTGATGGCTTCTTCCAGATCCTTGGCGGCGGCCTCGATCTTGTCCTTCTCGCCGGCTTCGAGCTTGTCGCCATGCTCGGCCAGCGACTTGCGCACGCTGTGCACCATGCCGTCGGCCTGGTTGCGGGCGGTGACGAGCTCGACCTTCTTCTTGTCCTCGGCGGCGTTGGCCTCGGCGTCCTTGACCATCTTCTCGATCTCGGCTTCGGACAGGCCCGAGTTCGCCTTGATGGTGATCTTGTTTTCCTTGCCGGTGCCCTTGTCCTTGGCGCCGACGTGCAGGATGCCGTTGGCGTCGATGTCGAAGCTGACCTCGATCTGCGGCGTGCCGCGCGGGGCCGGCGGGATGCCCTCGAGGTTGAACTCGCCCAGCGACTTGTTGGCCTGGGCCAGCTCGCGCTCGCCCTGGTAGACCTTGATCGTCACGGCCGGCTGGTTGTCGTCGGCGGTGGAGAAGGTCTGGCTGAACTTGGTCGGGATGGTCGTGTTCTTCTTGATCATCTTCGTCATCACGCCGCCCAGGGTCTCGATGCCCAGGGACAGCGGGGTGACGTCCAGCAGCAGCACGTCCTTGCGCTCGCCGCCCAGGACCTGGCCCTGGATGGCGGCGCCGACGGCCACGGCCTCGTCGGGGTTCACGTCGCGGCGCGGCTCCTTGCCGAAGAACTCCTTGACCTTGTCCTGCACCTTGGGCATGCGGGTCATGCCGCCGACGAGGATGACGTCGTCGATGGCGGACACGGCCACGCCGGCGTCCTTGATGGCCGTGCGGCAGGGGGCGATGGTGCGCTCGATCAGCTCGTCGACCAGCGACTCCAGCTTGGCGCGGGTCAGCTTGACGTTGAGGTGCTTGGGGCCCGACGCGTCGGCCGTGATGTAGGGCAGGTTGACGTCGGTCTGCGACGAGTTGGACAGCTCGATCTTGGCCTTCTCGGCGGCTTCCTTCAGGCGCTGCAGGGCCAGCACGTCCTTGGTCAGGTCGACGCCCTGTTCCTTTTTGAACTCGGTGACGATGTAGTCGATGATGCGCTGGTCGAAGTCCTCGCCGCCCAGGAAGGTGTCGCCGTTGGTCGACAGCACTTCGAACTGCATCTCGCCGTCCACGTCGGCGATCTCGATGATGGAGATGTCGAAGGTGCCGCCGCCGAGGTCGTAGACGGCGATCTTGCGGTCGCCCTTGCCGTGCTTGTCCAGGCCGAAGGCCAGGGCCGCGGCGGTGGGCTCGTTGATGATGCGCTTGACGTCCAGGCCGGCGATGCGGCCGGCGTCCTTCGTCGCCTGGCGCTGGGCGTCGTTGAAGTAGGCCGGCACCGTGATGACGGCCTCGGTCACTTCCTCGCCGAGGTAGTCCTCGGCGGTCTTCTTCATCTTGCGCAGCACTTCGGCGCTGACCTGGGGCGGCGCGAACTTCTTGCCGCGCACTTCCACCCAGGCGTCGCCGTTGTCGGCGGCGGCGATGGTGTAGGGCATCAGGTCGATGTCCTTCTGCACTTCCTTCTCGGAGAACTTGCGGCCGATCAGGCGCTTCACGGCGTAGAGCGTGTTCTTCGGGTTGGTGACGGACTGGCGCTTGGCCGACGCGCCGACGAGGATCTCGCCGTCTTCCTGGTAGGCAATGATGGACGGCGTCGTGCGCGCGCCCTCGGCGTTCTCGATCACGCGGGTGGTGTTGCCCTCCATGACCGCGACGCACGAGTTCGTGGTGCCGAGGTCAATGCCGATGATCTTTCCCATGTTCTTGCTCCTGGTGAATGCTTGGATGTCTTGGATTTGTGGATAACTTGGTCGCCTTCAAGGGCGCCAGGCTGTGAATTAGTGGGGACAGAGCATGTCGCTTCGCGCCAAGGTCTGTCCCCAAATCATTAGCGAGGCGCCGCGACCGTCACGAGGGCCGGCCGCAGCACGCGGTCGGCGATCAGGAAGCCCTTCTGCAGCACGGCCACGACGGTGTTGGCCTCCTGCTCGGCCGGCACCATGGAGATGGCCTGGTGCTGGTTGGGGTCGAACTTGGTGCCGGCGGCCGGGTTGATCTCGACCACCTTGTTGCGCTCCAGCGCGCTGGCGAGCTGGCGGCGCGTGGCGTGCACGCCTTCCAGCACCGTCTCGACGGCGGCGCCGGGCGTGGCGATGGCGGCTTCCATGCTGTCCATCACCGGCAGCATGGCCTCGGCAAAGGCCTCGACGGCGAACTTGCGCGCCTTGGCGATGTCTTCGTCGGCGCGACGGCGCACGTTCTCGACCTCGGCCTTGGCGCGCAGATAGGCGTCGCTCATCTCGGCCAGCCGGTTTTCCAGCTCGGCGATCTTGATCTCGGGGTTGGTCTCGGCGGCCGTGGGCTCGCCGGCGGCGTCTTCGGGCAGGGGGGTGTCGGTCGTCATGGCGTCAAAAAAGCAATCGCGCCTAACTGGGGCGCGATGTCCTGGATTCAAGAGGGAGATTATCGCGGGCTAACCCGGGTCGTCGAGATCGTCCGCCGACGCCGACCAGCGGTCCCAGTCGGCCAGGCGGCGGCGATCCTGCTTGGTCGGGCGGCCCTGGGCGATGGTGGCCGCCGGTTCGGGCGCCAGGCGGCGCGCCTCGGCCGCGGCCTCGCGGGCGGTGACGCTGGCCTGGGTCTCGGCATAGAGCGCTTGAGCCTGCGGGGCCGGGCCGCGCTGGTTGGACAGGCCACGCACCTCGACCTCGCGGGTCACGACGCCGGTGCGGATGCTGAGCAGATCGCCCGGCCTCACGTCGCGCGCCGGCTTCACCGGCTGGCCGCCCACGCGCACGCGGCCGAGGTTGATCTCGTCGACGGCCAGGGCCCGGGTCTTGTAGAAGCGCGCGGCCCAGAGCCATTTGTCCAGGCGCATGCAGGCGAGGGCTTCGCTCATTCCTTCGCCCCGGCGGCCAGCGCCCGCTGGCGCTGCAGGGCCAGCGTGTCAGGGTGGGGCGCGGCGGTCGGCCAGCCTTGCAGGTGGCGCTCCGCCAGCGCGGCCAGCGCGCGCATGCCGGCCGGATGGTCGTTCAGGCAGGGGACGTAGCCGAAGCGCTGGCCGCCGGCCGCCAGGAAGGCGGCACGCGCCTCCTGGTCGATCTCTTCCAGCGTCTCCAGGCAGTCGGCCGCGAAGCCGGGGCAGATCAGGTCGACGGCCTTCACGCCGCCCTTGGCGAGCTTGACGAGGCTGGGCTCGGTATAGGGCTGCAGCCATTTGGCCTTGCCGAAGCGGCTCTGGAAGCTGACCAGCCACTCGCCGTCCTTCAGGCCCAGGGCCTCGGCCAGCAGGCGGCCGGTTTTCAGGCATTCGCAGTGGTAGGGGTCGCCCAGGTGCAGCGTGCGCTCGGGCATGCCGTGGAAGCTCATGACCAGCTTCTCGCCACGGCCCTCGCGCTGCCAGTGCTCGCGCACGCTCTGGGCCAGTGCGGCGATGTGGCCGGGGTCGTCGTGGTAGCGGTTCACGAAGCGCAGCTCGGGGACGTGGCGGCTGCGCAGCGCCCAGCGGGCCACGTCGTCGATGACGCTGGCCGTCGTCGCGCCCGAATACTGCGGGTAGGCCGGCAGCACGAGCACGCGCTGCACGCCCTCGCGCTTGAGCGCGTCCAGCTGGGCGGCGATGGCGGGCGTGCCATAGCGCATCGCGTGGGCCACGCGCACGCGCAGGCCGCGCTCGCCGAGCAGGCCCTGCAGCAGCTTGGCCTGCTTCTCGGTCCAGACCTTGAGCGGCGAGCCTTCGGGCTTCCAGATGCTGGCGTACTTGGCCGCCGACTTGGCCGGGCGCACGCGCAGGATGAGGCCGTGCAGGATCGCCATCCAGACCAGCCTGGGGATCTCGACGACGCGCGGGTCGGCGAGGAACTGGGCCAGGTAGCGGCGCAGCGCGGGAGCGGTCGGCGCGTCGGGTGTGCCGAGGTTGCACAGCAGCACGGCCACGTCAGGGCCGGAGCCGGCGCCGTGGCGCCGTGGCGGTTCAGGGAAAAAGGCCATCAGCGGCGGGATCTTGGGCCGCCGAAGGCCTGCGGCTCGGTGTCGGCGAAGTGCAGCACCTCGAAGCGCACGCTGGGCGACTGCTGGTCGCCCGGCGGACCGCCCAGGCCGATGCTGCCGCCGCCGTGCAGCGTGCAGCTGCCGCGCTTGAGGCTCAGCAGCTCGCCCGAGTCGCCGAAGCGCACATAGGTGCCGTTGTAGGAGAGGTCGGTCAGCTCGAAGCTGCTGCCCTGCCAGTCGATGCGGGCATGCGAGCGCGACACGCGCGCGTCGGTGATGCAGTAGGTGGCTTGCACGCTGCGGCCCAGGATGACCGGCATGCTGAGGATGTCGAAGACGCGGTCCAGGTCGCCCCAGACCAGGCGCATGCCGTCGGGCTCGGTGGCGCGCATCGGCTCGCCGAACTGCGTCGCGGCCGCATCGGCGCCGAGCAGTGGTGCGGCGTCCATGCGATGGACGTGCACGGGCTCGATGCGGCCGCGCACCGAGATGCGGTCCAGGCTGCGGAAGCGCCCCTTGGACGCGTGATGCAGTCCGGCCAGCACCTCGGCGGTGATGAGGATCTCGCCGTCGCCGGCATGGTCGATCAGGCGGGCGGCCACGTTGACCGCGTCGCCGAAGCAGTCGCCGTTGAGCTCGACGACCTCGCCGCGCGCCAGCGCCACCTGCAGGCGCAGCGCCAGCATGGCCGGGTTGTTGTTCAGCCGCCGCGCTCGCTGCACGGTACGCTCCAGCATCTCCTGCATGCGCTGGGCCGCGCGCACGCCGTCGCGCGGCGTCTCGAAGGCGGCCATCAGGCCGTCGCCCAGCGTCTTGATCAGGTGGCCGCCGCTCTCCAGCACGGCCTCGCTGATCTGGCTGACCGTCTGCGTGACGAGGCCGCTGGCCTCGGCGTTGCCGAGGGACTCGTAGAGCCCGGTGCTGCCACGCAGGTCGGCGAAGAGGACGGTGCGCTCGCGGATCGCGGTCATGGAGGGAAGTTTAGGGCGCAAAAAAGGCCGGACGGGCCGGCCTTGGCGGAGATCAGAGGTTGTCCAGATACGTGCGCAACTTGTCGCTCCGGCTCGGGTGCTTGAGCTTGCGGATCGCCTTGGCCTCGATCTGGCGGATGCGCTCGCGGGTGACGTCGAACTGCTTGCCGACCTCCTCCAGCGTGTGGTCGCTCTGCATCTCGATGCCGAAGCGCATGCGCAGCACCTTGGCCTCGCGCGGGGTCAGGCTGTCGAGGATGTCCTTCACGACGTCGCGCAGGCCGGCCTGCATGGCCGCCTCGATGGGCGCCGTGTTGTTGGTGTCCTCGATGAAATCGCCCAGGTGGCTGTCGTCGTCGTCGCCGATCGGCGTCTCCATGGAGATCGGCTCCTTGGCGATCTTCATGATCTTGCGGATCTTGTCTTCCGGGATCTCCATCTTCTCGGCCAGCGTCGGCGCGTCCGGCTCGTAGCCGAACTCCTGCAGGTGCTGGCGCGAGATGCGGTTCATCTTGTTGATCGTCTCGATCATGTGGACCGGGATGCGGATGGTGCGGGCCTGGTCGGCGATGGAGCGCGTGATGGCCTGGCGGATCCACCAGGTCGCATAGGTCGAGAACTTGTAGCCGCGGCGGTATTCGAACTTGTCGACCGCCTTCATCAGGCCGATATTGCCTTCCTGGATCAGGTCGAGGAACTGCAGGCCGCGGTTGGTGTACTTCTTCGCGATCGAGATGACGAGGCGCAGATTGGCCTCGATCATTTCCTTCTTCGCGTCGCGGCTGGCCTTCTCGCCCTCGTTCATCTTCTTGTTGATGTCCTTCAGGTCGTCCAGCGGCACGACGGCCTTGGCCTGGATGTCGATGAGCTTCTGCTGCAGCTCCTGCACCGGCGGCAGGTTGCGGCTCAGGATGGTGCTGTAGTTCTTGCCGGCGGCGACTTCCTTCTCGGCCCACTTCAGGTTCAGCGCATTGGGCGGGAAGGTCTTGATGAAGTGCTCCTGTGGCATGCCGCACTTGTCGACGACGATCTTGCGCAGCTCGCGCTCGTAGCGGCGCACGTCGTCCACCTGGCTGCGCAGGATGTCGCACAGCTTCTCGATGGTCTTGACCGTGAAGCGGATGGTCATCAGCTCGGCGCTGATGGCCTGCTGGGCCTTGTTGTACGAGGCCGACTTGTAGCCTTCCTTCTCGAAGGCCTTGCGCATCTTGTCGAAGCTGGCGGACATCGAGTCCAGCTTGACCAGCGCGGCGTTCTTCAGCTCTTCGAGCTTCTTGGTCAGCGCCTTGGAGCCGCCCTGGCCGTCGTCGTCGTCTTCCTCGTCGAACTCGTCGAAGTCTTCCTCGGCCACATAGTCGTCGGCCTCGTCCTCGGCGACGAAGCCGTCGACGACGTCGGAGATCTGCATCTCGCCGCCGCGGATCTTGGTAGCGTATTCAAGGATGTGGGCGATGGTCGTCGGCGAGGCCGAGATGGCCAGCATCATGGCCTGCAGGCCGCCTTCGATGCGCTTGGCGATCTCGATTTCGCCTTCACGGGTCAGCAGTTCGACCGTGCCCATCTCGCGCATATACATGCGCACCGGGTCGGTCGTGCGGCCGAATTCGGAGTCCACCGTGGACAGCGCGGCTTCGGCGGCTTCCTCGGCTTCTTCCTCGGTCGAAGTGGTCGTCGCGTTGCCCTGGATCAGCAGCGTGGCGGCGTCGGGCGCCTGCTCGTAGACCGCGATGCCCATGTCGTTGAGCATGGACACGATGGCTTCGAGGATTTCCTCGTTGACCAGCTTCTCGGGCAGGTGGTCGTTGATTTCCTGGTGGGTCAGGAAGCCGCGCGTCTTGCCCATCTTGATGAGGGTCTTCAGCTCCGTGCGGCGCTTGACGGCTTCCTCTTCGGTCAGCGCGGTCTCTTCGAGGCCGAACTCGCGCATCAGCGCGCGCTCCTTGGCGCGGCTGACCTTCATGCGCAGCGGCTTGGCCTTGACGGTCTCTTCCTCGACGGCGGCAACCTCCTCGGTTTCCGGCTCTTCGCCCTCCAGCTCGGCATCGACGTCGGACAGATCCACGTCTTCGTCGACTTCCTTCTTGCCGCCGGCCTTCTTGGTCTCGGTCGCAGCCTTGGGCTTGCGGCCACGCTTGGGCTTGTCCTCTTCGGTCACGGCCGCCTTGGCCGTTTTCGCTGCAGGCTTGGCCGCGGCCGCCTTGGTGGCTTTCGCGGGGGCCTCGGCGGCTGCCGTCTTGGCGGCCGGCTTCTTCTTGAGCTCTTCGGCGGGAGCGGGGCTGGCCTTGGTCGCGGGCTTCTTGGCGGTCATGCAGGTCCTTCGAGGGTTTGCGCGGTCAATTCAGAAATGCAGCAGCCACCGCGGCCGACCCGGGCTGGCTGTCAAACCGGCGGGGCAGGGGGCGGTGGCTTTCGTCGCCAGGTATCACCCGAAATTCGAGCGAGGGACCCAGGCGTGGCGCGAACAAGCTGGCGTGATCGTTTGGAGTGCAGAGGTGGCGGATGTGTTGGCCTTCAAAACTCTTGGCGAGTTGCCCAGTGTCGCTGGGTGGCCGGGCCCGGCATCGCTCTGCCGTCACTCTTGTTGACGCGCGCGGAAAACGTTGAATTATCGGCCAAATTCATCCATAGGTCAAAAACCGCGGCTTCAGGGCGGCACACCGTGCCGCTCGCGCAGCCGCGCCAGGGCTTCCAGCGCGCGGCGGCGCTCGTCGTCGGTGGCGCCGCTGCCGCCCGGCAGCGCGGTGGGTGCGCGGCTGCGCAGCTCGGCGACGGCACGGGCCAGGTCGCCGGCGGGGTCGCCTTCCTCGATGCCCAGTTCCTGCACGGCGCGGACCAGGCGGCCGACCGCGTCGCCGAGGCCGTCCGCCGCCAGCGCGGCCTGGACCACGGCCCAGGAGCTGGCGCCGTGGTGGGTCAGATGGCGTTCCAGCCAGTGCACCAGCGTGCCGTGCACGCCGGGCAGTTCGTGCAGCAGCGCGCGGTCCTCGTCGGCCAACGCGTCCCACAGCTCGCTGTGCTGCAGCAGCAGCCGCACGGCGTTGTCGGTCGGCGTCGACGGCATGGCGCGCGGGCCGGTGGGGCGGGGCTCTTCATCGCGGCCCTTGCGTTTCCATTCGCCCTTGGGCTTCCACTCGCCCTTGGGCTGCCAGCGGGGTTTCTCGGCGGCGGGGGCGGGCGCCGGCGCGGCGGCGGCCGACGGGGGCGGCTCGCCCAGCCACAGCGCCTGCAGCTCGGCCTCGGGCAGTTGGCCCTGGCGGGCGAACTCGCCCAGCAGCTGGCGGCGCAGCAGGCCGTCCGGCAGCAGGTTCCACAGCGGCCGGGCCTGGCTGAGCATGCGCGCGCGGCCCTCGGGGCTGCCGAGGTCGCAGCCTTCGGCGGCCACCGTGGTGAGCTGGCGCGACAGCGGCACGGCGCCCTCGACGGCGCGCTCGAAGGCCTCGGCGCCCAGCTCGCGCACGAAGGAGTCGGGGTCGTGCTCGGTCGGCAGGAACAGGAACTTGACCGTGTGCGTCTCGGACGCATGGGGCAGGGCGGCCTCCAGCGCGCGCACGGCGGCGCGGCGGCCGGCGGCGTCGCCGTCGAAGCTGAAGACGACCGAGTCGGTGTGGCGGAAGAGCTTGTGCACGTGGTCGGCGGTGCAGGCCGTGCCCAGCGTCGCGACCGCGTTGGCGATGCCGTACTGGGCCAGCGCGACGACGTCCATGTATCCCTCGACGACCAGCGCATAGCCGCGCTGGCGCATGGCCTGGCGGCCCTCGAACAGGCCGTAGAGCTCGCGGCCCTTGATGAACACGGGCGTCTCCGGCGAGTTCAGGTATTTGGGCTCGCCCTTGTCCAGCACGCGCCCGCCGAAGCCGATGACTTCGCCCTGCACGTTGCGGATGGGGAACATCACGCGGTCGCGGAAGCGGTCATACCTTTTTGCGTCCTCGCCCGGGTCGGCCTCCGGCGAGATGACCAGGCCGGCCTCGACGAGCTGCGGGTCGTCGTAGGACGGGAAGCCGCTGGCCAGCGAGCGCCAGCCCTCGGGCGCATAGCCGAGGCCGAAGCGCGCGGCGATCTGGCCGGTCAGGCCGCGGCCCTTCAGGTAGGCCACGGCGCGCGGCGCCTTGCGCAGCTGGGTCTTGTAGAACTCCGCCGCGCGGGCCAGCACCTCGGTCAGGCTGTGCTGGCGGGCCTTCTCGGCCTTGGCGCGCTCGCGCTGCTCGGGGCTGCGGTCGTCCTGCGGCACCACCATGCCGACCTGCTGGGCCAGGTCTTCCACGGCCTCGACGAAGCTGGCGCCGGTGTGCTCCATCAGGAAGCCGATGGCATTGCCGTGCACGCCGCAGCCGAAGCAGTGATAGGTCTGGCGGCTGGGGCTGACGATGAAGCTCGGCGACTTCTCGCCGTGGAAGGGGCACAGGCCCTTGTGGTTGATGCCGGCCTTCTTCAGGTCGACATGGCGGCCCACCACGTCGACGACGTCGACGCGGGACAGCAGGTCCTGGATAAAGCCTTGTGGGATCACCCCGGCAGTTTAAGGATTCGCCTGCGACGGCGCCCTGAACTGCCCCGCCCAGTCGCCGTTGGCGAAGCTCTCCATCCAGCCCGGCAGCGCCGCGGGATGCATGGCCGCGGCGATGCCGTTGCCCTGGCCCAGCCGGCAGCCCAGGCGCAGCAGCTCGCGGGCGTGGGCACGGCTTTCGACGCCCTTGGCCAGCACCGCGCAGCCGATATTGCGCCCCAGGCCGATGACGCTTTCGACCAGCGACAGGTCCTGGGCGTCGCCCAGCATGCCCTGCACATAGCTGCGGTCGAGCTTGAGCGTGTCGACCGACAGGCGCTTCAGCGAGGACAGGCGCGAGTAGCCGGCGCCGAAGTCGTCCAGCGCGATGCCCACGCCCAGGCTCATGCTGCGCTGGATGAGGGCCTGGGTGGCGGCCGTCTCGACCAGTGCGTCGGACTCCAGCACGTCCAGGTGCAGCAGGTGGGCCACCGCCGGCGGCTGGCGCTGGACCAGCTCCTGCAGCCGCTGCGGGAAGTCGGGGCGGCTGAGCTGGCGGGCGCCGACGTTGACGCTGACCGGCAGGCCGCGGCCGCCGTTGATGCCGGCTTCCATCCAGGCGACCGTCTGGGTCAGGGCCTGCTCGATGACCCAGTCGCCGATCTGCACCGACAGGCCGGTGGCCGCGACCATCGGCAGGAAATGCGCCGGCGCGAGCAGGCCGCGGTCCGGGTGCTGCCAGCGCAGCAGTGCCTCGACGCCCGTCACCTGGCCGCTGCGCAGGTCGATCTGGGGCTGGTAGTGCAGCAGCAGCTCGTTGCCGTCGAGGGCGCGCTGCAGGCGGGCCACGGCGATCAGACCGGCCTCGTCGCGCTCGCTCATCGTCGGGTCGTGGAACTGCACGCCGCCGCGGCCGAGGTGCTTGGCGCGGTAGAGGGCATGGCCGGCGTGGCGCAGCAGGGTCTCGGGGTCGGCCTCGTCCAGCGGGTAGAGGGTGGCGCCCATGCTGGCGCCGACCTCCAGCGCCAGGCCGTCGCCGACGCGGCTCTCGCGGATGGACACCGGCGTGGACAGCAGGCCCAGCAGCCGGTCGACGGCGCGCTGGCCCTCCTCGGGGGTCTGCACCCGCATCAGCACGGCGAACTCGTCGCCATGCAGGCGGGCGAGCTGGTCGGCGGTGTCGGCGGCGGCTCCGCCGCGGGCGCCGCGCAGCGTGGCCTGCAGCCGGCCGCTGAGCTGCAGCAGCACGGCGTCGGCGGCGAGCTGGCCATGCTCCGCGTTGACGCGGCCGAAGTCGTCCAGGTCGATGACGCAGACGACGAGCTTGAAGCCGTCGCGGTTGGCGGCCATCAGCGCCTGCTGCAGCAGGCGCATGAACTCGTCGCGGTTGGGCAGGCCGGTGGCGATGTCGTAGCGCAGGCTGCGGCGCAGCAGCTCCTGCTGGCGCAGGCTCTCGCCCAGGTCGGTCAGGCCCAGCAGGCGCCAGCGCGGGCTGGCGCCGTCGGGCTCGGGCACGGGGCTCAGCCGGACCGAGAAGACATGCCGGCCGCCGTCGTCCAGCTCGGCCTGCACCTGGCCGCTCCAGCTCTGGCCGGCCTTGAGCAGGGTCTGCACCTGGGCCGCCTCGTGGCCGCTGCGCTGCAGATTGGCCACGCTCAGCGGTGCGGCCAGGCGGCCGACCAGGGCTTCGCGCGAGGCATGCAGGATGTCGCAGTAGGCCGGGTTGACCTCGACGATGCGCCACTGCGTGTCGACGACGGCCAGGCCCTCGCCGGACTGCTGGAAGATGGTGGCCGACATGCGCTCGCGCTCCTCGGCCGTGTGGCGCCAGCTGACGTCGGCCAGCGTCGCGATGAGGCCGCGCGCGCGGCCCTCGCGGTCGCGCTGCGGCACATGGGCCTGCAGCTCGTGCCAGCGCCAGTCGCCACCGTCGGCCGCGATGCGCAGCGACAGGCCGAGCTGGTCGCGCCCCGGCCGGGCCAGCAGCTCGCGCAAGGCTCGCCGCACCGGCTCGCGGTCGCGCGGGTGGGCGACTCGGACCCAGTCCAGCGGCGTGGTGCCGGGCCGTGCCGTCGGGTCGACCGGCGTCGTCAGCGCCAGCCAGCGGGCCGACGCATGGCGGCGCCCCTCGGGCAGGCGCCACTCGGCCAGCGCCAGGCCTTGCGCATCGAGGGCGCCGCGCCAGCCGTCGCGTTCGCGCACCTGGTGCTGGCTCAGTGCGAGCAGGGCCAGCGGCAGCAGGGCCAACAGCGCGCCGGCCGCCCAGGCTGCCGGCGTGGCCGGCGCGGTCAGCGCCCACAGCGCGAGCAGGCCCAGGCCCAGGCCGGCGTTGTGGCGCGGCGCGGCCTGCAGCGCGTGCAGGCTCAGCAGCAACTGGGGCACGAGCAGCAGGGCTCCGGCATCGGGCAGCCAGGCCGGGCCGAGCTGGGCGGCCACCGCGGCGGCGGCGAGCGCGCGGGCCGGCCCGCGCCCGCTGCGCCGCGGCCGCTGCGAACTGGCCTGCAGCGCGGTGCCGGTGGCCAGCAGGGCCAGGGCCCAGGCGCCGGCCAGGGCCGATGCGCCACGGGCCGCGCCTGCCGGCGTCAACCCGGCGGCCAGCAGCGCCGCCAGCGCGAGCAGGCCGGCCAGCATGGGCGCTGCCAGCCCGGCCAGCAGGCCGAAGCCGACGACCTCGCGCCGGCTGGCCAGCCGGCCGGTCAGGCCCAGGCGGCGCAGCCGCGTGCGGTTCAGCGCCGCGGCGAGCAGGGGCAGGGCCAGCGCGCTCAGCAGCGGGGCCGACGCGAGCAGGCCCAGCGGGTCGGCCTGGGGCTCCAGCAGCAGCGGCAGGCCGCAGCCGAGCAGCAGGCCGGCCATCACGAGGGGCAGTACCCAGGCGCTGAGCCGCCACAGCGCGGCCAGGCCCAGGCCGGCCAGCAGCATCGGCACGAAGAGGTCGGGCGCCGGCGTCGCGGCGGCGGGTTGGGGCAGGCGCAGCAGCGGCGGCAGCACATTGGCGGCCAGCGCCCAGGCCGCGACCAGCCCGCCGCCCAAGCCGGTCAGCGCGGCCAGGCCGACGCGGCGCAGCCGGCGTGCGCCGCGGCGGTCGCGGATGCGGCGCGGGCCGGGCGGCAGCGTCGTCGACGGCGGCAGGTCGGTGGACAGGCCGCTGCTCGCGCCGCGGGTTTCGAGAGCCTCATCGCTGCCGGAACGCAGGGCCATGGCTCAAGCCCCCGCCGGGCCCGGCGGGCGGCAAAGCGTGCGGAAACGCTGGGCTTGGGCATGCATGGCCGGAATCTCCTTGTCCGCGCGCGCGCAGGCGCCTAGGTGAAACCCTGGGTTCGACCGGGCGGACAGCGTGACGAAAGCCATGCGCCCGAGTTTAGGCCGCCGTCTCGTGGCAAAAGAAAAGGGTCACCCCAAAGGTGACCCTGGTTTGGCGCCGCAGGTTGCGGCGCGCGGTGCAATTGCGCGTGTGGGCGCTGCTTAAACGGTGAAATCGGTCAGCTTGGCGCCGCCGGCAATGGCCGCCTTCAGCCATTTGGGTTGCAGGCCGCGGCCGCTCCAGGTTTCACCGGTGGCCTGGTTGCGATACTTGGCGGCAACCTTGGAGACCTTGGCCGGCTTGGCAGTGCGCATGCTGAGGTCGGCCATCGTCAGGCCATATTCGCTCATCAGGGATTTGACCTTGGCCACCGCCTCGCTGCGCTCACGCTCCTTGGTTTGGCTGATCTGTTCATCAAGCGCGGCGCGCTGGGCCAGGAGTTCCTTGAGATTGGACATGCTGCTATTCCTCTTGCGATTTGACCGGTGAGACGCGCGATGCGGGGCATCGAGGCCTCGGAGGGCGCCCGGGGCATTGCCGGGCGAGTATCTCCGCAAGCGAATTAAATCGCGGGCCGGGAATTCAGGCAAGGGTTTTTGTTGGCAGCCGCCTACGGGTTTTCATTTGAACCCGTCCATTTGCCTTCACGGTTTAGGCGGGCGTCCGATTCGGTGGCCCTGCCGGGCCGCCACCGGGCGCCGTGCGGGTTATGGCGCGACGAAAGCCACGCCCGCCGCATCGAATGCCCCATTCAGGCCGACGGCGGCACATAGCCCGCCACCGTTTCGGCGCCGGTGCCGAAGAAAAACTGGTCGGCCTGGCGCATCAGGTATTGGCGGGCGCGCTGGTCGGCGAGGTTCAGGCGGTTTTCATTGACGAGCATGGTCTGGTGCTTCATCCAGGCCGCCCAGGCTTCCTTGCTGACGTTTTCCCAGACCTTTTTGCCGAGTTCGGTGTGGACGGGATAGGGCGGGAAGTCCAGCCCTTCGGCTTCCTTCTTCAGATAGGCGCATTGAACGACGCGGGGCATGGCGGACTCCTCAGACACGGGAAAGAAAACGGCCGGCACTTTAGCGCGCCGGCTCTGTGGCGGCAGCGACAAGGCCTAGTTGAATCTCTTGACCAGCACCAGCGAGCGGCGGTCCCAGTTGTATTTGCGCTTGCGTTCTTCCGGCAGCCATTCGGGGTCGACCTGCTGGAAACCGCGTTTGATGAACCAGTGCATCGTGCGTGTGGTCAGCACGAAGATGCTGTCCAGCCCCATGGCTTTCGCGCGCTGTTCGATTCTTTTCAGCAGGCGGTCGCCGTCGCCCTGGCCTTGTACTTCGGCGGATACCGTCAGCGCGGCCATCTCGGCCGTGCGGGCCTCGACATAGGGGTATAGCGCCGCGCAGCCGAAGATGACGCCGTCGTGCTCGATGACCGTGTAGAGCTCGGCGTCGCGCTCGATTTCCGTGCGGCTGCGCTTGACCAGCGTGCCGTCGCGCTCGAAGGGTTCGATGAGCTTGATGATGCCGGCCACGTCGTCGGAGCTGGCCTCGCGCAGGCTTTCCAGCTTCTCGTCGACGACCATGGTGCCGATGCCGTCGTGGGTGTAGACCTCCTGCAGCAGCGCGCCGTCCACCGCGAAGGGGATGATGTGCGAGCGTTCGACGCCGGCGCGGCAGGCCTCGGCGCAGTGGCGCAGGTAGAAGGCGGCTTCGGTCGGTTCGGGGTGGGGTGCCGCCTTGGCCAGCATGCGTTCGGCGTCGGCCAGGGCCAGCTCCGTGTCGATGGCGCTTTCGGGGTCGCCGGCGTCCTCAGGCACGCCGGCGGATTCGCAGACGAAGAGCAGCTTGTCCGCCTGCAGCGCGATGGCCGTGGACGTGGCCACGTCCTCCATCGACAGGTTGAAGGCCTCACCGGTGGGCGAGAAGCCGAAGGGCGACAGCAGCACGATGGCGCCGATGTCGATGGCGCGCTGGATGGCGGCGCCGTCGACCTTGCGCACGAGGCCGGAATGCTGGAAATCCACGCCGTCCACGATGCCCACGGGCCGGGCGGTCAGGAAATTGCCGGAGACGACGCGCACCGTGGCGTTCGCCATCGGCGTGTTGGGCAGGCCCTGGCTGAAGGCCGCCTCGATCTCGAAGCGCAGCTGGCCGGCGGCCTCCTGGGCGCAGTCCAGCGCCACGGCGTCGGTGATGCGGCGGCCATGGCTGAAGCGCGGCACCTGGCCCTTGGCGGCGAGCTGCTCGTTGACCTGCGGCCGGAAGCCGTGCACCAGCACGATCTTGATGCCCATCGCATGCAGGATGGCCAGGTCCTGCACGAAGGCGTTGAGCTTGCCGGCCGCGATCAGCTCGCCCGGCATGCCGACGACGAAGGTCTCGCCGCGGTAGGCATGGATGTAAGGCGCCACGGCGCGGAACCACGGCACGAAGGTGTGGGGGAAGACAAGACCGGTCATGGGCCGAATTGTGGCCTGTGACTCGCCGCACTTGACGCTGTCATATCCGCCTCGGACGATGCCCGCTCCACCACCCGGAGACCGCGATGAAGGACTATCAAGACGTCTACATGACCCCTGGCGCCTTCAGCTGGAACGAGCTGTCCAGCCCCGACACCAAGAAGGCCAGCGAGTTCTACGGCACGCTGTTCGGCTGGAAGTTCGACACGATGAATCTCGGTGGCGGCGACTACCACGTCATCAAGGTCGGCGAGGTCGCGGTCGGGGGCGTCATGCAGCAACAGCAGCCCGGCCCGGCGATGTGGGGCGCCTATGTGACCGTGGCCTCCTGCGATGCGACGGTGGAAAAGGCCAAGGGCCTGGGCGCCGTCGTCTGCGCGGGGCCTTTCGACATCCCGACCGTCGGCCGCATGGCCGTGCTGCGGGACCCGCAAGGCGCGGTCATCCAGGTCATCAGCTACTTCCCGCGTACCGAGTGAGCGACTGCGGGACAATCCCGCCCCGATGAGTTCAGAACGACCCGAGAGCCGGTTGCCTCAACCGGCTCTTTCCATTTCATTTCCCGAAAGCCTGCCGGTTTCGTCGCGCCGCGACGAAATCATGCGAGCCATGGCCGAGCATCAAGTCGTCATCGTCTGCGGCGAGACCGGCTCGGGCAAGACCACGCAGCTGCCCAAGATCGCGCTGGCGATGGGCCGTGGCCGCGTCAACGGTGGCGGCCTGATCGGCCACACGCAGCCGCGGCGCATCGCGGCCAGCAGCGTGGCCAAGCGCATCGCCGAGGAGCTGAACACGCCGCTGGGCGACGTGGTGGGCTACAAGGTGCGCTTCCAGGACCGGCTCTCCAAGGGCGCCTCGGTCAAGCTGATGACGGACGGCATCCTGCTCGCCGAGACACAGAGCGATCCGCTGCTCAGGGCCTACGACACGCTGATCATCGACGAGGCCCACGAGCGCAGCCTCAACATCGACTTCCTGCTCGGCTACCTGCGCGAGCTGCTGCCGCGCCGGCCGGACCTGAAGATCGTCGTCACGTCGGCCACCATCGACGCGGAGCGCTTCGCGAAGCACTTCGAGTCGAGCAAGGGCCCGGCGCCGGTGCTGATGGTGTCGGGGCGCCTGTTCCCGGTCGAACAACGCTACCGCCCGTTCGAGGAAAGCCGCGAGTACGACTTGAACAACGCCATCTGCGACGCGGTGGACGAGCTGTGGCGTGAAGGGGGCGGCGACGTGCTGGTCTTCCTGCCCGGCGAGCGCGAGATTCGCGAGGCGGCCGAGGCGCTGCGCAAGCATCACCCGCCTGGCGTGGACATCCTGCCGCTGTTCTCGCGCCTGTCCGAGGCGGACCAGAACAAGGTCTTCGAGCCCCACGGCGCGCGCCGCATCGTGCTGGCGACCAATGTGGCCGAGACCTCGTTGACGGTGCCGGGCATCCGCTACGTCATTGACCCCGGCCTGGCGCGGGTCAAGCGCTACAGCTACCGCAACAAGGTCGAGCAGCTGCTGATCGAGAACATCAGCCAGGCCGCGGCCAACCAGCGCGCCGGCCGCTGCGGCCGCGTCAGCAACGGCATCTGCGTGCGGCTGTTCAGCGAGAAGGAGTTCAACGAGCGCCCGCGCTTCACGGACCCCGAGATCCTGCGCAGCAGCCTGGCTGGCGTCATCCTGCGCATGAAGTCGCTGCACCTCGGCGAGGTCGAGCGCTTCCCCTTCATCGAGGCGCCGCGCCCCAAGGCCATCGCCGACGGCTACCAGCTGCTCAACGAGCTGGGCGCGACCGATGACGCCAACGAGCTGACGCCACTGGGCAAGGAACTGTCGCGCCTGCCGCTGGACCCGCGCGTCGGCCGCATGATCCTGGAAGCCCGCACGCGCGACGCGCTGACGGAGGTGCTGGTCATCGCGTCGGCGCTGTCGGGCCAGGACGTGCGCGACCGCCCGCAGGAAGCGGCCCAGGCGGCCGACGAAAAGCACAAGAAGTTCGACGACGAGAAGTCGGAGTTCATGGGCTATCTGAAGCTGTGGAAATGGTTGGGCGACTCGAAAGGCGGCGAGGGCGAGCACAAGCTGTCGTACCGCAAGCACGAGGCCCTGCTGCGCGAGAACTTCGTCAGCCCGCGCCGCGTGCGCGAGTGGCGCGACGTGCATTCGCAGCTGCAGACCGTCGTCACCGAGCATGGCTGGCGGCTGAACCAGAGCGCCGCCACCTACGAGCAGGTGCATCTGTCCATGCTGTCCGGCCTGCTGGGCAATATCGGCCAGAAGAGCGACGACGAGGACTGGTACCTCGGCGCGCGCGGCATCAAGTTCTATCGCCACCCGGGCGCCCACCTGAGCAAGAAGCCGGGCCGCTGGATCGTCGCGGCCGAGCTGGTGGACACGTCGCGGCTGTATGGCCGCGGCCTCGCCAACATCGAGCCGCAGTGGCTGCCGCCCATCGCCGGCCACCTGATCAAGACCCAGTTGCTGGAACCGCACTGGGAGAAGAAGGCCGCCGAGGTCGTCGCACTTGAGCGGGCCACGCTCTACGGCATCGTGCTCTACAGCGGCAAGCGCGTGAACTTCGGCCGCGTCGACCCCAAGGCGGCGCGCGAGATCTTCATCCGCGAGGGCCTGGTCAACGACGAGCTGCCGGAAGACCTCGTCAGGCAGTTGCCCTTCATAGCCCACAACCGCCGCCAGATCAGCAAGGTCGAGGCGCTGGAGCACAAGTCGCGGCGCCAGGACGTGCTGGTGGACGACGAGCTGATCTACGCCTTCTACGACGACAAGCTGCCCGCGAACGTGTTCTCGGGCGCCACGCTGCTGAAGTGGTGGCGCGAGGCCAGCAAGTCCAACGACAAGCTGCTGCAGCTCAGCCAGGACGAGCTGATGCGCCACGAGGCCGCGGGCGTCACCAGCGAGGCCTTCCCCAAGGTCATCCGCCTGGGCGGCGTGGACTGCGCGGTCCACTATCTGCACCAGCCCGGCGACGCGCGCGACGGCCTGACGGTGACCGTGCCCATCTTTGCGCTGAACCAGGTCAGCGAGGAGCGCGCCGAGTGGCTGGTGCCCGGCATGCTGGCGCAGAAGGTGACGGCGCTGCTGAAGAGCCTGCACCAGAAGCCGCGCGCTCGCCTGACGCCGCTGCCGGACTTCGTCGCCGAGTTCGTCGAGCTGCAGCCGTTCTGCCAGGGCGGTCTGGTGGACACGCTGCTGAGGGCCGTGAAGGACCGCAGCCAGCTCGCCGTGCAGCGCAACGACTTCAAGCTGGAGCAGCTGGCGCCGCATCTGTTCATGAACTTCCGCGTCGTCGACGAGCATGGCCGCCAGCTCGGCCAGGGCCGCCAGCTCGCCGCGCTGAAGGCGGAGCTGGGCGGGCAGGCGCGCTCGGCCTTCCAGGCGCTGGCGGCGCTGAAGCTGCCGGCCGCCGAGGCGCCCAAGCCGGCGCCGGCGCCGGTGGCGGGCAAGGGCGTGCGGGCCGAGGTCGTCAAGAAGCCCGAGCCGGCCCGAGACGCGAACCAGGCTTACACGGACTGGACCTTCGGCGAACTCCCCGAGCTGCTGGAAGTCCAGAAACCGGGCTCTGGCGGCCAGACGCTGATCGGCTTCCCGGCGCTGATCGACAAGGGCGCCCATGTCGAGATCGAGGTCTTCGACGAGCCCGAGGTCGCGGCGGCCAAGCACCGTGCCGGCCTGCGCCGCCTCGTCGCGCTGCAGCTCAAGGAGCCGCTGAAGTTCCTCGAGAAGAACATCCCCGACCTGCAGCGCATGTCGGTGCTCTTCATGGGCCTGGGCACGGCCGAGGAGCTGCGCGACCAGATCATCGGCGTCGCGCTGGACCGCGCCTTCCTGGGCGACCCGCTGCCGACCGACTCGATGTCGTTCAAGAAGCGCATCGAGGAGGGGCGCAGCCGCCTGAACCTGATTGCGCAGGAGGTGGCCCGCGCGGTGCACGCCGTGCTGCAGGAGCTGGCCAATGCGACGCGCAAGCTCAAGGACTCGCGGCCGGCCAAGGACGTGTCCGACGACATCGCGGCGCAGCTCCAGCGCCTCGTTCCCAGGCGCTTCGCGCTCGACACGCCCTGGGCCCAGCTGCAGCACCTGCCGCGCTATCTGAAGGCCATCACCGGCCGGCTCGACAAGCTGCGCGCCGACGTGGCCCGCGATGCCAAGCTGATGGCCGAGGTCAGGCCGCTGGAGCAGCGCTACACGCGCCGTGTCGCCGAGCTGAAGGGCGTGAAGGACGCGCGGCTGGACGACTTCCGCTGGCAGCTGGAGGAATTGCGCGTGAGCCTGTTCGCGCAGGAGCTGCGCACGCCCCAGCCGGTCAGCGTGAAGCGGCTGGACAAGGTCTGGGCTCAGCTGACAGGCTGAGGCCGGTTTTGCGGCGCAAACTCACTCGCTCCCTTTGGGAGCAAGTTATGTCGGAGCCATAAGGCAGCCACAAGGCGTGGGTCCAGATCGTGAGCTGATGCACACAAGCAGTGCGTTGCCGACGCCAGCGGTGGAAATCCGTCGCATTTCGACGCTTGGCTGCAAACTCAGGCCCTCAGGCCTGGAGTCCAATGCAGGGATTACAACTGTTACCGCCTCAACCCCGTCGCCGTGTCTGAAACCAGTTCTGCCGCCCCGCCGCTGAGGAGCTTCGGCCGTTTCGAGCTGCGCGCCCTGCTCTCGAAGAGCGCGCGCAGCCTGGCCTGGCGCGTCTTCGATGAACGCCACGGCCAGGAGCTGATGCTGTGCATGCCGCGCGACAAGCCCAACAGCGCGCCGGCGCTGGAGCACTGGCTGCGCATGGCCCAGGGAGCCGAGCGGGTGCGGCACCCCAACCTCGCGACGCCGTTCGAGATCGGCCAGGTCGAGAACTGGCCCTATGTGGCCTACGACCGCGCCCTCGGCGAGACGCTGGACGAGCGCCTCGCGCGCCAGAACGCGCCGCTGCCCATCGATACCGCCGGCTGGGTGGCCCAGCTGCTCGAAGGCCTGGCCTTCGCCCACGAGGCCGGCCACGCCCACCGCGACATCCAGACGGCCAGCCTCATCATCGACGCCAACGACAGGGTGCGGCTGGTCGGCCTGGAGGTCGCGCAGGAGGTCTTCCCGGCCGCCGTGGACTTCAACGCCGTCACGCGTCGCGCCGTGCGCGAGTCGGCCGAGGAGGACGTGCTCTGCGTCGGCCTGCTGCTGAACCGCATCCTCAGCGGCAAGCCGGTGCTGGACGAAAACGACCTGCAGCACGTCGTCGAGCAGATGCAGCCCATCGGCCGCGAGATCGTGCGCCTGGGCTGGGAGACGCCCCATCCCATCCCCGACCCGCTGCGCGCCATCTGCAACCGCGCCACCGACCGCCAGCTGCGCCAGCGCTACCACCTGGCGCGCAGCTTCTGGCGCGCGCTGGACGGCTGGCGCCAGGCCGCCGCCTACGACGACGGCGGCCCCGTCGTGCTGCTGCTGGACAAGCTGCAGCGCCTGGGCCATCTGCCGACGACGACGACCGGCCTGCACCGCTTCACGGCCGGCTCGGGCCTGGAGGCCAAGCACGCCAGCGCGCTGTCGGAGCTCGCGCTCAAGGACATGGCCCTCAGCCTGGAGCTGGTGCGCCGCGTCAACCACGCGCTGAAGCAGAACGGCCACCAGGGCGAGACGGTGCTGAACCTGCAGCGCGCCATCCAGATGCTGGGCCTGGACGGCCTGCAGCTGGCCGCCAATGCCCTCAAGCCCTGGCCCGGCCCGCTCGCGCCGGTGGCCGCCGAGATGCTGCGCCAGCTGATGGCGCGCGTCGGCAAGGCGGCCCAGGTCGCGCAGGCGCTGCGCCCGGCCGGCTATGACGGCGAGGTCGTCCACCTCATCACCGTCATGCAGAACCTCGGCCGCCTGCTGCTGCAGTACCACTTCCCGGACGATGCGCAGCAGATCCGCCAGCTGATGGTGCCGCCCGAGCCGACCGAGGAGCTGCCCAACCCGCCGGCCATGAGCGAGCAGGCGGCGGCCTATGCCGTGCTGGGCTGCGACCTCGACACGCTGGGCATCGCCGTGGCCCGCCACTGGGGCCTGGGCGACGAGCTGCTGCAGATGATCCGCCGCCAGCCGCTGAACGGGCTCGTGCACCCGCCGCGCAGCGACGCCGACACGCTGCGCCTGACCTGCAGCTTCGCCAACGAACTGGTCGACGCACTCGGCCTGCCCGAGGCCAAGCGCCGCCCCGGCATCGAGGCCGCGACGCGCCGCTACGCCAAGGCCCTGGGCCTGGGCCTGCGCGAGGTGATGGAGGCGCTCAACCCCGGCACCCAGCGGCCGGCGGGCGGCGGCGCCGCCGCAACAACGCCCGCGCCCGCGGCCCAGCCCGCGCCGTCGCCGCGTGAGCGGCTGCCGAGCCGCAGCGGCTCCTGAGGGTTTCGTCGATGACCGAAGAACTGCCCCAGCTTGGCCGCTTCCGGCTGCTGCAGCGCCTGGGCGAGGGCGCGCAGGCCACCGTCTGGCTGGCCCACGACCCGCTGCTGGACCGCGAGGTCGCCGTCAAGCTGCTCAAGCCCCATGCCGCGGATGCCGGCGAGCCCGGCACCGTCGACGAATGGCTGCACGAGGCCCGCGCCGTCAGCCGGTTGACCCACCCCAACATCGTGCCCGTCTTCGAGGCCGACACCCAGGGCGGGCGCTCCTACCTCGTCTTCGAATACGTCAGCGGCGGCACGCTGAGCCAGCGCCTGCGTGCCGGGCCGCGCCCGACGGCCACCGAGGCCGTCACGCTGATGCTGGGCGTGCTGGACGGCCTCGCCGCCGCCCACGCCGCCGGCCTGGTGCACCGCGACCTCAAGCCCAGCAACATCCTGCTGGACGCGCGCGGCCGGGCGCGGGTGATGGACTTCGGCATCGCGGCCCGCATTTCATCGTCGAACGGGCCGGGCGCGAACACGCGCAGCCGCGTCGTCGGCACGCCGGGCTATATCTCGCCCGAGGCCGCAGCCGGCGCGGCGCCGCATCCGCAGATGGACGTGTTCGCGGCCGGCGTCATGCTGGCCGAGATGCTGAGCGGCCAGCGCCTGAACCACGACCCCGACCCCTGGCGCGCCGTCCAGCGCGTGCAGACGAGCGACCTCGTGCTGCCCTCGGGCCTGGCTGCCGACGTGGACGATGGGCTGCGCGCCATCGCGCAGCGCGGCCTGGCGCGCGAGCCCGCCGCGCGCTGGCCGAGCGCCGCACTGATGCGCGACGCGCTCGCCGCCTGGCTGCGCCCGGTGGCCGAGCCGGCCGCCGACGGCGCGGAAGCCCCGGTGCTGGACTTCCTGCTGCGCCGCATGCGCCACAAGAGCGACTTCCCGGCGCTGTCCGATGCCGTGCGGCGCATCCAGCGCCTGACGCAGTCCGAGGACGAGAGCCTGGCCAGCCTGTCCAACGAGATCCTGAAGGACGTGGCGCTGACGCAGAAGCTGCTGCGCCTGGTCAACACGGCGGCCTACCGGCACGCGGGCGGCGGCGGCATCAGCACCGTGTCGCGTGCGGTCGCGCTGATCGGCTTTGCCGGCATCCGCAACCTGGCGCTCAGCCTCGTGCTGCTGGAGCGCATGGAGAACAAGGGCCATGCCCAGCGGCTGCGCGAGGACTTCCTGCGCTCGCTGATGGCGGCCTCGCTGGCGCGCGAGCTGTGCACCAACCCGCGCGACGCCGAGGAGGCCTTCCTCGGCGCGATGCTGCACCACCTCGGCCGCACGCTGACCGAGTTCTACTTCCCGGAGGAGGCCGAGGCCGTGCGCCGCCTCGTCAGCCCCGCCGACGACGGCCAGCCTTCCATCGGCGAGGCTGCCGCGTCGGCCCAGGTGCTGGGCATGAGCTACGAGGCCCTGGGCCTGGGCGTGGCGCGGCAATGGGGCCTGCCCGAGAGCCTGCAGCGCGCGATGCGCCGGCCCAGCGGCGAGGCGCCGCCGCGCCTGCTCGAGGACGCGACAGAACGCCAGCGCTGGCTGGCCCGCGCGTCCAACGACATGGCCGATCTCATCATGCAGACGCCGCCCGAGCTGGCCCACGCCAGACTGCGTGCGCTGGCCCAGCGGCATGCGCGTGCGCTGGGCCTGAGCGCCGAGATCTTCGAGCAGGCGGCGGACACCGCCCGCCAGCGCCTGGCGCAGATGACCGAGGCCCTGGACCTGCGCCTGCCGCGCGACTCGCGCGCCCAGCGCCTGCTGGCGCCGGTGGAGCCCTCGGCGGGCGACTCGCTGACGGCCCACGAGCTGGCACCCACGCAGGTGCTGGAGCGCACCGAGGTCGGCGCACGGCCCAGCGCCGCCCAGGCCAGCGAACTGCTGGCCGCCGGCATCCAGGAGATCACCGACGCGATGGTCGAAGGCGCGCAGCTCAACGCCGTGCTGCGCATGATCCTGGAGACCATCTACCGCGCGCTGGGCCTGCGCCGCGTCATCTTCTGCCTGCGCGACGCACGCGGCCAGACGCTGACCGGCCGATTGGGCGTGGGCGCCGACGTGGAGCGCCTCGCGCCGCTGTTGCGCGTGGACCTGACCGGCCAGCCACCCGACCTGCTCGCCGCCGTCTGCCTGAAGGGCGCCGACACGCTGATCCAGGATGCCCGCGCGGCCAACATCTTGGCACGGCTGCCGGCCTGGTTCAGAGCCGAGATGCAGGCACAGAGCTTCCTGCTGCTGCCGCTGATGCTCAAGGGCGCGCCGCTGGGCCTGATCTACGCCGACCATGCCGAGGCCGGCGTCGTGCAACTGGGCGACAAGGAGCTCTCGCTGCTGCGCACGCTGCGCAATCAGGCCGTGATGGCCTTCAGGCAGGCCGCGGGCTGATCATCCAGGATGACGGCCGGCATGCGCCTGCTCGACTCGGCGGGCTACCGTGGCCGGGAGTAAACGGCTGCACCGCTTCATGCCTCCATGCCTTCCGTCTTGTGTCCCGCCAGGGTTGCGGCCGAGGGCGGGTTGCGCGGATAGCGGCTGAACAGATTGTTGAAGTGGCGACGATGGGCCGAGAGCAGGCCGAAGGTGTCGCGCTGCTCAAGCATTTCGACCACTTGCATATGATCTCGTGCACCGGATTCGAGCGCCCACTGCGGAATCGGTTCCGGTTGCGCATTGCTGTTCATCTTGTTGAACGCGCGCCAGAAGAGGTCGATCAGCGAGTTGAGGAACTCGTTGTCGAGGCAGCGGTACATCTCGACATGGAAGGCGTGGTCCTCCTCCGGCGCGGCCTGACCGCAACCGGCGCGTTCAAGCATGATCCCGGCCAGTTCGCGCATGCGCCGAATTTGCTGTGGTTCGATATGCATGACCACATCCGGAATCGCACCGAGTTCGAGGTAGGCCCGCGCATACAGGAGGTTCCTCACCTGCGCGTCCGTCATCGCCATCGCATAAGGCAGGTTCTCCAGGATCGAGTCGAAGGAGAAGGCCTTGACGAAGACGCCTTCGCCGTGCCTTGTCTCGACGATGCCTACCGAGTCGAGCGCCTTGAGCGCCTCGCGCAGCGACAGCCGGCTGACGCCGATTTCCTCGGCGAAGCGATCCTCGGCGGGAAGCGCATCGCCCGGCTTGAGTCCATTCCTTTCGATATATGTCTTGATATCGATCTGGGCTTGACGGTAGGTAGGTATACGGGTGGCCATCTAGGCGCTCTCGGGCTTCATGGGAGATCCGATGATGTTGGCACGGTTTGCGGTGCCGGCCACAGCGTGTCCAGGCAGGACATCCCTCCCTGGGTATCGCCGCCGCCGATCAGCAGCCCACCATCGACCTCGAAGCACAGGCCGTTAGCACGCGGTTAGGCGCGGTTGATGTGGGCCGCTTCGGCCGGTGTGGCCCCCTCGAATTCGCGGTGGAAAGCATGGAACTGCTCACGGTCGCAGCCACCGGAGATGGAGGTTCGACGCGCCAGCCGCGATTGCCGAGGCGCCGGTCAAGCCCACGCGGCAGGCGGGTCAGCGAGGGCTCCCAGCGATCGGCAGCAGGGGCGTAGCGGTAAGCCGTGTCGAATTGAGCCGTGTTGGCAGTGGCACTCGCGCGCCCGAAGCCGCCGAACAGATGGAGGCGCCCGCCGAGGGCCGCAGCCGCGGCGCAGCTTGGCGCCGCGGCGGGAAAGTCCGCGCACCGGCGCCAGCCGGCCGCAGGCGCGGCGAGATCCAGCGCGTACCAATGCCGAGCGGTAGAGCCCAGTCCGACGAACAGCGACCCGCCGACGCGCGCGCCAACCCCATCCACACAAGACACCGGCAAATCCGGGAAGCAGCGCTCGACCCCACGATCGCGGAACTCGGCGCCCAGGGCAGAGCGTCGCGTTCGGCGAACTGACCATCAAGGGCGGAAGGTGCGAACTCAGAGGACGTGCGCATTCAAATCGTTCGGTGGCGCTGTGTTTTTCATGTGCTCAGATGTCAAACAATTGTCGACAGCAAGGTGCCGTGGTGCCGGTCAGGTCGTCGTTTTGATCTATAAATACTTGAAATAAAAGGGAAATGTTCAAGATGGCAGGGTGCTCAATTGAGCCTGGCACGCCATCAGCGCCCGCCGATCGGTCTTGTTGTCGGAGATGGACACCAGTGTTTTCACCGATGAGATCGATGCTAGTCATCTGATGACATTGGTGTACATTTTCATCAGCGAGTCGTCTGGAGCGTTCGCATGGGGATCGGCTGAGCGCCCAGGCCAGCGATTCGACCGACGCAACACCTCGTGACTCTCAAAGCCGAGTCGCGGCAACAAGGAGGGGCAGCATGTATCTGACGGCGATCCAGCCCTTGTTGAAGGGCGCCACCAGCGTCGGCCTGCTGTGGGCGGCCTGCCTGGCTGTCGTCGTCGCAGCCACTTCCGTGGCGGCCGGCCCCTTGAGTTTCTCCTGGCGTGAGCTTCCGCCGCTCCCAGCCAAGCAGCAGGCCTGGTCCGACGCGATTCCTGTCAAGGCGCCGTGGTGGCGCCAGATCGGTCTGGCGGGCCTGATCGTCGGCGTGCACCGCGACGTGCTGCTCGTTGGCGGCGACGCGAACTTCCCCGAGCCCGGCCTGACCTTCGCGCGCATGAACAACCTGGGCAAGGTCTATTGGGACGAACTGGTCCCCCGGGATCTGAAAGCCAACGCCTGGCAGGCGAACGCCCAGGCTGTGGGCGGGTCTGCCCAAGCTGCAGAAGTGAACGCGCCGCTGCCCGGTTTTCGTGGCCATGCACGCTTCGACGCCTTCCAGCCTCATGACCAAGCCGACCGATGTCATTCCCGTCGTCTTGATCCGAGGGGTTGCGCGCATCGTGCCGCGAACCGCGCGACGCGGAACTGCTTCTATCGGCCGCCCCTTCGCGGGTCCTGGTGTCCGGGCGCAGGGGTGGCTCATGTTCGCGGGCTGCGCGCGCGACGGGGCCCGTCCGAGGCGCATCTCGCGTGGACCCAGGCTCCTGCCGAGCCCCGCCGTGATCGTGCGGGTTGATTAAGCCCGGGCATTCGGTCCGCTGTTTATTGGTGAGAGATGGTTCGTTGCACGGAACCGTTGTCGAGTTCAACCGTCCATTGGAGAGAGGAATCGCTCATGTTGCCCGTCCAGTATCTACACAAATCGTCGAGGTCTCGTCGTCGCGGTTCGAGTTTTGCCGTCCTGACCCTTTCGACGCTGGCTGCGGCCTTGTCTGCCGCTGCCCATGCTCAGCAGGTCGGTGAGGCCAAGGCCGACACCGAGCAGGCCAAAGCCAAGCAGGCTGACGCCAAGGTGCTGGAAGCAGTCGTCATTACCGGAACAAATATCCGAAGTTCCAACCTCCTCTCATCGGCCCCGATCACCGAGGTGGGCAAAGAAGTCTTCGAGGGTACCGGTAGTATTTCGATCGAATCCACCCTGAGCAGAATCCCGTCCATCACATCGGGCCTGTCCGCATCGAGCAACAACACGTCGACCGGCGGTGATGCGGCAAACGTGGGGGTGGCGACAGTCTCCTTGCGCAATCTGGGTTCGGCACGCACCCTCGTGCTGGTCAATGGTCGCCGTTGGGTCTCGGGCGTTTCGGCCAACACCGGTTATGGCGTGGATCTGAACAGCATCCCTGCCCCGATGATCAAGCGCGTAGACATACTCACCGGCGGTCAGTCGGCGATTTATGGCTCGGACGCCATCGCGGGCGTGGTCAACATCATCACCAAGACCAACTTCAATGGCCTTGAACTCAACGCCCTCGCCTCAAACTCGGCGGATGGCGGTGCGGGCAAGAAGCGTTTCGATCTCACCTACGGGCGCAACTTCGACGGGGGCAATGCCTGGATTTCCGTCGGCATGTCGAAGCAAATGGAACTACGGTCGTCACAGCGGCCATTTTCGTCCAACGCATTGGGCTTCGCCGACACCAACAACGATGGCATCCTTGACGCGATGGTGGTTCGCAATGAATCGGCTTACGGAGATAGAAGCGCTTTGTTTTTCGGCAAGCTGAAGATTTTTGGTGATGGCAGTACCTTCAACACCAGTCAGCCGCTGCTCGATTCCCACTTCAACCGGCTGGGCACGACCGACTGGTACAACCAGTTCAATCACCGATATCTTGTTGCACCTTACCAGCCCAGTTATATCGCCTCGGGCCTGACCGTAAACGTCGACGAGAAGTCGAAGGTCGAGTTCGAGATGAACTACACCAAGGCCACCTCGTCCGTGGCGCTCGAGGCGGCGCCGGCTTCGGCGGTGGCCGATGCATTCCGGGTGGCCCAAGGTGGCACAACCGGGATCGACGTCGCGACCAGCCCCTACTTTGCGGGCAGCAGCGCCGGCGCGCAATTGCTGGCAGCGATGGGGCCCAATACCTCGCTTGACCGCGTGCAGACCTATCGCCGCATGGTGGAACTGGGTGACCGAACGGTGTCGAACAAGCGCGAGACCTTCCGGACGGCCGCGAGTTTCACTCATGACTTCAGCGACAGCCTGTCCTGGAAGAGCAGCGCGGTTTACGGCACGACCTCGGAACTCCAGACCAATACCGGCGACTTCAGCATCCCCAATTTCCGCAATGCCTTGACGATCGAAGCCGATGGGAAAGGTGGCTATCGCTGCGCCAGTGCACAAGCACGCATCGAAGGCTGCGTTCCGGTCAATCCGTTTGGCACCACCGACAGCCTGGTCGGCAAGGCTGGAATAACCGGCATTTCGCCCGCCGCGGCCAAGTATCTGGCGATTCCGACCGGACAAACCGGCGAGATCAGTCAGGTTGTCGTCAACTCGGTTGTTTCCGGCCAACTGCCGTTTTCGATTTCGGCTGATCCGGTCAGCTTCGCAGCTGGCGTCGAACACCGCCGGGAGCAGGCGAAGGAAACTCCCGATGCCTTCCGTCAGCAAGGCCTTTCCCGCGACCTTAAGGTCTCCGAGATTTCCGGAGCATTCAGCGTCAACGAAGTTTTTGGCGAAGTCGAGGCTCCGATCACGAAGTGGTTGAGTCTGAGCGCAGCCGCACGGATTGGCCACTATTCGACCGTCGGGACAAATATTACCCATCGCTATGGCTTCAATGCGCCGGTCCTGGACGTTTTGCGCTTGCGCGGCAGTTGGTCGCCGCGTTCGGTGCGCGCGCCAAATATCAATGATCTGTTCTCGAACGGTGTCACCAACACGGCCCCGGCGAATACCGACGTCTGCAACGGCGTGACTGCCTCAAGCACCGGAAACATTGCGGTCAACTGTCGCTCCGTTCCCGCCATCGCCAATCGTATCGCGACGCTCGGTTCTTTCACGCTGGTTTCCTCGGAACCAAACAATACGCGCCTGCTGCTCGCCGGATCGCCGACCCTGTCTGCAGAAGCGGCCAATACCAAGACGCTGGGCGGTGTACTGACCCCGATGCGCGGCCTGTCGTTGTCGGTCGACTATTACGATATCGCAATCAAGAATGGCATCACCCGCCTCACACCGGATCTCTTGGTCAAGAACTGCTATTCGGCAGCGCCGAATTCCTTTGATTCGACCTGCGGCGGAATCCTGGTCCGCGATGCGAACGATGGTCCGATCCTGAACCTTCGCTCTCCGCTGATCAACGCGGCCAGCATCAAGACGCAGGGCGTCGACTTCGAAGTCGGCTACGTCGGGCACGGGCTCAACGTCGGCGTGTTCGCCAACTACCTCAATCGCTACGATGTCGTGGACGCAAGCGGCACCAGCACGGCCTCGGCTGGCCGTCCGCTGTATCCGAAATGGCGTATCACGACCAATGCCAGCTACAACGTCACGGATCAGCTCAATCTCTTCGCACAGGCGCGTTGGCGCAGCGAAACGAAGAGTTTCCTGACGGCAAATAACTATTCGGATGAGCTGAATAACATGAAGGCCGTCACCTATGTCGACCTCCGAGCGAACTACAAGGCTACCGAATCGCTGAGTTTCTATGTCGGCTCGAACAATGTGTTCAATGTTCAACCCGCCATCAACGTGCGCGATCCGGCGATCGGCACCAACACGGAACCGGGCGCCTACGACGTGATTGGCCGGCAGTATTTCGTCGGTATGAAGTTCAAGATGTAGGCCCGCCCAGGGAGCGCCAGCAATGAAGCGCCCGCTTGCAGTCCCGGCGCTTTCGCTGTTCACCGCCGCACCACTGTGAACCCGCCGCGCCCGGTGTTCATGGCCACGCACGCTTCGATGCCATTCCCGCCGTCTTGATCCGACCGGCTGCGTGCATCGTGCCGCGGACCGCGCAATGCGGCGCCGCCTCTATCGGTCGCCCCTTCGCCGGTCCGGGCGCTTGGGCGCAGAAGCGGCTCTGGTTCGTGGGCCGTGCGTAACAGAGCCTGTCCGCGGCACCTCTCGCATAGAGCCTGGCTTCTGCCGAGCCCAGCCGCGGTCATGCGGGTTGGTTAAGCCGATGCATTCGGTCCGCTGTTTGTTGGTGAGTGATGGTTTCGTTGCACGGAACCGTTGTCGAGTTCAACCGTCCATTGAAGAGAGGAGTCACCCATGTTGCCCGTTCAATATCTACACAAATCGTCGAGGTCTCGTCGTCGCGGTTCGAGTTTTGCCGCGCTGACGCTTTCAGCGCTGGCTGCGGCCTTGTCCGCCGCTGCCCATGCTCAGCAGGTCGGTGAGGCCAAGACCGACACCGAGCAGGCCAAAGCCAAGCAGGCTGACGCCAAGGTGCTGGAAGCTGTCGTCATTACCGGAACAAATATCCGGAGCGCCAACCTCGTTTCTTCGGCCCCCATCACCGAGGTGGGCAAGGCAATCTTCGAGGGTACCGGTAGTATTTCGATCGAAGACACCCTGAGCCGAATCCCGTCCATCACGGCGGGCCTGTCCGCGTCGAGCAACAACACGTCGACCGGCGGCGATGCGGCAAACGTGGGGGTGGCGACAGTATCCTTGCGTAATCTGGGTTCGGCACGCACCCTCGTGCTGGTCAATGGCCGCCGTTGGGTCTCGGGCGTGTCGGCCAATACGGGTTATGGCGTCGACCTGAACAGTATTCCCGTGGCCATGATCAAGCGGGTGGACGTTCTCACCGGCGGCCAGTCGGCGATTTATGGCTCGGATGCCATCGCGGGCGTGATCAACATCATTACCAAGAAGGACTTCAACGGCCTTGAACTCAATGCACTCGCCTCCGATTCGGCGGATGGCGGTGCGGGCAGAAAGAGTTTCGACCTCACCTACGGGCGCAACTTCGACACGGGCAATGCCTGGGTTTCCATCGGCCAGTCGAAGCAGGAACCATTGCGCTCGGCGGACCGGCCTTTTTCGGCCAATGAGCTGCGTTTCCTCGATACCAACAAGGACGGCATTCTCGAATCGATTGCGGTGCGGAACGGGCCGGCGCATGTGCCTGGCGGTGCGCTCTTCTTTGGCAACCTGGCGATGTTCGGGAATGGCAATCCCTTCAACACCAACCAGCCGCTGCTCGACTCAAAATTCAACCGGCTCGGTACCACCGACTGGGACAACCAGTTCGCGCGTCGCTACCTCGTCGCGCCTTACAAACCCTCCTACATCGCCTCGG
Source organism: Pelomonas aquatica (assembly GCF_026712205.1). GTDB lineage: Bacteria > Pseudomonadota > Gammaproteobacteria > Burkholderiales > Burkholderiaceae_C > Pelomonas > Pelomonas aquatica. The sequence continues at coordinate 122,342 of NZ_JAPPUW010000008.1, forward strand.
GCCTGACCGTGGATGTCGACGAGAAGTCCAAGGCGGAGTTCGAGATGAACTACACCAAGACGACCTCGTTCGTCGCGCTCGAGCCGGCGCCAGTCTCGGCGGTGGCCGATGTATTCCGGGTGCCGCAGGGCGCAACGACCGGGATCGACGTCGCGACCAGCCCCTATTTCGTGGGCAGTCGCGCCGGCGCGCAGTTGCTGGCAGCGATGGGGCCCAATACCTCGCTCGACCGCGTGCAGACCTTCCGTCGCCTGGTGGAACTGGGTGACCGGACCGTGTCGAACAAGCGCGAGACCTTCCGGGCGGCCGCGAGTTTCACTCATGACTTCAGCGACAGCCTGTCATGGAAGAGCAGCGCGGTTTACGGGACGACCTCGGAACTCCAGACCAATACCGGCGACTTCAGCATCCCCAATTTCCGCAACGCCTTGACGATCGAAGCCGATGGGAAAGGTGGCTATCGCTGCGCCAGTGCACAAGCACGCATCGAAGGCTGCGTGCCGATCAATCCGTTCGGGACGGTCGACAGCCTTGCCGGCAAGGCCGGCGTCACGGGTATTTCACCTGAGGCCGTCAAGTATCTGGCGATTTCGACCGGACAAACCGGTGTCATCAAGCAGGGCGTCGTCAATTCGGTGCTCTCCGGCGAACTGCCGTATGCGATTTCCGCCAATCCCATCAACTTCGCAGCCGGCGTTGAATTCCGCAGGGAGCAAGCCGAGGAGATTCCCGACGCATACCGTCAACAAGGACTTTCCCGTGACCTTCAAGTCTCGGCAATTTCTGGCGCATTCAGCGTCAAGGAAGCTTTTGGAGAAATCGAGGTGCCGGTCGCACGGTGGTTGAATCTGAGCGCCGCAGGCAGGTATGGCGACTATTCGACCGTCGGCAAGAATTTTACCCACCGCTATGGCTTGAATGCCCCGGTATCGGAAAAATTGCGGCTGCGCGGCAGTTGGTCGCCGCGTTCGGTGCGCGCGCCCAATATCAATGATCTGTTCTCGAACGGTGTCACCAACACGGCCCCGGCGAATACCGACGTCTGCAATGGTGTGACGGCCGCGAGCACCGGAAACATTGCGGACAACTGCCGTTCGATCCCGGCCATCGCCAATCGCATCGCGAACACCGGATCCTTTGCCCTGGTTTCGTCCGAAGCCAACAATACCCGGCTGCTGCTGGCAGGATCCCCAGCCTTGTCCGCGGAAACGGCCAAGACGACGACGCTGGGCGCGGTATTCACGCCGATGCAGGGCCTGTCGCTCTCGGTCGACTATTACAGTATCGACATCAAGAACGGCATCACTCGCCTTTCGTCGGATGTCCAGGTCAAGAACTGTTTTGGCGTTGCGCCGGGTTCATTCGATCCGACTTGCGGCGGAACCCTGTTCCGGGATGTGAAGGACGGCCCGATCCTGAACCTTCGCTCTCCGCTGATCAACGCGGCCAATATCACGACGCGGGGCGTCGACTTCGAACTCGGCTATGTTGGGCACGGTTTCATTGGTGGCGTCTTCATGAACTACCTGGATCGCTACGATGTCGTCGATGCCACCGGCACGAACGCCGTGTTTGCTGGTCGCCCGCTGTATCCGAAATGGCGTATCACGACCAATGCCGGCTATAACATCACGGATCAGATCAATCTCTTCGGGCAGGCGCGTTATCGCAGCAAGACGAAAAGCTTTCTGACGCCAAACGCCTATTCGGATGACCTGAACGATATGAAGGCCGTCACCTACGTCGATTTGAGATTGAACTACAAGGCAACCAGCCAGTTGAGTGTTTATGTCGGAGCAAACAATGTGTTCAATGTTCAACCTGACATCAACGTACGCGATCCAGCTGTCGGCACCAACACGGAACCCGGCGCCTACGACGTGATCGGCAGACAGTATTTCGTCGGTATGAAGCTCAAGATGTAGGCGCTCCCATCGCTTTCGGCACTGGGCTGCCGGCGCCGGGCCATCAAACGCCGATTCAGGCACTCAATAAATGGCGATCCTAAAAGCCGTTGCTATTTAACAAGTGGGTGTCTGAACAGGCGGGTCTTGACAAGTTCAAGTAAGAAGAAAACCGCGGGCCTTGCTGCGACATGGCTCTTACCTGGCGTTTTTGCCGTCGATGCAGCAAGCCCACGGACGGGCCCGAGTTCTTTGACGCCGTAACTCAGAAATCCGAAATGAGAAGCCTTGAGACCGCATTTTCCGAGCTCGAAATGAGCGGGCGCCAGCGATGAAGCACCCGCTCGCCGTCTTGGCAATTTCGCTTTGCACAGCCACGCCATTGTTCGCAGCGGTGGAGGTCGATTCGATCTTTGGCGATCACATGGTCGTTCAACGCGACAAGCCCGTGGCCGTCTTTGGCAGCGCGGCCGCCGGCGAGCTTGTGAAGGTCGCTTTCGGAGCCGATGTCGCCGAGACCCATGCTGGCGTCGACGGCCGCTGGATCGTTCGCCTCCCTGCGCGCAAGGCCGAGGCCAAGCCTAGCCAGATCCGAATCGTGGGAGTGAGCAATGAGGTTCTGCTGCAGGACGTGCTGGTCGGTGATGTCTGGATCACCGCCGGTCAGTCGAACATGGAATTCAAGCTCGGGCAAGACGCAGAAGGCGGCGCGGAACTCCAGTCCGCAGCCGACCCCGCGCTGCGTGTGGCCACGTTCGAGCCACTCAACAAGAACGTCGGCGCCCTGGCGTTCGGACCCGATGACGCGCAGCGCCTGAATCCGGACAGCTATTACCGGGGAAGCTGGGCGGCCGCAGCGGGCCCCGATGCCGCGCGCGCCTCAGCCGTCGGGTATTGGTTCGCGAAGAAGATCCGGGCCGAAGTCGGCATTCCCGTCGGCGTCGTTGGCTACGCCATCGGCGGCGCGCCGCTCGAAACCTTCGCCTCCAGGGAAGCGCTCACGGCCAGCGGCTTCGGCAACAAGCTCTCCGGCGATTGGATGAAGAACCAGGAACTCCCAACGTGGGTGCGCGCGCGCGCGGCGCAGAACCTCGCCAAGCTGCTGGACTCGCCGGGAGACGAACTTGGCAAAAACCACGGCTACAAGCCGGCGTTCGCTTGGGAGTCCGGCATGGCCCGCATCGCCGAGTTTCCCGTGCGCGGCTTCCTCTGGTATCAGGGCGAGTCGAACGCCGTCGAGCCGGCCCGCATCGCCGAGTATGCGCGGCTACAGGCGCTGATGGCTGCCGACTGGCGTGCGAAATGGAAAGACCCGAAGCTGCCTTTCTACTTTGTGCAGCTCTCCGCGTGCGAAGCCGCCGAGCGCAAGCACTGGGGCGAGTTCCGCGACATGCAGCGACGATCCGTCGCGGCGATTCCCGCGCCCTCCGGCATGGCCGTCTCCTACGACCACGGCCCGCCGGTCGACGCGAAGAGCGATGTCCATCCGAACCATAAGCGCCCGGTCGGCGAACGCCTCGCGCTCCTCGCCCTGCGCGACGTTTACGGAAAACCCGGAATGATCTCGTCCGGCCCCGCCCCGGCAGAAATGACCGTGCGCGGCGGCGAACTCGTCATCGGCTTCGACCACGCCGCCGGCATGAAATCCTCGTCGGGCGGCCAGCTCGCGGGCTTCGAAATCTCCAACGATGGAGCCGCCTGGACGCCCGCCGACGCCCGCGTGGAGGGCCATACCGTGATCGTCTCCGCCCCCGGCGTCTCGGCCCCGAAAGCCGTCCGCTATGCCTGGGCATCTTGGTGCAAGGACGCCAACCTCGTGAACGGTGCGGGCCTGCCAGCCTCGACTTTCCAACTGCCCGCGTCTGCACAACCATGAACACCGATCTCACCAACCCCGACAGCTGCGCGCGGCTTGCAACGTTCTATCGCCGCACGCTCGTCGAGGACGTGATGCCGTTCTGGCTGAAGCACGGCCTCGACCACGAGCACGGCGGAATGATGACCTGCCTCGACCGCGACGGATCCTTGCTCGATACGGACAAGAGCGTGTGGTTCCAGGGGCGCGCGGGGTGGATGTTCTCGACGCTTTACAACACGATCGAGCCGCGCCCGGAATGGCTCGATGCGGCGCGGTCGTGCGTCGAGTTCTCCCGCAAGCATTGCCACCGCGAGGACGGCAAGATGTGGTTCAGCGTCACCCGCGAAGGCGCGCCGCTGCGGATGCGGCGCTACGTTTTCAGCGAAGCCTTCGCCGCGATCAGCTACGCCGCGTATGCGAAAGCCACCGGCGACGCCGGCGCGGCGGAGGACGCGGCGAAGGCGTTCGCCACCTATCTGCGCTACAACTTCCAGCCGGGCGTGATGCCGCCGAAGTTCGAGCCGACCCGCCCGGCGAAAGGCGTGGGCGGGCTGATGATCGGCATCGTCACCGCGCAGGAATTGCGCGCGAATCTCGGCGACATCGAGATCAGCGGGAAGACTTGCTCGGCGTGGATCGACGCCTTCATTGCGGAGATCGAGCGCGATTTCCTCAAGCCCGAACACGAGGCGATGATGGAAACGGTCGCGCCGGACGGCGGCGTCATCGACCACATCGACGGCCGCACATTGAACCCCGGTCACGCCATCGAAGCCGCGTGGTTCATCATGCACGAAGGCGAGTTCCGTCAGGACCGGCGCCTCGTCGAGGTCGGCTGCAAGATCCTCGACTGGATGTGGGCGCGCGGCTGGGATAGCGAGCACGGCGGCATCCTCTATTTCACCGACCTGCGCGGGCTGCCGCCGCAGGAGTATTGGCAGGACATGAAGTTCTGGTGGCCGCACTGCGAGGCGATCATCGCCACCCTGCTTGCGTGGAAGCTCACCGGCGAGGCGCGCTACGCCGCCATGCACGCGCAAGTCCACGACTGGAGCTTCGCGCATTTCCCCGATCGCGAGCACGGCGAGTGGTATGGCTGGCTGCACCGCGACGGCACGCCCGCGCAGCGCGCCAAGGGCAACTTATTCAAAGGACCCTTCCACCTCCCGCGCGCGCTTTGGTATTGCGTCCGCGCGCTGAGTCCGGAGACCCCTGCCGCTTCGCTCTCGTGCTTGCCGAATGTGCCGGACGAGCACGGGTTCGCGGGGGCATTCGCCGGGGTGCATCGCGGGCGATTGCTGGCGGCGGGCGGGGCGAATTTTCCCGATGGCGTGATGCCTTGGCACGGCGGGAAAAAGGTGTGGCACGACCGGGTATTCGCGCTCGATCTGGAGAAGCCGGAGGCCGCCTGGAGCGAGGTGGGCAGACTGCCCGCGCCGAATGGCTACGGCGTGTCACTGACCGCTCCGGAAGGGGTGCTGCACATCGGTGGCGGCGACGCGGCGCGGAATTTCTCGGAGGTGACGCTGCTGACCCTCGACGCGGAAGGCAGTGCTGCGTTTCGCGCGCTGCCGCCGCTGCCCGTGCCGCTGGCGCAAATGTGCGGCGCGTTGGTGGGGCGCGTGGCCCATATCGTCGGCGGCGTCGAAACGCCCACGGCGAACACGGCCTCGAACCAACACTGGAGTCTCGATCTCGACGCGCTCGACCGCGGCTGGCGGGAGGAGCCAGCCCTTCCGGCGGCGGGGCGCGTGCTCGCGGTGGCCGCGGCGGTCGATGGCGCGTTTTTCGTTATGGCGGGCTGCTCGCTGGCGCCGGACGCGAAGGGCGGCGTGGCGCGCTCGTATCTGCGCGACGCCTGGAAATTCGCGGACGGAGCGTGGACGCGGCTCGCCGATCTGCCGCGCGCGGCGGTGGCGGCGGCGTCGCCCGCGCCGGTCGCGGAGGGTTCGCTGTTCGTGGTCTCGGGCGACGACGGCTCGCGGTTGGGCCTCGCCTCGCCGGACGATCATCCCGGCTTCACGAAGGAAATCCTGCGCTACGACACGGCGGCGGATCGCTGGTCGAGAGCGGGCGAACTCGGCGTGCCCGCCCCAGTGACGCTCGCGGTCGCTCCGTGGCGGGACGGCTGCATTTTCTTCAACGGCGAAGTCCGCCCCGGCGTCCGCTCCCCGCAGGTTTTCGTATTCCAACCCCGTTGCTGACGATGCTTCGCCAACTGTTTTTCGCCGCGTGCCTGCTCGCGTCGGTCACGCTCGCGGCTCCGCTGCGGGCCGCCGAGCTGCGCATGAGCCCGGCGAGCGAGCCAGCGATTCCCGAACCGCACGGGCTCGCGGGGATGGCGGCGGTGGTGCTGCCCGCGAAGGAGGGGAGGGCGGTGGTGCTCGCGGCGGGTGGCGCGAATTTCCCCGAAAAGGCCCCGTGGAAAGGCGGCGCGAAAGCATTTCACACCGCGATTTACCGGCTCGACGGTGGCGCGTGGACGAAGGTGGGCGATCTGCCTTCGCCGCGCGCCTACGCCGCCTATGCCGCGATGGCGAAGGGCATGGTCGTGGCCGGTGGCGTGGATTCGGAAAAGCATCTCGCGGAAACGCTGCTCGTGACCGCCGACGGCAAAACGTTTGCGCTCGCACCGCTGCCGCGGCCGGTCGCCTACGCGGCCTTCGCGGTGGACAACAACCGCCTCTACGTGATCGGCGGCCAGGAGTCGCCGACGGCCACCGCCGCGCTGGCCGCGACGTATCGGCTCGACCTCACCAAGGTCGATCCGGCGAAGCCCGAGGCAGCGCAGTGGGAGACGCTGCCGGGCGCGCCGTTCGGCGGCCGCATTCTCTCCATCGCCGGTGCGCTCGATGGAAAAATCCAAGTCTTCGGCGGATGCTCGCTCGCCGCCGGGCCCGATGGCAAACCGGCGCGCATCTATCACACTGACGGCGCGACGTTGATCGCCTCCGCGTCAGAGCCCGCGCAGTTGTGGGCGTCCGAAAAACCCGCGCCGCTGCCCGGCAATCTCGCCGCCGCCGCGATGCCCGCCCCGGCCCGCGAAGGGATCCTGCTCGTGATCGGCGGCGACGACGGCTCGCGCTACGGCCAGCCGCCGCAGGAGCATCCGGGGCAATCGAACAAGATCCTCGCCTACGATCCGCGCGCGAACGCGTGGACGCCGCGCGGCGACTGGCCGGAAAAAATCGCCACCGCCCCCGCGCTGATCGCAGGCGACACCTTGATGACCGTCTCCGGCGAAACGCGCCCTGGCATCCGCACGCCAGCGGTCGCCGCGATGGAGATCGGCTACGTCCTCCGCCTCGTGCCGATGGATTGGCTCATCTTCGTCCTCTGCGCAATCGCGGTGGGCGTCATCGTGTGGCAGGCGCGCACGAAGGGCGTCTCGCGCGTGATGGCCGATCTCGCCAGCGCCAGCGGCAAGCCCAGCCGCGCCGCGTGGATCGCCGTCGGCCTGCTTTTCGCGGTGGCGATGCTGAATTACCTCGACCGCCAGCTCCTCGCGACGATGCGTCCACCGATCGTGCGCGACATCCCGCAGACCGACGCGCAGTTCGGCCTGCTCACGGCGATCTTTCTATTCATCTATTCGGCGCTCAGCCCGGTCGGCGGCATTTTCGCGGACCGTTTCAGCCGCCGGCTCGTCATCCTCGTCTCGCTCGTCGTGTGGTCGGTGGTCACGTGGATCACCGGCCACGTCCGCAGCTACGAGGAACTCGTCGCCGCTCGCGCGCTCATGGGCGTGAGCGAGGCGTGCTACATCCCGGCGGCGCTCGCGTTGATCACCGATTTCCATCGCGGCCCGACGCGCTCGCTGGCCACCGGCATTCACATGAGCGGCATCTACCTCGGCCAGGCGCTCGCTGGCCTCGGCGGTTTCGTCGCGGAAGCCGCGGGCTGGCGGCTCACGTTCGGCGTCTTCGGCCTCGTGGGCGTCGCCTATGCGCTGGTGCTCATCCTTTTTCTCAAGGAACCCGGCGGCGGCCACGCGGACACGGCGGAGTCCGGCGCGCAAGCCTCCGCGCCCGCAGAAAGGCCCGGCCTTGGCGAGATCCTCTCGGGCGTGCTGCATGTACCCGCGTTCTGGCTGTTGATGGCGATCATGGCTTGCGCGAGCACGGCGAACTGGTTTGTGCTCTCGTGGCTGCCGTTGTTGTTGCAGGAAAAATTCAACCTCTCGCTCGGCGTCGCGGGCATCGCCCACGTCGGCGGCAACTGCGTCGAAGATGCCAAAGCCCTCGCGCTCAAAGCGGAGGAACTCGGCCTCGACGGCATCAGCGCGCTCGCGCCGTCCTACTACAAGCCTGGCGATCTCGGCGCACTCATCGATTGCTGCGCCGCCATCGCCGCCGCTGCGCCGAAGACGCCCTTTTACTACTACGACATTCCCGTGCTCACCGGCGTCAACCTGCCGATGCACCAGTTTCTGGCCGAAGCGCCCGCCCGTATCCCGACGTTCGCGGGGATCAAATTCACCAACCCCGACCTCGTTTCGTATCGCCGCACCCTCGATGTCGCCGGCGACGGATTCGACGTTCCGTGGGGCGTCGATGAAACGATCCTCGCCGCCCTCGCCACCGGCGCGAAAGGCGGCGTCGGCTCGACCTACAACTGGGCGCCGAAGCTCTACACCGACCTCATCGCCGCCTTCGAGCGCGGCGACCTCGCCGAAGCGCGGCGCCTGCAATCGCTCTCGATCGCGATGATCGACGCCATCGCGTCCATCGGCTTCCTCGGCGCGGCCAAGAAACTCATGACCCACCTCGGTGTACCTGTCGGCCCTGCGCGCCTCCCGCTCGGCAATCCGACCCAGGAGCAATTCGACGCCCTGCTCGCGAAGCTCAACGCCCTCGGCTTCCAGGACTGGGGCGCAAAAGCTGTGTAGCGCATGCTACCGACAGTTCACCCCACAGATCGCGTGCGCTTCAGTGAGACGGCCTGGGACGCTGTGCACATTGACTACCGAAGGGGGCTTGCACAGAACATCGAACTACGGGACGGCGCGAGACGCCGTGGGACACTCATTCAATGTTCTGCACCTGCTCGCGCATCTGCTCGATGGCGACCTTCATTTCGACAGAGATGTTCGTCAGCTCCAGCGCCGCGGACTTGGAGCCCAGGGTGTTGGCTTCGCGGTGCAGTTCCTGGATCAGGAAATCCAGGCGCTTGCCGAGCTCGCCGCCCTTCTTCAGCAGCCGGCTCAGTTCGTCGAGGTGGGCGCGCAGCCGCGCCAGTTCCTCGGCCACGTCGATGCGGATCGCAAACGCCGCGGCTTCGTTCAGCGCGCGCTCCTGCAGGGCTTCCTGAGGCACGCTGGACTGCGCGCCCGTGGCGGCCAGCGCCTCTTGCCAGCGCTCCAGGAAGCGCTGCTGCTGCCGAGCGACCACGGCCGGCAGCAGGGGTTCGGCCTCGTCGGCCAGCGTACGCAGCCGGGCGATGCGCTCCATCAGGATGGCGACCAGCTTCTCGCCCTCGCGCTCGCGGGACTCGGTCAGGCCGTCGACGCAGGCGCGGGCCGCCTCCAGCGTCGTGGCGTCGAGCTGGGCCGGCGCGCTGCCGCCGCTCTTGCACCAGTTCAGCGCCTCATGGACGGACAGCGGCGCGGCCTGGGGCAGCCAGGCGCGCACCTTGGCTTCCAGGTTGGCCAGGCGGTTGAGCTGCTCGGGCTGAGGCTGGGGCCAGCCGCCGTCGGCCTCGCGCTGGGTGTTGATGCGCAGCTCGATCTTGCCGCGTTTGAAGCGGGCGGCGACCAGCTCGCGCAGCTGAGGCTCCAGGCCGCGCAGCTCCTCGGGCATGCGCATGGACAGGTCCAGGAAACGGCCGTTGACCGACCGCAATTCGACGCTGACACTTGCCGGGATCGTGCTGCTGCCATCGTCGGCCTTAGGGGGTTGTGCCAGGGAATTGGCGTACCCGGTCATGCTGTAGACTGGCATTTCGCACTCGTAAAAACAGACGTTAACTAAGAGATTTAGCGCGATTATGTCCAAGCCGAAGCCGGCGCCCTTGCCCGCAGGCACGGTGGTTGGGGGCTACCAGATCATCAAGCGGCTGGCGGCGGGCGGTTTCGGCGTGGTCTACCTCGCCGAGGACCCCGACCACCATCTGGTCGCGCTGAAGGAATACCTGCCCTCGTCGCTGGCCGAGCGTTCGCCGGGGGAACTGACGCCCCGCGTGAAGCCCGAGAAGCAGCCGCTCTACCGGCTCGGGCTGAAGAGCTTCTTCGAGGAAGGTCGCTCGCTCGCGCAGATCTCGCATCCCAGCGTCGTCTCGGTGCTGAACTTCCTGCGCGAGAACGAGACCGTCTACATGGTCATGAACTATCTGCAGGGCGACACCCTGCAGGACTTCATCGTGACCGCGCGCGACATGAAGCGCGACAAGGTCTTCCGCGAGTCGACCATCCGCAGCCTGTTCGACGAGATCCTGCGCGGCCTGCGCATCGTGCATCAGCACAAGATGCTGCACCTGGACATCAAGCCGGCCAACATCTTCATCACCAACGACAACAAGGCCGTGCTGCTGGACTTCGGCGCCGCGCGCGAGGTGCTGAGCAAGGAAGGCAACTTCATCCGCCCGATGTACACGCCGGGCTTCGCCGCGCCGGAGATGTACCGCCGCGACGGCTCGCTCGGCCCCTGGACCGACATCTACGCCATCGGTGCCTGCATCTATGCCTGCATGCAGGGCTACCCGCCCAACGACGCGCCGCAGCGCCTGGAGAAGGACCGCCTGAACCTGAGCCTGAGCCGGCTGCGCAATGTCTATTCCGACAACCTGCTCGAAGTGACCGAGTGGTGCATGTCGCTGGACCCGCTGGCCCGGCCGCAGAGCGTGTTCGCGCTGCAGAAGGAACTCGCCCGCGAGACCGAGAGGCGCTACACCAAGCTGTCGTTCAGCGAAAGGCTCAAGCTGCAGCTCGAAAACCTGAAGTCCGGAGCGAAAGCTTGAACCCCCACGTTCGCGTTCGCTCACTGCCCCCCGAGGGGGCGCAAGGCTGCCCTAGGGGCGGCCCGTCGGGAGCCTTGGCGTGAGGTTCAGCGTCTTCCAGGTCAGCCGCCGCGGCGGCCGCGAGACCAATGAAGACCGCATGGGCTATTGCTTCACGCGGGAGGCCGGCCTGTTCGCGCTGGCGGACGGCATGGGCGGCCACCCCGAAGGCGAGGTCGCGGCCCAGATCGCGCTGCAGACCCTGGCCGCGCTGTTCCAGCAGGACGCCCGGCCGGTGCTCGACGACCCGCAGCGCTTCCTGCAGGAAACCATCGTCATCGCCCACCGGCAGCTGCTGCGCTACGCGGCCAGCAAGGGCCTGGCCGACACGCCCCGCACCACCGTCGTCGCCTGCATCCTGCAGGGCAACCAGGCCTGGTGGGCGCACTGCGGCGATTCGCGCCTCTACCTCGTGCGCGACGGCAAGCTGATCGCCCGCACGCGCGACCATTCCTACTCCGAGCTGCAGGAGGCGCTGGGCCGCGTCGGGCCGGGCAACGAGCCCTTCAACCGCAACGTGCTCTTCACCTGCCTGGGCAGCCCCGGCAAGCCGATGGTGGACTGCCAGGGGCCGCTGACGCTGGAGTCCTCGGACCGCCTGCTGCTGTGCTCCGACGGGCTGTGGGGCAGCGTCGAGGACCACGAGATCGTCCAGCACATGGCCGACCAGGCCATCTCCGAGGCCGCCCCCGAGCTCGTCGAAGAGGCGCTGCGCCGCGGCGGGGCGCGCAGCGACAACGTGACCGTGCTCGCCGTCGAGTGGGAAGGCGAGGGCGACCCCGCCGGCGAGACGACGCAGAACCTCGGCAACTCCGGCTTCGCGTCCACCATCCAGGGGGCGCTGGACGTCGACCTCGTTGCCGCCATGGACGACGAGGAGATCGAGCGCGCCGTGCGCGAGATCAACGAAGTCATCCGCCAATCCGGCCGCGGCGTCAACCGCCGCTAACCTTCTTTCCGCCATGACCAAGACCTTCACGCGCAGCGCGGGCCGCGCTGCCAATCAATTGCGCCCGGTGCGCATCACCCGCAACTACACCGTCCACGCCGAGGGTTCGGTGCTGATCGAGTTCGGCGCCACCAAGGTGCTCTGCACCGCCTCGGTCGAGGAGCGCGTGCCGCCGCACAAGCGCGGCTCGGGCGAGGGCTGGGTGACGGCCGAGTACGGCATGCTGCCGCGCGCCACCCACACGCGCGGCGACCGCGAGGCCGCCAAGGGCAAGCAGAGCGGGCGCACGCAGGAGATCCAGCGCCTCATCGGCCGCTCGCTGCGCGCCGTGTTCGACCTCGCGCTTCTCGGCGAGCGCACGATCACGCTGGACTGCGACGTGCTGCAGGCCGACGGCGGCACGCGCACGGCCGCCATCACCGGCGCCTTCGTCGCGGCCCGCGATGCGGTGGACAGGCTGCTGGCCGACGGCAGGATCGCCGCGTCGCCGATCAAGGACGCGGTCGCCGCGATCTCGGTCGGCCTCGTCGACGGCGTGCCGCTGCTCGACCTGGAATACATCGAGGATTCGGCCTGCGACACCGACATGAACGTCGTCATGACCGGCGCCGGCGGCTTCGTCGAGCTGCAGGGCACGGCCGAGGGCGTCGTCTTCACGCGCGACGAGATGAGCGCGTTGCTGGATCTGGCCGACAAGGGCATCGGCGAGTTGCTCGAATTGCAGAAGCAGGCATGAAGCTCGTCCTCGCCTCCAACAACGCGAAGAAGCTCGTCGAGCTGCAGGCGCTGTTCGCGCCGCTCGGCGTCGAACTGGTCGCCCAGGGCAGCCTCGGCATCGCGGAGGCCGAGGAACCCTTCGAGACCTTTGCCGAGAACGCGCTGGCCAAGGCCCGCCATGCGGCCCGCGCCAGCGGCCTGCCGGCCCTGGCCGACGACTCGGGCCTGAGCGTCGACGCGCTGGGCGGTGCGCCCGGCGTGCGCTCGGCCCGCTATGCGCTGGACGCCGGCGGCGAGAAGGGCGACGCGGCCAACAACGAGCGCCTGCTGCGCGAACTGGCCGGCCGCGAGGACCGCACAGCCCGCTTCGTCTGCGCGCTGGTGGCCGTGCGCGGCGCGGCCGACCCCGAGCCGCTGGTCGCGATGGGCCGCTGGCCCGGCCGCATCCTGACCGCGCCGCGCGGCACCGGCGGCTTCGGCTACGACCCGCTGATGTTCATCCCGCCGCTGTGCCGCGCCGTGGCCGAACTCGGCGCCGGCGAGAAGAACATCCACAGCCACCGTGCGCTGGCTGCCGGAGAACTTGTGCGCCAGATGCGCGAGGTCTGGAAGCTTGGCTGATCTCTTGAATTTGATGCGCCCGGGCACGCTGCAGCTGCCCGCGCTGCCGCCGCTGGCGCTCTATGTGCACCTGCCCTGGTGCCTGCGCAAATGCCCCTACTGCGATTTCAACTCGCACGAAGTCAAGGATGGGGCACTGGCGGCCGACACGGCCGCGGCCTATCTCGCCGCGCTGCGTACCGATCTGGAGGCGGCGCTGCCGCTGATCTGGGGCCGGCCGGTCGTCAGCATCTTCATCGGCGGCGGCACGCCCAGCCTGTTCGACCCTGGGCAGATCGCGCAGCTGATCTCCGACGTCCGCGCCCGCCTGCCGCTGGAGGCCGGCTGCGAGATCACGCTGGAGGCCAACCCCGGCACCTTCGAGCGCGAGCGCTTCCGGGGCTTTCGCGAGGCCGGCGTCACGCGGCTGTCGGTGGGGGTACAGAGCTTCGACGACGCGCAGTTGAAGAAGCTCGGCCGCGTGCACAGCGCCGGCCAGGCGCGCGAGGCCCTGGCCGAGGCGGCGTCGGCCTTCGAGACCTTCAACCTCGACCTGATGTATGCGCTGCCCGGCCAGACGCTGGACGACCTGGCGCTTGAGCTGGACACGGCGCTCGCTTTCAAGCCGCCCCATCTGTCCATCTACCACCTGACCATCGAGCCCAACACGGTGTTCGCGACGCGCACGCCGGCCGGCCTGCCCGACCCCGACCTCGCCAGCGACATGCTGGACCGGATCGCACGCAAGACCAGCGCCGCAGGCCTGTCGCGCTACGAGGTCTCGGCCTTCGCCCGCGACGGCCACCGCTGCGCGCACAACCTGAACTACTGGCAGTTCGGCGACTACCTCGGCATCGGCGCTGGCGCGCACAGCAAGCTCAGCTTCCCGAACCGCGTGCTGCGCCAGGTGCGCTGGCGCGAGCCGGCGGCCTTCATGGCCCAGGCCGACAAGGTCAGCAACGAGCACGAGGTCGCGCGCAAGGATCTGCCCTTCGAGTTCATGCTGAACGCGCTGCGGCTGAAGGAGGGCGTAGCGCTGGTGCAGTACCTGGAGCGCACCGGCCTGCCGCCGTCCAGCATCGCCAGCGCGCTGGAGACGGCGCGCGCCCGCGGCCTGCTCGCGGCCGACCCGGCGCGCATCCGGCCGACCGAGCGCGGCTTCGACTTCCTCAGCGATCTGCAGCAGCTGTTTCTGTGAGCCGCTGATCAGACGCGGTTGATCGACAGGCCGGCCGTCGCGCGCAGGCGCTCCAGTACCTTGGCGGCGATCTGGTTCAGCGGCAGCACCTCGTCGGCCGCGCCGGCCGCAATGGCCTCGCGCGGCATGCCGAAGACGACGCAGCTGGCCTCGTCCTGGCAGTAGTTGTAGGCGCCGGCGTCCTTCATGACCTTCATCGCGCGGGCGCCGTCGGCGCCCATGCCGGTCAGCATGATGCCGATCGCGTTCGGGCCGACGACCTTGGCGGCCGACAGGAACAGCGCCTCCACCGACGGCTTGTGGCGGTTGATGGGTTCGCCGTCCTGCACGCGGGCGATGTAGTTGGCGCCGCTGCGCTCCACGGTCAGGTGCAGGCCGCCTGGCGCGATATAGCCGTGGCCGGGCAGGATGCGTTCGCCGTCCTGGGCCTCCTTCACGCGGATCTTGCACAGGCCGTCCAGCCGCGCCGCATAGCTCTTCGTGAAGCCGGGCGGCATGTGCTGGGTGATGACGACCGCGGGGCTGTCGGCCGGCAGGTTGACGAGCACGTCCTTGGTCGCCTCGGTGCCGCCGGTGGACGCGCCGATGAAGAGGATCTTCTCGGTCGAGGCCTTGCCCAGGCTGGCCATCGTGACGGCCCTGGCCGGCGCGGCGGGCGCTCCCGGCGCCGGCGCGGCGGGTGCGCGGCGGATGTGGGCCTTGGACGCGATGCGGATCTTGTCCGTGATGTCCTGGGCCAGCTGGCGGATGCCGTCGGCCACGCCGATCTTGGGCTTGGCGACGAAGTCGATCGCGCCCAGCTCCAGCGCCTTCAGCGTGACCTCGGCACCGCGCTCGGTCAGCGTGGACACCATCACCACCGGCATCGGCCGCAGCCGCATCAGGCGCGACAGGAAATCCAGCCCGTCCATGCGCGGCATCTCGACGTCCAGCGTGATGACGTCGGGGTTGAGGCTGCGGATCATCTCGCGGGCGACCAGCGGGTCGGACGCCGCGCCGATGCATTCCATGTCGGGCTGGCGGTTGATGATCTCGGTGAGGATGGAGCGCACCAGCGCCGAATCGTCCACCACCACGACCTTGGTCTTGGCCATGGGCGTCTCCTTAGAACAGGTCGATGGAGCCGCCGCTGCTGGCGACGGGCTGCACCTTCTGGATGGCGGCGCGGTCCTGCTGGACCAGCGCGTCGGTATTCGTCGGCGCGAGGCGCTTGACCATGGCCTTGCCGCTGGCCGGCAGGAAGCAGACCTTGCGCGGGTAGACGTCCATCACGTCCTTGGACACGATGGGAATGCGCTCCAGCTTCAGGTAGTCGATGACGAAGTTGGTGTTGCGCTCGCCGACGTTGAGCGAGTTCATGCCCGAGATGACGGCGCCGCCGCCGAAGATCTTGGCCTCCATGCGCGCCTTGCTGGCGCCGCGCTTCATCATCTCGTTGATCAGCAGCTCCATCGCGAAGCTGCCATAGCGGCCCGAGTCGCCATTGCCCTCGGGCAGCATGAAGTGGTTCATGCCGCCGATCCTGGCGACGCGGTCCCACAGGCAGGCCGCGATGCAGGAGCCCAGCGTCGTCATGACGAGCAGGTCCTCCTGGTCGACGAAATATTCGCCCGGCAGGATCTTGACGGCGGCGTTCTTGAAATGCGCGTCGTAGAAGAAGAACGCGGCCTCGCCCTGCTTGCGCGGCTGGGCCTTGAGCTGGTTGACCTTGGCGAGCGCGGCGGGGTTACCGAGGGTCGATGCAGAGGCGAGGGGCGTACTCATGGATCAGACCCGTTCGTAGATCGTCTTGCCGCGCAGCTTGAACAGGTCGCGCGATTCGGTGAAGTTCTCGGAGTGGCCGACGAAGAGCAGGCCGCCCGGGCGCATGACGCGATGGATGCGCTCCAGCACCTTGCGCTGCGTGGTGGCATCGAAATAGATCATCACGTTGCGGCAGAACACCATGTGGAAGGGGTCGCCGAGCTGCCACTGCTGGTCCATCAGGTTCAGCGCGCGGAACTCGACCCAGCGCTGCAGCTCGGGCTTCACGCGGATCTTGCCGGCATTGGCGCCCGTGCCGCGCATGAAGAAGTTCTTCAGCCGCGTCGCGTCCAGGCCGCGGGAGTCGGCGTTGTAGACGCCGCGCTTGGCCGTGGCCAGCACATGGGTGTCGATGTCGCTCGCGACCAGCTGCACCGAGGCGCCGGGCCCGAGGGCCTCGCTGCAGGTCATCAGGATGGAATAGGGCTCCTCGCCGGTCGAGGCCGCGCAGCACCAGATGCGCACGGGCTTGCCGGCGAAGGGCCGGAGGTCTTCCTTCAGCGCGTGGAAGTGATGTTCCTCGCGGAAGAAGGAGGTCAGGTTGGTCGTCAGGCAGTTGACGAACTCCTGCCACTCGACGGCGCCCGACGGGCCGCTCGACGATTCCAGCCACTGCAGATAGCTCGCGAAGCTCTTGTGCCCGGTCTCGCGCAGCCGGCGCGACAGCCGGCTGTAGACCATCGCATGCTTGCCGTCGTGCAGGCTGATGCCGGCATGCTTGTAGATCAGCTCGCGCACGCGGTCGAAATCGGCCTTGCTGAAGCTGAACTCGTGATCGACGGAGTCGCCGCCGTGGGCGAGGTCGGGTGCGGGCATGTCTCAATAATCAGATTTGTTGGTGCCCGCAGCAGTTCTGGCGTTGGCGCACAGATTCTGCACCGCGGGCCGTTCGTCCGGCCCCTGTCCGGCCCAGCATAGTGCAAACAGCCCGCGGGAACGTGCCTGTTTCACGGCCTGGGCCGGCGCGGCCCGCTGCTAGACTGCCTTGGAACCGCGCCCCACTTTCATCCGTCCCGCCCGCAGCCTTTGGAACACCGCCCGCCCGCTCCCCTGATGATCGATGCCCACCGGCTCGATCTGGATCAGGCTCTGCAACTGCTGCAGCAGGCCGGGGCCCTGCTGCCGGACGAGGCCCCGCACAGCGCCCCGTGGCTGCAGGCCGTGCTGAACGCGCTGTGTGACCTGTCCAGCAGGGACGCGCTGACCGGCCTCGTGAACCGCCGCAGCTTCGAGATGGCCCTGTCCCGCGAGGTCGACCGCGTCGCACGCGCCGGTGAGCCGGCCCTGCTGCTGATGCTGGACATCGACCATTTCAAGGCCGTCAACGACACCCACGGCCACGGCGTCGGCGACCAGGTCATCCGCGCTGTGGCCGGTGCCGTCGCGCAGACCGTGCGGCCGATGGACCTCGTCGCCCGCGTCGGTGGCGAGGAGTTCGCCATCATCCTGCCCAATTGCGCGACGCATGTGGGCCTGGCCGTGGCCGAGCGGGTGCGCGAGCGCGTCTCCGAGCTCAGCATCGAGGTCGGGCCCGGGCAGATGCTCGGCGTCACCGTCAGCCTGGGCGGTGCGTTCGCGCCGCCGTGGGTGCGTTCGTCGGCGCTGCTGTGGACGGAGCGGGCCGACCGCCAGCTCTACCGCGCCAAGGCCGAGGGCCGCAACCGCGCCTGCCTCGAACCCCAGATCGACTCCCTGGTCAGCGCCGAAGAAAAGGGCATGCTGTTTTCTCCGCTGAATTCAGACCTGCAACAGGACAGCCCATGAGCACGACCTCCGATCCTGCTGCTTCCGCCTCGTCGCCGGCCCAGCCGGCCCAACCGCCGCGCCCCGCGCGCAGCGGTGCCCACACGCTCGCCGTCACCAGCGGCAAGGGCGGCGTCGGCAAGACCTTCGTCACCGCCAACCTCGCCGCGGCTCTGGCTGCGCGCGGCCAGAAGGTGCTGGTGCTGGACGCCGACCTCGGCCTCGCCAACCTCGACGTGGTGCTCAACCTGCACCCCAAGCTGACGCTGCACGACGTCTTCACCGAGAAGGCCACGCTGGAACAGGCCATCCTGCCCGCGCCCGGCGGCTTCTCCGTGCTGCTGGCCGGCTCCGGCATGGTCGAGTATTCGCGCCTGACGCCCGAGGTGCGCGACAAGCTGCTGCACATCATCGACCTCGTCAAGCCGCGCTTCGACTGGGTGCTGCTCGACACCGGCGCCGGCATTTCCGATGTCGTGCTGTACGCGATCTCGCTGGCGACCGACGTGCTCGTCGTCGCGACGCCCGAGCCCACGTCCCTCACCGACGCCTACGCCACCATCAAGGTGCTGGCCACGCAGCAGGAGCGCCGCCAGGTGGGCCTGCTCGTCAACCAGGCCAACCGCGTCGGCGAGGGCAAGCTGATCTGCGGCCAACTGCAGCAGGTGCTGCAGCGCTTCGTCGGCCCGGTGCCGGGCCAGGGCTTCCGGCTCGAACTGCTCGCCGAGGTCAAGGCCGACCCGGCCGTCAAGCAGGCCGTGCTGAAGCGCCAGCTGATGCTGGAGCACTACCCCGGCTGCGACGCGGCCCAGGCCATCAAGGCCCTGGCCTCCAAACTCCTTGGCTGAACTGACGCCCCTCGCCCAGTCTCGCCTCGCTGAACGCGGGCGCCCCTGGTCGGTCCCCCGTGGGGACGGCGATGTTCGCGGCATCGAGCCGCGAACACATCGCCTCACGCGGGCCGGCTTGGGAGCGGCCCTGCGCTCGGCCCGCAACTGCCAGCGCCTATGGATGTGAACGCCGCCACCGCCTTCGAGTGGATCGGCGGCGAGGCGCGCGTGCGCGAACTCGTCGACCGCTTCTACGACCTGATGGACCTGGAGCCGGCCTACGCGAAGCTGCGCGCGGCCCATGGCGACAGCCTGGACAGCGCGCGCGACAAGCTGTTCTGGTTCCTGTGCGGCTGGCTGGGCGGGCCCGACCACTACATCAGCCGCTTCGGCCACCCGCGGTTGCGCGCGCGGCATCTGCCGTTTCGCATCGGCATCGCCGAGCGCGACCAGTGGCAGGCCTGCATGGGCCAGGCGATGCAGGAAGTAGATGTGGACCCGGCCCTGCAGGCGCGCCTGGCCGAGTCCTTCGCGGGCACCGCCGACTGGATGCGCAACGTCGGCGGCTGACTTCAGCCGGCCAGCAGCACCATCAGCGCACCGGCGCCGCCATCGCTGGCGCGTGCCTGCACGAAGGCCAGCACCTCGTTCTTCTGCACCAGCCAGCGCCGCACGCGGCCCTTGAGCACCGGCTCGCGGCCCGGCGAGCCATGGCCCTTGCCGTGCACGACGCGCACGCAGCGCAGGCCGCGCCGGACGCTGTCGTGGATGAACAGGCCCAGCGCCTCGCGCGCCGCGTCGCGGCGCAGGCCGTGCAGGTCCAGCTGGGCCTGCAGCGCCCAGTGGCCGCGGCGCAGCTTGCGCACGACTTCGACGGCGATGCCCTCGCGGCGGAAGGACAGGGTCTCGTCGGTGTCCAGCAGCGTGTCGATGTCGATCTCGTCCGACAGCGCCTGCAGCAGCACGGCGCGCTCGTCGGCCTCGCGCTGGCGCGGCTCTGGGGCGGGCTGCTGGCGCTCGTGCAGCACGCGGTCCACGCGGCGCAGCGGCGTCACGGGGCCGACGCTCAGCTCGAAGGCACGCCTTTCCTGCTCGGCCAGCCGGGCCGCGGCGGCACGGCGCTCGCGCTCCAGTTCGGCCGCCAGCCGCGCGCTGGCCAGCTCGCGGGCCAGCGGCTTCAGGTCGGCGAAGCTGCGAGCCACCTTGCTCACATCAGCCCCCGCTCGGCCAGGGACACGACCTCGCCGGCACCGACGACGAGGTGGTCGACGACGCGCACATCCACCAGCGCCAGCGCCTGGCCGAGCTGGCGGGTCAGCAGCTCGTCGGCCTTGGACGGTTCGGCATGGCCGCTGGGGTGGTTGTGGGCCAGGATGGCCGCCGCCGCGCCCAGCGCCAGCGCGCGCTTGACGACCTCGCGCGGATGCACCGTCGTGGACGTCAGCGAGCCCTGGAACAGCGTCTCCATCGCAATCAGCTTCAGCTGCGCGTCCAGGAAGAGCACGGCGAAGACCTCGTGGCCCAGGCCGCCCAGTTGCAGGCGCAGATAGGTCTTGACCGTGTCGATGTCGTTCAGCGCCGGCTTCTCGGCGAGCCGCTGGTTCAGCGAGCGCCGCGCGATCTCCAGCACGGCGGCGATCTCGGCGCGCTTGGCCGGCCCCAGGCCCTTGACCTTGCCCAGGTCCTGCACGTCGGCGGCCAGCAGCCCGGCCCAGCCGCCGAAGCGGTCCAGCAGGCTCTGGGCCAGCTGCAGCACCGGCGTGCCCTGGATGCCGGTGCGCAGCAGCAGGGCCAGCAGCTCGGCGTCCGCCAGCGCCTGCGGGCCGCGGGCGAGCAGCTTCTCCCGCGGTCGGGCTTCAGGGGGCAGGTGGGTCAGCGACATAAAATCGGCCGCAGTCTAGCCAAGCGTTTGCCTCTTCCTCGCATGAACCCCATCCAGGCCGGGTCCTTCCTGACCCTGCATTACCGGCTCACGGGCCCGGACGGTGCCGACATCGTCAATACCTTCGGTGCCTTGCCCGCCACGCTGTCGCTCGGCGCGGGCCAGCTGTCGCCGGCCATCGAGGCGCGCCTGATCGGCCTGCCCGAGGGCGCGCACGAGCGCTTCGAGCTGGCGCCGGGCGAGGCCTTTGGCGACCGCAACCCCGAGCTGCTGCAGCGCGTGAAGCTGGCGCTGCTGCGCCAGCTGGGCGACCCGGACGAGGTCTACCACGTCGGCGACGTCGTGCAGTTCCCCGGCCCGGACGGGCAGGGCGGCTATGCCGGCGTCGTGCGCGAGCTGGGCGAGGAGGCGCTGCTGTTCGACTTCAACCACCCGCTCGCCGGCCAGCCGGTCAGTTTCGAAGTCCAAGTGATAGGGGTGCTGTGATGAGCGTTGCCCAGCAAACCCAGGAAGTGCTGCTGGCCGAGCCGCGCGGCTTCTGCGCCGGCGTGGACCGCGCCATCGAGATCGTCGAGCGCGCGCTGCTCAAGTTCGGCGCGCCCATCTATGTGCGCCACGAGATCGTGCACAACACCTATGTCGTCAACGATCTGAAGTCGCGCGGCGCCATCTTCATCGAGGATCTGGCCGAGGTGCCGGCCGGCGCGACGCTGGTGTTCAGCGCCCACGGCGTCAGCCAGGAGGTGCGCCGCGAGGCCGCCGCGCGCGGCTTCAACGTGTTCGACGCGACCTGCCCGCTGGTGACCAAGGTCCACGTCGAGGTGGCCAAGCTGCACCGCGAGGGCTTCGAGTTCATCATGATCGGCCACAAGGGCCACCCCGAGGTCGAGGGCACGATGGGCCAGCTGTCCGACGGGATCTACCTCGTGGAGGAAGTCGAGGACGTGGCCAAGGTCCAGGTCAACGACCCGAGCAAGCTGGCGGTCGTCACGCAGACGACGCTGAGCGTGGACGACGCGGCCGAGATCCTCGCCGAGGTGAAGCGCGTGTTCCCGCAGGTGCGCGAGCCCAAGAAGCAGGACATCTGCTACGCCACGCAGAACCGCCAGGACGCCGTCAAGCTGCTGGCGCCGCAGGTGGACGTCGTCATCGTCGTCGGCAGCCCGACCAGTTCCAACAGCAACCGCCTGCGCGAGCTGGCCGAGCGCCTGGGCACCCCGGGCTACATGGTCGATGCCGCCGAAGACCTCAAGCCCGAATGGCTGGAGAACCGCCCGCGCGTGGGCCTGACGGCCGGCGCGTCGGCGCCCGACGTGCTGGTGCAGGCCGTCATCGACCGGCTGCGCGAGTTCGGCGCGACGACCGTGCGCAGCCTTCCCGGCGTGGAAGAGCATGTGCGCTTTCCGCTGCCCATGGGTCTGGGCGACAAGTCCATGGCCGAGGTGAGTTCCTCCCGATCTTGATGCCGATGCCACACGCATCCGGCGGCGCCTGACATCGGCGCCGCTTTCGTATCCGATTCCTGAAGGTTGATTCCCATGCTCGACATCACCCAACTGCGCAAGGACCTCGATGCCGTCATCGAGCGCCTGAACGCGCGCAAGAACCCCCAGACCTTCCTCGACGTGGAGCGCTTCAAGGCGCTCGAAGCCTCCCGCCGTGGCGTGCAGACCCGCACCGAGGAACTGCAGGCCCGCCGCAATGCGCTGTCCAAGCAGATCGGCATGGCCAAGGGCAAGGGCGAAGACGCCTCGGCGCTGATGGTCGAGGTCGGCGGCATTGCCGACGAGCTGAAGGCCGGCGCCGAGCGCCTGGAAGCCATCCAGCACGAGCTGAACGACATGCTGATGGGCGTGCCCAACCTGCCCGACGCCAGCGTGCCGGCCGGCGCGGACGAGGCCGGCAACGTCGAGGTGCGCCGCTGGGGCCAGCCGCGCACGTTCGACTTCGACGTCAAGGACCATGTCGACCTCGGCGCGCCGCTGGGCCTGGACTTCGAGACCGGCGCCAAGCTGTCGGGCTCGCGCTTCAGCTTCCTGAAGGGCCCCGTCGCCCGTCTGCACCGCGCGCTCGCGCAGTTCATGCTCGACGTGCAGACGACGGAGCACGGCTACACCGAGTGCTACACGCCCTACATCGTCAACCGCGAGATCCTCGAGGGCACGGGCCAACTGCCCAAGTTCAAGGAAGACATGTTCTGGGTGCTGCGTGGCGGCGACGACGAGCAGGGCGAGCAGTACCTGATCTCGACCTCGGAAATCTCGCTGACCAACACCGTGCGCGACAGCGTGCTCAAGGCCGAGGACCTGCCGGTCAAGTTGACCGCCCACAGCCCGTGCTTCCGCTCGGAGGCGGGCTCGGCCGGCCGCGACACCCGCGGCATGATCCGCCAGCACCAGTTCGACAAGGTCGAGATGGTCCGCATCGAGCAGCCCGAGCACAGCATGGCCGCGCTGGAGGAGATGACCGGCCACGCCGAAGCAGTGCTGCAGAAGCTCGGCCTGCCCTACCGCACCATGCTGCTGTGCAGCGGCGACATGGGCTTCGGCTCGACCAAGACCTACGACCTCGAGGTGTGGCTGCCGGCGCAGAACACCTACCGCGAGATCAGCTCCTGCTCGAACATGGGCGCCTTCCAGGCCCGCCGCATGCAGGCGCGCTTCAAGAATGCCCAGGGCAAGAACGAATTGGTGCACACGCTGAACGGCTCCGGCCTGGCCGTGGGCCGCACGCTGGTGGCAGTGCTGGAAAACTATCAGCGAGCCGACGGCAGCGTCGAGGTGCCGGAAGTGCTCCGCCCATACATGGGCGGAGTGTCGGTGCTTGCACCGACGCGCTGAGAGTTTGGGCGCAGGCTAACTTCGCGCAGCGAAGTTAAGCGCAGCGGGGGCCGCAGCCAGAACTGCCAGAACGCCGATGGCAGCATCACCGTGCCCGAGGCACTGCGCCCCTGCATGGGCGGCACGACACGCTGCGCGCCTGAGTTGATGGCGGGGACGAAAAGCTGGCTATAATGGTCGGCTTCACTCGCACCAAAGCGCACCGAATCAGGAGAGGTGGCAGAGTGGTCGAATGTACCTGACTCGAAATCAGGCGTACGGTATCCCCGTACCGAGGGTTCGAATCCCTCCCTCTCCGCCAAGACAGCTTGTCAATCAAGCACTTAGGCCACCGCAAGGTGGCCTATTTCATTTCTGCCGTACGTCGCGGTGACCCGCGATTTACCGCTGTTCTGCAGCGACTTTTCCCTCTGCGCTTTCCCGTTGGCTCCCGACGCCATGAAGCCGTCGAGCGAGGCGGATAGTGCCGGGATGTTCGGACAGCTTTTTGATGACCATGTCGGCAGATCCCCAGTTCCCCGGCCGCCTGGCCCAGGCTTTCGGGACACGGGGCGCAAGTCAGACCGTCCGGAGAACGGCATTGCCGGCAAGTCTGGTCCGTTGGGAATGGCGTACGACCGAGCCGAGTTCATGGATCAGCGCAGGCAGATGATGGACATCTGGGCCGACTACTTGGAACGCTTGGCGGGATGAGGGCAACCGCGTCGCCACCGGGCGGCGCTCTGTGGGACACCGGCTGAAGCGCAGCTTCACAGTGGCCATCTGACGTCGCACCCTCCGCATTTCTAATGATGTGGGTGC
This sequence comes from Pelomonas aquatica, assembly GCF_026712205.1. Classification (GTDB taxonomy): domain Bacteria; phylum Pseudomonadota; class Gammaproteobacteria; order Burkholderiales; family Burkholderiaceae_C; genus Pelomonas; species Pelomonas aquatica. The sequence continues at coordinate 146,460 of NZ_JAPPUW010000008.1, forward strand.
CAGCGTGCCTGCCCATACTTGCCGACGCTCCGAGCCACCTGAAGGAGACGTTATGGCCAATGTGCGGAAGAACGTGTGGGAACTGGGCACACCGTGGGCGCCAGAGATTCTTTGGTATGCACGGGCTGTGAAAGTGATGAAGGCCCGTCCGTTGAAGGATCGACTGAGCTGGCGCTTTTATGGTGCGATCCATGGATTCAACGCGTCGGCCTGGGCTGCTGCCGGGCAGCCTGCGAAGGCTGCAGACCTGCCCTCCAAGACAGATCAAGCACAGTTTTGGAAGCAGTGCCAGCACGGCAGCTGGTATTTCCTGCCCTGGCACCGCGGCTACCTGCTGGCCTTTGAAAAGGTGGTGCGCGCGGCCATGGCTACGCTACCGGGCGCGCCCGCCAACTGGATGCTGCCCTACTGGAACTACTTCAAGCCTGGGCAGAATCAACTGCCTGCCGAATTCGCGTCCAAGTCGTGGCCCGACGGCGCGAATGACAATCCGCTATTCGAGGCCGCGCGCTACGGCCCCAATGACGACGGCAAGGTGTTTGTGGACTTCACCGGCCCCTACGCTGTGGAAGAGGGCACGGCGTTCAAGGATCTCGCCTTCATCGGTGGGGCCGATGGCGGTTCGCCAGGCTTTGGCGGTCCCGAGACCGACCGTTTCACCCACGGCGGCGGCACCCATGGCGGGCTGGAGCACCAGCCACACGACATGGTGCATGTGAACGTGGGCGGGATCAACAAGGTCGGCTTGATGACGGACCCCGACACGGCGGGCTTGGACCCCGTCTTCTGGCTGCACCATGCCAACGTCGACCGGCTCTGGGAGGTCTGGAAATCGGTGCCCGATGTGCAGGGCGACCCGAAAAGCCCCAAGTGGCTCGGCGGCCCCGCCAGCAGCCATGGCGGGCGAGCCTTTGTCATGCCCCTGCCGGACGGCTCGGCCTGGACCTACGTCCCAGCCGATATGGAAAACCTCTCCGACCTGCAGTACACCTATGACAATCTGGCTCTGCCCACAGGTCTTGCACTGCCGGCCCAGCGCTTCGAGCGCCTGGGAGCTAGCGCGACGCAGGCCCAGGCGTTGCAGAAAAAGGTGAACGCCATGAGCCGCAGCGTCAATCTCCTCGGAGCGAGCGACACGCAGCTGAGGCTCGCCGGCATGGGAGGCACCACGCGCGTGACGCTGCATCCGCCGGTCCAGAAGAAGCTAGCCGCTTCGCTGACCGCTGCGCCACAGGCTGTGCCGGGCCGCGTCTATCTGAACCTGGAGAACGTGCGCGCCAAGCGTGATGGCGCGGTATTCACCGTCTACATCAACCTGCCCCACGGCGCCGACCCCGCCAAACATCCCGAGTTGCGGGCCGGCAGCATCGCCCTCTTTGGCGCGCGGGCGGCCAGCGAAACCGACGGCGAACATGCGGGCGAAGGTCTGAGCTTCTCGCTCGACATTTCCTCCATCGTCGATGTCCTGCACCAGGCGCAAGACCTTGACGCCGGCAAGTTGGACGTACAGCTTGTGCCGCGCAACCCCCTGCCGGAAGAGGCGCAGGTCACCATTGGGCGAATCGGTGTCTATTTGCAAGAAGGATAGAGCGCCGCTGGCGCTGGCGCTGCTGTCCCTTGCAGCGGCGCTGGTGCTGGCTTCGGGGGCCGGAGAGTTGGCTCTGGGCATATGCAGCGCGGGGCTGGACATGTTCGCGCTTGCGGCGCTCGGCGTGGCGGGTGCTGAAAGACAACTCGCCCTCCACTGGTTGCTCATGCTGGCCACCATGACGCCGCTGTTGCTCGTCGCCCCGGTGCGTCATTTGTGGCTGCGCAGCTTGGCCGACCGTCGCGCGCTCTTGCTCGGCCTCTTCGTCGCAAGCTACCTTACGGTGTGGATGGTCGCAGGGCTACCCTTGATGCTCGCCGCACAGGCCATCAAGGCCGCAAGCGCCAACGCCCTTCCATGGACGCTCGCGTTGGCGCTGCTTTGGCAAATGTCCCCCGCCAAGCAGGCCTGCCTGAACCGCTGCCACCGCCGTCCGTCCCTGCCGGCCTTTGGTCCTGCCGCGGCGCGTGCTGTGCTGGCCTATGGTATTGGGCAAGGTCTGTGGTGCCTGGGCGCCTGCTGGCCGCTCATGCTCGCGCCACTCGTCTTGGAGCGCGGCATGATCGTCGTGATGGCGGCTTGCACGCTATTCGTGATGACGGAGCGCATGGAGCCGCCCGCGCCGCTGGCTTGGCGGTGGCGGGGAACGAGGACAGCGGCGAGATGGGTTGCGGCGCGATGGGGCAGAGGTGCGTGAAGGGGGAGTAATTCCTTGACCCGCGAATGATTGCGGGGCGGCCGAGCACTTCCGCGACAAGAAAGCCCGCCAGGGCGGGCTTGTGACTGACGCAGGCACTCAGGCAATCTAGTCGGATCCACCGCCGGCCGTCGTGTCCCGGTCGGTGCATGGTCTTCTCGAACGAATCGGGCCTTGAGTGTCGTGGCTATTTTTGGGGGTATGCCGGCCATCTCAATGGCGAATAGCCGGTGGCAATGCGGCGTATGTCGAATGATCTGGAGCTGGAGTCGGTTGCCATTCAGTCCAGCGGTGTCGCCAGCCCGGCCAGCGCCTGGCCCACGACCTCGCGGCCCTGGGTCAGCACGGCCTGCTTCCAGGCCGCCGTCTCGACGTAGAAGGCCGCGCGCAGGCGCCGGCGCACGCGGGCAGCGGTGGCCTCGTCCGCACCGGGGTTGCGGTGGAGCCAGTGGTCGGCGCGCAGCGCGTCCAGCACCTGGCGACCGGGCAGGGTGCCATATTCCAGCGTCAGGCCGTTGTACTCGGCCTGCGGGCAGGCGCGCATCACGCCGATATCCAGCGTGCCGCCCAGCAGGGCCGACGAGGAATTGCCCTCGGCCGTGCTGGTGACCTGCGGCCCCCACCAGCGCCGCGCCCGCGCGATGGCCTCCGGCCCCGGCGCGCCCTTGTAGATGCGCTCGCCGACGCCCGGCGGCCCGAGGCCGGTGTGCACGTCGATCCAGGCCATGCGGCGGCATTGCCGGCCGTGGGCGGCCAGGATGTCGAGCAGGCGCAGATGGCTCCAGCTCGGCGCGTGGCCGGCGAAGAACAGGCCCCGCGCATCCTCGTGCTGGCCGCGCGAGATGGCCGCCTGCACATGCCGGCGGCCCTTGCGCGCCAGTTGCAGCATCAGCCCGAGCTGGCTGCCCAGCGTCGGCGGGCAGCGGCGCGGCAGCAGCAGCGGCGCCAGCGCGAGGTAGTCGGGGTTGGCCGGCAGCGGCGCGGCGAAGTCGCGGAAATTGCGGTTCAGGTCGACGTTCTCGTGCGTGACGCGGCGCTCCCACGAGAAGCCATGCGGGTTCAGCGCATGCAGGTAGAGCACGGCCAGGCCGGCGCGCTCGCAGCGTGCCTGCCAGGATGCATCGCGCAGCAGGTCCACCTGCAGGCCCGAGCCGCAATAGCCCTCGATGCCGTGGCAGCCGCTGCTGACGATGAGCAGATGGCGCGCGTCCGCGGCCCCGAGGCGGGCCACGTCGATGGCCAGCTCCTCGCCCTGGCGGCCGCGCAGCGGGTGGACATGGCTCTGCACGGCGAGGCCGCGCAGCTCGCAGGCCTGCAGGAACTTCTCGCGCGCCTCGGCATAGCTGCCGGAAAAACTGTCGAGGTCCATCATCGAGCCCGCTCCGTCGCTTCGGCCGCTTCGGGCACGTGGCGCAGGCGGCTGCGCTCGGGGTCGATCAGGGCCAGGCCGAGCAGCCCGCCGGCGATCAGCGCGAGGCCGATGCCGCCCAGCGCGAGCTCGAAGCCGGCGGCGATGTGCCCGCCCTGCCAGGCCACGGCCTGGCCCACGAGATGCGGCGCCAGCATGCCGGCGCTGGTCATCAGGCCGATGTGGATGGCCAGCAGGCTGCCGCGCTGGCGCGGCGGCGCGAAGAAGGCGACGATGGTGTTGGAGAAGGCCGGCGTCAGATTGACCAGCACGCTGCCCAGCGCGAACAGCAGCAGCAGCGGTAGCCGCTCCAGGCTCAGGAAGCCGATGGCCGACAGGGCCAGGCCGGCCGCGATGCAGGCCAGCATGGGCGGCCAGACCATCGCGCGGCGCACGCGGGCACCGCGCTGCAGCGCGCGCTGCGACAGGCTGGACACCACCAGGTTCATCACGATGACGCCCAGCGTCGCGGCCATCACCAGATAGCCTGACTGCATCGGCGTCATGCCCAGGCCGCGCTGCAGATAGACCGGCACCCAGCTGTAGATGAGCGCATTGGGCAGATAGGTGCAGAAGCCCGCCAGCGTGATGAAGACGAAGCTGCGGTCGCGCAGCAGATGGCGGTAGAGCGCCGGCGCCTGGCTGCTGCCGGCCGCGTCGTCGTGGCCGCCCTCGCGCCCCTGCCACAGCCACAGCAGCAGCCACAGCAGGCCGACGCCGGCCAGCAGCAGATAGGCCGCACGCCAGCCCAGTCGCTGGATCAGCAGCGGCAGCAGCAGCGCGCCGCTGATCGCGCCCAGCATCAGGCCGACCTGGATCAGCGCCGAGGGCAGCACGCGCTCGCGCGGCGCGAACCATTTGAAGCAGGCGTGCTGGGTCACGGCCGTGCCGGGGCCGCAGCCGGCGCCCAGCAGCATGCGGCTGGCCACCAGGGCCGTGAAGCTCTGGCTGAAGGAGGTCAGCAGCTGCGCCAGCATCCAGACCAGCGACATGATCGACAGGATCCAGCGCGAGGCCCAGCGGTTGGCCGCGAAGCCGACGATCAGCCCGGCGAGCGAGTATAGGAAAAAGAAGGCGCTGCCCACGAAGCCGAACTGCTGCGGCGTCAGCCCCAGCTCGTCGATGATCTGGGGGCCGGCGAAGGCGAAGATGGACTTGTCCAGCACGCTGATGACCATCACGGCCATCAGCAGGGCCACCACCAGGCGGCGTCCTCGGGCGGGGGCTGCGCTCATCACCCGGCTCAGAAGTGGACGAACATGCCGAGCGAGGCGGTGCGCGCCTCGATGCCGGGCTGGGCGTTGCTGCTGGCCGGCAGCAGCGGCAGCGTGGCGTTGTTCAGCACGACGGTCGAGGCGCCGAAGTTGCGCAGCACGCCGGCGCGGGCATACAGGCCCACGCTGCGCGAGAACTCGTAGTCATAGCCGGCCATCCAGCCCAGCGCCGAGCTCTCCACCTCCTGCTTGGTCACGTTGCTGCGCACGCCGCGGGTATCGCGGTAGACCAGGGACAGGCGCCAGATGTGGCGCTCCTGCGGCAGGATCATGCCCAGGGAATAGACATCGGCCCGGCCGCCGGTGGCCGTCTTCAGCTGCGAGCGGTTGACGGCGGCGGACAGCACCAGATCGCCCGCGTCGTAGATGCCGGCCAGGCCGCTGACGTCGGTGCGCACCGCGCTCATCGTGCTGGTGTCCACGCCGAAGACCTGGTTGTAGCTGGCGGCGCCGTACCAGGGGCCGTGGATCAGAGTCGTGACCACGCCCTTGTTGTAGGTGCGGTTGTAGCTGGCCGTGTTGGCGCCCGGCGCGTAGAGCAGCTTCAGGTCCACGCCGGCGACGCGCGGCGAGGTGTAGCTGATGGCGCGCGGTACGCGGGTCGTGACCTGGGAGGCGCCGTTGCCGAGATCGCTGTTCGTGCCGACCGGGCTGGTCGCGCTCAGGCCCGGCGTCACGGCGCTCTTCTGCACGATGGCGCTGGCCAGCCAGTAGGTCATCGAATTCGTCGACACGACGCCGAAGGGGTCGACGAAGAGGGGCAGGCTCACGCCCAGCTGGTTGCCCAGGCGCAGCGTGCCGTAGTCCCTGGACTTCAGGCCCACCCAGGCCGCGCGGTCCCAGAACTGGCTGGCGTTGGCGGTGCCGGTGTCGGTCTGCAGGCCGGCCTCGAGGTTGAACTCGGCACGCAGGCCGCTACCCAGGTCCTCGCGGCCATAGATGCCGAACTTGGAGGTGTAGGCGCCGCCGCTCTGTTCCTTCTTCAGGCTGGCGGCATGCTCGGTCTGGGTCAGGTTCAGGCCCGCGTCGACGCTGCCGTAGAGGCTGAACTTGTTGTCGCCGGCCGCGCCGCTGTACTCGGGGTATTTGGACAGCTGCTTGAACAGATAGGGCTCGGCCTGCGCGGCGCTGAAGAGGGCGCTGAGGCACAGGGTGGCCAGGGTGGCTTGAGGCTTTTTCATGGAGTTTGGCTCGGGGTTGGACGAATTGGGTACCCGCCGCGAGGCAGGGACGGGCCGCCGCCGCGTACCCGCACTCTGATGAAGCCAGTGCGAAGCAACAATCAAATTGCATTTATATTGATAAACATCATTTATCAGTGCGTTTCAGTTGAAGCAGCATCAGCTCGTCGCCCTCGTCGCCGTGGCCGACCACGGCGGCATCCATGCCGCGGCCCGGGCGCTGCACCTGACGCAGCCCGCCGTCACCCGCGCGCTGCGCGACCTGGAGACCGAGGTGGGCACGCCGCTGCTGCAGCGCCAGTCGCGTGGCGTCGTGCTGACGGCCGAGGGCCAGGTGCTGCTGGCGCGGGCGCGGCTCATCGTGCGCGAACTGCAGCGCGCCGAGGAGGACATGGGGCAGTTGCGCGGCCGCCGCGGCGGGCGGCTGGTGATCGGCGTGACGCCGCTGGCCGGCCTGACCATCGTGCCCAAGGCCTTTGCCCGCTTCCGCCAGGCCTGGCCCGAGGTGGCGCTGGACTTCGTCGAATGCACGCCCGAGCAGCTCCACGAGAACCTGCACAACAGCCGGCTGGACTTCGCCGTCGGCTCGACCACCGCACCGCAGGGCGACACGACGCTGCGCTGGGAGCCGCTGTTCTCGCTGCCCACGGCCTTCGGCGTGCGCCGCGACAGCCCGCTGGCCGCCAGCCGCAGCCTCGCCGAGCTGCAGGGCGCCGAGTGGATTCACACCGACGTCAGCGGCCGCTTCCCGGCCCTGCTGGCCGAGCTGTTCGCACGCGAGGGTCTGGCGCCGCCGGCACGCGTGACGCGCTGCACCTCGCAGGCCCTGTTCCACAGCCTGGCGATGGAGAACGACGTCGTGTTCTTCTGGTCGCTGTTCGCGATCGGCATGCCCGAACTGCGCCAGCGCTTCAGCGCCCTGCCGCTGGGGCTGACCCTGCCGCGCCTGAGCATGAGCCTGCTGGTGCACGAGGACAGCCTGCTGACCCGTGCGGCGGACTATTTCATCCGCTGCATCCGCGAGGTCGCGCGCGAGGAGTGGACGGCGCTGGACTGAAATCCTGTTCTGCGTTTCCCCAAGGGCGCCCGTCGGCGGCCGGCAAGGCCTTGCAGCAACTGCTGGGAAGGCAGCCCGGCCCGCGCCTACCCGTCGCGCTGCAGCCAGGCGCGGGGCGACTGGCCCGTCTGCTGCGTGAAGCGCCGGCTCAGCGCCGACGCGTTGGCGTAGCCGAGTTCCGCGGCCAGGGCCTTGAGCGGCTTGCCGGCGCGCAGTTCGCTGCGCGCGATGGCCAGGCGCCACTGCGACAGATAGTCGGCCGGCGTCTGCCCGACGGCCGCCTTGAAGGCCGGCGCGAAGCGGCTGCGCGACATGCCGGCCTCGGCCGCCATGCCCTCCAGGCTCCAGACCACGCCGGGCCTCGCGTGCAGGGCCGTCAGCGCGCGGGCCAGGCGCGGGTCGCTCAAGCCGCGCAGCAGGCCCAGCGGCAGCACCGCGTCGCGCTGGTCCAGCATCCAGCGCAGCAGCTGCAGCAGCAGCACCTCGAAGAGCCGGTCGGCCAGCAGGCGCTGGCCGCAGCGCACGCGCTCCGCTTCGCCGAACAGCAGGGCCAGCGTCGCGGCGATGCCATCCACCCGGGCCAGCGGCAGCACCACCAGCGGCGGCAGCGCCCGCACGAGCGGATGGGCCACGCCGGCGTCGAAGTCCAGCGTCGCGCAGACGAAGTCCGAGCCCTCGGCCGGCGCGTTGTGGAAGTCGTGGGCCAGCGGCCGGGGGTAGAAGACCAGGCTGGGCTCGCTGACGACGATGCGTTCGACGAGGCCGCTGCCGGCCGCGTGGCGGATCTCCATCTCGCCGTTGCGCATCACATGCAGGAAGCTGCGGCCGGGCTGGGCGTCGAATTGCGTCACGCCGCACAGCGGCCCGGCGTGGAAGAGGCGGGCCCGCACACGAAAGCGCTCGAACAGCGGGCTCAGGCGGTCCAATGGGGTTTCTTGGATCACGAGACGAATGGGTATCTTGTGCGGACGAAATGATACCTATCGTGCCGGTTAGGCGGCCACAGTGGAGGCCTTCCCACTGCAACCGACAGGTGACCCCATGAACGCCCGCGTTTCCCTCGTTTCCGCCACCGACACCCCCGACGCCAGCCGTGCGCTGCTGGACGCCGTGCACGGCGCCTTCGGCGCCACGCCCAATATGTTCCGCGCCGTGGCCAACTCGCCGGCCGCGCTGCAGGCGATGTGGGGCTTCTTCGGCGCGCTGGGTGGCGGCAGTCTCCCGGCCAAGCTCGCGGAGCAGATCGCCGTCGCCGTGGCCGACCGCAACGGCTGCGAATACTGCCTGGCCGCCCACACGATGCTGGGCCGCAAGGCCGGCGCGTCGGCCGCCGAGATGAGCGCCGCCCAGGCCGGCGAGTCCGCCGATCCGGCGACGGCCGCGGTCCTGGGCTTTGCGCTGAAGCTCGTCGCGCAGCGCGGCCAGGTCGGCGACGCCGATGTCGCGGCCCTGCGCGCGGCGGGCTTCGGCGACGGCCAGATCGTCGAGATCCTGGCCCATGTCGCGCTGAACCTGTTCACCAACTATGTGAACGTCGCCTTCGCCGTGCCGGTGGATTTCCCCGCCGTGAAGCTGCGCTCGGCAGCCTGAGCCACGAGCTGGTGCGGCGATGATGCAGCCCATGAAAAAGACCGCGCTGGCGCTGCGCCACCTCGCCTTCGAAGACCTCGGCCTCATCGAGCCGCTGCTGTGTGGCCGCGGCTTCGACGTGCGCTATCACGAGGCCGGCGTCGACGACTTCCGGGCCGTCGACCTGGCCGAAGTGGATCTGCTCGTCGTGCTCGGCGGCCCGATCGGCGTCGAGGACGAGGCGCGCTTCCCCTGGCTGGCCGACGAGGTCGCGTTGGTCCGCCGCCGGCTGGATTCGCGCCGGCCGCTGCTCGGCATCTGCCTGGGCGCGCAGCTGATGGCGCGGGCGCTGGGCGCGCGGGTCCGGGCCATGGGCGTCAAGGAGATCGGCTTTGCTCCGCTGGCGCTGACCGCGGCAGGGCAGCGCACGGCGCTGGCCGAACTGGGAGGCCAGCCCATGCTGCACTGGCATGGCGACCAGTTCGAGCTGCCGGCCGGCATCGCCTCGCTCGCAGCCACGGCCGTCTGCCCCCACCAGGCCTTCGCGCCGCACGAGCGAGCCCTGGGCCTGCAATTCCATCCCGAGGTCGACCCGACCCGCTTCGAGCAATGGCTGGTCGGCCATATCGACGAACTGGAGCACGCGGGCATCGCGCCGGGCGAGCTGCGCACCGCGATGGCGCGCGAGGCTTCGGGATTGAAGGCCGCGCTCGCGCGGCTGATGGAACGCTGGTTAGACCAGGCCCTGCTTTGACGCCAGCACGGCCGCCTCGGCGCGGCTGGACACGTTGAGCTTCTTGTAGATGCTCTTGATGTGGTCGTTGACGGTGAACCACTTGATGCCCATCAGGTTCGCGATCTCCTTGATCGTGAAGCCCTTGCTCAGATAGGTCAGCACTTCGCTCTCGCGCGGCGTCAGGCGCTCCCATTCGGGCGGCGGGTCCAGTGCGACGCTGCGGCTGCTGCTGAAGGGCGCCTGCGAGGACGACAGCGAGCCGAAGCCGGAGTTCAGCGGCATGGAGCCGCTGTCGCCGGACGCGGGCCGGAAGTGCGACAGCAGGCGGCGCGCGATGGCCGGCGACAGCGGCGGCTGGCCGCGCACGATGCGCTGCAATTCCTCCACCAGCACCTCGAAGCGGTCTTCCTTCAGCAGATAGCCGTCGGCGCCGCACTGCAGCGCCGGGAAGAGGTGGTCGTCGTCGGAGTAGAGCGTCGTGACGATCTTGATGGCCGTGGAGCCGGCGAGTTCGGTCAGGAACTCCATGCCGTTGCCGTCCGGCAGCTCCAGGTCGACGAGGACGAGCTTGAAGCCGCCGTCGGGCGCGCTGCCGCCGGTCTTGGCCACCTGGCGGCGCGCGTTCTCGAGATCGCCGACCTCGGTGATCTCCATCGCATCGCTGAAGCTCTCTCGCACCACGCGGCACAGGAAGCTGCGGGCGACAGGGTTGTCTTCGATGATGAGGACTTTGACGGTCATGGCGCGGGTACGGCGGCTGTCGATTCGACCGCCGAATGTAGCGCACCAGCCCTGCGCAAACGCCGCGCGACCGCGGGGGGGCGCGCCCCCGTTTCAGGCTTCACGGATTGGTAAGAACCAACTTGCCGATGACCTCGCGGGCTGCCATGCGGGCGAAGGCCGCGGGCAGTTCCTCCATCGGCAGCACGCGGTCCAGCACGGGCTTGATCTTGCCGGCGGCATACCAGGCGGCCAGTTCGCCCAGCATGCTGGCGTTGCGGCCGGGTTCGCGCTTCGCGAACTCACCCCAGAACACGCCGACCAGGGACGCGCCCTTGAGCAGGGCCAGGTTCAGCGGCAGCGCCGGGATGGCGCCCTGGGCGAAGCCGACGACGAGGTAGCGGCCGCGCCAGGCGATGGAGCGGAAGGCGGCCTCGGCCAGATCGCCGCCAACCGGGTCGTAGATGACGTCGGGGCCCTTGCCCTCGGTCAGGGCTTTCAGCTCGTCGCGCAGGTTCTGGGTCGCGTAGTTGATGGTCGCGTCGGCGCCCAGGGCCTGGCAGGCCTGGCATTTGGCGTCGCTGCCGGCGGCGGCGATGACGCGCGCGCCGGCGGCCTTGGCGATCTGGATGGCCGCCGTGCCGACGCCGCCGGCCGCGCCGAGGATGAGCACGGTCTCGCCGGCCTGCAGCGCCGCGCGGTCCATCAGCGCGTGGTGGCTGGTGGCATAGGTGCAGATGAAGGCGGCGGCGTCTTCGTAGGCGAAGCCCTCGGGCAGGGGCATGGCCAGCTGGGCCGGGATGCAGACCTCGGTCGCGAAGCCGCCCAGGCCGCCGAAGGCCGCGACGCGCTGACCAACCGCAAAGCCCTTGACGCCTTCGCCCACCTCCGTGACGACGCCCGAGAACTCCGTGCCCGGCACGAAGGGCAGGGGCGGCTTCATCTGGTACTTGTTCTGCACGATGAGCAGGTCGGGGAAGTTCAGGCTCGCGGCGCGAATGGCCACGCGCAGCTGGCCGGCGGGCAGGGCCGGCGCCGGCAGTTGGCGCCATTGCAGCGCCTCGACGCCCACCGGGTTTTCGCAGAGCCAAGCCTTCATCGTCATCTCCTGTTTGCGTGGACCGCGCATGATAGGAATCAAGGGGCTTACACCCGGTCCCGCAGGTGACGCCCTCCCTACAATTGGCCGCCATGCGCATCCTGATTTCCAACGACGACGGCTACCTCGCGCCGGGCCTGGCGGCTCTCGTGAAAGCCTGTGAAGGCCTGGGCGAGATCGACGTCATCGCCCCCGAGCAGAACGCCAGCGGCACGTCCAACTCGCTGACGCTGAACCGCCCGCTCAATGTCCATCGCGCCGCCAACGGCTTCCGCTACGTCAGCGGCACGCCGTCCGACGGCGTTCACCTCGCGCTGAGCGGCCTGCTGGGCTACCGGCCCGACCTGGTGCTCTCGGGCATCAACAACGGCGCCAACATGGGCGACGACACGCTCTACTCCGGCACCGTCGCCGCGGCCACCGAGGGCTATCTGTTCGGCATCCCGTCCATCGCCTTCTCGCAGGCCGAGAAGGGCTGGGGCGAGCTGGAGGCGGCGGCCCGCACGGCGCGCAGCGTCGTCGAGCAGGTCATTGCCGGTGGCCTGGGCCAGGGCTTTCTGCTGAACGTCAACATCCCCAACCGGGCCGATGCCGACAAGCTGCCGCGCAAGATCACGCGGCTGGGCCGTCGCCACTCCGCCGAAGCCATCATCGAGCAGGTCAGCCCGCGCGGCGAGATCATCTACTGGATCGGCCCGGCCGGCGACGCCAGGGATGCCGGCGCGGGCACGGACTTCCACGCGACGGCCAACGGCCAGGTCTCGATCACGCCGCTGCAGGTGGACCTGACCGAGCATGCGTCCCTGGGCTCCTGGGCGCAGCGCCTGGGCCTCTGAATGTCCACACCCAAGCGCTTTCCGGCCAGCCTGAGGTCGGCCGCCACGCCGCAGCGCGAGCTGCTGATGCCGCAGCGCCATCTGCGCCAGGCCACGGCCGACGCGGCGCGGCTGGCCCGACCCAGCGGTACGGGCCTGGACAGCGGCGCCGTGCGCGAGCGCATGGTCAGCCGGCTGCGTGCCGAGGGCAGGTTCGACGAGCGCGTGCTGGCCGCGATGGCCGCCGTGCCGCGCCACGAGTTCGTCGACAGCGCGCTCGCGGCCCAGGCCTATGAAGACACGGCCCTGCCCATCGGCCACGGCCAGACCATCTCCAAGCCCTCCGTCGTCGGCCACATGCTGGGCCTGCTGTTTGCCGGTGCGGGCGCCCGGCAGCGCGGCTCGCTCGGCCGCGTGCTGGAGATCGGCACCGGCTGCGGCTACCAGGCTGCGGTCATCGCGCTGCTGGCCCGCCAGGTCACGTCCATCGAGCGCCTGCAGGGCCTGCACGACAAGGCCAAGGCCAATCTGCAGCGCATCGCGCTGCCCAGATCGCATCCGGTGCCGCGCCTGGTCTGGGGCGACGGGCGCATCGGCCACTCGGCCAGCGGCCCCTTCGACAGCATCGTCGCGGCGGCCGGCGGCGAGGACATCCCGCGGGCCTGGATGGACCAGTTGGCACCGGGCGGGCGCCTCGTCGCGCCGACGGCGGCGGGCGGCCGCGGCCAGGTGCTGGTCGTGCTCGATCACGTCGTCGAGGCCGGCGTCAGCCGCTGGGTCCGCAGCGAGCACGAGGCCGTGCTCTTCGTCCCCCTAAAATCCGGCGTTGTCTGACGGGGCCGTCGGCGTATCGCGCCACACAATCGGGTCGGCCTCCAACGTGCCGTAGCCACACGATGCCCTCAAGCCTGCGTTTCCTTCTCGCCCTCTCCACCTCGCTGCTGCTCAGCGCCTGCGGCACGTCGCTGCACCGCGCGCCCGTCGAGGACCGCAACCCGCAGCAGCCCAGGCCGGCCGCCGAGGCGGCGTCCTCCGCGGCCTCGGCGCCCGAGGCCAAGCTGCCGCCGGGCGCCGAAAACGCCGGCAAGCCCGGCTACTACACCGTCAAGCCCGGCGACGCGCTGATCCGCATCGCGCTGGACAACGGCCAGAGCTGGCGCGACGTGGCCAAGTGGAACAGCCTCGAGAACCCGAACCGCATCGAGGTCGGCCAGGTGCTGCGCGTCGTGCCGCCCGGCGTCGACGCCGCCGCCGTGACGGCCAGGCCCATCGCCTCGGCGCCCAAGGTCGAGGCCCGCCCGCTGGATGCCAAGCCGCCGGTGGCCGTGGCCAGCGTGCCTCCGGCCGCGGCTTCCGCGGCGCCTGCGGCACCGGCCGCGGAAGAGGACGGCCTCGCCTGGGGCTGGCCGGTCGCGCAGCCGGTCAGCGCCGGCTTCGACGAGCAGCGCAACAAGGGGCTGGACTTCTCCGGCAAGCCGGGCGACCCGGTGCTGGCCGTGGCCGACGGCCGCGTGGTTTACGCCGGTTCGGGCTTGCGCGGCTACGGCAACTTGGTCATCATCAAGCACAACAACACCTACCTGACGGCGTATGCCCACAACCGGGCAATGCTGGTCGAGCAGGACCAAGTCGTACGCAAGGGTCAGAGGATTGCCGAGATGGGTTCCACCGAGAGCGACACCGTCAAGCTGCACTTCGAAGTGCGCAAGCTCGGCAAGCCGGTCGATCCGGCCAGGCTGCTGCCGCCGCGCTGAGCGGGCGGTCAGCACACCCTCCGCACCGGGCCAGCGAACACGCCATGAAACGCGCTGCGCCCAAACTCAACGGTCATCATGACGGCGCCGAGCCCGGCGTCGTGCTGTCGGCGCTGAACGGCGCTGCCGATGCGGGCAGCGGCCCGGCCGAATCGCCCGAGGACGATGCCCAGGTGCTGCGCGGTGCCGGCGACGACGTCGAGGTCGGCAATGCCTTGCAGGCCTATCTGCGCGACATCCGGCGCACGCCGCTGCTGACGCCCCAGCAGGAGTTCGACACCGCCCAGGCCGCGCGTGCCGGCGACTTCCATGCTCGCCAGGCCATGATCGAGCACAACCTGAGGCTCGTCGTCAGCATCGCGAAGAACTACCTCGGCCGCGGCCTGCCGATGAGCGACCTCATCGAGGAGGGCAACCTCGGCCTGATGCACGCGATCAGCAAGTTCGAGCCCGAGCGGGGCTTCCGCTTCTCGACCTATTCGAGCTGGTGGATACGCCAGAGCATCGAGCGTGCGTTGATGCACCAGGCCCGCCTCGTGCGGCTGCCGGTGCATATCGTGCGCGAGCTCAACCAGGTGCTGAAGGCCCGCCGCGCGCTGGAGGCGCTGCAGAGCGCCCAGGGCGCCGAGAGTCGCGTGCGCGCCGAGGACGTGGCCCAGGCCCTGGGCCGGCCGGTCGACGAGGTGGCCGAGCTGCTGGCCTATGCCGAGCTGCCGAGTTCCCTCGATTCGCCGGTGGACCGCAGCGGCGAGGGCGGCGAATCCATGCTCGACCTGGTCGCCGACGACCAGGCCATCGACCCGATGGGCCTGCGCCTGTCGCATGAGGTCGAGGAGCTGCTGCGGCACGGCCTCGCCAGTCTGAACGATCGCGAGCGAGAGGTGCTGTCGGGGCGCTATGGCCTGTCCGACCGCGAGCCCGAGACGCTGGACGTGCTGGCCATCCGCCTCAAGCTCACGCGCGAGCGCATCCGCCAGATCCAGATCGAGGCGCTGGCCAAGCTGAAGCGCAACATGATGCGCCACGGGGTGGACCGGGACTCGATCTTCTGAGGCTGGAAAGCGGTGTCGGGATAATCCGGCTCCATGAATCAGATGACGGATTGGCTCAAGGTCGAAAGCATCGAACTTGAGGCGCAGGGCGTGGCGCACAACGCCGAGGGCAAGGTGGTCTTCATCGACGGCGCCTTGCCCGGCGAAGTGGTGAAGGCGCAGATCTCGCGCCGCAAGAACAACTGGGAGCAGGGCCAGCTCATCGAGGTCCGCAAGGAAAGCCCGCTGCGCGTCGCGCCGGGCTGCCCGCATTTCGGCCTGCATGCCGGCGCCTGCGGCGGCTGCAAGATGCAGCATCTGCATGCCGGGGCCCAGGTGGCGGTCAAGCAGCGGGTCGTCGAGGACCAGCTCTGGCATCTGGGCAAGGTCAGGCCCGAGGTGCTGCTGCGGCCCATCGAGGGGCCGACCTGGGGCTACCGCTATCGCGCTCGCTTCTCGGTGCGCTATGTGGCCAAGAAGGGCGTCGTGCTGATCGGCTTCCACGAGCGCAAGAGCCGCTACGTGGCCGACATGCAGGTCTGCAAGGTCGTGCCCAAGGTCGTCAGCGACCTGCTGATGCCGCTGCGCGAGCTGATCGCCGGCATGGCCGAGCGCGACCGCCTGCCGCAGATCGAGCTGGCCATGGGCGACGAGGTCATCGCGCTGGTGCTGCGCCACCTGAACCCGTTGCCGGATGGCGACGTCGCGATGCTGCGCGAGTTCGCCGCCAGGCATGGTGTGCAGTGGTGGCTGCAGCCCAAGGGGCCGGACACGGTGCGCCTGCTGGACGAGGGCGGCCCGCAGTTGGCCTACCGCCTGCCCGAGTTCGGCGTGACCATGCCCTTCAAGCCGACCGACTTCACGCAGGTGAACCCGCACATCAACGCGGCGCTGGTGGGCCGCGCGCTGCGCCTGCTGGCCGTGCAGCGCGGCGACCGCGTCATCGACTGGTTCTGCGGCCTGGGCAATTTCACGCTGCCGCTGGCGACGCAGGCGCGCGAGGTGCTGGGCATCGAGGGCAGCGAGACGCTGGTGCAGCGCTCGCGCGAGAACGCGGCGGCCAACGGGCTGGCGCACAAGACGGGCTTCGTCGCGCGCAACCTGTTCGAGATGACGCCCGCGCTGTTGGCGGCCGATGGCATTGCCGACCGCTGGCTGATCGACCCGCCGCGCGAAGGCGCGTTCGCCCTGGCCAAGGCCGTGGCCGACATCGCCCAGGAGCCGTCGCTGGCGCCGGGCTGGACGCCGCCCAAGCGCATCGTCTACGTCAGCTGCAACCCGGCGACGCTGGCTCGCGACGCGGGCCTGCTCGTCAACGTGGCCGGCTATCGCTGCACGGCGGCCAGCGCGGTCAACATGTTCCCGCACACGGCCCACGTCGAGAGCGTTGCGGTCTTTGACCTTGTATGAAAAAGGGCCCCTCGGGGCTAGGGATTTGATTAATGTGTTGATGCCGAGCAGTAAGGTATCCGCGGTGAACTTCCAACCCACTTCGACCCGTCGGACGCTGCCTGTCGAGCCTATCGACGCGGCGGGGCGCGAGTTGCGCAATCGCATGCTCGACGAGATGGCCATATGTTTCCTGAACAGCGGGCCAAGGAACTGGCGGCTACGGAAGCCGCAATGGCGAAGCTTGGCAAGCAGTGGGTGAAAGTTCGATAACCCCGGCCGCTTCCCTTCGAAGGCCTGACGCGATGCCATATCGCGTCAGGCACTGGCGCCGGTCAAAGGCGTCTAAACAAGGATTCGGCCGATAGCGTAGGGAGTTAGGGATGGGCGAAACACTCGGGACTTTGTTTGGGCTGGTACTGGCTGCAGGAGTAGCTGTCACCGGGCATTTTTTGGCGAAGGCGCTGCGCAGCCGGAACCCCGAGACCTTCGCGGGCGAACGCAATTGGCAGTCCTGGCAAAGCAAGGTGTATCTGGGGATTGGGGCCGTTGGATGGGTCGCCGTCGTGGCCCTTGGGCTCCATGGCGTCTTGAAGCTGTTCATGCCGGCCTGGGGAGACGCACGCCTGACCATTTCCATCTTGGGCGCACTCGCCACGCTACCCCTGGCAGAACACTTAGAAAAGCTGCCGCGTCTATGCAAGGACTATGCGGTTTTGTCGGGAACCGTTGCTTGGCTTGAAGAGAACCTGAGCCGAGGGCCAACACCGACCGACGCTGAGTTGGAGCGCATCCTGGAGCAATCTCGGGACACGTCAAAGCCTCTCGTGGAGCGACACGCACTGGTCTACAAGCATCAAATGATGCTTACGCTGAAGATTCGGGATGCTCGAGTGGAAGCTGCTGTCATTGCACGGCAGGAAAACGCTCGCGCGTTGGAAGCCGCCGATGCAGAACGCGCCCGTGCTGCGGTGTTGAAGGCGGAGCAAGAGGCTGCCAGGCAAGCTGCGCAGATTGAGAAACGTCAGCGTGCCGAGGCTCTCGTGGCACAGCGCGTTCAGCCGGAATCACTTATTGAGTCCGTTGACCAGGTCCAGCTGAGCGGTGCTGTAGGCCAGGACAAGGTCATGAGCTTATGGAACGAGTTCAAGGCGTCGATAGTTGGTGCCGTGCCGTCCGGCCCGGACAAGTCGCAGGCAGCCGCAGCGCAACTTCCCTCGCTGCTGACCAAGTTGGCAGGGGTGGCTCTACCCTCGACCGTGAACCCTTATATCGCTTACCAAGGCACGCCTCGGGATGGCTATTGCGACGCGGTAGCCGTGGAAGCATCTGGTGGGGTGCCGCTGTACCAGCGCTTGCAGTTTGAGCACTCCACCTCTGGGCTGGTGAATGCCTTGTTTTTTGCAGCCGTGCTGCCTCAGAAGTGGTCCTGGGGCCACGGCTGCTATGACCGTGACGCCGAACTTATTCTGAGCGCAGACCGCTTGGTCGCAGTGGTTCAGGACGCCGGCAAGAGGGAGCCGACCGATGATGCGACTTGGCCACCTGCGGGCCTTCGCATCAAGCGCCTTGATGACGGATTTGAGGTCGGCTGCTTGGCCAGCCGTCCCGGGCGCGGGCTCTACGACCTCTCAGTGCCCGTTCGCAACGGACATGCGGGCCCGCTTGAAGTCCGTAAGCTGTTCGTCTGGGGTCAGGGCGTCTTCTACTGAAGGCAACATGCGCGTGTTGTCTGGAGCCTAAAAAGCAAGACACGGCCTGGGAAGGCTGCTGGAAAAATCTCCAGAAGGAAAACGCCCTCTGGAACCAAAGTTCTCAGAGAGCGAATCAGGCGCCAGGGCCAAGGGCGTCAACACGTCAATCGAATCCCCAGCCCCTCGGGGCGCTCTGTCTTGCCGGCCATATCGGGCTTATTCGCGATCGCCGCCAAAAATCCCGAGCAACGACAGCAGGCTCTGGAACACGTTGTAGACATCCAGATAGATGGCCAGCGTGGCGCTGATGTAGTTGGTCTCGCCGCCGTCGACGACGCGCTTGATGTCGTAGAGCATGAAGGCCGAGAAGATGGCCAGGGACATCACCAGCATCGTCAGCATCAGTGTGGACGACTGCAGGAAGATGTTGGCAATGCCCGCGACCATCAGGATCACGGCGCCGACGACGAGGAATTTGCCCATCGAGGACAGGTCGCGCTTGATGACGGTGGCCAGGCTGGCCATCGTGAAGAAGACCGCCGCCGTGCCGCCGAAGGCCGTCATGACCAGCGACGTGCCGTTCTTGAAGCCCAGCACGAAGCCGATCAGGCGCGACAGCATCAGGCCCATGAAGAAGGTGAAGCCGAGCAGGGCGGCGACGCCGGCGGCGCTCTCCTTGGTGCGCTCGATGACGAACATCAGGCCGAAGGCTCCGACGAAGAAGACCAGGGCGCTCAGGCCCGGGCTCATCGTGCGGAACAGGCCGGTGGCGACGCCGATCCAGGCGCCCAGCACCGTGGGGACGAGGGACAGGGCCAGCAGCCAGTAGGTGTTGCGCAGCACGCGCTGACGGTCGGCAGCAAGGCCCACGTTGGCGTAGCCGTATGGGGTTTGCAGGCTGTCGTTCATGACGATCCTCCGAAGGACGAATGGGAAACCGGGCCGATTCTAGGCCGGCGCCAGGCGGCTACATTGGGGTCTGGATCCCTCAAATCAAGACCATGAAACAGCAAGCCCAACTCGAACTCGAAGACGTCAAACGCATCGCCGCTGCCGCCGAGGCGCATGCGCGCCAGCAGGGCTGGGCCGTCAGCATCGCCATCGTCGACGCCGGCGGCCATCTGCTGTGGCTGCAGCGCCTGGACGGCGCCGCGCCCATCTCGGCCCAGATCGCGCCGGCCAAGGCGCACACGGCCGCGCTCGGCCGCCGCGAGAGCAAGAGCTACGAGGACATGATCAACCAGGGCCGCGTGTCCTTCCTCAGCGCGCCCGGCCTGCAGGGGCTGCTGGAAGGCGGCGTGCCCATCCTCGTCGACGGCCAGTGCGTGGGCGCCATCGGCGTCAGCGGTGTCAAGTCCAGCGAGGACGTGGAGATCGGTCGCGCCGGCATCGCGGCACTTTGACGCGTCACGAAGCGGTCACGAAGTCTCCGTACTAACCCCAGTCGGCTATACTCGATGGGTTTACCTGAACCCATCTCGACCCCTGTCGCTATCCGGCGCAAACCCCTCAGTTTCTTGAGCTGATCCGTCCTCGGACGGGGTTGACGCCTGCCACGCGCGCCATTTGCGGAGACCCCTGTGCTGACCGACCTGCTCCATCCCCCTCAAGCAATCCTGGCTCTGGCGGATGGGACGGTGTTCCGAGGCCAGTCCATCGGCGCAACGGGCCAGACGGTCGGCGAAGTGGTGTTCAACACCGCGCTGACCGGCTACCAGGAAATCCTGACCGACCCGAGCTACTGCCGCCAGATCGTCACGCTGACCTATCCGCACATCGGCAGCTACGGCATCAGCGAGGAAGACGTCGAATCGTCCAAGGTCTTCGCGGCCGGCCTCGTCATCAAGGATCTGCCGATCCGTGCATCCAACTTCCGTTCCGGCAGGACGCTGGACGCCTATCTGCGCGAGCAGGGCACGGTGGCCATCGCCGGCCTGGACACGCGCCGCCTGACGCGCGTGCTGCGCACCCACGGCGCGCAGAACGGCTGCATCCTGGCGCTGCCCGCGGGCGAGGCGCTGACGCAGGCCCACATCGATGCTGCGCTTGCCGCCGCCAAGGCCGCGCCGTCCATGGCTGGCCTGGACCTGGCCAAGGTCGTCAGCCGCAGCGAGCGTGAGGTCTGGACCGAGACCGAATGGAAGCTGGGCAGCGGCTTCGGCACGCAGGCGGCGCCTAAGTTCCACGTCGTCGCCTACGACTTCGGCGTGAAGAGCAACATCCTGCGCATGCTGGCCTCGCGTGGCTGCAAGGTCACCATCGTGCCCGCGCAGACGCCCGCCAGCGCCGTGTTCGACCTGGAGCCGGACGGCGTCTTCCTGTCCAACGGCCCTGGCGACCCGGAACCCTGCGACTACGCGATCAAGGCCACGGCCCAACTGATCGAGTCCGGCATTCCCGTGTTCGGCATCTGCCTGGGCCACCAGATCCTGGCGCTGGCTAGCGGAGCGAAGACCTTCAAGATGAAGTTCGGCCACCACGGTGCCAACCATCCGGTCAAGGACCTGGACAGCGGCCGCGTCGGCATCACCAGCCAGAACCACGGCTTCGCGGTCGACCCCGACACGCTGCCCGCCCATCTGCGCGCGACCCATGTGAGCCTGTTCGACGGCACGCTGCAGGGCATCGCCCGCACCGACAAGCCGGCCTTCAGCTTCCAGGGCCACCCGGAAGCCAGCCCCGGCCCGCACGACATCGCCTATCTGTTCGACCGTTTCGTTTCGATGATGAGCAAGGCCTGAAGGAGGCACTCATGTTCGGCATCACCGACCTCGGCACCTTCGTCGCGGCAGCCATCTTCATCATCCTGCTGCCCGGCCCCAATTCGCTGTACGTGCTGTCCGTCGCGGCGCAGCGTGGCGTGCGCGCCGGCTACACGGCGGCCTGCGGCGTGTTCGTCGGCGACACGGTGCTGATGACGGCGGCGGCCGCCGGTGGTGCGTCGCTGCTGATGGCCAGCCCGCAGATCTTCTTCGTCGTGAAGATGGTGGGCGCGGTCTACCTCGGTTGGATCGGCATCCAGCTGCTGCGCGGTGCGCTGGGCGCCTGGCGCGGCGATGTCAAGTCCGAAGCGCCCCGCGCCGTGGATGCGAACCAGCCCTTCCGCAAGGCCCTGGTCGTCAGCCTGCTGAACCCCAAGGCCATCGCCTTCCTGTTGTCCTTCTTCATCCAGTTCGTCGACCCGGCCTATCCGCGTCCGGCGCTGACCTTCCTGATCCTGGGTTCCATCATCCAGGGCTTTAGCTTCCTCTACCTCTCGACGCTGATCTTTGCCGGTGCCCGCCTCGCGGCGGCCTTCCGTGCGCGGCGTCGACTGTCTGGCGCGGCCAACGCCAGCGTCGGTGCACTTTTCGTTGGGTTCGGGGCCAAGCTGGCCACGGCCACGCTCTAAGCAGACTCGCAAGCCATGCCAAAACGTACAGACCTCAAGAGCATCCTCATCATCGGCGCCGGCCCGATCATCATCGGTCAGGCCTGCGAGTTCGACTACTCCGGCGCCCAGGCCTGCAAGGCGCTGCGCGAGGAGGGCTACAAGGTCGTCCTGGTCAACAGCAACCCGGCGACCATCATGACGGACCCGGACACGGCGGACGTCACCTACATCGAGCCCATCACCTGGCAGGTGGTGGAGAAGATCATCGCCAAGGAGCGCCCGGACGCGGTGCTGCCGACCATGGGCGGCCAGACCGCGCTGAACTGCGCGCTGGACCTGCACAAGCATGGCGTGCTGGCCAGGTACGGCGTCGAGATGATCGGCGCCAACGAGGTCGCCATCGAGAAGGCCGAGGACCGCCTGAAGTTCAAGGACGCGATGACCAAGATCGGCCTGGACTCGGCCAAGTCCGGCATCGCGCACACGCTGGAAGAGGCCTGGACCGTGCAGAAGCGCATCCACGCCGAGATCGGCGGCGCCGGCTTCCCGATGGTCATCCGCCCCAGCTTCACGCTCGGCGGCACCGGCGGCGGCATCGCCTACAACCCGGAAGAGTTCGAGACCATCTGCAAGCGCGGCCTCGACCTCTCGCCCACCAACGAGCTGCTCATCGAAGAGAGCCTGATCGGCTGGAAGGAATACGAGATGGAAGTCGTCCGCGACAAGGCGGACAACTGCATCATCGTCTGCTCCATCGAGAACCTTGACCCGATGGGCATCCATACGGGTGACTCCATCACCGTGGCACCGAGCCAGACGCTGTCGGACAAGGAATACCAGCTGCTGCGCAACGCGTCGCTCGCGGTGCTGCGCGAGATCGGCGTGGACACCGGCGGCTCCAACGTGCAGTTCTCGATCAACCCGGCCAACGGCCGCATGATCGTCATCGAGATGAACCCGCGCGTGTCGCGCTCGTCCGCGCTGGCGTCCAAGGCCACGGGCTTTCCCATCGCCAAGGTCGCGGCCAAGCTGGCCGTCGGCTACACGCTGGACGAGCTGAAGAACGACATCACCGGCGGCGCCACGCCGGCGAGCTTCGAGCCCAGCATCGACTACGTCGTCACCAAGATCCCGCGCTTCGCCTTCGAAAAGTTCCCGATGGCCGACTCGCGCCTGACGACGCAGATGAAGTCCGTCGGCGAGGTGATGGCCATGGGCCGCACCTTCCAGGAGAGCTTCCAGAAGGCGCTGCGCGGCCTGGAGACCGGTATCGACGGCCTGACCGAGCGCTCGACCGACCGCGAGGAGATCGTGCAGGAGATCGGCGAGGCCGGCCCGGAGCGCATCCTGTTCCTGGCCGACGCCTTCCGCATCGGCATGACGCTGGACGAGATCCATGACGAGACCGCCGTGGACCCGTGGTTCCTCGCGCAGATCGAGCAGTTGATCCAGATCGAAGCCGACCTGAAGGGCCGCGCGATTGAATCGATCACCGAGGCCGAGCTGCGCCTGCTGAAGACCAAGGGCTTCTCGGACAAGCGCCTGGCCAAGCTGCTGGGCACCCACCAGCACGCCGTGCGCGAGCGCCGCCATGCGCTGAACGTGCGCCCGGTCTACAAGCGCGTGGACACCTGCGCGGCCGAGTTCTCGACGCAGACCGCGTACATGTACTCGACCTACGAAGGCGAGGGCGCCGAGTGCGAGGCCGCGCCGACGGACAAGAAGAAGATCATGGTGCTGGGCGGCGGCCCGAACCGCATCGGCCAGGGCATCGAGTTCGACTACTGCTGCGTGCATGCCGCCCTCGCGATGCGCGAGGACGGGTTTGAAACGCTGATGGTCAACTGCAACCCCGAGACCGTCTCGACCGACTACGACACCAGCGACCGCCTCTATTTCGAGCCCGTCACGCTGGAAGACGTGCTCGAGATCGTCGACAAGGAAAAGCCGGCCGGCGTCATCGTGCAGTACGGCGGCCAGACGCCGCTCAAGCTCGCGCTCGACCTGGAGCGCGCCGGCGTGCCCATCATCGGCACGACGCCCGACAGCATCGACATCGCCGAGGACCGCGAGCGCTTCCAGAAGCTGTTGCACGAGCTGGGCCTGAAGCAGCCGCCCAACCGCACGGCGCGCACCGAGGAGCAGGCCGTCACGCTGGCCAACGAGATCGGCTACCCGCTGGTCGTTCGCCCGAGCTATGTGCTGGGTGGCCGCGCGATGGAGATCGTGCACGGCGACAAGGATCTCGAGCGCTATATGCGCGAGGCCGTGCGCGTGTCCGAGAAGTCGCCCGTGCTGCTGGACCACTTCCTGCAGGATGCCGTCGAGGTCGACGTGGACTGCATCAGTGACGGCGTCGACACGATGATCGGCGGCATCATGGAGCACATCGAGGCGGCCGGCATCCACTCCGGCGACTCGGCCTGCTCGCTGCCGCCCTACACGCTGGCCGCCGACGTGCAGGACGAACTGCGCCGCCAGACGGCCGCGATGGCCAAGGCGCTGAAGGTCGTCGGCCTGATGAATGTGCAGTTCGCCATCCAGGGCGATGTGACCCAGGGTCTGGCGCACTGCACGATCTATGTGCTGGAGGTGAACCCGCGCGCCTCGCGCACGGTGCCTTACGTCTCCAAGGCCACCGGCCAGCAGCTCGCCAAGATCGCCGCCCGCTGCATGGCCGGCGTGAAGCTCAAGGACCAGCGTGACCGCAACGGCCGCGTGCCGCGCGAGGTCGTGCCGCCCTATTACAGCGTCAAGGAAGCCGTCTTCCCGTTCAACAAGTTCCCGGGCGTGGACCCCATCCTCAGCCCCGAGATGCGTTCGACCGGCGAGGTGATGGGCGCGGCGAAGACCTTCGGCGAAGCGATGCTGAAGAGCCAGATCGGCGCCGGCTCGCGCCTGCCGCGCCAGGGCAATGTGCTAATCACGGTCAAGAACAACGACAAGGACCGCGCGGTCGCCATCGCCAAGGACCTGCATGCGCTGGGCTTCGGCATCGTCGCGACCAGGGGCACGGCCGCCGCCATCGGCGAGGCCGGCGTGCCGGTCAAGCTGATCAACAAGATCAAGGACGGCCGCCCGCACATCGTCGATGCGCTCAAGGGCGGCGACATCCAGCTCGTCTTCACGACGGTGGACGAGACCCGCACAGCCATCGCCGACAGCCGCTACATTCGCCAGGCGGCCCTGGCCAACCGCGTGACCTACTACACGACGATGGCCGGCTGCGAAGCCGCCGTCGAAGGCATGAAGCACCAGGACGGCCTGCTCGTGCAATCCCTGCAGGAACTGCACGCCGAGCTGGTGTAACGGCCCACCCCGTACCGGCTGCGCCGCCCCCCTCAAGGGGGCACTGCCAGTGGCCCGGCAAAGCCGGTTCCACGGCAGTCGCTTGGTAAGTCAGGGTTTCTGCGATCAGCTCGTTGTCATGATCGACGCCCCGGCTGCCTTAAAATGCCGACCATCGATTCCGCCGCCGCAGCCTGATGAACAGGCCGCAGCGGCGGAACTCTTTTTGCCATCGAGTTTTGACATGACGACCATTCCCCTGACCAAGCGCGGCGCCGAGTCGCTGAAGGCCGAGCTGCACCGCCTCAAGACCGTCGAGCGTCACGCCGTCGTCCAGGCGATCGCCGAGGCGCGCGCCCAGGGCGACCTGAGCGAAAACGCCGAGTACGACGCGGCCAAGGACAAGCAGGGCTTCATCGAAGGCCGCATCCTCGAGATCGAAGGCAAGCTGGCGGCGGCGCAGATCATCGACCCCGCGTCGCTGGACGCCGGCGGCCGCGTGGTCTTCGGCGCGACGGTGGACCTCGAGGACGAGGACAGCGGCAAGGCCGTGACCTACCAGATCACCGGCGACGACGAGGCCGACATCAAGCTGGGCCGCATCTCCGTCAGCTCGCCCATCGCCCGCGCGCTGATCGGCAAGGAAGCCGGCGACGTGGCCGAGGTGCAAGCCCCGGGCGGCGTGCGCCGCTACGAGATCGTTGAAGTGCGTTACGAGTGATGCTCGCTCGGCTCCAAGCCCTGCTGGCCGCCCTTTGGGGCGGCTTTTTGCTGTGTGTGGCCTTCGCTGCGGCGCCGAGCGCCTTCGCGGTGCTGGAGCGGGTTCAGGCAGGTGCCTTTGTCGCGCGCGTGTTCGCGGTCGAGGCGCAGGTCAGCCTCGCGCTGGGCCTGGTGTTGATGATGATAGAGCGCCGCATCGCGCGGGATGCGGTCGAGGCGGGCGGCGCCAGTGAGCAGTTCTCGGCTCGCCTGCTGCTGCCTGCCGTGGCGCTGTTCTGCACCGTCGCCGGCTACTACGGCCTGCAGCCCATGATGGCGGATGCGAAGGCCGGCCACGGCATCGCGTCATTCGCGGCGCTGCACGGCGTGTCGCTGGGCTTCTTTGGTGTCAAGGGCCTGGCCGTGCTGGCCCTGGCCTGGATCAGTCCGCGAAGGTCTTCTTGACGCTGGTGGTCTTGCTGCGCTTCTTGATGCGCTTGATCTCTCCGCCCTGGGTCACGCGCTCATTGCCCATGACCTTGACCTTGTTGATCTGCGGGCGGCCGTTGCCGCTCTTGGAGAACTTGACGATCTTGACGACGCGCGGGCCGGGCATGACGCCCTCACGTTCGGCCTTGGGCTTCTCGGGGATAGGGCGCCACAGCACCAGCAACTTGCCGATGTGCTGGATGGGCGCGGCGTTCAACTCGTCGCAGAGCTGCACGAACATCGCCTCGCGCGCCTCACGGTCGTCGCCCTGAACCCGCACCTTGATCAGGCCATGGGCGTTCAGCGCGGCGTCGGTTTCCTTGACGACGGCAGGCGTCAGGCCCTCGCCACCGACCATCACGACGGGGTCGAGATGGTGGGCATCGGCGCGCTTTTCCCGGCGCTGGGTGGGGGTCAGGTTGATTTGAGGCATCCCCGTATTATCCCGTAGGCATGAAAACTCAAACCAAAAGCAAGAAGCTCAACAAGGCGTGGCTCAATAACCATGTCAGCGACCCCTATGTGCAGCAGGCCCAGAAGGACGGCTACCGGTCCCGCGCGGCCTACAAACTCAAGGAGATCGACGAGGAGCTCAAGCTGATCCGCCCGGGCCAGGTGGTGGTGGACCTGGGCGCCACGCCCGGCGCCTGGAGCCAGTACCTGCGCCGCAGGTTCGCGCCCAAGGAGGCGGGGCAGGGCGGGGCGGCCGTGGGCCAGCTCAACGGCACCATCATCGCGCTGGACCTGCTGGACTTCGAGCCCATCGAGGGCGTGCAGTTCATCCAGGGCGATTTTCAGGAAGACGCGGTGCTCGCCCAGCTGGAGGCGGCGCTGGCCGGCCGGCCGGTTGACGTCGTCGTGTCGGACATGGCGCCCAACTTGTCGGGCATTGCGTCCACCGATGCCGCCCGCATCTCCAACCTCATCGAGCTGGCCGTGGACTTCGCCAGCCGGCATCTCAAGCCCGAGGGCGCGCTGGTGGCCAAGGTCTTCCACGGCAGCGGCTACAACGAGCTGGTGCTGCTGTTCAGGGCGCAGTTCAAGACCGTCAAGGTGGTCAAGCCCAAGGCCTCGCGGGAGCGTTCCTCCGAGACATTCTTGGTCGGTATCGGCCTGAAACCCCGCTGAGCCCAGGGCTGGCCCCCTTGCGTCGCCTAAAATCGCCCCCACTGTCCTGAAACCCGCGCTGGGTCGTCAGGGCCAAGGAGTCGCAGTGAACAATCAATGGTTTTCGAAATTCGCCGTCTGGATCGTGATCGCGCTGGTGCTGTTCGCGGTCGTCAAGCAGTTCGGCGGTGCGACGGCGCCGGGCAACCAGATCGGCTATTCCGAGTTCCTCGATGAGGTGCAGGCGCGCCGCATCAAGCAGGTCACGCTGACCGAAGGCGGCGCCAGTGGTGCCGAGATCCTGGCCGAGACGACCGACGGCAAGAAGCTGCGCGTGACGGCCACCTATCTGGACCGCGGGCTGATCGGCGACCTGCGCAACAACGGCATCAAGTTCGACGTGAAGCCGCGCGAGGAGCAGAGCTTCCTGATCAGCATGCTGATCAACTGGACGCCCATGCTGCTGCTGATCGGCGTCTGGGTCTATTTCATGCGCCAGATGCAGGGCGGCGGCAAGGGCGGGGCGTTCAGCTTCGGCAAATCCAAGGCCCGCATGCTGGACGAGAACAACAACACCATCACCTTCGCTGACGTGGCCGGTTGCGACGAGGCCAAGGAAGAGGTGAAGGAACTGGTCGACTTCCTGAAGGATCCGCAGAAGTTCCAGAAGCTCGGCGGCCGCATCCCGCGCGGCGTGCTGATGGTTGGCCCGCCGGGCACCGGCAAGACGCTGCTGGCCAAGTCCATCGCAGGCGAGGCCAAGGTGCCCTTCTTCACGATCTCGGGCTCCGACTTCGTCGAGATGTTCGTCGGCGTCGGCGCGGCCCGCGTGCGCGACATGTTCGAGCAGGCCAAGAAGAGCGCGCCCTGCATCATCTTCATCGACGAGATCGACGCGGTCGGCCGCCACCGCGGTGCCGGCCTCGGCGGCGGCAACGACGAGCGCGAGCAGACGCTGAACCAGATGCTGGTCGAGATGGACGGCTTCGACACCAACCTCGGCGTCATCGTCATCGCGGCCACCAACCGCCCCGACATTCTCGACCCGGCCCTGCTGCGCCCCGGCCGTTTCGACCGCCAGGTCTACGTCACGCTGCCCGACATCCGCGGCCGCGAGCAGATCCTCAACGTGCACATGCGCAAGGTGCCGATCGGCCAGGACGTCAACGCGTCCATCCTGGCCCGCGGCACGCCCGGCATGAGCGGTGCGGACCTGGCCAACCTCGTCAACGAGGCCGCGCTGTTCGCCGCCCGCCGCAACGCCCGCCTCGTCGAGATGATCGACTTCGAGCGCGCCAAGGACAAGCTCTACATGGGCCCCGAGCGCAAGAGCATGGTCATGACCGAGGACGAGAAGCGCGCCACGGCCTACCACGAGTCCGGCCACGCCATCGTTGCCGAGATGCTGCCGGGCACCGACCCGGTCCACAAGGTCACCATCATGCCGCGCGGCCGCGCTCTCGGCGTGACCTGGCAGCTGCCCGAGCGCGACCAGTACAGCCGCTACTTCAAGCAGATGCTCAACGAGATCAGCATCCTGTTCGGCGGCCGCATCGCCGAGGATCTGTTCGTGAAGGACATCTCCACGGGCGCCTCCAACGACTACGAGCGTGCGACCCGCATCGCCCGCGACATGGTCACGCGCTACGGCATGAGCGAGCTGCTCGGCCCGATGGTCTATGCCGAGAACGAGGGCGAGGTCTTCCTCGGCCGCAGCATGACCAAGACGGCCAACATCAGCGAGAACACGCAGCAGAAGGTCGACGCCGAGATGCGCCGCATCCTCGACGAGCAGTACGCCGTCGCGCAGAAGATCCTCGAGGACAACCGCGACAAGGTCGAGACCATGACCGAGGCGCTGATGAAGTGGGAAACCATCGACCGCGACCAGGTGCTGGACATCATGGCCGGCCGCCCGCCACGCGCGCCGGACGACAAGCCGACGCCGAGCGGCCCGACCGGCGGCACGCCTCCGGTCAGCACCGATGGCGCTCCCGCCGCGGCCTGATCCCCTCCCGATCCGACAGCCTCCAGCCGGGCCCGTTTTCCATTCAAGACCATGCACTGGCAGACCCGCCGTTTCCGCATCGACCTGAGCCGCCCGCGCGTGATGGGCATCGTCAACGTGACGCCCGATTCCTTCTCGGATGGCGGCCGGCATGACGACACGCGTGCGGCGATCGCGCATTGCGAGCGCCTCGTCGCGGAAGGGGCCGACATCCTCGACATCGGCGGCGAGTCCACGCGGCCCGGCGCGCCGCGCGTCGACGCCGACTGCGAATGGGCGCGCATCGACAAGGTGCTGGACGCGGCGGTGACGCTGGGCGTGCCGGTCTCGGTCGACACCTACAAGCCCGAGGTGATGCGGCGCGCGCTGCAGGCCGGCGCCGACATCGTCAACGACGTGCAGGCCCTGCAGATGCCCGGCGCGCTGGCGGCCATGGCCGGCAGCGGCGCGGGCGTCTGCCTGATGCATATGCGCGGCGAGCCGGCGTCGATGATGGACCTGACCTGGTACGGCGACGTGGTGGCCGAGGTCGCCGCCTTCCTGGCCCAGCGCGCCCAGGCCGCGCAGGCCTGCGGCATTCCGGCGGACTGCATCGCGCTCGACCCGGGCTATGGCTTCGCCAAGAACGCCAGCCACAACCTGCAGCTGCTGGCCGGCCAGCGCCGCCTGGCCGGGCTGGGCCATCCGCTGCTGGTCGGCTGGTCGCGCAAGCGCACGCTGGGCGACATCACGGGCCGCCCCGTCGACCAGCGCCTGCCCGCCAGCCTGGCCGCGGCGCTGCGCGCCGTCGGCGCCGGCGCGAACGTGCTGCGCGTGCACGATGTCGCCGCAACGGTGGACGCCCTCAAGGTCTGGGCCGCCGTCGATGCGGCGACAATTGCAGCCACCGAATAGAAGGAAGAGCTCGATGAGCCGCAAGTATTTTGGAACCGACGGCATTCGAGGCACGGTGGGCCAGAGCCCGATCACGCCGGACTTCATGCTGCGCCTGGGCCATGCCGTCGGCAGCGTGCTGCGCAAGACCGCCAAGCGCCCGACGGTACTGATCGGCAAGGACACGCGCATCTCCGGCTACATGATCGAGTCGGCGCTGGAGGCCGGCTTCGCGTCCGCCGGCGTCAACGTGCTGCTGACCGGCCCGCTGCCGACGCCGGGCGTGGCCTATCTGACACGCGCGCTGCGCCAGGACCTGGGTGTCGTCATCAGCGCCTCGCACAACCCCTTCCAGGACAACGGCATCAAGTTCTTCTCCGCCAAGGGCGAGAAGCTGCCCGATGCCTGGGAGCTGGCCGTCGAAGCGGCGCTGGGCGAGGCCCCGCAGTGGGTGGACTCGGCCAGCCTGGGGCGCGCCAAGCGCCTGGAGGACGCCCGCGGCCGCTATATCGAGTTCTGCAAGAACAGCTTCGGCTCCGACCTGACGCTGAAGGGCATGAAGATCGTCGTCGATGCGGCCCACGGCGCGGCCTACCACGTCGCGCCCGACGTCTTCCACGAGCTGGGGGCGGAAGTCATCTCCATCGGCTGCAAGCCCGACGGCTTCAACATCAATGCGGGCGTCGGCGCGACCGCGCCGGCCGCCCTCGTCGAGGCCGTCAAGGCTCACGGCGCGGATTACGGCGTCGCGCTGGACGGCGACGCCGACCGGCTGCAGCTGGTGGATGCCAGCGGCCGGCTCTACAACGGCGACGAGCTGCTCTATGTGATGGTCGCGGATCGCCTCAACCAGGGCCTGCGCGTCCCCGGCGCCGTCGGCACGCTGATGACCAATATGGCCGTCGAGCTGGCGCTGCGCTCGCGCGACGTCGAGTTCGTGCGCGCCAAGGTCGGCGACCGCTATGTGCTGGAGGAACTGGCCGCGCGGGGCTGGCAGCTGGGCGGCGAGGGCTCCGGCCATCTGCTGGCGCTGGACAAGCACACGACCGGCGACGGCATCGTCAGCGCGCTGCTGGTGCTGCAGTCGGTCTGCCGCAGCGGGCGCAGCCTTGCCGAGCAGTTGCAGGGCGTCGACCTGTTCCCGCAGACGCTGATCAACGTGCGCCTGGCCGCCGGCCAGGACTGGAAGGGCAACAGCCGTCTCGCCGAAGAGCAGACCGCCGTCACGGCCGAACTCGGCGGGCGCGGCCGGGTGCTGATCCGCGCCTCGGGCACCGAGCCGCTGCTGCGCGTGATGGTCGAGGCCTCGGACGCCGCGTTGGCGCAGCGCTGCGCCCAGCGCCTGGCGGAAGCCGTCGCGGCCTGATCCCCGCGCCAACTCCCCCGCTGAGGCCGCCATGGAAGCGGCCTTTTTCGTTCCGAGGGGGCAAAACCACTTTGTCTGCGGCAATCTGTCATGTGACGGTCGCGTGAACTTCAAATGACGCTGTCATAAAACAGCGCCTGATGGCTTCACAGAGGGCGTCGAGCGCGTTCCAATGGCCGTCCGGCCCAGGCGATGGTCACCGAATCGTCATATTCGGTCCCTAGGATGCCGGGCATCGTCAAAGCCGCTCAGCGGAAGGTGTCTCAGATGAACTTTGTTCAGGTCAGCAAGTCGTTCGCGCTCATTTCCACCTTGGCGGCGCTGTTCGGCGCCCAGGCGGCCCTTGCCCAGGACGTGACCGGTGCCGGCGCCACCTTCCCGGCGCCCATCTACGCCAAGTGGGCCGACGCCTACAACAAGGCTTCCGGCGCCCGCATCAACTACCAGTCCGTCGGCTCTGGCGCCGGCATCAAGCAGATCAAGGCCAAGACGGTCGACTTCGGCGCCTCCGACATGCCGCTGAAGGACGAAGACCTGGCCAAGGACGGCCTGCTGCAGTTCCCGACCGTCATCGGCGGCGTCGTGCCCGTCGTCAACATCAAGGGCGTTGCCGCCGGCCAGATGAAGCTGACCGGTGCCGTGCTGGCCGAGATTTACATGGGCAAGATCACGAAGTGGAACGACGCGGCCATCACCGCGCTGAACCCCGGCATCGCGCTGCCCGATGCCGCCATCGCCCCGGTGGCCCGCGCCGACGGCTCCGGCACCACCTTCATCTTCACGAACTACCTGTCCAAGGTCAGCCCCGAGTGGAAGGACAAGGTCGGCGAAGGCACGACGGTCAAGTGGCTGGCCGGCACGGCCGGCAAGGGCAACGAGGGCGTCGCCGCCTTCGTGCAGCGCCTGCCCAACTCCATCGGCTACGTCGAGTACGCCTATGTGAAGCAGAACAAGATGACCTTCGTGCAGCTGAAGAACAAGGAAGGCCAGTGGGTCCACCCCGGCGACGACGCCTTCAAGGCCGCGGCCGCCGGCGCCGACTGGCACAAGACCTTCTACCAGATCACGACCGACCAGCCGGGCAAGGCCTCGTGGCCCATCACCAACCCGACCTACATCCTGATGTTCAAGTCGCAGGACAAGCCCGCCCAGGCCGCCGCCGTGCTGAAGTTCTTCGAATGGGCCTACGGCAATGGCGACAAGATGGCCGACGAGCTCGACTACGTGCCGCTGCCTGCCGGCGTGAAGGATCTGGTGCGCAAGCAGTGGGGCGAGATCAAGGACGCGTCCGGCAAGGCCGTTTCCTTCAAGTAAGCCTTCGGCGCCGAGCCAGGCCCGGCGCTGCCGGGCTTTGGCACATCGACGGCGCCCTTTCCTTTCAGACCTCCGGAGGTTCCTTGGCAGCCATCCTTCCCGCCGACAGCGCCGGCGCTGATCGAAGCGAACCTCAGCCCCAAACCGCGCCGATGAGTCCCCAACCCCCGCGCCGCCGCGTCGCCCCCTGGGCCGACACGCTGTTCGCCGCGCTGTCCCAGGGCGCCGCCTGGCTGACCCTGGCCGTGATGGTGGGCATCATCGGCTCCCTCGTCGTCGGCGCCACGCCGGCGCTGAAGGCCTTCGGCCTGGGCTTCCTGACCAGCGCCGACTGGGACCCGGTGCAGGAGAAGTTCGGCGGCCTCGTGATGATCTACGGCACGCTGGCCTCGTCCTTCATCGCGCTGGTCATCGCCGTGCCGGTCAGCTTCGGCATCGCCATCTTCCTGACCGAACTCTCGCCCAGCTGGCTCAAGCGCCCGCTGGGTATCGCCATCGAACTGCTGGCGGCCGTGCCCTCCATCGTCTACGGCATGTGGGGCCTGCTGGTCTTCGGCCCCATCCTGGCCACCTTCGTGCAGCAGCCGCTGCAGGCCCTGCTGGGCGGTGTGCCGGTGCTGGGCTCGCTGGTGTCCGGCCCGCCGGTGGGCATCGGCATCCTGTCGGCCGGCATCATCCTGGCCATCATGATCATTCCCTTCATCGCCTCGGTGATGCGCGACGTCTTCGAGGTCACGCCGCCGATGCTGAAGGAGAGCGCCTACGGCCTGGGCGCGACGACCTGGGAGGTCGTCTCCAAGGTCGTGCTGCCCTTCACCAAGACCGGCGTCGTCGGCGGCGTCATGCTGGGCCTGGGCCGCGCGCTGGGCGAGACCATGGCCGTCACCTTCGTCATCGGCAACATGAACCAGCTGAGCTCGCTGTCGGTCTTCGAGGCCGCCAACAGCATCACGTCCACGCTGGCCAACGAGTTCGCCGAGGCCGGCGAGGGCCTGCACCAGGCCTCGCTGATGTATCTCGGCCTCGTCCTCTTCCTGATCACCTTCGTCGTGCTGTCCATCTCCAAGCTGCTGCTGCTGCGGCTGAAGAAGGGCGAAGGAGCGCGCGCATGAGCATGTCCGCAATCGACGCCCGCCGCCTGGCGATGCACCACAAGCGCAAGCGCGTCAATGCGATCGCGCTGACGCTGTCCCTCGGGGCCATGGGTTTCGGCGTGTTCTGGCTGGTCTGGATCCTGTTCGAGACCATCTACCTCGGCATGGGCGGCCTGAACTGGGCCACCTTCACGCAGATGACGCCGCCGCCGCAGGGCGAGGGCGGCGGCCTGGCCAACGCGCTGTTCGGCAGCTTCGTCATGGTCGGCTTGGCTACGCTGATCGGCACGCCGGTCGGCATCCTGGCCGGCGTCTACCTGGCCGAGTACGGCCAGAAGACCTGGCTCGGCAGCTCGGTGCGCTTCATCAACGACATCCTGCTGTCCGCACCGTCCATCGTCATCGGGCTGTTCGTCTACGCCCTCGTCGTCGCGAAGCTGAAGAGCTTTTCCGGCCTGGCCGGCTCGCTGGCCCTGGCCCTGCTGGTCATCCCCGTCGTCATCCGCACGACGGAGAACATGCTCAGCCTCGTGCCCAACGCGCTGCGCGAGGCGGCCTATGCGCTGGGCACGCCCAAGTGGAAGGTCATCCTGTCCATCACGCTGAAGGCCGCGCGCGCCGGCGTCATCACCGGCATCATGCTGGCGCTGGCCCGCGTGTCCGGCGAGACCGCGCCGCTGCTGTTCACCGCGCTGTCCAACCAGTTCTGGACCAGCGACCTCGGCGCGCCGATGGCCAGCCTGCCGGTCACCATCTTCAAGTTCGCGATGAGCCCCTACGAGAACTGGCAGAAGCTGGCCTGGGCCGGCGTATTCCTGATCACCGTCGGCGTGCTGCTGCTGAACATCCTTGCCCGCGTGCTCTTCAAGAACAAACACTAAGGAACCCAGGTCATGGACGCCAAGATCGAAACGCCCGTGGGCGAGCGCGCCAAGCTCTCGGTGCGCAACCTGAACTTCTACTACGGCAGCTTCCACGCGCTGAAGAACATCAACCTCGACATCCCCGAGCAGAAGGTCACCGCCTTCATCGGCCCGTCTGGCTGCGGCAAGTCCACGCTGCTGCGCACGCTCAACCGCATGTTTGAGCTCTACCCCGAGCAGCGCGCCGAAGGCCAGATCCTGCTGGACGGCGAAGACATCCTGATCAGCCGCGACGACGTCTCGCTGATTCGCGCCAAGGTCGGCATGGTCTTTCAGAAGCCCACGCCCTTCCCGATGTCGATCTACGACAACATCGCCTTCGGCGTGCGCCTGTTCGAGACGCTGCCGCGCGTGGAGATGGACGAGCGCGTGGAGTGGGCGCTGAAGAAGGCCGCCCTGTGGACCGAGGTGAAGGACAAGCTCAACCAGAGCGGCGCCGGCCTCTCCGGCGGCCAGCAGCAGCGCCTGTGCATCGCGCGCGGCATCGCGATCAAGCCCGAGGTGCTGCTGCTCGACGAGCCCTGCTCCGCGCTGGACCCGATCTCCACCGGCAAGATCGAGGAGCTCATCCACGAACTCAAGAGCGACTACACCGTGGCCATCGTGACCCACAACATGCAGCAGGCCGCGCGCTGCTCCGACTACACGGCCTATATGTACCTGGGCGACCTGATCGAGTTCGGCCCCACCGCCGAGCTCTTCATGAAGCCCAAGCGCAAGGACACGGAAGACTACATCACCGGCCGCTTCGGCTGACCCGGCAGGAGGACGATATGGTTGACAAGCATCTCTCCACCCAGTTCGACGCCGAGCTCAGCGGCATCTCGACCCGCGTGCTCGAAATGGGCGGCCTCGTCGAGGCCCAGGTGGCCCAGGCCGTGCAGGCCCTCGGCGACTTCAGCGCCGAGTCGGCCGACGAAGTGCTGGCACGCGAGGGCCGCGTGAACTCCATGGAAATCGAGATCGACCGCGATCTCTCCACCATCATCGCGCGCCGCCAGCCCACGGCCCGCGACCTGCGCCTGCTGATCGCGATCAGCAAGAGCATCGCCAACCTCGAACGCGTCGGCGACGAGGCCGCGCGCATCGCCCGCACCGTGCAGCGCCTGGTGGCCAGCGGCGTCTCCAGCCGCATGCGCGTGCCGATGTCGGACCTGGCCTTCGAGGCCGAGCTCGCGACCGGCCAGCTGCGCAAGGCGCTGGACGCCTTCGCCCGCCTGGACGTCGAGCGCGCGCTGGACGTGCTCAAGCACGACGACGAGATCGACAAGGAATTCGACGGCCTGCTGCGCAAGCTCATCACCTACATGATGGAAGACCCGCGCACGATCTCGTCCTCCATCGACCTGGTCTTCGTCGCGAAGGCCATCGAGCGTGTCGGCGACCATGCCAAGAACCTGGCCGAGGTCGTCATCTATGTGGTCAAGGGTCAGGACGTCCGGCACAACACGCCGGAAGCCGTTGAAACGATGGTGAGGTGAGCATGAGTCGAATCCTGGTGGTGGAAGACGAGTCGGCGATCGCCGAGCTGATCTCCATCAATCTGCGTCACGCCGGTTTCGAGGTCACCCTCGCCGGCAGCGCCACGGCGGCCCAGTACGAAGTGGACCGCGTGCTGCCCGACCTCGTCGTGCTGGACTGGATGCTGCCCGGCCAGAGCGGCGTGGCCCTGGCCCGCCAGTGGCGCGGCGCGGCGCGCACGAAGGAGCTGCCCGTCATCATGCTGACGGCGCGCGCCGAGGAGGGCGACAAGATCGCCGGCCTGGACGCGGGTGCCGACGACTACGTCACCAAGCCCTTCTCGACCAACGAGCTGCTGGCCCGCATCCGCGCGGTGCTGCGCCGCAAGGCGCCCGAGGCGCTGGACAGCGCGGTCGAGGTCGGCCCGCTGCTGCTGGACCCGGGCACGCGCCGCGTCAGCCGCGAAGGCGTCGAGGTCAAGCTTGGGCCTACCGAGTTCCGCCTGCTGCACTTCCTGATGACCCACCCCGAGCGCGTGCACAGCCGCTCGCAGCTGCTGGATCGCGTCTGGGGCGACCACGTCTTCATCGAGGAGCGCACCATCGACGTCCACGTCAAGCGCCTGCGCGAGGCGCTGGAGCGCGTGCAGTGCGCGCGCATGATCGAGACCGTCCGCGGTGCCGGCTACCGACTGACCCAGCAGAGCAGCGCGCTCTCGGCTTGAAATGGCGCCCCGCGTCCAAGGCGCGCCTTGGCCGGCCTCCCGAGGGGGCGGCGATGCTTGCGGCATCGAGCCGCAAGCACATCGCCGGTGCGGGCCGGCTTGGGAGCGGCCCGGCGCTCGGCCCGCGAATTCAACGGAGTACATCTAGCCCATGACCTGGTTGTTGCCTCGACTGCTGCAGGCCCTCGGGGCCGCGCTGCTCGGGTTTCTCATCGGTGCCGAGCTGCGCGTGGCGACCGGCTTCGAGGGTCTGAGCCTGGGGGCCGGGGTCGTCGCCGGCGTCGGCCTGCTGCTGCTGCTCGACGCCGTGCGCGGCCACCGCCTGCTGAGCTGGCTGCGCGGCAACCAGCAGGACAGCGCGCCGCGCGACTCCGGCCTGTGGGGCGAGCTCGGCTACCGCGTCGAGCGCGCGATGCGCGACCGCGACCGCGCCGTGGCACGCGGCCGGCTGGAGCTGGAGCAGTTCCTGTCCGCCATCGAGGCCTCGCCCAACGGCGTGCTGATGCTGGACGCGCAGGAGCACATCCTGTGGTGCAACCGCGCCGCGGCCGACCACTTCGCGCTCGACCCCAAGCGCGACCTGCAGCAGCGCATCACCAACCTCGTGCGCGCGCCGGCCTTCGTCGCCTATCTGCAGGCCGGGCGCTTCGCCGAGCCGCTGGTGCTGGGCAACGGCCGCGGCCCGGGCACGCTCTCCATCATCGTGCGCGAGTACGGCGAGGGCCAGCGCCTGGTGCTGTCGCTGGACATCACCGAGCGCCTGCGCTCCGAGGCGATGCGGCGCGACTTCGTCGCCAACGTCTCGCACGAGATCCGTACGCCGCTGACCGTGCTGTCCGGCTTCATCGAGACCCTGCACACGCTGCCGCTGACGGCCGTCGAGCGCGACCGCGTGCTGGTGCTGATGAGCCAGCAGACCCAGCGCATGCAGACCCTCGTCGCCGATCTGCTGACGCTGGCCCAGCTCGAAGGCAGCCCGCGCCCCGCGCCGGACCGCTGGGTGGCGCTGGACTCCCTGCTGCTGCGCATCGCGGCGGATGCCGAGGCCCTGTCTGCCGGCCGCCACACGCTGCGCCTGAAGCCGCTGACCGGCGTCGAGCTGGCCGGCATCGAGAGCGAGCTGCTC
The DNA here is from genome assembly GCF_026712205.1 of Pelomonas aquatica. Classification (GTDB taxonomy): domain Bacteria; phylum Pseudomonadota; class Gammaproteobacteria; order Burkholderiales; family Burkholderiaceae_C; genus Pelomonas; species Pelomonas aquatica. The sequence goes on from NZ_JAPPUW010000008.1 coordinate 184,317, forward strand.
AGTGCCGTCGCCAACCTCGTGACCAATGCGGTGCGCTACACGCCCGACGGCCGTGAGGTCGAGGTCGCGTGGCGGCTGCTCGAGGACGGCAGCGGCGAGCTGACCGTCATCGACACCGGCCCCGGCATCGCGCGCGAGCATCTGCCGCGCCTGACCGAGCGCTTCTACCGCGTGGACGGCAGCCGCTCGCGCGAGACCGGCGGCACCGGTCTGGGCCTGTCCATCGTCAAGCACGTGATGCAGCGCCACGGCGGCGAGCTGATGATCCAGAGCGAGGTCGGCAAGGGCTCGCGCTTCCGCCTGCTCTTCCCCGCCGCGCGCGTGCGCCAGGCCAGCGATTCGGCGCTGGGCGACGAGGCCGCCTTCAGCAACGCGGCGCTGAGCGATCACTGACGCTCAAGCAGCACGAAGCCGGCGTTGTTGCCGCGGTCGGTCGGGCGCCTGACGTGCGCGATGACGCGCCAGCCCGGTGGCGTCGGCTCGCCTGTGTCGACGAGGGCATGCTGGCAGGCAGCGCCGGCCAGCGTGCCGCGACCCTGCACATGCCATCCGCCATGCCATTCCAGCGCCGACAGCGTCGCCAGGCTCTGCCCGGGGGCGGCCATGCAGCCGGCGTCGGCCGGCAGATGGGCCTTCAGCCGTGCCACGAGGGGGCCGTTGCCGCGCGCATAGTCCAGCGCCGGCAGCAGCAGGCTCATGACGAGCAGCCAGCCCAGGGCCACGCCGCCGGCCGGCAGGGCCAGGCTCTTCCACAGCGCATGGCGGTGGCGCGCCGTGCGCCAGCGCACCAGGGCCAGCCAGGCGGCCGTCGCGGCGATGGCCAGCAGCAGCGCCAGCAGGTTGAAGCTCGGCTCGAAGCCCTCGGCCAGGCGGCGCATATTGGCCAGCGGTCGCGCCGGCCAGCCGGTCTGCATGGACACGTAGTACAGCCAGAAGAACAGCGCCGCCGCGCTGAAGAAGAACACCGAGAACCAGTCCACCGCGGCCGAGAAACCGCGGCTCAGCGTGGGCAGCGCGAATGCGGCCAGGATGGCCAGCGAGGGCAGGGCCAGCAGCAGCGCGCGGTCCGAGCCGTCCATCGCGACGCAGGCCAGCAGCGGCACCAGCAGCGCGATGAAGGGCACGGTGATGTGGCGGCGCAGGCCATGGCGGCGCCAGCGCCACAGCGTCCACAGCGCCAGCGGGCCGGAGGGCCAGCAGAACCACGCGAGCAGGCTCAGCAGCGGGCCGAGCTCTGGCTCGGGACTGACGCGCCAGGCCCAGCCGTCGAAGGCCCAGGCCGCCAGCACGGCCAGCGTCAGCGAGCCCAGCAGCCAGACGCGCTGGGCCTTGGCCTCCCGGTAGCTGGAGCGGTGGTTGAGCAGCACGCCCAGCGCGCCGAGCAGGCAGGCCACGGTCGGCGCGCCGCTGGCCGCCAGCACGGGCAGGGCCAGCAGCACGGCGATGCGCGCCTGGGTATGCCGGAACGGGGCCGCGGCAAGCCCGTAGAGGTAGGTCGACACGGCCAGCAGCTGCAGCAGCTCGGGCGTCGTCTCGTGGCCCAGTTGCAGCAGGCCCAGCGAGGCCATCAGCGCGAGCAGCGCGCCGTCGGCCAGCGCGCGCGCGTAGTCGACCACCTGGGCCTCGCCGCCGAAGGCGAAGGCCACTGGCTGCGCGGCCTCCGTGCGGGCGAGGTGGAAGCAGGCGTACCAGACCGCGACGAGCACGCCGATCAGCACGAGGGCATAGGGCAGGCGCGCGGCGAACGGTGCGTCCAGGAAGGGCAGGGCCTTGATCGCCAGCGCGCCCAGCCAGTAGGGCAGGGGGCCGCCCTCGGCCGGGATGCCGGCGATGGCCGGCTGCCACCACGGGGCGCGGCCCTCGGCGATGCTGGCCATGAAGCCGAAGGCCGTCAGGTCGGCATTGCGCCAGGGCTCGCGGCCGAAGAGGCCGGGCAGCACATAGGCCGCGCACAGCAGGATCAGCGCCAGGCGCGGCAGGCGCTGCGCGCCGCGCTCGGCGACGATGGCGGGGGTGGGGAGGTTCACGCGTTGGGCTTCGGTCGGGTCGGCCGGCATGATGCAGCACAAATGACGCAGAAACGACGAAGGGCAGCCGAGGCTGCCCTTGCTTTCGGAAGCGGTGCGGGACCGCCTCGACGAATTACTTCTTGAGGTGAGCGAACTTGTTGCGGAACTTCTCGACGCGGCCGCCCAGGTTGTCCACGCTCTTCTGCGTGCCCGTGTAGAAGGGGTGCGATTCGCTGGTGGTTTCCAGCTTCACCAGCGGCATGGTCTTGCCGTCGAGCTCGATGGTTTCCTTGGTCTGGACGGTGGAGCGCGTCACGAACTGGAAGCCGTTGGACAGGTCGACGAAGACGACGTCGCGGTAGTTGGGGTGAATGCCTTCTTTCATGGGAACCTCTCGGCTTAGGTCGGGAGCCACGCCACACGCTGTGACGCACTTTCCGGGTGTTCTGGGGCGGAAAACCGGCGATTGTAGCCGGCTTGCCCGCGGTCTGGCTAGTTTCTGGGCCGAAGGTCAGCCGCCGCGCCGCATCATGTCGAAGAAGTCCAGGTTGTTCTTCGACGCCTTCATCTTGTCGAGGATGAACTCCATCGCCTCGATCTCGTCCATGTTGTAGAGCAGCTTGCGCAGGATCCAGCTCTTTTGCAGGATCTCGGGCTTGAGCAGCAGTTCCTCGCGGCGCGTGCCGGACTTGTTGATCAGGATGGACGGGTAGACGCGCTTCTCGGCCATGCGGCGATCCAGATGGATTTCGCAGTTGCCGGTGCCCTTGAACTCTTCGTAGATCACCTGGTCCATCAGCGAGCCGGTGTCGATCAGCGCGGTGCCGATGATCGTCAGCGAGCCGCCTTCCTCGATGTTGCGGGCCGCGCCGAAGAAGCGCTTGGGGCGCTGCAGCGCGTTGGAGTCGACGCCGCCGGACATGACCTTGCCGGAGCTGGGCAGCACGTTGTTGTAGGCGCGGGCCAGGCGGGTGATCGAGTCCAGCAGGATGATGACGTCCTTCTTCAGCTCCACCAGGCGCTTGGCGCGCTCGATGACCATCTCGGCCACCTGCACATGGCGGGCGGCGGGCTCGTCGAAGGTGGAGCTGATGACCTCGCCGCGCACGGTGCGGATCATCTCGGTCACTTCCTCGGGGCGCTCGTCGACGAGCAGCACGATGAGGTGGCAGTCCGGCGCGTTGGCGACGAGAGCATGGGCGATGCTCTTCATCATCTCGGTCTTGCCGGTCTTGGGCTGCGCGACGATCAGCGCGCGCTGGCCTTTGCCCAGCGGTGCCACCAAGTCGATGATGCGGCCGGTGATGTTCTCCTCGCCCTTGTAGGCTTCGCGTTCGAGCTTGAACTGCTCCTTGGGGAACAAGGGCGTCAAGTTCTCGAACATGATCTTGTTCTTGCTCTCCTCGGGCGTCTGGCCGTTGACACGGTCGACCTTCACGAGGGCGAAGTAGCGCTCGCCGTCCTTGGGCACGCGCACCTCGCCTTCCACCAGGTCGCCGGTGTGCAGGTTGAAGCGGCGGATCTGGCTGGGCGACAGGTAGATGTCGTCCGTCGACGCCATGAAGCTGGCTTCGATCGAGCGCAGGAAGCCGAAGCCGTCGGGCAGCACTTCGAGCACGCCGTCGCCGAAGACCTGCTCGCCGGCCTTGGCGCGCTTCTTCATGATGGCGAACATCAGCTCCTGCTTGCGCAGGCGCGAGACGTTGTCGATCTCCAGCTCCTCGCCCATCTTGATGAGGGCGGAGACGTGAAGGGCTTTGAGTTCGGAAAGATGCATGGGTGAACACCCGTCAGGGGCCGCAACGCCAGCCAAGGCGCAACGGCGATTCCAAGGTCGCCCCGGAACAGGGCCGAATGGGCAGCCGCTCAAACGGCGAGCGACGCGGATTCGACGGCTTTTGTGGTGGGGTGGGGCGCCGGGTCCACGCTGGCTGGGGCCTGGTTCGTGACCAGGGCGCCCGGGGCGTGTTGGCTTTGGCTGCTGCGGCGGGGAGCCGGGAGGCGCCTCAACTATCCGTCAGGCGCCGCAGCAGTTGGACGCGATTATAGGTTCGCGTCTAGGAAGGCGGTCAACTGGGCCTTGGACAGGGCGCCGACCTTGGTCGCGGCGAGCTGGCCGTCCTTGAACAGCATCAGCGTCGGGATGCCGCGGATGCCGAACTTGGCGGGAACCTCGCGGTTCTCGTCGACGTTCATCTTGGCGATCTGCAGCTTGTCGCCGTAGCCGGTGGCGACCTCGTCCAGGATGGGCGCGATCATCTTGCAGGGGCCGCACCACTCGGCCCAGTAGTCCACCAGCACGGGCTTGCCGGACTGGATCACGTCGGCGTCGAAGGACGCGTCGGAAACATGCTTGATCAATTCGCTGCTCATGGGAGGGTTCCTTGGCCTCAAAGGGGTGGCGGCTGCCGCGAGGGCAGCGTCCGAATAGGCAAAATGATTGTGACATAGCCACTTTGCCCCGACGGTCGCCGGGGCGACGAACCTGAGGGCGGGAGGCCCCATTGCAAGCCATCAGCCTGGGCCTGGCGCCCGGTGAAGACATCGATGCGTTCTGGTGCCGCGTCGCCGGCAGCTGCGCAGCCTGGCTGGACGAGCGCGGCGTCCCGTTGCGCGACGCCGTGCTGCTGCTGCCCTTTGCCCAGCAGCTGGCGCCGGCGCGGCGCGCCTTCCTGGCCCGCGGCGGCTGGATGCCGCGCATCGCGACCAGCCACAGCCTCGCCTCGGCCCTGGGGCCGACGGCGCTGGCCCGGCCCGGCCAGCTCTCGGGCGACGCCGCCATCGACGCCTTCACGGCCGACCGCCTGCTGGCCGGCCAGAGCTGGGTGCAGCCGCTCAAGCGCGGCAACCTGCGCGACTACCGTGTCGCGCTGGCCCGCCTCGTCGACACCGCCCAGGCCCTGGCGCGTGCCGCGGCCCAGGTGCCGCCCGCTGCGCGCCCGGCCTTCCTCGACATGGCCCACCAGCGTCTCGCGCTGCTGGACGCCGGCCCGGGCCTGCTGGAACGCGCGCTGGCCCAGGTCGCGCTGGCCTGGGTGGCGGCCGACGAGCGCCAGCCGGCCACCGACGCGCTGTTCGCGCTGCGCCCCAGCGCCTGGATCTGGCTGCGCGCCGGCGGCCCCGATCCGCTGGCCCAGGCCCTGCTGGCCGGTGACGTGCCCGCCCTGTGCCTGGACGCCGACCTGGACCTCGACCAGGCCTGGGCCGGCTTCCAGCCCACGGCGCGCGTGGAAGAAGCCGTCGCGCCGGACTTCGAGACGCTGGCCGCGCAGGCCGCCACGGCCGTCATCCAGCACCTGAACGCCGGCCGCCGGCCGGTCGCGCTGCTGGCCCAGGACCGCGTCGTCATCCGCCGCGTGCGCGCCTTGCTGGCCCGCCAGGGCGTGCCGGTGCATGACGAGACCGGCTGGACGCTGGCGACGACGCCCGCCGCCGCCGCCGTCATGGCCCTGCTGCGCGCGGCCCTGGCCGGCGGTGCCGTGGACGACTGGCTGGCCTGGCTGAAGTCCGCGCTCGCGGCCGGCTGGGACGTCCAAGGGCTGGAGGCCCGCTGCCGCCGCTTCGGCTGGCGCCAGGCCGCCCAGCTCGACGCGGCCGCGCTGCCGCCGGCGGCCGGCGCGGCCTGGCAGCGGGCGCGGCGCCAGCTGGAGCCGCTGGCCGGCGGCGCACGCTCGCTGGCGGGCTGGCTGGTCGCGCTGGGCCAGGCGCTGCACGGCCTGGCGCCGCTGGCCGAGGTCGAGGGCGGCGAGGCGCTGCTGGACGCGCTGTGGATCTCGCGCAACCCCTGGGCCGGCAGTGCCCACGAGGAGGCGCTGGCGCAGACCCGGCTGCGGCCCGATGAATTCCTGGCCTGGGTGGACGACACGCTGGAGGCCGCCCAGTTCGAGCCGGCCCAGGAGGCGGGTGCGGCCGAGGTCGTCATCACGCCGCTGGCCCGCGCGATGCTGCGGCCCTTCGGCGCCATCGTGCTGCCCGGCGCGGACGCCGCCACGCTGGGGCCGGTCAACCCGCAGGCCGGGCTGCTGGCCGATGCCGACGCGGCAGCCCTGGGCCTGCCCAGCCTGGCCGAGCGCCGCGCGGCCGAGGTGCAGGCCTTTGCGCAGCTGCTGCGCGCGCCGGTGCTGACGCTGCTGCGCTGCGCCTTCGCCGGTGCCGAGCCGCTGCCGCCCAGCCCGCTGCTGGAGCGCCTGGCCGGCGCGGCGGCGCGGGCCGGGCTCGCGCTGCCGGCCTGGGCCGACGAGCGCGAGCCGGTCGACACGCCGCCGCGGCCGCAGGCCCGGCCGGGCGCGGATGCCGCCGGCCGTCTGCCCGCGGCCCTCAGCGCCAGCGCCATCGACGCGCTGCGCAACTGCCCCTACCAGTTTTTCAGCCGCGTGCTGCTCGGCCTGCGCGAGGCCGACGAACTGGAGCAGGAGCTGGGCAAGCGCGACTACGGCACCTGGCTGCACGCGGTGCTGAAGCGCTTCCACGAGTCCCGCGGCGGCGATGACGACGCCGCGCTGCGCGCCGCCGCCGAGGCCGAGCTCGCGCTGCTGGATGCCGCCGACTTCCTGCCCTTCTCGGCCGCCTTCGAGCGGCTGCGCCCGCACTATCTCGCCTGGCTGGCCGAGACGGAGGCCGCCGGCCAGCGCTATGCGGCCGGCGAGGTGGACCGCGAGGCCCGGCCGTTTGCCGCGCCGCTGCAGGCACTGGTCGTCAAGGGCCGCATCGACCGCATCGACGACTCACCCACCGGCACCTGGCTGCTCGACTACAAGACCGGCGATGCGAAGGCGCTGAAGGACAAGCTGGCCGCGCGGCTGGAGGACACCCAGCTCGCCACCTATGCGCTGCTGAGCGGCGCCGAGCCCGGGCTGCGCGCCGCCTACCTCGTGCTGGACGACGGCAAGGGCATTGCGCTGCTGCCGCACGAGGACGTCAGCGACACAGCCCTCGCGCTGCGCGACGGCCTGCAGGCCGACCTCTTGGCGATGCACGATGGCGCGCCGCTGCCCGCGCTCGGCGAGGGCCGCGTCTGCGACTTCTGCGAGGCGCGCGGCCTGTGCCGCAAGGACGACTGGACATGACCGAACTCGCCCCTGATTTGGCGTATTGGGCCGACGGCCACCGCATCCCGCGCGAGCGCTTCTACGCGCTGGCCTGCGACCCGGCGCGCAGCATCGTCGTCGAGGCCTGCGCCGGCGCCGGCAAGACCTGGATGCTGGTGTCGCGCATCCTGCGAGCGCTGCTGGCGGGCGCCGAGCCGCAGCAGATCGTCGCCATCACCTTCACGCGCAAGGCCGCCGGCGAGATGCGCCAGCGCTTGGCCGAATGGCTGGCCGAGTTCGCGCAGGCGCCCGAGGCCGAGCAGCTCGCGGCGCTGCGCCAGCGCGGCATTGCGGCCGACGCGGCCGTCGCGCTGCGGCCGCGCCTCGCGGCACTGCAGACGGAGCTGCTGCGGGCGGGGCGTGCCGTCGAGGTGCGCACCTTCCACGGCTGGTTCTCGCAGCTGCTGCGCGCGGCACCGCTGGCCTTCCTGCAGGGCCTGGGGCTGGCGCCCGAGCTGCAGCTCGTCGAGGACGAGGAGGAACTGATGCCCACGCTGTGGCGGCGCTTCCACGTCGCCGTGCTGGCGGACGCGGCGCTTCGGGCGGACTTCCAGGCGCTGACGCAATCGCGCGGCCGCTACAACCTGCGCGAGTGGCTGCTGGGCGCCTTCGCCAAGCGCGTGGAGCTGCGCCTCGCCGAGGCCGCCGGCGTGCTGGAGGGCAGCCTGCCCGGCGCCGTCGAGCTGCTGGGCACGACGCCGGAGCAGTTCTTCGGGCATCTGCGCGAGCCCTTGCTTGCGCTGGCACGGCAGCTCGGGGCGGCCAAGGGCAAGAAGGCGCAGGACGCCGCCGTCGCGCTGGAGCAGGCCGGGGATTTCGACGCCGCCTTCGCCGCGCTGTTCACGCTGAAGGGCGAGCCGCGCAAGCTGGGCGTCGACAGCGCCGACTTCGACGAACTCTGCGGTGAGCTGCTGCATCTGCGCGCGGCCATCGTCCAGCAGCGCGCCGCCGACGAGCATGCCGCGATGCGCCGCCTGGCCCTGGTGCTGGTGGACGCCTTCGAGGTGTTGAAGCGCGAGCGTGGCCTGGTCGACATGAACGACCTGGAGCGCGGCGCGCTGGCGCTGCTGGGCGATGCGCAGACGGCCGGCTGGGTGCAGCAGCGGCTGGACGCGCAGCTGCGCCATCTGCTGATCGACGAGTTCCAGGACACCAGCCCGCTGCAATGGCAGGCCCTGCATGGCTGGCTGCAGGCCTATGCCGGCGCGGGCGGCGGTGCTGCGCCGTCGGTCTTCATCGTCGGCGACCCCAAGCAGAGCATCTACCGCTTCCGCCGCGCCGACCCGCGCGTGTTCGCCGCGGCCCAGGACTTCGTCTGCGAGGGCCTGGGCGGCGTGCGCCTGGCCTGCGACCACACGCGGCGCAACGCGCCCGAGGTGCTGGCCGCCGTCAACGCGGCCTTCGACGGCGCCCAGCGCGCCGGCGCCTACGAGGGCTTCCGCCTGCACACGACCGAGGTGGCCGAGGTCGACGAGCTGGCCGGCCTGTGGGCGCTGGACGCCGAGGTCAGCGCCGCGCCGCCTGCGGCCGAGGCCGACCCGCTGCGCTGGCGCCCCAGCCTGACCGAGGCCCGCCACGAGGCCGAGGTCAGCCGCCGCGCGCCCGAGTGCGAGCGCGTCTGCGCGGCCATCGTGGGCCTGCTGCGCGAGCGCCCCGAGCTCAAGCCCGGCGATGTCTTTGTGCTGGCCCGCAAGCGCGACCCGCTGCGCCAGCTCAGCGCCGCGCTGACCGCCGCCGGCGTGCCCCATGCCGCGCCCGAGGAGCAGCCGCTGGCCGCGCAGCCCGACGTGGCCGACCTGCTGGCCCTGCTGGACGTGCTGGCCTCGCCGGGCCACGACCTGTCCCTGGCCCGCGCGCTGCGCAGCCCCCTGTTCGGCGCGTCCGAGGCCGATCTGCTCGCACTGGCCGAGGCCGCCGGCACGGCCGAATGGCTGGGCCGGCCGCCGGCCGAGCGGCGCGGCTGGTGGGACGCGCTGCAAGACCTGGCTTCACCCAGCCCGGCGCTGGCGCGCGCCCAAGCCCTGCTGCGCGGCTGGGCCGCGCAGGCCCGCCTGCGCACGCCGCACGAGCTGCTGGACCGCATCGTCCAGGAAGGCGAGTTGCTGCCCCGCATCGCCGCCGCCGTGCCCGCGGCGGACGCGGCCGTGCGCCTGCAGGGCGTGCAGGCCCTGCTGCATGCGGCGCTGGAGCTGGACGGCGGCCGCTACGCCCAGCTCTACGGCTTCGTCCGTGCGCTGAAGAGCCGGCCGATCAAGTTCGTGCCCGCTGCCGCGCTCGACGCGGTGCAACTGCTGACCATCCACGGCGCCAAGGGCCTGGAGGCCGAGGTGGTCTTGCTGCTCGACACCGACGCCGCGCCACCCAAGGCCGAGACCCTGGGCCTGCTGCTCGACTGGCCCGTGGGCCGGCCGGCGCCGCGCCGCGCGGCCTTCCTCGCTTCCGAGGCCCGGCCGCCGCCGTCGCTGCAGGCGCTGGTCGACGACGAACGCCGCGAGCGCGAGCGCGAGGAACTCAACGGCCTCTACGTCGCGCTGACGCGGGCGCGCCGCGCGCTGGTGCTCAGCCACACGCCCGGCCGCAGCCAGGCAACGAGCTGGTGGGAGCGGCTGCAGCCGCTGGCCCGGCCCTGGCCCTTCGCGCTGGACAGCGGCGCGCGCACCGACGCCGCCGCGCCACGCCTCGCGCCGCTGCCGCGCTGGCAGCCGCCGGCCGCGCCGCCCGCGCGCGAAGGCGCGGCCCGCAGCGAGCGCCAGGCCAGGGTCGGCGAGGCCCTGCACCGCGTGCTGGAGTGGGTTTCGGCACCCGGCCAGACCCAGCCGCTGGAGGTATTGCTGGCCGCGTCGGCCCAGGCGTTCGGCCTGGACGCCAAGGCCCGCGAGCAGCACGAGCAGGCGGCGCGAGCCATCCTCGCCAGCCCCGACTGCCGCCCCTTCTTCGACCCGGCCGAACTGCTCTGGGCCGGCAATGAAGTGGCCGTGGGGCAGGACGGGGAGGACCAGCGCATCGACCGCCTCGTGCAGCGTCGCGACGGCAGCTGGTGGGTGCTGGACTACAAGCTGGGCGCCACGCCGGAGCGCGAGCCGGCCTACCTCGAGCAGATGCGCGGCTATGTGGCGGCCGTTCAAGCGCTGCAGCCGGGCGAGGCCGTGCGCGCCGCACTGATCAGCGGCACCGGGCGCTTCGTGCCAGTCAGCTAGAATGATGGGCTTGTTCGGGGCGTAGCGCAGCCTGGTAGCGCATCTGCTTTGGGAGCAGAGGGTCGCGAGTTCGAATCCCGCCGCCCCGACCAAATTTTTCCTTAGAAATCAACGGGTTACAGCTGGGCGGCTGTAGCCCGTTTTTCTTTCCAAGTCCTATTTTTGGTCTTTGGGGACAACCCTAGGGACAACCACGAACTCGGCTGACCTCTGAGCATCTGGTGATAGCTGCCGCTTTTTTTGCTCCGCCACGCTGGTTGTGGGTTGCAGCAGACAAAAAAATATCGGCAGGGCGGGGGGGCGTGGGACAGAGCGTGGGATCCGTGCGCGGACTGCGGCGACGTGAACGCGCTGCTGGACCAGCACATCGACCACGTGTCGCGTCGCGTGAAAGAGCTGCGGGCGCTGGAGAAGCAGCTCAAGGAACTGTGTCATCGTTGCTGCGAGGCCCCGAGTGCCAGCGAGTGCGGCATCTTGCAGGGCCTGTCGGTAGCGTCACAGGAAAGTCAGGCGACTTCAGATTCCGCGGCATCGCACTTGCGCTCGGTGCACTCCCATTGAGCCCAAGCGGCCGTGCGCGCTCGGCGAGCGCTCGCGCAACCAAGGGGTCTGCCAGCTCGCCGGATTTATGTGCGCCAAGGTGCATGCCCTTCGCGGACAAAGCCGTTCAGCGATCAAGTCAAAGCACCGCCCCCTGTTCAGTCGTTGACGGACTTTTCCGAGGCCGAGCGTACGGAAAGCGGAGGTCATGCTCGACGCATGCAGGTCGGGTTCGCGACGAGCAGGCTTAAGCATTCCTTAAGCTCCGCGCCCAAACACTGCCGCCGGTTTTCAACGGCGCCAGCAGTCTTCGTGTTCCAAGCTTCTCGCAATTCCTCCTCGTACCGGCCCCGCAATGTTGATGCACCGTGGGGGTCGCTCGGGACGAGCGTCATCACTCGAGCATCGCAGGACGCCTCAGTAGTCTTTGTCGGGTTGGCATTGTTGGCCCTGTGGGAGTGGTCTCGCCTCGACCTTCCTTTGATCAGGCTCTATGGTTCTGCCGCCGGCTTTCCCTGGCGAGACCACTGGCTCACCGCAAAGATCCTGCATGACGGCGCACGTCTGGTGGGGTGGACGTTCTTCGCCTTGCTGTTGTTGAGCATCTGGAGGCCAAAAGTCCTTGCCGCTGGGCTACTTCGACGAGACAGGATCTGGTGGATCGCCACCACGCTGATCTGCGTAGCGCTCATTCCGATGCTCAAGCGTGCCAGCAGCACCAGTTGTCCGTGGTCGTTGATCCAATTCGGCGGCGAGCTTGCGCGCTACGTGCCGCATTGGGTGCTGGGCCTGCGGGATGGCGGGCCAGGGGGATGTTTCCCCTCAGGGCATGCCTCGACGGCCTTCGCGCTGTTGCCCGGCTGGTTTGCCTTGCGGGACAAGCTGCCCAGGACAGGTCGTATCTACCTTTTCATCGTCGTGGTCTGCGGAGCGGGCCTCGCATGGGTCCAGATGATGCGAGGAGCGCACTACCTGAGCCATTCGTTGTGGACGGCGTGGATCTGCTGGACCGTCAGCGCACTCAGCTGGCACGCAGTGAAGGCATGGCAGGAGCGGGGCATATCCCACGCCAGCGATGCAACGCGAAGCCCCCTGTCGTGAGGCGCGTCGTCGAGTGGTTCAATGCCATATGCGATGGCGCCGCGGGAACAAACGCACGTGCCGATGATCATGTAGGCGCCGGCGGGCGGCGAGCTCGACCGCTCGCTGAAACCTGGCTGCCTGACCTTCTTACGCGACAGTCCAGCCTTTCACGACAACCTTCTCCATACCGTGATGGGGTGGGTGGGGGTGAGGGCGGATGTCTACCAGCCAGCGTTGGAAATGCTGTCGACGTGCCCGTGAGGAAAACATGAAAACTGGCAACCCTCACAAGGGGCGGACGGGCATCGAGCGCATCGTCTATGCGTTCCGATACTCCGTGGACGGACTGGTCGCCGCGTTCAAGGGCGAAAGCGCGTTTCGCCAGGAGGTCGTGCTTGGCATCCTCTTGGTGCCACTGGCGCTTTGGCTGGCGAAGACCGAAGTGCAGCTCGTCCTGATGGTCGGATCGTTGCTGCTTGTCCTGATCGTCGAGTTGCTCAACTCCGCGATCGAGGCGACGGTTGATCGGATCTCCTTCGAACACAACCTGTTGTCCAAACGTGCGAAGGACATGGGAAGTGCCGCGGTGCTGCTCGCGCTGACATTGACCGCCTTGGTGTGGGGCTCAGTGATCTGGACGCACCTCGATGCGGGGCCATGAAGCCTCAGCACGGCGCGTAGCCTGCGGCAGCGCAGTTTTGCGGTCAGCACCTCCGGTGGCGTAGCCATACCGCGCCGAGCGACTCCTCGACGGCAGTCGCTCAGGTCCAAAGCCTACTTCTTCTTTGGATCGTGCTTGTGGATCGGCAGCGTCGGATGCTTCGGTGCATTCTGCGGATCGACGTGACGGCGACGGTCGTCGGTCCCGTCCTGCTTCTTCGGCTTCGGTCCCGGCTTGATTGGGTGGGTCATCCCTGAGTCCTCGATTTGTATGCAGCCAGAGCGGCTGCGGTGCCAATTTGGCCGCCCGGAGCGCGATCTAGCAACGCTCGAAATCGAGGGCTTGAAACGGCGCGCCGCGCCATTACCTCGGCCAGCGCTGCGAGCCGAACCAACCCCTCTCAGTTGACCGGATAGAGTGAGTGAACGGACGGTAGTGTTCGAACCCGAACCGATCACAACCGTGCGAATTCAGGGATATCACACGTGGCGAAACGTACAAGAAATCAAACCACAGGCGACATCGGCGAAGTGAGCCTGCAGCTGCTCTTCGCCGAATGCGGATACCCGATCCTCAAGGCCTTTATCGTGGCGCGGTAGGAGAAGAGGTCAGTCGGTCTCGGCGACTAGACCAACTTTCCCAGCACTGCCTCGATGGAGAACTACATCGCGAAGAAGCGCTTTGGCAAGCCCTTCGCCCAGTTGAAGGATCAGGAGCAGACCAGAGTCAGCATGTTGACCTCCGGTCCAGAGCAGGGCGTGAAGCCCAATTTCTTTGATCGCACGGCCTGAGCAGCGCGCTGCGGCTCTTCAGCGGCCAGCACATCAGTTGCGCATCCTGGTCTGAGCCGCCTGGAAAACGACGCTGACTGACAGGCCGCGACCGCCTTCCTTGTAGCCCAGCTCGACTTTTGCGTCGTGTTTCTCGGCGATGGCCCGGACGATGGACAGCCCGAGTCCGCTCCCTTCGGGGTCTTGGCTGCCAGACGTACCGCGGAAGAATCGGTCGAATACGCGTGTACGTTCGGGTTCAGGAATGCCGGGCCCATCGTCGCTGACGCGAATCACGGGATGAGCCAGATCCATCAGCACCTCGATAGTCACGGGCCCGCCTGGCGCGTAGCGCAGCGCGTTGTCGACAAGGTTGTTCAGCAGCACCGTGAGCTGTTGCACGTCGCCATCGACGACGGCCTCGTCGATGACATGAACACCCAAGTCCACACGCCGAGCATCGGCCTTGATGGCGAACCTGCCAGCGACGCTGCGGGCCAGGGCAGCCAAGTCGACAGCTGCGACCCGCATGTTCTCGACGTCCGGCTCGCTGCGTGCGACCTGCAGCAACTGTTCCACCAGATGCTGCGACCGGTCGATGCCCGACTCTAGCTCCTCCAGCGAAACTTGCTTGGACGTCTCGTCAGGACTGCGCTTGAGCATTTGAAGTTGCAGACGCAAGGCAGTGATGGGGGTGCGCAGCTCGTGAGCCGCGTCGGCCAGGAAGCGGCGTTGCGCCAAGAACGACTCGCCGAGTCGGCGCAGCAGTTCATTGGTGGATTCGATCACCGGCTTCAGCTCCTGCGGTGCGGCGCCCATAGGGATGGGGGCGAGCGAGCGGGCGCTGCGCGTCGCAATGTCGCGGGCAGCGCCATCGAGTGGCGCCAGGCCTCGACGCAGACTGAAGACGAGGAGGGCGCCTACAGCGGCGACGAGGCCGACCATCATCGATGAGATCTGGGCGGCGGACTCACCGGCCATCTGCTGTCGCTGGGATTGGCGCTGGGCTGCCTGCGCCACGTAGCCATGTCGGAGCACTGTATGGACGATCCACCGCTCACCGCCGACCAGGGGCTGGCTTTGCCCCTCGATGGACAAAAAGGGTAGTGATACCCGCGGGTCCGAGATGTAGAGGCGCTTCCCGGCAGCTGTCCAGCTCTGGGTGACGATCTCGGAATTGTCCGGGATGTCTGTGCGTGCCGGGATATCCGCGCTGGCGGTCCAGTCCTGATTGGCGTGGTGCATGCGGGCGACACCCTCGGCAATGGTCTTCAGCTCCGCATTGAAGACCTCATGCATCTCCTCAAGCGTCACCCAGTAGGCAGCGACGGTCACCAGCACGGTGCCCACCGCCAGTGCGCCAACGATCCACTTGAGAAGGTCGCGTTCAAGAGATCGCATCAACCCTCCGCCACCCGATAGCCCACGCCTCGCACCGTGCGGATCCGATCGCTGCCGAGCTTGCGTCGGAGGTTGTGTACGTACACCTCGATGGCATTGCTCGCGATCTCCTCGCCCCAGCCATAGATGGATTCTTCAAGTTTCTCCTTGGAGATGACGATTTCGGGTCGCAGCATCAAGGCCTCGAGAAGCCCGAACTCGCGTGCCGACAGGTCTACGGGCAGACCATCCAGCGTCACGATTCGTCTTCCGGGATCCATCACAAGAGCGCCGCAACGGAGGATGGGCATGCCGGTGCCGGCGTGGCGGCGAAGAAGCGCACGGACGCGGGCGATCAGCTCGTCCAGATCGAACGGCTTCAGGACGTAGTCGTCGGCTCCGGCGTCAAGGCCTGCGATCTTGTCGCTGACAGCGTCTCGGGCAGAGGCGATCAGGACCGGCATGCCATTCCCACGATCGCGCAGCTTCTTCAGCAACTGCATGCCGTCGACCTGCGGAAGGCCGAGGTCAAGGATAGTCAAGTCATGCAGACCGTGACCCAGAGCCAATTCGGCGTGGCGGCCATCGCGGACCCAGTCCACGCTGAAGCCGGCCTGGACCAGGCCACGCTGCAGCGACTTGCCGACCATCACGTCGTCTTCGACCAATAGCAGGCGCATGTCGTTCTACTTGCCCTTTGCAGGCCATCTTAAATTGGGGTGCATGGTCTGGTTTCGATTCTTAAGCCGGGCTTAAGGTGGCGACTTGAACCATGGCGGCATGACTCTTCCTGCGCGCCATCCTCGATCTGAATCGCCCCGGGTTCCGCGGAGGCCCGTTGGTTTAAGTCAGACGGTCGCGGCCTGACCAGCGCGTTGTCGATGGTAGTTGGCCTCGAACTCGGCCGGCGGGATGTAGCCCAGCGGCTCCATCAAGCGGTGGTGGTTGAACCAAGCGACCCATTCCAGCGTCGCCAGTTCCACCGCCTGCTTGGTCTTCCACGGCCCGCGCCGGTGGATCACCTCGGCCTTGTAGAGCCCGTTGATGGTCTCGGCCAGCGCGTTGTCGTAACTGTCACCCTTGGAGCCCACTGAAGGCTCGATGCCGGCCTCGGCCAAGCGCTCGCTGTAGCGGATGGACAGGTATTGCGACCCGCGGTCCGAGTGATGGATCAAGCCGTCGTCTTCAGACGGCTTGCGGTCGTACAGGGCCTGCTCCAGCGCGTCGAGGACGAACTCGGTGTGCATCGAACTGCTCTGGCGCCAGCCCACGATGCGCCGGCTGAACACGTCCACCACGAACGCCACGTAGACCCAGCCCTGCCAGGTCGAGACGTAGGTGAAGTCCGAGACCCAGAGCTGGTTGGGCCGTTCGGCACGGAACTGCCGGTTGACCCGGTCCAGCGGACATGGCGCCTTGGGGTCAGGGATCGTGGTGCGCACCGCCTTGCCTCGACGCACGCCCTGCAGCCCCTCTTGGCGCATCAACCGTTCGACGGTGCAGCGCGCTACCGCCACGCCCTCGCGGTTGAGCTGGCGCCAGACCTTGTCGGCGCCATAGACCTGCATGTTGGCCTGCCACACGCGCTGGACCTGAGGCACCAGGCTCGCATCGCGCTGCGCGCGACGCGAGCACAGTGCAGGGTTGTGCCGACGGGCCGCATGGCGCCAGTACGCCGACGGGGCGATCTGCATGACGCGGCAGATCGACTCGACCCCAAACTGCTGGCGATGCCGGTCGACGAAGACCTTCAGGACTTGATGCGGCGGTCGAGCTCCGCCTGGGCGAAAAACGCGCTGGCCAGCTTCAGAATCTCATTGGCCTTGCGCAGTTCGCGCACCTCGCGTTCGAGGTCCTTCACGCGCTGCGCCTCGCTGGTCGTCACGCCCCCGCGCACGCCGGCATCGACCTCAGCACGCTTGACCCATTCGTTCAGCGTCTGCGGCACGCAGCCGATCTTGGGCGCGATGGACTCGATGGCCGCCCACAACGACGGGTACTCCCCTCGGTGCTCCTGCACCATCCTCACCGCACGCTCACGCACCTCGGGCGAGAACTTGTTCGACTTGCTCATGGCTCAATCCTCTCAGAGTGTTGAGCCTCCTCGAAACCCGGGGCGATTCAATCCGTGACCCGCATCCTGCCTTGCGCCGTCGCACTCGCGATTTCCCAGTCCAGCCATGCCGAGGAGGACGACCAGAAGGGAACCTCCACGCACAACTATCTCGTCGGCGCGATGGCGCTATCGCAACCCGAGTACGAGGGCTCGGAGCGGCGCATCATCAAGCTGCGACCGCTGTGGGCGTACCAATGGGGGCGCTTCAGGCTCAGTACGTCGCGCTCGGCTGCGGCGATGAACTTCGCTTCCGATCCGCAGGGCCCAGGCGCGAGCGCGCTGCTGGTCGACGGCAATCGCTTTCGGTTCGGAGGCGCGCTGCGGTTCGACAGCGGGCGCCAGTCAGGCGATTCCCCGCGGCTCATCGGTCTTCCGGACATCGAGAGGACGCTGCGCGGTCGGGTCTTTGTAGGCTACAAGCTTTCGGACCGATGGGATGTCAGTGCGAACGTGTCCCAGGATCTGCTGGGTCGGCAGGGCGGCGCGGTTGGCAGTCTCGATCTGGGATATCACAAGCGCCTCGGCGACAACATCGTGTGGTCGGCGGGTTTGGGCATGTCCTTCGCCAACCGCCAGAACATGCAGACCTACTTCGGGATCACGCCGGAGCAGTCGGCGACATCGAAGCTGCCCGTGTTCATGGCGAGCAGCGGGCTTCGAAACGTGTACGTCGGCACCGGTTTCATCACGTCGTTGACCCCGCGCTGGATTCTTTTCGGCAACGCAGGCGCGTCGCGGTTGCTCGGAGACGCGGCGGCGAGTCCGCTGACCGGCCAGCAGAGTTCGGTGTCCGCTGGGTTGGGACTGGCGTACCGATGCTGCCGCTGGTAACGGGAACAAATACCGCGCGCCACGGTTCCCCTTTTTTAGCCTGCTCGATAAACTGAAGCCGTGCGACGCATCTTCACGTACCTGCTGTTGATCGTTACGCTGCTGCAGTTCAACTGGGCAGCAGCGGCCGCGTATTGCGGGCACGAAACTGGTGCTGCAGCCAAGCACTTTGGCCATCACGAGCACAAGCACTCGTCGTCTGATCAGGCGAAACCCGCCAAGGAGTCCAAGGCGACGAGCCTCGCTCATGCGGACTGCGAGATGTGCCACTTCGGGTCCAGCGCGCCCATCTTCGAGGTGCTGATTGCGTTGAGCAAGCCCTCGAGCCAGACCGTGCTCGCAGAGCCGATGGAACACGCTTCCCACATCCCCTCGTTGCCAGACCGGCCAGATAGATCGCGCCTCGCCTGATCCGGCGAGAAGCGCCCTACTGCTTTCCCAAGCTCCGTTCGACGCCTCGTCGGAAACCTTGTCGGCACCTGCCACGAGGAACCGATGCGACCACCTTTGATCGCACGAACCTCTCCCAGCAGGCTGCCATCGCAGTCAACTGACGCGGCAACGTCGCGCAGCATCTAGGAGATAGACATGGGATTTTGGGAACGCATCGCGCGTGGCGTCATGAGCGGACACGGTAGTGGCGGTCATCACGGTGGGTCTCGCTCGCACGGGTCCAGCCACGGCGGCTACAACAAGCACGGTGGTCACGGTGGCGGTGGCTACTACCCCTCGGCACCGACGCCAACACAGACGAGCCCTGGTGGTATTTCTGGCCTGACGTGCGCGAAGTGCAGCCAGCCCGGGGCGCCAGGTGCGCGCTTTTGTGGTGGATGTGGCGGTCCCCTCGTGGCGGCCAGCTGCGAGGGCTGTGGAGCTGTACTCCTGCCCGGCGCTCGGTTCTGCAGCCAGTGTGGCAAACCGGGTGCGTGATCATGGACAGGCGCAGCGTCATCGTGTCCTCCGCAGCGTTGGGCAGCCTGGTGCTGTCGGGTTGCGCGAGCACTCCTCGCACTCCTCTGAACGATCGCCATTGCTACTGGGCGAGAACGCGGAGCAGATCCAAGCCGACCTGCACGGCTGGGCCGATCCCGGACCTCGCAGCCGACGAGAGGGCCAAACGGTTTGAGCCGGTGCCAGGCCGGCTGGTGATCTATGTGGTCCGGCACCGCTGGGGCGACACCGTGAACATGGTCCGAGTGGGAATGATGGGTGGCGCCCTGGTGTCCACGACCCCGGCATCCATGGTGCGGTTGGTGGTCCCGCCAGGCGGGCATCGGTTGGTGTTCGAATGGGCCAAGGGGCAGGGCAGTTTGGATGTCCGCGGCGAAGCCGGGCAGGTGCTCTTCGTGGAACTTGTGGGCAGCCTCTGGTTCTGGAACGAGTACTACCGGTTCGAAACAGGGGAGTCGTCCTTGCGCGACCGCGCATTGAAGTGCCGGTTAGTGGCTGATGTGGATGGGAAGGGATGATGGCCGTACGACAGACCGACGGGCTTGAGGAGGCGCCAGCGCCTCTCCCACCAGAGTCAGCTGCGGCGCACTTTGAGGCGATCGCGAAAGGCATCAACGACGTCGACGTCGTCATCCAGGGGCTGATAGGCCGGATCCGGCCAGCCAAACCTTGGCAGCGGCAGTTGCTGCAGCAGTTGCGGACGGCGGATCGGCATGTCGAGATCCTGCGGTTGGCCATTTCGCTGGACAGGAGTGCCGAAGAGATCCTTGAAGCGGCGAAGGCGTTGAAGCAGGGCCTGCAGCTCACCAATATGCAGATCGTCGGCGGGCGCGCGGACGGCTTCACTCGCAACGCCTTGCTCGTGGCGTTCCGCAACGCGACGCTGGTCAGCGAGATGCTCTCTCCCTGACTGGCTACTGTGAAAGTTCAGTTGCGCGGATGGCTGCCTGCATATGTGTCAGGCGCCGTTCGTTCTGAAAGGTTCGCCGGTCGCCTAGACGGCGGCTTCGAACGGCGCAACATGACAAATTTGTAATGGTCTCAGCAGGGGTCTCGTCGGTGGCGGATTTCTACAGTCTTCCTCGTGGTGAACGTTTTCAGGCGGCTCGGTTGAGCGCCACGGGCACCGAACAAGGAGTACCTCATGAACCGCAACCTGTCTGCTACCGCCCTGATCGCCAGTCTGTTCGTCGCCATGACCGCGCAGGCAACGCCGCAGCGCAACGATGCCATGCTGAATGGTAAGTCGGTGCATGGCGAGGCGGTGGCTGCGCCTCAGAACGCCCGTATCGTGAACCTCGATGCTGGGAAGTCCGTGAACGTGAAGTGCGGCGAGGTGATTACGTTCCAGAAGGCGGGCAAGTCCTTCAGCTGGAAGTTCGATTCCGCCCAGCACCGCGCGGTGGATGTGCGCACGATCGCCCCCGCAGGTTTCGCTGACAAGCCGCTGATGGTCTATGTCTCTCGCAGCGAATGGGAAGGCGCCTGACCCTTGGCACAAGCGATCCGCGGCCTCCCGGCTGCGGATCTGTAAGCCAAAGTCACTGCGGTCTGCGAACGATTTCACTCAGTTGGACCGCAACGAGTCACCCTGACTTCACGCATTCAAGACACAATTCGACCCATGAGTCGCTGGCTGACCATCTTTTTGCTGTTCGTGCTGCCCGTCCAGTTCGCCTGGTCGGCAGCTGCAGCCTATTGCCAGCACGAGGACGCTCCGGCCACGACGCACATCGGGCATCACGTCCATGAGCACAAGGCCGGCAGCGACACCGGCTCCAAGGCGTCTGGTCAGCACTTGGGTGAGTCTTCGTCGGCCAAGGCCGGCAAACTGCTCGGCGACAACGATTGCGGCTACTGCCACTTCAGCGTTGTGAAGCCGATGGTGTCCGAGGCGGTGAAGTTGGACAGCACCGCCACCTTCTCTCTCCACGCTGCGTCGAAGAAGACGTTCAGTTCGCGCGGGCCTGACCTGCTGGAACGCCCCAACTGGCGCATCGCCTGATCGGCGAGCGCAGTTCCGTCTCTACTTTCTTTCTCTCGTGCGGCCCTGACCGCAACACTGCTCTCGCCGAAACCCTCGCGTTGTTTCAACAACCCTGGAGCTTTCGATGCGCAGAACCTTCGTGCCGCTGGCGTGTGCGGCACTC
The DNA here is from genome assembly GCF_026712205.1 of Pelomonas aquatica. Taxonomy (GTDB): domain Bacteria; phylum Pseudomonadota; class Gammaproteobacteria; order Burkholderiales; family Burkholderiaceae_C; genus Pelomonas; species Pelomonas aquatica. Next base: position 205,092 of record NZ_JAPPUW010000008.1, read on the forward strand.
ATTTCCTCCCTTGCTCAGGCCCAATCGCCTGCGCCTTCGGCCACTACTCGTCCTGACGTCAACGTCGCGGCGTCGGCGGCCATCTCCCCCCAAACCGCATCGCTGACGCTCAGCGCGGCGGTCGACACGGCGCTGGCGCAAAACCCGCAGCTCCGTGCAGCCACGGCCGAGCTGGATGCCAATGACGGCGCCTTGCGGCAGGCTGGCCTCATCCCGAATCCCGTGCTGGGTGTCGATCAGGAAGACCTCAAATCCGGCACCCGTACAACGACCGTGCAGCTCGCCCAAACGCTCGAGATGGGCGGCAAGCGCGCTGCCCGTGTCGAGTTGGCCCAGCGTGGCAAGGACATCGCCGCACTGGAGCTTGTGGCGCGGCGCGCCGACATTCGCGCCAGTGCCATCCAGGCGTTCTTTGACGCGCTGACGGCTCAGGAGCGCGTCAAGGTGGTCGAGGAGTCCCTGCGTATCGCCAACAGCGGCGTGGACGCTGCCGTGCGGCGCGTGACGGCAGGCAAGGTCTCGCCGACCGAAGAGACGCGCGCCCGTGTCGCCGCCTCGACGGCACGAATCGACCTGCGCCAAGCCCAGGCTGAACTCTCGGCGTCACTGCGGGCCCTGTCGGCCGTGATGGGCGTTGCTGAGGGCACGGTCCAGCGTCTGGACGGCAACGTTGAAGTGCTGCCCGTTGCGCCCTCCGCGCCAGACATCATGGCTCGTCTGCCGGACGCGCCGGCCATTCGCCGCGCCCAGCTGGAAGTCCAGCGAGCCGATGCCGGCTATAGCGTGGCACGTGCCAAGGGCGTGCCTGACGTGACCGTCGGCGTCGGCGCGCGTCGAGACCAGACCGTCGGGCGTACCCAGGCTGTTCTGAGCGTCTCGGTGCCGCTGCCGTTCTTCGATCGCAACCAGGGTGGTCAGTTGGAGGCCCTGCGCCGGCGCGATGCCGCACAGGCGACGGCCCAGGCTGAAGAGCTGCGTCTGCGCTCTGAGGTGTTGCAGATGGCCGACCTGCTGCAGGCACGCAAGGATGAAGTGGAAGCTCTGCGCCGCGAGGTGCTACCCGGTGCGCAAACCGCGTACGAGGCGGCCAAGACCGGCTTCGAGCTGGGCAAGTTCAGCTTCTTGGATGCCCTCGACGCCCAGCGCACCTGGCTCCAGGTCCGCAGCCAGTACTACACGGCGGTGGCGCAGGTCCATCGCACGGCTGCAGAGATCGACCGCCAGCTCGGCACCACGACAGATCGCCCGTAACGGGCAACCAACTCAAGAGATCGACGATGTACAACAAGCAAAGCACGCTGGAGCGCCTGCGTGACGCCGTGGGCAAGAAGCAACTGATCGCCATCGCCGCGGTCATCGCACTGGGTGCGGTGGGCACCGTGTCCATCCTGCGCATGGGTTCCAGCGCACCTGCAGCCGAGGAAGAGCATGGCCACGGTCATGACGAAGCCAAGGGCCATGGAGACGAGGAACACCACGGCGAAGCCAAGGGCGCGAAGGGGCACAGCGACGCTGAGGGCCACGGTGACGGTGAGCACCATGAGGAAGCCAAGAAGGGCACCAACGGCGGCGACGTCCTTGGGCAGCAAAAGGGTGTGACCGTCGAGATGCTCCTGGCTGACCAGGGTGGCTCGCCACGCATCAAGGTGTGGCTGACGAAGGACGGCAAGCCCCTGCAACTGGCCGCTGCTCAGGTGGCCGTGCAGCTGCAGCGCCCCGGCCGCGACGCAGAGAAGGTCGCTTTCGCCCTGGACGGCGGCGTGCTGGTGAGCTCCCAGGTCGTGAGTGAGCCGCACCTTTTCAAGGGCTCAGTCGACGTCCAGACGGGCGGCGGGCTGCTGCAGTTCCCGTTCGAGAAGGACGAGGGCGCTGTGACGATGACTGCCGAGCAGATCAAGGCGGCTGGCATCAGCATCGAGACGTCGGGTGCGGCCACGATCCGTTCCGCGCTGCAGTTGCCTGGCGAGATCGGCTTCAACGAAGACCGCACGGCCCACGTGGTGCCGCGAGTCGGCGGTGTCGTCGAGTCGGTGCCCGTGGCTCTGGGTCAGCAGGTCGTGAAGGGGCAGGTCCTGGCCGTCATCAGCAGCTCGAGCGTGTCCGACCAGCGCGCCGAACTGCAGGCCACCCAAAAGCGTTTGCAACTTGCACGCACGACGTACGAGCGCGAGAAGCAGCTGTTCGAACAGCGCATCTCGCCGCAGCAGGATGTGCAGCAGGCCGAGCAGGCCATGCGCGAGGCGGAGATCGCCGTGGCCAATGCCCGCCAGAAGCTGCAGGCCATCGGCGCCACTTCTGACTCGTCGTCGCTGAACCGGTTCGAGCTGCGTGCGCCGTTCAACGGCATCGTCGTCGAGAAGCACATCGCCCTGGGCGAGCAGGTGCGTGAGGACGCCAACGTGTTCACCATCTCGGACCTGAAGTCGGTCTGGGCGCAGGTGAACGTGCCCGCGCGTGATTTGCCGCAGGTCCGTATCGGCGAGAACGTGGTCATCCGCACCACGGCCTTCGAGCAGAAGGCCGTGGGCAAGGTCGCCTACGTGGGCGCCCTGATTGGTGAGCAGACCCGCACAGCGCAGGCGCGGGTGGTGGTCGACAACCCGAACATGGCCTGGCGTCCCGGCCTCTTCGTCAACGTCGAGGTCTCGTCTGACGAGTCTCAGGTGCCCGTGTCGGTCACGGCGGACGCCATCCAGACGATGGAAGGCAAGTCGATCGTCTTCGTCCGCACGTCGAGCGGCTTCGCGCCGGTGCCAGTCGAGCTGGGCCGCAGTGACGGCAAGCGTACCGAGGTCACCTCCGGGCTGAAGGCGGGTGCGCAATACGCGACGTCCGGCAGCTTTGTCATCAAGTCTGAAGCCGGCAAGGCCTCGGCCAGCCACGCGCACTGAAAGAGGCGTCGACATGTTTGAACGCATCATCCGATTTGCCATCGAACACCGATGGCTTGTGATGTTGGCCGTGCTGGGCATGGCTGCGCTGGGCGTCTTCAGCTACCAGAAGCTGCCCATCGACGCGGTGCCCGACATCACCAACGTCCAGGTCCAGATCAACACCAAGGCGCCTGGCTATTCGCCGCTCGAAACCGAGCAGCGAGTGACCTATCCCATCGAGACCGTCATGGCCGGCTTGCCCGGCCTTGAGCAGACCCGTTCACTGTCGCGCTACGGCCTGTCGCAGGTGACGGTCATCTTCAAGGACGGCACCGACATCTACTTCGCCCGCCAGCTGGTCAACGAGCGCATCCAGAGTGCGCGTGGCCAGATGCCGGCTGGCGTGGAGCCAAACATTGGTCCGATCTCCACCGGCCTCGGTGAGATCTACCTCTGGACGGTCGAGTCGCAGCCAGGCGCGAAGAAGCCCAACGGTGAGCCTTACACGGCCACCGACCTGCGCGAGATCCAGGACTGGGTCATCAAGCCGCAGCTGCGCAACGTGACCGGTGTGACCGAGATCAACACCATCGGCGGCTATGCCAAGGAGTACCACGTCTCGCCGGATCCGAGCCGCCTGGCTTCCTACGGCATCACGCTGGCTGACGTCGTCAACGCCCTGGAGCGCAACAACGCCAACGTGGGCGCGGGCTACATCGAGCGCCGCGGCGAGCAGTACCTGATCCGCGCGCCGGGCCAGGTTAAGTCCATCGCCGACATCGGCAACATCGTGCTGCGCAACGAAGGCAGCGTGCCGGTTCGCATCAAGGACGTGGCCAACGTCGAGCTGGGACGCGAGCTGCGGACCGGTGCTGCGACCGACAACGGCAAGGAAGTGGTGCTTGGCACCGTGTTCATGCTGATCGGCGAGAACAGCCGCACCGTCTCCCAGGCCGTCGACAAGAAGATGGAGGAGATCAACAAGAACCTGCCGGCCGGCGTCCATGCCGTGACGGTCTACGACCGCACCACGCTGGTCGACAAGGCCATCGGCACCGTCAAGAAGAACCTGCTGGAAGGCGCGATCCTCGTGATCGTCATCCTTTTCCTGTTCCTGGGCAACATCCGCGCAGCCGTGCTGACGGCGATGGTGATCCCACTGTCGATGCTCTTCACGTTCACGGGCATGGTGAACCAGAAAGTCAGCGCCAACCTGATGAGTCTCGGAGCGTTGGACTTCGGGATCATCATCGACGGCGCGGTCGTGATCGTCGAGAACTGTGTGCGACGCCTGGCGCATGCGCAGGAGCACAAGGGCAGACCGTTGACTAGGTCCGAGCGGTTCCATGAGGTGTTCCTCGCCTCGCAGGAAGCACGTCGTCCGCTGCTTTTCGGGCAACTGATCATCATGATCGTCTACCTGCCGATCTTTGCGCTGGCTGGTGTCGAAGGGAAGATGTTCCACCCGATGGCCTTCACGGTCGTGATCGCTCTGGTGGGCGCAATGATCCTGTCGATGACCTTCGTGCCGGCAGCCGTTGCGCTGTTCATCGGCGAGAAGGTTGCCGAGAAGGAGAACTTCCTGATGGGTTGGGCCCGTCGCGCCTATGAGCCTGCGCTCAAGCGCGTGATGAACGCCCAGCCGCTCGTCATCACCTTTGCACTCGTCACGGTGTTCCTGTCGGGGCTGCTCGCCACCCGCATGGGCAGCGAGTTCGTGCCGAGCCTCAATGAGGGCGACTTCTCCATCCAGACCTTGCGGATCCCGGGCACGAGCCTGACGCAGTCGGTCGCGATGCAGCAGCAACTCGAAGCGACGCTGAAGGCGAAGTTCCCCGAGATCGAACGGACCTTCGCGCGCACCGGCACGGCTGAGATCGCGTCGGACCCGATGCCGCCGAACATCTCTGACGCCTACGTGATGCTGAAGCCGCAGTCCGAGTGGCCCGAACCCCGCAAGACGCGTGACGAACTGCTGGCCGCGATCAAGGCCGAAGTCGAGAAGATGCCGGGTCAGAACTACGAGTTCTCGCAGCCCATCCAGTTGCGGTTCAACGAGCTGATCTCCGGTGTGCGCTCCGACGTGGCCGTCAAGGTCTTCGGCGACGACATGGAGGTGATGGACGGCGCAGCCCAAAAGATCGCCGCGGTGCTCAAGGGCATCCCGGGCTCCACGGAAGTCAACATCGAACAGACTTCGGGCCTGCCGATGCTGAGCGTGCAGATCGATCGCGAGAAGACGGCGCGCTACGGCTTGAACGTTCAAGACGTTCAGGACACGCTGGCCACCGCCGTTGGCGGCAAGGAAGGCGGCACGATGTTCGAAGGTGACCGTCGCTTCGACATCATCGTGCGCGTGCCCGAGTCTGTCCGCACGGACCTGGAGGCGATCAAGCGTCTGCCGGTGCCGCTGCCTGGCAGTGCTGATGGCAAGGGTGCACGTCGCTTCATCCCGCTGAGCGAAGTGGCTGACCTCTCCCTGGCGCCTGGTCCCAACCAGGTCAGCCGCGAGAACGGCAAGCGCCGCGTGGTGGTCAGCGCCAACGTTCGCGGTCGCGACATCGGCACCTTCGTCGCAGAGGCTGAAGCCGCGATCCAGCAACAGGTCAAGCTGCCCACGGGCTACTGGATGGTCTGGGGCGGCCAGTTCGAGAACCTGCAGTCCGCCACGCAGCGTCTGAAGGTCGTCGTGCCGGTGTCCCTGCTGCTGGTGTTCACGTTGCTTTTCGTTATGTTCGGCAACGCCAAGGACGGCATGCTGGTGTTTACCGGCATTCCATTCGCGTTGACCGGCGGCATCGTGGCGCTGTGGCTGCGGGACATCCCGATGTCCATTTCTGCGGCGGTCGGCTTCATCGCGCTGTCGGGCGTGGCGGTGCTCAACGGCCTCGTGATGATCTCGTTCATCAGAAGTCTGCGGGAGTCGGGCAAGAGTCTCGACCAGGCCATCTTCGAAGGCGCGGTCACCCGTCTGCGTCCGGTCCTGATGACCGCGCTGGTCGCATCGCTCGGCTTCGTGCCGATGGCGATCGCAACCGGCACCGGCGCCGAGGTTCAGCGTCCGCTGGCCACGGTGGTGATCGGCGGCATCCTGTCCTCGACGGCCCTGACGCTGCTGGTGCTGCCGGTGCTGTACCGCATTGCCCACCGCAAGGACGAAGAGGGTGAGGCAGAAGCGCCCCGCACCACGCCTGGCGCGGAGGTGATTGCATGAATCCAGCGCCACACAACACGGCGCGCAGGCCGAAAGGCCGGTGCCTCGCGAACCTGAGCTCCTTGCATGGAGGGTGGCCGTCTGGCCGCAGAGCCTCATGAAGATCCTGGTCGTCGAAGATGAAGTCAAGGCGGCCGGATATCTGCGAAAGGGTCTTACCGAGGAGGGCTACCAAGTCGAGGTGGCTCACTCAGGTGTCGACGGCCTGCACATGGCGTCCGTCAACGAGTACGACCTGGTCATCCTGGACTGGATGCTGCCGGGCATCGACGGCCTGGCCGTGCTGTCCGCGCTGCGTCACACCCGGTCCGTACCCGTTCTCATGCTGACCGCGCGCGGTCAGGTCGAGGACCGGGTGCGGGGCCTACAGAGCGGCGCCGATGACTATCTCGTCAAGCCTTTCGCGTTCTCGGAACTGGTCGCGCGCGTGCAGGTCCTGCTGCGCCGCGCATCGGGTTCCCGAACGGTGGCCGAGACCACCCTCTACAAGGTCGCCGACCTTGAGGTGGACATGGTTCGGCGCAAGGCCAGCAGGTCCGGTCAGCGGCTGGAGTTGACGCCCAAGGAGTTCAGCCTGCTGGCGCTCCTGTTGCGTCGACAAGGCCACGTGCTGTCGCGAACCGAGCTTGCCGAGCAGGTCTGGGACATGAACTTCGACAGCGAGACCAACGTCGTCGAAGTGGCTATCCGCCGGCTGCGATCCAAGCTGGACCAGCCGTTCGAGCGTCCCTTGCTGCACACGGTGCGTGGCATGGGGTACGTGCTCGAGGACCGGACATGACTGCCGCGCCGCTCAGCGCGCCGAGCCTGCGGGCTCGGTTGTCGCGCCAGTTCGCGTTGCAGACCATGGTCGGTCTCAGCCTGGTGTGCGGCGCGGTCTACCTTGTCATCGCGCTCACCTTGTCCAGCCGGCAAGACGACACCCTCGTGAAGAAGCGGGCCACCGTCCTTCGCTTGCTCAACGAAGCCCGCGAGGTGCACGACGTCGCGGGAATCCAGCACCTGCTCAGCGATTTCCTGACGGGCCACGACGATCTGTCGTTGGTCGTGCGCCAGCGAAACGGCCATGCGGTGTTCGACAAGAACGACCCGGATAGGCCGGACGCGATGAGCAAGCGACTGGTGTTTGACGTTCGCCTTCCGGATGAGATGGGTGGATCTGGGCATGCGGAATTGATCCACGACATCCGCAAGGACGAGGCGCTCCTGTCGCGCTTGTGGTGGACGCTGTTGACCGGCGCGATCGTTGGCACGTTGGCCGTGTCGGCAACCGGGTTCCTGCTGGTCAAGCGGGGGCTCGCCCCAGTCAACGCGTTGGCGGGACGGACCTCCGAACTGGACGCCACTCGGATGGACCAGCGTCTCGACCTCACGGGCCAGCCGGAGGAAGTCCTGCCGTTGCTGCTGCAGTTCAACGCGTTGCTGGACCGCCTGCAGGCCGCGTACCTTCAGATGTCGGCCTTCAACGCCGATGTGGCGCATGAGCTCAACAATCCGCTGTCGATCCTGATCGGAAGCTGCGAGGTGGCTCTTCGCCGGCCCCGTTCCGGAGCGGAGCTCCAGGACGTGCTCAGTTCCAACCTGGAAGAGCTTCGTCGGATCGCGGGCATCGTGGCCGACATGCTGTTCTTGTCTCACGCTGAACGAGGCGTGACCGCGCGTCGCGCATACCCGACGCGGATGGCAGAACTCGCCGCCGAGGTGGCGGAGTACCACGAGGCGGCTCTGGAAGAGGCGGAATTGCGCGTCGAGGTGCGGGGTGACGCCCGGGTTTCGGTCGACGCGGGACTGGTGCGGCGTGCCATCTCCAATCTGTTGAGCAATGCGTCTCGCTACGCGACGAAGGGGTCGCTGGTCGAGGTGAGGATTGATCGGCCGAACGTCAACCTCGTCTCGATCGGCGTTCACAACAAGGGACCGGTGATCCCGGCAGAACACCTGCCACGGCTCTTCGACCGGTTCTACCGAATTGACCCGTCTCGGACCAACGCCGACCGGAACCACGGACTGGGCCTCTCCATCGTCGCGGCGATCGCCAAGATGCACGGTGGCACCGCTACGGCCACATCGAGCGAAGAGGGCACCTACGTCGGGTTCACCGTCGATAACCGCGTGGAGGACCCAGCGCTGGCGGATGAAAGGGCACAGCCATGGTGACGCTGTTCGAGCACCTCAAGGACAAGCACCACGGGCTCGCTTACTTCATCTTCCTGAGTTCGCTGGCCGTGGTCATCCTCTCGGTGATCCTGGGCATCTACTTCTTCCGGCAGGATCGTGCGAAGAAGAGGGCCCGGCGTGAGGAACGGCGAGAGCGTCGCCGCCGTGGCGGCCGCCAAAAGCGGTAGCCTCCTACATTGACCCGCTGCTAGGATCATTTCGTGCGTAGAGCCCTCGTGATCTTCTTGCTCGCGGTGCTGCCTTTCCAGTTCGTCTGGGGAGCTGCGGCTGGGTATTGCCGTCACGAGCAAGGCCGTGAAATCAGCCACTTTGGCCATCACCTGCACAAGCATCAGTCGACGGCCGGCAAGGCCTCTGATGCCGCGGGTGACAGCGCCAAGCAGCTCGCTGGCGAGGATGCGGACTGCATTTCGTGCCACTTTAGTTGCGCATCCTTCCCCTCCCATGTCGCCGTCAGTCTGCTGAGCGACGAGGTCGGGCACGTGGTGCCGACGGTAAGGCAGGCCAGCTTCTGGCTGCTTGTGCCATCGATCGACCGCCCCAATTGGGCATCGCCTTCTTGATCTGAGCCTGGGCTCTGCCCGGGTAACGTCGCCGGCGCCATGCGTCCGGCAGTTCAGATAGACCCGACCACCGGCATCGACGGGTCTAGTCACGATGTAGCCAGCTAATACCTGTCCCGGGCGCTGGCAACCACCTTCCCAAGAAAGAGATGTCGTCCATGAGCGATACCCAGAAGCTGCGTCTGGACCTCCCCCTGGTGCTGCCGGATATCCACGACGCTGAAGATCCCTGCGTTACGCGCCTGCAGGACAAGCTGGTAGGGCGGCCAGGCATCGAAGAGGCCCATGTCACGGGTGTCAAAGAGGGCAAGCCTCAGCTATGCGTGCACTACGACCCCAACGTGATCTCGCTGAGCCGCCTGCGTGAGCTGGTTTCTTCGACCGGCCTGGAGCTGACAGATCGCTTTGCGCATGTGTTGGCGCGGGTGAATCTGCCGATGCATGCCCGATTCGCGCAGCGCATCGCTGAGCAACTGCGATCGCTTGAAGGTGTCATTGAGGCCGACGTGTCCCCGGGTGGTGTCGTGCGCATCGAATACGACCGTTCGAGGATGGATGCGACGAAGCTCCGTCAACGGTTGACCTCTCTCGACATCTCCATTGACGAGCCACGAGCCTCTGGATCCAAGCCTGGCGAGCAGGGGCTGTCAGCACCAGCGTCGGAGCCTCGCGCTGGTTCTGCGAAGGACCCGAAGGCCGCGAACGACGAACACGCCGGTCGTGAAAAAGATGACCAAGGCCATGAGCATCGGGAAGGCGATGGTCATGACCACGCGCATGCGGCCGACGGCAAGTCCAAGGGCGAGCACAAACACGGCGAGAAGGGCCACGTGCACGGCAAGGACGAGGAGGGCGGCGAGCACAGCCATGAGCACGGAGGGCTCTTCGGCGAGAAGACGGAGCTGATCTTTGCGTGCCTGTCAGGCGTGTTCCTGCTCGGAGGCTGGCTGGTCGGGCGAGGGGGCTCGGGACCGGAGTGGCTGCCGACGGCCTGTTACGTCGTGTCGTACTTCTTCGGCGGCTTCTACACGGTCCGCGAGGCCATCGAGAACCTGCGCGCCAAGCGATTCGAGATCGACACGCTGATGCTGGTGGCCGCAGCGGGCGCCGCTGCCCTGGGATCCTGGGGTGAGGGCGCGTTGCTGCTCTTCCTGTTCAGTCTGGGGCATTCGCTGGAGCACTACGCCATGGGACGGGCACGGCGAGCGATCGAGGCGCTGGCCAAGCTGGCACCGGACACGGCGACCGTCAGGCGCGAGTCCGGGACCGAGGTCGTGCCGCTGGAGCAGCTGCAGGTTGGTGACGTCGTGGTCGTGAAGCCCAACGAGCGACTGCCGGCGGATGGCGTCGTGGTCGTGGGGACGTCCAGCGTCAACCAGGCGCCCGTGACGGGCGAGAGCGTGCCGGTCGACAAGCGGCCCATCGAAGACGGTAGGGCCGCGATCGGCAACTTCGAGCGGGTCGCGGCGGAGAACCGCGTGTTCGCGGGCACCATCAACGGCTCGGGCGCCATGGACGTCATGGTTGCGCGCAAGTCGGACCAGTCGACGATGGCGCGCGTCATCAAGATGGTCACCGAAGCCGAAGCGCAGCGGTCTCCCACGCAGCAGTTCACCGAAAAGTTCGAGCGGATCTTCGTGCCGTCGGTGTTGGTGCTCGTCGCTCTGCTGCTGTGTGCTGGGTTTGTCATCGATGAACCGTTCGCGCAGACCTTCTACCGGGCGATGGCGGTGCTTGTGGCCGCCAGCCCCTGCGCATTGGCGATCTCGGTGCCGAGCGCGGTGCTGAGCGGCGTCGCACGGGCAGCGCGGGGCGGGGTGCTGGTCAAGGGCGGCGGTCCACTGGAGAACCTGGGCACGTTGACGTCCATCGCGTTCGACAAGACGGGCACTCTGACCGAAGGCAAGCCAAAGCTGACTGATGTGGTGCCTGCGCAGGGCGTGCCGGAAGATGAGCTGCTGGCGGTTGCGTTGGCCGTGGAGGAGCACAGCGACCACCCGTTGGCCGCGGCCATCGTCACGGGTGCCAAGGAGCGCCTGGGCGACAACGCCAAGCTGCTGCAGGCTTCAGACGTCAAGAGCATCACGGGTCGTGGCGTGCAGGCTCAGCTTGCCGGCGAGACGGTGCACATTGGCAAACCAGTCTTGTTCACCGAGTTGCCCGATTCAAAGGTGCCGACTGACGTCGACGAGGCCAACAAGAAGCTGGTGGCGGATGGCCGCACCACCATGATCGTGCGCAAGGGCGGACGCTTCCTGGGCGTGATCGGCGTGATGGACACGCCGCGTCCTGTTGCCGGCCAGGTGATGGCCGAACTGCGCAAGCTCGGGATCGAGCGTCTGATCATGATCTCCGGCGACAACCAGAAGGTCGCGGAAGCCGTGGCGCAGACCGTGGGGCTCACGGAGGCTCGGGGCGACCTGATGCCCGAGCAGAAGGTCGAGGAGATCAAGAAGCTGCGCGCCGAGCACGGCAAGGTCGCGATGGTGGGCGATGGCGTCAACGACGCTCCTGCGATGGCCAACGCCACCGTGGGCATCGCGATGGGCGCTGCGGGGTCGGACGTGGCGTTGGAAACCGCAGACGTGGCCCTGATGGCGGACGACCTGGCGCAGCTTCCGTTCGCGGTGGGTCTCTCGCGTAGCACCAGCCGTGTCATCAAGCAGAACCTCTGGGTGAGCCTGGGCGTGGTCGCGGTGCTGATCCCGTCCACCATCCTGGGTCTGAGCATCGGTACTGCCGTCATCTTCCACGAAGGGTCGACGCTGCTCGTGGTCTTCAACGCGCTGAGACTGCTGGCCTACAAGCCGTTCGACAACAGCGCAAAGGCGGCGGGGCCGGCTGCGGCAAAAGCGTGAGGCGGCCATGACCGAGCAGGACGAAAGCCGGCCGCTGCCGCTGACCGGGCAGCTGATGGATGACGACGACGGTGACCTGACCGACATGCTGGGAGAACTGCGGGTGTTGCTCCCGACCGCGCAACTGCTGTCGGCCTTCCTGATCGCCGTGCCGTTTGCACCGGGGTTCCGCAGCATCGTGCAAGCCGAGAAGAACGTCTTTCTGGCCACGTTCATGCTGTCGGTCGCCGCTCTCGTGTTGTTCACCGCGCCGGCGGTGCAGCACCGGCTGATGCGGCCGCTGCGCCAGCGCGCGAACTTCAAGGCCAGGGCCAGCCGGCAGATGCTGGTCGGCGCAGCGCTGCTCGCCATCGCGCTGGTGCTCGCCACGCAGTTCGTGTTGTCGGAGGTGCTGGGACACATGGTCGGCAACATCGCAGCGGCGTGTATTGGCGCCTTGATCGGGGCGATGTGGTTGCTGGTGCCGCTGACCTGGAACCGACGGCAAGCCGCATGAGCGCTCAGCCGATCTCGCTTGCCGGCGTGATGATGTTCGCGGCGGTGCCGGCTGCCGCCGTCGTTGTTGGGGGCGCGGTTGCCGCAGTGCGTACGCCTGGGCCCAAGGTGCAAAGCGCCGTCCAGCACATCGCGGCAGGGGTGTTGTTCGCCGCGTTGGCGACAGAACTGCTACCTGACGTGCTTCACCGGCGGCTGCCCTGGGTGACGCTGGGCGGATTCGCGCTCGGCGTGGTCACGATGCTGCTGTTGAAGGCGGTTGCACGCCGCCTGGAGGCGCGAGAGGAGCAGGTCGCGCCATCGTCGCTGCCGACCAGCCTGCTGCTGGCGTCGGCCTTGGACATCGCCTTGGATGGATTGCTGATCGGCGTAAGCTTTGCAGCCGGCGAGCGGCAGGGTCTGCTCATCACGATTGCGATGACGCTGGAGGTCCTGTTCCTCGGCGTTGCAACCGCGGCCGCTATGCGCGGGCCGAAGGTGCGCAGTCAGGTGCTGGCCACGACGCTCAGCTTCGCAGTGCTGCTGACCTCAGGAGCGGGCATCGGCGCGTTTTTTCTGGCCAGCGCCAGCCCCATCGTGCTGGACGGCGTGCTGTCGTTCGGCGTGGCCGCGCTGCTCTATCTGGTGACGGAGGAGCTGTTGACGGAGGCCCACGAAGTCGACGAGACGCCGCTGCTTACGTCGATGTTCTTCGTGGGCTTTCTGGCGCTGTTGATGATCGAGATGATGGTTTGAGCCGCGTGCTCTTCTGACGGGAGAAGCAGCCGAGCCATCATCGACACATCATTTCTTGGCGGCGGGTTGCTCGGCTTGCGGGAAGACGCGATCGAAGGTCTTCGGATTGAAGAAGGCCTCAATCTTGGCACCCTTGTCGTCGATGCCGTAGACCTCGTAGCAGCCGTTGGCGTTCTGGACCTTGCGGACCTTCCAGCCTTCGCCTTCCAACTTCTTTTGCAGTTCCGTCTGCGGCTTTTTCTCCTCCTGGGGCACCGCGGGGCAGGAGACGTTGCCATGAGCGAAGGCCGTGGATGCGGTCAACGCAAGGACGAGGGAGACGATCAGTTTCATGGTGTGTCTTTCAGGGTAAGTTGTGGGGCCGAAGTGGCGCCCGGCTCATCGCCTGTGGCTTGTGAACGGTCAGGTGTCTTCCGCCGCAAGGCGATTCGGTGGGAGCAGTCCCAAGCAGAACGCCGGACCTGTCCGAAGTCAGAACTTGTAGGTGCCGGTGAGCGTCAGCACGCGTCCGGTTCCAGGCACGTAGAAGGTCGGGTAGAGCGAGTCGGCGTATCGCTTGTTTGCGACGTTGCTGACCACCAGCTTGAACAGCAGGGGTTCTTGCACCGCGTATTCGGCCATCAGGTCCGCCGTGACGAACTTCGGCGCAAAGAAGCCGGGGTTGCGGAACGGCTGCTGGCCGCTGCGGGCGTTGAGGCCGCCCCCCACGCGCAGCTTGGGCGTGGCCTGGTAGGTCGTCCACAGACTGCCCGAGTACCGCGGCGTCATCGACGGGCGTGCACCCTGGCCTTCGGCGCCCGGCGCGGCGACATCGATCTTGGCGTCCGGCATCCACGTGAAGTTGGCGAAGACCTCCCATTCAGCGGTGATGCGACCGACCAGGTCCACGTCCAGACCAGAGGCGTGGCGCTTGCCCGACAGGGTCACCAGGTTGACCAACGGGTCAGTGTTGCGCTCTTGCAGCTTCTTGTTGCGGAAGATGCCGGCGCGAGCGCTCAGCTTGCCGTCGGCTGAATCCCACTTGGCGCCCAGCTCGACATTCACCGACTGTTCCGGCGGCACGTTCACGTTGGCAGGGCTCAGCGAGTAGGTGTCGCCCGAGCTGTTGAAGGAAGTCGCGCCCATCAGGTGGAAGGACCACTGCTCATTGGGCTGGAACAGCACCGCGGCGCGCTTGCTAATCTCCGAGATCTTCATCCGATAGGACGTGGTGACACGCGGCACGGCAGCGGAGTACTGGTCATACTTGCCGTCGAGGTTGTCATAGCGCAGGCCGGCCAGCACCTTCCAGGCAGGTGCAATCTGGATCAGATCCTGGATGTAGACGCCGTACGCCTTGGACGTGTATTCGTTGTTGGTGCGGAAGGTGCGCACGTCCTCGTTGACGCTGGCGCCATCGAACGGCGTGCCGATGGTGGTGTTGGGCTTGGCAGGGATCGGTCCGTTGGACGCGTAGACCTGCTTCTTCTCGTTGGCGAAATCGATGCCAGCCTGAAGGGAGTGGTCGAAGCCCAAGCCCTTGAACTTGGCGCTCAGATCGCTTTGCGCCGTCACCGTCTGCATGTCCTGCTTCTTGATCTGCAGGCCGCGTGTGAGGACGGTCCGGTCGCTGAGCGTCGCCAGTGAGACCGGCAGACCGTCAGGCTGGACGGCGGCGCCGCCAAAGTTCCACAGCGTGGCACGCTGGTCACGCGTGTAGTTGGCCGCGCGGATCTTGGTCAGCAACTCGACGTTCGGCGAGAAGCGGCGTGTGTGCGTCAGCGTCACGTAGCGAGCCGTGCCTTTGTTGAAGTCGCTCGCCATGCCGTAATAGTTGTTCGGATCGACGGGGAGCAGTGTCGAGTCGCCGACGGGGGAGGTGGCAGTCGGGCGGATCCAGCGGACGTTGAAGTTCATGCCGTTGTCATTCTTCAGCGCGAAGCCGGTGAGACTGAACTCGTCCTGCTGGTCGATGCCCCAACGCACAGTGCCAGCGATCGCGGCCTTGCTGATCTTGGAGCCGGCACCGTTGCTGTCCGCTTCGTTCACCATGGTGCCGATGCGCATGGCCGAGTTCTCGCCGGTGCGCCGGTTGAAGTCACCGACGGCGCGCACGGCGCTGTGGCTGCCGACAGAGACGTTGATCTCGTTCTCGTCGGCCAGGCGCGCCTGTTTGTTGACTTGGTTCACGGCGCCGCCCGTGGAGCCGCGGCCGAATAGCAGCGACGCGGAGCCACGCAAGAGCTCGACCTTGTCCATGAAGAACGTGTCTCGGTCGTAGAAGGCGGGGTCACGCATGCCGTCGATGAAAACGTCGCCCGTGCTTTGCAGCGAGATGCCGTGGATCTTGATGTCTTCCTCGCCGCCCTCGGCGGCCAGGAAGGTGATGCCGGAGGTGTTCTTCAGCACCTCCTTGACGTTGGTCAGGCCGCGGTCATCCATGACCTTCTGGGTGATGACGGTCAAGGACTGGGGGATGTCACGGATGTCCTGCTTGCCCTTGCCAATCCGGGTCTCCGTGGCCTGATAGGCATCCTTGCCTTGCGGCTCGGTGCTGGCCCGGATGCGCACGGTGGGCAGCACGGCCCCTTCAGTGTTGGGGGCGGATGCGGCAGTGCCGGGCGCCACTGGCGCTGTCTGGGCGATCGCGGCGGATGCCAGGCCAAAGCCGGCCGCCATGGCGCCCAGGGGCATCAAGCTCAGGGGCTGTCGCTTTGTCTTGTGCGACGAATTGCGGGACATGGGAACTCCTCTGATTTCGGGCGGCGATGCGCGGCCCACGCGGTCTGGCGATGGCTTGACCGTCTTGGTTGTTGAAAGAGCGAAACGGAAAATGCGAGGCGGGGCTGCTGCCCCTGAGCCTCTGGGGAATGACGCGTTGGGCGCGTCAGCGAGTGGGAGCGGCGCTGGCTTGCCGGAACTCCTTCACCTCGTCGTCCAGCGACGCAATCGCGAGCTGATGGAGGATTGCGTTCTGTGCGAAGGAGGCCTGTTCCTGCTCGATGTCGACGGTGTTGCCATCCAGGTTGTCCTGCGCGGGCCTGGCGAACTGAGCGAACTCCACGGTGCTTCGTGGCGCCGCGAGCGTCGGCGTCAGATGCTGAGGCGACGTCGTGGCGATTGACGTCGCAGGACGCGAGCGCGCAGCGTCTTCCAGCGCGGCCGAGAAACTCATGTCGCGTGCCTTGAAGTGCGGCGTGTCGGCATTCGCAATGTTGCTTGCGATCAGGACCTGGCGCTGCCCCCTGAACCGCAGTGCCGTCGCCCGCCAGTCGTCCTCACCGGCAGAGGCTGTGGCGGCAACCGGCGTGATGGGTCGAAGTGCGTCGGACATCAGGATCCTCCATCAAGGAGGGGCGCGCGTCAGCGCGCCCCTGGCAGTTGCCGAGATCGATCAGAAGCTGTGGCGCATGCCGACTTCCATGCCGGACGAGCTCTCACCGCCGCGCATGCCGGTCGGCGTCGTGTAGAGGACGGAGCTGCGGGCCGCGCCCTTGTTGCTGATGTTGGCGTAGGTGCCGTAAAGCGCCGTCCGCTTGGACAGGTCGTGCACGTAGCCCAGCGCGAAGCGCGTGCTGTCGTCGGCGTCCGCGTACCCGGAGCCAGCTGCACCGCCCGCGCGGTTGACGTTGGTGTAGCCGACGCGGATCGAGCCGGCCTGGGTCACCGGCACCGTGGCGCCAACCGACAGTTCCTGCGCCTTGCGCTGGCCCCACTTCTTCACGTCCAACAGGGTGTGCAGCGTGCCCCAGGGCGACTTGTAGTTGAACAGCAGGTTGTAGTTCTTGAACTTGGGTTGGCCGCTGCCGACGTCAGTCTGGCCGATGGCACCACCCACCAGGAACTGGCTGTTCTCATAGCCCAGGCGGCCACCGGTGTACTTGTTGCCGGCGACGCCTTCGCCTGCCGCAACGTGCACCTGGCCGAACCAGCCGCCGAGGTTCTTGGGCAGGAAGTAGCTGACGCCGTTGTCGGTCCGCTGCGCGGTGGTCGCGCCGCTGCCCAGCACAGCGCTGGAGCCGTAGACGAACACGCCACGCGAGCCGACGCCGACGATGCCGAACTCATCGTTCAGCGCATTGTTGTAGGTTGGTGTGGTGTCGCGGCCGAGGCGAACTTCACCGAAGTCACCCATCAGGCTGACCGTCGAGCGACGGTTCCAGAACTTGCTGGCATTGGCCGAGCCGGTGTCCAGCTCGATGCCCGATTCGAGGTTGAAGCCGGCAGACAGGCCGCCACCCAACTGCTCGACGCCGCGGACGCCCAGGCGGCTGGTCGTGTTCGCGCCCGAGGCGACGCCCCTGACCGTGCCGGCGCTGCCGTTCTTCACCTGACGGACCGCGGCGTCCGCGACGCCGTACAGGGTTACCGACGAGGTCTGCGCGAACGCGGAACCCGCGATTGCGCTGCATGCCAAGGCCAAAAGGGCTGGCTTCTTCATGTACTTCTCCTATTCAGTGGTCGATGCAAGAGCGAGTGATTTGCCTCAAGCGACACGAAGGCTAGGGACCGTGCCTAGGGAAATCCATGCTTTTGACCAATTGCGATGGGGCATGCGCGCGCGGGGTGCACCAAAGCGTTGGTGTTCGTGCCGCCGATTCGACACTGCCGCTGGAACTGCCAGAGGAAGCTTCAGTTCACACGCAGATAACACCTTTGATGAATGTGGTTTTTGCAGCGCGACACCTTACAAAACGGTAATGCGATGGACTGGCCGCTGTCATGCCACGGTCACTAGGCTTCGATCCGGATGGGGCGCCTTCGACGCCTCAATAGATATCGACGAAAGGCCATGGCGATGCGCCAGTGTGAGGAAGGCGCGAGATGCGAAAACCCGATGTTCAACTGATCGCCAGGGCGCGACGCGGAGACATCGCCGCATGTCTTGAGGCGGGCAGGAAGTACCTGGAGGGCGCGAGTGGGTTCCCCCGTCATGTGACGGTTGGACTGGAATACCTGCAGCGGGCCGAATCCCATCGGGCTGCCGAGGTTCAGCGGCTCATCGTCGAGTCTATGAACCTCTACGAGATCGCCTCGCACGGTCGTGTTCCGACGCTTCGGCAGGCGGCACATGCAGGCCGCGTGTCGGCACAGTTGAAGATGGCGGTCTGGAGTTCGCTGGCTGCGGCTGATGACGCCGATTCGAGCCGATGGTTCCGACGTGCAGCGGAAGCTGGTGACGATGCTTCCGTGAGGGTGCTGGCCCAGTCGCCTGAGGACCAAGCGGTCGGCACACCGGTAGAGCGCCTGCGGGCGCTCAAGGAACTGCCGTGTCTCGGTTGGGCGGAACTGGTTGGATTGGCCATGGATCGCGCGCTGATGCGTCGGGACGCAAAGCTGCTTTTTCGGGCGCTGTCGCTCTGCGTCGAAGATGACGGCACGCCGGACCCCGTCCTGGCCGACAAGGTGTTCGAGGCCTTGAGCTACGCCAGCTCGCTGCCCTCCGAAACCATCAACATTGACCGTCGTTCCTTTGAGGGGCTGTTGGAGGACTGCGTCTCGCGGGGAAACGGCGCCGCTGCGTTGATGCTGGGCCAGGCCTTGAGCGGCAGTGACGTGGGGAACCTGCATTGGCAGGCGCTGGTTCCGATGCAGAACTTCCGCAAGGCATCAGCGTTGTTGATGCGTGCGGCAGATAGCGGCCATGGCGAAGCGTGGACGCGCCTCTACGAAATCCACTCGAACCACAACGGCTCGGTGGCCAACCCCTCAATGGCGAGGTTCTGCCTTGAGAAGGCGGCGGCAGCCGGCGTGGTGTCGGCGCAGAGACGCTTGGGCGCCACCATCCTGAGAGCGTCGGGAACGCTGCGCGAAGTAGAGCAGGGCATGCATTGGCTGTTCCTCGCTGCTCAGACTGGCGACGAGCATGCATACAAGCTGATGCGGACTTTTGTCCTTCCGGTGCTGGGTGCAGAGGACGACGCCGCGCGCGCGTTGATCGAGATCCAACGCACGAGCCCCGTGCTGGCTATCCGGCTGCGTGTCGCTCGGGACTTTGGCCTGACCAAGCTGGAAGCGATGACGGTGGATCTGCCCACCGGCATGCGGCCCTGGGGACTGGTGGTTGGGCGCAACCCCTTCATTCGACAGGCGCGCTTGTCGTCCCCGCGAGCTGTGCCAGCCACTAGCCATTCGGCTCTGGAAGGGTTGCGTGGTGTTGTGGCGCAGATCACCGCCGGTGGTGTGCGGGGGGCCTCGTCGCAGGACTTCGACTTGCGTCACCGGGCATTGCGAATCAGACAAGTCCTCGCAGCCCACGGACTGGAGGAGTCCATGTTCTTCGCGAAGGTCCGTTCGCGCGATCTTGACGTCTTGCGAGGTGGAGCCCGCTGGGCTCGGTCAGTGAAGTCGGCACTTGATGATGCAATGGCCCACGAGGCGGCCCAGACCTTGAGAGGCTGAGCGTTTGGTGAGCAGCGATGGCGGGCCTTCGCCCAGGGGCAACGATCACCACGAGACACTAGCTCCTGGTCGCATTCCTCCTCATCCAATACTAGTGCCGCGCTCATGAGAAAGCTCATCCAATTCCTTCACGACTGGCTTCCGGTCTGGGCCGCTGACTGGCTCGACATCCTGGTTCCAGCGGTCGAGGTCGTCTTGATCGGTCTGATCTCTTGGCTGCTGATGCGGCTGGTACGCAAGGTGATCCGACGGATCACGGGCACGTACGGCCTGCCGGTCAACGTCGCGTCGTTGTTTCTGCGCGTGATGGGGGCGGTGATCTACGGTGGAGCCGCGCTCTGGGCGCTGGAGCGAATGGGCGTGTCCGGTGCCATCCTGTGGACAGCGTTCACGGGATTCGCAACTGTGGGCGCAGTAGCGTTCTTCGCTGCCTGGAGCGTGCTGTCCAACTTGTTCTGCACGCTGCTGATCTACATCACCCGCAGCTTCCGGATCGGCGATGTCGTGGAACTGCTTGAAGCGGGCGACAAGCCAGGGATGAAGGGGCGGGTCATGGACATCAACCTCGTCTACACGACCCTCCTCGAGAGCGGTGATGCGCAGAACGGCACCAGCCTGCAGTTGCCCAACAGCTTGTTCTTCCAACGCGTGCTACGGCGATGGAATGGCACGGCTGCCGAAGGCGACTTGATCCCGCGCCAGCAACAAAACTAGGCGTCGGTTGCGATGGGGACATCGGACACAACGACGGCGTCGCGCGGAACATTGGCGAGGTACAACCGGGCGTCAGCACGGGCGATGAGCGCGTTGACTGTCACAAAGCCACCAATCTCCTCTGTACTGGCGACGCCGGCACTGAAGGTCACCCTTCTTTGGGCGTTCAACGGCGCGCCGGCCGGTCTTGCTCGCAAACGTTCGAGCACGACGGCAGCGCCCGCAGCGGACGTCTCTGGGAACACCCCAAGGAACCCTTGCCGCCCCAACGCCCGACCAGTTCAGTAGCGCGAACGTGGACTTTGAGTTCCATGCTGTCGCCCTGGCTGAGCAGGATGAGCACATCGCCCGCAAGCGAGGTACGAACGGCGCCCTTCGCTGGGTGTGGTTGACAGATCGTCAAATTTGCAAAATACTTCGGTTGACAAAACACAGGATTTGCAAGGAACGTCATGTCCGTCTTCCATCCCGCGCACTTCTACGCCGAGCTCACCGACGACCGCCTGCGTCTGCTTGCCGAGGAACTGCTTAACGTCCGCTACGCGACGATCGGGTTGCTGGACTCACCTTATGACGACAACTTCACCCGTGAATCTGCGGTCTTCGGTCGCTGCAAGAACATGCTCACTGCCAAGGCGTTGTCCCGCAGGTACGACTGGCTGACGCTGGCCCACGCCGGCATGGATGTCACCATCAACATCGGCCGCGTGCCGGTACGCTACTTCCGCGACGACCCGAACGCGCCCGAGAAGGCCGGCTTCTTCAAGCGCAACGCCACCGACTGCCTGTTTGAAGACGAGGCGGGTGCGCCGGTCATGTGGCGCTTCGTGGTGGAACGCGCGCTGACCGGCGAAGACGAGGACCAGGTGCACTTCGTGGGGTACAACATCTTCCACGAGAAGGTCTCGCTGTGGACCTACCGCCCGTCGACGCCGATGCTTCATTCGATCGATTCCGATGTGCCGCCAACGGTCAACATTCCACCGGCCGCCGTGGAGTTGCTCGAGGATGCCGAGGCCGACGAACAACAAGAACGCAAGACTGGCAGTTCGGACTGAATTCATGGATCAAGGTTTCAACGGGGGCCAGCTTCGACTGGCCCGCGTTTTTCATGGCTGGGCGCTCGAAGAAGTGGCCGAGCAAGTGGCATGCACCCGTCAGTACCTGCACAAGCTGGAGACCGGGCAGGGGGCACCCACAACCGATATGACCGACAAGCTCGCACACGCGTTGCGCGTCGAGCCGGAGTTCTTCCAGCTTCCGCGGCTGGATCTCGCCGAGGAACAGTTTCACTTTCGAAAGCTCTTCACAACCCGGGCCATGGTCAAGCAGGTGGCGTTGGCGCGAGCTGAGTTGTTCGGGCGGCTGGTGATCTATTTCGACAGTCTGTTGTCGCTGCCGAAAGTGAACGTGCCCATCGCAGAGGCCGCGTCAGTGGATGACATCGAGCGTGCAGCCGAACGCTGTCGCCAGGCTTGGGAACTGGGACTAGGGCCTATTGAACACACAACGCGGCTGGCAGAGAACGTCGGTGCGCTGGTGACGCACTTCCAGGGTGTCTCCACGGAGATCGACGCGCTGTCGGTTGCCGCTCACCGCCCGATCATCGTCCGCAATGAGGCCAAGCTGAGCACGTGCCGACAGCGTTTTGACGTGTCGCACGAGCTTGGGCATTTCGTCCTCCATAGCGGCCGCATCACGGGTGATCGGATCACTGAATCCGAGGCGAACCGTTTTGCCGGAGCCTTGCTCGTACCGCGCTCGATGATGGCCAAGCTCTTCCCTCGTCCTCGCGGATCACGTCTTGACTGGGTAGGACTTCGCGAGTTCAAGATGACCTGGAAGGTCAGCAAGGCCGCTCTGTTGTATCGAGCGCGGCAGCTGGATTTGATCTCCGACGATCAGTACAAGACTGGCGCGATCATGCTTAGGCGCAGCGGTGAGGCCAATGGAGAGCGCGAGGACTCGCTGATTCCTGCTGAACAGCCCGAACTGCTGCGACGGTCGTTCGATGTTCTTGCTTCCCGTAAAGGGATGTTCGCGGAGGACATCGCCAAGGCGATGCACATCGGCGTTGACCTGTTGAGCGACCTGGTTGGATTCGATCCGCCCCGACGCGATACGCCACGGCGGCCGGCGTTGAAACTGGTGACCTGAAGTCACAAATGACCTGAGGCGATGGCCGCATTCGCGAGCCGTCATCTCGACGTCTTGACCCAGGGCCATCCGGCGAGTCGGACCGCGGTGCGCTCAGACCGGGCGCTGGCGGGTCCGCGCATGGCGCTCATCCTCGCGGTGCAAGGACTGCTGCGCAGCCCTTTCGCTCCCTCTCGCAGGCGCCTTCGGTGCTGATCAGCACCGCTGCGCGCTACCGGGGGCGGTGGGGGGAGCGCCTCGGCCCTGCTCTCGGTTCCGGTTGGGTGGGGGCCTGCCCCGGAGCCGTCCCTTTCTCGACGGGGTACCTGCTGGCCCAGTCCGTGGAGACGCTGCAGGGCCTGCTGGTGCCCTGAGCCGCGCTTGCGACATACGTCCTGCATGGCACTGCGCATGCGAAGCCGGCCCCGGCGCTGGCCGGCGCTGCGGGCCTCGACATGGCCGACTGGTGGGAGGCGACGGGGGACACCTACCTGGGCCGGGTGCCCAAGTCGCAGATCGCGCAGGCGCTCATCGAGGCCGTTGAGGCGGAGGTCGGTAGCGAGGTCGAGAAGCTCAAGAAGGCCGATGCGGTGAGCCGTGCGCAGGCGGCGCTGGCTGGCAAGCGCTGGCTGCCCGAACTGCTGCGTAGTGCGAGTTGAACGGGACAGGGCAGGGGCTCCTGCGTCTGCCCGCTTGAGGTGGCGCTTCAGGTGTTGCTTGGCGCTTGTTTTTCGCCGCCCGGCGGTAGCCGGGCGGCTCGCGGCCCGTTCCCGTGCCGGCGCTGCCTTCTGGGCCTGCGGCCTGCGAGGCATTGCCGGCATACGCCACGCCGCAGGCGGGCCGCGGGAAGCAGGAGGGTCAACGCGCCTGGCCGGTGCGGGGGGCGGCCCTCCCGTGCGCGGGGATCGCGGGCCAGGTTCCTTCACGCTACGCGTGAACGGCCCGCTTGGCGAACAGGCGGTCCCGGATCGGCTGCGCCTTGCCGGTCCCGCCAGATCGCCACCCTGCGCACCCGCCACGCCCGAAGCCGGGCCGCCGGATCAGACGCTGTCGCGTGGGGTTGGGAGCGGTCCTGCGCGCCGCGGGTCTTCACGGCTTTCTCGCCGCGGGCATGGAGCGCATGCCCGGATCTTCCGCCGGCGCTGTCCTGGTACAGCGCGCGAGAGAGCGCCTGGGGCGCTCTCTCCGGGGCGGCCCTGGGGCCGCGGCAGGCCGGTGGCCTGTCCCCAGCGCGCTTCGCAAGGTGCTTTCGCGGCATAAAGCCGCGCCCGTCCGAGCGTCGGGGCTAGGCGGCAAGCCGTCCGAGCCGGGCCGCTAGGCGGGCGCTGTTTATTCCACGGTCACCTTGGCGCCCTGGCCATCGCCGGCGGCAGCTCCGGGCATGCGCTGTCCCATCACCTGGCATCGGCGCAGGGCAGTGGGTCTTCGGGCTCCTGTCGCCAGCCTTGATGGAGCGATGCCATGTCTGCCATTCATGCTGACCTTCCCCTGGACTCCGTGCTGCTCGGCGACTGCCGGGCGGTGTTCGCGGGCGTACCCGCGGAGTCGGTTGATTTCTGCCTGACCGATCCCCCCTACCTGGTGAACTACCGCGACCGTTCGGGCCGAACGCTCGCGGGGGACCGGGTGGGCCATTGGCTCACGCCGGCTTTTGCCGAGGTGCACCGACTGTTGAAGCGGGACACGCTGTGCGTGAGCTTCTACGGCTGGACCAAGGTGGACGAGTTCGTCAGCGCGTGGCGGTCGGCCGGCTTTCGGCTGGTCGGGCACCTGACGTTCCCGAAGCGCTACACGTCGTCCAGCGGATTGGTGCGGTATCAGCATGAGAACGCCTACGTGCTGGCGAAGGGCTCGCCACGGCCGCCGGAGCACCTGATCGGTGACGTCATCGACTGGGCGTACAGCCACAACGAGTTCCACCCGACGCAGAAGCCGCTGGCGGTGCTCACGCCGCTGATCGAGAGCTTCTGTCCGTTCGGCGGTGTGGTGCTGGATCCGTTCGCCGGCAGCGCGTCGACGTTGGTCGCCGCGTGCCTGTGCGGCCGCCATGGCATCGGGTGCGAGCTGGAAGAGCACATGCATGCGACGGCGGTGGCGCGCCTGGCGCGCGTGCGTCGGCTGCTGCTGTGCAGCCTGGGCTTCGAAGGCGATGTCGCGGCGGCGCTTCGCCTGGCCGCGTGAGGAGGTCTGCCATGTCCAACTTCTCCGACGACCAACTGGCCGACCTGCGGGAGCGGCTGCACGACCTGATGATGGGATTTGCGCGGGGCGATTCGGCCGGCATGGCCGCGCTTGTGCGCGCGGACTGGGCGCTTGCGGCTCGCATAGAGCAACTGCGACGTCATCCGCTGGTGAGTGCGTTCGACGACGAGGTGCTGTCGGCCGTGGCCGCCGGCGACCTCTCGCCGAACGTGGAGGCGCGCTATCTGGCGATTCGCTTGCGTGAGGTGGAGGCGGAAGCGGCGGCGGACGACGCGGCGGCGCCTCGGCGGCAAGCCGTGCGCTCGGTTCCCGGCGATGGGCTGCCGGCGCTGACATTGCCGCAGATGGAGGCCACGATCGCGCTGATCGCGCGCAGGCAGTTGGGATTTCCGACACTGAAGACGCGCGGGCGGGATCACCTGGACTTTCGGGACTGCGGCGTGGCGAGCGTTCATGCCGCGCTCGTGGAGGCGTACGAGGAAGGGTGGCACGCGGCTGCTTAGGTCGTTGCTCGGGCGGGGCAGTGCTGTGCGCAGCCCTGCTAGTCGGGGCCAGGTGTCGCGCAGCGATGGCAGAAGTTCTGACACCGAGGGAGGGCCGGTGCCAACCGTCGGCGAGCGATGCGTGGCGGTGACGGCTGCGCGTGCGCAGCCGCCGCGCGGTCCTCCCGTGCGCGGGACTGCTGGCTGAGTTCGTTCGCGCCAGGCGCGAACGAGCCCGCTTGGCGAACAGGCCGGTCCTGATCGGCTGCGCTTCGCGCCGGTCCGGCCAGATCGCCATCCCGCGCACCCGCCATCCCCGAAGCCGGGCCGCGCTGAAGTGCTCGCAGCGTCTCGACCGTCGCGCCATTCGCTGCGCTCGGTGTCATGCCGGTCGCGGGGCTGCCGCTGCTCGTGGATGTCCGACGCCTTCGCTGCAACCGCTGCGCCAGGCGGGCTGGCACATCGGCCGCGGCGCTGCGGCGTCGTGGTGGCAACCGGTGCGCCGGTCGTCCCACCGCGATCCCCGCACAACCCCCGTCCCTGGGTGAGGGGGACTTGCGCGGGGATCTCAACAGCGGTGGGCCGGGAAACCGGCGCACGGCTTCGGCTGCGATGAAGACAGATCCCCATCCCCAACCCCTTCCCCGGGGAAGGGGCCATGCCCACCCCCCGCCCGCCCGTGGGCGGGAGCGAAGGGTCCAAGCTGAAGGATCACTTTTCAGGAACCCAAGACGGAGTCCGGGTGGTCGTTCATGCAAGGAGATTGGCCATGGCCAACATTCAAGTCATCCAGCGAAGCGCCCATCTGGCGGGCAACGTGAAGTGCGAGCAGGTCGCAGGCCGGAGTGGCCCCATCACGAAGGGCACCTTCGTCGCCATCAGCAATTCGCATCGGGGGTCCAGCGACTCGCGCGAGGTCCAGGCCACGGCGATCACGTGGACGCTGTGGGGCAAGCAGGCCGAGGACGCCGCGGCCTACCTGACCCGCGGGTCGCACGTGAACGTCATCGGACGCATGAGCCACAACAACTACCTGAGGAACGAGGAGACCGTCTACGGGTGGGATTTCATCGCCGACGAGATCGACTACCTGGATACCCAGGCCGAAACGGCAGCCAGGAGGCATGCCGTGCGTGCAGGCAGCGCGCAACCTGCGCCGGAGCACGTCGGTGCCTGACCCCTGCGGGCGGGCACGGCGTGCCTGCCCTTCGAACCCTGTTCAACGATCGAAGGAGTCCATCATGCATTCACCACTCGCTACCCGTTTCGACCAACGCACCGTGCGCGAGCTGCGCCGTGAGCAGCCGCTGGACGAGGACCAGATGCGCGCCGTGGCGCCGTCCATCTTCGCGCTCGGCAAGCATGTGAGCCGGTCCGACCGGTACACCTACATCCCGACCATCGATGTGCTGCGTGGCTTGCGCAAGGAAGGGTTTGAGCCCTATGCCGTGGTGCAGGGCGTCAGCCGCGTCCCGGGCAAGGCTGAGTTCACCAAGCACATGGTGCGCATGCGCCACGCGGGGCAGGTGAAGGCCCGGCCTGAGGCCAACGAGATCATCCTCATCAACAGCCACGACGGCGCCAGCTCGTACCAGATGCTGGCAGGCGTGTTCCGGTTCGTCTGCAGCAACGGGCTGGTGGTCGGCGACATCGTGGACGACATTCGCGTCCCGCACCGAGGCGACGTTCAACGCGACGTGATCGAGGGCGCGTTCCGGGTGCTGGAGGACTTCGAGACAGTCGATGCGCACGCCGACGCGATGAAGGCGCTTCAGCTGGAGCTGCCTGAACAGGTAGCGTTTGCTACCGCGGCGCTCGCTCTGCGTTTCGGCGAGCGGATCGACGAGGCAACCGGTGTGCAGCGGCCCGCGCCGATCACGGCACAGCAGCTCATCGAGCATCGCCGCGTCGAAGATGCGGGCAACAGCCTGTGGTCGACGTTTCAACGGGTGCAGGAGAATGTGATCCGCGGTGGCCAGCGCGGCCGCAGCGTTCAGGGACATCGCATGCACACGCGTCCGGTCAACAGCATCGACCGCGGCGTCAGCCTGAACCGCGCCGTGTGGATGCTGGCCGAGGAGATGCGCAAGCTCAAGGCTTGAGCGTGAGGCACCGGACCTGGCGTCGGGTCCGGTGTCACTTGGCCGCCCAGCCGTTGGGGATTGCTAGTAAGAGCGGCACCAGGGCCGCGCCGTATCCTGTGAGCGATATGCAAGAAGGACTGGAACAGGAAGACGATCGCCGAGAGGCCGCAGCGAAGGCCACCGGTGATCTGCACGCGATCGTGGAGGCAGTGCTCAAGTCACTTCCGCCGTCCAAACCATGGCAGCGGCAGCTGTTGCAGCACCTGCATGAGATCGATCGCACCATCAAGGTACTGCGGATGACCATCGCGCTGGAACGCGTGCCCAGCGAGGTGACGGACGCCAAGGAGCAGGTCCTCCTCACGCTCCGTGTTGCCAATCGCTATGTCGCGATGGGGCGGGCTGACTTTGGGACCAAGGCGGCGGTGCGGCTCGCTTACGAGATCGGTCAGCGGATCGACGTGACCGTCGCCTGAGTGCGCGGCAGCTCAGCTCGACTGCAAGTAGGCCACCAGGACACCCGTGATCAACGACGCGCAGATGGCCGTGGCGACGTGCGTCGCCCAGTTCCAGTTGGCGCCCCGCTGTGCGACTTCGGTTTGACTGCCATGCCGCGGTGGAGCGGTGGTCTCGCTTTGAATCAAAGCACGTAGCTCTTCGCGGATGGCCAGCATCTGGGCTTCGCCTGCTGACCTGATCGTCTCCTGCGTCTTCGTCGCGACGTGGCTGACCAAGTGGCGCTTGGACGCATCCACCAGGGCTGCGGTGCTCGCATCGAACGCTGCAGCCTTCGCCTCGACGCTCGCGCCCGCCTCGTTCAGTGCCGATGCGACGCGGTCCAATGCCGCGACCAGTGCGTCGACGCGGTCAAGCAGCGACGCGACCTCGCCCAGCGCCTCTGCGATCAGGGCATCCCGTGCCGAGGCTGGCGGTTCGTCGTTCATGCCTTCTTTGCGGCTCGGGGGAGTACCGAGGGCTCGGCGGCGAGGTGGAGCGCTGTGAAGCAGCTGTCCAGCTCGGGGAGAACACCGCAGGCCAGACGCTGGGTGGCGAGCTGTTGCGCCAGGTCGATCTTCGTCGGCGTATCCGGCGCCTTCGCGATGAGGGCCTTGTAGTCCGTCATGTCCGATGCCAGCTCCGACAGGCTCAACTTCGTCCTGCGCAAACGCGCGTAGATCTCGTTTTCTCGCAGCCTGCAGGCGGTATCGGCCGTGGCGATGGGGTGGTCGGCCAAGAAGGCCAGCAGGAGATAGAAGGCCTGGTCAACCGTCGTCCCCCGGTGGATCATGTTGAACAAGACCTTCAGCCGCTCAGGCTTCACGCCTAGCTGTGCGAGGTCCACCAGCGTGGCGATGGTGTCCTGTTGCTGCTTCACGGCGGGCACCGTGGGGACGATGAAGCAGTCGAAATCCTTGTGACTGCCGCTGTACTGCTGCATCAGGTCCAGCATGTCCTCGATGTTGCTGGCACCGATGTCCACCACGGCGCTGCTGACGGTCTGCAGGTACTCCTGCAACTCAGCAAACTGCCAGCCACGCAAGGCAGGGCCCTGCTCGGAGCCGGAATTGGCGCTTTCGATGGAGACCAGCTCGGCGCCCGGCATGCGCGGCAGCAGAAGGTGGCGGGCGATCGTCGTCTTGCCGACGTTGCCGGAGAAGTTGATCACTGCGACTTTCATGATTGCTCCTTGACTCGAATAAGCGGGTTGACGCACTGCGAGCGTCGAAATTCTTCTGCGACGTCCTTGCCTCTGCGATGCTCGGCGGGCTGAGGGGAGGGCGACTGCGACAGCTCGGCCCGGGCGGCGACATCCGTGCCGTACGGTCTGCGACAGGACCGGCCCACCTCTTGCGTTGCGCCGGCGGCATCCGTTTCGCGGGCATGGACGTCACGCAGCTTGCCGGCTTCGCGCTGAACCGTTCGGTTGCTGACGTCCACGCCGACTGCGGCGAGGGCGGCGCGGATCGCCTCGAACGTGTAGCCACGTGCTCTGAGCTGCCGGATCTCGGTGGAATAGCCCCGCGCCTTGCGAGTGCGTCTGCCTGGCGGTTCGGCGGGGTCGAGCTTGGTGGACATGGCGATCGTTGGGCGTTGGTTGAGCGGGCGTTGGGCGCTTTCTGGGCGGTCTTTGGTCACCTGTTAGGCGGTCTCGGGCGCTTTCTGCGCGCTGACTGCGCGGTCTCAGGCGGTTTTTGGTCATCTGCTCGAAGGCTAGGCGCGGAAAACGCCGGCCGACGCTCGTGATTCGGGACCGAATCACCACGGTCCGGGCCTGGTTTCCGGACCAATACTTGGTTCAGATGTGAGTGCAGAGATAGGCGGCCTGCCGCCGATTTCACAAGCGCTCCGCGGCCTCCTTTGCGTCGGCTTATGCACACCTCTCCGCATGACTTCGTCACCGTCGATATGCGCGGCCTGAAGGCCTCGCTGGTGACGTGCGCGGCGCAGCGGCGCGCCTCTGTGTCGACCGTCGTGCGCGCGGCCGTTGCGCGCGAGCTCGGCCTGGAAGCCGAGGGGGTGAGCCCCCTTCCGGACGACGCGAGCGGCGCTACGGACGATGGGGCCTGGACCAAGCTATCGATCCGTATGCCTCGAGGTGAAGCCGAGCGACTGGGCGCCGGCGCGCGCGCGGCCGGGCTGTCGAGGGGGGCCTACCTGGCCGGTCTAGTCGATCGCGTGCCGGTGCTGTTGACGGGGGGCAGGCCCGAATACATCGCGGCGCTCACCGCGTCATGTGCCGAGCTGTCAACGCTCAGCCGCAATGTTTACCAGCTAACGACGTTTCTCCGCGCTGGAGACGTACAGCAGGCCCTGATGTACCGGGAACTGCTCGACAGGCTCAGCGACGACGTTCGAAAGCATCTGCGACTGGCTGCACAGGCGCTGGCGGATCTGCGACCAGGACGCGGATCTGATGTTGCCGGGCGAACGACACGGCCTCAACGGAGCAGACGATGGGAAAAGGCGTGAACATTGATGGCATGTTGGTCACCTGGGGCGACCGACTCTTTTACCCAGGCAATCGCGTGGTCAAGGGAAGTCCGCCACCGAAATTGACCGGTGACGCGCTTCGCCGGCATGCGGCCGTGATCCGCCGCCGAATCGAGGCCACGGTGGTTCGACGCGCGCCGCAGGTGATGGTGAAGGTCACTGGCGGAGGTCGCGGCATGCGGGCTATCGCCGCGCACTTCCGCTACGTCAGCAGGAACGGCCGCCTCGACATCGAAGACGACCGTGGCGAGACTTTCAATGGCGCCCATGCAGTGCGTGCCCTGGCCGACGACTGGCGGTTCAGCGGTGGCCTGATCCCAGAGGAGGCCGCAGATGGTGGACAGCGAGAGGCGTTCAACATCATGCTGTCGATGCCCCGCGGGACGGACCCACTGGCCGTGCAGCGGGCGGCCCGCGAGTTCGCTCGATTCGAGCTGGCGGGCCACAAGTACGTGATGGTGCTGCACGACCATCAGGCCAATCCTCATGCCCATATCAGCGTGCGCGCGGAAGCGCGGGACGGCAGGCGGTTGAACCCAAGGAAGGCAGATCTGCATCGGTGGCGTGAGACATTTGCCGGAAAGTTGCGCGAGCTTGGCGTTGAGGCAGAGGCGTCCCGGCAAGCGGTTCGAGGGAGCCACCGTCGTCCCGAGGTTCTCTGGCGCATAAAGGCACGGGCTGAAGGTCGTGTGGATAGCCAGCTCCAGCATGTCGAGGGTCCTGCTCCTGCTGGATCACTCAGCGGCCGGTCGGCGCTGTGGCCCACTTGGCGCCTTATGGCGCTGGCGCTTGCGAGCTCCGGAGAAAGATCCGACGAGAGATTGGCAAGCGCCATCGAGCGTTTCGTCGATGCGCGCGGCCAGGTGGGGCTCGCGGTGGAGAAAATGCAACCTGCCGCTCAATGCTCCGTCGAGCCCCCGCGACGATAGTCGCCGCGGTCATGTGGCCGCGTTGAGTGAGGGCAAGACCTGACGCCAAGCCGCCACGACACTCGATCCTTTCAACATCGTTGGGGGTTCGATGAACCTGAAAGAAGCGAGCCGGCGGTTCCTGCTTCATTGTCAGTCTGCTGTCACCTTGTCTGAGTACACGCTGCGAGCCTACCGCAGCGACCTGGCCGATTGCGTGGCGTTCGTCGGTCCAAGGAAGTCGATCGCGTCCGTGCAGGCAGAGCAGTTGCGTGCTTACATCTTCGATCTGCGCTCGGTGCGCGAGCTCAAGGAAAGCACGATCAAGCGCAGACTCGCGACGATCAAGCTGCTCGTCAAATGGGCGCTCCACGAAGGGCGGCTCAAGGTGAATCCGTTCGATGCACTGAACGAGAAGATCCGGTTGCCGCGCAGACTTCCCAGAGCGCTCGATCGAGATGATTCCCGCCGCTTGAGGAGAGCGGTCGATCCGGCCGCCGCCGGTACTGACTTCGACAGGATGCGGCGATCCGTGGCTGTCCAGCTCATGCTTGAAACCGGCATACGCGTGGGTGAACTCGTGTCGATTGCATGCCAGGATGTCTCCCTTGCCGACAAGGTCATCGTGATCCACGGCAAGGGCAACCGTCAGAGGCTGGTCTACCTATACAAGCCAGCGCTTTTGCGGGCGATCAGCCGCTACATTGCGCGGCGCTCGAGCATCGTAACGCGCCACGAAGAGCTCTTCCTTTCAGCGGTGGGCGCACCGCTGACGACGGCAGGGGTTCGGCGCGAGCTTCGTGAGCTGGCCGTTTCGGCAGGACTTGCCCGGCATGTCACGCCGCACATGCTCCGTCACACCTGCGCAACCTCTTGGCTGGAGTCGGGCTTGGACATCCGGTTTGTTCAGAAGCTGCTTGGTCACCACAGCATCTCCACTACCGAGATCTACACGCACGTGTCTGATCAAGGGCTGCGCGCCGCGCTGGAGCGGGTCAAGCAGGGGCGGTTTCGATAACTAGGAATTATCGATGCCTGCTTCTGGCTTTTCGTTCCGCGCTGTGGTGCTCATCGCGGACGCTTGGGATGAGGAGAACTCCGCAGCGCCAGTGCACCTGCGGCGCGACCTCGAGATGACAGACTCGGTCACGCTGCAAGCGTTGATCGGGGCCATCAGATCGTTGGGTATCGAGGTCACCTGCTACTCGGAGCCTGCGGCCTTGGCAGAGAATGCCCAAGAGCACCGAGACGACATCGTCCTGTCAATCTATGGCGGCCAGGACTCCCGCAACCGCATGGCGCTGGTACCCGCGGTCTGTGAGTGCTTCAACTTGCGCTTCATCGGACCTGACACCTACGGCCGGATCATTGCGCAGGACAAAGAGGTGTCGAAGCGGCTGGCGGTTGACTGTCAGCTCTTGACGCCGGCATGGCGCGTTGTGCGCACGCCCGCGGACCTCCCGTACATCGGTGGCCTCAACTTTCCTGTCGTCGTCAAGCCGATGCTTGAAGGCAGTTCGATCGGCATAACCCAGCGCAACATCGCTGCAGATCAAGAGGTCGCCGCTAGCTTGGCGCAGGAGCTGCTGGACACCTTCGCGCAGCCCGTGATCATCGAAGAGTTCGTGCCAGGCAGAGAAGTCGCCTACGCCAGGATAGAACACGCAGGGCCTGATGCCTGGGCCTACAGCGAAGTGGCGATTGATGGGGATCCAGATCACTTCCAAACCCGCCTGTTCGATGCCAACGAGAAGCTGACGCCCACCGTGGGACGCACAGTCCGAAACATCGACGCAGAGCTCTCGGACGAAGATCGCCGGGCGCTTGATGCCTTCCTGTCAGCCTACGGACCGTTCGGATACTGCCGCGTCGATGGACGCCTGGCCAACGGTCGATTCCATTTCCTCGAACTGACGCCGGATGCCTGGATCGCGCCGCGAGGCCAGTTTGCCCGCGGGTTCACCGAGAAAGGTTGGGACTACTCCAGCGTCATTGCGGCGGTGTTGGCCTCAGCTGGTTGATCCCCTCGAGATCGATCAGCCAGAGACTGAGATACAGCGGATGGAATTCGCGGGTGGCGAGGTGGTGCCAAGAGTCCGGCAGCTCGGTGGTCCTGCCGAAGCGGTACTCCCAATACGCCCTGTTCTGTAGCGGGAACGGCGCTCGGCTCTCGGGCCAGCGTAGTGTTTGGAGGGATCGATCTCCATACCCGAGCGCGGCGAGCACCTGCGCTGCGTTGAAGCAGACCTGCCAGTACACATCGACGCTAGCAAACCCGTGATCATCGAAGATGCGTAATGCAGCATCGACGCAGTCGATCGCTGCCGCGCTTTGCCCGGCACCGCAGTGTGCGATCGCGAGGTTGGTCAACACAGTGACCTCGCTGTAGTCGTCTCGCACGTAGCGGAGGGCCTCTGCGAGAACCTCGACGCAGCGGGGATAGTCCGGGCTGGGCGAAAGCAACTCCACGGCAGCAATGTTGTTGAGCAGCAGGTGGCGTCCGCGAACCTGTTTGGCCAGGATCTCACCGGCGGCATCGATCATGGCCCGTGCTCCTTCGAGATCGCCGGTCCGCGCAAGCAGGACTGCAGCCGCGGCTTGCGACGACGCGCACGACTTATCCATGCCGAACCGGGTGAACCAGGCGATGCTGGCTTGGATTCTCTTGATGCTGCCTTCGTTGTCTTCTGTGATCTCGTAGAACCGGTGCGCGAAGCCCAGCAGAGGACTTTGCTCGTAGGCGGGTTCTGCGATCGCGGCGGCCAGCAGAGCTCGCGCCGCGTCACACTCGCCTCGACAGCCAACGACAAGGGCTTCCACCAGCGCCGCGGCAAGCCGGACATCGTTCGATGCCGTACTTTCCCGGAGCCGCGCGGCGATCTGCAAGGCCTCGTCATGGCGACCGCATTCCTGCAAGGCGCAAGCACGCATTACATCGCTCGCCTGATCCGGCTTGGAGAGCATCGCCAGCAGACGCTCGGCGAGCTCGAAGTTGCCGACGTCGTAGGCCAGCGAGGCTGCCCAGTACAGCAGTCGGTCCTGCTCGGCGCCGTAGAGCGACGAATTGGCCGATATCGACGATGCCACGATCTCAGCGTAGAGGGACGGATCCTGCGCCCGCTCGATCTCACCAGAGAGTACGTCGGCGGCTCGACGCATTCCCACGGCGTCCTGCGTTCTGGCGCACAGGCGAAACACCTGACGGACTGCGAGGGAGAGTCCGGAGAGGGACCAGTCCGCGTCAAACACCTGCCGGCAGTAAAGGTCTCGAAGGGCACGCTCCGCTGCGGCCAGGAGCGCGGGGAATCCAGGCAGCTGGTGCAAAGCCTCAATGAGCGCCTCGACATGGATTCGATAGAACCCGTCGTGGGGCTCCAAGAAGCGATGAGTCTCGGCTAGCTCGCGCAACGCCTTCTGGACCTGCGCTGGTGAGGTTGCCGGCAGGACTGCCTGGGCTGCCTGCACGATCATGTCTTCCGAGATCGACTCCACATGCGCCAGACAGATGGCGAGCAGCAGCCGATGCTGTGACGGCAGGTTCCCCAGGTGAGTGGACAGGATCGAAGGCAGACTGCCCAGGGCCTGCTCGATCTGCAAGGGGTTTACTACGCGCTGGCCGATGCTGACGTGGAACTGAAGTTCGACCACCGAGTGCAGGTTTCCGTCCCAGCGGCCGTAGGCCTCAGGCGTCATCAAGAAGGTGGCGTCGACGCACGAACGGATCACCTGTTCGAGGTGCCGGTTATGCAAGGGATGCACTTCCACCAAACGGACGTTTCGACGCGTGGAGGATGCCCGCATCAGCAGCTTGCGGTGCGCGGGATCCAGCTCGCTTCCGGTCTCGGTCGTGTACTCGAGGATGATGTCGAGATCGGCATTCTCTTGGCTCCACTGCACCAGCGTGCGCATGCTCTGCGTGTCGCAATGCTGTGCCTCGCGGACCAGCAGCACAACGCGATGGTCGGCCAACACGGCGTCGACATACTCGCCGCAGATGGCCACCGCCTCCTTGCTGTCCGACGCGAGAAGCCGCATAGGCGCATAGGTTCCAACGGAGAAGGCGCGATTCACGTAGTCAAGCGCGATCTTGTACGCACTCTTGAAGCCAGGCGCGTCGGAGATCCAGTCTTCCTTCTTCTTGGCCTTGACCGTGCGCCAGCGCCGGCTCTCCAGGAATGCGGCCAGCGTGCCCCATGGTGCGCCCGTGGTTCCGGCCATCCGCGAGAGTTGCTCAGCGCAGCGCTGGATGAAGTAGCCGTTATGCAGGCGATGGGTGTCTGCATGAACCTGAATCTCGGGCTCCACCATGCAAAACAGCAGGTGCGGCAACTCGGTGCCACAGGTGACGACCAACTGATCGGTTAGCCGAGACTTGCCGCGCCCCGTTGGTCCGCAAAGGATAAGCAACGCGGGCGCCGGATTTTGAACGCGCCGCAAGGCCTCAACGAGGAGCCGGAGTTCTTCCCCGCGGTTGACGAAATCAGGACCCGCGCTGCTGCTCATAATTCCTAGTTATTGATTTCCCTTGCCGAAGCAGGCCCCTCCGGCCTGTCTTCAGGTCATGCAATTATCGGCGGACGGCAAGTTAGGGTGGGTTTGTCGGGACCCCGGTACTGCGGCCAGACGGCGTGCGTGTGATCAGCCAGCAACGGCGGCGGCCTGTGCCGTACGTTCGCCGGCTTTCTGAACGCTCCTCTCCGGCTCAGAGGTCGCATACTGTGCGAAAACGACCAGGAATCTGGGGAGGAGCATGGCGCGCATCCGTCGGCTGGAAATCCGCAACTTTCGCTCGATTAAGTCGCTCGATTGGGCGCCTTCGGCGGGCATCAACTGCCTAATCGGTCCGGGCGACAGTGGCAAGTCGACTATCCTGGACGCCATCGACTTATGCCTGGGTGCGCGGCGCAGCGTTGGCATCGCTGACACGGACTTCTATGGGCTTGCCGTCACCGAGCCCATCGTCATCACAGTGACCCTGGGCGGCCTGTCGGACGAGTTGTTGAGCCTTGAGGCCTACGGCGAGTTTCTGCGGGGGCATGACGCTGCGACCGGGCAGATCGAGCCCGAGCCCAGAGCCGACATTGAGACCGCGTTGACGCTGCGCCTCGAGGTAGGCGCGGACCTGGAGCCGTCGTGGCAGCTGTACTCGGAGAGGGCGCAAGAGCAAGGGCTGGAACGCGGTCTCGCCTGGAAGCATCGCGCAGCGCTGGCTCCCGCTCGCATCGGCAACTACGCGAGCACTCATTTGTCCTGGAGCCGTAGCTCTGTGCTCAATAGGTTGACTGACGAACGCCCCGATCTGGGCGCCGAGTTGGCTCGTGCAGCTCGGGACGCGAGGACAGGGTTCGGCAACCAGGCCGGTGCGCAGTTTGCGGAGACTCTTCAGGTCGTGACGCGCACCGCCACTGCATTGGGTGTGCCGGTGGGCCAGGCCCAGGCCATGTTGGACGCGCATGCGGTCTCTATTGGCGATGGTGCGATCGCGTTGCACAGCCAGGCCGGCATCCCGCTGCGCTCGCTCGGGACAGGCTCGGCACGATTGCTCATGGCCGGGCTGCAACGCGAGGCCGCTCAGGCGGCCACCATCGCACTCGTGGACGAGGTCGAATTCGGACTGGAGCCTCACCGGCTCAAGCGCTTGCTGGATTCCTTGGGGGCCAAGGACGCGAACCTGCCCCTTCAGGTATTCATGACCACGCACTCGCCCGTTTCGCTGCGCGAGCTTTCCGGGAATCAGCTGTTCATCGTGAGGCGCGAAGGTGAGCGCCATGTAGTCCGACCAGCGGGCGTGACCGATCAGGTCCAAGGCATCCTACGCGCGGACCCGGAAGCCTTCCTGGCGAAGTCCATCCTGGTCTGCGAGGGGGCCAGTGAAATCGGACTGGCGCGGGGCATCGACCAGTATGGCGTGGAGGATCACAACCAGACCTCGTTCTTCGCGCTCGGCGGTGCGTACGTCAACGCGGGCGGCAGCACGCCCGACCTGTGTCTGGAGAAGGCGCTCGTCATGCGCCGACTGGGCTACGACGTGGCTGCGTTCATCGATGCAGACAAGGCGCCCACGCCGGCGCTCCTTGCGACGCTTGCCGCCGAGGGTGTAGTCCTGCTCATGTGGCGAACGGGTCGCGCATTGGAGGACGAGCTGTTCATCAGCATGTCGGACGCCGCGATCGATTCTCTGCTGCACTACGCCATCGAACGCATCGGCCGCGACGGCGTGGCCGAGCACATTCGGTCAAAGTCCGAGGGACAGCGGACCCTCGAAGCCATCGAGGGCGAACGGGCGGCGCAGGGTGTCTATGCAGCGCCGACGCGCGAGCTTCTGGGGCGCGCGGCCCGCGTCAGCAAGAATGGCTGGTTCAAGTCCGTCTCCGCCTACCAACATGTCGGCCGCAGGATCGTCGGACCACAACTGCAGAACGCGGAACCTGGATTCGTCGACGTAATGAATCGGCTGTGGGCATGGACCCATGCCGCCTGAACTCGATCTGTTCGGGGTGGTGCGCGGTTCGGTCACTGCGCCGGCGGGTTGCGGCAAGACGCAGCTGATCGCCGACACGCTTGCCACGCACACGGGCAGCAAGCCCATCCTGGTCTTGACTCACACCAATGCTGGTGTCGCGGCATTGCGGGCGCGTATGGCCAGAGCGGCCATCCCCAGCTTGGCCTACCGAATCTCGACGATCGACGGGTTTGCGATGAGGCTTGCGCGGCAGTTTCCGCTGCGCAGTGGCCTTCCTGCCCAGACGCTGGAACTCGCCAATCCCGGCCAGGACTATCCAGCGATTCGAGAAGCAGCGGCCAACCTGCTGCAGGCCGGACACATCAACGCGCCGCTGCGTGCCACGTACGCAAGGCTTTTGGTCGACGAATACCAGGACTGCAATGCCGCGCAACACCGCCTGGTAGCCTGGGCCGCGGATAGCCTGCCGACGTGTGTGCTCGGCGACCCTATGCAGGCGATTTTCGGGTTCGGCGGCAATCGCCTGGTCAACTGGCAAGCCGATGTCGAGACGCAGTTTCCTCCGGTCGGCATGCTGCAGACGCCGTGGCGGTGGCGGCTGGCCGGCACCGAGGATCTGGGGCAATGGCTACTGAACGCCCGCGCGCAGCTTCAAGCTGGACAGTCCGTGGACCTGCACGGAGCACCAGCTGAAGTGCAATGGGTGCCGCTGGACGCAGCGACGGCCGAAGAGCAGCGCCGGGCCGCAGCAAGGACACGTGGGCGCAACGCGCAGGACAGCGTGCTCATCATCGGCGACGCGATGAATGTCCGCGGGCGCTACCAGTTGACGAGCCAGACGCCCGGTGCGACGGTTGTTGAGCGCGTCGACCTTGTCGAGTTCATCGAGTTCGCGCGAACATTCGACCCCGCCGGAGCCGACCCGTTGAGGCAAGTGGTCGAGTTCGCAGCGAGCCTGATGACCGGAGTCGGTGCGGCCGCGCTACTGCAACGTGTGCAGGTTCTGCAGCACGGCAGGCCTCGCAATCCGCCGACACCTATCGAAGCTGCAGCCGTGGCGTTCGCGCGAGCTCCCAGTGTTGCCGAGGCCTCTGGTTTGTTACAGACCTTCGCCCGGCAGCCGGGGACCCATGTCTACCGTCCAGAAGTCCTGCGCTGCTGCCAGACCGCGATGCAGGCGGCCGCTCGTGGCGCTTGCACTTTGCACGCTGCGGCCATCCAGGCGCGCGAGCGGCAGCGTCACATGAGTCGGCCGGTTGCGCGACGGGCTGTTGGCAGCACCTTGTTGCTCAAAGGGTTGGAGGCTGATGTCGCGGTTGTTCTCGAGCCCCAGGCCATGACGGCCCAACACCTCTACGTTGCGCTGACGCGAGGCGCGCGCCAGATCGTGGTGTGCTCGCCCACCAGCATCCTGACGCCGCGTGCGGGCGGCTGAAGTCATGGTTCAAGGAGGCGCATTTGATGGGGATGGCTCAAGTATTGAGCCGCGCAGGCTGGCGTTACGCGGCCAGGTCGATTCAAAGGGTTCTCCCTCATTGGATGCTTAACATTTTTGAGCTTCCCTCCCCCGAGATGGCTCATCCCATGAGCCATCTCGCCCCCAATATTCGGGGACCCGTTTAGCGCGCCGCATTCACGCTTCAATGTTTGGATTGAGCTGCCAAGAATGAGTGAAGCATCTACCGTTGCGCAGTATCAGGATCTCAAGCGACTGAGGGACGCTGCCGCATGGAAGCTGCTTGGCGCCGATACCGCGCCGCTCATCTGCACCAGCCTTCTCAGCCTCTTCCCGACCACCGGTAGTCGCCAGCTCAGCGCCGCAGTTCTGCACGCGAAGATGGATCTGGTCCTTGAGGGGCTTCGATCGGCCGGTGTCGAGCCTACTCAGTCGGCACAAGGCTACGCGTCGGACTGGGTGTCGAACGGATGGTTGCGCCGCGACTTCCCGCAGGGCGCTCAGGAAGAGCACTACAGCTTGACCGTGGCGGCGGGCAGTGCGTTGCGCATCGTCGACGGATGGCGCCCCAACGTGACCGATGGTGCCGGCGGTGTCCGGCTCGAGAGCCGCTTGGCGTCTGTGCGGTCTTTGATGCGCGAACTCGACCATCTCACGGACGACAACCCGAAGGCTCGGCTAGCTTCCTTGTACGCAGAAAAGGCGGCCATCGAGTACCGGATTCAGGAGGCCGAGGCAGGACGGATTGCATCGATCGATGAGGACAGGGCGGTTGAACGCGCCAGGGAAATCGTTGCCCAGGCCGATCAGCTACTTGGCGATTTCGACCGTGTCAGGGATCAGTT
The DNA here is from genome assembly GCF_026712205.1 of Pelomonas aquatica. Lineage (GTDB taxonomy): Bacteria > Pseudomonadota > Gammaproteobacteria > Burkholderiales > Burkholderiaceae_C > Pelomonas > Pelomonas aquatica. The sequence goes on from NZ_JAPPUW010000008.1 coordinate 244,670, forward strand.
CGAGATCATCCATCTGGATCTGCGCAAACGGCTGCTTCAGCATGAAGGCTCGCGCCGCGAGCTCGTTGAACAGCTGTTGGACGGCATCGACATCATCCGAGAGACGGACGCCGGCCGGGCGTTTCAAGCGTTCTGGACGCTGCTGCTGGACGCTTCGGAGGTCAGCCTCTTCGAGGAGACCTCACGTGCCTTGGCGAGCCGGCCGTTCGCATCGAAGCTCTCGTTCGACGAGAGGCTGTCTCTGGAGACGCTCAAGGCGAGGCTGTTGGCCCAGGCAACCGATGTCCATGAGGTTCGCGGCCGCTTCGTCTCGGGGTTGCATGCCTACGTTCGGAGCCGCGAGTACGCGGAGCAGCGCCGGATCATGCAGCTCGTCAGCCAGGCGCATCGCGCCGCTACGGCCCTGGTGGGCAGCGTTCGACCGAACGAGGATGTCGGCCTCAATTTCGATCGCACCAGCGCCGCAGTGCGTTCGTTGTCCCAATGGGTGCTCCACGACCCGGAGGCCGCGGCCGTGGCGCCGCGAATCGAGGACCATGTGCCCGAGCTGGCGTCCCCGGAAGAGCTCCGCCACATGGTGCTGCGGGCAGAGGTGGACATGCGCTCGATCAAGGCGAACGTTCGCGAGTATTTGAGCGCGGTCGGCCGGGCAACAACTGGCGACCTCCTCAATGCCTATCCGGCGACCCAAGGGCTCGGCAGCGTCCTGGGGTATCTGCAACTGGCGGTCAAGCATGGGCAGGCGGAGCCGGAGCGGGAGCTTTTGGAGTGGACCGGTATGGACGGAACGGCGCGGGCCGCCTGGACGGCTCGGTATGTCATGACTTCAGGGTGCATCGATGCCATCAAGTGAGAACCCAGACCCCGTCGCGCCGGTAGAGATTCCGCTATTTCTCCGCAAGCGTGAAGTTCCGCCGGAGCCGGCGCCGGAGGTTTCGGAGGAAGACGACGAAGACGACTTCGCCGAGACACGGGACTTGGTCCTTGACTCGGAACTCTCCGGCGCCCAGGACACCTTGGACGCTTCTCCGTTGGCATCCGATCGGGTGCTGTTCCCTGGCGACTGTGGTGAGCTGAAAGGTGAGACCAGACGCGCGCTCGTTGCGCTGCTCGCCGGTCCGAGCGTCGATGGCGAGCGCCAGCCCAAATTGTGGCGGGTTCTCAAGCGTGACGAGGCCGTGCTGCGCTCGCGCCTGAGCGATCTGTTTCTCGAACTGGCGGTGGACGACGAGAACCAGACCGCGTTCGTCCGACAGGTTGCGCAGCATGGCGAGACCGACATCCCGATCTTGCTTCGGCGGCAGCCGCTGACGTTCTTGCAGTCGGCAGGTTTATTGATCCTGCGCGCGGCGCTGGCGAGTTCCTCGGCCGCCGGACAGCGCGCCGTGGTGGGCGGTGCTGAACTCATTGCAGACCTTGCTGCCTACGAGGATCCGGCTAAGAGCGACAAGGCACGTTTTGCCAAGCAGTGCTCCGCAGTTGTGGAGGCCCTGAAGAGGGTGAGCGTCCTTCGCCCCATACCAGGAAGCGCAGATCGCTACGAGGTGTCGCCGACGCTGGCCCTCTTGGTCTCAGCCGAGCAACTCGAGGCGTTCACGCGTACCTACGAACGACTGAAGCAGCAACGCTGCGCTCCGGGATCTCAGGGATGAGCAGGATTGACGACGTGATGCGGCAGATCGAGGCCGATGATCAGGAGCCTTCGGTAACTTCGACTCCGGAGATGCCTCAGGCCGCCCTCGAGCAAGAGTGGAGCAGGCAATTCCGACTGAGCCGCATCCAGATCAAGGACTGGGGCACGTATCACGGCCTTCTCACCTTGAACGTGCCGGAGAAAGGGCAGCTGTTTGTCGGCCATTCCGGGTCAGGCAAGTTGAATCGCCCCGGGTTTCGAGGAGGCTCAACACTCTGAGAGGATTGAGCCATGAGCAAGTCGAACAAGTTCTCGCCCGAGGTGCGTGAGCGTGCGGTGAGGATGGTGCAGGAGCACCGA
>NZ_JAPPUW010000009.1 GCF_026712205.1 Pelomonas aquatica
GACCACTTCGTCGCCTCCCACAACGAGAACTGCCAGCCCTTTCGCTGGACCGCGACCGCCGACTCGATCCTCGAGAAGCTGCATCGACTTTGTTCACGTATTACTGGGACAGAACACTAGCCCGCCCATCGCCATGCCCCACGACATTCCCTACATCAAGCTCAGCATCGTCGCGGCCTTCGTCGCGAGCACGGTCTATGTGCACTTCCGGGGTCGGGTGCGCCTGGGATTCTGGCGCCAGCTGACGGACCACTCGACCTTCATGGCGCCGATCAACTGCCTGATGTATCTGTTCTCGAAGCTGCCGGCCAAGCCCTATCTGCCGGTGGCCGGCTTCCCTGAGCTGAAGCTGCTGCAGGACCACTGGCAGGACATCCGCGCCGAGGCCTTTCAACTGGCCGAGGCCGGCGAAATCAAGAAGAGCGACAGGTACGACGACGCCGGCTTCAACAGCTTCTTCAAGACCGGCTGGACGCGCTTCCACCTGAAGTGGTACGGCGACGCCCACCCGTCGGCGCGCGAGCTCTGCCCGGTGACGACCGGGCTGCTGCAGCGCATCCCGAGCGTGAAGGCCGCGATGTTCGCGGCGCTGCCGCCGGGCGGGCGCCTCGTGACCCACCGCGACCCCTTCGCCGGCTCGGTGCGCTACCACCTCGGCCTCGTCACCCCCAACGACGACCGCTGCTATATCTCGGTCGACGGCGAGCGCTATTCCTGGCGCGACGGCCAGGGCGTCATCTTCGACGAGACCTATCTGCACTATGCCGAGAACCAGTCCGGGCAGATGCGCATCATCCTGTTCTGCGACGTCGAGCGGCCGCTGAACAATCCGGTGGCACGCTGGTTCAACCACGTCATCAGCCACACGCTGATCCGCGCCGCGGCGGCGCCCAACGCCGACACCGACAAGACCGGCGGCATCAACAAGGCCTTCGCCTATGTGCAGCAGGTGCGTCTGTTCGGCAAGCGCATCAAGGCCAGGAGCCGCTTCGCCTACTACGGCCTGCAGTGGCTGATCTTCGGCGGCCTGTTCGCCTGGTGGTTGCTCGCGTAAACCCGATGTGACGAACGGGGCCGGCCGGCGGGCTGGCTACCCTCGGCGGTTTTGGCTCAACTCCAGAACCTTCCATGCTCCGTCCGATCGCCGCCCCTGCCCTGCTGCTGGCCGCCGCCCTGGCCGCCAATGCGCAAGACGCCGCCAAGCCCCCCGACTGGAACGTCAACACGCCGCCCGGCGTGGCCAGGACGGCGCAGATCGACGTGAAGACCGGCACCTGGATGAGCGTGGACGTCAGCCCCGACGGCAAGACCCTCGTCTTCGACCTGCTCGGCGACCTCTACACCCTGCCCATCGCCGGCGGCGAGGCCAAGGCGCTGACGCATTCCATCGCCTGGGAGCAGCAGGCGCGCTTCTCGCCGGACGGCAAGCAGATCGCCTTCCTCAGCGATGCCGGCGGCGCCGACAACCTGTGGGTCATGAACGCCGACGGCAGCCAGCCGCATGCGGTCACTCAGGAGGATTTCCGGCTGCTGAACAACCCGGTCTGGCACCCGAGCGGCCGCTTCCTGCTCGCGCGCAAGCACTACACCGGCACGCGCAGCGCCGGCTCGGGCGAGATCTGGCTCTATGCCGTCGACGCCGACGCAGCCAAGAACAAGGGCGTGCAGCTCAACGAGAAGCCTAATTGGCAGAAGGACCTGGGCGAGCCGGCCGTGTCGCCCGACGGCAAATACCTCTACTACAGCCAGGACACCACGCCCGGCCGCTTCTTCGAATACAACAAGGACGGCACGGGCGGCATCTACACCATCTTCCGCCAGGACCTGGCGGACGGCTCGGTCGAGCCTTTCGTGCAGGGCCCCGGCGGCGCGGTGCGGCCCACGCCCTCGCCCGACGGCAAATACCTGGCCTTCGTGCGCCGCGTGCGCAACCAGAGCACGCTGTTCCTGAAGGACCTCGCCACCGGCGCCGAGCGCCCGGCCTGGAGTGGCCTGTCGCGCGATCTGCAGGAAATCTGGGCAATGTGGGGCGTCTACCCCAGCTTCGCCTGGCTGCCCGGCAGCAAGGAGATGGTCGTCTGGGCCGAGGGCAGGATCTGGCGCGTCGACCCCTTCAAGGGCAGCGCCGCCGAGATCCCCTTCCATGTGAAGGACAGCCGCGAGCTGCGCGAGCCGATGCGCTTTGCGCAGAACGTGGCGCCCGACAAGTTCGCCGTGCACCAGCTGCGCGACGCCCAGGTGTCGCCGGACGGCCGCCGCGTCGTCTACTCGGCGCTGGGTTCGCTCTATGTGAAGGATCTGCAGGACGGCGCTCAGGGCCAGCCGCGCCGGCTGACGAAGCAGGACGAAGCCTTCGAGTTCGCGCCGAGCTGGGCGCGCGACGGCAAGTCCCTCGTCTACGCGACCTGGCGCGACGATACCCAGGGCACGGTCCGCCGCCTGGACATCGCGTCGGGCAAGGAGACCGTGCTCGTCAAGGAGCCGGGCAAATACCTGGAGCCGCGCCTGTCGCCGGACGGCCGGCAGCTCGTCTACCGCAAGATTCGCGGCGGCGGCCTGACCAGCCCCTGGCACGGCCTGGACACCGGCCTCTACCTCGCGCCGGCCGACGGCTCGGGCAAGCCCGAGCGCATCAGCAAGGACGGCAGCGGCGCGCAGTTCGGCGCCCGCAGCGACGAGCTCTTCTTCACGAAGGCCAGCAGCCCCAGCGAGGTCGACCAGCGCTTCTCGCTGATGCGCCTGAACCTGCGTGACCACGCCGAGACCGAAGTCGCGCGCAGCGATTTCGCCAGCGAGTACAGCGTGTCGCCCGACGGCCGGTGGCTGGGCTTCGTCGAGCGCTTCCACGCCTATGTGACGCCGCTGCCCAACGTGCAGGGCCAGTCCGGCAAGGCCATCAGCGTCGGCGCGAAGATGGACGCGCTGCCGGTGCGCCAGCTCGACATGGACGCCGGTTCCGCGCTGCACTGGAGCGGCGACAGCCGGCAGCTGCATTTCACGCTGGGCGACGAGCTGTTCACGGCCGGCGCCGAGGGCAAGGCCAAGGCGACGAGCCAGAAGATCGGCTTCGAGCAGGCCAGCGACAAGCCGAGCGGCCGGATCGCGCTGACCGGCGCGCGCATCGTCACGATGAAGGGCGATGAAGTCATCGACGGCGGCACCATCCTCATCGACGGCAACCGCATCGCCGCCGTCGGCAAGGACGTGGCCGTGCCCGCCGACGCCAGGCGCATCGACGCCAGCGGCAAGACCATCGTGCCCGGCTTCATCGACGCGCACTGGCATGGCTCGATGAGCGATTCGGGCCTGATCCCGCAGCAGAGCTGGGTCAACCTCGCGTCGCTGGCCTTCGGCGTGACGACGCTGCACGACCCGTCCAATGTCAACGCCACCGTCTTCACGCAAAGCGAGATGCAGCGCGCCGGCCTCGTGCTCGGCCCGCGCATCTACTCCACCGGCACCATCCTCTACGGCGCCCGCACGCCCTTCACGGCCGTCGTCAACAACCTCGACGACGCGCTGACCCATCTGCACCGCCAGAAGGCGGAGGGCGCCATCAGCGTGAAGAGCTACCAGCAGCCGCGCCGCGAGCAGCGCCAGCAGGTGCTGGAGGCCGCACGCCAGAGCGGCATGATGGTCGTGCCCGAGGGCGGCGCGCTGTTCCAGATGAACATGAGCATGGTCGTCGACGGCCACACCACCGTCGAGCATGCGCTGCCCATCGCCGAGGTCTGGGACGACGTCAAGCAGCTCTGGGGCCAGCAGGCCACCGGCTACACGCCGACGCTCAACGTCGGCTACGGCGGCCTGGACGGCGAGCACTACTGGTATGCCCGCACCGAGGTCTGGAAGCACCCGCTGCTGAGCCGCTATGTGCCGCGCAGCGTGCTCGAACCGCGCTCGGTGCGCCGCGAGACCGCACCCGAGGAGGACTACAACATCCTGCGCGTGGCCCGCACCGCCACGCAGCTGTCGCGCGCCGGCGTCAACACGATGATCGGCGCCCACGGCCAGCGCGAGGGCCTGGGCGCGCACTGGGAGATGTGGATGTTCGTGCTCGGCGGCATGACGCCGATGGAAGCCCTGCGCACGGCCACCATCAACCCGGCGCGCAACTTCGGCTTCGACAAGGACCTGGGCTCGCTGGAGCCCGGCAAGCTGGCCGACCTCGTCGTCATCGACGGCAACCCGCTGGCCGACATCCGCCAGAGCGACCGCATCGTGCAGGTCATGCAGAACGGTCGCCTCTACGACGCCGCGACGATGAACCAGCTCGCCCCGGCCGCCAAGGCCCGCAAGCCGCTGTTCTTCGAAGGCGCGGACGGCCGCAGCATGCCGGTGGAGCTGGAAAACGCGCACGGCGACGACTGAAACCGTCGCGACGCACGGGCGCGCTTGCAGCGCCCGGCTGGCGGCTAGAATGCCGCCCGTCAGGAGAGCGCCCCGTTGCAGTTGGGGGCCGCCGAAGGCGCAGGGTCCCGCGACTCGAACGCTCAGGCAAAAGGACTGACAAAACGTCATCGGTGGCAGACACTGGCGGCGTTCCTCACTGGAGAGAGGCCGGTCCCGAACCGGCCCACCGAAGGGGCAAGCCCGTGGCAAATCGTTGCGGGTCAATCTCTCAGGTACCAGGGACAGCGAGGACATCCAAACCCGAATTCCGTCGGAGCCCTTGATGTCCTCTCTGCTGCAAACACCCCTCCACGCCCTCCACGTCGAACTCGGCGCCAAGATGGTGCCCTTCGCCGGCTACGACATGCCGGTGCAATACCCCACCGGCGTGATGGCCGAGCACAAGCACACGCGCGCCAGCGCGGGCCTGTTCGACGTGTCGCACATGGGCCAGGTCCGCCTGGTCGGCGCCGATGCCGCCGCCGCGCTGGAAACCCTGGTGCCGGTCGACATCGTCGACCTGGGCGTGTTCAAGCAGCGCTATGCGCTGTTCACGAACGAGCAGGGCGGTCTGCTGGACGACCTGATGGTCTGCAAGCGGCCCGACGACCTGTTCGTCGTCGTCAACGCCGGCTGCAAGGACCAGGACATCGCCCACATGCAGAAGCATCTGGCCGGCCGTTGTGAGGTCATCCCCGTGCCCGAGCGCGCGCTGCTGGCCCTGCAGGGCCCCGAGGCCGTGACCGTGCTGAGCCGCCTGAACCCCGAGGTCGCCAAGCTGACCTTCATGACCGGCGGCTTCTTCAAGCTCGACGGCATCGACACCTTCCTGACCCGCTCCGGCTACACCGGCGAAGACGGCTACGAGATCTCCGTGCACGAGGACGACGCGGTCGCGCTGGCCCGCAAGCTGCTGGGCCACGCCGAGGTCAAGCCCATCGGCCTGGGTGCGCGCGACTCGCTGCGCCTGGAAGCCGGCCTGTGCCTGTACGGCCACGACATCAACGAGACGACCACGCCGGTCGCCGCGTCCATCACCTGGGCCATCCAGAAGATCCGCCGTGCGGGCGGCAGGCGTGCCGGCGGCTACCCGGGAGCGACCGTCATCGACGACCAGCTCGCCAACGGCGTCAAGCGCAAGCGCGTCGGCCTCGTCGGCAAGGAGCGCATGCCGGTGCGTGAAGGCGCCAAGATCGTGGCCGCCGATGGCGCCGAGATCGGCGTCGTCACCAGCGGCACGCTGGGCCCCACGGTCAACCAGCCGGTGGCCCTGGCCTATGTCGACACGGCCCATGCCGCCGTCGGCACCGAAGTCTTCGCCGTCGTGCGCGACAAGCGCACGCCGATGGTGGTCTCCTCCACCCCCTTCACCCCCAACCGCTACTACCGAGGTTAAGCATGTCCATCAAGTACACCCCCGACCACGAATGGATCGAAGTCCACGGCGACGGCACCGCCACGGTCGGCATCACCGTGCACGCCCAGGACGCACTCGGTGACGTGGTCTTCGTGGACCTGCCCGAAGTGGGCAAGACCTATGCCGAGAAGGACGTGGCCGGCGTCGTCGAATCCGTCAAGGCCGCGGCCGACGTCTATATGCCCGTGGACGGCGAGATCACCGAGGTCAACGAGGCGCTGCGCGACGACCCGGCGCTGGCCAACACCGATCCGCTGAAGGCCGGCTGGTTCTTCAAGGTCAAGCTGGCCAACCCGGCCCAGCTCGACCCGCTGATGGACGCCACCGCCTACGACGCTCTGCTCAAGACCCTGTAATCCCCGAAGCCAGACCTGCCATGCCGACGCCGCTCGCCATCCTCGAAGACGCATCCGAGTTCCATGCCCGCCACATCGGGCCCGATGCCGTCGATGAATCCCTGATGTGCGCGGCGGTCGGCGTGGCCAGCCGCAGCGCGCTGATCGACGCGGTCGTGCCCGCGTCCATCCGCCGCTCGGCAGGCATGCAGCTGCCCGCGCCCATCACCGAGGCCGGCGCGCTGGCCGAGCTGAAGGCCATCGCCGGCAAGAACAAGGTCTACAAGAGCTTCATCGGCCAGGGCTACTCCGGCACGCACACGCCGGGCGTCATCCTGCGCAACATCCTCGAGAACCCCGCCTGGTACACGGCCTACACGCCCTACCAGGCCGAGATCTCGCAGGGCCGCATGGAAGCCCTCGTGAACTTCCAGACCATGGTGGCCGACCTGACCGGCATGGACATCGCCAACGGCTCCATGCTGGACGAGGCCACCTCGGCCGCCGAGGCCGTCACGCTGACCAAGCGCTCGGTCAAGAGCAAGAGCAACACGCTGATCGTCGCCAGCGACGTGCACCCGCAGACCATCGAGGTCATCCAGACGCGCTGCGCGCCGCTGGGCATCTCGGTGCTGGTCGGCATGGCGCCCGCGCTGATGGCCGAGCACGACTACTTCGCGGTCGTCTGCCAGTACCCCAGCACCACCGGCCTCATCCACGACCTGAAGGCCTTCACCGAGCAGGCCCACGCCAAACAGGCCGCCTTCATCGTCTGCGCCGACCTGCTGGCGCTGACGCTGCTGGTCTCGCCCGGCGAGTTCGGCGCCGACATCGTCGTCGGCAACACGCAGCGCTTCGGCATGCCCATGGGCGCCGGCGGCCCGCACGCCGCCTTCCTGGCCTGCCGCGACGAGTTCAAGCGCTCCATGCCGGGCCGCCTCGTCGGCGTGTCCAAGGACGCGCAAGGCCACCCCGCCTACCGGCTGGCGCTGCAGACCCGCGAGCAGCACATCCGCCGCGAGAAGGCCACGTCCAACATCTGCACGGCCCAGGTGCTGCCGGCCGTCGTCGCCAGCATGTACGCCGTCTACCACGGCCCGCAGGGCCTCAAGCGCATCGCCGAGCGCGTGGCCAGCTACACGGCCATCCTGCACGCCGGCCTGGTGCGCATGGGCGTCAAGGTCGTCACGCCGCATGTGTTCGACACGCTGATGGTCGAGTGCGATGCGTCCCGGGTCATGACCAGGGCCGTGGCCGAACAGGCCAATCTGCGCCGGCATGGCGACAAGCACGTCGGCGTCGCGCTGGACGAGACCACGTCGCGCGCCGACATCGAGGCGCTGTGGCGCTGGTTCGCGCCCGCCGGCGCCGCGGTGCCGACGGTCGCCGAGTTCGCGGCCGGCGTCGAGAGCCTGATCCCGGCGCCGCTGCGCCGCACGAGCGCCTTCCTGACCCACCCGGTCTTCAACACGCATCACAGCGAAACCGAGATGCTGCGCTACATCCGCAGCCTGTCGGACAAGGACCTGGCGCTGGACCGCAGCATGATCCCACTCGGCTCCTGCACGATGAAGCTGAACGCCACGGCCGAGATGATCCCCATCACCTGGCCGGAGTTCGCGGGCGTCCACCCCTTCGCGCCGCAGGACCAGCTGGCCGGCTACGCCGAGCTGGACCAGCTGCTGCAGAACTGGCTGAGCGAGTGCACCGGCTACGCCGGCATCAGCCTGCAGCCCAACGCCGGTTCGCAGGGCGAATACGCGGGCCTGCTGGCCATCAAGGCCTGGCATGAGTCGCGCGGCGATGCGCAGCGCAATATCTGCCTGATCCCCGAGAGCGCCCACGGCACCAATCCCGCCTCGGCCGGCATGGTGGGCATGCAGGTCGTCGTGACCAAGTGCGACAAGGAAGGCAATATCGACCTCGTCGACCTGAAGGCCAAGTGCGAGCAGCATGCCGCCAGGCTGGCCGCGATCATGATCACCTACCCCTCCACCTATGGCGTGTTCGACACCCATGTGAAGGAGATCTGCGCCATGGTCAAGGCACACGGCGGCCGCGTCTACGTGGACGGCGCCAACATGAACGCGCTGGTCGGCGTGGCCGCGCCGGGCCAGTTCGGCGGCGACGTGAGCCACCTGAACCTGCACAAGACCTTCTGCATCCCGCACGGCGGTGGCGGCCCGGGCGTCGGCCCGGTCTGCGTCGTCGAAGACCTCGTGCCCTTCCTGCCGGCGCACCGCACGGCGGGCCTGGGCCAGGCCAGCAACATCGGCGCCGTGTCCGCCGCGCCGCTGGGCAATGCGGCCGTGCTGCCGATCTCGTGGATGTACATCCGCCTGATGGGCGCCGACGGCCTGAAGAAGGCCACCGAGATGGCCATCCTGAACGCCAACTACGTGGCGGCCCGCCTCAGCGACCACTACGACATCCACTTCAGCGGCGGCATTGCCGGCGTGAAGGGCGGCGGCGTGGCCCACGAGTGCATCCTGGACCTGCGCCCGCTGAAGGACAGCTCCGGCGTCGCCGCCGAAGACGTGGCCAAGCGCCTGATCGACTACGGCTTTCACGCGCCGACGCTGAGCTTCCCGGTCGCCGGCACGCTGATGGTCGAGCCGACCGAGAGCGAGAGCCGCGCCGAACTGGACCGCTTCATCGACGCGATGATCCAGATCCGCCACGAGATCGCCGACGTCGAGGCCGGCAAGCTCAGCCGTGAGGACAACCCGCTGGTGAATGCGCCGCACACGGCGATGGTGGCCAGCGCCACCGAGTGGGCGCACGGCTACAGCCGCGAGGTCGCCGTGTTCCCGCTGCCCAGCCTGCGCCGCCAGAAATACTGGTCGCCGGTGGGCCGCGTGGACAACGTCTATGGCGACCGCAATCTGTTCTGCTCCTGCGTGCCGCTGTCCGAATACGAGGAGGCCTGAGCCATGGCCGTGTCGGTCTTCGACCTCTTCAAGATCGGCATCGGCCCGAGCAGCTCGCACACGGTCGGGCCGATGCGCGCCGCGCGGCTGTTCGGCCTGCGGCTGCAGCATGAGGGCCTGCTCGACAAGGTGGCCCGCGTGCAGGTTGTGCTGTACGGCTCGCTCGGCGCCACCGGCAAGGGCCACGGCAGCGACAAGGCCGTGCTGCTGGGCCTGGCCGGGCATGAGCCGGACACGGTGGACGTGGAGGCCATCCCGGCGCTGCTCGACGGCATCCGGGCCGGCGACCTGAACCTCGTCGGCCAGCACCGCATCGCCTTCGACGAGGCCAAGGACCTGGTCTTCAAGCGCCGCGAGACGCTGCCCTTCCACACCAACGGGATGCGCTGCTTCGCCTTCGATGCCGAGGGCGGCGAGCTGGCGAACCGCATCTACTACTCCGTCGGCGGCGGCTTCATCGTCAGCGACGAGGTGGCGGCCGACGGCAGCAAGCAGAAGGTCATCGCACCCGATGTGACCGTGCTGCCCTACCCCTTCAAGACCGGCGACGAACTGCTGGCGCAGACGAAAAAATACGGCCTGTCCATCGCCGAGATCATGCGCCGCAACGAGGGCCATTGGCGGCCCGACGCCGAGACGCGCACCGGCCTCTTGAAGATCTGGGGCGTCATGCAGGCCTGCGTGCAGCGCGGTTGCAGGACGGAGGGCATCCTGCCCGGCGGCTTCAAGGTCAAGCGCCGAGCGCCCAGCCTGTACGCCAGCCTGACGTCCAACCCCGAGCAGGCGCTGCGCGACCCGCTGCAGGTGATGGACTGGGTCAACCTCTACGCGCTGGCCGTCAACGAGGAGAACGCCGCCGGCGGGCGCGTCGTCACGGCCCCCACCAACGGCGCGGCCGGCATCGTGCCGGCGGTGCTGCACTACTACAGCCGCTTCGTGCACGGCGCCAACGAGGACGGCGTCGTCGACTTCCTGCTCACGGCCGCGGCCATCGGCATCCTCTACAAGGAGAACGCCTCCATCTCCGGCGCCGAGGTCGGCTGCCAGGGCGAGGTCGGCGTGGCCTGCTCGATGGCCGCCGGGGCGCTGTGCGCCGTCATGGGCGGCACGCCCGAGCAGGTCGAGAACGCGGCCGAGATCGGCATGGAGCACCACCTGGGCCTGACCTGCGATCCCGTAGGCGGCCTCGTGCAGATTCCCTGCATCGAGCGCAACGCGATCGCGTCGGTCAAGGCCATCAACGCGGCGCGCATGGCGCTGCGCGGCGACGGCACCCACTTCGTCAGCCTGGACAAGGTCATCAAGACCATGCGCGACACCGGCGCCGACATGATGACCAAGTACAAGGAAACGGCCCGCGGCGGCCTGGCGGTCAATATCGTGGAGTGCTGAACCCTCTCGCGGCTGGGCACGCCGCCGAATGCGGCGTGCATCCGGTCGGCCTCGTTCAGCGCGGCGGGATGTCCTGCGGCAGCCAGCGCTTGTAGATGGCCTGGAAACTGCCGTCGCGCTTCATCGCATCGACCTCGCGCTGCCAGGCCGCCACCACGTGACGCGGCGTGCCCGGCGAGAAGGCGATATAGCCGTCGCTGCTGGCATAGGTGTAGACCTCCTCCAGCGCGCTCGGTTCGATGCCTGCGGCCGCGAGCGTTCCCGGCATGCTGATGCGCTCCGAGGCCAACAGCGGTGCACGGCCTGCCAGCAGCATGCGCAGCCCCTGCACGGGGTCGTTGACGTAGCGCAGGTTGCGAAAGCCCTCCGAGGCCAGTTGCTGGGCCGTATACCAGTCGCGCACGACCAGAACGTCGGCGGCGCGGCGCGCGTCGTCGAAGCGCTTGAGCCGGTCAGCACCGGCACGGGCGTAGAAGCTGCTGTAGAAGGTCACGATCGGGCCGACCCACTGGAACAGCCGCTCCCGCTCGGGAATGCGTGCGGCCGAGAACAATGCGACCGGCTCAGCGCCCTGCGCCTCGCGGTAGGCCCGTGCCCAGGGCAGGAATTCGACGGGCAGCGTCTGGCCCAGGCGGCGCAGCACGGCTTGCACGACTTCCACGGCCAGCCCGCTGGGACGGCCTTCCTCCGTGAAATTGATGGGCGGGAACTCCTCGCTGAGCAGCCTCAGCGTCGGCGGTTCTGCTGCCGATGCGCCCGACGCCGGCGCGCCGGCGAAGGACTTCAACGTCCAAGCAAGCCCCAACAGCCCGAGATGACGTCGCTGCACTGTGTTCTCCAGTGTCGTTGCCACGATGATAGGCGGCCGCCCCGCCTGTTGGCCGGCGGGCACCTCCCGAAAGACCCGAATCCACCATGTGCCTGGCCGCCTTCGCGCTGAACGCCCACCCGCGCTTCCCGCTGGTCATCGCCGCCAACCGCGACGAGTTCTTCAGCCGGCCTGCCGAGGCCATGGCCTGGTGGTCGGCCGACAGCGCCGAACTGCTGGCAGGCCGCGACCTCGATGCCGGCGGCACCTGGTTCGGCCTGACGCGTGCCGGGCGGCTTGCGCTGCTGACCAATGTGCGCGAACCGCAGCGCCACGTCGCCGACGCGCCGTCGCGCGGCACCCTCGTCGTGGACTGGCTGGCCAGCGGCCGGGATGCGCCCGGCTTTGTCGCCGGCCTGACCGCGGGCTACAACGGCTTCAACCTCGTCACCGCCGATCTGCGCCGCGGTGCCTGGCACTGGTTCAGCAACCGCGCTCCCGGCCCGGTGGCACTCGCATCCGGCATCCACGCGCTGTCCAACGCGGCGCTGGACACACCCTGGCCCAAGGCCCGCGGCCTGCAGGCGGCGATGGCGACGGCGCTGGACGCCGCGCGCTCATCGCGGCAACTGGCCGACGACCTCTTCGCCGCCCTCGCGGACACCTCGCCCGCGCCCGACGCCGAGCTGCCCGACACCGGCGTCGGCCTGGCGCGCGAGCGCCTGCTGTCGCCGCGCTTCGTGCGCATGCCCGACCCGGCACGGCCCGGCCTGGCCGGCTATGGCACGCGCTGCTCGACGCTGCTGATCCGCGAGGCCTCGGGCGCCACCCGCGTCATCGAGCGCAGCGTCACGGCCGACGGCCGCTGGCTGGCGCCGGTCCTGCACGAGCTGCCCGCATGGCCCTGACAATGCGCGCCGTGAAACCCACCGCCCACCTGCTCGCCATCGCCGGCCTGGCCTGGCTGCCCGGCCCCGCCCAGGCCGCCGCAGCGCCGGCCACGCCGCCCCCGGCACCCGCAAGCGCGGCCAGCGCCCCGGACCACCCGCACCGCGCCCGCGCCATCGAGATCCGTGCCGCCCGCGTTCGCGGCCTCGCCGAGCAGATGAACCAGCCGGCCGCCGACCTGAAGCAGGCCTGCCGCTTCGAGTCCGACATCACGACGCCCCCGCCGCCGGGCCTCGTCAGCCTCAGCTTCGACGACGGCCCGGAGCCCGGCGCCACCGAGGCCATCCTCGCGCTGCTCGACAAGCACCAGATCCCGGCCAGCTTCTTCCTCATCGCCGCCAAGGCCCAGCGCCATCCCGAGCTCGCCGCCCTCGTGAAGGCGCACCCGCTGGCGCTGGTGGGCAACCATTCCTGGTCCCACCCCAATTTCCACGACATCCCGGCGGCGAAGCAGTCCAGCGAGGTCGACCGCAGCGACACGGCGCTGGCCGCGCTGGAGGCGCCCAAGCTGTTCCGCTACCCCTACGGCAACTCCAGCTGCGAGACCAATGCCGAGCTTCAGCGGCGCGGTTACCGCATCGTCGGCTGGCATGTGGACAGCTGCGACTGGGCCTTCGACAAGACCGGCAGCATCGACGCCCACGAGGCCAAGATCTGCGGCGTGGACAAGGCCAACCGCGAGCACTTCGTCGACCACGTCGTGTCCGCCGTGAAGGCGCGCAAGGGCGGCATCGTGCTGATGCACGAGATCCACCCGAACACGCTGGCCAAGCTGGACACGCTGATCGAGCGCCTGCTGGCCGAGGGCTTCAGGTTCGCGCCGCTGACCGATCCGGCGTTCGAGGCCTCGCTGCGCTAGACCTCGAACCGGTTCAGCCCAGCTTGCCCTTCAGGAAGGAGACCAGGAAGGGCGTCGCAGCGGCGGCAATCGTCGCGGCCGCCGACGAATCCACGCCGGCCTTGTTGGCCACCGCTTCCGCGACGCGGGCCGAGATCACGCCCTCGCCGCCGTCCTCCAGCGAACCGAAGAAGCCGTCGCCCCGCACCAGCCCCGCGGCGAAGGCGGCAAAAAAGCTCTTGCCCGGGTGCGAGCCCAACAGGCCGGCATGCTGTTCCTCGACATGGGCCTGTGCGGCCTCCGTCGCATGGCCGAGCAGCTGCTGGGCGTCGGCGTCGGAATAGCCCTGGGCCGTCAACGCCTGCATGGCCTGGGCGCCATGTTCCGTGGAAAGAAATTCGGAGAGCAGTTCTTGGGCGTCCATCGTCGGGCTCCGTGTGAAGGAAGCCCGACTTTAAGGGCGTGCCCATGACGGCCGAATTGCAGGCCCGAGTCGGGCGCCGAGGCCGCACCGCACGACAGGCCAGCACGGCCGAGACACAATCCGGCCGCCGTGTCCGCCGCCGCCATCGCCGCCCTTCCCCGCCGCCCGCCGCCCGACCCCCGCCTGCTGCGGCGCTGCCTGCTGCTGGCCGTGCTGCTGCATGTCTGGCTGGTGCTGGTGTTCGGCAACGCGACGGGCAGCGCCGCGCCCGGCCTGGGCGTCTGGGGCAGCCTGACCGTCAAGCTGCTGGGCCGCAGCGGCGACGAGGCCGGCGCGCCGCCCGGCGACGGTGCCGCCGCCGGCGAGCGCAGCCCGGGCGAATCCGCCGGTGCCGCCCGGCAGGGCCGCTGGAACCCGCGCGAGCTGCCACCCGAGGCGGCAGCCACCGACGCGCCGCCGGACCGCACAACACTGGACCTGCCCGAGGGCTTCCGCCCGGTCGAGCGCGAGAACCTCTCGCCGCCACCGGCGCGCATCGCGCCGGCCGAGTCCACCGTGCTGCCGATGCAACGGGCCGACCTCGCCCGCGCCACCCCGGCTGCCGGGCTGCAGCCCCCCGGGGCGGAATTGCCCACCCCCGTCGGGCGGCTGGAAGCCAGGCCCGAGGCCGCCGCCACGGTGCTGGCCCCGGTCACGCGGCTGCGCCCGCCGGCCCCTGCCGTCGAGGCGCCGCCACTGTCCAGCGACCTGCCTGCGCCGGTGCAGCGGCTGGAACCCGCATCGCCGGCGGCCGCCGAAGCCGCCGCCGCATTGCCACGCCCGGCCGAGTTGCGCGCCGCGCCGGCGCCCGCCGCCGTCGCGCCAAGCACCGAACTGCCGCCACCCGTGCGCCGCCTCGAAGCGGCGGCCGAAAGCGGCGCCGCCCCGGCCCTGCCCCGTGCGACGGAACTGCGCCCGGCCGGCGCCGCACCGCCGCCGGCGATGGCCCTGCCCAACGCCCAGGATCTGCCCGCGGCCGTGCGCCGGCTGGAGTCGACCGAAGGCGCCGGCGCCGTCGCGCCGATGCAGCCCCCGGCCAATGCCCGCATGGACGCGGCGGCGCCGGCCGCCGCGCCGCTGTCCGACCTGTCAGGCGCCCTGCCCGGCCAGGTGTCGGCTCCGGCCGGCCCGGCCCGCGGCGATCCGAATACCAGCCCCTTTGCCGCGCCCAGGGCCTTGCCGGGTTCGCCCGACGGCGGCCCGCGCGCCGGCGCAGAGGCCGCCTTGCCGCCGGACGCCGCCGCCAGCGCGGCGCGGGCGCCGCTGAACCTGTCGCTGCCGCGCGGCGACATCGGTGCCCGCCGCGGCCCCGGCCTCGTCGAGCTGCTGCCGCAGCCGCCGGAGCGCAAGTCCAGGCTGGAGCAGTCCATCGAAGACGCCGCCAACAAGGACTGCCGCAAGGCCTACAGCAATGCCGGCATCCTGGCCGCCGTGCCCCTCGCCATCGATGCGGCGCGCGGCAAGGGCTGCAGGTGGTAGCCGGAATCCCGGCGCCGGACCCCAGTAAAAAGGGCCGGCCACTCGACGCGGCCGGCCCAAGCGCGGGAACCGCGCTCGAGGGGAACCCTTACTCCTTGTCCGCCGGCATCGCACCGGGCATGCCGTGCAGCGGCAGCGTCGTCGCCGCGCCCTGCTCGGCGGGCTTGGCGGCGGGCTTCCGGTCGCGCACGAGATAGCTGTAGAGCACCGGCACCACGACCAGCGTCAGCATCGTGGACGTGATGACGCCGCCGATGATGGCCCGGCCCATCGGCGCCTGGATCTCGCCGCCGTCGTTCAGCGCGATGGCCATCGGCAGCATGCCGAAGACCATGGCCGCCGTCGTCATGATGATGGGGCGCATGCGGATCAGCCCGGCCTCGCGCAGCGCCTCGGCCACCGTCGCGCCGGCCTTGCGAGCGTGGTTGGCGAAGTCGACGAGCAGGATCGCGTTCTTCGTCACGAGGCCCATCAGCATGACGAGGCCGATCATCGAGAACACGTTCAGCGTGGACCGCCACAGCAGCAGGGCCAGCATCACGCCGATGAGGGCCAGCGGCAGCGAGGCCATGATGGCGATGGGCTGCAGGAAGCTGCCGAACTGGCTGGCCAGCACGATGTAGATGAAGATGACCGCCAGGCCCATCGCGGCCAGCAGGCCGTTGAAGGCCTCGGCCTGCTGCTTGCCGGCGCCGTCCACCTTGAAGCTGACGCCCGGCGGCAGCTGGATGGTCTTGACGAGCTTCTGCACGTCGGCATTCACGTCGCCGCCCGGGCGGCCCTGCACGCCGGCGAACACGGCCTCGCGGCGCTGCAGGTTCTCGCGGCGGATGACCTCGGGGTTGAAGACCGGCTCGATGGTGGCGACCTGGTCCAGCGTGATCGGCGCGCCGTCCTTCGAGAACGCGACGGGCAGCTTGGCCATCTGCTCGATGCGCTCGCGCTGTTCGCGCGGCAGGCGCAGCAGCACCTCGACCTGGTTGCCGTCCGGCGTCGTCCAGTAGGTGGCGATGTCGCCGTTGACATAGGCGCGCAGGCTGGACGCCACCTGCGGCGCGGTCAGGCCGAGTTCGCGGATGGCCGAGTCCTTCAGGCGCACGGCGAAGGCCGGCAGGCCGGGCTTGACGGTCGTGTCGACGTCCACGGCGCCGGGCACCTTCTTGATCTTCTCGACCAGGTCCTTGGCGGTCTGGGTCAGCACCTCCGGGTCGGTGCCGAGGATGGTGATCCAGATCGGCCGGTCAAAGCCCACGCTGACCTCCACGCCAGGAATCTTCGCGATGTCGGCGCGGATCGCGTCCTCGATCTCCTTCTGCGTGCGCTTGCGCTCGCTGCGGTCGACGAGGGAGATGTTCAGCGCCGCCTGGTTGCGGCCCGTGGCCAGGCCCTCGCCGGTGCTGCCGATGACGGCCGAGACGGTCTTGATCTCGGGATAGTTCTTCAGGATCTCCTCGATCTGAGAGACCTTGGCGCTGCCGCGCTCGACGCTGGAGGCCACCGGCATGCGCAAATTGACCTGCGTGAAGCCGTTGTCCGTCTGCGGCACGAACTCGCTGCCGACCAGGGGCGCCAGCATCAGCGCCGCGACGAAGCTCGCGAACGCGCCCCACATGACCAGGCCGCGCGGCGTCAGCGTCGCGAAGCGCAGCACGCGCCTGGCGGCCTTGTCGCGCCTGCCGTCGGCGTCGAAGGGGTGGCCGTAGGCGGGGATGGGCGGCACGAAGACGCGGTAGCGGCGGCCGGAGAAGGCCCAGTCGATCAGGCGCGCATAGCGGTCGTGCAGATGCTCCATGCACCAGTCGGTCGCGCGGATCGCGTGGCCGACGACGGGCAGGCGCTTCACGCGCTCGTTGACCGGGTCGTGCCAGACCGAGGACAGCATCGGGTCGAGCGTGAAGCTGACGAAGAGGCTGACCAGCACCGCGACGGCGACGGTGATGCCGAAGGGGTAGAAGAACTTGCCGATGATGCCGCCCATGAAGGCGACGGGCACGAAGACCGCGCAGATCGCGAAGGTCGTGGCCATCACGGCCAGGCCGATCTCGTTGGTGCCGTCCGCGGCCGCCTGGTAATGGCTCTTGCCCATGCCGACGTGGCGCACGATGTTCTCGCGCACGACGATGGCGTCGTCGATCAGCAGGCCGATGCACAGGCTCAGCGCCATCATCGTCATGAAGTTCAGCGTGAAGCCGAAGGCATGCACGGCGATGAAGCTGGAGATGACGGCGATGGGCAGCGTCAGCCCGGTGATGATGGTCGAGCGCCAGCTGTGCAGGAACAGGAAGACGATGGCGACGGTCAGCAGCGCGCCTTCGATCAGCGTATGCCTGAGGCCGGTGAGGGAGCCCTTCACGAAGTCGCTGTTGGCATAGATCAGGCGCAGCTCGACGTCTTTGGGCAGCACCTTGCGCAGTTCCTCCATCGCGTCCTTCACGGCCTCGCCGGTCTGCACGATGTTGGCGTCCTGCTGCTTGAAGACGTTGAAGCTGACGGCCGGCTGGCCGTTGATGCGCGCGATGCTGTCGCGCTCGCGCTCACGCTCGACCAGGGTGCCCAGGTCGCTCAGCGTCAGCGCCAGGTTGCCGCGGCGCGCGACGACCATCTGGCCGAAGGCCTTGGGATCCTTCGCGCGGCCTTCGACGCGCAGGATGGCGTCGGCGTTGGCGTCGGTCAGCAGGCCCACCGGCTGGTCGGAGTTGGCGTCGGCCAGCGCCTTGGAGATCTCGGCCGGCGTCACGCCGTAGGCGCGCAGCCGCATCGGGTCGAGGTCGATGCGCACCTCGCGGGTCGTCATGCCGCCCACGTCGACCTTGGCCACGCCCTCCACGCGGCCCAGCCGCTTGGAGACGATGAGGTCGGCCATCATCGACAGCTCGCGCGAGCCGCGCGTGGAACTCAGCAGCGCCAGCACGACGATGGGCTGGGCGTTGTCGCCCTGGAAGCGCGACATCGACGGCGGCTTCACGTCCTTGGGGAAGGCCGCCTGGGCCGCGGCGACGCGGTCGCGCAGGTCCTGCATCGCGCGGTTCATGTCGGTGTCCAGCGTGAACTCGACGCTGGCCTGCACGCGGCCCTCGAAGCTGCGCGACTGGATGCGGTCGACGCCGGCGATGCTGTTCAGCGCCTCTTCCAGCGGCTTGGCGACCTCACGCTCCACGGCCTCGGGCGAGGCGCCGGGGTAGCGGATGTCGATCCAGGCGCCGGGCAGCGAGATGTCGGGCATCTGCTCGACGCCGAGCTTGGCATAGGAGAACAGGCCCAGCACGCACAGGGCCACCATCACCATGGTCGCGAAGACCGGGTTCTGGATGGAAACGCGGGTCATCCACATGGCCTGGCCCTCACTGCTGGATGGTGGCGGCGGAGGCGGCCGAGCTGGCCACCTTGGCCTTGGCGGCCACGACGCTGGCCTTGTCGCCTTCGCGCAGGTTGTCGAAGCGCGCGGCCAGCACCTGGGCCTCGGGCTTGAGCCCGTTCAGGATCTCGACGCGGCCTTCCAGCGCATCGCTGCGGCCCGTGGTCACGATGCGGCGCACCAGGGCGCCGTTCTCGATCATCCAGACCTGCTCCTGGCCCGAGTTGCGGCTGATCGCGGCCATGGGGACGGTCAGGCGCTGGGTGTCGTCCTGCAGCACGACCTTGGCGACCGCGTACTGGCCGGCCCGGTAGAGCTCCTTGGGGTTGTCCAGCACCAGGGTCACGCCGATGGAGCGCGTGCCCGGCTCGGCGGCCGGCGCGATGCGGGCGATCTTGGCCTGCACCGGCTGGTCCACACCCTCGACCTGCACCTGCACGCTCATGCCCGGCGACAGGCGGCTGACCTCGTGCGTGCCGACCAGGCCGGCCAGCTCCAGCCTGGACAGGTCGACGATGGTCAGGATCTGCTGCTCGGCCGCCAGCTTCTCGCCCGGCAGCGCGTGGCGCTTGGCGACGATGCCGTTGATCGGCGCGACGAGGGCGGCCTGGCGCATCGTCACCTGGCTGGTGTCGAGCTGGGCCTTGGCGGCGTTCCAGTTCGCGCGGGCCGACTCGTAGGCGGCGCGCGAGTTGTCCAGCGCCGTCTGCGCGATGAAGTTCTTCGCCGCCAGGCCCTCGTTGGCCTTGTAGCTGCGCTCGGCCTGCTCCATCTGCGCACGCATGGCCTCGACGCTGGCGCCGCGCTCAGCGATGCGATAGCGCAGCTCTTCCAGGTCGACCTGGCCGAGAGCCTGGCCCGCCCGCACGCGGCTGCCTTCGCCAACGGCGAGGTTGAGCAGCGTGCCGTTGGACTTGGCGCGCACGACGACCGTGCCCGGCGCCACCAGCGGGCCGCTGAACTCGATCTGGGCCGGCATGGCGGCCAGCGCCGGCTTGACGACTTCGCTGGGCACGAACTCCAGCACGGTCTGGGCTTTGTCCTCGCCCGGCTTCTTCGGGCCGTCGCCCTTGCTGGCCATCACGGCCACGCCGGCCCCGCCCACCAGCAGCACCACGGCCGCGATACCGCCCAACTTCCAAGACTTGCGCATGGTTCCCCCAGGACACTTTCCGATTCCGACCTTTGCAGTCTAGGAACCAGCGCGCCGGTGCGCAGCGGGCTTGTGACGAAACGCGGTTTGCGGGGGCTGAGCTGCACCCGCCGCAGACCAGGCCGGGCGCTCGGCCCGGCCCCGGGGTGGTCAGGGGTGACGGGCGCCGGCGATGGGGGCGATCGGCAGCACGACGTCCCCGCACTGTGCCCGGTGCCGCAGCGCGTGGTCCATCAGCACCAGGGCCAGCATGGCCTCGGCGATGGGCGTGGCGCGGATGCCCACGCAGGGGTCGTGGCGGCCGAAGGTCTCCACCGTGGCCGGGTTGCCGGCGCGGTCGATGCTGGCCTTGGGCGCGCGGATGGAGCTGGTGGGCTTGATCGCGATGCTGGCGACGATGTCCTGGCCGGTGGAGATGCCGCCCAGCATGCCGCCCGAGTTGTTGCTGGCGAAGCCCAGCGGCGTCAGCTCGTCGCCGTGCTCGGTGCCCCTCTGCGCGACGACGCCGAAGCCGGCGCCGATCTCGACGCCCTTGACCGCATTGATGCCCATCAGCGCGTAGGCGATGTCGGCATCCAGCTTGTCGAACAGCGGCTCGCCCAGGCCGACCGGCACGCCGGTCGCTTCCACGCGGATGCGCGCGCCGACCGAGTCGCCGGCGCGGCGCAGTTCGTCCATATAGACCTCCAGCGCGGCGATCTGGCTGAGGTTGGCGGCGAAGAAGGGGTTGTCGCCGACGTGCTGCCAGCCCTCGAACGGGATCTCGATCTCGCCGAGCTGGGTCATGCAGCCGCGGAACTCCGTGCCGTAGGCCTGCTTCAGCCATTTGCGGGCGACCGCGCCGGCGCCGACCATGGGCGCGGTCAGCCGCGCCGACGAGCGGCCGCCGCCGCGCGGGTCGCGCACGCCGTATTTGCGCCAGTAGGTGTAGTCGGCATGGCCGGGGCGGAAGGTGTCGAGGATGTTGCCGTAGTCCTTGCTGCGCTGGTCGGTGTTCTCGATCAGCAGGCAGATGGGCGTGCCGGTCGTGACGCCGTCGTAGACGCCGGACAGGATCCGAACCGCGTCGGGCTCGTTGCGCTGGGTGACGTGGCGGCTGGTGCCGGGGCGGCGGCGGTCCAGCTCGGGCTGGATGTCGGCCTCGCTGAGTTGCAGGCCCGGCGGGCAGCCGTCGATGACGCAGCCGATGGCCGGCCCGTGGCTTTCGCCGAAGTTGGTGACGCGGAAGAGTTCGCCGAAGGTGCTGCCTGACATATCGGCAAATTCTAGGCGGCCCTCCAAAGCAAAGGCGGCCTGTCAAGGCCGCCTTGCCGGGATGCGAACTTCAGAGTTTCGGCTCGGGCTCGGCCGCGTTCTCTTCCACCGGCCAGTCGCGGATATAGGCCTTGAGCATGCGGTTCTCGAAGTCCTGGCTGTCCACCACGGCCTTGGCCACGTCGTAGAAGGAGATCACGCCCATCAGCGTGCGGCCGTTCATGACGGGCATGTAGCGCGCGTGGCGGCCCAGCATCATGCGGCGCACCTCGTCGATCTCGGTCTCGGGCGTGCAGGTCAGCGGATGGTCGTCCATGACCGTGCGGACGATGGTGGCGCCGACCTCGCCGCCGTTCTTGACGACGGCCTGGATGACCTCGCGGAAGGTCAGCATGCCGACCAGTTCGCCATGCTCCATGACGACCAGGGAGCCGATGTCGCGCTCGGCCATGATGGCCAGCGACTCCTTCAGCGGCTCGTCCGGCGAAACGGTGAACAGGGTGCCGCCTTTGACACGCAGGATATCGACGACTTTCATAGGGGCCTCCGAGGGAAATACGCGTGGGCAACATAGCACACAATCCCCGCGCATCCACACCATAGAAAACACCATGCCAGGCTTCGACACCCTCGCCCTGCATGCCGGCGCCGAGCCCGATCCGGGCACCGGCGCGCGGGCCACGCCGCTGCACCTGTCCACGTCCTTCGTCTTCGAATCCAGCGAGCACGCGGCCTCGCTGTTCAACATGGAACGCTCCGGCCACGTCTACAGCCGGCTCTCCAACCCGACCACGGCCGTGTTCGAGGAACGCATGGCGGCCCTGGACGGCGGCATCGGCGCGATCGCGACGGCCAGCGGCCAGGCCGCCCTGCACCTGGCGATCGGCACGCTGATGGGCGCGGGCGGCCATGTCGTGGCCAGCACCGCGCTGTATGGCGGCAGCCACAACCTGTTGCACTACACGCTGCGCCGTTTCGGCATCGAGACGAGTTTCGTGAACCCGCGCGACCTGGATGCCTGGCGCGCGGCCATCCGGCCCGAGACGCGGCTGCTGTTCGGCGAGAGCCTGGGCAACCCGGGGCTGGACGTGCTGGACATCCCGGCCGTGAGCTCGATCGCCCACGAGGCCGGCCTGCCGCTGCTGGTGGACGCGACCTTCACGACGCCCTGGCTGCAGCGCCCGGCCGAGCTGGGCGCCGACCTCGTCTACCACTCGGCCACCAAGTTCCTGTGCGGCCACGGCACCGTCGTCGGCGGCGTGCTGGTGGACGCCGGCTCGTTCGATTGGCAGGCCGCCCACGACCGCCACGGCAGGTTCGCGACCTTGTGCGAGCCGTACGACGGCTTCCACGGCATGGTGTTCAGCGAGGAGAGCACCGTCGGCGCCTTCCTGCTGCGCGCCCGCCGCGAGGGCCTGCGCGACTTCGGCGCCTGCATGAGCCCGCACACGGCCTGGCTGATGCTGCAGGGGCTCGAAACGCTGCCGCTGCGCATGCAAAGGCATGTGGCCAACGCACAGGCCGTGGCCGAGTTCCTGGCCGCCCAGCCGCTGGTCGACAAGGTCGGCTACCCCGGCCTCGCGAGCCACCCCGACCACGCCCTCGCGCAGCAGCTGCTGCCGCGCGGCGCCGGCGCCGTGTTCTCCTTCGACCTGAAGGGCACGCGGGAGCAGGGCCGCACCTTCATCGAGGCGCTGAAGCTGTTCTCCCACCTCGCCAACGTCGGCGACGCCAAGTCCCTCGTCATCCACCCGGCCAGCACGACGCATTTCCGCATGGACGACGCCGCGCTGCGCCAGGCCGGCATCGGCCCCGGCACGATCCGCCTGTCCATCGGCCTGGAAGACCCGGCCGACCTCATCGACGACCTCAAGCGGGCACTCAAGGCAGCGGGCAAGGCATGAAGTTCCTCATCGACTCCCACGAGGCCTATGCCTACACCGGCGGCAAGGCCTTCGACCCCACCCTGCCCTGCGTCGTCTTCATCCACGGCGCGCTGAACGACCACAGCGTCTGGACTTTGCTCGCCCGCTGGTGCGCCCACCACGGTTATGCGGCGCTGGCGCCCGACCTGCCCGGCCACGGCCGCAGCGCTGGCCTGCCGCTGACCAGCGTCGAGGCCATCGCCGCCTGGCTGCACCGGCTGCTGGACGCGGCCGGCGTGGCCAAGGCCGCGCTGGTGGGTCACAGCATGGGCTCGCTGATCGCGCTGCAGGCCGCCGAGCGGGCCAGCACGCTGGTCATGGTCGGCACGGCCTACCCGATGAAGGTGTCCGAAGCCCTGCTGACGACGGCGCGCGACCAGCCCGAGGCCGCGATGGCCATGGTCAACGCGTTCTCGCATTCGCTGGCCAGCGCCAAGCCCGGCTACCCGGGCCCCGGCGCCTGGCTGCGCGGCGGCTCGCTGGCGCTGATGCGCCGGCTGCAGTCGCGTCAGACCGCGGTCAACCTGTTCGAGAACGATTTCCAGGTCTGCGACCGCTATGCCGGCGGCGAGGCGGCGGCGGCGCGCGTCGACTGCCCGGTGCACTTCATCCTCGGCGCGCTGGACCAGATGACGTCGCCGAAGCAGAACGCCGTGCTCGGCGGCCTGCTCAAGCCGCGCATCCACACCGTGCCGGCGGGCCATGCGCTGATGGCCGAGGCGCCGGATGCCGTGCTGGCGGCGCTGCGCGCGGCGCTTCAGCCCAGCTCGTAGGCGGCAGTGCTTATGGGGTTCATGTTGCCGAGGGCAAGTCCGGTTGCCGCCCTGGCCGGGCTTGCGCTCAAATGACCGCCATGAGCACCTCGCGCTACACCCGCTTCGCCGACTTCTATCCCTTCTACCTGGCCGAGCACAGCAACACCACCTGCCGGCGCCTGCACTTCGTCGGCTCGACGCTGGTGCTGGCCTGCCTGTTCAAGCTCGCGACGACGGGCTCCCTCGCCTGGCTGCTGTACGGCCTGCTGTGCGGTTATGGCTTTGCGTGGGTGGGGCATTTCTTTTTCGAGAAGAACCGGCCGGCGACCTTCAAATACCCGCTCTACAGCCTGATGGGCGACTGGGTCATGTACGCCGACATCTGGCGCGGCCGCATCAAGCTTTAGGAGGCTGTCGGGCTTGGGGCCGGGTGCACTCGGCCCCAAGCCCGACAGCCTCCTAATTCCGCCAGGCCAGGCCGATGGCGGCATGGCTGCCGTCGCGCTTCTCGACCAGCGGGCTGCGCGCCGCCGGGCCGAGCAGGCGGCTGGCACCGGCCGAGCCGAACACGAACCACTGCCTGGCGAAGGGGCGCGTGAAGCCGACGCCGACATGCAGGTCGCGCAGGCCCGCGCCGGGCGCATAGGCCGGCTTGCCGCTCGCCGCGACGGCCGATTCGGGCACGCCGAAATAGCTGCGCATGTTCTGCGCGTCGGCGGCGGAGATGCCGATGCCGCCGGTCCATTCCAGCGTCGCGCTGCGGTAGAAGCGCCAGCCCAGGTCGACGCCCGCGTTCAGGCCGCCCCCGTGGCCCAACAGATCCCGGGACAGCGCGGCGCCGAGGTTGAGGTCGGGCGCCAGGCTGTAGTTGGCGTAGAGGCGGGCGCGCAGCGTGCGCTTCACGTCGGGCAGGCCGCGCGTCGTGCTCGCGTCGTTGCTGCTGCGTCCGCCGTCCACGCGCAGCGCGAGGCCGAGGCGCAGCTTGTCGCTGTCGATGAGCTGGGTGCTGGCGCCCGCCCCCGCGCCTTCACG
The DNA here is from genome assembly GCF_026712205.1 of Pelomonas aquatica. Classification (GTDB taxonomy): domain Bacteria; phylum Pseudomonadota; class Gammaproteobacteria; order Burkholderiales; family Burkholderiaceae_C; genus Pelomonas; species Pelomonas aquatica. Next base: position 24,477 of record NZ_JAPPUW010000009.1, read on the forward strand.
GCCGAAGCCGAGCAGCGCGCTGCCGCTCGCGGTGCTGAAGCGCCAGCGGCCGATCTTCAGCGCCCAAAGTGCGCTGAGCCGGGTCTGGCGCGCGCTGGCGCCGTCGTATTCGGGGTGGCTTGCGACCGAAGCACCGAGCAGATAGCGCACCGGCTGGCTCTCCTGATCCTGCTGCTGGGCCTGGGCGGGCGCGGCCATCGCGCACGCGGTCAGCATGAGGGAAGCGGCTTTCATGCCGCGAGCCTAGCAGCGCCCTGGGTCACCCAAGCTTCAGTTCGCGTGTCAGATTCAACAGCATGTCGTCGACCATCGCGTCGAGGTCGTAGCGCAGCCGCCAGCCCCAGTCGGCCTGGGCGGCGCCGTCGTCGATGCGCTGCGGCCAGCTGGCGGCGATGGCCTGGCGGAAGTCGGGCACGCAGTCCATCGTGAACCCGGGCAGACGGCGGCGGATGGAGGCGGCGATGCCTTCGGGCGTGAAGCTGACGCCGGCGAGGTTGTAGCTGCCACGCTGCTTGATCCCGTCGGCCGGCGCGTTCATCAGCTCGATGGTCGCGCGCAGCGCATCGGGCATATACATCATCGGCAGGGCCTGGCCGGCTTCGAGGAAGCAGGTGTAGCGGCCGTGTTGGAGCGCCGAGTGGAAGATCTCGACGGCGTAGTCCGTCGTGCCGCCGCCGGGCGGCGTCTTCCAGCTGATGAGGCCGGGGTAGCGCAGGCTGCGCACGTCGACGCCGTGCTTGGCGTGATACCAGTGGCACCAGCGTTCGCCGGCGAGCTTGGAGATGCCGTAGACGGTGGTCGGGTCCATCACGGTGGTCTGCGGCGTGTCGACGGCCGGCGTGCCGGGGCCGAAGGCGGCGATGGAGCTGGGCCAGAAGATCTTGTCCAGCTTCTCGTGCCGGGCCAGCTCCAGCACGTTGAGCAGGCCCTTCATGTTCAGGTCCCAGGCCCACATCGGATGCTTCTCGCCATTGGCCGACAGCGCGGCGGCGAGGTGGTAGATCTGCGTGATCTTGTGGCGCTTGACGATGGTGGTCAGCGCGCCGGCGTCGGTCACGTCCAGCATCTCGTGCTTGAGCGTGGGCACGCGGCCCTGCGGGCTCAGGTCGCTGGTGATGACGGCATCGTTGCCGTGCAGCTTGGCGAGTTCGCTGGCCAGTTCGGTGCCGATCTGGCCGTTGGCGCCAATGATGAGGATGCGAGGGGTGCTCATTTCAGGATGCCCAGTTCCTTGCCGGCTTGCGTGAAGGCGGCGACGGCCTTCTCCAGGTGCTCGCGCTCGTGCACAGCCGAAACCTGCACGCGGATTCGGGCCTGGCCCTTGGGCACGACGGGGAAGAAGAAGCCGACGGCGTAGATGCCCAGCTCCAGGATGCGCTTGGACAGCTCCTGCGCCTTCACCGCGTCGTAGACCATGATGGGCACGATGGGGTGGGTGCCGGGCTTGATCTCGAAGCCGGCGGCCTGGATGGCTTCACGGAACCAGGCGGTGTTGGCTTCCAGCTTGTCGCGCAGTGCCGTGGAGCCTTCCAGCAGGTCCAGCACGGCCAGCGACGCGCCGGCGATGGCCGGGGCCAGCGTGTTGCTGAACAGATAGGGGCGCGAGCGCTGGCGCAGCAGCTCGACGACTTCCTTGCGTGCGGCCGTGAAGCCGCCGCTCGCGCCACCCAGAGCCTTGCCGAAGGTGCCGGTGATGATGTCGATCTTGCCGAACACGCCGCGGTGCTCGGCCGTGCCGCGGCCGGTCTTGCCCATGAAGCCGCTGGCATGGCATTCGTCGATGCCGAGCAGCGCGTCGTAGCGGTCGCAGAGCGCGCGGATCTTGTCGAGCTGGGCAATGGTGCCGTCCATGCTGAACACACCATCGGTGAAGACCAGCGTGAAGCGGCCCCCCTTCTCCGTGGCTTCCTTCAGGCAGCGCTCCAGGTCTTCGAGGTTGTTGTGTTCGTAGCGCCAGCGCTGGGCCTTGCACAGGCGGATGCCGTCGATGATGGAAGCGTGGTTCAACGCGTCACTGATGATGGCGTCCTGCTCGCCCAGCAGCGGCTCGAACAGGCCGCCGTTGGCGTCGAAGGCGGCGGCGTAGAGGATGGCGTCCTCACAGCCGACGAAGCGGGCGATGCGCTGTTCGAGCTGCTTGTGCAGATCCTGCGTGCCGCAGATGAAGCGCACCGACGACAGGCCGAAGCCATGCGTGCGCAGCGCCTCCTGGGCCGCTTCGATCACCTGGGGGTGGGACGACAGCCCCAGGTAGTTGTTGGCGCAGAGGTTGATGACCTCGCGGCCATCGGTCGTCTTCACGACGGCGCCCTGGGGTGTCGTGATGATGCGCTCGGCCTTGAAGAGGCCGGCGGCGCGGATGCCGTCGAGTTCGGACTGCAGGTGTTGGTAGAAGGCTTGGCTCATGGCGCCGCTCCTGGTGCACAATTCAGTAAATTGAACTTGTTCGATATATCGAACTTTCGTGCAGTATCTGAAAAACGTCTATCCGCGTCAAGCATGACCATGGAAACCGAACCGCCCCGCGTGGGCGCTGCACTGCAGGCGCTGCGCGCAAGCCGCGGCCTGTCGCTGGATGACCTGTCCAAGCGGGCCGGCGTCAGCAAGTCGATGTTGTCGCAGATCGAGCGCAACCAGGCCAACCCCACGGTTGCCGTGGTCTGGCGGCTGGCGAATGCGCTGGGCGTGGACATGGGCGAACTGCTCGGCGGCGAGCGCAGCGCGGCGCCGGCCATCGAGACGGTGCCGGCCCACGCGACGCCGGGTCTGACCAGCCCGGACGGGCTGTGCAAGCTGCGCATCCTCGGCCCCATCGAGCTGGCCGGCCAGTTCGAGTGGTACGAGCTCAGCGTGCAGCCCGGCGGCGTGCTGGACAGTCAGGCCCACGAGCCCGGCTCGCGCGAGCACCTCAGCGTGCTGAGCGGCAGCGTCGAGGTCACGGCCCAGGGCGTGACGAGCCGGATCAAGGCCGGCGAGACGGCGCGTTATGCGGTCGACGGGCCGCATGCCATCCGCAATGCAGGCAAGTCGGCAGCGACGGCGCTGCTGGTCGTCCTTCATCCTTAGACTGCAGCCTCCGATCAAGGAGGCATGCATGCAGATCACCCGTCGCGCGACCCTGGCCGGCCTGGCCGCCCTGCCCTTCGCGGCCCAGGCCCAGGACAACAAGCCCATCCGCCTGCTCGTCGGCTTCCCCGCGGGCGGCGGCACCGACGCCATCGCACGGCTGCTGGCCGAGGCGCTGCAGGCCTCGCTCGGCACGACGGTCATCGTCGAGAACAAGGCCGGCGCCGGCGGCCAGATCGCGGCCCAGGCGCTGAAGGTGGCGGCGCCCGACGGCACGAGCTTCTTCGTCAGCCATGACCACACCATCTCCATCCTGCCGCTGGTGCTGAAGAACCCGGGCTTCGACCCGGCCAGGGACTTCGTGCCGGTGGCCGGCTTCGCGACCTTTGCGAATGCGCTGGCGCTGTCGGGCGGCACGCCGGCCACCAGCCTGCCGGAGTACGTGGCCTGGGTGAAGAAACAAGGCGGCCAGGGCAGCGTCGGCGTGCCGGCGCCGGCCTCGGTGCCGGAGTTCCTCGTCAGGCTGCTCGGCGAGCACAACGGGCTGAACCTGCTCAGCGTGCCCTACCGCGGCAGCGCGCCGATGATGGCCGACATGCTGGGCAACCAGATTGCCGCGGGCATCGGCTCGGTGCCCGACCTCATCGCCAACCACCAGCAGAAGAAGCTGCGCATCGTGGCCGTCATGGGCCAGCAGCGCCAGGGCCTGCTGCCCGAGGTGCCGACCTTCGCGGAGCTGGGCATCGCCGGCTTCGAGGACCTGCCCTACTACGGCGTGTTCGCGCCGGCCGGCACGCCGCGCGCGGCGCTGGAGCGCTTCTCGAACGCGCTGGCCGGCGTCATCGCCCAGGCTGACATGAAGGCGCGCCTGACCGAACTGGGGCTGTCGGTCGGCATGATGAGTTCCGCCCAGCTCGCGACCCGCGAGCGCGCCTACTCGGCGGCCTGGGCTCGCATCATCAAGGCCGGGGGCTTCCAGCCCCAGTAGTGAGCAGGCGGTCCAGCGTCAGCCGGGCCCAGTCGCCCTGGGTCCACAGATTGGCCAGCAGCCCCTGGCGCCGGGCCAGGAAGGCGGCGATCAAGGGCTCCGCAGAGACCTTCTCCGGCGCGCACAGCAGCACCAGGCGCTGGGCGCCCTCTTCTTCCAGCAGCCCGACCCAGTCCATGGCCTGCAGCTTGTCGAGCACGGGGCTGAGCTGCAGCGGGTCCACGCGCAGCACGGTCGCCAGCCCGAGGTGAGTCAGCCCGCTCTGACCCGCCTCGCGCACGCGCCACAGCTCGCGCAGCACCTCCAGCGCCAGGGCCGTGGGCTGGCCCGGCATGTCGGGGCGCAGGTGCAGGCGGCCGGTCAGCGCGGGCGCGTTGGCAGCCAGGATGGCGCCCAGCAGCACGATGACCCAGCCGAGGTAGACCCAGATCAGGAACACCGGCACGGTCGCGAAGGCGCCGTACAGCGTCGAATAGGTCGGCACCTGCTTCACATACCAGGCCAGCATGGACTTCGCGAGCGAGAAGCCGATGGACACGAAGGCGCCGCCGAGCAGCGCGTGGCGCCAGCGCACATGGGTGTTGGGCACATAGTGGAAGAGCCCGGCCATCGCGAGGCCGAACAGCAGCACGTCGGCGCTGCCCAGCGCCGCGGAGATGCTGGCCGGCATCGCGGTCAGCAAGCCCTGGCCGGCGCTGACGGCATAGCTCGTCAGCGTCAGGCTGCCGCCCAGCAGCAGCGGGCCCAGCGTCATCGCGGCCCAGTAGACGAGCACGCGCTGGGCCATGGGCCGCGGGCGCTGCACGCGCCAGATGGCGTTGAGCGTGCGGTCGATGGTCAGCATCAGCGTCAAGGCCGTAACGCCCAGGGCCACCAGGCCGACCGCGCCGAGCTTGCTGGCCTTGGCCGCGAACTGCGTCAGCGCGCCCAGCACCGGCTTGGCGATATTGGGCGGGATCAGGCTCTTCAGGAAATACTGCTCCAGCGCAGCCTGGAAGCTGGAGAAGATCGGGAAGGCCGTGAAGATGGCCAGCATCACCGTCAGCAGCGGCACCAGCGAGATCAGCGTCGTGAAGGTCAGGCTGCCGGCCGTGAGGCCGAGCTTCTCTTCGCGGAAACGCTGGCGGAAGGTGTGCAGGGTCTGCAGCCATGGCCAGGCCAGCAGCTCGGTGATGAAGTTGCCCGCGAAGGCGATGGGGTTGCGGGCGAGCGGCGCGTCGGGGTTGTCGGTTGGCGGGGGCGTCGTGGGCATGGCTTCTATGATGCCGCAGCTATGTCCCCTGCCCCCCAAAGAACCCAAGCGACGGCGTCGGAACGCCTGTCGCGCAACCTCGCGCTGGCGTCCGTGCTGGCCCTGATCCTGCTGTGCCTGGCCTGGGAGCTGTGGCTGGCGCCGACGGGCCGCGGCACGCTGGCCCTGAAGGTGCTGCCCCTGCTGCCCGCGCCGCTGGGCCTGTGGCGCTACCGCATGTACACCTACCGCTGGGTGGCGCTCTTCGTCTGGCTCTATGTGCTCGAAGGCCTGGTTCGCGCGACCAGCGAGGCCGGGCGCGGCCAATGGCTGGCGCTGGCCGAGGTGGGCCTGAGCCTCGTCGTCTTCACGGCCTGCACGGCCCAGATCCGCCAGCGCCTGGCGGCGGCGAAGGCGGCATGACGGCCTTTCTGTCGGCCCTGGGCGAGCGGCTGGGCGCGGCCGGGCTGCTGGTCGGCGGCGACCTGTCGGCCTACGAGCGCGACTGGCGCAAGCGCTACCCCGGTCGCGCGCTGGCCGTGGCCCGGCCGGCCTCGACCGACGAAGTGGCCGAGGTGCTCAGGCTCTGCCGGCAGCACCGCGTGCCCGTCGTGCCCCAGGGCGGCAACACCGGCCTGGTGGGCGGCTCGACGCCCGACGACAGCGGCACGCAGCTGGTGCTGAGCCTCGCGCGCATGAAGCGCGTGCGCGGCGTCGACGTCGCCAACGTCAGCCTCAGCGCCGAGGCCGGCTGCGCGCTGGCCGACGTGCAGGCGGCGGCCGCCGCGGCCGGCCTGCTGTTCCCGCTCAGCCTCGCGTCCGAGGGTTCGTGCACGCTCGGCGGCAACCTGGCGACGAATGCCGGCGGCACGCAGGTGCTGCGTTATGGCAATGCGCGCGAACTCTGCCTGGGGCTGGAGGTGGTCACCGCCGCCGGCGAGATCTGGCACGGGCTCTCGGGCCTGCGCAAGGACAACACGGGCTATGACCTGCGCGACCTCTTCATCGGCAGCGAGGGGACGCTCGGCGTCATCACCGCCGCGACGATGAAGCTCTACCCGCAGCCCAGGGACCGTCTGACCGCGCTGGCGGCCTGCGCGTCGCTGGACGCCGCCGTCGCGCTGCTGGGCCTGGCGCGCGAGCGCGCTGGCGATGCGCTGACCGGCTTCGAAGTCATGAGCCATGCCGCGCTGGCCCTGCTGGCGCGCGAGCTGCCCCAGCTGCAGCAGCCCACGGGCGCGGCGGCCTGGACCGTGCTGCTGGAGATCTCGGACGCCGAAAGCGAAGCGCATGCGCGCGCGGTCTTCGAGGGCCTGCTGGAGGCGGCCATCGAGCGCGGCTGCGTGCAGGATGCGGCCATCGCGCAGAACCTGCAGCAGGCACTGGCCTTCTGGCATCTGCGCGAATCCATCCCGCTGGCCCAGGCCCAGGCGGGCCTGAACATCAAGCACGACATCGCGCTGCCGGTGTCGGCCATCGCTCCCTTCGTCGCCGAGATGGACGCGGCGCTGATGGCCTATCTGCCCGGCATCGCGGTCATCAACTTCGGCCATCTGGGCGACGGCAATCTGCACTACAACGTGCAGGCGCCGGCCGGCGTCGCGCCGGCCGCGTTCCTGGCCGCCCACGAGACGGCCATCAATGAATTGGTCTACGACGCCGTGCAGCGGCGCGGCGGCTCGATCTCGGCCGAGCACGGCATCGGCCGGCTCAAGCGCGACGAGCTGGCCGCGCGCAAGGACCCGGTCGCGCTGGGCCTGATGCGGGCCATCAAAAAGGCCCTGGATCCCCAGGGCCTGCTCAATCCGGGCCGCTTGCTTTAGGAGCCCGCGGCCGCCCCGCCGACCTGCACCCGGCCGCCACGGCGGCCGATCCAGCGCAGCAGCGCGCGCAGCAGGCGGAACAGGAAGCGCAGCAGCGTCAGGAAGGCCAGCACCTCCAGGAAGCACAGCACGCCCGACACCAGCGAGCCCCAGCGCGCGGCGCGGCGCTGGAACTTCTGGCCCAGGTGGTCGCGCATGATCTCGATGCTGTCGTAGAAGCTGGGCACCATCAGCAGCGTCAGGAAGGTCGACGTGATCGTGCCGCCGATGATGGCCACGGCCATCGGGCGGTAGAACTCGCCGCCCTCGCCGATGCCGATGGCCACCGGCAGCATGCCGGCGATCAGCGCGAAGGTCGTCATCAGGATGGGCCGGAAGCGCTTGCGGCCCGCATGCATCAGCGCCTCCTCGCGCGGCACGCCGTTGGCCTCCTCCTGGCGCGCGGCGTCCAGCAGCAGGATGGCGTTCTTGGCCACAAGGCCGGCCAGCATGATGATGCCGATGAAGCTCATCAGGTTCAGCGTGCCCTTGGTCAGCAGCAGCGCGACGACGACGCCGATCAGCGACAGCGGCTGCGACAGCATGACGCCCAGCGGCGCCGTGAAGGAGTTGAACTGGATGACGAGGATCAGATACATCAGGCCGATGCCCGACACCAGCGCAATGCCCATCGCGCCGAACACTTCCTGCTGGCTCTTGGACGCGCCGGCCAGCTTGATGCCGTAGCCGGGCGGGAAGTTCATGCTCTGGGCCAGCTTCATCGCGTCGGACGAGACCTCGCCCGAGGAACGCCCCTGGGCATTGGCCGACACGGTGACGACGCGCTTGCCGTCCACGTGCTGGATGCTGGCCGGGCCCTTGCCCATGGTCACCGTGGCGATCTGCTCCAGCGGCACCATCTGGCCGGTGCCCGACACGGCGATGGGCAGGCGCTCGATGTTGCCGGCGTCGACGCGGTCCTCGGGATGCAGGCGCACCGACACGTCGCGGGTCTGGCCGGTCGGGTCGATCCAGTCGCCGACCTGGATGCCGGCGAAAGCGATGCGCAGCGCATTGGCCGCGTCGCCCACCGAGATGCCCATCGCATTGGCCAGGCCGCGGTGCAGCTCGATCTGCAGCTCGTCCTGCGTGTCCTGCTGCGACAGGCCGACGTCCACCGCGCCGGGCACCTTGCGCAACCGGGCCATGTAGTCCGCGGTCATCGCCATCAGCTGGCGCGTGTCGCTGCCGTAGAAGCGGATCTGCACCGGCTTCTGCGCGCCGTTGGCGAGGTCGTCGAGCACGACGTACTCGGCGCCGGTCAGCACCTTGAGGCGCTCGCGCAGATCGACCGCGACCTGCTGGGCACTGCGCTTGCGCTTCGTGCTCTTGCCGAGGTCGATGTAGAGCTTGCCGCCGGTCGTCTGCACGAAGCTGTCGGTGGCCTGGGTCTCGGGCAGCTGCTTGGCGATCAGCGCGACGGCCGCGAGCTTGCGCCGCGCGTATTCGAGGCTGGCGCTGGGCGGCGTGCGCACCTCGACCGCGATGGTGCCGAAGTCGGAATTGGGCAGGAAGCTGCTGCCGCCGACCGTGGCCTGCAGCGCGATCGCCGCGGCGAAGCTCAGGAAGGCGATGCCCGCCATCCAGCGGCGGTGGTGCAGCGCCCAGGCGATGACGAGGCCGTAGCGGTCGGCCTGGTGGTCGAACCAGACATTGAACTTCTGCAGCAGCTTGGAGATGCCGGTCTTGGGCGCCTCGTGGTGGCCCGGCGGGTCGCCCCAGAAGGCCGACAGCATCGGGTCGAGCGTGAACGAGATCAGCAGGCTCACCAACACCGAGGCGACGACGGTCAGCGCGAAGGGCCGGAACCATTCGCCGGCAACGCCCGCGATGAAGGCCACGGGCACGAAGACGGCGACGATGGAGAAGGTCGTCGCCGCGACGGCCAGGCCGATCTCGGCCGTGCCACGGAAGGCGGCCGTGCGCCGGTCGGCACCGCGCTCCATGTGCCGCACGATGTTCTCGCGCACGACGATGGCGTCGTCGATGAGCACACCGATGGCCAGCGACAGGCCCAGGAGGCTCATGAAGTTCAGCGAGAAGCCGAACAGCCAGACCGCGATGAAGGCCGCGATGACCGAGGTCGGCAGCGAGGTCGCGGTGATCAGCGTCGAGCGCCAGGAGTTCAGGAAGGCGTAGACGACGAAGATGGTCAGGCCGGCGCCGAACACCAGCGCGTGGATGACGTTGTCCAGGCTGTCCTGCGCGTCCTTGCCGCCGTCCTGGGTGACGGTGAGCTTGGTCCCCTCGGGCAGCATCTTGTTGGCCTCGTCGACGATCTTGCGCACCTCCGTGGCGACGCTGACCGTGGACGCGTCGCGCGCGCGGGTGATGGACAGGCCGACGTTGTTGCGGCCGTTGCGCACGCTCAGCGTCGTGCGCTCGGCGAAGCCGTCCGCCACGCTGGCCACCTGGGCCAGGCGCACCAGCTCGCCGCCGGTGCGCTTGACGACGATGCGGTCGAAGTCCGCCGGCGACGCGATGCGGCCGATCAGGCGGATGCTCTGGTCCTCGTACTCGCCACGCACCTTGCCGACCGGGGCCGACATGTTCTGGTTGCGCAGCGCGTTGACGACGTCGCTGACCGACACATTGAACTCGCGCAGCTTCTGGCCGTGCAGCAGCACGGAGAGTTCGCGGTTCAGCGAGCCGAACACCTCCACCTTGCCGACGCCGGGAACGGCGCGGAACTTGTCGGCGAGCTGGTCCTCGGCGATGCGCGACAGCTCGGCGTGGCTTAGCGTCTCGGACGCCAGCGACACCTGCATGATCGGCTGGGCCGACGGGTCGACCCGCTGCAGGATGGGCTCGCGCATCTCCTGCGGCAGGTTGTAGCGCACCGACGCGATCGCGTTGCGCACGTCGTCGGCGGCCTCGATGAGGTTCTTCTTGAAGTCGAACTCCATCACGAAGGTGGCCTGGCCCTCGCCGGCCGTGGCGCGCACCTCGGTGACCCCGGCGACGGCCAGCAGCGGGCGCTCGACGCGGTTGACGATCTCGCGCTCCGTGGTCTCGGGCGACGCTCCCGGGTAGGGAATGCTGACGACGAGGACCGGGATCTCGACGTCCGGGTTCTGGTTGACCTTGAGCTTGGACAGGGCCAGCAGGCCCATGGCCATGATGCCGATGATGCAGACGATGGTCGCGATCGGCTTCTTGATGGCGAAGTCTGAGATCAGCACATCAGCCTCCCGCGCTCGCCGACGAGGCGGGCTTGGCGGCCGGCGCGGCGGCCGCCATCTGCACGGCCGTGCCCTCGACCAGCGTGCGGCTGGGGTTGCGGATGATGACGTCGCCCGCGTTCAGCCCGGTCTTGACGACGTATTCGCCGCTGCGCTGGTCGCGCTCGCCCAGCACGATGGGCTGGCGCAGCAGCTTGCCGCCCTTGACGACCCAGGCGTAGGCGCGGTCGCCGTCGCGCTGCAGGTCGGCGTCGCCCAGCATCAGCGCGGTGACCGTCGACGTGCGCACATGGCCTTCCCCGTAAAGGCCGGCGACAGCGGCCTGCCTGGGGTCGACGAAGTCCACCAGCAGCGCGACCTGGCGCGTTACCGGGTCGGCCGCCACGTCGATGCGGCGGATACGCCCTTCGGCACGCGGGTTGGCGGCGCCATTGATGCGCAGGTCCACGGCCTGGCCCAGCTTCAGCTCGGCGCGCCGGTCGGCCGACACATAGCCCTCGAAGCGCATGCTGCTCGGGTCGATGACCTTGAGCAGGGCCTTGCCGACCTGGGCCGTGTCGCCGGGCGACACCTGGCGCTCGCTGACGACGCCATCGAAGGGCGCGCGCACCTCGGTGCGGCCCATCTGCTGGCGGGCGGCCACGAGGCGGGCCTCGGCCGCGACCTTCTCGCTCAGCGCGGCGGTGCGGCGGTTCTGCGCGTCCTCCAGTGCCTGCATCGACACCATGCCCTGGGCCTGCAACGTCTTCTGGCGCTGCATCTGGCGGTCGGACTGCTCGAAGGCCTCGGCCGCGGCGCGCGCGGCCTCCTGGGCCGAGGTCAGGCTGTCGCGGATGGAGGTGGGGTCGAGCCGCACCAGCACATCGCCCTTGTGCACGACCTCGCCGTTCTCCTTGACGACCTGCTGCACGATGGCCGAGACCTCGGCACGCAGGTCGGCGCGGCGCTCGGGCTGCACCGCACCGGTGATCAGCGGGCCGCTGCTGTGCTCGCTCCGGCCCAGGACCAGGCTGTCCTCCGCGCTGAGCTGCAGCGTCGGCGGCGTCTTGGCCTCGGCGGCGGCGCCTGGCTTCTGGCAGCCGGACAGCGCCAGCATTGCCGCCAGCGCGGCCAGGGACAGGAGACCGCGGGCGGTCGGAGTCTGCGAGTGGGGACGGTGAGTCATCCTGGGGACGGCTGGCGCCGGAAAATCGGTGGAGTGGTGGAGGGACACGGAGGGCGCCCCCCGGGAGGGCGCTGGCAGCGTTGTCGCCGCCCCGCCGGCAGCGCAGGCCACCGGCGATCCGTACACGGTACGAACCCAAAAACGGGCGAAGCATAACGACATCGCCCCAGGGTGCTGGAAGTCCTGCGACGGGCTGCGGATGACGGCGCTGAAGTGCGCCTGGGGCCGACGGGCGGCGGCCCCGTTAGCCGGCGCTCAGCGCGGCGCCTGCCAGGCCAGCGGCCAGGCGCCCTGGCGCCAGCGCTGCAGCCACAGCAGGCCGATCAGCGTCTTCGCATCGGTCAGTTCGCCGCGGGCGGCCAGCGCATCCAGCTCGGCCACCGTGTGCGTGACGAGTTCGAGGAACTCGCCTTCGTCGAGCTTCTGCTGGCCTTTCGTCAGGCCACGGGCGAAGTAGATGTGGATGCCCTCGTCCGAATAGGCGATGGCGTTGTGCAGCACGCCGGCGTAGGCCCATTCGGCCGCGTCGTAGCCGGTTTCCTCGAGCAGCTCGCGCCGGCCGCAGGCCAGCGGATCCTCGCCGGCATCGAGCTTGCCGGCCGGGAACTCCAGCATCACGCGGCCCATCGGGTAGCGGTACTGGCGCTCCATCAGCAGGCGTTCGCCGTCCAGCAGCGGCACGACCATCACGGCGCCCGGGTGGCGGATGTATTCGCGGTGGGCCGTGCCGCCGTCGGGCAGCGCGACGCGGTCGCGGCGCACGTCGAGGAAATGGCCGCGGTAGACCTGGGTGCTGTCGAGCGGCAGCTCGACGAGGTGATCGTCAGCCTCGGCCACGGCGCAGATACCTCCAGACGAAGCCGGGGAAGCCCAGCGTGATGAAGAGGCAGACCGCCGCGGCGTAGAACTGCCAGTCCTGCTGATGGCGCTGGCCGAGGCGGGCCTCCAGCATCGAGCCGAGGCCGAAGACGAGCACGGCCATCAGCGCCAGCTCCAGCAGCCGCCACCCGGCGGCCTTGGGCGCGCGGCGCGGGCCGACGAGCAGCAGGCGTTCGCTGAAATAAGGCAGGTTGGCCGCGACGACGGCCGCGGCCAGGACCAGCCAGACGGCCAGGGACTGGTCCATCGCAGCCGCGCCCTCAGGTCGTCAGCGCCTGGCGGATGGCGATCTTGCAGAGGTCGAGCAGGCCGCCGGGCAGCAGACCGAACACCAGCACCGCCGCGCCGTTCAGCGTCATCACGAGGCGCACATCCGTCGGCGCGGCGATGGCGGCCGCGTCGGTCGGTTCGTCGAAGAACATGACCTTGACGACGCGCAGGTAGTAGAACGCGCCGACCAGGGACACGACCACGGCGAACACGGCCAGCCAGAGGTAGAAAGGCACGTTCGTCGACACCAGGGCCTGCAGCACGGCCAGCTTGGCGTGGAAGCCCACCATCGGCGGCACGCCGGCCAGCGAGAACATGAACATCGTCATGACCAGTGCGAACCAGGGGCTGCGCTTGGCCAGGCCGGCCAGGTCCTTGATCTCCTCGGCCTCATGGCCCTGGCGCGACAGCAGGATGACCATGCCGAAGGTGCCCAGCGTCGTCAGCACATAGGTGACGGTGTAGAACATCGCCGAGCTGTAGGCGTTGGCGGCGGACAGCGTGTTGTTGTTGACGACGCCGGCCGTCATGCCCAGCAGCATGAAGCCCATGTTGGCGATGGTCGAGTAGGCCAGCATGCGCTTGAGGTTGCTCTGCGCGATGGCGGCGAGGTTGCCGATCAGCAGCGACAGCACGGACAGCACCACCAGCATCTGCTGCCAGTCCACGGCGAGGCCGATCATGCCTTCGACGAGCAGGCGCACCGTGATCGCGAACGCGGCGAGCTTGGGTGCCGCGCCGATCAGGAGCGTGACGGCCGTGGGCGCGCCCTGGTAGACGTCGGGCACCCACATGTGGAAAGGCGCGGCGCCGAGCTTGAAGGCCAGGCCGGCGACGACGAAGACGACGCCGAAGACCAGCACCGAGGCGTTGGGTACGCCCTGCGAGATCACGTCGAAGACCTGCGGGATGGAGAGCGAACCGGTCGCGCCGTACATCATCGACAGGCCGTAGAGCAGGAAGCCGCTGGCCAGCGCGCCGAGGACGAAATACTTCATCGCGGCCTCGGTGGCGATGGCGTTGTCGCGGCGCAGCGCGACCAGCGCGTACAGCGACAGGCTCATCAGCTCCAGGCCGAGGTAGACCACCAGGAAGTTGTTGGCCGACAGCATCACGTTGATGCCGAGCAGCGCGAACAGGCTGAGGATGAAGAGCTCGCCCTTCAGCATCTCGCGCACGCCGGCATAGGGGCGCGCATAGACCAGCGTGACCAGCGTGGCGATGCAGGCGAAGCCGGCCAGCAGATGGCCCATCGGGTCGGCGACGACCATGCCCTGCATGGCATAGGTGGTCAGGCCGGCATCGAAATAGCTGAAGTGCAGCCCGGCGACGATGGCCAGGGTCAGCTGGGTCAGCCAGTAGGTCGGGCGGCGCTGCTCATCGGTGACCCACAGGTCCACCAGGGCGACGACGCAGCCCATCGCCAGCAGCAGGATTTCGGGGTAGATCGCGAGCCAGTTCATGTCGTTCATTGTTTTGCCTTTGGCTCGTCGTCAACCCGGGATCTTGCTGAGCGCGACGTGCTGCAGCAGTTCGGTGACCGAGGCGTGCATCACGTCGGTGAAGGGCTTGGGATAGACGCCCATGTAGAGCGTGGCAATGGCCAGCAGGGCCAGCATGACGAACTCGCGGCGGTTGATGTCGCTCAGAGCGCGCACGTCGTCGTTGGCGATGTCGCCGAAGTAGACGCGCTTGACCATCCACAGCGTGTAGGCCGCGCCGAAGACCAGGGCCGTCGCCGCGATGCCGCCCACCCAGAAGTTGGCCTTCACGGTGCCGAGGATGACCATCCACTCGCCGACGAAGCCGGCCGTGGCGGGCAGGCCGCAGTTGGCCATGCCGAAGAAGACGGCGAAGGCGGCGAACTTGGGCATGGTGTTGACGACGCCGCCGTAGGACGCGATCTCGCGCGAGTGCACGCGGTCGTAGAGCACGCCGATGCTCAGGAACATCGCGCCCGACACGAAGCCGTGCGAAATCATCTGCACGAGTCCGCCGGACACGCCGAGCTCGTTGAAGATGAAGAAGCCCAGCGTGACGAAGCCCATGTGGGCGATGGACGAATAGGCCACCAGCTTCTTCATGTCCTTCTGCACCAGCGCGACGAGGCCGATGTAGACGACGGCGATCAGCGACATCGCGATGATGAGCCAGGACCACTGGTGGGCGGCGTCGGGCGTGATCGGCAACGAGAAACGCAGGAAGCCGTAGCAGCCCAGCTTCAGCATGATGGCCGCCAGCACGACGGAGCCGCCGGTGGGGGCCTCGACGTGGGCGTCCGGCAGCCAGGTGTGCACCGGCCACATCGGCACCTTGACCGAGAAGGCGGCCAGGAAGGCGAAGAACAGCCAGGTCTGGGCGCTGCCGGTGAGGGGCAGCTTGTGCCAGGTCAGGATGTCGAAGCTGCCGGCCGACTGGTAGTACAGATAGAGCAGCGCGACCAGCATCAGCAGCGAGCCGGCCAGCGTGTACAGGAAGAACTTGAAGGCCGCGTAGACGCGGTTCGGGCCGCCCCAGACGCCGATGATGATGTACATCGGGATCAGCGTGGCCTCGAAGAACACGTAGAACAGCATGCCGTCCAGCGCGCTGAACACGCCGACCATCAGGCCCGACAGGATCAGGAACGCGCCCATGTACTGGTTCACGCGGGTCTCGACGACCTCCCAGGCCGAGATGACGACGATGACCGTTATGAAGGCCGTCAGCGGTACGAACCACATCGAAATGCCGTCCACGCCGAGGTGGTAGCGGATGTTGAAGCGCTCGATCCAGGCCAGGTTCTCGACGAACTGCATCGCAGCCGTCGACGTGTCGAAACCGGTGACCAGCGGCAGCGTGACGAGGAAGCTCGCCAGCGCCGCGACGAGCGCCATCCAGCGCACCGCATTGGCCTGTTCGTCGCGCCCGAGCGCCAGCAGCAGTGCGCCGCAGACGATGGGCAGAAAAATCGCAAGACTCAGCATCATTCTTGTTCTCCGCCGTCTCGATCAGGCCCCGAGCAGGGACTTGAACTGGGGCTCGATAAAGGGCCAGAGCTTCCAGGTCATCAGACCCATGACGCCGAGGATCATGACGAGGGCGTACCAGTACAGATAGCCCGTCTGCACGCGCCGCACCAGGCCGGCGACGGCGCCGACCGTGCGGGCCGAGCCGTTGATGATCAGGCCGTCGATCAGGCCGGCGTCGCCGCCCTTCCACAGGCCGACGCCGATGGCGCGGGCCAGGCGGGCCAGCACGTTCTCGTTGAACCAGTCCATGAAGTACTTGTTCTCGAGGATGACCACGACGGGGCGCAGCAGCTTGGCGAGCGTCGCCGGGATGCTGGGCGCGACCATGTAGAACACATAGGCCGTGACGACACCGGACAGGGCCAGCCAGAACGGCAGCGAGCTCAGGCCGTGCAGGGCCATCGCGGCGGCGCCGTGGAACTCGTGAGCCAGCTCCTCCATGGCCGGATGGGCGTGCTCGTTGACGAAGATCGCGTCCTTGAAGAACTCGCCGAACAGCATCGGTTGGATGGTCATGAAGCCGATGACGACGGACGGGATGGCCAGCAGCACCAGCGGCGCGGTGACGACCCAGGGCGACTCGTGCGGCGTGTGATCCTCGTCGTGAGCGTGATGCGCGTCGTGCTCGGCCGCGTCCTCCTGCGGGAAGGGCTTGTGATGGAAGTTCTCCTTGCCGTGGAAGACGAGGAAGTACATCCGGAACGAGTAGAAGGCGGTCACGAACACGCCGATGATGACGGCTGCGTAGGCGAAATCCGCCGCCGGCAGATGGCTGGCGTGCACGGCCTCGATGATCGAGTCCTTGGAGTAGAAGCCCGCGAACAGCGGCGTGCCGATCAGCGCCAGCGAGCCCAGCAGCGATGTGATCCACGTGACGGGCATGTACTTGCGCAGGCCGCCCATGTTGCGGATGTCCTGGTCGTGGTGCATGCCGATGATGACGGAGCCCGCGCCGAGGAAGAGCAGCGCCTTGAAGAAGGCATGCGTCATCAGGTGGAAGACGGCGACCGAGTAGGCCGAGGCGCCCAGGGCCACGGTCATATAGCCGAGCTGGGACAGCGTCGAGTAGGCCACCACGCGCTTGATGTCGTTCTGGATGATGCCCAGGAAGCCCATGAACAGCGCCGTGATCGCGCCGATCACCATGACGAAGTTCAGCGCCGTGTCGGACAGCTCGAACAGCGGCGACATGCGCGCCACCATGAAGATGCCGGCCGTCACCATCGTCGCGGCGTGGATCAGCGCGGAGATGGGGGTCGGGCCTTCCATCGAGTCCGGCAGCCAGACGTGCAGCGGGAACTGGGCCGACTTGCCCATTGCGCCGATGAACAGGCAGATGCAGGCCACGGTCAGCAGCATCCAGTCGGTGCCGGGGAAGACCATCTTGGACAGGAGGTCCGCCTTGGCGAAGGTCTCGGCGTAGTTCAGCGAACCGCCGAAGGCCACCAGCAGGCCGATGCCGAGGATGAAGCCGAAGTCGCCGACCCGGTTCACCAGGAAGGCCTTCATGTTGGCGAAGATGGCCGTCGGTTTCTTGTACCAGAAGCCGATCAGCAGATAGGACACCAGGCCGACCGCTTCCCAGCCGAAGAACAGCTGGAGCATGTTGTTGCTCATGACCAGCATCAGCATGCTGAACGTGAACAGCGAGATGTAGGAGAAGAAGCGCTGGTAGCCGTCGTCCTCTTCCATGTAGCCGATGGTGTAGATGTGCACCATCAGCGACACGAAGCTCACGACGCACATCATCATGGCCGTCAGGCCGTCGATGAGGAAGCCGACCTCCATCTTCAGCGAGCCGAGCGTCATCCACTCGTAGACGGTGGCATTGAAGCGGGCACCGTCGACGGCGACGCTGTACAGCGTCATCGCCGAGATGATGAAGGCGACCAGGACGCCGAGGATGGTGACCGTGTGCGAGCCGCGGCGGCCCACCGTCTTGCCGAAGAAGCCGGCCACGATGGCCCCCGCGAGCGGCGCCAGCGGCACCGTCAGCAGCAGGTTCTGGGAGAGTTGTGCAGACATCTTTTTCGCCTGTGTCCTGTTTCGGTCAGCCCTTCAGCGCGTCGAGTTCCTCGACGTTGATGCTGGCGCGGTTGCGGAACAGCACGACCAGGATGGCCAGGCCGATGGCCGACTCGGCCGCCGCGACGGTCAGGATGAAGAACACGAAGACCTGGCCGCCCATGTCGCCGAGGTAGTGCGAGAAGGCGACGAAGTTCAGGTTGACCGCCAGCAGCATCAGCTCGATGGCCATCAGCAGCACGATCAGGTTCTTGCGGTTCAGGAAGATGCCGATCACCGACAGCGCGAACAGCATCGCGCCCAGCGTCAGGAAATGGCCCAGGGTCAGTCCAGCGGCGCCGATCATGCCTGGCCTCCTTCGGTGGGTGCAGCGGGTTGCGCAGGGTCGGCGACGGTCGGGGCCATCTTCACGATCTTCAGGCGCTGGGCCTTGGTGACCTTGACCTGCTCGGACGCGTCCATCGCGCGCGAGTCCTTGCGGCGGCGCAGCGTCAGCGCGATGGCCGCGACGATGGCGACCAGCAGCAGCACGGCCGCGATCTGCAGCGGGTAGAGATAGCTCGTGTAGATCTCGATGCCCAGCAGCTTGGTGTTGCCCTGCTGCAGTTGGGCGGCCGTGGCGGCCGGCGCGTCGGACAGCTGGAAGCCGCCCATCAGCACGATGCCCATCTCGAAGGCGATCAGCGCGCCGACCACGGCCGCCAGGGGCAGATGCTTCCAGAAGCCCTCACGCAGGCTGTCCGTGTTCAGGTCGAGCATCATGACGACGAACAGGAACAGCACCATGACGGCGCCGATATAGACGAGCACCAGCGCGATGGCCAGGAACTCGGCCTTCAGCAGCATCCAGATGCAGGATGCCGTGAAGAAGGACAGGATCAGGAACAGCGCGGCATGCACGGTGCTGCGCGCCGTGATGACACGGAACGACGACACCAGCAGGATGCCGGAAAAGACGTAGAAGAGGATGGTCGTGATGTCCATACGTATCCAGGCCAGCTGAGCTGGACCGCGGCGGCCGGTGGCCGGCCGGCGATCAGCGGTACTTGGCGTCCGCCTCCTTTTGCGCAGCGATTTGCGGCTCGTACTTGTCACCGACGGCCAGCAGCATGTCCTTCGTGAAGTACAGGTCGCCGCGCTTCTCGCCGTGGTATTCGAAGATGCTCGTCTCGACGATGGAGTCCACCGGGCAGCTCTCTTCGCAGAAGCCGCAGAAGATGCACTTGGTCAGGTCGATGTCGTAGCGCGTCGTGCGGCGGCTGCCGTCGGCGCGCACGTCGCTCTCGATGGTGATGGCCATCGCGGGGCAGACGGCCTCGCAGAGCTTGCAGGCGATGCAGCGCTCTTCGCCGTTCTCGTAGCGGCGCAGTGCGTGCAGGCCGCGGAAGCGCGGGCTCAGCGGCGTCTTTTCCTCGGGGAACTGCACCGTGATGTTGCGCGACAGGAAATGGCGGCCGGTGAGCTTCATCCCCTTGAGCAGTTCCCAGAGGAAGAAGGTCTTAGCGAAATTCGTGATTGCAGTCATGAGCGCCGCCTCACTTCCAGATGTTGAACGGGGTCTGCATCCAGGCACCGACAACGACCAGCCAGATCAGCGTGATGGGAATGAAGATCTTCCAGCCCAGACGCATGATCTGGTCGTAGCGGAAGCGGGGGAAGGTGGCGCGCACCCACAGGAACATCGTGACGACGACGAAGGTCTTGGCGAACAGCCAGAACCAGTTCCAGAAGGCCATCGTGTGCTGGATGAAGCCCGGCGTGTCCATGCCGAGCAGGTGCCAGGACACCGGCGCGCTCCAGCCGCCCAGGAACATGACGACGGCCAGGGCCGACACCAGGATCATGTTGGCGTATTCGGCCAGGAAGAACATCGCGAACGACATGCCCGAATACTCGATCATGTGGCCGGCGACGATTTCCGATTCGCCTTCGACGACGTCGAAGGGGTGGCGGTTGGTTTCGGCCAGGCCCGAGATGAAGTAGACGATGAAGATCGGGAACAGCGGCAGCCAGTTCCAGGACAGGAAGTTCACGCCGTAGCTGGCAAAGATGCCCTTTTCCTGCACCTGCACGACGGTGGTCATGTTCAGGCTGCCCGTCACCATCAGCACGACGACGAGGGCGAAGCCCATCGCGATCTCGTAGGAGACCATCTGGGCCGAGGCGCGCAGCGCACCCAGGAAGGCGTACTTCGAGTTGGACGCCCAGCCGGCGATGATGACGCCGTAGACCTCCAGCGACGTGATCGCCATCAGGAACAGCAGGCCGGCGTTGACGTTGGCCACGGCGGCGTCCGGGCCGAAGGGCACGACGGCCCAGGCGGCCAGCGCCGGCATGATGGTCATGACGGGGCCGAGGAAGAACAGGCCCTTGTTCGCGGCGGTCGGCTTGATGATCTCCTTGAAGATCAGCTTGACCGCGTCGGCGATGGGCGTCAGCAGGCCGTAGGGGCCGACGCGGTTCGGGCCCGGGCGGATCTGCGACCAGCCGATGGCCTTGCGCTCCCACAGCGTCAGATAGGCGACGCAGCCGAGCAGCGGCAGCAGGACCGCGACGATCTTCAGCAGGCTCCACACCAGGGGCCACAGGGCCCCCAGCAGCGTGGCGCCGTTTTGGTAGAGGGTGTCGATCATTCTGTGAGGCTCCCTCAGACCTTGCTGATGCTCAGCGTGCCGAAGGCGGCGCCGAGGCTGGCGGTTTGCGCGAGGCCGGCCGGCACGCGGGCCATGCCTTGCGGCAGGCCGGCTTCGAGGCGGGCGGGCAGCTGCGCGGCACCGCCGTCCTGCACGATGCGGACCTGGTCGCCGTCGGCGAGGCCGAGCTGTTGCCACAGGCCGCTGGGCAGGCCGACCGTGGCGGCTTCGCGGCCGTCGGTGCTCAGCTGCAGCGACGTGGCGTTGCGCACCAGCGCGTCGGTCGCGTAGATCGGCAGGTTGGCGAAGCGCTCGACGCCCTCGGCCTCGGCCGCGACTTGCGGCGTGGCCGAAGTGGCGTTGGACAGGCGGGCGCTGAAGTCGCCACCCAGGGCCTGTTCGCGGACCTGCTCGGAGCTGTCCTGGTCGAAGCCCGGCAGGCCCAGCAGATTGCCCAGCACGCGCAGCACCTTCCAGGCCGGGCGCGTCTCGGCCAGCGGGCGCACGACGCCCACGAAGCTCTGCAGCCGGCCCTCGGCGTTGACGAAGCTGCCCGAGGTCTCGGTGAAGGGGGAGATGGGCAGGACCACATCGGCGTATTCGAGGCCGCTCTTGAACGGGCTCAGCACGACGACCATCTCGGCCGCGTCCAGCGCCTTGGCGGCGGCGGCGGCGTTGGCGGAGTCCAGCACCGGGTCGGTGTTCAGCAGCAGTGCGGCCTTCAGCGACGTGCCATTCAGCATCTGGCCGGCGTTCAGGCCGTCGACCTGGGGCTGGGCCTTCACGAGCTGGGCGCCGACGGTGTTGGCGGCGGCCGTCAGGTAGCCGACGCTGGCGCCGGTCTGCTGGGCGATCCACTGCGCCAGCGCCAGCAGGCCGGCGGCCTGCGGGTGTTCGGCGGCGGCATTGCCGAGCAGGATGGCCTTGCGCTGGCCCGACTGCAGACTGGCGGCGATGGCCTTGGCTTCGTCGGTGGCCGTGCCGGACAGCGGTGCGCCGGCACCGAAGGCCGCGGTCACGTCAGCCAGGGCTTGCACCCAGCCCGACGGCGCGACGGACTGCGATGCGGCGAGGGGCATCAGCCAGTCGTCGCCGTTCACGCCGATGCGGTGCACGGCGGCGCCGCGGCGCGCCGCGTGGCGCAGGCGGGCGGCGAACAGCGGGTGGTCCTTGCGCAGGTTGGAGCCGATCACCAGCGCGCGGTCCAGTTCTGACAGGCTCGCGACGCTCGTGCCCAGCCAGCGGGCCTGGCCGGCCGAGGCAGCGTTGCCGAAGTCGCTGTGGCGCAGGCGGTGGTCGATGTTGTCGCTGCCGAGGCCGCGCACGACCTGCGCGAGCAGATGCAGTTCCTCGACGGTGCTGTGGGCCGAGCCCAGCGCGCCGATGGAGGCAGCACCATGGTCCGCCTTGATGGACTTCAGGCCGTTGGCGATGTATTCCAGCGCCACGGTCCAATCGACCTGCTTCCAGGCGCCGCCCTGCTTGATCATGGGCGCGGTCAGGCGCTGGTCGCCGTTCAGCGCTTCATAGCTGAAGCGGTCGCGGTCGGCGATCCAGCATTCGTTGACGTCTTCGTTCTCGAGCGGAACGACGCGCAGCACCTGGTGGTTCTTGACCTGCACGACGAGGTTGGCACCGGTCGAATCGTGCGGGCTGACGCTCTTGCGGCGCGACAGCTCCCAGGTTCGGGCGCTGTAGCGGAAGGGCTTGCTGGTGAGCGCGCCGACCGGGCAGATGTCGATCATGTTGCCCGACAGCTCGGAGTCCACGGTGCGGCCGACGAAGGTCTGGATCTCGCTGTGCTCGCCGCGGTGGGCCATGCCCAGCTCCATGACGCCGGCGATCTCCTGGCCGAAGCGCACGCAGCGGGTGCAGTGGATGCAGCGGCTCATCTCCTCCATCGAGATCAGCGGGCCGACGTTCTTGTGGAAGACGACGCGCTTCTCTTCGGTGTAGCGGCTCTTGCCGGCGCCGTAGCCGACGGCCAGATCCTGCAGCTGGCATTCGCCGCCCTGATCGCAGATGGGACAGTCCAGCGGGTGGTTGATCAGCAGGAATTCCATGACGCCCTGCTGGGCCTTGACCGCCTTGTCGCTCTTGGTGCGGACGATCATGCCCTGCGTGACCGGGGTCGCGCAGGCGGGCATGGGCTTGGGCGCCTTCTCCACGTCCACCAGGCACATGCGGCAGTTGGCCGCGATGCTGAGCTTCTTGTGGTAGCAGAAGTGCGGGATGTAGGTGCCGGCCTTCTCGGCGGCATGCATGACCATGCTGCCTTCCTGGACCGAGACCTTCTGACCGTCGAGTTCGATTTCAACCATGATGGTGTTTCCCTAGGCAGCTCAGGTCGGAGCCACCAGGGGCTTCTTGTGTTCAATCAGGTGCACGAACTCGTGCTTGAAGTGCTTGATCATGGCGCGCACGGGCATCGCGGCGGCGTCGCCCAGCGCGCAGATCGTGCGGCCCTGGATGTTGTCGGCCACCGAGTTCAGCAGGTCGATGTCTTCCGCCCTGCCCTCGCCGTGGTAGATGCGCTCCAGCACGCGGTGCATCCAGCCCGTGCCTTCGCGGCAGGGCGTGCACTGGCCGCAGGACTCGTGGGCATAGAAATAGGACAGGCGCAGCAGGCTCTGCACCATGCAGCGCGAGTCGTCGATGACGATGACGGCGCCCGAGCCCAGCATGGAGCCGGCCTTGGCGATGGAGTCATAGTCCATCGTGCAGTTCATCATCACCTCGGCCGGCAGCACCGGGGCGGACGAGCCGCCCGGGATGACGGCCTTGAGCTTGCGGCCCTTGCGGACACCGCCCGCCATCTCGAGCAGTACCGGGAACGGCGTGCCCAGCGGGATCTCGAAGTTGCCGGGCTTCTCGACGTCGCCCGACACCGAGAACAGCTTGGTGCCGCCGTTGTTGGGCTTGCCGATCTCGAGGTAGGCCTGGCCGCCGTTGCGGATGATCCAGGGCACCGCGGCGAAGGTCTCGGTGTTGTTGATGGTCGTCGGCTTGCCGTAGAGGCCGAAGCTGGCCGGGAACGGCGGCTTGAAGCGCGGCTGGCCCTTCTTGCCCTCCAGCGATTCCAGCAACGCGGTTTCCTCGCCGCAGATGTAGGCGCCGAAGCCATGGTGGGCATGCAGCTGGAAGCTGTAGCTGCTGCCCATGATGTTGTCGCCGAGGTAGCCGGCGGCGCGGGCTTCTTCCAGGGCCGCCTCGAAGCGCTCGTAGACCTCGAAGATCTCGCCGTGGATGTAGTTGTAGCCGACCGTGATGCCCATCGCGTAGGCGGCGATGGCCATGCCCTCGATGACCTGATGCGGGTTGAACATCAGGATGTCGCGGTCCTTGCAGGTGCCCGGCTCGCCTTCGTCGGAGTTGCAGACGAGGTATTTCTGGCCCGGGAACTGGCGCGGCATGAAGCTCCACTTCAGGCCGGTCGGGAAGCCGGCGCCGCCGCGACCGCGCAGGGCCGAGGTCTTGACCTCGGCGATGACCTGGTCGGGCGTCAGGCCTCCTTCGTTAGCAGGAATGCCGTCCTTGCCCAGGATCTTGCGCAGGGCCGCGTAGCCGCCACGGGCTTCGTAGTCCTTGATCGACCAGTTCCTGCCGTCCAGGTCCGCATAGATCTGCGGGCTGATGTGGCGGCCGTGGAAGCAGGTCTCGGCGCCGGTGCTTTGGAATTTGGAGAGGTCCAGCATCGTCTTTCTCAGGCCTTGGCAGCGTCAGCGCGCAGCACGTCGACGAGTTCGTCCAGGCGCTCGGTCGTCATGAAGCTGCACATCTGGCGGTCGTTGACGAGCATCACCGGCGAGTCGGCGCAGGCGCCCAGGCACTCGCTCTTCTGCACGGTGAACAGGCCGTCGGCAGTCGTGCCGCCCTGCTCGATGCCGAGCTTGTGGCACAGATGATCCAGCGCCTTCTGGCCGTCGCGCAGCTGGCAGGGCAGGTTGGCGCAGACGTTCAGCTTGAACTTGCCCACCGGCTTCTGGTTGTACATGTTGTAGAAGGTCGTCACCTCGTACACGGCGATGGGCGCCATGCCGAGGTGGGCGGCGATCGCGTCTTCCGCGCCGCGGGACACATGGCCCTCTTCCTGCTGCACGATGGCCAGACAGGCCATGACGGCGGACTGGCGCAGTTCGTAGGGGTACTTGGCGACCTCGCGGTCGAAGCGAGCGCGGGTGGCGTCAGAGAGTTGGTAGCTCATCGGTCGATCTCACCGAAAACAATGTCCATCGTGCCGATGATGGCCACGGCGTCCGCGATCATGTGGCCGCGGCCCATCTCGTCGAGGGCCGCGAGGTGGGGGAAGCCCGGCGCGCGGATCTTCAGGCGATAGGGCTTGTTCGCGCCATCGCTGACCATGTAGATGCCGAACTCGCCCTTGGGGTGCTCGACACCTGCATAGGCCTCGCCCTCGGGCACGTGGAAGCCTTCGGTGAAGAGCTTGAAATGGTGGATCAGCTCTTCCATGTTGGACTTCATGTCCACGCGTGCCGGCGGCGCCACCTTGTGGTTGTCGGTGATGACAGGGCCGGGGTTGGCCTTGAGCCAGGCCACGCACTGCTGAACGATGCGATTGGACTGACGCATTTCCTCGACGCGCACGCAATAGCGGTCGTAGGTGTCGCCATTCGTGCCGACCGGCACGTCGAAGTCCATCTTGGCGTAGACGTCGTAGGGCTGCTTCTTGCGCAGATCCCAGGCAATACCCGAGCCCCGCAGCATCGGGCCGCTGAAGCCGAGGTTGAGCGCGCGCTCGGGCGGCACGACGCCGATGCCGACCGTGCGCTGCTTCCAGATGCGGTTGTCGGTCAGCAGCGTCTCGTAGTCGTCGACGTTCTTCGGGAAGCGGCGGCAGAAGTCCTCGATGAAGTCCAGCAGCGAGCCCTGGCGGTTCTCGTTGAGCTGGGCGATGGTCTTCGCGTTCTTGATCTTGCTGACCTGGTACTGGGGCATGCTGTCCGGCAGGTCGCGGTAGACGCCGCCCGGACGGAAGTAGGCCGCGTGCATGCGCGCGCCCGACACCGCCTCGTACATGTCGAAGATGTCCTCACGCTCCCGGAAGCAGTAGATGAGGATGTTCATCGCACCGCAGTCGATGCCGTGCGCGCCCAGCCACAGCAGGTGGTTCAGGATGCGGGTCAGCTCGTCGAACATCACGCGGATGTACTGCGCGCGGATGGGCACCTCGATGCCCAGCATCTTCTCGATGGCCAGGCAGTAGGCGTGCTCGTTGGCCATCATCGACACGTAGTCGAGGCGGTCCATATAGGGCAGCGACTGGATGAAGGTCTTGCTCTCGGCCAGCTTCTCGGTCGCGCGGTGCAGCAGGCCGATGTGCGGGTCGGCGCGCTGGATGACTTCGCCGTCCAGTTCCAGCACCAGGCGCAGCACGCCGTGGGCGGCCGGGTGCTGGGGGCCGAAGTTCAGCGTGTAGTTCTTGATTTCTGCCATTACAGACCGCCGTACTTGTCTTCGCGGATGATGCGCGGCGTGATCTCGCGCGGCTCGATGGTCACCGGCTGGTAGACCACGCGCTTCTGCTCGGCGTCGTAGCGCATCTCGACATGGCCCGACACCGGGAAGTCCTTGCGCATCGGATGGCCGATGAAGCCGTAGTCCGTCAGGATGCGGCGCAGGTCGTCGTGGCCGTCGAAGATGACGCCATACATGTCGAAGGCCTCGCGCTCGAACCAGTTGGCCGAGTTCCACACCGGCGTGACCGAGGCCACGCAGGGGAAGTCGTCATCGGCGGCGAAGACCTTCAGGCGCAGGCGCCAGTTCTTCGTGATCGACAGCAGGTGGCTGACGGCCGCGTAGCGCGGGCCTTCGTGAGTGCCGTCGCGGTAGCTGCTGTAGTCGACGCCGCAAAGGTCGATCAGCTGCTCGAACTTGAGCTCGGGGTGGTCGCGCAGCGTGGTCGCGACATCGAGGTAGTCGGCAGCGCGCACGGTCAGCGTCAGCTCGCCGAGGGCGTGCTTCAGTTCGACGACGCGCTCGCCGAGGATGGCGCCAATCTGCTGGGCCAGGGTTTCCAGATTCAGGCTCATACCTTGGCGCTCAGCGGGCAATGGTGTTTTCGCGGCGGATCTTGGCCTGCAACTGCAGGATGCCGTAGAGCAGCGCCTCGGCCGTCGGCGGGCAGCCGGGCACATAGACATCCACCGGCACGATGCGGTCGCAGCCGCGCACGACGGAATAGCTGTAGTGGTAGTAGCCGCCGCCGTTGGCGCAGGAGCCCATCGAGAGCACCCAGCGCGGCTCGGCCATCTGGTCGTAGACCTTGCGCAGGGCCGGCGCCATCTTGTTGCACAGCGTGCCGGCCACGATCATCAGGTCGGACTGGCGCGGGCTGGGGCGGAACAGCATGCCGAAGCGGTCGATGTCGTAGCGCGCCGCACCGGCGTGCATCATCTCGACGGCGCAACAGGCCAGGCCGAACGTCATCGGCCACAGCGAGCCCGTCTTGGACCAGTTGATGAGCTTGTCGACCGACGTGGTGACGAAGCCCTCTTTCAAGACGCCTTCAATACCCATTTGGAATTCCCAGCTTGTGTCGGCAGACGCTTATTCCCAATCCAGGGCGCCTTTTTTCCATTCGTAGGCGAAGCCGACGACCAGAATGCCGAGGAAGATCATCATCGCCCAGAAGCCCGTCGCACCGATTTCCTTGAGCGCCACGGCCCAGGGGAACAGGAAGGCAATTTCCAGGTCGAAAAGAATGAACAGAATGGCGACGAGGTAGTAGCGCACGTCGAATTTCATGCGCGCGTCTTCAAACGCCTCGAAGCCGCATTCGTAGGGGGAGTTCTTGGCCTGATCCGGCCGATTGGGACCCAGCAGCGCGCCAAGCACCTGGGGTGCGATCCCGACCACTGCGCCGACCAAGATGAAGAGGATGACGGGCAGGTATTGGTCGAGATTCATTTGGGCCTTCTCGGGTCGTGTCTTCGTCCACAGGGCCTGCGCGAAGCCGGCCACAAAAGCAAACAGGCGCGCCACCAGCGAATCGAATGATTTCGCTCGCGGATCGCGCCCGCCTTGAACCTTGCATTGCTCGCCCCAACTCTGGATCGGGCCGACCTCTGCGACAGGCCGCTCCGGCCGACTCCCGCGCCAAGCGCAGCGGGAATGCTAGCCTATGTTCTGGTGCCGTCGGCGAGACTCGAACTCGCACAGCTTTCGCCACTACCCCCTCAAGATAGCGTGTCTACCAATTTCACCACGACGGCTGGTACTCGAATATGCCTGGCAACCGGGGAGGGTTTGCTTGCCAGACAGCCTCGCATTCTATACCGGATTCAAGTGACATCCGGCGAAGAAGCGCGGCTTTTGGTCGGGCCTCAGTTCGCGGCAGCCGAAGCTGCAGCGGATGCCGCCGGCGCAACGATGGCACCGGGAATCGCGGCGGCACCCGAAGCGGCCGGGGTCGGTGCGACGACCGCGGCGCGGTCCAGCACGCTGTCGGCACCATTCGATGCCGAGCTGCGGCCGTTGGACAGGAAGGCCAGGCCCAGCGTGCAGCCGAAGAACAGCGTGGCCGCGACGGCCGTGCTGCGCGACAGGAAGTTGGCGCTGCCGGTGGCGCCGAACAGGCTGCCCGAGGCGCCGCTGCCGAAGGAGGCACCCATGTCGGCGCCCTTGCCGTGCTGCACCAGCACCAGACCGATGATCGCCAGGGCCGAGAGCAACTGAACGATCAGCACCAGATTCGCGAAGAACTGCATTCCAAACACTCCATCAATACTCGGTGGCGCCCCGCCCCGCTGGCAGGCGCCGGGAAAACTCAGTGGGCCGCAGCCCGGCAGATCGCGGCGAAGTCGGCCGCCTTCAGCGAGGCGCCGCCGATCAGGCCGCCGTCGATGTCGGGCTGGCCGAACAGCTCGGCCGCGTTGTCGGCCTTGACGCTGCCGCCGTATAGGAGGCGCATGACGGCCGAGCGGTCGGTCGCCGCATGCAGCTGGGCGCGCAGCACCGCGTGCACGGCCTGCGCCTCGGCCGGCGTGGCGGTCAGGCCGGTGCCGATGGCCCAGACGGGCTCGTAGGCCACGACCATCTCGCCGCAGCAGTGGCCCAGCGTGTGGATGACGGCGGCCAGCTGGCGCTTGACGACGGCTTCGGTCTGGCCGGCCTCGCGCTCGGCGCGGGTCTCGCCCACGCAGACGATGGGCGTCACGCCATGGGCCAGCGCGGCCTTGGCCTTGTCGGCGACGAGCTGGTCGCTCTCCGCGTGATAGGCCCGGCGCTCGGAGTGGCCGACGATGGCGTAGCGGCAGCCGATGTCGTGCAGCATGGCCGACGACACCTCGCCCGTGTAGGCCCCCTGCTCGTGCGCGGAGCAGTCCTGCGAGCCGTAGGCGATGGCCGTGCCGGTCAGCGCGAGGGCCGTCTCGGCGATGTAGGGGAAAGGCACGCAGACGGCGACGTCGGCATTCCAGGGGCCGGCCTCCTTCAGGCCGGCGAGCAGTTGGGCATTGGCAGCGCGGCTGCCGTGCATCTTCCAGTTGCCCACGACGAGTTTCTTTCTCATCTCGACTCCGTCACCAGGTCAGCACGATCTTGCCGATGTGCTGGTTGGATTCCATCAGTGCGTGCGCCTCGGCCGCGTTGGCGGCGGGCAGCTCGCGGTAAATGACCGGCTTGATCCGGCCGGCCTCGATCAGCGGCCAGACCTTGTCGCGCAGCGACTGCGCCACGGCGGCCTTGAAGGCCGTCGAGCGCGGGCGCAGCGTCGAGCCGGTGATCGTCAGCCGCTTGCGCAGCACGAGGCCGGCATCGACCTCCGACTTCACGCCGCCCTGCACGGCGATCAGCGCCAGGCGGCCATCCTCGGCCAGCACCTGCACGCCGCGGCCGATGTAGTCGCCGGCCACCATGTCCAGGATCACGTCGACACCGCGCCCGCCCGTGGCGGCCTTGGCCTCGGCGACGAAATCCTGTTCGCGGTAGTTGATCGCGACATCGGCGCCCAGCGCCTTGCAGGCCTCGGCCTTGTCGGCGCCGCCCACCGTCACCAGCACGCGGGCACCCATCGCCCTGGCCATCTGGATGGCCGTCACGCCGATGCCGCTGGAGCCGCCGTGGATCAGCAGCGTCTCGCCGGCCTTCAGGCCGACGCGGTCGAACACATTGGCCCAGACGGTGAAGCAGGTTTCCGGCAGCGTGGCCGCCTGCGTCAGGGTCCAGCCCTTGGGCACCGGCAGGCATTGGCCGATGGGCGCCGTGCACAGCTCGGCATAGCCGCCGCCGTTGACCAGCGCGCAGACCTCGTCGCCCAGCTTGAAACCATGCGCAGCCAGGGCCTGGTCATCACCGGCGACGATTTCGCCGGCGACCTCCAGCCCGGGCAGCTCACTCGCACCCGGCGGCGGCGGGTAGGCGCCCTTGCGTTGCAGCACGTCCGGCCGGTTGATGCCGGACGCTGCAACACGGATCAGGCACTCACCCGGGCCCGTGACCGGATCCGGCCGCTCGGCCAGTTCCAGCACTTCGGGCCCGCCGGGGCGGGTGATCGCGACGGCTTTCATCGCCTGGCCGATTACTCCGCGGCGGGCGCCGTCGTCTCGGCGGCAGGCGCCGGGGCGGCTTCGCGAGGCTGCTGCTCAGGGCGGTCGATCAGCGCCTTCATGGACAGCTTGATGCGGCCCTTCTCATCGGTCTCGAGCACCTTGACCTTGACGACCTGACCTTCCTGCAGGAAGTCGGTCACCTTCTCGACGCGCTGGTGGGCGATCTGGCTGATGTGCAGCAGGCCGTCCTTGCCGGGCAGCAGGTTCACCAGGGCACCGAAGTCCAGGATCTTGACGATCGGGCCTTCGTAGATCTTGCCGACCTCGACCTCGGCCGTGATCTCGGCGATGCGCTTCTTGGCCATCTCGGCCTTCTCGGCATCGGTCGACGCGATGGTGATGGTGCCGTCTTCGCCGATGTCGATGGTCGTGCCGGTCTCTTCGGTCAGTGCGCGGATGGTGGCGCCGCCCTTGCCGATGACGTCGCGGATCTTCTCCGGGTTGATCTTCATCGTGTACAGGCGCGGGGCGAACTGCGACACCTCGGTGTTGGCACCGCTCATGGCCTCGACCATCTTGCCCAGGATGTGCAGGCGGGCTTCCTTGGCCTGCGCCAGCGCGACCTGCATGATTTCCTTGGTGATGCCCTGGATCTTGATGTCCATCTGCAGGGCGGTGATGCCGGTCGTCGTGCCGGCCACCTTGAAGTCCATGTCGCCAAGGTGGTCCTCGTCACCCAGGATGTCGGTCAGCACGGCGAAGCGGTTGGCGTCCTTGATCAGGCCCATGGCGATGCCGGCCACGTGGGCCTTCATCGGCACGCCGGCATCCATCAGCGCCAGGCAGCCGCCGCAGACCGAAGCCATCGACGAGGAGCCGTTGGACTCGGTGATCTCGGAGACGACGCGCAGCGAGTAGGGGAAGTCTTCCTTGCTCGGCAGTGCGGCGATCAGCGCGCGCTTGGCCAGGCGGCCATGGCCGATTTCGCGGCGCTTCGGCGAGCCCACACGACCCGTCTCGCCGGTGGCGAAGGGGGGCATGTTGTAGTGCATCATGAAGCGGTCTTCGAACTCGCCGTCCAGCGCGTCGATGCGCTGCGCGTCGCGGTCCGTGCCCAGCGTCGCGACGACCAGGGCCTGGGTCTCGCCGCGCGTGAACAGCGCCGAGCCGTGGGTGCGCGGCAGGATGCCGTTGCGGATCTCGATGGGGCGCACGGTGCGGGTGTCGCGGCCGTCGATGCGCGGCTCGCCGGCCAGGATCTGGCTGCGGACGATGCGGGCTTCGATCTCGAACAGCAGACCTTCGACCTCGACCTTGTCGAACGACAGGCCTTCGGCGGTCAGTGCGGCAAAGACGTTCGCGGAAGCGGCGCGGCAGGCCTGCGTGCGGGCCTGCTTGGAACGGATCTGGTAGGCGGAGCGCAGAGCCGGCTCGGCCAGGCCGTTGACCTTGGCGATGAAGGCCTCGTCCTTGGCGGGCGCGGTCCAGTTCCAGGCCGGCTTGCCTGCTTGCTTGACCAGCTCGTTGATCGCGGCGATGGCGACATTGCCCTGCTCATGGCCGTAGACCACGGCGCCCAGCATGACCTCTTCCGACAGGCCCGAGGCCTCGGACTCGACCATCAGCACGGCGGCTTGCGTGCCGGCGACGACCAGGTCCATCTGGCTGTTGGCCAGCTCGGACTTGCTCGGGTTCAGCAGGTACTCGCCGTTGACATAGCCCACGCGAGCGGCGCCGATCGGGCCATTGAACGGGATGCCGGACACGGCCAGCGCGGCGGACGTGCCGATCATGGCGGCGATGTCGGCCTGCACCTCGGGGTTCAGGCTGACGACGTGCACGACGACCTGGACTTCGTTGAAGAAGCCTTCGGGGAACAGCGGGCGGATCGGGCGGTCGATCAGGCGGCTGGTCAGCGTCTCGTGCTCGCTCGGGCGGCCTTCACGCTTGAAGAAGCTGCCGGGGATCTTGCCGGCGGCATAGGTCTTCTCGAGGTAGTCGACGGTCAGCGGGAAGAAGTCCTGGCCGGCCTTGGCCTCGGTCTTGGCGACCACGGTGGCCAGCACGACGGTGCCTTCGATGTTGACGAGGACGGCGCCGCTGGACTGGCGGGCGATCTCGCCCGTTTCCAGCACGACGTTGTGGCGGCCCCATTGGAAGGACTGGGTGACCTTGTTGAACATGGACATGCTCATCTCCTGGTTGTTGTGGACGCGCTCATCGGCGTCCGGGGGAACCGGGAACGAGGCTGGGTTTGGTCCAGATGCCATTCCAGGGCGGCTCGGCGAGGAGCCGTCTTGGAATGATCCGCGACCACGTCAGCTTGGTTCCTGGGTAGAAAGACAAAGAGCCTGTGCTGGGCTTGATGGACCAGACAGGCTCCTTGCGGGATTCAGCTGCTTACTTGCGCAGGCCGAGCTTCTGGATCAGCGCGACGTAGCGGGCCGAGTCCACGCGCTTCAGGTAGGCCAGCAGGCTCTTGCGGGTGTTGACCATCTTCAGCAGACCGCGGCGGCCGTGGTGGTCCTTGGCGTGCAGCTTGAAGTGGGGGGTCAGCTCGTTGATGCGAGCGGTCAGCAGGGCGACTTGGACTTCCGGGCTGCCGGTGTCGTTGGCGCTGCGGGCATTGGCCTTGACGATTTCGGCCTTGTTCAGATCGGCGACGGACATTTTGTTTTCCAAAAAGGTTTCGGAAGTCCGGCCGGGCGAGCACAACTGCTGGTGCCGCCGCAGACGGTTTCCGGGGTTGACTTGCGGACACGAGGGAAACCACCCCGAGCCGTGCTATGCGTTCTGCACCGTGAAGCGCAAAACCTCCGGATTCTAGCCGAAAGCAGGAATGCGACCCAACCAGCCCAGGCCAAGCGGGCGGACATGCGGCCGGTCACCCGGGCTTTCAAGGGCCGCAGGCGCCCTGCCCTGCAAATGCGTGACTTCTCTTCATCGGCGCGCAAACAGCTCTTGAAGCGCCCCGGCGCCGCCCTATTTCCCGGTCATCGGGTGCTGCTCCCGACTGGTTCAGCAGCGCAAACCAACGGAGTTCCATCATGTTCTACCTGACCCACCCCCGCCATGTCGCCCGCGTGCTGCGCCAGTTCGATGCCGACAGCGATGCGGCCCGCACGCCCGCGCTGGACGTCAGCGAGGACGACAAGGGCTACCACGTCACCGTGGACATGCCGGGCGTCGCCAAGGAGGCCGTCAAGGTCCGCGTCGAAGGCCGCCGCGTGCACATCGAGACCGCCGCCGAAGAAGCCGCCGCGCCGACCGACGGCTCGCGCCTGCTTTACCGCGAACGCCGCGCGGCGCGCTACGCCCGCAGCTTCTCACTGCCCGTCGAGATCGACCCGGGGCAATCGCAGGCCCGCTTCGAGAACGGCGTGCTGACGCTGGACCTGGGCAAGCGCGTCGCCGACAACGGCGGCCAGCTGACCGTCAACTAAGCGGCGGTCAAGTCCCAGCGCGGGCGGACCTCGAAGCCGCCGTCCTGCCGCGGCCGGGCCATGCCGCGCTGCAGGCGCAGCGCGGCGGCCATCGCGATCATGGCGCCGTTGTCGGTGCACAGCGACAGCTCCGGATAGTGCACGCGCACGCCCCGCTTGGCGCAGACGGCGTTCAGCTGCTCGCGCAGCCTGGCGTTCGCGCCCACGCCGCCGGCGACGACGAGGCGCTTCAGGCCCGTTTCCTTCAACGCCAGCAGCGACTTCTTCACCAGCACGTCGACGATGGCCGCCTGCGTCGACGCGGCCAGGTCAGCCTTGGTCTGCTCGCAGGGAGATTCGCCGATCTTCTTCACCTGCGTCAGCACAGCCGTCTTCAGGCCGGCGAAGCTGAAGTCCGGCTTGCCGCTGTGCAGCAGCGGGCGCGGCAGCTCGAAGGCCTCCGGGTTGCCGAACTCGGCCATGCGCGCCAGATGTGGGCCGCCCGGGTAAGGCAGGCCCAGCAGCTTGGCGCTCTTGTCGAAGGCCTCGCCGGCCGCGTCGTCGATGGTCTCGCCGAGGATCTCGTAACGGCCCATGTCGTCCACGCGCATCAGCTGCGTGTGGCCGCCGCTGACCAGCAGCGCGACGAAGGGAAACTGCGGCGGGTCGACCGACAGGAAGGGCGACAGCAGATGCCCTTCGAGGTGATGGATGGGCAGCGCCGGCACGTCCAGCGCGGCGGCCAGCGACACGGCCACGCCGGCGCCCACGAGCAGCGCGCCCGCGAGGCCGGGGCCTTGCGTGTAGGCGACGAGGTTCACGTCATGCAGCGCCAGGCCTGCCTGCGACAGCACCTCGCGCGTCAGCGGCAACACGCGGCGCACATGGTCGCGCGAGGCCAGCTCGGGCACGACGCCGCCGTAGGCCTGATGCATGCTGATCTGGCTGTGCAGCGCCTGGGCCACCAGCCTCGGCGGCTGGTCGCCGTCGACCTCGACGAGCGCAACCCCGGTCTCGTCGCAGGACGACTCGAAACCGAAGACACGCTGGATGGCACTCACTTGCCTTCCTTGGCGTGATTGATCGAGTACTTGGGAATCTCGATCGTCACGTCCTGCTGGCGCAGCAGCGCTTGGCAGGACAGCCGCGAATCCGGCTCCAGGCCCCAGGCGCGGTCCAGCATGTCCTCCTCGTCCTCCTCCATCTCGGACAGGGAGCGGCCGCCCTGGCGCACGATGACGTGGCAGGTCGTGCAGGCGCAGACCTGGTCGCAGGCGTGCTCGATGTCGACATGGTTGGCCAGCAGCGCCTCGCAAATCGACGTGCCGGGTTCGGCGGTCACCGTCCTGCCCTCGGGGCAGTATTCGGCGTGCGGGAGGATGGTGATGACGGGCATGGTGTGAGTCTCAGAGCTGGCTGACATCGCGGCCCGTCAGGGCGCGGGCGATGGAGCGGTTCATGCGTTCGGCGGCGAAGCCTTCGGTGGCCTCGGCCAGCGCTTTCACGGCGGCGTCGATGGCGTCGGCATCGCCGTCCATCCGCGCCAGCGCCGCCAGCCGGGCTTCGAGCGCTTCGCGCTCGGCCTCGGGCAGCAGGTCGCCATCGGCCGCGAGCGCGCTGTGGGTCGCGAGGACCATGCGCTCGGCCTCCACCTTGGCCTCGCGCAGCTTGCGCGCGGCCATGTCGGCGTCGGCACTGGCGAAACCATCCTTCAGCATGCCGGCGATCTGGTCGTCGGACAGGCCGTAGCTGGGCTTGACGGTGATGGCCGCCTGCGCGCCGGAGGTCAGCTCCTCGGCGGACACGCTGAGCAGCCCGTCCGCATCGACCTGGAAGCTGACACGGATGCGCGCCGCGCCGGCGGCCATCGGCGGGATGCCGCGCAGCTCGAAGCGCGCCAGCGAACGGCATTCGCTGACCAGCTCGCGCTCGCCCTGCACGACGTGGATGGCCATGGCGGTCTGGCCGTCCTTGAAGGTCGTGAAGTCCTGGGCCTTGGCGACGGGGATGGTCGAGTTGCGCTCGATGACGCGCTCGACCAGGCCGCCCATGGTTTCCAGACCCAGTGACAGCGGGATCACGTCCAGCAACAGGATCTCGCCATCGGCGGCGTTGCCGGCGAGCTGGTTGGCCTGGATGGCGGCGCCGAGAGCGACGACCTCGTCCGGGTTCAGATTGGTCAAGACCTCGCGGCCGAACAGCTCACCGACGGCGCGGCGCACGATGGGCATGCGCGTCGAGCCGCCGACCATGACCGTGCCCTGCACGTCCGCAGCCTTGACCTTGGCGTCGCGCAGCACGCGCTTCACGGACGACAGCGTCTTGGCGATCAGAGGCTGGGCCAGTGCCTCGAATTGCGCACGCGTGACCGTCACGCGCAGTTCGCCGGCATCCAGCGCGGCGACGAGTTCGGCCGCATCGGCGTCCGACAGCGCCTCCTTGGCCGCACGCGCGGCGACGAGCACGGCACGTTTGTCGTGAGCGGACTCGACGGCGCGGCAGCCCAGCGCCCAGTCGGCCAGCGCACGGTCGAAGTCGTCGCCACCCAGGGCCGCATCGCCGCCGGTCGCCACGACCTCGAAGACGCCGCGCGTCAGGCGCAGCAGCGAGATGTCGAAGGTGCCGCCGCCCAGGTCGTAGACCGCATAGAGGCCTTCGCTGGCGTTGTCCAGGCCGTAGGCAATGGCCGCGGCCGTGGGCTCGTTGATGAGGCGCAGCACCTTCAGGCCGGCCAGCTCGGCGGCATCCTTGGTGGCCTGACGCTGGGCGTCGTCGAAATAGGCCGGCACGGTGATGACGGCGCCGAACAGGTCGTCGACGAAGCTGTCCTCGGCGCGGAAGCGCAGCGTCGCCAGGATCTCGGCCGACACCTCGACGGGGCTCTTCGCGCCGTCACGCGTCGCGAGGGCCAGCATGCCGGGGCGGTCCTCGAAGCGGTAGGGCAGGCGCTCGCGGTTGGCCACGTCGGCCACGGCGCGGCCCATGAAGCGCTTGACCGAGACGATGGTGTTCTCGGGGTCTTCGGCCTGGGCTGCCAGAGCGTCGGCGCCGATCTGGCGGCGGCCTTCGGGCAGATAGCGCACGGCCGACGGCAGGATCACGCGCCCCAGCCCGTCGGGCAGGCATTCGGCCACGCCGTGGCGCACGGCGGCGACGAGGGAATGCGTCGTGCCGAGGTCGATGCCGACGGCGATGCGGCGCTGGTGCGGGTCGGGCGACGCGCCGGGTTCGGAAATCTGGAGAAGTGCCATGGTCAGGCGTCGAGCGCGGCGAGGCGCTGGTCGATATCGGTGCGGAAACGCTGGATGAACATCAGCGCCCTCACCTGCGCGGCGGCGGCCGGCGCGTCGTGGTTGTCATCGAGCAGGCGCTGGGCCTGGGCCAGCGCGGCGGCCTCGGCCTGTGCCGCATCGTCGTCGAGAGCTTCGAGCGCGGACTCGTCGCCCGCGTCGTCCAGCGCCTCGCGCCATTCCATCTGCTGCATCAGGAAGGCTGCGGGCATGGCCGTGTTGTTCTCGGCCTGCACCGGCGCGCCGCGCAGCCCGCACAGATAGGCCGCCCGCTTGAGCGGATCCTTCAGGCGCTGGTAGGCCTCGTTGACGCGCATGGCCCATTGCATGGCCACGCGCTGGGCGGCGGCGCCTTCAGCGGCGAAGCGGTCGGGATGGACCTCGGCCTGCAGCGCCTTCCAGCGCGCGTCGATGTCGGCGCGCGACTGTGCCTGGGTTTCAGGCAGGCCGAAGAGCTGGAAGTCGTTGTCGGTCAGTCGCATGCTGCGGCGAGAAAGTAAAAAGCGCGGCCAATGCCGCGCTCAGCCAGAACCCTGCCCTTGTCAGACACGGAAGGATTCGCCGCAGCCGCAGCGATCCTTCTCGCGCGGGTTGCGGAACTTGAAGCCTTCGTTCAGGCCTTCGCGCACGAAGTCCAGCTCGGTGCCGTCGAGGTAGGGCAGGCTCTTGGGGTCGATCAGGATCTTGACCTCGTGGCCCTCGAAGACGACGTCCTCGGGCGCGACCTCGTCGGCGTATTCGAGCTTGTAGGCCAGGCCCGAGCAGCCCGTCGTCTTGACGCCCAGGCGCACGCCGACGCCCTTGCCGCGCTTGGCGATGTAGCGCTTCACATGGCGGGCAGCAGCCTCGGTCAGGGTCACCGACATATCAATTCGCGTGCTTGGCGCGGTAGTCGTCCACGGCGGCCTTGATGGCGTCCTCGGCCAGGATGGAGCAGTGGATCTTGACCGGCGGCAGCGCCAGTTCCTCGGCGATCTGCGTGTTCTTGATCGTCAGCGCTTCGTCCAGGCTCTTGCCCTTGACCCATTCGGTCACGAGGGAGCTGGAGGCGATGGCCGAGCCGCAGCCATAGGTCTTGAACTTGGCGTCCTCGATGAGGCCGGTCGCCGGGTTGACCTTGATCTGCAGCTTCATCACGTCGCCGCAGGCCGGGGCGCCGACCATGCCGGTGCCGACGTCCTCGTCGCCGTTTTCAAACTTGCCGACGTTGCGGGGGTTCTCGTAGTGGTCGACGACCTTTTCGCTGTATGCCATGGTGTTCTCCTCAGTGGGCGGCCCACTGGATGGTGCTCAGGTCCACGCCGTCCTTGTACATGTCCCACAGCGGGGACAGCTCGCGCAGCTTGGCGACGCGGTCGGTCAGCACGCTGACGGCGTAGGCTATCTCTTCCTCGGTCGTGAAGCGGCCGATGGTCATGCGCAG
The DNA here is from genome assembly GCF_026712205.1 of Pelomonas aquatica. Lineage (GTDB taxonomy): Bacteria > Pseudomonadota > Gammaproteobacteria > Burkholderiales > Burkholderiaceae_C > Pelomonas > Pelomonas aquatica. The sequence goes on from NZ_JAPPUW010000009.1 coordinate 62,433, forward strand.
CGAGCTGTGGGCCAGTTCGTCGCTGCGGCCCAGTGCGCGCAGCACATAGCTGGGCTCCAGGCTGGCCGAGGTGCAGGCCGAGCCGGACGACACCGCCAGGCCCTTCACGCCCATGATGAGCGACTCGCCCTCGACGTAGTTGAACGAGATGTTCAGGTTGTGCGGCACGCGCTGTTCGAGGTCGCCGTTGATGAAGGTCTGCTCGATGCCCGACAGGCCCTGGATCAGCCGGTTGTGCAGCACGCGAATGCGCTCGTTCTCGGTGCCCATCTCCTCGCGGGCGATGCGGAAGGCCTCGCCCATGCCGACGATCTGGTGCACGGGCAGCGTGCCCGAGCGCATGCCGCGCTCATGGCCGCCACCGTGCATCTGCGCCTCCAGGCGCACGCGCGGCTTGCGGCGCACGTAGAGCGCGCCGATGCCCTTGGGGCCATAGGTCTTGTGCGAGGCCAGGCTCATCAGGTCGATGGGCAGTTGGGCCATGTCGATCTCGACCTTGCCGGTGGCCTGGGCCGCGTCGACGTGGAAGATGATGCCGCGCTCGCGGCAGATATTGCCCAGCGCGACCACGTCCTGGATGACGCCGATCTCGTTGTTGACGTACATGACCGAGGCCAGGATGGTGTCCGGGCGCAACGCGGCCTTGAAGGCTTCCAGGTCGACGAGGCCGTTCTCCAGCACATCGAGATAGCTCACGTCGAAGCCCTGGCGCTCCAGCTCGCGCATCGTGTCGAGCACGGCCTTGTGCTCGGTCTTCACGGTGATGAGGTGCTTGCCGCGGGTCTTGTAGAACTGGGCGGCGCCCTTCAGTGCCAAGTTATTGGACTCGGTGGCGCCCGAGGTCCAGACGATCTCGCGCGGGTCGGCGCCGATCAGCTCGGCCACCTGCGTGCGCGCCTTCTCGACCGCCTCTTCCGCCTCCCAGCCCCAGGCGTGGCTGCGCGACGCCGGGTTGCCGAAGTGCTCGCGCAGCCAGGGGATCATCGCGTCCACCACGCGGGGGTCGCACGGCGTCGTCGCGCCGTAGTCGAGGTAGATCGGGAAATGCGGGGTCATGTCCATGGAACGACTACTTTTGAGTTCTGTTACTTGCTGAACGCGCCGCTGAGATTTCCACCCAGGGCGAACACGGAGTTCGGCGCCGTCACGCGGATGGGCTTGAGCACCGGCTGGCTGGAGATGGCGCGCTTGACCGGCGCCGCCTCGACCTCGAAGCCCTTGGCCAGCTGCTCGTCGGCGAGCTTGCGCAGGGACACGGAGTCGAGGTACTCGATCATCTTGGCGTTCAGATTGGTCCAGAGTTCATGGGTGATGCAGCGGCCGCTGTCCTCGCCCATGCAGTTTTCCTTGCCGCCGCAGCCGGTGGCGTCCAGCGCCTCGTCCACGGCGACGATGATGTCGGCGACGGTGATGTTCTCGGCCTTGCGGCCGAGGGAGTAGCCACCGCCCGGGCCACGGGTACTTTCCACCAATTCGTGGCGGCGCAGCTTGCCGAACAGCTGCTCCAGGTAGGAGAGCGAAATCTGCTGCCTTTGGCTGATCGCCGCCAGGGCCACGGGGCCGGTATTCTCGCGCAGCGCCAGGTCCAACATCGCGGTGACGGCAAACCGGCCTTTGGTGGTGAGACGCATACAAAACTCCTTTGCGAGATGCCCGGACACGATTTGTCCAGGCCAAATGATTTGGGGTTAACCCGGGATGACCGGGACAATAGCCGACTGAATCATTTCCGATTATTTTACTCGACTAATCGCGCGAGTCCCAGGGGCGCCGGGTAGCCCCAGGCATCGGCGGGTTTTAGCTGCGGCGCTGCAGCATCAGCGCGCTGCCCCGCCCTTGCGGGCGCTGTCCAGCGGCACGATGTTGTCATGCACGCGCGCACCGAAGGCCTGCTCGCGCAGCTGCGCCAACTGGTCGCGCAGCCGGGCCGCCTGCTCGAACTCCAGGTTGCGGGCGTGTTCCAGCATCTGCTTTTCGAGCTGGGCCATGCGCTTGGCCAGATCCTTCTCCGACAGGTCCTCGACCTGGGCGGCGGCCAGCAGCTTCGCGTCGTCGCGGCCGGCCTCTTCGGAATAGACGCCGTCGATGAGGTCCTTGATGCGCTTTTGCACGCTGCGCGGCGTGATGCCGTGCTCCTCGTTGAAGGCGATCTGCCTGGCGCGGCGGCGCTCGGTCTCGCCGATGGCCTTGCGCATGGATTCGGTGATGCGGTCCGCATACAGGATGGCCTTGCCGTTCAGGTTGCGGGCCGCCCGGCCGATGGTCTGGATCAGGCTGCGCTCGGCGCGCAGAAAGCCTTCCTTGTCGGCGTCCAGGATCGCGACCAGCGACACCTCGGGGATATCCAGGCCTTCGCGCAGCAGGTTGATGCCCACCAGCACGTCGAACGCGCCCAGGCGCAGGTCGCGCAGGATCTCCACGCGCTCGACCGTGTCCACGTCGGAGTGCAGGTAGCGCACCTTGGCGCCGTTGTCGCTGAGGTAGTCGGTCAGCTGCTCGGCCATGCGCTTGGTCAGCGTCGTGATCAGCACGCGCTCGTTGGCCTCGACGCGCAGGCGGATCTCCTGCAGCACGTCGTCGACCTGGTGGGTGGCGGGGCGCACCTCCACGATGGGGTCGACCAGACCCGTCGGCCGCACGACCTGCTCGACCACCTGGCCGGCGTTGTCCTGCTCGTACTGGGCCGGCGTGGCCGACACGAAGATGGCCTGGCGCATCTTGCGTTCGAACTCGGCGAACTTCAGCGGCCGGTTGTCCAGCGCCGATGGCAGCCGGAAGCCGTACTCGACCAGCGTCGTCTTGCGCGCCCGGTCGCCGTTGTACATGCCGCCGAACTGGCCGATCAGCACATGGCTCTCGTCCAGGAACATGAGGGCGTCCTTGGGCAGGTAGTCCACCAGCGTCGGCGGCGGGTCGCCCGGCTCGGCGCCGGACAGGTGGCGCGTGTAGTTCTCGATGCCCTTGCAGTGGCCCACCTCCTGCAGCATCTCCAGGTCGAAGCGCGTGCGCTGCTCGATGCGCTGGGCCTCGACGAGCTTGCCCTCCTTGACGAAGAAGCCGACGCGCTCGCGCAGCTCTTCCTTGATCGCCTCGGCGGCGGCCAGCACGCGGTCGCGCGGCGTGACGTAATGGCTGCTGGGGTAGACCGTGAAGCGCGGGATCTTCTGGCGGATCTGGCCGGTCAGCGGGTCGAACAGGGCCAGGCCGTCGATCTCGTCGTCGAACAGCTCGATGCGGATGGCCAGCTCGGAGTGCTCGGCCGGGAACACGTCGATGGTGTCGCCGCGCACGCGGAAATGCCCACGCACGAACTCCATCTCGTTGCGCGTGTACTGCATGCGGATCAGGTGGGCGATGACGTCGCGCTGGCCCATCTTGTCGCCCACGCGCAGCGTCATCACCATCTGGTGGTAGTCGCTGGGGTTGCCGATGCCGTAGATGGCCGAGACCGACGCGACGATGACCACGTCGCGCCGCTCCAGCAGGCTCTTGGTGCAGGACAGGCGCAGCTGCTCGATGTGCTCGTTGATGGCGCTGTCCTTCTCGATGAAGAGGTCGCGCTGCGGCACATAGGCCTCAGGCTGGTAGTAGTCGTAGTAGCTGACGAAATACTCGACCGCGTTGTTCGGGAAGAAATCGCGGAACTCGCTGTAGAGCTGCGCGGCCAGCGTCTTGTTGGGCGCAAAGACGATGGCCGGCCGGCCCAGGCGGGCGATGACATTGGCCATCGTGAAGGTCTTGCCCGAGCCGGTCACGCCCAGCAGCGTCTGGTAGCTCAGGCCGTCGTTGACGCCTTCCACCAGTTGGGCGATGGCCGTCGGCTGATCCCCCGCCGGCGGGAAAGGCTGGAACAGCTGGAACGGCGAGCCTTCGAAGCTGACGAATTCGCCCTTGCGCTCCTCAATGTCGCCCACGGGGGCTGGAATGGCGTTCAAGGCTTCTTGCATGGGGGATTCCCTGGGTTCACGGGCAAAATTGCTGCCCTGCGCAATCCGTCAGCTTAAGCGCACCGCCCAGCTGACCGCGTTCCCCTGCTGCCAACGCCCTTTCAGGAATCCCGCCATGTCCCAGTCGCTTTTCGCCGATGTCGCCCTTGCTCCCCGTGATCCCATCCTCGGCCTGAACGAGCAGTTCAATGCCGACACCCGCCCGGGCAAGGTCAACCTCGGCGTCGGCGTCTACTACGACGAGAACGGCAAGCTGCCGCTGCTGAAATGCGTGCGCGAAGCCGAAGCCGCGATGGCCGCCGCCCCCAAGCCGCGCGGCTACCTGCCCATCGACGGCATCGCCGCCTACGACAAGGCCGTGCAGAAGCTGGTCTTCGGCGCCGAGCTGAAGAACGTGGCCACCGTGCAGGCCCTGGGCGGTACCGGCGCGCTGAAGATCGGCGCCGACTTCCTGAAGCATGTCAGCCCCGGTGCCAAGGTACTGATCTCCGACCCGAGCTGGGAAAACCACCGCGCGCTGTTCACGCAGGCCGGCTTCACGGTCGAGACCTACCCCTACTACGACGCCGCCAACAAGGGCGTCAACTTCGACGGCATGCTGGCCGCGCTGAACGCCGCCCCGGCCGGCACCGTCGTCGTGCTACACGCCTGCTGCCACAACCCGACCGGCTACGACATCTCGGCCGCGCAATGGGCCCAGGTCGTCGCCACGGTCAAGGCCAAAGGCCTGACGCCCTTCCTGGACATGGCCTACCAGGGCTTCGGCTTCGGCCTGAAGGAGGACGGCGAGGCGGTGCGCCAGTTCCTCGCCGCCGGCCTGGGCTTCTTCGTGTCCACCAGCTTCTCCAAGAGCTTCTCGCTGTACGGCGAACGCGTCGGCGCGCTGAGCGTCGTCTGCACCGGCGACGAAGAAGCCGTGCGCGTGCTGTCGCAGCTGAAGATCATGATCCGCACCAACTACTCCAACCCGCCGACGCATGGCGCCCAGGTCGTCGCCCAGGTGCTGGCCGACGACGGGCTGCGCGGCCTGTGGGAAGAGGAACTGGCCGGCATGCGCGTGCGCATCAAGGCCATGCGCTCGGCGCTGGTCGCCGCGCTGAAGGCCGCCGGCGTCACGCAGGACCTCGGCTTCGTGACCGAGCAGCTCGGCATGTTCAGCTACTCGGGCCTGTCGGCCACGCAGATGCAGCGGCTGCGCAGCGAGTTCGGCGTCTACGGCGTGGACTCGGGCCGCATCTGCGTGGCGGCGTTGAACGAAGGCAATCTGCCCACCGTCGCCGCGGCGATGGCGGCCGTCATCAAGGGCTGAAACGCGGCTTTGAAGTGCGCAGGATTGGCGGTTTGACCGCCAATCCCATGCTGCGCCGCACAACCAAGAAAGCGTTTTCTGGCACCATCGCCGCATCCCGGTCCCCAGTACAAGGCTTGCCATGCTGTATCAGTTCTTCGAAACCCAGCGCGCACTGCTCAGCCCCTTCTCCGAGTTCGCCGCCGCATCGGCCAAGCTCTACAGCCATCCGCTGTCGCCGTTCGCGCACACGCCGATGTCGCAGCGCCTGTCCGCCGGCCTGGACCTGATGCACCGCCTGGCCAAGGACTACGAGAAGCCCGAGTTCGAGATCAAGTCGGTCGAGGTCGACGGCGTCGACGTCGCCGTGCAGGAACTGGTGGCGCTTGAAAAACCCTTCTGCCGGCTGCTGCGCTTCAAGCGCTACACCGACGACTCCAAGGTGCTGGCCAAGATGAAGGACCAGCCCACCGTGCTGGTCGTGGCGCCGCTGTCCGGCCACCACAGCACGCTGCTGCGCGAGACCGTCAAGCAGCTGCTGAAGGACCACAAGGTCTACGTCACCGACTGGACCGACGCCCGCATGGTGCCGCTTGAAGTGGGCCCCTTCCACCTGGACGACTACATCCACTACGTGCAGGAGTTCATCCGCCACGTCGGCGGCGCGGACTGCCATGTGATGTCCGTCTGCCAGCCCACGGTGCCCGTGCTGGCCGCCATCTCGCTGATGGCCAGCGCCGGCGAGCCCACGCCGCGCAGCATGACGATGATGGGCGGCCCCATCGACGCCCGCAAGAGCCCGACGGCCGTCAACAACCTGGCGATGAACCGCAGCTTCAACTGGTTCGAGAACAACGTCATCTACCGTGTGCCGACCAACTTCCCCGGCGCCGGCCGCGAGGTCTACCCGGGCTTCCTGCAGCACACCGGCTTCGTCGCGATGAACCCGGACCGCCACCTGTCCTCGCACTACGACTACTTCCTCGACCTGGTGCGCGGCGACGACGACAGTGCCGAGGCCCACCGCCGCTTCTACGACGAATACAACGCCGTGCTGGACATGCCGGCCGAGTATTACCTCGACACCATCAAGACGGTGTTCCAGGACTTCGCGCTGGTGAACGGCACCTGGCAAGTGGACGGCGCCTTCGTGCGCCCGCAGGACATCACGACGACGGCCCTGCTGACCGTCGAGGGCGAGCTGGACGACATCTCCGGCGCCGGCCAGACCCGCGCCGCCCACGACCTCTGCGCCGGCGTGCCCAAGGCCCACCAGTACCACTACGACGCCATCGGCGCGGGCCATTACGGCATCTTCTCGGGTCGCCGCTGGCGCGAGAAGGTCTACCCCGAGGTGCGCGACTTCATCGCCAAATACGAGGCCGCGCCGCTGAAGAAGACGCCCAAGGCCGCGCCGCTCAAGGCCGTCGCCAAGCCTGCCGCCAGGCGCAGCCGACGCGCCGCGTGAACCTCGCGGCCCGCATCGACGCCGCGCTGCCGCAGACCCAATGCACCCGCTGCGGCTACCCGGACTGCCGCCGCTACGCCGACGCCATTGCGGCCGGTGAGGCCGACATCAACCAATGCCCGCCCGGCGGCGCCGAGGGCGTGGCCCGCCTGGCCGCCCTCACCGGCCGGCCCGCGCTGCCGCTGAACCCCGCCAATGGCGTCGAAGCCACGCGCGGCGTCGCCGTCATCGACGAGGCCTGGTGCATCGGCTGCACGCTGTGCATCAAGGCCTGCCCGGCGGACTGTATCGTCGGTGCGCCGAAGGCCATGCACGTCGTCGTCGCGGCCCAGTGCACCGGCTGCGAGCTCTGCGTGCCGGCCTGCCCGATCGACTGCATCTCCATGCCCGAGGTCACGACGACCACCGGCTGGGCCGCCTGGAGCCTGCCCCAGGCCGACGAGGCCCGCGAGCGCTACGCCTTCCGCCAGTTCCGCCGCCACCGCGAGGCCGAGGAAAACGAGGCCCGGCTGATGGCCAAGGCCGAAGCCAAGCTGGCCGACCTGCCCGCGGCGTCGGCCATCACCGACCCGGCCCAGCTCTCCGCCAAGCGCGCCGTCATCGAGGCCGCGCTCGCCCGCGCGCGGGCCAAACGGACATGACAATGCCGGCATGAACGCCGCGCAGATCGAACGCTTCTTCGCCACTCTGAAGGCCGCCAACCCGGCGCCGCAGACCGAGCTGGAGTTTTCCAGCGTCTTCGAGTTGTTGACGGCCGTGCTGCTGTCGGCCCAGGCCACCGACGTCGGCGTGAACAAGGCGACGAAGCGCCTGTTCGCCGTCGCCAACACGCCGGCGCAGATCCTGGCGCTCGGCACCGAGGGGCTGGAGAGCCACATCAAGACCATCGGCCTGTATCGCAGCAAGGCCAGGCATCTGCTGCAGACCTGCCGGATCCTGATCGACCGGCATGGCGGCGAGGTGCCGCGCTCGCGCGAGGCGCTGGAGGCCCTGCCCGGCGTCGGCCGCAAGACCGCCAACGTCGTGCTCAACGTCGCCTTCGGCGAGCCGACGATGGCCGTCGACACCCACATCTTCCGCGTCGGCAACCGCACCGGCCTCGCGCCGGGCAAGACGCCGTTGGCCGTCGAACTCGGGCTGCTCAAGCGCGTGCCGGCGGCTTATCTCGTCGATGCCCACCACTGGCTGATCCTGCACGGCCGCTATGTCTGCCAGGCGCGCAAGCCGCTGTGCAGCGCCTGCGCCGTCGCCGACGAGTGCGACCACGGCCGGCAACTAAAATCGGCGGCCGCCTGACCCCGAGCCCATCCATGGCCAGCCTGACCGACCTGACCGACCGCGTGGAGCGCCTGCTCCTTCGCCACGACGAAATCCTGCGCACCAACCTGCTGCTGCAGGTGCAGCTCACCGCCATCACGCAGGAGCGCGACAGCCTGCGCTCGCGCCTGAACGCCGCGCGCGCCCGCGTCGAGGCGCTGCTGGAGCGCCTGCCGGCCGAGACGCCGAAGGAAGAAGAACAGCCATGAAGCAGATGGAAGTGACCATCATGGGCCAGAGCTATCTGCTCGGCTGCCCGGAAGGCGGCGAGGCCGCCCTGACCGCGGCCGTGGGCCAGGTGGACCGCGAAATGAGCGCCATCCGCGACGCCGGCAAGGTCAAGGCGCGCGAGCGCATCGCCGTGCTGGCCGCACTGAACCTGGCCTACCAGCTCGCCGAGGCGCCGCGCGAGGCCCCGGCGCTGCCGGCCATGGGCGGCCCCGACATGGATGCCCTCATCAAGCGCCTGGACGAAGCCCTCGGGCACGACGGGCAGCTGCTCTGAAACCGTAGAATCCGCCCGTCCATCGCTTTCCTCTGGGGCTTTAATTTCCTTCATCCGATGCTCTATGAGCAAGGGCTTGGAAAATTCCGGACGGGCGTGATCGTCTCGCGTCAGATGAACCCGAAGTCCGGCTGACCTCGCCCACCTGATTACCCCTGGGTGTTCAGGATCTCGGCCCCCAGGATTGCGGTGGACACCTCCTTTAGCATCAGGCCATGAACTACTGGCTGATGAAGTCCGAGCCCGGCGAGGCCTCCATCCTCGACCTGCAGCGCGCCGGCACCCTGCCCTGGACGGGCGTTCGCAACTACCAGGCGCGCAACTTCATGCGCGACGACATGCAGATGGGCGACGGCGTGCTTTTCTATCACTCGTCCTGCCCTGAGCCCGGCATTGCCGGCCTCGCCGAGGTCTGCAGCCCGGCTTACCCGGATGCGACGCAGTTCGACCCGGCCAGCCACTACTTCGATGCCAAGTCCAGGCCGGAGGCGCCGCGCTGGCTGCATGTCGACGTGCGCTGGCGCGAGACCACGCGGCTGCTGGGCCTGAAGGAGATGCGCGAGGCGCCGGAACTCGCGTCCATGCGGGTGCTGGAGAAGGGCAGCCGGCTGTCGATCACGCCGGTCACGCCGGCAGAATGGCAGGCGGTGCTGAAGCGGCTGCACGCCGCCTGACAACTTTCAGCCGAAGGCGATCGACGCCAGCACGACCTGGTTGCCGCCGCGGCGCTGGGCCTCGTGCACGGCGCTTTCACTGGCCGTCATCAGCTCGTCCTGGCGCGAGGCCGTGTGCGGGAAGCTGGACACGCCCATCGAGATCGACAGGCCCAGGTCCTGGCCGTTCAGCACGACAATCTGCGCCGCGCACTGCCGGCGTAATTGCTCCATGCGCGCATGCGCCGTCGCCAGGCCGACGCCCGACAGCAGCACGGCGAAGCGCTGCGGCCCGATACGGCAGGCCGAGTCCATCGCCCGCGTGTTGGCACGCAGCATGCGGCCCATGCCTTCGAGCAGGCGCTGCTGGGCTTCGTCGCCCAGGCCGGTGACGGACTGGGTCACATCCAGCGCGATGACGACGAGGGCGAACTCGCGGTGCTCGCGCGTGGACAGGTCGATCTCGCGCAGCAGCTGGTCGTCGAACTGCGGGCGCATATAGAGGCCGGAGGCGTCGTCGCGGCCCGAGCCCTGCTGCAGTTCGCGGCGGATTTGCTCGATGGCGTTCTGCTGCTGCTCGATCTGCGCCAGCGCGCGCTGCAGATGGGCCTCGCGGTGGCGCTCCTCGGTGCGCTCATGCCAGACCGACAGCAGGAAATCCTGGCCCAGGGCCAGGCGCGTCACGCCGAACTCGCGGCGGCGGCCGTTGATCTCCAGCTTGTGCTCGCTGACGACCGGATGGCGCTGGGCCATGACGGTCTGCTCGACACGGCGCAGCGCGGTCGTCTCGTCGGCCCTCAGCAACTCGGCATCCGTGTGACCGACAACGGCCGCGCACTCGAACATCTCCGCCAGTCCAGCGCTCGCAAACAGATAGCGGCCGCTGGATACCGCCTTGATCGCCGCCTGGCTGCCCAGGGGCTCGATCAGCGCCACCAGGCCTTCGAGCGTCTCTCCTCCGAGTTCTGCATGAGCGGCCAGCCATTGGGCCAGGCTGCCGGGCTGCGGCTGCATCGCGGTCGGGGCGACAGTCATGGGCATGAAATCGTTTTGATCGGGACGCAAGGCACGAGCCGCGAAGCCGGCGCACTTTCGAGGGTATCGAGGGGGACTGTAGTGGGGCGCCGACGGGCCCAGCAAGGCCGCGCCACCCCATGAATCGGGCCTCCCCCCTAGAAGGCCCGCCAGCCGGGACGAATGCATCGTACCGAGTTTCGACCGAGCCCCCGCGACAATGCCGCCCGATTCAAGGGAGGTTTATGCAGGCTTTCGATGCGGTGGTGGTGGGCGCGGGCGCGGCGGGGCTGTTCTGCGCCGGGCAGGCCGGGCAACGGGGCCTGCGGGTGCTGCTGATCGACCACGCCGCCAGGCTGGCTGAAAAAATCCGTATCTCCGGCGGCGGGCGTTGCAATTTCACGAATCGCGAGGCCGGCCCGGCGAACTTCCTGTCCGAGAACCCGGCCTTCTGCCGCTCTGCGCTGGCCCGCTACACGCCGCAGGACTTCATCAAGCTGGTGCGGAGCCACGGCATCGCCTTCCACGAGAAGCACAAGGGCCAGCTGTTCTGCGACGGCTCCAGCGAGCAGGTCATCCAGATGCTGGTCAGCGAGTGCGAGGCCGGCGGCGTCACGCGCTGGCAGCCCTGCACCGCGGCGGACGTGAGGCCGCTGCCCGACGGCGGCTTCGAGCTGGACACGGGCCATGGCCCGGTGCGCACCCCGCGCGTCGTCGTCGCGACCGGCGGCCTGCCGGTGCCCAAGATCGGCGCCAGCGACTGGGGCCTGCGCCTGGCCAGGCGCCTCGATCACGCCATCGTCGAGCCGCGCCCCGCGCTGGTGCCGCTGACCTTCGATGCCGACGCCTGGGCGCCGTTCGCCGCGTTGGCGGGGTTGTCGCTGCCGGTCGAGGTGTCGGTCGGCAGCGGCAAGGCCCGCGGGCGCTTCCTGGAAGACCTGCTGTTCACCCACCGCGGCCTCAGCGGCCCGGCCGTCCTGCAGATCTCCAGCTACCGCACGGCCGCCGACCAGCCTTTGCAGATCAATCTCGCACCCGAGCTGCAACTGGACAGGGAGCTCGTCGAAGCCAAGTCCGCATCGCGCCGCCAGCTCGGCAACGAGTTCGCCACCCGCCTGCCGCAACGCCTGGCCGCGGCCTGGCTGGAGCGCGCCGGGCTGGACGCCGCCCGCCCGCTGGCCGAATGCCGCGACGCCGACCTGCAGCGCCTGGGCCGCAGCGTGCACGACTGGCAGCTGATGCCCAGCGGCGACGAGGGCTGGCGCAAGGCCGAGGTCATGCGCGGTGGCGTGTCGACCCGGGACCTGAGCTCGCAGACGCTGGAGAGCAAGCGTGTGCCGGGCCTGTACTTCATCGGTGAAGTGGTCGACGTGACCGGGTGGCTGGGGGGCTACAACTTCCAGTGGGCCTGGGCCAGTGCGGCCGCCTGCGCGCAGGCCATGGCTCTGGCTTCAGCGCCGGCCTGAGCAAATCTTGGCAAGTCCTTGATTTCCCGGCTACAATCCTCGGCTTTGCTGGCAAACCCGCGCGTCGATTCGCTGTGCCTATCCAAGGTAAGGCAGTCATCCGGAACCTGCTGCTGAGCCCCAGCCGCGAACACCGAGCGCAATTTGAAGGAAATACATGACCACCATCCGCGTCAAGGAAAACGAGCCGTTCGACGTCGCCCTGCGCCGCTTCAAGCGCACCATCGAAAAGCTGGGCCTGCTGACCGAACTCCGCGCCCGCGAGTTCTACGAGAAGCCCACCGCCGAAAGGAAGCGCAAGAAGGCCGCCGCCGTCAAGCGCCACTACAAGCGCGTGCGCAGCATGCAGCTGCCCAAGAAGCTGTACTGATCGTCTCTGACGCGACCCGGAGCCTGTTTCGAGACGGACAGCTCCGGTGAACTCCGAAACCCGCCACAGGACGCTGTCGCGGGTTTTTGTCTTTTTGAACCGGACCTCCCCATGAGCCTGAAAGACCGCATCACCGAAGACATGAAGGCCGCCATGCGCGCCAAGGAAAGCGACCGTCTGCTGACCATCCGCATGCTGCTGGCCGCCGTCAAGCAGAAGGAAGTGGACGAGCGCATCACCGTGGACGACGCCGGCCTCGTGGCCATCGTCGACAAGCTGATCAAGCAGCGCAAGGACTCGATCCGCCAGTTCGGCGCCGCGGGCCGCGACGACCTCGTCGCCAAGGAAACGGCCGAGCTCGCCGTGCTGCAGGCCTATCTGCCCGAGCGCCTGAGCGCCGAGGCCGTGGCCGAGAAGGTCGCCGCCATCGTCGCCGAACTGGGCGCCAGCGGCCCCGGCGACATGGGCAAGGTCATGGCCGCCGCCAAGGCGGCTCTGGGCGGCGTGGCCGAGATGAGCACGGTGTCGGCCGCGGTCAAGGCCGCGCTGGCCAAGTAAGGAGCCCCCAATGAGCCTGCCCCTGCAAGCCATCGCACCCGATATCTGCGCCGCCCCGCAGCTGACGCCTGAAGCCATGGCCGAGGCCGCGGCCATGGGCTTCAAGAGCGTCATCAACAACCGCCCGGACTTCGAGCACGGCCCGGACCAGCCGACCTCCGCCGCCATCCAGGCCGCGGCCGAGGCCGCCGGCCTGCAATACCGCCATCTGCCGGTGGCCGGCGGCTACCAGTCGCCGGAAGAGATCGCCGCCTTCGCGAAGCTGCTCGAAGAACTGCCGCGGCCGCTGCTGGTCTTCTGCCGTTCCGGCGCCCGCTCGACCCGCCTGTTCGTGCAGGCGCAGCAGCTCGGCTGATTCAGTGGCCCAGGTAGGCGGCCTGCACGCGCGGGTCGCCGAGCAGTTCGCCGCCGCTGCCCTGCAGCACGATGCGGCCGTTCTCGATCACGTAGGCATGCTGCGCGAGCTTGAGCGCCTGCTTCACGTTCTGCTCGACGAGGAAGATGGTCAGCCCCTCGGCGTTGATGCGCTGCAGCGTGCGGAAGATGTCCTGCACGATGATGGGCGCCAGACCCATCGACGGCTCGTCCAGCAGCAGCAGGCGCGGCCTGGCCATCAGCGCGCGGCCGATGGCCAGCATCTGCTGCTCGCCGCCCGACAGGCTGCCGGCCAGCTGCGCGGCCCGCTCGGCCAGGCGCGGGAACAGCGAGTAGACATGGTCGATGTCGCGCGCGCGGGCAGCGGCGCCGTCGCGGCGCGTGTAGGCGCCGAGCTCCAGGTTCTCGCGCACGCTCAGCGTCGTCAGCGTGGCGCGGCCCTCGGCCACCTGCACGAGGCCGCCGGCCACGATGCGGTGCGGCGCCATCGCGGAGATGTCCCGGCCGTCGAAGCTCACCCTGCCCGCCGCCTTCTTCACGAGGCCGGACAGGGCCATCAGCGTCGTCGACTTGCCGGCACCGTTGGCGCCCACCAGCGTCGTGATCTCGCCGGCGTGCAGGTCGAGATCGATGCCGCGCACCGCCTCGACGTGACCGTAGTTGACGGCCAGGCCGCGCACGCTCAGCAGAGGCTCATTCATCGTCGTCGCGCCCCAGATAGGCCTCGATGACCTGCGGATCGTTGCGCACGGCATCCGGCCCGCCCTCGGCAATGATGCGGCCGAAGTTCAGCACGGCGATGTGCTCGCACAGGCCCATCACGAAGCGCATGTCGTGCTCGATCATGAAGATGGTGTAGCCGCGCGCCTGGATGTTGCGGATCTCGGCCATCAGCTCGGCCTTCTCGGTGCCGTTCATGCCAGCCACGGGCTCGTCCAGCAGCAGCAGCCTGGGCTCGGTGGCCAGCGCGCGCGCCAGTTCGAGCTTGCGCTGCTCGCCGTAGCTGAGCTTGTCGGCGATGTCGTCGGCCTTGTGGTCCAGCTTCATCCACGACAGCAGCTCGCGGGCGCGGTCACGCGCGGCGCGCTCGGCGGCACGAAAGGCCGGCAGGCGCAGCAGCAGGGCGGCCGCACCATAGCCCAGGCGGCCGTGCATGCCGACGATGACGTTCTCCAGCAGCGTCATCTCCTTGAAGACGCGGATGTTCTGGAAGGTGCGCGCGATGCCGCCCGTCGTGATGCGGTGCGGCTTGCGGCCGACGAGGCTCGCGCCGTTGAAGAGGATGTCTCCCGACGTGGGCGGCAGCAGGCCGGTGACGAGGTTGACCACCGTGGTCTTGCCCGCGCCGTTGGGGCCGATCAGGCCGAAGATGCCGCCCTGCGGCACCTCGAAGCTGACGTCCTGCAGCACCTTGAGGCCGCCGAAATGACGCGAGACCGATTGCAGCTTCAGCATCGTCGTCAACCCCGCCGTGCCAGCAGCGCGCGCACGCGCGCCGGGTCCCACAACCCGCGCGGCAGGAAGAGCACGATGCCGACCAGGATCAGCCCGTTCACGACGTTGCGGAAGTCGGCCAGGCCGCGCAGCAGCTCGGGCAGCAGCGTCAGGATGACGGCGCCGGAAATCGGCCCCATCAGGCCATTGATGCCGCCGAGGATGGTCATGGTCATGATCTCCACGCCGCGGTCGAAGCCGTATTCGTTGGGGCCGATGAAGAAGGTCAGGTGGGCGTTCAGCGCGCCGGCCAGGCCCGCGAGCATGGCGCCCAGCACGAAGGCCAGCATCTTGTGGGCGTTGACGGCTATGCCCATCAGCCCGGCGGCCGTCTCGTCGAGCTTGATGGCCTCGAAGGCGCGCCCGACCTTGGAGCGGCGCAGCAGGGCCAGCACGGAGCAGGCCAGGGCCAGGGCGAGGGCGACATGCCACCACTCGGTCTGCGGCGGGATGCCGTTCAGGCCCAGCGCGCCGCCGGTCCAGCCCTCGGTGTTCAGCACGAAGATGCGCACCACCTCGCCGAAGGCCAGCGTCGCCATCGCCAGGTAGACGCCCGACAGCCGCAGCGTCGGCCCGCCGATCAGCAGCGCCACCACGGCGGGCGCGACCATGCCGCCGGCCAGCGCGACCGGGAAGGGCATACCGGCGTTCATCGTCAGCAGCGCGGCCGTGTAGGCGCCGATGCCCATGAAGGCCGCGTTCGCCATGGCCAGCATGCCGCAGGACAGGGTCAGGTAGATGGACAGGGCCAGCAGCGAGTTGGTGCCCAGCGTCAGCACCAGGTTGCTGTAGACGGCCCAGAAGCTGTCGAAGGCTTCCATCAGACTTTCCGCTCGTTGGTGGTGCCGAACAGGCCCTTGGGCCGCAGCAGCAGCACGGCGAACAGCAGGCCGAAGCCGACGGCGTCGCGCATCGTCGAGCCGATATAGGCCACCGACAGCACCTCGGCAAAGCCCAGGAAGAGGCCGGCCAGCATCGCACCGCGGATGTCGCCCATGCCGCCCAGGATGATGACGGCGATGCCCTTGTGCAGGATGGGCTGGCCCATCAGCGGGAACAGCGCGTTCGAGTACAGGCCGATCAGCACGCCGGCCACGCCGCCCAGGCCGGCGGCGAAGAAGCTGGTCAGCATGAACAGCCCGCCGACGTTGATGCCCAGCAGCGCCGCCGCCCTGGGCGACTCGGCGATCGCGCGCAGCGCCCGGCCGAGCTGGGTGCCGCGCAGCACCAGCAGCAGCACGGCCATCAGGCCGAAGGACAGCGCGATGATGCCCAGCTCCAGCAGGGTCACGTGCAGGCCACCGAGGGTCAGCGTCTGCTGCGGCAGCACCTCGGCCGGGAAGCGCAGGTTCTCGGCGCCGAAGAGGCCCTGTGCCAGGCTGTTCAGCGCGATGGCGAGACCGATGGTGGCGATCATCGGGATCAGATGCGGCGCATTGCGCGCCCGCAGCGGCCGCAGCACGAGCAGGTCGATGAGCAGCCCCAGCAGGCCCGACGCGAGGAAGGCCACGGCCAGCGCCCCGGCCAGCGGCAGGTTCAGCCGCGTGACGGCCTGCAGCGCCGCGTAGGCGCCGACCATGAAGACGGCGCCATGCGACAGGTTGACGACGCCCAGCACACCGAAGACCAGCGTGAAGCCGAGCGCGAACAGCGCGTAGACGCTGCCGAGCGAGAGGGCATTGAAGAGCTGCTGTTCGAGCACGTCGTGAGCTTGAAAAAAGGAGGCCCGCGGTGCAGGCCGCGGGCCGCTGCGGCGGGGCGCGCTTATTTCTCGATGGCGTAGCGGCCGTTCTTGGTCACGCTGACGATGGCGGTCTGCTCGGCGTCGTAGCCGGCCGGCTTGCCGGCCCTGTCCAGCGCGCGGCGGAAGCTGAAGCCGCCGGTGGCACCGGCCCACTTCACGGCGGGTAGCGCGTCGCGCAGCGCGGCACGGTCCTTGGCGAGGTCGCCGCTGAGCTTGACCTTCTTCAGCGCCTGGGCCGCGATGTACATCGCGTCATAGGCCTGGGCCGCGAACTGGTCGGGCGCGGCCTTGTGCTGCTTGGTGTAGGCGACGATGAAGGCGCCGTTCTCCTTGGTCTGGTTCTCTATGGACCAGGGGCTGCCGATCCACAGGCCGTCGGAGGCGCCCTTGGCGAGATCGAAGACCTTGACCGAGTTCATGCCATTGCCGCCGATGACCGGCAGGTTCAGCCCCAGCTGGCGGGCCTGCACCATGATGGGCGCGCCCTCGGCGATCAGCGCCGACAGCACCAGCGCGTCCGGCGCGCTGGCCTTGATCTTGGTCAGCTGGGCCTTGAAGTCGACGTCGCCCTTGGCGAAGGTCTCGGTCGTCGTGACGGCGATCTTCTGCGCCTCAAGCGCCTTCTTGAAGTTGTCGTAGCCGCTCTTCGTGAAGACGTCGTCGTTGCCGTAGAGCACCGCGACCTTCCTGATGCCCAGCTTCTTCACCGCGGTGGACAGCGTGACCGGCAGCACGTCGGCCTCGGTGACGGAGTTGCGGAAGACGTGGTCGCCGATGGCGGTGATGCCGTCGGCCGTGTTGGAGGTGCCGAAGACCACGGTCTTGGCGGCCTGCGCGATCGGGTCGGCGGCCTGCGCGGAATTGGACAGCGTGGGGCCGAACAGCATCAGCACCCTGTCCTGGAAGATCAGCTTCTTGAAGGCGTTGATCGCCTCTTCCTTCTTGCCCTGCTCGTCCTCGACGACCAGCACCAGCTTGCTGCCGTTGATGCCGCCGGCCGCGTTGATCTCGTCGGCCGCGAGCTGGAAGCCGTTGCGGATGCTCTGGCCGTACTGCGCGGCACCGCCCGACAAGGCCTCGGCCACACCCAGCCTGATGTCGGCGGCCTGGGCCACGCCGGCCAGCGCCATGAACGCGGCGACGGCGAGCGGCTTGAAGGTGCGAGTGATCATCTCCGGGGTCTCCTGCTTCGGTTCGGTGGAATCGGTTTTCGATGATAGGGCGGCTGCTTCAGTTGCCGGCCAGCTTCATGCCCGTGACGAGCACGGAGCCGACGGTCTTGGTGCCCATCGTGTACTCGTCGGCGCCGATGCCGACGATGTTGTGCAGCATGTCCTTCAGGTTGCCGGCGATGGTCACCTCGTGGACCGGGTAGGCGATCTCGCCGTTCTCGACCCAGTAGCCGCTGGCGCCGCGCGAGTAGTCGCCGGTCACGTAGTTGACGCCCTGCCCCATCAGCTCGGTGACGAGCAGGCCGCGGCCCAGGCGCCGCACCATCGTCGCGAGGTCGTCGCCGGGCGCCGTCGCGCGGCTGATCATGCGCAGGTTGTGCGAGCCGCCGGCGTGCCCGGTCGTCTGCATGCCGAGCTTGCGCGCCGAGTAGCTGGACAGGAAATAGCCCTGCAGCACACCGCCCTGCACGACCGAGCGGACGCGCGTGACGACGCCCTCGTCGTCGAAAGGCGAGCTGCCCTTGCCCTTTTTCACGTGCGGATCCTCGGCGATGTCGATATGCGGCGCCATGACGGGCTTGCCCAGGCTGTCGAGCAGGAAGGTCGTGCGGCGGTACAGTGCGCCGCCACTGGTGGCCTGCACCAGCGCGCCGAGCAGGCCGATGGCGACCGTGCTCTCGAACAGCACCGGCACCTCGGCCGTCGCGACCTTGCGCGCCTTCAGCCTGGAGAGAGCACGCTCCGACGCATAGCGGCCCACGGCCTCGGCCGAGGCCAGCTCGGCCGCGTCGCGCATGGAGCTGTACCAGGCGTCGCGCTGCATGCCGGCGCCGCGGCCGGCAATCGGCGCCACCGACAGCGAATGCCGCGAGCTCGCGTAGCCGCCGCGGAAGCCGCGCGTATTGCCCATCCAGAAGTGGGACTGCTGGGCCGACACGGCCGCGCCTTCGCTGTTGGTGATGCGCTTGTCCACGGCCAGCGCCGCGGCCTCGCAGCGCAGCGCGATCTCGGCGGCCTGGGCCGCGTCGAGGGCCCAGGGGTGGAAGAGATCGAGCTCGGGCCGCCCGGCCGGGTCGAGCGCGAGGTCGGCCGCGTCGGGCAGGCCGGCAAACTCGTCCTCGGCCGTGAAGCGGGCGATGTCGTAGGCCGCGCGCACCGTGTCGCGGATGGCCTGGGGCGAGAAGTCCGACGTGCTGGCATTGCCGCGGCGCTGGCCCAGGTAGACCGAGATGCCGAGGGACTTGTCGCGGTTGCGCTCGACGTTCTCGAGCTGGCCTAGGCGCGCCGACACCGACAGGCCGCAGCCCTCGGAGACCTCGGCGCCGGCGTCGCTGGCACCGAGCTTGCCCGCCTCCGCGAGGGCGTCCTCGATCCACTGCTGGAACTGCTCGGGGCTGTAGGCGAAACCGTCTTGGGCTTGGGACATGAAGGGCGCTGAATTCGAGTGGGCGACAATGATAGGCCCGCGCCCAAGCTGCTTCCGATGCAAGAGAACACGCCCGAATTCGAAGACGACGACGACTTCGACCGCCCCAGCAAGTCCCAGATGAAGCGCGACATGACCGCGCTGCAGAAGCTGGGCGAGGAGCTGCTGGCCCTGCCCGAGAGCCGCTGGGAGCCGCTGGCGCTGCCCGAGATCCTCTACGACGCGCTGCGCGCGGCCAAGAAGATCACCAACTTCGAGGGCCGGCGCCGCCAGATGCAGTACATCGGCAAACTGATGCGCAAGATCGACGCCGAGCCGGTGCGCGAGGCGGTCGCCGCCTTCAAGCTCGGCCACGCGCAGGACAGCCTGAAGCTGCACCAGTCCGAGCGCTGGCGCGAGCGCCTGCTGGCCAGCGACGACGCGCTGCAGGAGTTCCTGAACGCGCACGCCGACATCGACATCCAGCAGCTGCGCAACCTCGTGCGCGCCGCGCGCAAGGACGCCGCCAATGCACCGGAAAAGCGCAGCGGCCGCGCCTTCCGCGAGCTGTTCCAGTTCATCAAGGCCTCCGAGGGCGTTGGCGATGAGTGACCCGGTCCGCATCGGCATCGTCTCCATCAGCGACCGCGCCTCCAGCGGCGTCTACGAGGACAAGGGCCTGCCCGCGCTGAAGGACTGGCTGGGCGCCGCGCTGCTCAACCCCGTCGAGTTCCTGCCCCGCCTGATCCCCGACGAGCAGGCCGGCATCTCGCAGGCGCTCATCGACCTCGTCGATGCCGAGCACTGCGACCTCGTGCTGACCACCGGCGGCACCGGCCCCGCGCCGCGCGACGTGACGCCCGAGGCGACGCTGGCCGTCGCCGACCGCGTGATGCCGGGCTTCGGCGAGCAGATGCGCCAGATCTCGCTGCGCTTCGTGCCGACGGCCATCCTGTCGTGCCAGGTGGCCGTCATCCGCGGCCGGGCCCTCATCATCAACCTGCCGGGCCAGCCCAAGGCGATCGCCGAGACGCTGGCCGGCCACGAGAAGGCCGGCGGCATCTTCGCCGCCGTGCCCTATTGCCTCGACCTGATCGGCGGCCCCTACCTCGAGACCCGCGACGAGGTCTGCAAGGCCTTCAGGCCCAAGAGCGCGCAGCGGCCGCCGGCCGCGGGCTGACTCAGTCGGACGCCAGCACGGCGCCCGGCGCCGCCGGTGAGCGCATCGCGGCGGCCACGGCCTCCAGTGCGCGGTTGCTGGTCACGCAGAACTCGCCCACCTCGCGCCGCCCCGGCGCGCAGGGGCCGGCATGCACGCCGACCCAGGCATTGCGGCCCGAACGCTTGGCCGCGTAGAGGCCGAGGTCGGCAATGTTGACGACCTGCTGCCAGCTGCGTCCCAGCGGGCGCTCGAACTCGAAGGGCATGCAGGCGAAACCGATGGAGCAGCTCACGGCCAGCCTGCTGCCGTCGTCCAGCACGAAGGGCGTGTCGGCGATGACGGCGCGCATGCGCTCGGCCAGCTCCTCGGCGCGCACGCGGTCGGTGTCGCGGGCGACGGCCAGGA
Source organism: Pelomonas aquatica (assembly GCF_026712205.1). Lineage (GTDB taxonomy): Bacteria > Pseudomonadota > Gammaproteobacteria > Burkholderiales > Burkholderiaceae_C > Pelomonas > Pelomonas aquatica. The sequence goes on from NZ_JAPPUW010000009.1 coordinate 82,776, forward strand.
ACTCCTCGCCGCCCCAGCGCACCAGGTAGTCGGACTCGCGCAGCACGCTGCGCAGCCGCGCGCCGAACTGCACCAGCACCGCGTCGCCGACCGCATGGCCGCGGCGGTCGTTGATGCGCTTGAATGCGTCGATGTCCAGCAGCAGGAAGACGCTGTCCGTGTCCAGCGGCTGGCCGCCCGCGGCACGGGCCTCCTGGGCACGGCGCAGGCTGGCGGCCAGGTCGTGCTCGATGTGCTCGCTCAGGAAGCGGCGGTTGTGCAGGCCGGTCAGCGGGTCGGTCACGCTGCTCATCTGCAGCTGGGCCGACTTCTCCTCCAGCGCGTGATGCAGGGCCTCCAGCTCGGCCGTGCGCTGGCGCACCTTGAGTTCGAGCTCGCGCTGGCGGCGCTGCAGCAGCCGGGTGCGCGCCCGCACGGCGGCCAGCATCAGCAGGCCCAGGGCCAGCACGACGGCGGCTCGGAACCACCAGGTCTGGTGCCAGGCCGGCAGCACGCGGACGGGCAGGGCCAGATCCTGCTCGCCCCATTGGCCGTCGCGGTTGGAGGCGCGCAGGCGCAGGCGGTAGTCGCCCGGCGGCAGGTTGGCATAGGCCGCGAGGCGGCGCGTCGGGTCGGTCGCCACCCAATCGGCGTCATAGCCTTCGAGCTTGAAGGCGTAGCGGTTGCGCTCGGGGGCCGAGAAGTCGGTCGAGGCGAACTCGACGGCCAGGCTGTTGGCTCCGGGCGCCACCGTCAGCGACGCGTCGCCGGCCGGGGCGGGCACGGCCCGGCCTCCCAGCTTGACGTCGGTGACCAGCACATGGGGGCGGTAGTTCCAGGCCCGCAGCTTGTCGGGCCGCACGACGGTCATGCCACCGCTGCCGCCGAAGAGCAGTTCGCCCTGCGCGGTGCGCGCGGCCGAGGCCGTCCAGTAGGTCTGGAAGGCGACGCCCTCGGCGCGGCGCAGCGCCGTGACGGCCAGCGTGTTGGCGTCGACGCGGGCCAGACCGTTGTCGGTGCTGGCCCAGACATGCCCCTGCCGGTCGTCCAGCAGCGTGTTGATGGTGCCGTCGGGCAGGCCCTGGGCCAGGCCCAGGCGCTGCGGCAGCGCGTCGGCGCCCTGCCCCGGCGCCGGCAGCACGTCGATGCCGCCGCCGTAGCTGCCGACCCAGAGCCGGCCCCGCGCGTCGGTCAGCAACGCGGTGATGAAGCCGGCCGACAGCGAGCCCATCTGCACCGGCCCCGGCAGCCAGCGCGTGACGGTGCGCCGGACGATGTCGACGCGGTTCAGGCCGTGCCGGGTGCCGACCCAGAGCCGGCCCGGTTCCTGCCCGTCGCGCGCCAGCACGGTCACGCGCCGGTCGCTCAGGCCCGGCGCGGGCAGCGCGACGGCCTCGGCCCTGCCGCGCCTCAGGTCCAGCCGCCACAGGCCGTCGGCCTGGCCGCCGATCCACAGCTCGTCGCCGTCCGCCAGCAGCGCCCAGACCGAGGCGGCCGGGTCGCGGCCGGCCAGCGCGACGCGCGCGACGCGCCGCCCCGCGGCGTCCGCGCGGTAGAGGCCGCGCTTGGTGGCGATGAAGACGCCGCCGTCGGGTGCCGGCGCCATCGCCAGCACGATGTCGGGCGGCAGCGCGGCCTCGGGCCGGCCCGCGTCGGGCCGCAGTGCGCCGACGCGCACGCCCGCCGCGTCGAGGATGTCGACGCCGCCGCTGTGCGTGCCCAGCCAGATGCGGCCGTCGGACATGGGCTGTATCCAGCTGATCTCGGTGCCGACGAAGCGGCCGTCGAAGGCATTGCCGCCGTCGGGCACGACGCCGAAGCGCGTCAGCACGCCGGTCTGGTGCGGGTCGTAGCGGCTCAGGCCGCGGTTGGTGGCCACCCAGATCAGGCCGGCGCGATCGCGGTAGAGGGCGCGCAGCGCGTTGTCGGCCAGGCTCATCGGCCAGGCCGGCACATGGCGGATGCGCCGCGTCTGCCCCTGCGCGAAGTCCACCGCGACGAGGCCCTGGGTCTGCGTCGCCACCCACATCTCGCCCGGCGCGACCTCGGCCAGGCCGACGATCTGGCTCGCGTCCAGCAGGTCCAGGCCGTCCGGCGAGCTGCTCTCGTGCAGAGGCAGGGCGGGTGCGAGGCCGTCGTCCGGCAGCACGAAAACGCCGTGGCGCAGGCTGCCGACCCAGATGCGCCCGGCGCCATCCTGGCCGAGCACCTCGGGCTGGATCGTGGCACCCGGGCTCAGCGACACCGGCTGCAGCGGGCCGCCGCCGGGCTCGCGCCTGAACAGGCCGGCCGCACTGCCCAGCCAGAGCGCGCCGCGGCGGTCGCGCAGCAGCACGCTCACCTGGGCTCCGGCGGCCGCGGCCCAGCCCTGGCTGGCATGCTCGACGCGCCCGTCGGTGAGGTTCAGCCGGTCCAGGCCGCCGTCGGTGACGACCCAGAGCCCGCCGTCGCCGTCGTCCAGCATCTGGCGCACGCTGACGTGGCTGAGCCCGCCCTCGCCGCCCACCGGATAGCGCACGAAACCATCCGTGGCCGGGTCGTAGCGCAGCAGCCCGGCCGAGGTCGTGCCCACCCAGAGTCGGCCGCGGGCATCGCCGTGCAGGGCCTGCACATAGTTGTCGGGCAGGGCATCCGCGCGCTTCGAGTCGGCCTGGTAGACGCGGAAGCGGTAGCCGTCCCAGCGCGACAGGCCGCCGGGGCTGCCTATCCACAGAAAGCCCTGGCCGTCCTGCGCCAGCGCCGCCGCGATGGCGTTGGGCATGCCCTGGTCCTGCGTGATGTGCTGGAAGCTGATGTCGGCCAGGCGCTCCTGCATGGGCTGCGGTGCCGCCACGGTCGCCGCGACCAGTGCCAGGCCCAGCGCGAGGCCGCACGCCAGGCGCCAGCCCTTGGAAAGCCGCAGTCTGAACTCGCTAGGAAACACGACGGTCGTGAGAGGCGGGCCTTGCGGCCTGGAGCTCACGATTCTGAGGCACGGCAGCGTCCAGGCACCCGACTTGGCCGGCCAAAACGGTCATTTCACCGCCGGCGCGGCCCGTTTGCGCCAAAGCGCAACGCCGCGGGCGGGCTGCGGCTCACTTCACGAGCCGGTTCATCTCGGCCGCGTCGAAGGCCTCGCTGCGCTGGGCGTCGTCGGGCACGCAGTCGCCGACCGGCTTGCCCATCTGCGTGGACAGCTTGCAGACCGCGCTCCACAGCAGCGCGATCTGGTGCTCATGCCCCGAGGCGCTGTCGATCAGGCCGCGCATGGCCAGGGCCACCGGGTCGTCGCCCTGGGTCACGCCATAGGCCGAGAAGCCCATCTTGGCGGCGGCCTCCTCGCGGGCCTGGTCGCTGGCGGCCTCGATGATGCGGGCCGGGTTGCCCACGGCCGTCGCGCCCGCGGGCACCGGCTTGGTCACGACCGCGCCCGAGCCGATGCGCGCGCCGGCGCCCACCGTGAAGCCGCCCAGCACGCTGGCATTGGCGCCGACGATGACGCCCGGGCCCAGCGTCGGGTGGCGCTTGGCGCCCTTGACGAGGGAGGTGCCGCCCAGCGTCACGCCCTGGTAGATGGTGCAGCCCTCGCCGATCTCGGCCATTTCGCCGATGACGATGCCCATGCCGTGGTCGATGAAGACCTTGCGGCCGATCTTGGCGCCGGGGTGGATCTCGATGCCGGTCAGGAAGCGCCCCCAGTGCGAGACCCAGCGGCCCAGCCACAGCAAGCCGTGCGTCCAGAGCCAGTGCGCGCGGCGATGCAGCCACAGCGCATGCAGGCCCGGGTAACAGGTCAGCACCTCCCAGGCCGAGCGGGCGGCCGGGTCGCGTTCGAGGATCAGGGCGATGTCTTCGCGCAGGCGCTGGAACATGGTGCTGCCAGAGGGAGAAAGGCCAGCCAGTGTAGGCGGCCTAGCTTGGGCTTGCCGGGTTTGCGGTCTTGCTCATCTGGCGGGCGATGCCGCGCAGGATGTGCACTTCCTCGTTCGTGAGGCCGGCGCGGTTGAAGAGCTGGTTGAGCCGCGGCATCAGCTTCTTCGGCGCGGCGGGGTCGAGGTAGCCGATGTCGGTCAGCGCCGCCTGCAGGTGGTCGAGCAGGCCCTGCACGGCACGGGCATCGGCCAGCTCGGGGTCGGGCGTGCGGGCCTGCACGCCGAAGCCGCCGAGCGCCTGGCGCAGGTCGTAGGCCAGCAGCTGCACGGCCTGGGCGAGGTTGAGCGAGCCGTAGTCGGGGTTCGTCGGGATGCTCAGCACCGCATGGCAGCGGTAGACGTCTTCGTTGGCCATGCCGTAGCGCTCCGAGCCGAACACCAGGGCCAGGCGCGGCGCGGCCTCGCGCGCGGCCAGCCCGGCGAACAGCGCACGCGGCTCGTGCGTCGGCGGGCCGAAGTCGCGCGGCGTCATCGCGGTGGCGCAGGCGAAGTCCACGCCGTCCAGCGCCTCGGCCAGCGTCGGCACGACGCTGGCGCGTGCCAGGATGTCGGCCGCGCCGCTGGCCATGGCCACGGCCTCCTCGTGGCAGAGCACGTCGGCAAAGCGCGGCGCCACCAGCACGAGGTCGCCGAAGCCCATCACCTTCATCGCCCGCGCTGCTGAGCCGACGTTGCCGGCATGGCTGGTGTTGATCAGGACGAAGCGTGTGGATTCCACGGGTTTGTACGGGGTCAGCGGTTAGAATCGCCGATTATCCCGGCCCAGCCTTCGTATGCTGGCCGTCGCTCTTTCCCTCCGCCAGCCCCTTCCTCTCTTTTGCGAGTGCCCGCATGCTGCAGACGTCCCTCCATCCCATGCTCAATGTCGCCATCAAGGCGGCGCGCGCGGCCGGCGCCCTCATCAACCGCGCCTCGCTGGACCTGGAGGCGCTGCGGATCAACACCAAGAGCCCGAACGACTTCGTGACCGAGGTCGATCACGCGGCGGAAGGGGTCATCATCGAGACGCTGCTGGGCGCCTACCCCGACCACGGCATCCTGGCCGAAGAGTCGGGACGCACCCACGGCGCCAAGCATTCCGAATACGTCTGGATCATCGATCCGCTGGACGGCACCACCAACTTCATCCACGGCCTGCCGGTCTACTGCGTGTCCATCGCGCTGGCCCACCGTGGCGTCGTGCAGCAGGCCGTCGTCTACGACCCGACGCGCAACGACCTCTTCTACGCGACCAAGGGCCGCGGCGCCTTCCTGAACGACCGCCGCCTGCGCGTGTCCAAGCGCACCCGCATGAGCGACGCGCTGATCGGCACCGGCTTTCCCTTCCGCCGCGGCGACAACTTCAAGCGCTACGTGAAGATGTTCGAGGAAGTCATGCAGCACTGCGCCGGCCTGCGCCGTCCGGGCGCCGCGGCCCTGGACCTCTGCTACGTCGCCGCCGGCCACTACGACGCCTTCTTCGAGACCGGCCTGCAGCCCTGGGACATCGCGGCCGGCTCGCTCATCATCACCGAGGCCGGCGGCCTGATCGGCAACTTCACCGGCGAGGCCGACTTCCTGCACCAGCGCGAAGTCGTGGCCGGCAACCCCAAGATCTACGCCCAGCTCGTCACCCTCCTGTCGCCCTACAGCCGCGTCATCAAGGAAGACGAGGCGCCGGCCGCTGCGCCCCTGGTCGAAGTCGCCGCACCCGCTCCGGCGCCGAAGAAGCGCGGCCCGGTGCGCCTCAAGAAGGACGAGAGCGGCAGCGACGCACCGCTCTGACCGGCCCGCAGCGCCCTCACCAAGCCCTCCCCGCGGAGGGCTTCGTCGGTTTCGGCCGTGACGGAATTGGCGACTCGGGCGCCCACGCCCCAGGCCGGCCCGCCGCCCGTGACTTGTGCACGGCCCTCCCCCTTACCCGAGGGGGATGCGCTGGCCAGAATGCGAGCTTCAGCGCGGCCACAAGCCGCAACCGCAACAGACCCAAAGCCCGAAAGACCCGTCCGATGTTCGCCCGCTCCGCTATCGCCCTCGCCCTCGTCGCCGCTGCTTCCCTGGCCCACGCCGATGCCAAGGTCCTGAAGAAGGTGGCGCCCGAGTACCCCAACGAGGCCGTGAAGAAGAGCATCACCGCCGGCAGCGTGCGCGCCAAGATGACCATTGCCGGCGACGGCAAGGTCTCGGGCGTCGAAGTCGTCGAAGCCGAACCCAAGCGCGTGTTCGACCGCGCTGCCGTGGACGCGCTGAGCCAGTGGCGCTTCGAAGGCACGGGCGCCCCGCAGACCCACGAAGTCAAGCTGGTGTTCAAGTCCGAGGACTGAGTGAGCACCGAAGACAGGCCCTGCGGCCTGTCTGACGGCTCACGAAGGACAGTGCCATGCAGGGCGCTGGCATGATCAGCCTCACGGCTCCCGACCCAAGCCCGAAGGCCCGCGCAAGCGGGCCTTTCGCTTTTCCAGCCCAGCTCATCGTGGGCGACGGCCCGACCGCGACCAAGGCGCCGCTTAAACTTCCGTCCATTCTGAAGCCCTCCGCCGAGGGCTTTTCCATTCCCGAACGCCGCCGATGACCCAGCCCGCTGACTTCAGCGCCCACACGCCCATGATGGCCCAGTATCTGGGCCTGAAAGCCGACTTCCCGGACACGCTGCTGCTGTACCGGATGGGTGATTTCTACGAGGTCTTCTACGACGATGCACGCAAGTGCAATGCGCTGCTGGACATCACGCTGACCCAGCGCGGCACAAGCGCCGGCCAGCCCGTCGTCATGGCCGGCGTGCCGGTGCATGCGCTGGAGAGCTATCTCGCCAAGCTCATCAAGCTGGGCGAGGCGGTCGCGATTGCCGAGCAGGTCGGCGAGGTCGGCGCCGGCAAGGGGCCGGTGGAGCGCAAGGTCGTGCGCGTCGTCACGCCCGGCACCATCACCGACACCGAGCTGCTGGCCGACAAGCAGGATGCCGTGCTGCTCAGCGTCAGCGGTCACGGCCGCCGGCATGGCCTGGCGTGGCTGTCGTTGACACAGGGCGAGATCGGCTTGGCCGAGTGCAGCGACGCGGAGCTGCCGGGCTGGCTGGCGCGGCTGATGCCGGCGGAGATCCTCGTCAACCGCGAGCATCAACCCGCAGGCGTCATGCGGGCGCGCTTCCCGGTCACGAACCGGCCGGGCTGGCAGTTCGACGGCGCTTTAGGCCAGCGCAAACTGTGCGAGCAGCTGGGCGTGGCCAATCTGCAGGGCTTCAACGCCCACGAGCTGACGCTGGCCCACGCCGCCGCGAGCGCGCTGCTGGCGTTCGCCGAGCACACCCAGGGCCGCGCGCTGGCCCATGTGCGCTCGCTGCGCGTGCAGCGCGCCAGCGACCTGATGGACCTGCCGCCGGCCACGCAGCGCAACCTGGAACTGGTGCAGACGCTGCGCGGCGAATCCAGCCCCACCCTCTTCTCGCTGATCGATACCTGCAAAAGCGGCATGGGCAGCCGCATGCTGCGCCAGTGGCTGCTGCATCCCAGGCGCGAGCGCGGCGAGGCGATGGCCCGCCACAACGCCATCGCCGCGCTGCACGCCGAAGGCTTCGAGCCGCTGCGAGACGCGCTGAAGTCGGTCAGCGACGTGGAGCGCATCGCCGCCCGCATCGCGCTGCGTCAGGTGCGCCCGCGCGAGCTGACCGGCCTGCGCGCGACGCTGCGGGTGCTGCCGCAGCTGCGCGCCGTGACGCCTGCCGCGCTGCGCGACGCCACGCTGAACCCGCCGGGCGACATCCTCGAACTGCTGGAACGCGCCGTCGCCGAGGAGCCCGCGCTGCTGCCGCGCGACGGCGGCGTCATCGCCAACGGCTTCGACGCCGAGCTGGACGAGCTGCGCGGCATCCAGCAGAACTGCGACGGCTTCCTGCTGGACCTGGAGACACGCGAGCGCGCCCGCACCGGCATCGCCAACCTGCGCGTGCAGTTCAACCGCGTGCATGGCTTCTACATCGAGGTCACGCAGGGCCAGGTCGACAAGGTGCCGATGGACTACCAGCGCCGCCAGACGCTGAAGAACGCCGAGCGCTACATCACGCCGGAGCTGAAGGCCTTCGAGGACAAGGCGCTGTCCGCCCAGGAGCGAGCGCTGGCGCGCGAGAAGCTGCTGTACGAGCAGGTCATCGACGCCCTCATCACCCGGCTGGAGCCGCTGACCGCGCTGGGCCGCACGCTGGCCGGCCTGGATGCGCTGGCCGCGCTGGCCGAGCGCGCGGTCACACTGAACTGGTGCCGGCCGGAGTTCGTCTCGCAGCCCTGCCTGGAGATCGAGGCCGGCCGCCATCCGGTCGTGCAGGCGCGCCTGGCCGAGACCGGTGGTGCCGAGTTCATGCCCAACGACTGCCGGCTCGATGCGCGCACGAAGCTGCTGGTCATCACCGGCCCCAATATGGGCGGCAAGAGCACCTTCATGCGCCAGGTCGCGCTGATCGCGCTGCTGGCCGCCATCGGCAGCTATGTGCCCGCGACGAGCTGCCGGCTCGGGCCGATGGACGCCATCCACACCCGCATCGGCGCGGCGGACGACCTCGCCAACGCGCAATCCACCTTCATGCTGGAGATGACCGAGGGCGCGGCCATCCTGCACTCGGCGACCGACCAGTCGCTGGTGCTGATGGACGAGATCGGGCGCGGCACGTCGACCTTCGACGGCCTGGCCCTGGCCTCGGCCATCGCCACCCACCTGCACGACAAGACCCGCGCCTTCACGCTGTTCGCGACGCACTACTTCGAGCTGACCGAGTTCCCGGCCAAGCACCCGCTGGCGCAGAACTGGCATGTGTCGGCCGTCGAGAGCGGCGAGGACATCGTCTTCCTGCACGAGCTGCAGGCCGGCCCGGCCAGCCGCAGCTACGGCGTGCAGGTCGCCAGGCTGGCCGGCATGCCCGCCAGCCTGGTGCGCCAGGCGCGCGCGACGCTGGAGGCGCTGGAGGCGCGCTCGAATGCCGAGGACGACCAGTTCGACCTCTTCGCCGCGCCCCCCGCCCCACCGCCGCCGCCCGAACCGAGCGAACTGGTCACGGCGCTGGACGGCATCGACCCCGACGCGCTGTCGCCGCGCGAGGCGCTGGAAGCGCTCTACAAGCTGAAGCGCTTGGCCAAGGCATGAGTCAGAAAACGATCGTCTTCTCCCACGCCAACAGCTACCCCGCCGGCTGCTACCGCCTGCTGTTCGAGCGCTGGCGCGCGGCCGGCTGGCGCGTCGAGGCGCTGGACCGCCTGGGCCACGACCCGCGCTTCCCCGTCACCGGCGACTGGCGCAAGCTGCGCGACCAGTTGCTGCACTTCATCGACACCGAGGTGAAGCCCGAAGGCCAGGTGGCGCTGGTGGGCCACTCGCTGGGCGGCATGGTCAGCCTGCTGGCCGCCTGCCGCCGGCCGGAACTGGTCAGCCGCCTCGTCATGCTGGACTCGCCGGTCGTCTCCGGCTGGAAGGCCGCCGCCATCGCCGTCGCCAAGACGACGGGGCTGATCCACCGCTACGGCCCGTCCAAGATCGCCCGCGAGCGCCGCCATGTGTGGCCGGACCGCGAGGCCGTCCACAAGCATTTCGCCGCCAAGAAGCTCTTCGCCCGCTGGGACCCGCGCGTGCTGGCCGACTACATCGCCGCCGGCTTCGAGGAGGCGGAAGACGGCCAGGTGAGGCTGCGCTTCACGCGCGAGGTCGAGGCCCACATCTACCGCACGCTGCCCCACCACCTGCCGCTGCTGCTGCGCCTGCGCCCGCCGCAATGCCCGGTCGCCTTCGTCGGCGGCACGCGTTCCAGCGAGCTGCGCCAGGCCGGCGCCGCGGCGTCCAGGCAGCTGGCCGGCGACAACTGGCGCTGGATGGAGGGCTCGCACCTCTACCCCTTTGAAAAGCCCGACGAAACGGCGGATCTGGTACTGGAACTCCTGGGCTGAATAGGCCGTCCCGTACAATCAGAATTTCCCACCACAGCAGCCTGTTCTGGGCTGCTGCAAGACATGACCAAATACGTCTTCGTCACCGGCGGTGTGGTGTCCTCCTTGGGCAAGGGCATCGCGTCGGCCTCCCTGGCTGCCATCCTCGAATCGCGCGGCCTCAAAGTCACCCTCATCAAGCTGGACCCGTACATCAACGTCGACCCCGGCACGATGTCGCCCTTCCAGCACGGTGAGGTCTTCGTCACCGATGACGGCGCCGAAACCGACCTGGACCTGGGCCACTACGAGCGCTTCATCACGACGAGGATGAAGAAGGCCAACAACTTCACCACCGGCCAGATCTACAAGACGGTGCTGGAGAAGGAACGCCGCGGCGACTACCTCGGCAAGACGGTGCAGGTCATCCCGCACATCACCAACGAGATCCAGGAATACATCAAGCGCGGCGCCGAGGGCGTCGACGTGGCCATCGTGGAAATCGGCGGCACGGTGGGCGACATCGAGTCCCTGCCCTTCCTCGAAGCCGTGCGCCAGATGAGCCTGCGCGCCGGCCCGACCAACACGGCCTTCGTGCACCTGACCTACGTGCCCTGGATCGCCGCCGCCGGCGAGCTGAAGACCAAGCCCACCCAGCACACCGTGCAGAAGCTGCGCGAGATCGGCATCCAGCCCGACGCGCTGCTGTGCCGCGCCGACCGCCGCATCCCCGACGACGAGCGCGAGAAGATCTCCCTCTTCACGAACGTGCCCGAGTACGGCGTGATCTCGATGTGGGACGTGAACACCATCTACAAGGTGCCACGCGTGCTGCACGAGCAGGGCCTGGACCAGCTCATCTGCACCAAGCTCCAGCTCAACACCAAGAGCACCGACCTGAAGCGCTGGGACAACCTCGTGTTCGAAGTCGAGAACCCCAAGGAGCAGGTCACCATCGCCATGTGCGGCAAGTACACCGATCTGTCGGACTCCTACAAGTCGCTCAACGAGGCGCTGCGCCACGCCGGCATCCACAACCACGCCGGCGTGAAGATCGAATACGTCGACAGCGAGACGCTGACGCCCGAGACGGTCGGTGAGCTTGGCAAGTTCGACGCCATCCTCGTGCCCGGCGGCTTCGGCAAGCGCGGCGTGGAAGGCAAGATCCTGGCCGCGCAGTACGCCCGCGAGCACAAGCTGCCCTACCTGGGCATCTGCCTGGGCATGCAGGTCGCGACCATCGAGTACGCCCGCCACATGGCCGGCCTCGCCAACGCCAACTCCACCGAGTTCGACCCCGCCACGCCCCACCCCGTCATCGCTTTGATCGACGAATGGCAGGACGCCGACGGCAGCATCCAGAAGCGCGACGCCAGCTCCGACCTCGGCGGCACGATGCGCCTGGGCGCGCAGAGTTCCGACGTCAAGTCCGGCACGCTGGCCCACAACATCTACGGTGATGTCGTCAACGAGCGCCACCGTCACCGCTACGAGGCCAACGAGCACTACCTCGACCGCCTGACCCAGGCCGGCCTCGTCATCTCGGCCATCACCCAGCGCGAGAAGCTGACCGAGATGGTCGAGCTGCCGCGCGAGGTTCACCCCTGGTTCGTCGGCGTGCAGTTCCACCCCGAGTTCAAGTCCACGCCCTGGGGCGGCCATCCGCTGTTCACGGCCTTCATCAAGGCCGCGCTGGACCACAAGCACGAGGGCCACTGACATGGAACTCTGCGGCTTCCAGGTCGGCATCGACCGCCCGTTCTTCCTGATCGCCGGCACCTGCTCCATCGAAGGCCTGCAGATGTCGCTCGATGTCGCCGGCCTGCTCAAGGAGGCCTGCACGACGCTTGGCATCCCGCTGATCTACAAGGGATCGTTCGACAAGGCCAACCGCTCGTCGGGCACCACCAAGCGTGGCCTCGGCATGGAAGCCGGCCTGAAGATCCTCGCCGAGGTGCGCCGCCAGACCGGCCTGCCCGTGCTCACCGACGTGCACGACGCGGCCCAGGTGGACGAGGTCGCCAGCGTCGTCGACGTGCTGCAGACGCCGGCCTTCCTGTGCCGCCAGACCGACTTCATCCGCGCCGTCGCGCAGTCCGGCAAGCCGGTCAACATCAAGAAGGGCCAGTTCCTCGCGCCCTGGGACATGAAGAACGTCATCGACAAGGCGCGGGCGGCAGCACGCGAGAAGAGCCTTCCCGAAGACAGCTTCCTCGCCTGCGAGCGCGGCGTCAGCTTCGGCTACAACAACCTCGTGGCCGACATGACCAGCCTGGCCGAGATGCGCAACAGCGGCGCGCCGGTGGTGTTCGACGTGACCCACTCGGTGCAGAAGCCCGGCGGCCTCGGCGGCTCCAGCGGCGGTGCGCGCGAGATGGTGCCGGTGCTTGCCCGTGCCGGCGTCGGCGTCGGCGTGGCGGGCCTGTTCATGGAGACGCACCCCAACCCGGCCGAAGCCTTCAGCGACGGCCCCAACGCCGTGCCGCTCAAGCACATGAAGACGCTGCTGGAGCAGCTCGTCGCGCTGGACCGCGTCGTCAAGCAGCAGCCTCTTCTCGAAAATGATTTCTCCTGCTAAGGGGAAATCATTTCGACGAACTGACTTGTATTGACTTGGCCCTTCGTCAAAACGATTTTTCCTGCTGACCCCCGCATGGCCGCCTACATCATTGCCGACGTCACCGTCACCAACCCCGAGCAGATGGCCAAGTACCGCGAATGGAGTACCAAGGCCATGCAGGAGCACGGCGCCCAGGTGCTGGTGCGCGGCGGCGAGTTCGAGGTGCTCGAAGGGTCCTGGACGCCTTCGCGGCTGATCGTGCTGGGGTTCCAGGATCGCGCAGCGGCCAAGGCCTTCTACGACTCGCAAACCTATCAGGACGCCAAGTCCCTGCGCCTGGACGCGGGCGTCATGCGCATGGTGGTGGTCGACGGCGTGAGCTGATCTTGTTCAGCGCCGGTAACGAATCCACGCCACCATTTGCCCCCTCGAATTGATTCAACTCCCTGGAGACTACTGAATGAGCGCCATCGTTGACATCGTCGGCCGAGAAATCCTCGACAGCCGCGGCAACCCCACCGTCGAGTGCGACGTGCTGCTGGAATCCGGCGTCATGGGCCGCGCGGCCGTGCCCTCGGGCGCGTCCACCGGTTCGCGCGAGGCCATCGAGCTGCGCGACGGCGACAAGGCCCGCTACCTGGGCAAGGGCGTGTTGAAGGCGGTCGAACACATCAACACCGAGATCAGCGAAGCCGTGCTGGGCCTGGATGCCTCCGAGCAGGCCTTCCTGGACAAGACGCTGATCGACCTGGACGGCACCGAGAACAAAAGCCGCCTGGGCGCCAACGCGATGCTGGCCGTGTCCATGGCCGTGGCCCGCGCCGCGGCCGAGGAGTCCGGCCTGCCGCTGTACCGCTACTTCGGCGGCATGAACGGCAACCAGCTGCCGGTGCCGATGATGAACGTCATCAACGGCGGCGCCCACGCCAACAACTCGCTGGACCTGCAGGAGCTGATGATCGTCCCCGTGGGCGCACCGAGCTTCCGCGAGGCCCTGCGCTGGGGCGCCGAGGTCTTCCACGCGCTGAAGAAGATCCTGCACGACAAGCACATCTCCACCGCCGTCGGCGACGAGGGCGGCTTCGCGCCCAGCGTCGAGAGCCATGAGGCCGCCATCCAGCTGATCCTGCAGGCCATCGACAAGGCCGGCTACCGCGCCGGCGACCAGATCGCGCTGGCCCTGGACTGCGCCGCCAGCGAGTTCTACAAGGATGGCAAATACGTGCTGGAAGGCGAAGGCGGCATCCAGCTGACCGCGCAGGAATGGACCAGCATGCTGGCCACCTGGGTCGACAAGTACCCCATCATCTCCATCGAAGACGGCATGGCCGAAGGCGACTGGGACGGCTGGAAGCACATCACCGAAGTGCTGGGCCAGAAGGTGCAGCTGGTGGGCGACGACCTCTTCGTCACCAACACCAAGATCCTGCAGGAAGGCATCGACAAGGGCATCGCCAACTCCATCCTGATCAAGATCAACCAGATCGGCACGCTGACCGAGACCTTCGCCGCCATCGAGATGGCCAAGCGCGCGGGCTACACGGCCGTCATCTCGCACCGCTCGGGCGAGACCGAGGACAACACGATCTCCGACATCGCCGTCGGCCTGAACGCCGGCCAGATCAAGACGGGTTCGCTGTCGCGCTCGGACCGCATGGCCAAGTACAACCAGCTGCTGCGCATCGAAGAGGACCTGGGCGATGTGGCCGTCTACCCCGGCCGCGCTGCCTTCTACAACCTCAAGTAAGCGTTGAAGGCGCTCACCCTGGTCCTGGCCGTATTTCTCGCGGTCATCCAAGCCCAGCTCTGGGTGGGCCGGGGCAGCATTCCTCATGTGGCCCAGCTCCGGGAGGAGCTGGGCAAGGCCCAGGCCGACAACGACAAGGCCCGGGCCCGCAACGCCCAGCTGCAGGCCGAACTGCGCGACCTGCGCGAAGGCCTGGAGATGGTCGAGGAGAAGGCTCGCTTCGAGCTGGGCATGATCAAGTCCGACGAGGTCTTCGTGCCCGTCGCGACGGCCGCCGCCGCGTCGTCGCCGGCCAAACGCTGATGCTCGCCGCAGCCTGGGCGGCGCTGCTGGCGCCGGCCTTCACCGCTTTCGGCAGCCCCATCTCCTGGCTGGAGCTGGTCGCCTTCGTGCTGGCCGTCTGGATGGTGGTCTGCAATATGCGCGTCCATCTGCTGGCCTGGCCGCTGGCCCTGGTCAGCTCGCTGATGTACTTCGCCCTCTTCTGGGACGGCCAGCTCTACGGCGAGGCCTCGCTGCAGCTGCTGTTTGCCGCGCTGGCGCTGTGGGGCTGGTGGCAATGGCGCTTCGGCCGCACCCGCGAGGGCGACGCGCTCACCGTGCGGCGCCTGGGCCTGCGCGGCCTCGTGAAGCCCGCGCTGCTGACGCTGGCCGCCTGGCCGCTGCTGGGCCTCTTCCTCGCCAGGTTCACCGACAGCCCCCTGCCCTACTGGGACGCCTTCCCCACCGTCGCCAGCCTGCTCGGCCAGTGGCTGCTGGCGCGCAAGTACGAGGAGAACTGGCCGACCTGGATCGTCGTCAACGCGGTCAGCGTCGTGCTGTTCGGCATCAAGGGCTATTGGCTGACCGTCATCCTCTATGGCGGCTTCATCCCGCTGAGCGTCGTCGGCTGGCGGGCTTGGAGACAGGTTTGAGCCGACTCGTCACCTTGCTCGGTGCGGAATGCACCGGCAAGTCCACGCTGGCCAAGGCGCTGGCCCGCGACCTCGGCGCCGGCCTCGTCACCGAATACCTGCGCGAATGGTGCGCCGCGCATGGCCGCACGCCGCAGCGGCAGGAGCAGGCCCACATCGCCGCCGAGCAGGCCGCGCGCATCGAGGCCGCGGCGCTCCGGCACGAGCTGGTGGTCTGCGACACCACGCCGCTGATCACGGCCCTGTGCAGCGAGCACTATTTTGGCGACGACTCGCTGACCGCCGCCGCCCTCGCCTTCCAGCGCCGCTGCGACCTGACGCTGCTGTGCGGGCCGGACCTGCCCTGGCAGGCCGACGGCTTCATGCGCGACGGCCCGGCCGTGCGCGCCGCCTTCGACGCGCGGCTGCGCGGCGTCATGCAGGCCCATGGCCTGGGCTGGATCGACATCACCGGCAATGACGCCGAGCGCCGCACCGCGGCCATCGCCGCGCTTCAGCGCCCCAGCAGCAGATAGTCGAACAGCTGCGTGCCGCCGGCGCCGCCCAGCGGCACCAGCACGGCCTTCAGCAGCGGCTGCTCGAAGAAGGGCGCGAAGGCGCCGCGCTGCTCGTTCTCGACCTGGGCGATCAGCCGCTTGAAGGGCTCCTGCAGGCCCGACAGCGGCGCCGCGCTGCCGGCCAGCCAGCGCAGGTCGGCCTGCATGGACTCCAGCGCGCGTCGGCGTGCGTTCTCGGCCGCCTGCTTCAGCAGCAAGGTCAGGCCGACCAGCGCCGCGACGTAGAAGCTCACGCCGGCGGCGATGGCCGGCGTCAGCGACCAGTTGTCGAACAGCCGGCTGCGCGCGACGACGAGCAGGGCCAGCACGACGAAGGGCCCGATGACGAGGCGTGCGACCGGCGCGCTGCGGCGCGCCACGACCTGCACGTCGATCCAGTCGTCCAGCAGCGTGTGCCTCGTGAAGCCGCCGCCGTCCGCAACGCGCTCCTCGGGGCGGGCGCAGAAGCGCTGCGCCCACAGCCCCTTGTGCTCGCTGCCGAGCGCCTGGGCGAAGCCTTCGATGGTCGGGTCGGGGTAGAAGCTGCGCCCGACGTTCATGTGACGCACGAATCGGGTCAGCAGCACGGTCGCGTCGGCGACGGCCACGACCAGCAGCGGCAGCAGCAGCAGGGCCGCGTAGAGGGTCACGCGCACGAGGCCGCGGTGCTCGCTGCCGCGCGCCGGCACCTCGGGGATCTGGCCGTCGTTCAGGCCGAGGAAGAGCAGTGTCACGACGCCCAGCGTCAGCGCATACCAGAACAGCGTGCGCGCCGCGCGCGGCGTGGCCTCGCCGCGCTCGCCGTATTCGATCCACAGCTGCCTGAAATCGCAGCTGTAGCCCACGCCCGGCTTCCAGAACAGCACGCTGACCTGCGAGAACCAGCCGCGCAGCACCGCCACCACGCTGGGGTGCTCGGGCGGCCGTGGCAGGCACAGCCAGTCGGAATCGCGGCACAGCTGCTCCTGGGTGTCGGCCCAGGCCCAGTCCAGAGTCCACAGCAGCGTGAACAGGGCCAGCAGATGCAGCAGATGCGAGGGCCAGGAACTCACGCCCTCCAGCCAGACCGTGGGCTCGCAGGTCCGGCAGACGCCGCCCGGCCGCCAGCCGCCTTCCGGCCAGGCCAGGGCCAGCCACGCGGCGCCCAGCAGCGCCAGCCCCGTGGCGAGCAGCAGCGTCGGCCGGCGGGCCTGCCCGGTCTTGAGGCCCGCCAGCCCGACGAGCAGCGCCGCGCCGACAGCCAGCGCGGCCAGCATCGGCGTGCGGTTGAACTGCATGCGGCCCGGCAGCACGAACTCGACGAGGCTGACCACGCCGTAGGACAGCAGCAGCGCATGCATGCTCACGAGCACGATGGCCGTCGGCTCCATGCGCAGGGCCGCCTCGCCGGGGCTACGCGGCAGCAGCACACGCCGGGCCTGGCGCATCGCGGGCGTGGACGGCCAGCCGAACAGCAGGCAGCCGAACACCGCCGCCATCAGCAGCGCGACGAAGATGCGCCCCGCCGCGCTCTGCGGCGGGCGCTCGTCCAGCGTGTAGCCCGACAGCGCCACCGTGCCGGAGCGCCCGATCTCGTAGACCGAGGTGTTCTTCAGCACCGCGTCCAGCGCCCGGCCCTCGCGCTGCTTGCAGGCCTCGCTGCGGCAGCCGGCGCGGCGGGCGGCGGCATAGGTGCTGGTCTGGTAGATGTCGCGCAGCGGCGGCGTGCCGGCCTGCAGGTCCACGGCGCTGCCGGCCTTCTCGGGCGGCACCGGGTAGAAGGCCAGCGGCAGGCTGCTGGCGACGACGAGGTTGCGCGTGAAGGCCTGGGTGCGCGGGTGCAGATAGCGCGCGTCCATGTCGGTCGTGAAGAACACGCGGTCGGAGAAGTCCTCGTGCAGGGCCTGCAGCACCAGCAGCTTGTCGTGCACGTCGTTGGCGAAGATGCCGACGGCGCCGATGGGCAGGCTGCCGCTGCTGCTTTCGCTGCGCTTGAGCTCGGCGCCCAGCCGGCGCAGATAGTCCAGCTGGTCGCGGCTCTCGGGCCATTCCAGCGGCGGTACCTTGGCCGCGGCCGTGGCCAGCGCGGCGGCGGCGCTGGCCTCGGTCGTCGTCACGCCGTCGATGCCGCGGAAAAAGTAGATGACGCGCAGGCTCTCCTTCAGCCCGGCGGGCAACTGGTCGCGGAACTGCTCCACCAGCGCCTGCGCGTAGATGGAATCGCGCTCGGCCACGATGACGACGCGGCGGTGCCGCTGCGGCAGGCGCAGCTTCAGCTCCGCCACCAGCTTGGCGATCAGGTCGGCATCGCTGCCCACGGTGCGCACCATATGCACCGGCGGCGGCCTGCCCTGCGTGCCGGTGAGGCGGCTGAAGTGCTGGGTCAGGAAGGCGTCGATGCCGTCGTCCAGGCCGGTCACGGCGCGGGTGTAGCCCTGCAGCTCGGGCAGCATGCGCTCGGGCGCGGTGGACGAGGGGTTGTAGAACTCGGCGCGGGCCAGCAGCTGGTAGCCGGCCAGCACGTCGGCCGGCAGGCCGGCTCGGACGTCCTCGCCGCGGCGCAGGCAGCGCGCCGCGTCGCTCTCGGCCAGCGGGCTGCTGCCGATGCCGGCGGTGTTGTTCAGTTCGGCGGCGCAGCGCAGGTCGCGCAGCGCGGTGCGCAACGCATCGGTGGACGAGGGCCCGATGACGGCCAGCCGCGGCAGTGCGTCCTGGGCATCGAGCTTGAAGCGCAGATGCGCGCGGTCGCGCGCCTCGCGGCCCATCAGCTGCTCGGCCAGCCGCGCCACGGCGTCCAGCTTGCGCAGCGGCAGCGCCGTCTCGTCCACCCACAGCAGCGCCACCTGGGCATAGCGCGACGGCGACTGCTCGCTGCCCGGGCGGCGCAGCGACAGCAGCTCGTAGGGCACCATATAGCCCGGGCTGCCGGTATCGGCCTTGGCGTCCAGCAGCCGGAACTCCAGCAGGCTCAGCCGCTCGGCGTTGTCGGGCACATAGTCCTGGGCCAGCAGGCCGGCCAGCGTCGCATAGCGGATGCGCCGGCGCGCCTCCTCGGCGCCGACGAAATCCGCGCCCGGCATCAGGCCCAGGATGACGAGGGTGTCGTCGAAGCGCTTGTTCTGGTCGGCGTCCAGCCGCGCCAGCAGGTTGCGCGGGTCGCGCAGCCGGGGCATCTGCTGGCCGCAGTCGCCGTCCACCGGCTGTGCGGCCTTGCGCTGACGCTCGCAGCGCTCGGATCGCTCCAGCTGGTAGCGGCGCAGCGCCGCAAAGGGGTCTTCCCAGAGCCGGGCGTTGATCTCGAGGTCGGGGTCCAGCGGCGCCTGGGCCCGCGCCTTCTCGGCCGGGCGCAGCGCGTCGAAGGCATGCGGCACGAGCTGGGTGCTGGCCACGAAGGCCATCAGCACCGCCAGGCTCGCCCACGGAAAGCTGCCGAGCACGCCGCCCTTGGAATCCGCCATCGCTGCCGCCTCCCGGCCCTTGCGAAAACAGGCCAGGCAGCAAAGCTCTCAGCTCGGCTCGTGGCCGTCAATCACCAGACCGGCGGACATCCTCAGAAGTCGGGATGCCCCGTTGCCGCGCGGCTACTGCAGCGTCGCGCTGGCGCCTTGCGGCTGGTCGTTGCCGGCGGTGAACAGCGCGCCGACGTCGACCGCGTCGAAGCGGTAGTGCCGGCCGCAGAAGTCGCAGCCGATCTCGATCTCGCCGCGCTCGGCCAGCACGCCGTCGGCCTCCTCACGGCCCAGGCCGCGCAGCATCTGCGCGACGCGCTCGCGCGAGCAGGTGCAGGCGAAGCGCGTCCGCAGGGGCTCGAAGCGCGTCACCGTCTCCTCCCAGAACAGGCGGCGCAGGACGGTGTCGGCGTCCAGCGTCAGCAGTTCCTCGGAGGTCAGCGTGGACGCGAGCATGGCGATGCGGTTGAAGGCGTCGGACAGCCCGATGTCGTCTTCATTCCTTTTGCCTTCGAGGTTGCCCTCGCCCTCGACCGGCAGGCGCTGTATCAGCAGGCCAGCGGCGATGTCGCCGCTGGCGGCCAGCACCAGCCGGGTGTCGAGCTGCTCGGACTGCAGCATGTAGTGCTCCAGCACCTCGCTCATCTTCTGCAGCGGCTCACGCTGGTCGCCGTGCAGCGGCACGACGCCCTGGTAGGGTTGCTGGCCGGGCAGCTTGTCGCGCGGGTCCAGCGTGATCGCGCAGCGGCCCTTGCCGTGCACGTTCAGCATGCCCTCCAGCGTCGCGCCGGCCGGGATCTCGCCGACGCATTTGGCCGTGGTCCGGAAGCTCAGGTCGTGCTGGGCCTCGGCCACGGCGAGCTTGACCGGGCCGTCGCCGAAGACCTGCAGCACCAGCGCGCCGTTGAACTTGATGTTGGCCTGCATCAGCACGGCCGCGGCGCTCATCTGGCCGAGCAGGTCGCGCAGCTCGGGCGGGTATTCATGGCCGGCCTCGCGGCGGCTCAGCAGCTCGCGCCAGGACTCCGTCAGGCGCACCAGCATGCCGCGCACGGGCAGGCCTTCGAACAGAAATTTGTGCAGTTCACTCATCGGTCTTCTTCAGGCCCGCACGGTAGCGGCGGGCGTTCTCCACGTAATGGGCCGCGCTGGCGCGCAGGCCTTCGATCTGGGCGGGCTCCAGCGGGCGCGCCACCTTGGCCGGGCTGCCGATGATCAGCGAGCCGTCCGGGAACTCCTTGCCTTCGGTGACCAGGGCCCCGGCGCCGACCACGCAGTTGCGGCCGATGCGGGCGCCATTCAAGACCACCGCGCCAATGCCGATCAAGGAGTTGTCGCCCACCGTGCAGCCATGCAGCATGACCTGGTGGCCCACCGTCACGCCCTCGCCCAGCACGAGGGGGAAGCCATGGTCGGCATGCAGCACCGAGCCGTCCTGGATGTTGCTGCCGCGGCCGATGTGCAGCGTCGAGCTGTCGCCGCGCAGCACGGCCTGGAACCAGACGCTGGTGTCGGCCTCCAGCGTCACGCGGCCGATGACCTCGGCGCTGCCCGCCACCCAGGCGCTGTCGTCGACCTCGGGCTGCCAGTCGCCCAGCTGATAGATGGCCATTGCATGTACTCCCGCACGCTGCGGCCGGCAAGGCACGCAAAGCCCGGATTTTAGGAGGGGCACTCCTGCTAGGCTGGCCCGCCTATGCCCGTGAGCCGCCATCGCAGGCACTGCCTGTCCGCCCTCGGCCTGCTGCCCGCCCTGGCGGCGGGGGCGCCGCCGGCCGCGCCGCTGATCCGCCATTCCCTGGTGCAGCTGCCCGAAGGCGTGCCCAACTACGAGCTGGCCGTGCTGCGCCTGCTGCTGGACCGCACCCAGGCCAGCCACGGCCCCTGCCGCCTCGAGGCCGCGCCGGCGATGACGCAAAGCCGCGCCTTCCTGCAGCTAGGCAGCGGCGAACTCGACATCGCCTCCTCGGTCACGACCACCGAGCACGAGGCCCAGACCCTGGCCGTGCGCGTCTGCCTCTACCGCGGCCTGCTGGGCATCCGCCTGCCCATCGCACTGAAGCGCCGCCGCGCCGAGCTGCAGGCCGTCACCGGCCTGCAGCAGGCGCGCCGGCTGCGCCTGGCCCAGGTCGAGAGCTGGCCCGACACCCAGATCCTGAAGGCCAACGGCTGGCCGGTGCAGGCCATCGCCAGGCGCGACAGCTTCCCCGCCCTGCTGGAGCGCGAACGCATCGACCTGTTCGCCCTCGGCGCCATCGAGGTCTATCCCCTGGTCGACGCCCTGCCCGCCCTGTGCGTGCTGGACGGCTGGCTGATCGCCTACCCGGCGCCGCTGTACTTCTTCGCCAGCCCGCGCCGGCCCGAACTGGCCGCGCGCCTGCGCCGCGGCTGGGAACTGGCCCTGGCCGACGGCGGCTTCGCCGCGCTGTTCGAGCAGTGGGTCGGCCCGCAGCTGCAGCGCGCGGGCCTCAACGACAGGCGCTGGCTCAAGCTGCGCAACCCCGACCTGCCGCCCGACACGCCGCTGCGGGACGAGAGGCTCTGGCACCCGCTGGTGGCGGCCCGGCTGCGGGCTTAGCCGCCGGGATAATCCCGGGCATGGAAGCCCGTGCCCGCGCCCTGCAGATCCTCGCCCTGACCGACCCGCTGGCCAAGGCGGCGGCCGCCCGGGCGCTGGACGAGGCGGCGCCTCTCGATCCCGATGCCATCCTGGCCGAGCCCGCCGGCATTCCGGGCCGGCCCGAGCGGCCGCTGCTGGTCGGGCACCTCCAGCTCAAGCCGCCGTCGATGCGCACGCCGGCCGGCATCGCGGCCCTGGTGCATGCCATCGCCCACATCGAGTTCAACGCCATCAAGACCAGTTTAATGATTGACAAAAGGGCACTTCTCGAAACCTCCCTCACGCCTGACAGGCTGATCGGGCACGATGTGGGCCATGAACACGCCGCGCATCAAGCCCTCGACGTTCTGGCGCCGCCAGCCCTCGACGGACCTGTTCGTGCAGGAGCAGCGCCAGGACAAGATGGGCGGCTTCATCGCCAACCTGGCGGCGATGGACGAGTTGATCGACTTCGCGGCCATTGCGGCCCAGGTGGACAGCGCCTGCCCGCGGCCCGATCGCAGCAAGGGCGGTCGCCCGCCGTACCCCACCGAGATCATGGTGCGGCTGCTGTTCATCCAGTCGCTGTACAACCTCTCGGACGAATACTGCGAGTACCAGGTGCTGGACCGCATGAGCTTCCAGCACTTCTGCCGGCTCGATGGGATGCTGCACATCCCGGATGCGCGCACGCTGTGGCACTTCAAGCAGCACCTGGCCCAAGGCGGGCTGGGCGGGCGGGCCATCTTCGATGCGGTGAGCCAACAGCTCCAGGCCCACGGCTACATCCCGCGTGGCGGGCAGATCGTGGACGCCAGCATCGTGCAGGCGCCGGTCACCCAGGCCAAGAGCGAAGAGCGGGAAGCCCTCAACGAGGGGAAGCCTCCCGAAGGCTGGTCATCCAAGCGGGTGCGCCACACCGACCGCGATGCGCGCTGGACCAAGAAGCACGGCAAGAGCTACTACGGCTACAAGGTCCATGCCAACAGCGACGCGCGCTACAAGCTGATCCGCAAGCTCAAGGTGACGCCAGCCAACGTGGACGACGGCCAGACCTTGGCGGACGTGCTGGACGCGAGCAACACCGGCAAACGCGCGCGGGGCGAGCATGTGTTCGCGGGGCTGGAACAACTGGGTGGCAAGTGCGTGCGGGCACTGACGCTGGCCAGGAACGAACTGGCGATCCTGCTCAAGTGCTCGGCCTACAACGTCAAGCGACTGGTCTGGCTGGTGGGCAACGACCCACTGCCCTGGGCGCGCTGAGGGGCGAGGTGCGTCCGCGGAGCCCGAAAACGGGGTTGTGCAGGGCTCTGGCCACCGACGAAGACCGCCCCGGCGCGCTTGTGGTGCTGCCGAAACCCCTGAACCGGCCACTGCGGGCGGTCTCACGTCGGATCAGCCGGAGAAAACGGGGGTTATGCGAAGTGCCCAAAAGGGTCACCGGGATTAACGTGAGCAAACTGGCATAGAGGGAGCTGCGATGGATTTCCTGGCAATGGCGTTTGGAAGTGCGCTTGCTGAGTCTGCGATCTTCTTTCCGATCACATATCTCGCGCTCGCCAAGCAGCTCAACCTTGAACCGCTGCGCGCAGCGTGGCGCCCGTGGGGCTCCTACGTCGTGGTGCGCACCATCGTTGTGATGCTATTCGGCGTGCCCACGACTAACTCCGTCTCGGGAGTCGTGTCGGTATTCTTTGTCCCAATTTTTGTCGCCTCCCTCGTCCTTCTCGTTTGGTCGCGGTTGGGTCAAGTCTCTGGGTCAACAAAACCTAAACCAGCGTCTTCGCCAGAAAGGTCGGCTGACCACCAGGGCGACTTTGTCGTGGATGCAGAGCAGCGGAAGCTCAATGTGAAGCGAGGGCTGTTGCGCCTCTGGCTCGTTGGGGCGGTGACCTGGATAGTGGGTCTCGCCGCGATTGATGGTGTCCCCGAAAAGATCGTATACGCGCGGCGATACCACGCTAACTATGCGGCCCTAAAGGCAGAACAAGACGGCCTCGATAGTCTGGCGGCGACAACCCGCCCGCCAACTCTCGCGGAAGCGCAGTGCGAGCAGCAAGAGCGGGCTCGAAGCGCCAAGAGTCCAGCTTTGCCCAGCAGCGACTCAAATCCCTACGCCGCGTTCGCCGCTGACTACGTAATCGAACAAAAGTGCAGAGTGATCGTTCATCACAAACCTGCCCTCCCGGACTGGTCATGGCTAGTGCCCGTGTTCGTCCCTCCAACGATTGGAGTTCTCGCCATGTTCATCGCCGGCTGGTTCGTTGCGCGTATATCGCGATGGGTTTGGCGTGGCTTTTCGAGCTAGGAAGTGCCGGTTCCGTTAGGGTGCACTGGCATGGCAGGCCGGTTGTGATCAAGTCCGTCAAAATTTTAGAAATGGAACTCAGACATGGCTGCCTGCAGGCCTTAGCCCTGCCCGGCACGAGCGACAAGCTGGCCGCCGTGGCAGCCCTGTGGGCGGCGCGCGAGACGCTCGCGACCCATGCCGATGCCCGGCTCGCAGCCCAGCCCGATTTGCCCGCCCTGCCCGGCCGCCCACCCCTGCCGCGGCTGGTGGACCCAAGCGCAGTACCACAGCGCTCGCCCTTCACAGACGAAGGCCGCGCCGCGCTGCTGCACGCCATCGCGCACATCGAGTTCAATGCGATCAACCTGGCCCTGGACGTCGCCTGGCGCTTCGCCGGCATGCCGGCCGCCTTCTACCGCGACTGGCTGCGCATCGCCGCCGAGGAGGCCCTGCACTTCACGCTGCTGCGCGAGCATCTGCTGACCCTGGGCTTCGACTACGGCGACTTCGACGCCCACAACGCGCTGTGGGACATGGCCGAGCGCACGCGCCACGACCTGCTGGCCCGCATCGCCCTGGTGCCGCGCACGCTGGAGGCCCGCGGCCTGGACGCCTCGCCGGCCGTCAAGCGCAAGCTGGTCGGCGCCGGCGACCTGCGCGCCGGCGAGATCCTGGACCTCATCCTGCGCGACGAGATCGGCCATGTGGCGGCCGGCAACCGCTGGTACCGCTTCGTCTGCGGGCAGCGCGGCCTGGACCCCGTCGCCACCTATGCCGAGCTGGCCGCCCGCTACCAGGCGCCCAAGCTGCGCGCCCCCTTCAACCTCGAAGCCCGCCGCGCCGCCGGTTTCGACGAGGCCGAACTGGCCGCCTTGCAGCGGGCCTGCTGAGGCGGCGGGTCCGGTGTCCGGCTCTGGTGGGAACCCTGAGATGCCGGCAAATTCTGACCATCCCGTCAAATTGACTCTAGACTTTGCCGTCCCTTGCCGAGGAGCCCCGCATGAGCGCAGACGTTTCCAAGCTTGACGCCTACTGGATGCCCTTCACTGCCAACCGGCAGTTCAAGCAGTCGCCGCGGCTGCTGACGAAGGCCGATGGCATGTTCTTCCGCGACGACAAGGGCCGCGAGGTGCTCGACGGCATCGCCGGCCTGTGGTGCGTCAACGCCGGCCACAACCGGCCCCGCATCGTCCAGGCCATCCAGCAGCAGGCGGCCGAGCTGGACTTCGCGCCGCCCTTCCAGATGGGCCATCCCAAGGCCTTCGAGCTGGCCGAGCGCCTGGCCGCCATCGCGCCGGCGGGCATGAACCGCGTGTTCTTCACGAACTCCGGCTCCGAGTCCGTCGAGACCGCGCTGAAGATGGCCATCGCCTACCACCGCGTGCGCGGCGAAGGCGCGCGCACCCGCCTCATCGGCCGCGAGCGCGGCTACCACGGCGTCAACTTCGGCGGCATCTCGGTGGGCGGCATGGTGGCCAACCGCAAGATGTTCGGCAGCCTGCTGGCCGGCGTCGACCACATCCGCCACACGCACGACCCGGCGCGCAATGCCTTCTCGGTCGGCATCCCCCGGCACGGCGCCGAGTTCGCCGACGACCTGGAGCGCCTGGTCGCGCTGCACGACGCGTCGACCATCGCCGCCGTCATCGTCGAGCCGGTGGCCGGCTCCACCGGCGTGCTGATCCCGCCCCAAGGCTATCTGCAGCGCCTGCGCGAGATCTGCGACAGGCACGGCATCCTCTTGATCTTCGACGAGGTCATCACCGGCTTCGGCCGCACCGGCAAGCCCTTCGGCGCCCAGACCTTCGGCGTCACGCCCGACCTGATGACGGTGGCCAAGGGCCTGACGAACGGCTGCGTGCCGATGGGCGCCGTCTTCGCCCAGCAGAAGATCCACGACGCCTTCATGACCGGGCCCGAGCACCTGATCGAGTTCTTCCACGGCTACACCTACTCGGCCCACCCGCTGGCCTGCGCCGCCGGCCTGGCCACGCTGGACACCTATGCCGACGACGACCTGCTGACGCGCGCCGCGCGCATGCAGGACGAGTTCGCGAAGGCGCTGCACTCGCTGCGCGACGAGCCCAATGTCATCGACGTGCGCAGCATCGGCCTGGTCGGCGGCGTCGAGCTCAAGCCCCTGCCCGGCGAGCCGGCCAAGCGCGCCTTCAATGTCTTCCTGGACTGCTGGGACAAGGGCCTGCTGATCCGCACGACCGGCGACACCATCGCGCTGTCGCCGCCGCTGATCATCGAGAGCAGCCACATCGAACGCATCATCGACACGCTGCGCGGCGCCTTGCGCCGGGCGGCCTGAGGGGCTGACCGGTCCCCATGCATCCCGTTCCCTGGCGCGCCTATGCGCTGCTGGCCGCCAGCACCAGCCTGGTCGGCAGCTATGTCGGCCTGTCGAAGCTGCTGGTCGCGGCCTTTCCGGTCTTCCTGCTCGCCGGCCTGCGCTTCGGCATCGCGGCGCTGCTGATGCTGCCCTGGCTGAAGAAGCCGGCCGCCGAGGCGCCGCTGGACGCGCACTCGCGCTGGCTGCTCTTCCTCGAATCCTTCCTCGGCAACTTCCTGTTCTCCATCTGCATGCTGTTCGGCCTGCGGCAGAGCTCGGCCGTCGTGGCCGGCGTCATCATGGCCGGCATCCCGGCGGCGGTGGCGCTGCTGAGCCGGGTCTTGCTGCGCGAGCAGCTCAGCCGCCGCGTGCTGGCCGGCATCGCCTGCGCGGTGGGCGGCATTGCGCTGGTCGCCAGCGGCCGGCAGGGCGGCGCCGCGACGACGCCCGCCGGCGCGTTGCTGCTGCTCGCCGCGGTGTTCTGCGAGGCCTGCTATGTCGTCATCGGCAAGAAGCTGACCGCCGGCCTGGGGCCCAGGCGCATCAGCGCGCTGATCAACCTCTGGGGCCTGGTGCTCGTCGCGCCGCTGGCCGTCTGGCAGGCCTTGAGCTTCGACTTCGCCGCGCCACGCGCGCTGGACTGGGGCCTGCTGGCCTATTACGCGGCGACCGCCAGCGTCGTCACCGTCTGGCTGTGGATGGCCGGCCTGCGCCGCCTGCCGGCCGCCAAGGCGGGCGTGTTCATGGTCTTCCTGCCCATCAGCACGGCGCTGGTCGGCCTGCTGCTCGGCGAGAGCCTGTCCACCGCCCAGGCCCTGGCCTATGGCCTGGCGCTATTGGGCGTGCTGCTGGCGACATGGCCGGCCAAGCCCGCGCCTCGTTAGCATCTCGTCCTGCCGCGCCTGCGCCGGCCCCGACTTCCGCCCCGTTTCAAGCCATGACTCCCACGACCCACCTCCGCGTCCACCAGTTCGCCGGCCTGCAGCCCGGCCCCCGCCTGCTCGTGACCGGCGCGGTCCATGGCAACGAGATCCACGGCACCCAGGCCATGGCCGAGATCATTCGCCAGCTCGATGCCGGCGAGCTGACGCTGCTGCGCGGCACGCTGACCCTCGTGCCCATCGTCAACCCGCTCGCGAACCAGCTCAACCGCCGCGAGGGCGACCGCAACCTGAACCGCAACCTGCGCCCGCCCGTCATCGCCCACGACTACGAGGACCGCATCGCGCGCGTGCTGTGCCCGCTGATCGCCCGGCACGACGGCCTGCTGGACCTGCACAGCTTCCAGGGCCAGGGCCCCGCCTTCGCGATGATCGGCCCGCGCAACAACGCCGGCGAGCTGGAGCCCTTCGCGCAGGAGGCCACCGAGTCCGCGCTGGCCGCGCGCCTGGGCGTGGGCCGCATCGTCGAGGGCTGGCTGTCCACCTATGCGCTCGGCCTGCAGCGCCGCCGGCAGCGCGAGCACGACGGCTCGCGCCGCGCCGCGCTGATCTCCGACCCGCACTACGGCGTCGGCACGACCGAATACATGCGCTCCACCGGCGGCTGGGCCATCACGCTGGAATGCGGCCAGCACCTGGACCCGAACGGCCCCGAGGTGGCCCGCCTGGCCATCCTGCGCGCGCTGGTCTTCCTCGGCATGCTGGACGAGGGCGCCGTCGAGCCCCACCGCCCGGCGCAGGCGCCGGAGCTGCTGCAGCTCTACGACGTCATCGACCGCGAGGACATGGGCGACAGCTTCGAGCGCGAATGGGCCAGCTTCGACGCCATCGAGAAGGGCCAGAAGATCGGCACCCGCGCCAGCGGCGCGGCCGTGCTGGCGCCGGGCGAGGGACGCATCGTGTTCCCGAACGTGAAGTCGCAGCCGGGGACGGAATGGTTCTACCTGGCGCGGCCGAGCGACCGCAGCCTCGGTTGACGGCGGCAACGCGCCGGCGGTCGCGCATGACCCGCATCCCCCTGCTGCTGACGGCGCTGCGGGCGGCGCTGGCGCCCGTCGTCGCGCTGCTGGCCCTGCGCTTCCCCTCGGGCCTCGCCTTCGCCCTCTGCCTGGCCGGTGCATTCCTGTCCGACGTCTTCGACGGCATCCTCGCGCGACGCTGGGGCGTGGCCACGCAGACGCTGCGCCGCCTGGACAGCGCCGCGGACAGCCTGTTCTACGTGGCCGCCACCTTCGCCGTCTGGCATCTCCATCCCGCCACGCTGCAAAGCCGCTGGCCGTGGCTGGCCGTCCTGCTGGCGCTGGAACTGTCCCGCTACGCCTTCGACCTGCTGAAGTTCCGGCGCGAGGCCTCGTACCACATGTGGTCCTCGAAGGCCTGGGGCCTGGCCCTGTTCATCGGCTTCCTGTCCATCCTCGGTTTCGGCCACGATGGCGCCGCGGTCGATGCGGCCATCGGCCTCGGGATCGCGGCGGACCTGGAGGGCCTGGCCATTTCCATCGTGCTGCAGCGCTGGCAGAGCGACGTCCCCAGCCTCTACCACGCACTCCGGCAGCGGCGCGCACGCCTGAGCGGCCCGGCGGACGGTGCCCCTGCAAACGTCAACCGATCATGATCGCGCCGGACTTGCAAGCCGTGGGGACATGCCTTTGCCGCGGACAATCTCCGTCATGCGCATAGATTTCATCTCCGACGTCGTCTGCCCCTGGTGCGCGATCGGCCTGTACTCGCTGGAGGCCGCCGCCGCCCGCATCCCCGGGCTGACGCTGGACCTGCACTTCCACCCCTTCGAACTCAACCCCGGCATGGGGCCCGAGGGCCAGGACATCGAGGAGCACCTGGCCGAGAAATACGGCGCCGGCCCCGAAGCGCTGGCCGGCACGCGCCAGGCCATCCGCGAGCGCGGCGCGGCCCTGGGCTTCGACTTCCGCATGGAAGCGCGCAGCCGCATCTACAACACCCGCAGCGCCCACCGCCTGCTGCACTGGGCCGGCGAGGCCTTGGGCGGCACCGTGCAGCGCCGCCTCAAGGTCGCGCTGCTGACGGCCTATTTCACCGAGGGCCGCAATGTGTCCGACCCGGCCGTGCTGCTGGCCGTGGCCAGCGCCGCCGGCCTGCCCGAGGCCGAGGCGCGCGAGCTGCTGGCCGGCGACCGCTACGCCGACGACGTGGCCGCGGCCGAGGCCGAGGTGCAGGCCCAGGGCATCCACGCGGTGCCCGCCATCGTCGTCAACCAGCGCCACCTGATCCAGGGCGGCCAGTCGGTCGAGGTCTTCGAGAAGCTGCTGCGCCAGGTGATGGCCGAGCCGGCGACCGCCTGAGCCTGCGACAATCGCCGCATCCCCAGAAGCCCGCCGCCGGCGGGCTTCGCCTTTCTCTGGAGCTCCGTTTCCCGTGTTCAAGAACCTGATCGCCTACCGCATCGGCGAAGGCTGGGCCACCGATGCCCAGCAACTCGCCGAGCAGCTCGCCAAGGAACCCTTCCTGCCCTGCGCGCCCACACAGCCGCTGGCCGTGGGCTGGGCCCCGCCGCGCGGCATCGAGCATGCGCCCCTCGTCGAGGTCGTCGACGGCCACTGGCTCGTCAAGCTCAAGCGCGAAGTGCGCCTGCTGCCTTCCTCCGTCGTGCAGGAGCGCGTGGACGAGCTGGCCGAGCACATCGAGGAAACCACCGGCCGCAAGCCCGGCAAGAAGGCCAAGAAGGACTTGAAGGAGCAGGCCCAGCACGAGCTGCTGCCGCGCGCCTTCACCAAGACCTCGGCCACCCAGGTCTGGATCGCGCCGCAGCAGCGCCTGCTGTTCGTCGATGCCGGCTCCAGCAGCCGCGCGGACGAGGTCATCACGCTGCTGATCCAGGCCAGCCCGGGCCTGAGCCTGCAGCTGGTGCAGACCGCCGAGAGCCCCGCCGCCGTGATGGCCGCCTGGCTGATGGACGGCGTGACGCCCGAAGGCTTCCAGATCGAGCGCGAATGCGAGCTCAAGGGCAGCGACGAGCAGAAGCCCGTCGTGCGCTATGCCCGCCACGCGTTGGACATCGACGAGGTGCGCGCCCACCTGACCAGCGGCAAGATGCCCACGCGCCTGGCGCTGAGCTGGAAGGAGCGCGTCGCCTTCACGCTGACCGAGGGCTTCGCGATCAAGAAGATCAGCTTCCTGGACCTGGCCTTCGAGGGCAGGCCCGAAACAAGCGGCGACGAGGCCTTCGACGCCGACCTGGCCCTGGCCACGGGCGAGCTGGGCGGCCTGATCCCGGCGCTGATCGAGGGCCTGGGCGGCGAGCACGACTTCGCCGCGGGCGCCGCGGTGCCGGCAGCCGCGGTGCTGCCGCCGGCCGAAGCCCTGGCCGCGGACGCGCCGCCCTGGTGATCAGAAACCCAGCTTGAGCGTCACGCGCAGCGTGCGCGGCTCGGCCGGGTGGACATGCCGGTCCGCGACCGGCGCCGCCTCGCCGGGCAGTTGCGACGCGTAGAAATACTCGATGTCGTTGACCTTGCGGTCGAACAGGTTGAAGACATCCAGCGTCAGCTCGCCGCGCGCCCGGAGCTTGCGGGCGACGCGCAGATTGGTCGTCAGCGAAGGCCGGGAGCGCACGCGGTTGTCCTCGACCAGCGCGCCGGTGCCGAGGTAGCGCCATTGCAGGCTGGCCGACCAGGGGCCGAGCTCGCGCAGGGTCACGGCGATGGAGCCGACCCGGTCGACCGCGTTGGGGATGCGGTCGCCAGCCGCATCGAAGTCCGCGAAGCGGGCATGCGTCCACGCAAGGTCGGCATCGACCAGCAGCCAGCGCATGGGCACGTAGCGGTTGTTCCACTCGATGCCGCGGCGCGTGCTGGGGCGGTTGGGTTCGGTGGCGCCGCTGTCGCCGGAGTAGACGAGCTCGGAGTCGAAGTCCAGCTTCCACAGCGCCAGCGAGCTCTGCAGGCCCGGCACCCACTCGGTCCGCGCGCCCAGCTCCATGCCGCGCGCGGCCACCAGGCCGGGCACCTTGTCCACGGCCGCGCCGGTCCTGGGGTCGACGGTGGCGGTGGTGCCGCGCGCGTCGTTGCTGTGGAAGCCGCGCCCCGCGTTGAAGAAGAATTCGGTCCTGGCCCAGGGGCCGGCGATCAGCGAGAACTTCGGCGAGAACAGATGAGCCGAGGCGCGGCCGGAGTTGGCCGCGTTGCTCAGGCTGTCGACCTTGAAGCGGGCCTGGTCGGCACGCAGGCCGGCGACGCCGCGCAGCCAGGGCGTCAGCTCCACCGCGGTCTGGCCATACAGGCCGGCGAGCGTCTCGCCCACCTCGTCGTCGCGCGTCGTGCCGGTGATGCGGCGCTGCACGCTGTCAAACAGGCCGACGCGGATGCGGTCGTGGCGCAGCTGCAGCCCGACCTCGGTCCGGGCTTGCAGCGCGCCCAGGCCGTGATCGAAGCCGTGCGACAGGCTGGCGCCGTAGATGCTGCGGCGGTCCTGCTGCGAGAACTGGTCGCCCGCCGCCGGCCGCTCCATCGCATAGCTGAAGTTGGAGAACAGCTGCAGCCGGTAGCCGATGGCATAGGCCGCGACCTGCGTCGCCTGGCCGTCGGCCGCCCGATGCCATTCGCCAGACAGGCTGGTGCGGCGCGTCTGGCCGCCATCGCTCGGGTCCACCGCGTCGAAGCGGCCAAAGGGTCGGCCGTCGAGCAGGCCGGCATCGATGAGGCGTTCGGGGATCTGGTCCGTCGAATTCCACCTCGCGTCATAGCCCATCAGGCTGGCGCTCCAGCCCTCGGTGCGGTTGCCGCCCGACAGCGTCAGCACGCCATTGCTCTTGCGCAGCCGCTCCGGCTGCTTCCACGGCCCGTCGTTGCGCTGCAGCTCGACGGCGCCGAGCAGGTTCAGGCCGCCGCCCAGCGCCGTGGAGCCGGCGCCGACGAAGCGCTGGAACCCGCGCCGGCCCAGCGTCAGCGCGGCGAAGCCCTCGTCCAGCGTCTGCCGGTAGGCGATGTCGGCCGAGCCGGCGGCCGCGAAGTCGCCGTTCCTCGCGAAGTAAGGGCCCTTGCGGTACTCGATGCGGTCGACCAGTTCGGGGATCAGGAAGTTCAGGTCGGAATAGCCCTGGCCGTGGCCGTGGGTGGGCATGTTGACCGGCAGGCCGTTGACGGTGGTCGCGAAGTCGGTGCCATGGTCGAGGTTGAAGCCGCGCAGGAAATACTGGTTGGCCTTGCCGTCGCCCGAGTGCTGGGTGACGATGACGCCGGGCACGAACTCCAGCACCTCGCCCGGCCGCAGCGCGGGGCGGCTTTTCAGCAGCTCGGCGCGTATCGCCCCCTGCGAGGCGGCATCGGTGCTGCCGACGGCGTTGTCGTAGTGGCGGCCGCTGACCTCCACGCGCTCCAGCGCCGCGACCACCGCGTCGCCCTCGGCATGGCCATGGGCGCTGGCCACGGCGAACAGGCAGGCGGCGGCCAGCAGCTTGCGGTTGAACGAGGCGGGGTCTCGCGGGCGCCGGCGCAGCGGCGAACGGGCTTCGGGCATGGCAGTTCTCGGTGATCGCGCCGGCGGGCAGGCGCAGGCACCGCCTGTCATCGGGACGGGCGGAAGTCGAAGGGGCGGACGGCGGGGGCGCGTTTCAGCCGCGTGGCGGCGTCAGCGGCGGTGCGATGGCGCGATCGCGCCAGTCGATGGCGACCATGGCGGGGCGTTCGCCGACCTGGCGGGCCAGCGGTGCGACACCGCTCGGCAGCCAGGCCAGGAAGGCCGTCGCATCGCCCTGCGCAGAGTCGTCGGCCGGATCGCCGACGTCGACCACATCGTGCGTGTCAGCCATATGCTCGTGAAAGATGCCGCCGTGGGCGTGCATGCCGGCAGCCGGCCCTTTGCTGACCACCCAGCCGAGGCGGGGGCCCTGCAGCCGGGGATCCTGGGCCGCGTGCAGGCGGTCCAGCGCGGCGCGCAGCGGCTGGGTGAGGCTGGCGAGCACCGAGCCCTGCGGCGCCGCGCCGGTGTGCAGATGGCGATGCCCTTGAACCCCGGCCACCCACTGCACCACGCTCTGCAGCGGCAGCACGACGAGCAGCAGCACGAGGATGGCGGCGCGCGTTCGATGCAGCAGCGATGACAGGATGAGCGGCACGGGCTTGACGCGAAGAATGCTGGGCAGCCGACGAGATCGGCCAGGATGCATCGTCGTCCGCAGGCATTGCCCGCGTGTGACATGGCTTGCCGGTTCTACGCAGGCTCTGCGCGACTGGACGCATCGCGACGCCCCAGCCCCGGCGCCGTCACCAGTTCGTGAAGGGCCTCACGGCGAGATTGGCGTTGACGTAGCGCGCATCGCCGGTGACCTCCGCGCCCAGCCAGGCCGGCCTTGCGAAGGCCTGGCCTTCGGACTGCAGCTCGATCTCGGCGACGACGAGGCCGGCGTTGGCGTCCAGGAACTCGTCGACCTCCCAGGTCATGCCTTCATGCGGGCACAGGTGGCGGATCTTCTCGACGACGGGGCCGTCGCACATCGTCAGCAATTGCTCGACATCGGCGACCGGGATGCGGTATTCGAACTCGGCCCGCGTCGCGCCGGTCGTCGCGCCCTTGATGGTCAGGAAGGCCTGCTCGCCGGCCATGCGCACGCGTACCGTGCGCGCCGGGTCGCGGCTCAGATAGCCCTGGCTGAAGCGGGTCTGCGCGCTGGCCTGCCGGCGCCAGCCGTCGCCGCGGACGAGGAATTTGCGTTCGATCTCGATGCCCATGATGCGGCCATTGTCGACTCACTGCCCCCGCATCACTTGAAGAACAACAGCCGGCTGACCAGCGTGTGGTTGGCCTCGGACGCCATCAGCCCGACCAGCACCAGCAGCGCCAGCGGCGGCAGCAGGATGGCGCAGATCAGCGCGAGCCGCTCCCAGGCCATGTGCATGAAGACGGCCACGATGAGGCCGGCTTTGAGCAGCATCAGGATGACGATCAGGCTCCAGCGCAGCAGACCCTGGACGTGGAAGTAGTCGACCAGATAGGACAGCGTGCTGAGCACGAAGAGCAGCAGCCAGACCTTCAGGTACAGGCCGACCGGGTGTTGCTGGGGCGTTCCGGGAGCGTTCATGCTGCACCTCACCAGAGGTAGAAGACCGCGAAGATGAAGACCCAGACCAGGTCGACGAAGTGCCAGTAGAGACCGGCGATCTCGACGATCTGGTAGTTGCTGCGCTTCTCGTAGAAGCCGCGCAGCAGCCGTGTCGCGACGACGCTGAGATAGATGACGCCGGCCGACACGTGCAGGCCATGGAAGCCGGTGATCATGAAGAAGCTTGAGCCGAACTGGGCCGCACCCATGGGGTTGCCCCAGGGCCGCACGCCTTCGTCGACGATCAGCTTGGTCCACTCGAAGGCCTGCATGGACACGAACATCACGCCGAACGCGGCGGTCGCGAACATCAGGGCCGCCGCCTTCCTGCGGTTGCGCTGGTAGGCGAAGTTCACGGCCATGGCCATCGTGCCGCTGCTGCTGATCAGCACGAAGGTCATGATGGCGATCAGCAGCAGCGGCAGCTCGGCGCCGCCGATGCGCAGCGAGAAGACCTCGCTCGGGTTGGGCCACGGCACGGTGGTCGACGCACGCACCGTCATGTAGCCGGTCAGGAAGCTGCCGAAGATGAAGGTGTCGCTGAGCAGGAAGATCCACATCATCACCTTGCCCCAGGCGACGTGGAAGGCCTGGCGGTCGGAAGACCAGTCGGCAACCAGGCCGCGCAGGCCGGGGAGCGGGGCCTGCGAGGGGGCGGCGGAGGGGATGGCGCTCATGGCGTTGGGTCCTCGTCAACGGGTGCCGCAGATCCGGGCGGCCACCTCCGGATCGATGGTGCTGAAGGCGACGAACAGCGCAATCCAGACCAGCAGCAGGAAATGCCAGTAGCGTGCGCACAGCGCAATGCGCCAGGCGGCGCGATCGGGCGCGCGCTGCACCCAGGCCCAGGCCAGCAGCCCGCCGGCCACATGCAGCCCATGCAGGGCCGTCAGCACGTAGAAGAAGCTGCCCGCCGGGTTGCCCGTAAACGACACCCTGGCGCCGAGCAGGGCCTGCCAGGCCCAGGCCTGGCAGGCCATGAAGAGCAGGGCGCAAGCACCGCCGGCCAGCAGCGGCGCCTGCGCCGCCCCGCCGCGCCGCGCGCGCCATGCAGCAAGCTGCAGCAGCACGCTGCCCGCCAGCAGCCAGGCGGTGCTCAGCCAGAGCTGCCAGGGCAGGCCGATGGCGACCGCATCGCTGGCGCTCAGCCGCATCACATAGGCCGCGCCGAACAGCGAGAACAGCGTCGTCGCGACGCCGATGAAGACCCACAGCCCGACGCTTGGCGCAGCGCCCGGCCGCAAGGGCCAGGCCAACGGCGAGTTCAGTACGCCGGCGGTCATGCGGGCGCCCCCTTCGACACGGTGGCGCCTTGGCCCTCATGCGACTCGGGCTCCAATCCCCCGGCCGCCAGCGGCGCGGTCTGAGGAATGAAGTCCTCGGCCGCACCGGGCACGCTGTAGGCATAGGCCCAGCGATGCACCGCCGGCAGCTGCGCCCCCCAGTTGCCATGCGCCGGCGGCGTCTGCGGCGTGAACCATTCCAGCGACGCGGCGCACCACGGGTTTGGGTCGGCCCGGCGGCCGCGGAAGGTGCTCCACACAAGGTTGAAGACGAACACCAGCTGCGCGGCACCGACGACCAGCGCGACGACGGTGATGAAGGCGTTCAGCTGATGGGCCGACGGCGGGATGAACTGGTAGCCGTCGAAGTTGTAATAGCGCCGCGGCATGCCGAGCACGCCGAGATAGTGCATCGGGAAATAGATCAGGTAGGTGCCGATGAAGGTGGTCCAGAAGTGCAGGTGGCCGAGCCGGTCGTCCAGCATGCGGCCGCTGATCTTGGGGAACCAGTGGTAGATGGCGCCGAAAACCACCAGCAGCGGCGCCACGCCCATGACCATGTGGAAGTGGGCCACGACGAAATAGGTGCCCGACAGCGGGATGTCGACGCTGACGTTGCCGAGGAAGAGGCCGGTCAGCCCGCCGGACAGGAAGGTCAGC
Organism: Pelomonas aquatica; assembly: GCF_026712205.1. Taxonomy (GTDB): domain Bacteria; phylum Pseudomonadota; class Gammaproteobacteria; order Burkholderiales; family Burkholderiaceae_C; genus Pelomonas; species Pelomonas aquatica. Next base: position 118,919 of record NZ_JAPPUW010000009.1, read on the forward strand.
ATGAAGGCCAGCGTGAACAGCATGGGCACCGACAGGTGTATGTCGCCGCGCCACAGCGTCAGCACCCAGTTGTAGACCTTGATCGCGGTGGGCACCGCGATGATCAGCGTGCTGGTCGCGAAGAAGAAGCCGAACCACGGGTTCATGCCGCTGACGAACATGTGGTGGGCCCAGACGACGAAGCTCAAGGCGCCGATGACGACGATGGCCCAGACCATCATGCGGTAGCCGAAGATGGCCTTGCGCGCATGCACGCTGATGAGGTCCGACACGATGCCGAAGGCCGGCAGCGCGACGATGTAGACCTCGGGGTGGCCGAAGAACCAGAACAGGTGCTGGAACAGCAGCGGGCTGCCGCCCTTGTAGCCGGTGAGCTGCCCCATGGATACCAGGGCCGGCATGAAGAAGCTGGTGCCCAAAGTCTTGTCCAGCAGCATCATGACGCCGCTGACGAACAGCGCCGGGAAGGCCAGCAGCGCCAACACCGTGGCCGTGAAGATGCCCCACACCGACAGCGGCATGCGCAGCAGCGTCATGCCCTCGCAGCGTGCCTGCAGCACGGTGGTGACGTAGTTGAGGCCGCCCATCGTCGTCGCGACGATGAAGATCAGCAGCGACACGAGCATCAGGATGATGCCCCAGTCGTGCCCCGGCGTGCCGGGCAGGATGGACTGCGGCGGGTAGAGCGTCCAGCCCGCGCCGGTGGGACCGCCGGGCGCGAAGAAGCTCGCCATCAGCACGACGACCGACAGCAGATAGACCCAGAAGCTCAGCATGTTCATGTAGGGGAACACCATGTCCCGCGCGCCGACCATCAGCGGGATCAGGTAGTTGCCGAAGCCGCCGAGGAAGAGTGCCGTCAGCAGGTAGATCACCATGATCATCCCGTGCATCGTGACGAACTGGTAGTAGCGCTCCGGCGTGATGAAGGCGAAGTGGCCGGGGAAGCCGATCTGCAGCCGCATCAGGTTGGACAGCATCACGCCGACCAGCCCCACGACGATGGCCGTGCTCGCGTACTGGACCGCGATGACCTTGTGGTCCTGGCTCCAGACGTATTTGGTGATGAACGACGTCGGCTCGTGCAGGGCGTCGTCGTGGTCGTCGGCAGCTGGGTGGGCCATGGATTTCCTCGGTCAATGGGTCGCCTGGATGTAGGCCACCAGCGCGTCGAGCTCGTCATCCTTGACGTCGAGCCTGGGCATCAGCGGCTGGAAGCCCTTGACCGTCCTCGACTGCGGATCGCGGATCTTCTGCCTCAGCGCCGCCGCGTCCATCAGCGCCGTCGAGCCGTCCATGAAGGTCTCGGTCTTGCCGAACAGCCCCTTCCAGGTCGGGCCGACGATGGTGCTGCCGTCGACCGAGTGGCAGCCGACGCAGCCCTTGCTCTGCGCCAGCGCCTTGCCGCGGGCCGCCAGGTCGCCCGCGACGACATTGGCCGGCGCAGCCGGCGCCAGCGTCGCGGCGAAGGTCGGCTGCGCACTCAGCCAGGCCTCGAAGGCCGCCTCGTCCTCGACCACCACGGTGCCGCGCATGTTCGGGTGGCCGATGCCGCAGAGCTGGGCGCACATCGCCTCGAAGCGCCCGGCGACCGTCGGCGTGAACCAGAAACTGCTGACCTGGCCGGGCACGATGTTCATGCGCGCGCGCATCGGCGGCACGAAGAAGTCGTGCAGCACATCGTGCGAGCGCGCCAGCACCTTGACCGGCCGGTTCAGCGGCAGATGGACCTCGTTGCCGGTGATGATGATGTTGGCGCGCGCCGCCGCGTCATCGGGATCGAGCCCGAGCGGGTTGGCGCCGTTGACGAAGCGGGCATCGCTGGCGCCGAGCTTCCCGGCGGCGCCGATGAAGCGGTAGCGCCACTGCCATTGCTGGCCGACCACCTCGAGCACCAGCGCGCCGGGCGGCGGATCCACATAGCTCGCGTAGACCTTCAATCCCGGCGCCAGCAGCGCGGCGATGCCGAGCGACGTGACGGCTATCAGCCAGCGCTCGAGGCGCCTGTTCTCGGGCTGGTAGGCGGCGCGCCGGCCGGCGCGATGGCGAAAGCGCAGCAGGCAGTAGACGACGAACAGGTTGATGACGACGAAGAAGATGCCGGTGATGACGAGGGTGATCGTCAGCGTGTCGTCCATCTGCTTCCAGTTCGACGCCAGCGCCGTGGTCCACCACGGGCTGAGGAAGTGGAACAACAGCGAGCCGAAGACGATGGCGAGCAGGGTGATGACCATCCACATGGGCGGCTGCTCCTCGTGATGGGCGGGTCGGTCCGGGCGGCAGGCGCTCTAGGTCGCCGCCGCCGCGCGGTTCAGCTTGCGGTAGACCAGCGCGGCGCTGACACCGAACGCGAGCTGCCCGAGGAAGGTGGCCTCGCCGCGCAGTTCCTCGAACCATGGGAACAGCGATGCCAGCACGTAGAAGTTGACGAAGTAGACGACGACGCCGAACACGTAGCCGACGACCTGCGTCATTGCGAGACTGGCCTCCCAGCGCATCGCGGCGATCGCGAGGCCGATGACGAGGCCCGAAAGGACGCCCAGCGTGTAGTGGATCAGCAGTGCCGTGGCGACGACGCCGACGTCGAACGCCGATGACTGCAGCACCTGCTGGCCCAGCACCAGCGCCGCGACCTTGTGCGATGTGGCCCACGGGTTGCCGTCACCGAAGGTCAGCGGCCAGCACAGGTCGAGCACCATCAGCACGGCACCGGCGGCGAGGCCGGCCACGGCAGCGGCCGACCCGTCGAACGCACGCCACGCCCAGCGGCGGGATTGCAATTGAAGCTCCATGACTGCCTCCTTCTTCTTGGACGCCCGGCCTTTGCGGGACGGCGGGGATGCCCCGTTTCTCACCTTCAAGGCGGGCCGCGGGACGCGAGACCTGCCGCACGCTTTCGCGCCCCGCCACGTTTCAAGCTCCCGCGGGGGAATGAGATGCCGGTCCACACGGGCTCTGCGCCACCGGGAACATCTGGCGATTGCCGCACCTCGGCCGCATGCACATCGGTCACGTCACGCGCCGGGATGGGCGTCTGCCCGAGCACGGCCAGCGCGAGCGGCAAAGCCTTGCCGGCGTTGCGCGTACTTTCGACGTTTGGCAACAGCCCATGAACGCGAGGCTCCACCGCAACCTCCTGTGACTCACGTACGTGAGACTGGGTCGTGTTGCCGGGTTTTATACACCTCCCCCGAGGGGGTCGCAACGGTGCTGCCGCGGGATCCACAGGAAGCGGGGGGCCGCGAGCGGTCGCCCCAATGCCGCCATGAACGGCAGCCGCAAAGCATGGGCCGGGTTCTCGCGTCGGGGCCGCCAACCATGCGTCGGCAAGCCCTGGCACGCTGCAGCCTCTGCTGTGGGCCTTCAGCCCGCGAGGCCCGTTTTCCGGCGGCTCCAGGCGTCTGATTCAGCAGGAATTTGCGTTGGCAGGCCCGTGATTCGCGGCCTTCGCCGCGGCCTCGCGCAGCTTGTCCTTCCTGCTCTTGCGCGTCGTGCTCTTGATGCCGCCCGTGGCCTGGGCCTCGGTCGCCACCGCGCGGGGCTCGAAGCCGTCCAGGCGCTCGCGCGGCACGCGCTGGCCCTGGCGCTTCTCGATCAGCCGGAAATGGCTCTCGGCGTTCTCGGCGCTGTCCGCGCAGATGAAGCTGACGGCCGTGCCGTTGGCGCCCGCGCGGCCGGTGCGGCCGATGCGGTGGGTGTAGTCGGCCGCGGAGCGGGGCAGCTCGTAGTTGACGACGGCGTCCAGCGCGTCGACGTGCAGGCCGCGCGCGGCCACGTCGGTGGCCACCAGCACCTCGACCGTGCCCGCCTTCAGCGCCGCCAGCACGTCGCGGCGCGCGCCCTGACTCAGCTCGCCGTGCAGCAGGCCGGCCTTGAAGCCGTGGGCGAAGAGCTTGTCCGACACCAGCTCGGCCGTGTAGCGGCTGGCCACGAAGACCAGGGTGCGCCCCCAGCCCTCGCTCTTCAGCAACTGCCGCAACGCCGGCAGGCGCTGGCCACGGTCGAGCTGGATGGCGCGCTGCGCGATCTGCGGCGGCGCCTCCTCGATGCGGATGCGCACCGGCTCGCGCAGCAGCTGCGCGGCCAGCGCCTCCACGGCCGGCGGGCAGGTGGCCGAGAACAGCAGGGTCTGGCGGCGGGCGGGCAGCTGGCCGAGCAGGCGCTGCAGCTCGTCGGCGAAGCCGGCGGCCAGCAGGCGGTCGGCCTCGTCCAGCACCAGGGTCTCGACGCCGGCCAGCGTCAGGCCGTTGTGATCCAGCAGGTCCAGCAGCCGGCCCGGCGTGGCCACCATCACGTCGCAGCCGCCGCGCAGCGCCATCAGCTGCGGGTTGATGGACACGCCGCCGAAGGCCAGCGCGACCCTCGGCCGGTGCATCAGCAGGGCCGCCAGTTCGCGCAGCAGCTCGGCCGTCTGCGCGGCCAGCTCGCGCGTCGGCGCCAGCACCAGTGCCCGCGGCCCGGGCCGCGGCAGCGACGCGACCAGGCGCTGCAGCAGCGGCAGCGCGAAGGCCGCGGTCTTGCCCGAGCCCGTCTGGGCCAGGGCCAGCAGGTCGTGGCCGGCCAGGGCCGGCGGCAGCGCGGCCGACTGCACGGCGGTGGGCGCGTGATAGCCCTGTTCGCGCACGGCGCGCAGCAGGGCGGGCGCGAGGCCCAGGGATGCGAAGGACATGCGCCGATTGTCGGGGCGTCAGAACAAGGCCTGCTGGTCGCCCGCGAGCTGGCCGGCGGCACGCGCCTCGATCAGCAGCATGCGCCGCTTGGTCTCGATGCCGCCGGGCGCCGAGAAGCCCGTGGGCTCGCCGCCCGCGCCCATCACGCGGTGGCAGGGCACGATGGGCGGAAACGGGTTCTCGCCCTCGGCCCGGCCCACGGCGCGCGCGGCGCCGGGCTGGCCCAGGGCCGCGGCGATCTCGCCATAGGTGCGGGTCTGGCCGGGCGGGATCGCACGCGTCAGCGCATGCACCTGGCGGCGGAACTCCGGGATGCCGCGCTCGTCGAGGACGACGCCGCTCAGGTCGTGCGCCTCGCCGGCCAGCAGCGCGCGTATGCCCTCCACGACGCGGGCGATGTCCGGCGGCAGCTCGGCCACCGGCCAGGCCGTCGGGTGGCGGCGCCGCAGCCGTGCCGGCGTCGCCTCGGGCAGCACCGAGGCGACGATGCCCTGCCCGCTCCAGACCACGCCGCAGCGGCCCAGCGCCGTGTCGAAGCCATGGCTCCACAATGGCTCGTCGGGCGGCAGCACGGGGCCGATGTCGGGGTCGTCGACGAAGTCCTTGGGTTGACGCGCCACCATGCCGGGCCTACTTCAGATAGGTGCGCAGCACGGCAACGACTTCTTCGATCTCTTCATGCCGCTGCTCGGTCGTGAGGTTCTCGGCCGCCACATGTTCGCGCAGATGGCCTTCCAGCACCTCGGCCATCAGGCCCGCCACGGCGCCGCGGATGGCGGCGATCTGCTGCAGCACCTTGCCACAGTCCAGATCCTGGCCGGCCTCGATCAGCCGCTCCAACGCATCGGCCTGGCCCTTGATGCGACGCACCCGGGCCAGCAGGCTCTTCTGGCCATGGACGGTATGGGTCATGTTTCAGCCTTGGTCATGGTACTGGGGTAGAGTACCTGAAAACCTACCCTCGGGCGCCATGCAATGACCGATTTCGCAGCACTTCTTCAGCAAGGCAATGCCTGGCTCTTCGTCCCCAGCGCCATCCTGCTGGGCGCGCTGCACGGCCTGGAGCCGGGGCATTCCAAGACGATGATGGCCGCTTTCATCATCGCCATCCGCGGCACGCTGACCCAGGCGGTGCTGCTGGGCCTGTCGGCCACGCTGTCGCACACGGCGGTGGTCTGGCTGGTGGCGCTGGCCGGGCTCTACTTCGGGCGCAACTGGAACGTCGAGGCCAGCGAGCCCTATTTCCAGCTTGCGTCCGGCCTGCTGATCATCGGCGTGGCGGCCTGGATGCTGTGGCGGACCTGGCACGACCAGCAGAGCCACGATCACGACCACGCGCATGACGGCCCGCAGCGCGTGGACACCGGGCATGGCGTCGTCGCGCTGGAGATCTTCGAGACCGGCGTGCCGCCGCGCTTCCGGCTGCGCACCGAGAAAGGCCATGCCTGGGCGGCCGGCGACGTCGAGGTCACGACCACGCGGCCCGACGGCACCACGCAGGCTTTCCGCTTCGCGGCCCGGGAGGGCTTCCTGGAGTCGGTCGACGAGATTCCCGAGCCGCATGAATTCGAGCTGCGGCTGAGCCTGGGCCATGCAGGCCACAGCCACGACTACGACCTGAGCTTCAGCGAGCACGACCACGGCCACACCCATGACGGCCTGGAGGTCGGCGACCTCGAATACCAGGACGCCCACGAACGCGCCCATGCCAACGACATCAAGCGCCGCTTCGCCAACCGCCAGGTGACGACGGGCCAGATCATCGTCTTCGGCCTGACCGGCGGCCTGATCCCCTGCCCGGCCTCGATCACGGTGCTGCTGCTGTGCCTGCAGCTCAAGCAGTTCACGCTGGGCGCGGCCCTGGTGCTGTGCTTCAGCATCGGCCTGGCCGCGACCATGGTCGCGTCGGGCGCGATGGCGGCGCTCAGCGTCAAGCATGTGTCCAGGCGCTGGAGCGGCTTCGGCGAGTTCGCGCGCAAGGCGCCCTATTTCTCGGGCGCCCTCATCGTGCTCGTCGGCCTCTACGTCGGCTGGCAGGGCCTGCGCGGGCTGGCTTGAGCCGCGTCGTGCAGGGCCGGCGCGTCCGAATGGCCGGCATCCGGCGCCCAGGCGGATCAGGGGCTCATTCCACGCGAGCGCCACGCAGCCGTAACGCATTGCCGATGACGCTGATCGACGACAGCGCCATCGCCGCCGCCGCCACCACGGGCGACAGCAGCACGCCGAAGAAGGGATAGAGCAGTCCGGCCGCCAGCGGCACGCCGGCGACGTTGTAGGCAAAGCTGAGGAAGAGGTTCTGGCGGATGTTGCGCATCGTCGCGCGCGACAGCGTGCGCGCCCGCACGATGCCCAGCAGATCGCCCTTGAGCAGCGTGATGCCGGCGCTCTCCATCGCCACATCGGTGCCGGTGCCCATCGCGATGCCGACATGGGCCTGGGCCAGGGCCGGCGCATCGTTGACGCCGTCGCCGGCCATCGCCACGACGCGGCCTTCGGCTTGCAGCCGCTTCACGACGGCCGCCTTGTCTTCGGGGAAGACCTCCGCCACGACGTCGGCAATGCCCAGTTCGCGCCCCACGGCCTCGGCCGTGGTCCGGCCGTCTCCGGTCAGCATCACGACGCGCACGCCTGCCGCCCGCAGGGCCTGCAGGGCGTGTGGCGTCGTCGGCTTGACGGGGTCGGCGATGGCCACGAAGCCGGCCAGGCGCCCGCCGACGCCGACGAAGATGACCGTGGCCGCCCTGGCCCGCTGCTGCTCCGCGGGCAGCGCAAGGCTGGCGGTCTCTATGCCCTGCTCGGCCAGGAACCTGGCGCTGCCCGACACGACGGCCTGGCCGTCGACCACGCCGACGACACCCTTGCCGAGCGGCGAATCGAAGTCCGCCACCGGCGACAGCGGCAACCCGCGGTCCTGGGCGTCCGCCACGATGGCCATGGCCAGCGGGTGCTCGCTGGCGCGCTCGACGCTGGCCAGCTTCTGCAGCACCTGCCCGGCCGCGAAGCCGCCGGCCGGCTCCACATGGACCACCTTGGGCCGCCCCTCGGTCAGCGTGCCGGTCTTGTCGACCACCAGCGTGTCGACCTTCTCCATCTTCTCCAGCGCCTCGGCATCGCGGATCAACACGCCATGCTGGGCCCCCTTGCCGACGCCGACCATGATGGACATCGGCGTCGCCAGGCCCAGCGCGCAGGGGCAGGCAATGATCAGCACGGACACCGCTGCGACCAGCGCATAGCTGAAGGCCGGCGACGGCCCCCAGGCCAGCCAGGCGGCGAAGCTCAGCACCGCGACGAGGATGACCGCGGGCACGAACCAGCCGGCCACCTGGTCGGCCATGCGCTGGATGGGCGCGCGGCTGCGCTGCGCGGCGGCCACCATGTGGACGATCTGCGCGAGCAGGGTATCCGCGCCGACCTTCTCGGCCCGCATCACGAAGCCCCCGGTCTGGTTCAGCGTGCCGGCCGTGACGCTGGAACCCAAGGCCTTGGCGACGGGCATGGGCTCGCCCGTCACCATCGACTCGTCGACATTGCCCCGGCCCTCGGTGAGTTCGCCATCGACCGGCACCTTCTCGCCGGGGCGCACGCGCAACAGGTCGCCGACCTGGATGGCCTCCACCGGCAGGATCTCGTCCCTGCCATCGGGCCTCAGCCTCACGGCCGTCTTGGGCGCCAGCCCGAGCAGGGCCTTGATGGCGCCCGAGGTCTTCTCCCGCGCCCGCAGTTCGAGCACCTGACCCAGCAGCACCAATACCGTGATGACGGCCGCGGCCTCGAAATACACCGCCACCGCCCCTCCCTGCCCTCGCAACGCGACCGGGAACAGGCCAGGCGCCAGCGTCGCAACGATGCTGTACAGCCAGGCCGCGCCCGTGCCCAGCGCGATGAGGCTGAACATATTGAGGCTGCGGTTGCGCACCGACGCCGCCGCACGCGTGAAGAAAGGCCAGCCGGCCCAGAGCACGACGGGTGTGCCCAGCAGCAACTGCACCCAGTTCGAGGCCTGCGGGGCGAGGAGATGGTGGAGGTCGAAGGCATGGCCGCCCATTTCGAGCCCGAACACCGGCGCAGTCAGCACCAAGCCCACCCGGAACCTGCGCGTCATGTCGCGCAGTTCGGGGCTCTCGCCCGTCTCGGCGGTCGCCAGCAGCGGCTCCAGCGCCATGCCGCAGATGGGGCAGTTGCCCGGCCCCATCTGCCGCACCTGCGGGTGCATCGGGCAGGTGTATTCAACCTGGCCCTGGCCCGGCGCGTGTGCGGCATGCAGTGCATGGGCGGCGTGGGCAGCGTGGGCGTGGGCATGACCCGCCATGACGCTGCCGTCCGGCATCGGATGGCTGCCCGCCGGCATGTGGCCGGAGGCCGTGTGGTGTTCGTGGCCGGGCATCCTGCTCTCCTGTTCTTGTTTTCAGTCTGGCCCTTGCCCTCGTTGGAAGGTCAAGCCCGGGCAGGCCATGCCCGGCCGGGCAAGGACATCGTCAGCGGCCACCGACCGCGCCTGCGCCGGACAGGCGGGGGATGAAGCGCGGGGTCAACGCCGCATAGTCGCGCCAGGCCTGGCCGAAGTCCTTCTCGGACTCGCCCTCCTCGGCGATGGCCAGCCTGACATACATCGCCACCAGCACCGGGAACATGGCCAGCGTCAGCAGCGTCGGCCACTGCAGCAGGAAGCCGAACATGATGGCGACAAAGCCGATGTATTGCGGATGCCGCACATGCCTGTAGGGGCCGGCCGTGGCCAGGCCGTGGCGGCGCTGCGCGTGATACAGCACATGCCAGGCCCGCGACAGCAGCGTGAAGCCGCCGAAGATGAACACGAGGCTCAGCATGTGGAGCAGGCCGAAATGCGGGTTGCCGTGCCGCCCCGTCATCAGCCACCACAGGTGGCCGGCCTCATGCCCGTACAGGTTCACGCCCGGAAAGCGCGAACCCAGCCAGCCCGACAGCAGGTAGATGGTCAGCGGGAAGCCGTACATCTCCGCGAACAGCGCCACGATGAACGCGCTGTAGGCGCCGAAACTGCGCCAGTCACGCAGCCTGGCCGGCTTGAAGAAGCTGTAGGCAAAGCCGATGAAGATGATGGCGTTGAGTGCCGCCAGCCCCCAGAGGCCGTAATCATTGCCGGCGCTGTTCATCGTCGTCGCTCCCGTGACCGTGGCGGCCATGGCCGTGATGCATGAACAGATGCATCAGCGGGCAGGCGAACAGCAGCAGATAGGGCAGCACCCCGAAGACATGGGCCGTGTGCTCGGTCAGCAGATAGAAGCCCATGACCGCCAACGCCACCAGCAGGGCGAGCCCGGCGGGCGAGCGCCAGAACGACGGCATGTCCCGATGGTCGTTATCCATGGCTCACCCCATGCGGCTATCTGCTGGCGGGCGACGCCGCGGGCATCGCGGGCATGACCCCGCCCATCATCGTCTTGGCGTCCTTGCCGTGCATCTGCTCATGCATGCCGCCCGGCTTGTGCGCCTCGTCGTGCATCTTGCGCATGTCGGCGCTCATGCCCATGCCGGCGGACGCGGCGGAAGCGGGTGCGGCCACCTGGGCCTTGGGCCTGGCCGCAACCTTCTTCGCCACGGCGGCAGGCGCCGAAGCGCCGGCCGGGTGATGGGCCGCGTGATCCGCGTCCGGCACTGCCTGCTGGGCCAGGGCGGCACCGGACAGCGAAGCCACGACGAGGCAAGAGGGAATGAAACGCATGGTCAACTCCTTTGATGAAAGCATCGCGCTTGGCCGGGCCGGACGGTTTGACGCACATCAACGCAAGATCACCCGGCCGCCACGTCTCAGCGGCAGCAACCGCAGCAGGACTTCGCGGCCCGGGCGCCGGCGGGCGCAGCGGCGGCGGCAGGCACCGGCGTGTAGCCCGCCTCCCTGATGGCCTCGGCCAGTTCCTGCGCGCTGGCACTGCCGGCCTCCACCTGCACGCGGTGCGTGCCGAGGTCGATCTGCACCTCGGCATCCCCGTCCACGGCCTTCAGCGCCTGGGTGATGGCGCCGACGCAGTGGCCGCAGCTCATGTCTCTGACTTCGAAGTCAATCATGCTGTCCTCCTGGGGACGGGTTGTCGATGGCATGAATTTCCAGCCTCCCACTGTTGGAATGTCAACAGCGCCGGCACATGGGTCCTTCAGCCATGTCCGATAAATCCGTCAATATGTTGACCTTGCCATCGTTGGAAGCCTGATGATGCGCGCATGCAAACCGTGAGCACCGCCGCAATCCCCGACCCGCAAGGCTTCAGGCTCCGTGTGACCGGCATGAGCTGCGCGTCGTGCGTGCTGCGGGTCGAGAAGACGCTGAAGGCGGTCCCCGGCGTGCGGGCCGCCAGCGTCAACCTTGCCACCGAGGAAGCCTCGGTCGACGCCGACGGCTCGGTCAGCACGGTCACGCTGGCCGCCGCCGTGCGCAAGGCGGGCTATGAGGTCGCGACGGCCGAGACGGTGCTGCTGGTGGGTGGCATGAGCTGCGCGTCCTGCGCGGGCCGCGTGGAGAAGGCCCTGCTCAAAGTGCCCGGCGTCACCGGCGCCTCGGTCAACCTGGCCACCGAGAGGGCGACCATCCACGCGCTGTCGACGGTGCCCGTCGCCGCGCTCAAGGCGGCCATCGTCAAGGCGGGCTACACGGCCAGCGAGCCGGCGGATGCGCAACCCCAGGCCGCTCCGCACCTGCCCGACTGGTGGCCCGTCGCGGTCGGCGGCGCGCTGACGCTGCCGCTGCTGGGGCCGATGCTGCTGCAGCTCTTCGACATCCATTGGATGCTCGGCGGCTGGGTGCAGCTCGCGCTCGCGACGCCGGTGCAGTTCTGGCTGGGCTGGCGCTTCTACCGCGCCGGCTGGAAGGCGCTGCTGGCCAGGACGGGCAATATGGACCTGCTGGTGGCCCTGGGCACCTCGGCGGCCTATGGGCTGTCGGTCTATCTGCTGGCCGAGGGCGTGCCGCATCTCTATTTCGAGGCCTCGGCGGCCGTCATCAGCCTGGTGCTGCTGGGCAAATGGCTGGAGCAGCGCGCCAAGCACCAGACCACCGACGCCATCCGCGCGCTGAACGCGCTGCGGCCAACCACGGCCCGCGTGCGCCGCGACGGCGTGGAGGCCGACATCCCCGTGGAGCAGGTGCAGGTCGGCGACCTCGTCGTCGTCCGCGCCGGCGACCGCGTGGCCGTGGACGGCGCCATCGTCGAGGGCCGCAGCCATGTCGACGAATCCCTGATCACCGGCGAGAGCCTGCCGGTGGCCAAGTCCGTCGGCGACAAGGTGACCGGCGGCGCGATCAATGCCGAAGGCGTGCTGGCCGTGCGCACGACCGCCATCGGCGCCGAGACGACGCTGGCCCGCATCATCCGCATGGTCGAGTCCGCCCAGGCCGCCAAGGCGCCCATCCAGCGCGTCGTCGACCGCGTCAGCGCCGTCTTCGTGCCCTTCGTGCTGGGCGTCGCGCTGCTGACCTTCCTGGCCTGGCTGGCGTTGGCCGGCAACTGGCAGACGGCCCTCATCAACGCGGTGGCGGTGCTCGTCATCGCCTGCCCCTGCGCGCTGGGCCTGGCCACGCCGACGGCCATCATGGCCGGCACCGGCGTGGCGGCCCGCCACGGCATCCTCATCAAGGACGCGCAGGCGCTGGAGCTCGCCCATGCCGTGACCGTCGTCGCCTTCGACAAGACCGGCACGCTGACCGTCGGCAAGCCGTCGCTCGCGGCGGTGCTGCCGGTCGGCGCGGCCAGTGCGACGGACATGCTGGCCCTGGCCGCGGCGCTGCAGCAGTCCAGCAGCCATCCGCTCGCCGTCGCCGTCATGGACAAGGCCCGCGAGGACGGCCTGCAGGTGCCGCAGGCCGGGCAGGTCGCTGCCCTGCCCGGCCGCGGCGTGGAGGGCATCGTCGGCGGCGAGAAGCTGGCACTGGGCAGCTCGCGGCTGCTGAAGGAACTGGGGCTGGACCCGGGCGCCGCGCAGCAGGCCGCCCGGCAGCTCGAAGGCGAAGGCCGCACGGTGTCGTGGCTGATGGCCGCCGACGGCGACGCACGCCGCGTGCTGGGCCTGCTGGCCTTTGGCGACACGCTCAAGCCCGGCGCCCGCGCGGGCGTGGCGCGGCTGCGCGAGCTCGGCATCAAGACCGTCATGCTGACCGGCGACAACCGCGGCGCGGCCCAGGCCATCGCGGCCCAGCTCGGCATCGACGAAGTGCAGGCCGAGGTGCTGCCCGGCGACAAGGCCGCCGCCGTGCAGCGGCTGCGCGACGCGGGCGAGGTCGTGGCCTTCGTCGGCGACGGCCTGAACGACGGCCCGGCGCTGGCGGCGGCCTCGGTGTCGTATGCGATGGCCGGCGGCGCCGACGTCGCGACCGAGACCGCCGGCATCACGCTGATGCGCGGCGACCCACGCCTGGTGGCGGACTCGCTGGAGGTCTCGCGCCGCACCTATTCCAAGATCAAGCAGGGCCTGTTCTGGGCCTTCGGCTACAACGTGCTGGGCATCCCGCTGGCCGCGCTGGGCCTGCTGAACCCGGTCATCGCCGGCGCGGCGATGGCCTTCAGCAGCGTCAGCGTCGTCGCCAACGCGCTGACGCTGCGGCGCTGGCAGGCGGCGTCCGACACGCCCGCGCAGCCAGGCACGACGACGGGAGCGCAGGCATGAACATCGGCGAAGCCGCCAAGGCCGCGGGCGTGTCGGCCAAGATGATCCGGCACTACGAGAGCGTGGGCCTCTTCCCCGAGGCCGCGCGCACCGCGTCGGGCTACCGGCAGTACAGCGACAAGGAAGTGGGCACGCTGCGCTTCATCCGCCAGTCCCGCGACCTGGGCTTCTCCATCGAGCAGATCCGCGAGCTGCTGGGCCTGTGGCAGAACCGCCGGCGCCCCAGCCGGCAGGTGCGCGCGCTGGCCCAGGCCCACATCCTGGAGCTGGACGAGAAGCTGAAGGAACTGCAGGCGATGAAGGCCACGCTCGAACATCTCGTGCAGTGCTGCCACGGCGACGACCGCCCCGACTGCCCCATCATCGACACGCTGGCCAGGGAGGCGCCAGCCCTGCCCCAGGCCGCGCACGGCAGGACGGCGGGGCTGCGTCCAGGGCGGACCAAGCTCAACCCTTGACGAGCTGGAAGCGCAGCGTCAGCGGCACCGCGCCCTTGTTCGTCCACATCCAGCAATAGTCCTGCTTGCGGGCCGCCGTCAGCCGGCCCTCGCCCCTGGCGACCTGGGCCTTGCGGGCCGGGAAGCGGACCTCCTTGCCCTCGTGGAAATGGATGTTGAAGTCCAGCGGGCCGCCCGCCTCGAACGACCAGCCCACGCTGTCGCCCTCGGGCAGCTTCTCGCAGACCTCGACGAACTTGCCGGGCGGCACGGGCAGCTCGCGGCCGAAGCGGCCGGCGGCGTCCCACTGGACCGGAACCATCTCCGCAGCGCTGAGCTGCGCGAGCACGAGCAGCGCGGCGGCTGCGAGGGCTGGGCTTGTCTTCATGCGGCCAATATAGGCCGCGGGCAGCGGCGCCGGCACGCGGCAGACACCGCTTGACCTTGCCACGGCCGCAAGGTTTAGGATGCGCCGCCTGACCCGAGTGCGCCCGCGTGGCGCCCACCCGTGAAGACCGTCCGAATCTGCTTGCTGCTGCTGCTGGTCCTGCTGCTGCCCTTCCGGGGCGCGGTGGCGGCGGCCATGCTGTGTCCGGTCGAGGGGCAGGCCCATCACGACGTGGGCATGCAGGCAGCGCACGCCCATGCCGGCGCCGACCACCACGACGACCACGGCCACGGCGCGCCGGACAAGTGCAATATGTGCTCCGCGTTCTGCGCCCTGACCCCCCTGGCCGGCGCCGCACCCAAGCTGCCCGAACCGGCCGCCCTGCCGGCCGTCAAGTTCCCGGAGTTCCCGGCGCCCGCACCGAGCTTCCTGTCGGACGGCCAGGAACGCCCGCCCCGAACCCTCTGACGCAGCCGGGCCTCCGCCGGAGGCCCATGCAGGCTCGCGCGCGCCAGGGCGGCGCGAAGGCCTTGCGGCCCCGGCGCTGCCGGGCCGATGACCCGGATGGTCCCAACGATGAACCCACCATTTCCCAGGCTTGCCCCGCTGGCGGCCCTGCTGCTGGCCGGCTGCGCGGCCTTCACCCCCGACGGCGGCGCGGGCCGCGTCTCCGAACTGACGCAGCAGCGTATCGGCCAGTCCGTCAGCCTGCAGCGCTCGGCCGCCGAGGTCGACTCGGCTGGCCTGCGGGTGTCCGAACTGCTCGGCCAGGCGCTCACGGCGGACAGCGCCGTGGAGATCGCGCTGCTGAATAACCGCGGCCTGCAGGCCAGCTTCGCCGAACTCGGCATTGCCGAGGCCGAGCGCGTGCGCGCTGGCCGGCTGGCCAACCCCGGCATCGGCTTCGGCCGCCTGGCCGGCCACAGCACCACGGAGATCGACCGCTCGGTGGTGTTCGATCTGCTCGGGCTGCTGGCGCTGCCCGCCGCCAGCCAGGTCGCGCAGCGGCAGTTCGAGCAGGCGCAATACCAGGCCGCCTTCGACGCCGTCGGCGTGGCCGCCGAGGCGAGCAGGGCCTTCTTCGGCGCGGTGGCCGCGCAGGACCTCGTCGGCTACTACGAGCAGGTCAAGGACGCGGCCGACGCGTCCGGCGAGCTCGCGCGCCGCATGCTGCAGGCCGGCAACTTCAGCAAGCTCGCCCAGATGCGCGAGCAGGCCTTCGAGGCCGATGCGACGGCCAATCTGGCGCGCGCGCGGCAGCAGGCCGTCGCCGAGCGGGAGCGGCTGGTGCGGGCGCTCGGCCTGTCGGGCGCGCAACTGGCCTTCAAGCTCCCGGCGCATCTGCCCGAGCTGCCGCAGACGCCGTTCGAACCCAGGGACGCCGAGCAGACCGCCGTCGACAAGCGCCTGGACCTGCTGATGGCCCGGCGCAGCGCCGAAGCCACGGCGAAGTCGCTGGGGCTGACCCGCAGCACCCGCTTCGTCAACGTGCTGGAGGCCGGCTACACCAACAAGAGCCAGACCGGCGAGCCGAGAAGCAATGGCTACGAGGTCCGGCTGGAGCTGCCGCTGTTCGACTTCGGCGCTGCCCGCACGGCGCGCGCCGAGGCGGTCTATATGCAGGCCGTCCACCGCACGGCCGAGATCGCCGTCAACGCGCGCTCCGAGGTGCGCGAGTCCTACTCGGCCTATCGCACGGCCTACGACCTGGCCCGGCACTACCGCGACGAGGTCGTGCCGCTGCGCAAGCGCATCTCCGACGAGAACCTGCTGCGCTACAACGGCATGCTGGCCAGCGTGTTCGAGCTGCTCGCCGACGCGCGCGACCAGGTCGCCGCCGTGACCGCCGCCATCGAGGCCCAGCGCGACTACTGGCTGGCCGAGACCAACCTGCAGACGGCGCTGACAGGGCGCTCCCCCGGCGGCAACCCGGCCACCCGCTGAAGGATTCCGACATGAGCAACCGCAGAAGCTTCTTCAAGACGGCGGGCGCCAGCTTCCTCGGCGCGGCCGCGGTCAGCCGCGTCGGCGCCGCCTCGCTGCCCGAGGCCGCCATCCAGACCTCGGCCGAAACCCTGGTGCCACCGTCGCCGCCCAATGGCCGCCCCTTCAACCCGCTGGTCACGCTCAACGGATGGTCCCTGCCCTGGCGCATGAAGGACGGCGTCAAGGAGTTCCACCTCGTCGCCGAGCCGGTCGTGCGCGAGATCGCGCCGGGCATGAAGGCCAGGCTCTGGGGCTACAACTGCTCCAGCCCCGGCCCCACCATCGAGGCCGTCGAGGGCGACCGCATCCGCATCTTCGTGACCAACAAGCTGCCCGAGGTCACCAGCGTGCACTGGCACGGCGTGCTGCTGCCGTCGGGCATGGACGGCGTCACCGGCCTGACCCAGCCGCCCATCGCGGTCGGCAAGACCTTCATGTACGAGTTCGTGCTGCAGCGGCCGGGCACGCATATGTACCACCCGCATGCCGACGAGATGGTGCAGATGGCGATGGGCATGATGGGCCTGTTCATCATCCACCCCCGGGACCCGCGCCAGTACCGCGTCGACCGCGACTACGGCTTCATCCTGAACGCCTACGACATCGAGCCCGGCAGCGCCACGCCGCGCGTGAACACGATGCTGGACTTCAACCTGTGGACCTGGAACAGCCGCGCCTTCCCGGGCATAGCCCCCTTCGTCGCCCGCACCGGCGAGCGCGTGCGCATCCGCGTCGGCAATCTGACGATGACCAACCACCCCATCCACATGCACGGGCCGCACTTCGAGGTGACGGGCACCGACGGCGGCTGGGTCCCGAAGAGCGCCCGCTGGCCCGAGGTCACGACGGACGTCGCAGTGGGGCAGATGCGGGCCTTCGAGTTCGACGCCCTGGCCGGCGACTGGGCCATCCACTGCCACAAGAGCCACCACACGATGAACGCGATGGGCCACGGCGTGCCGACCATGATCGGCGTCGAGCACGCGGACGTCGCCCGCAAGATCGCGAAGCTGATCCCCGACTACATGGCCATGGGCGACAAGGGCATGCACGACATGGCCGAGATGGAGATGCCCCTGCCGGACAACACGCTGCCGATGATGACCGGCACCGGCCCCTTCGGCCCCGTGGGCATGGGCGGCATGTTCAGCGTCGTCAAGGTGCGCGACGACCTCAAGCGCGGCGACTACGGCGACCCCGGTCCCTACAGGCATCCGGCCGGGACGCTCACCAGCGAATACACGGCCGAGACGCCCGAGCCCACCCGCGCGGCGGCACCGGCCGGCGACGCCGGCACGCTGCAGGTCCGCAAGCCCGGCGGCGACCACGGCCATTGAAGGAGCCTCTATGAAGACACTGCAGGCATTCACGCTGGCCGCGCTGCTCGCCGCCGCCTCCACCGCCTTCGCCCACGGCGACGAAGAACATGCCAAGCCGCACAAGTTCGACGCCGCCAAGGTGGAGGTCACCGACTTCGGCCAGGAGGGCGACCCGAAGAAGGTCACGCGCACCATCAAGGTCGACATGGCGGACAACATGCGCTTCACGCCGGCCGACCTCGCCGTCAGGCGCGGCGAGACCGTCAGGTTCATCGTCCACAACGGCGGCCAGGTGCTGCACGAGATGGTGCTCGGCACCCGCGAGGCCCTGGCGGCGCATGCCGAGCTGATGAGGAAGTTCCCGGACATGGAGCACGCCGACCCGAACATGGCTCACGTCAAGCCCGGCCGGCGCGGCGAGATCGTCTGGCAGTTCACGAAGGCCGGCGAATTTCAGTTCGCCTGCCTGCAGCCCGGCCATTTCGAGGCCGGCATGGTCGGCCGGCTGACCGTGAAATGAAGCCAAGGAATCGACACATGAACAAGCTCACGCAAATGCTGGCCGCCGCCGCGCTGGCCCTGGCCGCCCACGCGCAGGCGCAGACGGCCCCGGTCGCCAACGCCACGGCCACGGCCGCCGCCCCGCAGAGC
This sequence comes from Pelomonas aquatica, assembly GCF_026712205.1. Lineage (GTDB taxonomy): Bacteria > Pseudomonadota > Gammaproteobacteria > Burkholderiales > Burkholderiaceae_C > Pelomonas > Pelomonas aquatica. Next base: position 137,007 of record NZ_JAPPUW010000009.1, read on the forward strand.
GAAGGCGAAGTCCGCAAGATCGACCGCGCGCAGGGCAAGCTGACTCTGCGCCACGGGCCGCTCGACAACCTGGGCATGCCCGCCATGACCATGGTCTTCAAGGTGGCGGACCCGAAGCTGCTGGACGGGCTGAAGGAAGGCGACAAGGTCAGGTTCACCGTCGAACGGCTGAACGGCGCCTTCACGGTGACGGCCATTGAGGCGAGTCAAGGCTAGGACCGCCTCTCGGCACTAGACTCGACGCGCCCATGTCGCACCGCCGCCGCCATCGCCTGACCACCACGCTGCTCGTGGTGCTGTCGCTGCTGTTCTCGCAGCTGGCGCTGGCGGCCTATGTCTGCCCGCAGCGGGCAGATGCCATGACGATGGCCGGCATGCCCTGCGACGGCATGGACTCGCAGCAACCCGCGCTCTGCCACCAGCACGCGGCCGACCCGGGCCAGACCTTCGAGGCGGTGAAGCTGCCGGTGGCGTCGCAGCCGGCCCTCGTCCAGATGCTCGTGCTGCCCTTGGCGTCCGTGGCCGACGCAGCACGCGCCATGCCGACGGCCGCCGCTGCCGAAGTCCGGCCGCCGCCGGACCCGCTCTTCCTGTCCACGCTCAGGCTGCGCGTCTGACCCGCTCCGTCGACTGAACCGCGCTGGCGCGGCATGCCCGCCAGCAAGGCCCATGTTCGTCCCGGAGCCCCCATGTCATTCCGAACACTGCGTGCCGCCGCCCTGGCTGCCGCCCTAGTTGCCGCCGCTGTGCCTGCACTCGCCGCGGCAGCCCCCCTGTCCTTCGACCAGGCGCTGAGCCTCGCCGTCCAGCGCTCCGAGGCGGCGCACGCGGGCCGTGCGGCCGCGGCGAGCGCCGGCGAGGCCGCGCGGGCCGCCGGCCAGCTACCCGACCCGATGCTGCGCGTCGGCGTCGACAACCTGCCGGTGACCGGCGCCGACCGCTTCAGCACGACGCGCGAGTCGATGACGATGAAGCGCATCGGCCTCAGCCAGGAATGGCTGCCGGCCGAGAAGCGCGCCGCGCGCGAAGGCGCTGCCTGGGCGCTGGCCGAGCGCGAGGCCGTGCAGGGCCGCGCGGCCGAAGCCGAGGCGCGCCTGCAGGTCGCGCTGGCCTATGTCGACGCCTGGTATGCCGGCGAGGCGCTCAAGCTCACGGTGCAGACCGAGCACCACCTGCTCGAAGCGCTGGAAACCGCACGGGCGCGCCTGGCCGCCGCCGCGGGCGGAAGCGCCGAAGTGCTGCAGCTCGCGGCGGCCCGCGGCGTCGCCGAGGACGACAGCGACGAAGCCCGCCAGCTGCAGGCCAGCGCCCTGGTCGGCGTGCAGCGCTGGGTGGGCTTCCTGCCCGAGTCCCTGGCCGCAGCGCCGGTGCTGCACCCGCCCACCGAGCCGGACTATCTGGCCGCGCACCCGGCGGTCCTGGCCTTGCAGCGCGAGCTGGAGCTGGCGCGCCGCGGCGCCGCCGTGGCCGCCAGCGAACGCAGGCCGAACTGGACCTGGGAGGTTTCCTACGGCCAGCGCAGCGGCTACTCCGATCTTGTGTCCTTCGGCGTGAGCATCCCGCTGCAGGTCGCGCCGAGCCGGCGCCAGGACCGCGAGACGGCGGCCCGGCTGGCGCTCGTGGACAAGGCCGAGGCCGAGCTGGCCGAGGCGGCCCGCGTCGCCGGCGCCGACTACCAGGCCCTGGCCAGCGACGCCGCCCGCCTGCAGCAGCGCATCGACCGCTACGGCGCCGCCGTCGCCACGCCCGCGCAGCAGCGCACCGCCGCGGCCCTGGCCGCCTACCGCGCCAACCAGCTGCCGCTGGCCGCGCTGTTCGAAGCCCGGCACGCCGAGGTCGAGGCCCAGCGCAAGCTGCTGTCGCTGCAGCGCGACCTCGCGCGCGCCCAGGCCCAGCTGAGCTTCAAGCCGATTCCCGAAGGAGGCGCCCAGTGAAGCGCATCACCACCACCCTCGCGCTGGCCGCCGCCGGCGCCCTTGTCGCGGCCGGCGGCTTCCTGGCCGGCCGCGCCAGCGAGCATCGCGAGCCCGCCATCGCCGCCACCGCGCCGGCCGCCTCCGCGGCCGAACGCAAGCCGCTGTACTGGCGCGACCCCATGGTGCCCGGCCCGCGCTTCGACAGGCCCGGCAAGTCGCCCTTCATGGACATGCAGCTCGTGCCCGTCTATGCGGACGAAGCCACGGACGGCGGCGTCGGCATCAGCCCGGCCGTGCAGCAGAACCTGGGCATCCGCACCGCGACGGTCCGGCAGGCCGACGTGGGCTCCTCCTTCGATGCCGTTGGCACGGTGCAGTTCGACGAGCGCCTCGGCGTCGCCGTGCAGTCGCGCGTGGCCGGCTATGTCGAGCATCTGGCCGTGCGCGCGACGATGGAGCGGGTCCGCAAGGGGCAGGCCCTGGCCACCATCTTTGCGCCCGAATGGCTGGCGCCGCAGAACGAGCTGCTGGCGCTGAAGCAGGCCGGCGCGGCGCCGGACATCGTCGCGGCGGCGCGGGAGCGCATGCGCGCGCTGTCCATCCCCGACGGGCTCGTGCGCCTGAGCGAGGAAACCGGCACGGCTCAGCCGCGCTTCACGCTGACGGCACCGGCGGGCGGCGTGGTCGCCGAGCTCGGTGTCCGCGAGGGCGTGCAGGTCGCGCCGGGCATGACGCTGTTCCGCATCGCCGGGCTGGACAAGGTCTGGGCGGTGGCCGAGGTGCCCGAGGCGCAGGCGGCGCGGCTGCAGCGCGGCCAGAAGGTCAAGGCGGTGCTGCAGGCCGATGCGTCGCAGGCCTTTGCCGGCGAGCTGCAGGAAATCCTGCCCCAGGTCAGCGCCGGCACGCGCACGCTGCAGGCCCGCTTCGAGGTCGACAACCGCGGCGGCCGGCTGGTGCCCGGCATGCTGCTGCGGCTCCAGGTCGCCGGGGCGTCGAGCCGCCGCCTGGTCGTGCCCGCCGAAGCCGTCATCCGCACCGGCACCCGCGCCGTGGCCATCGTGCGCCAGGGTGACGGTGCGTTCGCGCCGCGCGAGCTGACGCTGGGCGCCGACCTGGGCGAGCAGCTGGAGGTGCTGGCCGGGCTGGCCGATGGCGACCAGGTCGTCGTCAGCGGCCAGTTCCTCGTCGACTCCGAGGCCAGGCTGAAGTCGGTGCTGGGCGCCATGGCCGCCGCGCAGCCGGCATCGGCGGGAGGTGCCCGGTGATCGCCGCGCTGATCCGCCGGTCCATCGCCAACCGCTTCCTGGTGCTGGCCGCCGCGGTCTTGCTCGCGGCCGCGGGCCTGTGGTCGGCGGCGCGCACGCCGGTCGACGCGCTGCCCGACCTCAGCGACGTGCAGGTCATCGTGCGCACGAGCTACCCCGGCAAGCCGCCGCAGGTCGTCGAAGACCTCGTGACCTATCCGCTGACGACGACCCTGCTCAGCGTGCCGGGCGCCAGGACCGTCCGCGGCTACTCCTTCTTCGGCGACTCCTTCGTCTACATCCTGTTCGACGACAGGACCGATCCCTACTGGGCCCGCTCGCGGGTGGTCGAGTCGCTGAACCAGGTGCAGAGCCGCCTGCCTGCCGGCGCGACCGCCGCCCTCGGCCCCGATGCCACGGGCGTCGGCTGGGTCTATGAATACGCGCTGGTCGACCGCACGGGCAACACCGACATCGGCCAGCTGCGGGCCTTGAACGACTGGTTCCTGAAGTTCGAGCTCAAGACCGTGCCCGACGTGGCCGAGGTGGCCAGCATCGGCGGCATGGTGCGCCAGTACCAGGTCGTGCTGGACCCGGACCGCATGCGCGCCCTCGGCATCACGCAGTCCCAGGTCGCGCAGGCGCTGCAGAAGGCCAACCAGTCATCGGGCGGCTCGGTCGTCGAGATGGCCGAGACGGAGTACATGCTGCGCTCGCGCGGCTTCCTGAGGTCGCTGGACGACTTCCGCGGCATCCCGCTCGCCGTGGGCGGCGCGACGCCGGTGCTGCTGCGCGACGTCGCCACGGTCCAGGTCGGCCCCGAGATGCGCCGAGGCGTCGCCGAACTGGACGGCGAGGGCGAGGTGGCCGGCGGCGTGGTGGTCATGCGCTCCGGCAAGAACGCGCGCGCGGTCATCGAGGCCGTCAAGGCCAGGCTGGCGGCGCTCAAGCCCGGCCTGCCCAAGGGCGTCGAGGTGGTCGAGACCTACGACCGCTCCCAGCTCATCGACCGCGCCGTCGACAACCTGCGCGTGAAGCTGGTCGAGGAGTTCATCGTCGTCGCCGTGGTCTGCGCGCTGTTCCTCTTCCATCTGCGCTCGGCCCTGGTGGCCGTCGTGACGCTGCCGGTCGGCGTGCTGGCGGCCTTCGTCGTCATGCACTGGCAGGGCGTCAGCGCCAACATCCTGTCGCTGGGCGGCGTGGCCATCGCGCTGGGCGCGATGGTGGATGCGTCCGTCGTGCTGGTGGAGGCGGCCCACAAGCAGCTGGAGCACTTCGAGGCGGCGCACGGTCGCCGGCCCACGATTGCCGAGCGCTGGGACCTCGTCGCGAAGGCGGCCGTGGAGGTGGGGCCGGCGCTGTTCTTCTCGCTGCTGGTCATCACGCTGTCCTTCCTGCCGGTCTTCACGCTGGAAGCCCAGGAGGGCCGGCTGTTCTCGCCGCTGGCCTTCACCAAGACCTATGCGATGGCCGCCGCCGCCGGGCTGTCGGTCACGCTGGTGCCGGTGCTGATGGGCTACCTCATCCGCGGCCGCATCCCCAGGGAGACCGCCAACCCGGTCAACCGCGTCCTCATCGCCATCTACCGGCCGGCGCTGGAGGCCGTGCTGCGCTTCCCCAAGGCGACGCTGCTGGCCGCGGCGGCGGTGCTGGCCGTCACCGCCCTGCCCGTTTCCCGCCTGGGCGGCGAGTTCATGCCGCCGCTGGACGAAGGCGACCTGCTCTACATGCCCTCGGCCCTGCCCGGCCTGCCGGTGTCCAAGGCCGCCGAGCTGCTGCAGCAGACGGACCGCCTCATCAAGACCGTGCCCGAGGTCGAGCGCGTGTTCGGCAAGGCGGGCCGGGCCGACACGGCCACCGACCCGGCCCCGCTGGAGATGTTCGAGACGACGATCCGGTTCAAGCCGCGCGCGCAGTGGCGGCCAGGCATGACGCCCGAGAAGCTGGTCGAGGAACTGGACCGCGCCGTCAAGGTGCCGGGCCTGTCCAACCTGTGGGTGCCGCCCATCCGCAACCGCATCGACATGCTGGCCACCGGCATCAAGAGCCCCGTCGGCATCAAGATCGCCGGCGCCGACCTGGTCACGATCGACCGGCTGGCGACGCAGGTCGAGGCGGCCGTGCGCGGCGTTGCCGGCGTGTCCTCCGCGCTGGCCGAGCGCCTGACCGGCGGCCGCTACATCGACGTCGACGTGGACCGCGCCGCCGCGGCACGCTTCGGCCTGTCCGTGGCCGATGTGCAGGCCGTCGTGTCCACGGCCATCGGCGGCGACAACGTCGGCGAAGTCATCCTGGGGCGCGAGCGCTTCCCGGTGAACGTCCGCTACCCACGCGAGCTGCGCGATTCTCTGGAGGGACTGCGCCGGCTGCCCTTCGTGACCGAGCGCGGCGCCACCGTGCTGCTGCAGGACGTGGCCCGCCTGTCCGTCGCGGACGGGCCGCCCATGGTCCGCAGCGAGAACGCGCGCCTGTCGGGCTGGGTCTATGTGGACGTGCGCGGGCGCGACCTGCGCTCGGTCGTGCGCGACATGCAGGCGGCGGTCGCCAGCCAGGTGGCCCTGCCGGCCGGCTATGCGCTGTCCTGGTCCGGCCAGTTCGAGTACCTGGAGCGGGCCACGCAGCGGCTGAAGACGGTGGTGCCGGTCACGCTGGCCATCATCTTCGTGCTGCTCTATGTACTGTTCCGCTCGGCGGGCGATGCCGCGCTGGTCATGGCCGCCGTGCCGTTCTCGCTGGTGGGCGGCTTCTGGCTGGTCTGGGCGCTGGGCCAGGCGATCTCGGTCGCGACGGCGGTCGGCTTCATCGCGCTGGCCGGCCTCGCGGCCGAGTTCGGCGTCGTGATGCTGGTCTATCTGCAGAACGCCTGGCGGCAGCGCCTGGCCGCTGGCGAGGCTGACGATGAGGCGACGCTGCTCGCGGCCATCCGCGAGGGCGCCGTGCTGCGCGTGCGGCCCAAGGCCATGACGGTGGCCGTCGTCATGGCCGGCCTGCTGCCCATCCTGCTCGGCCACGGCACCGGTTCGGAGGTGATGGCGCGCATCGCGACGCCGATGGTGGGCGGCATGCTGACGGCGCCGCTGCTGAGCATGCTGGTCATCCCGGCGGCCTGGTATCTGGCGCACCGCCGCGGGCGGGCTCGTCCCTCAGGCGGCGATGGGGATGCCTGACAGCCGCGCGGCCGTCGCCTGGCGGGCGACCTCGCGCGGCGCCAGCGTCTTCAGGCGGTGGTCGCTCCAGACCTGGCGCCAGCGCCGCGCGCCGGGCGTGCCGTTCCACAAGCCGAGCGCGTGGCGCATCGCATGGGCCCAGGAGCGGCCCGAGGCATGCACGCGGTCGAGGTAGTCCAGCCACGCCGCTTCCACCTGCTCGCGCGACGCCGCGGGGTCGGGCTGGCCGAAGAAGCGCGAATCCCACTGCGCCATGCTCCAGGGCTCGTGATAGGCCTCGCGGCCGATCATGACGCCGTCCAGCAGTTCGAGCTGCGTGGCGATCTGGTCGGGCGTCTTCAGGCCGCCGTTGACGGCGATGGTCAGCTGCGGGAACTCGCGCTTGAGCTGCGCCACCAGCTCGTAGCGCAGCGGCGGGATCTCGCGGTTCTCCTTGGGCGACAGGCCCTGCAGCCAGGCGTTGCGCGCGTGGACGATGAAGACCTCGCAGCCGGCCGCGGCGACCGTGCCGACGAAATCTCGCACGAAGCCGTAGCTCTCGATTCGGTCGACGCCGATGCGGTGCTTGACGGTGACGGGCAGCGCGGTCGCGTCGCGCATGGCCTTCACGCAGTCGGCCACCAGCTGCGGCTCGGCCATCAGGCAGGCCCCGAAGGCGCCCTTCTGCACGCGCTCGCTCGGGCAGCCGCAGTTCAGGTTGACCTCGTCATAGCCCCAGCGCTCGGCCAGCCGGGCGCAGGCGGCCAGGTCGTCGGGCTCGCTGCCGCCCAGCTGCAGCGCGACCGGGTGCTCCTCGGCGTTGAAGTCGAGGTGGCGGCCCTGGTCGCCATGCAGCAGCGCGCCGGTCGTCACCATCTCGGTGTAGAGCAGCGCGTGGCGGGTGATGAGGCGATGCAGATAGCGGCAGTGGCGGTCCGTCCAATCCATCATCGGCGCGACGGACAGGCGCCAGGGGCTGGCAGGGCTTGCGGGGTTGCGGGTCACTTGGGAACTTCGGGAGGCCGCGCCAAAGGCCCGGGGGGCTGGCACTTTAGCGTGGGCAACGAAAAACGCCCGTCGAGCAGGGCAGCTTCAACGGGCGTTTGACACGCCAGGGCGCGCATTGGCTGGCGGCCGGATGCCGCCGGCCGCTCAGCGGCCGATGTTCAGCGGCGCCATCGCCATGTAGGCGCGGGCCTGGGAGGCGATGCGGCGCTCCAGGTCGACATGGTCGACGGCATCGGACAGATAGCGCTCGTCGATGTCGGTCTGGGTCGTGACGGTAAGCGCGTCGCGCAGCGAGGAGAACAGAGTCTGGATCAGTTCCATTTGGCTTTCGGGCTCGTGGCCGCTTTGCTTTCTAGGGTAAACCCGATTATAGGGTTAACACTAGTTTTATGCAAACAACCCGGCTCAGCCGGCCTCGAGGGCCAGCCCGGCCAAGGTCCAGGCCTCGATGCCGCCGCGCAGCACGCGGGCGCGGCGGCCCTGGCGCTTCAGCCACACCGCCGCGCGCACGGCCGAGGCGTCGTTGGGGCAGGCGCAGTAGGTGATGAACTCGGCGCCCTGCGGCCAGTCGGCCAGCGCGGCGTCGTCGAGAGCACCGAGGTCGAGGTGGCGGGCGCCGGGGATGCGGCTCGGCAGCGGCATCTCGGGCGAACAGGCGCGCACGTCGACGAAGACGATGTCGCCGCGCTCGCCCAGCAGGGCCGCCGCTTCGGCCGGCCCGAGGCGCTCGAAGCGGTCCAGCTCGCGCCTGACCAGCGCCCTCCGCCACAGCCGCCAGCCGATGTAGGCCAGCAGCGCGGCGCCCGCCAGCGCCAGCGCGGCGCTGCCGAGCCGGCTCAGCGTGCGCAGCAGCGCGTCGATCTGCGCATGGAAGGCCCAGCCCGCGCCGATGGCCGCGCCGGCCCACAGCGCCGAGCCGAGCAGGTTCCAGCCGATGAAGCGCCGCGCCGGCATGCCCAGGGCGCCGGCCAGCGGCGGCGCGAGGATGGACAGGCCGGGCACGAACTTGGCGATGACCAGCGTCGCCACGCCGCGGCGCGCAAAGCTGGCCTCGTTCTGGCGCACGCAGCTGTCCGGCGAGATCGAGATGCGGCACAGCGTGGCCAGCACGCGCCGGCCCAGGCGCCGGCCGGCCCAGAACCACAGCCCGTTGGCCAGCAGCGCCGCAAGCGTCGCGGCCAGGAAGGCCCGCGGGCCGAAGCCTTCGCGCGCGGCGGATTCGACGCCCGCCAGCAGCAGCACCGGCGTGGAAGGCAGCGGCGCGCCGAGCTGCTCCAGCAGCACGGCCAGCACGACGGCAACGAGGCCGTGGTGGGCGAAGAGGTCGGTGAGCAGATCCATGGCGAAGTGCCGCGAGGATAGCCGCAGGGCTTTCACCCGGCCGGCGACGGTCCATCGTGATGTAGCCGATTACATTACGACACCATGCCCACCGAGCTCTGGAGCCAGTTCGACGCCGCGCCGCTGGCGCTGACGCTGCGCGTGGCCGCCGTCGCGACCGGCCTGGCCCTGCTGCTGGGCGTGGCCCTGGGCTGGGTGTTCGCCCGCACCAGGCTGCCGGGGCGCGCCCTGCTGGAGGCCGTCTGCATGCTGCCGCTGGTGCTGCCGCCCACGGTGCTGGGCTACGGCATCCTCGTGCTGATGGGCCGGCGCGGCGCCGTGGGCGGCTGGCTGCGCCAGCATTTCGACTACAGCATCATCTTCAACTGGCATGGCGCCGTCGTCGCGTCCACGCTGGTCGCGCTGCCCCTGGTGCTCAAGGGCGCGAGCAGCGCCTTCGCCCAGGTCGACCGCAATCTCGAGGCCGCCGCGCGCACGCTGCGCCAGTCCGGCTGGAGCAGCTTCCTGCGCGTGACGCTGCCGCTCGCCTGGCCCGGCATCCTGGCCGGCACGCTGCTGGCCTTCGCCCGCGCGATGGGCGAGTTCGGCGCGTCGCTGATGGTGGCCGGCTCCATCCCGGGCCAGACCCAGACCGCCTCCATGGCCATCTACGACGCGGTGCAGGCCGGCCGCGACGACCTGGCCCTGGCGCTCGCCCTCGTCGTGTCGGCCGTCTCGGTGGCCGTGCTCGTGCTGTCCAACCGCTATCTGCAACGCCCGCCGCCATGAAGAAACGCCTGCTGCTCGCCCTCTCCCTCGCCGCGCTGCCGCTGCTGGCCCCGGCCCAGCAGCTGACCGTGTCGGCTGCCGCCAGCCTGACGGATGCCTTCAAGGAGATAGCCCCGCGCTTCGAGGCTGGCCGGCCGGGTGCGAGCCTGCGCTTCAACTTCGCGGCCTCGGGCGTGCTGCTGCAGCAGATCGCGCAGGGCGCGCCGGTGGACGTGTTCGCCAGCGCCGACCAGGAGACCATGAACCGCGGCGCCGAGCGCAAGCTCATCGCCGCCGACACGCGGCGCGACTTCGCGAGCAACGCCCTGGTGCTGATCGCGCCGCTGCAGGGCACGCCGGCCATCGCGGCGCTGACCGACCTGGGCCGGACCGAGGTCAGGCGCATCGCCGTCGGCAAGGTCGCCTCCGTGCCGGTGGGCCGCTACACCCAGCAGGCACTGGAAGCCGCCCGGCTCTGGGCCGGCCTGCAGCCCAAGCTCGTGTTCGCCGACAACGTGCGCCAGGTGCTGGACTACGTTGCGCGCGGCGAGGTCGAGGCCGGCTTCGTCTACCGCAGCGATGCCGAGTTGCTGAAGGACAAGCTGCGCATCGCGATGACGGTGGGCGGCCATGCGCCGGTGACCTACCCGGCCGCCGTCGTGGCGGACAGCAGGCAGGCGGCGCTGGCGCGCGATTTCGTCAACTTCCTTGCCGGCAGCGAAGCGCAGGCCATCTTGAGCAAATACGGTTTCGGCAAGCCTTGATCGACGTCCGCCTGCAACTCTCCGTCAACGACGCCCGCCGTCGCTTCGACCTCGACATCGCCTTCGCGACCGATGCGCCCTTCGTCGCGCTCTACGGCCCCTCGGGCGCCGGCAAGTCGCTGACGCTGCAGGCCATGGCCGGCCTGCTGCCGGTGCAGGCCGGCCATGTGCGGCTGAACGGCCGCGCGCTGCTGGACACGGCCGGCGGCGTCTGCCTGGCCCCCGAGGCGCGCGGCGTGGGCTATCTGTTCCAGCAGTACGCCCTCTTCCCCCACCTCAGCGTGCGCGACAACATCGCCTTCGGCCTGACGAGCTGGCGGCGGCGCCTGAAGGCCGACGACGCCGCGCGGGTGGACGCGCTGATCGAGTCCTTCGGCCTCGCGGCCCTGGCGGCCAGCCGGCCGGCCACGCTGTCCGGCGGCCAGCAGCAGCGCGTGGCGCTGGCGCGGGCCCTGGCCTGCAAGCCGCGGGTGCTGCTGCTGGACGAACCCTTTGCGGCCCTGCACACGACGCTGCGCCGCGAGCTGCGCGCCGAGCTGCGCGAACTGCGCCGGCGCCTGGGCATCCCGGCCGTCATCGTCAGCCACGACCCCGAGGACGTGATGGCCCTGGCCGACGAAGTCTTCCTGCTCGATGGCGGCGGCGTGCGGCAGCGGCTGCGCGCCGACGATCCCGACCTGCGCGCCGCTCTGGAGCGGTCGCCTTGAAGGCACAGGACCGGCCCCTGCTGCAGGGCGAGCTGCGCCTGGCCGGCCGGCTCGACGGCCGCTTCTTCGACCTGCTCGCCGCGCTGGCCCTGACCGGCTCGCTGCAGAAGGCCGCGCGCGCCGCCGGCTACAGCTACAAGGGCGCCTGGCTGGTGCTGGACGCGGCCGGTGCGCTGACGCATGCGCCACTGGTCGAGACGGCCACCGGTGGGCGCGGCGGCGGCGGCACGCGGCTGACCGCCGCGGGTAAGGCGCTGCTGGACGCCTGGCGCGGCCTGCAGTCGCGGCTCGCCGGTTTCCTGGGCGAGCAGGAAGCCTGGCTGAACGAACAACCGGGGCTGAGCGCCCTGCTGAAGAGGATGAGCATGAAGACCAGCGCACGCAACCAGTTCCACGGCCGCATCGCCGGCGTCAACCCCGGCCCGGCCACGACGACGGTGCGCGTCGCGCTGGACGGCGGCCAGCAGGTCACCGCGTCGCTGACGACGCTTGCCGCCCAGGAGCTGCAGGTGCAGACCGGCAAGGAGGCGCTGGCCCTGGTCAAGTCCAGCGAGGTCGTGCTGGTGACGGACTTCGGCGGCTACCAGCTGTCGGCCCGCAACCAGCTCGCCGGCACGGTGTCGCGCGTGCAGCGCGGCGCGGTGTCCAGCCTCGTCGGCCTCACGCTGCCCGGCGGCGCGGTCGTCACGGCCAGCGTGACCAACGACGCCGTCGATGCGCTGGGCCTGGCCGTCGGCCAGCCGGCCACGGCCGTGTTCAAGGCCTATGCCGTCATGCTGGCCGTGCGTGGTTGAGCGCGCTCGCCGCGACCCGCATAAGGAAATAAGAAAACAGTCGTTCCTCAAATAAGGGAGTTTGGGCACCCTCGCGGCTTTCGTTCCTCCGACGGCCCCGCCATGCCCTTCTCCCTGCCTCGCCGCCGCGCCCTGCTGGCGCTGATCGCGTCGGCCACCACGCTGCCGGCCCTGGCCGCAGACCCGGCGCTGCTCAACGTCTCCTACGACGTGGCACGCGAGCTCTACAAGCAGCTCAACCCGGCCTTCGTCGCCGCGCAGAAGGCCAAGGGCCAGGCCGTCACGGTCAACCAGAGCCACGGCGGCTCCAGCAAGCAGATCGGCGCCGTCATCGGCGGCCTGGAGGCCGACGTCGTGACGATGAACCAGGCCACCGACGTGGACCAGCTCGCCAGCGCCGGCCTCACCGCCGCCGACTGGCGCAGCCGCTTCCCGAACGGCGCGGCGCCCTATTCGTCGACCATGCTGTTCCTCGTGCGCAAGGGCAACCCCAAGGGCATCAAGGACTGGAGCGACCTGGCCCGCCCCGGCGTGCAAGTCATCATCCCCAACCCCAAGGTCACCGGCAACGGCCGCTACGGCTATCTGGCCGCCTGGGGCAGCGTCATCGCCACCGGCGGCAGCGAGGCCCAGGCCCGCGAACGCGTGGCCAGGATCTTCGCCAACGTGCCGGTGCTGGACGGCGGCGGCCGCGGCGCCACCACGACATTCACGCAGCGCGGCATCGGCGACGTGCTCGTCACCTTCGAGGCCGAGGTGGAGCTGATCGAGAACGAGTTCGGCAAGGGCCAGTTCGAGCAGGTCAACCCCGGCATCTCCATCGAGACCGAGGCGCCCGTGGCCCTGGTCGACAAGGTCGCCGGCAAGCACGGCACCGCCGCGCTGGCCAAGGCCTACCTCGACTTCCACTGGGCGCCTGAGGCCCAGGAGATCATCGCGAAGAACAACTTCCGCCCGCGCGACCCGGCCGTGTTCAAGAAACACGCGGCCCGCTTCGCCGACATCAAGCTCTTCGGCATCGACCAGTTGGGCGGCTGGGCCAAGGTCGGCAAGACGCATTTCGCCGACGGTGGCATCTACGACCAGATCGTCACGGGAATCAAGCGTTGACCTTTGCTCGAAAAAGAGTCCTGCCGGGCTTTGCCCCCACGCTGGGCTTCACGCTGTTCTATCTGTCGCTGCTGGTGCTGATCCCGCTGGCGGCGGTGTTCATCAAGTCCGCCGGCCATGGCTTCGACGCCTTCTGGGCCGCGGCCACGTCGCCGCGCGTGGTCGCGTCCTACCAGCTCAGCTTCGGCGCCTCGCTGCTGGCTGCGGGCATCAACCTCGTGTTCGGCCTCATCCTGGCCTGGTGCCTGGTGCGCTATGACTTCCCCGGCCGCAAGCTGGTGGACGCGCTGATCGACCTGCCCTTCGCGCTGCCCACGGCCGTCGCCGGCATCGCGCTGACGGCGCTGTACGCGCCCAACGGCTGGGTGGGTTCGCTGTTCGCACCCCATGACATCAAGATCGCCTTCACGCCGCTGGGCGTGCTGCTGGCGCTGATCTTCATCGGGCTGCCCTTCATCGTGCGCACCGTGCAGCCGGTGCTGGAAGACATGGAGACCGAACTGGAGGAAGCCGCCGCGTCCCTCGGCGCCCAGCGCTGGACGACCTTCCGCTTCGTCGTGCTGCCGACGCTGCTGCCGGCCCTGCTGACCGGCTTCGCGCTGGCCTTCGCGCGCGCCGTGGGCGAGTACGGCTCGGTCATCTTCATCGCCGGCAACATCCCGCTGGTCAGCGAGATCACGCCGCTGATGATCATCTCCAAGCTGGAGCAGTACGACTACGTCGGCGCGACGGCCATCGCCGTCGTCATGCTGGTCTTCAGCTTCGTGCTGCTGCTGGCCATCAACCTGCTGCAGGCCTGGAGTTCCAAGCGAGGTTCCCGATGAGCCCCCACGTTCGCTTCGCTCTCTGCCCCCCGAGAGGGCTGGCCTCCCTTGGGGCGGCCCGGCGGGAGTCCCGATGAGCACCGCACTGACCGTCTCCCGCGGCAGCCGCCCCGACTACCAGGCCAACCCCGCCACGCGCGAAACCCGCGCCGTGCGCTGGCTGCTGCTCGCGCTGGGCCTGGGCTTCTTCGGCCTCTTCCTGCTGCTGCCGCTGGTCGCCGTTTTCACCGAGGCGCTGCGCAAGGGCTGGGAGGTCTACTTCGCGTCGCTGGCCGACGAGGAGACGCTGTCGGCCCTGAAGCTCACGCTGCTGGCCGCGGCCTTCGCCGTGCCCTTCAACCTCGTCTTCGGTGTCAGCGCGGCCTGGGCCATCGCCAAGCACGATTTCCGCGGCAAGCAGCTGCTCGTCACCTTCATCGACCTGCCCTTCTCGGTGTCGCCGGTCGTCGCCGGCCTGATGTATGTGCTGCTGTTCGGCGCCCAGGGCTGGCTCGGCCCCTGGCTGCAGGAACACGACCTGAAGATCGTCTTCGCCGTGCCCGGCATCGTGCTGGCCACCGTCTTCGTGACCTTCCCCTTCATCGCCCGCGAGCTGATCCCGCTGATGCAGGCGCAAGGGCGCGACGAGGAAGAGGCCGCCACCGTGCTCGGCGCCGGCGGCTGGCAGACCTTCCGCCATGTCACGCTGCCCAACATCAAGTGGGGCCTGCTCTACGGCGTCATCCTGTGCAATGCGCGTGCCATGGGCGAGTTCGGCGCGGTGTCCGTCGTGTCGGGCCATGTGCGCGGGCTGACCAACACGCTGCCGCTGCAGGTCGAGATCCTCTACAACGAGTACCAGTTTGCCGCGGCCTTCGCGGTGGCGTCCATCCTCGCGCTGCTGGCGCTGGTGACGCTGGTGCTCAAGCAATTCGTCGAATGGCAAGCCGCCAGGAGCCAGTGATGGGCATCAAGGTCGAAAACATCCACAAGAGCTTTGGCGGTTTCACCGCGCTGGGCGACGTGTCGCTGGACTTCCCGACTGGCGAGCTGGTCGCCCTGCTCGGCCCCTCGGGCTGCGGCAAGACCACGCTGCTGCGCATCATCGCGGGCCTCGAACAAGCCGACGCGGGGCGCGTGCTGCTGGACGGCCGGGACGCCTCCGACACCCATGTGCGCGAGCGCCAGGTCGGCTTCGTGTTCCAGCACTACGCGCTGTTCCGCCACATGACGGTGTTCGACAACGTCGCCTTCGGCCTGCGCGTGAAGCCGCGCAAGCAGCGCCCCAGCGAGGCCGAGATCAAGAAACGCGTCACCGAGCTGCTGCAGCTCGTGCAGCTGGACTGGCTGGCCGACCGCTACCCGCCCCAGCTCAGCGGCGGCCAGCGCCAGCGCATCGCGCTGGCCCGCGCGCTGGCCGTCGAGCCGCGCGTGCTGCTGCTGGACGAGCCCTTCGGCGCGCTGGACGCCAAGGTCCGCAAGGAGCTGCGCCGCTGGCTGCGCCGGCTGCACGACGAGCTGCACATCACCAGCATCTTCGTCACCCACGACCAGGACGAGGCGCTGGAGGTGGCCGACCGCATCGTGCTGATGGACCACGGCAAGGTCGAGCAGGTCGGCACGCCGCAAGAGGTCTACGAGCGCCCGGCCACGCCCTTCGTCTACGGCTTCCTCGGCGCGGCCAACCGCTTCGTCGGCCGCGCCCACGGCGGCGTTCTGCACATCGGCGAGCACCAGCTGCCGCACGACGGCGCGCATGACGGCGGCGAGGTGCAGGCCTATGCCCGGCCGCACGAGCTGCAGATCTCGACAGACGCCGCCGCACCCGGCCTCGCGGCCACCGTCGAACGCGTGCTGGCCTTCGGCGCCAGCGCCCGCGTCGAGCTGATCGGCCCCGACGGCCAGCCGCTGGAGGCCGAGCTGACGCGCGACCAGGCCGACGCGCTGCGCCTGCAGGGCGGCCAGCGCGTGAAGCTCAGCGCCGCGCGGCTCAGCCTGTTCGAGGCCGGCGCAGGCATCTGACCCCTAACTCGCGTAGCCAGCGGCCTCATCAACACTGATGAGGCCGGCCGGCAGGCCGCGGCACGCTCGCCTAGGCTCGGCAAGCGGGGCGCTGCCGGCCCAACCCCGTCGACTGCCAGGCCCTGCTGCGGCCCGGCCACAACGCCAAGGCCAAGCTCCGGCAGCGCTGATATTCAGCGCACGCATGCGCTGCTGAGATTTGCTTCCTTCCGCGCTGCGGGCGGGCTGCGCACACTGGCTCCACGTCACTCACCTGGAGCCTGCCATGAGCATCACCGCCATCAACGTCCGCAACCAGTTCCGCGGCACCGTCAAGGACATCATCGAAGGACCGGTCGTTTCCGAGGTCGACGTCGTCACGCGCAGCGGCGACGTCGTCACGTCGGTCATCACGACGCGTTCGGTCAAGGACCTCGGCCTGGAGGTCGGCCGCGAGGTCGTCGCCCTCGTCAAGTCCACCGAAGTGTCGATCGCGACGCTGTGACGGAGCCGCCGCCATGAGCTACCGGCCGCCGCGCATCCTCATCATCCCGGGCCTGCACGACAGCGGCCCGGCGCACTGGCAGACCTGGCTGCAGGGCCAGTACCGCGACGCCCGCCGCGTCACGCAGCGCGACCCCGCCAAGCCCGAGCTGGAGCGCTGGGCCGAGCGCATCCGGCGCACGCTGGAAGTGGCGGGCGATGGCGAGTGGCTGGCCGTCGCGCACAGCTTCGGCTGCCTGGCCCTGGCCCGCCACCTGGCCGACCACCCCGACTCCGCCATCCGCGAGGCCCTTTTCGTCGCGCCGGCCGAGCCCGACAAGTTCGGCGTCGCCGAGTCCCTGCCCCACCAGCGCCTGCCGCGCCGCTCGCGCCTGCTCGCCAGCATGAACGACCCGTGGATGAGCGCCGCCAGCGCCGCCCGCTGGGCCCATCGCTGGGGCGCCAGCTACAGCAACCTCGGCGCCGTCGGCCACATCAACGCCGAGGCCGGATTCGGCCCCTTCCCGATCGCCAAAAGCTGGGTCGAAGCGGCCCGCGCACGCGCGGCGGCCGAGCAGCGGCCCCGGCATGCGGAGTTCCGCGAATGGGCGTTCGCTGTCTAGGGCCTGTTCACCCGACGGCAGCAGGCCGCGTTGTGGCCAGAAAGCCCGCGAGCAAGGCGCGAAACGAAGCTTGGGTAGGCCCCAAGCGAGGCTTCGCAACGCCGCGCGCGGGCTTACTGACCGCAACCCGCAGGGAAGGCCATCCGCCAGGGGCCACTCCGCGTTGCACCGCTTGCCCGCACGCAAGTGCGGGCGGCGCGCTGCGCCTTGATTGGCCCCTGGCGGATGGCCTTCGCGACCTACTGCCGTCGGGTGAACAGGCCCTAACCCGGCATCGCCTTGAAGCCGCCAGCGTCCACGCTGCAACGCATATCGATATGGCAAATGCTTCGACGACAAACGGCGGCGCCATTCGCAGAATCGCCGCGCATGAACTTCCAGCAACTCCGCTCCGTCCGCGAGGCCCGGCGCCGCGGCTTCAACCTGACCGAGGTGGCCCAGGCCCTGCACACCTCGCAGCCCGGCGTCAGTCGCCAGATCCGCGAGCTGGAGGAGGAACTGGGCATCGAGCTCTTCGTGCGCGTCGGCAAGCGCCTCACCGGCCTGACCGAGCCCGGCGAGCAGGTGCTGCCCGTCATCGAGCGCCTGTTGGTGGAGGCCGAGAACCTGAAGCGCGCTGCCGACGACTTCGCCAGCGCCGGCAGCGGCCGCCTGCGCATCGCCGCCACGCACAGCCAGGCCCGCTATGCGCTGCCGCACGCGGTGCGCGACTTCCGCGCCCATCACCCGGACGTGAGCCTGCACCTGCAGCAGGGTTCGCCGCAGCAGATCGCCAAGCTGCTGCTGGAGGGCGAGGCCGATGTGGGCATCGCCACCGAAGCGCTGGCCCAGTACCCGGAACTGGTCGCCCTGCCCTGCTACCGCTGGACGCATGCGGTCGTCGTGCCGCCCGACCACCCGCTGTCCACCAGCGGCGAGCCGCTGACGCTGGCCCGGCTGGCGCAGTTCCCCATCGTCACCTACGAGCCCGGCTACACCGGCCGCTCGCATATCGACGAGGCCTTCGCCGCCGCGCGGCTCACGCCCCATATCGTGCTCAGCGCGATGGACGCCGACGTCATCAAGACCTATGTGGAGCTGGGCCTGGGCGTGGGCATCGTCGCGGCCATCGCCTTCGACGAGGAACGCGACCGCCAGCTGCGCGCCATCGATGCCCGCCACCTGTTCGAGGACAACATGACGCGGCTGGCCGTGCGCCGCAGCGCCTTCCTGCGCGACTACGTCTACGCCTTCATCCAGACCTTCGCGTCGCCGCTGCGCCGCGAGGTGGTCGACGCGGCCCGCCACCAGGCGGCAGAGGGCGCGGCGGAGCCGGTGCTGGCCTGGTCCCGGGCGGCCTGACCGGGGGCGCTCAGAAGCGCAACTGCTCGACCAGTTCCGCCGGGTAGTGGCGCAGGAAGGCGCGCCGCAGCGCGCCTTCCGCGACGGCCTGCTCGAACATCTGCGTCAGCAGCGCCAGGTCGGCGGCATCCAGATTGCGCCTGGACAGATAGACGCCGTTCTCCATCAGCGGCACGGCCTGCAGCAGCTCGATGCGAAAGGCCGTCTGGGCCAGCGGCTGGCGCGGCGCCAGGTCCAGAGCCCCCTGACCCGTCACATGGGGCAGCAGCGTGAAATCGGCGCGGCCTGCGCGCAGCATGCGGCCCAATGCCTCGATGTCGGGCACGATGTCGGCCCGCCGGTCGGCCAGCAACTGGTCGATGAAGTCCCCGTAGGCCGGGCCGAAGTAGTAGCCGCGCACGAAGACGCCGCGCAGGTTCTTGTCGGCCAGCAGCCGCTCCAGGTCGGCCGGCACGTGCGCGTGCGTGCGCAGCGTCGCGACGGCCAGCCCCTGGTGGCTCAGCGGCACGAAGAGGTGGGAGCGGTCGCGCGAGGGCTTGCGGATGGCCGGCAGATAGAGGTCGCCGGACTGCGCGTCGAACACCGTGCGCTCGGCGCGCGCCCGCGGCACCACGCTGAAGCGGAATTCGCAGCCCGCCAGCGCTCCGCGCTCGCGCAGCAGCTCGGGCAGCACGCCCAGGATCTGCTCGGCCTCGACGAAGACGAGCCGGCCCGCCGGCGAGACCGGCACGTCGATGACGCGCGAACAGCCGGCCTCGGCACGCTGGCCGGCCAGCGCGGCACCGGCCAGCGCCAGCACGGCCAGCCTGTGCATGATCCGACGCCCACTTCGCATGCCGGGACATTACCTTCCGGCTGCGATGACAGCAAGCCGCCGCTGCAAACCCGCAGCCCTGGCCGGCTCAATGTCGAGGCCAAGGATTTCCGGCGCATCCGCGAAATATCACCTCGCCAGCAAACAACGGAAACATCGGCACGACGCGCTTTGCTAGCCTGCGCGCCGGTCAACGCGAAACGGCCGCCGGCCGTTGGCGCTCGACCCGCGCGAAAGGCCCGCCCGCCATGAAAGCCCTGTCCCCATTCCTGCTGTCCGGCGCCGCCCTGCTGCTGGCCGGCTGCGCCAATGCGCCGCCGCAGCCGGCCGCGCCGGCCACGCACAGCGCCGCGCAGGACACCCTCTGGCTGGACCGACTGAGCTGGGGCGCCAGCAGCGCCGACCTGGCCGCCGTGCGCACCCGCGGCCGCGCCGCCTGGCTGGATGCCCAGCTCGCCCCGCACACGCCGGCCGCGCTGCCCGACGCCGCGCAGGCGCAGATCCAGGCCCTGGGCGTCGGCCAGCAGGCGCTGGCGCCGCTGGTGCAGGCCCTGGAGGCCCAGCGCAGGGCCGCCGACGCGACGGCCGACGACACCGCCAAGGCCGCCGCGCAGAAGGACTATCAGCAGCACCTCGGCCAGCTGGCCCGCGAGGCCTCGGCCCGGGCACTGCTGAACGCGCTCTACTCGCCCAACCAGGTGCAGGAGCAGCTGACCTGGTTCTGGTTCAACCACTTCAACGTCCACCAGTACAAGGCTAATCTGCGCGTCATGGTGGGCGACTACGAGCAGGGCCTGCGCGAGCGCTCGCTGGGGCGCTTCCGCGACCTGCTGGGCTACACGACCCACCACCCGGCCATGCTGCGCTACCTCGACAACGAGCAGAACGCGGCCGGCCACATCAACGAGAACTACGCCCGCGAGCTGCTGGAGCTGCACACGCTCGGCATAGGCGGCGGCTACAGCCAGCGCGACGTGCAGGAGCTGGCCCGCGTGCTGACCGGCCTGGGCGTGAACCTGGGCGACAACCGCCCGAAGCTCAAGCCCGCGTTTGAGGCGCAATACCGCCGCGACGGGCTGATGGAGTTCAACCCCGCGCGCCACGACTTCGGCGACAAGCAGCTGCTCGGCACCACCGTGAAGGGCCGCGGCCTGGCCGAGCTGGATCAGGTGCTGGACCTGCTGGCCCGCCACCCCAGCACGGCGCGCTTCGTGTCGCGCCAGCTGGCCCAGTATTTCGTTGCCGACGAACCGCCGCCGGCCCTGGTGGAGCGCATGGCCGCGCGCTGGCAGCAGACCGACGGCCGCATCGCCGAGGTGATGCGCACGATGATCGCGTCGCCCGAGTTCGAGGCCTCGCTGGGCCACAAGTTCAAGGACCCGACCCACTACGTCGTCTCCGCCGTGCGGCTGGCCTATGCGGACAAGGTGGTGCTGAACACCGGCCCGATGATCGGCTGGCTCTACCGCCTCGGCCAGGCGCCCTACAACCGCCAGACGCCGGACGGCTATCCGCTGGACCAGAACGCCTGGGCCGGCCCGGGCCAGATGACGACGCGCTTCGAGATCGCCCGCGCCATCGGCAGCGGCAGCGCCGGCCTGTTCAAGCTCGACGGCGAGAAGCAGGACCGCCCCGCCTTCCCGCAGCTGGCCAACCCGCTGTACTACGAGGGCATCGCGCCGCGCCTGGCCGCCGCCACGCAGCAGGCCTTGGGCCAGGCCACCTCGCCGCAGGAATGGAACACCTTCCTGCTCGCCTCCCCCGACTTCATGAACAGGTGACCCCCATGAAACGCCGCAACCTGCTTCAGCTCGGCCTCGCCGGCCTCGGCACGGCCGCCCTGCCGACGCAACTCTGGGCCGCGCCGTCGCCCGACGCGCCGCGCCTGCTCGTCGTCTTCCTGCGCGGCGCCTACGACGCGGCCAACCTGCTGGTGCCCGTGTCGTCCAGCTTCTACTACGAGGCCCGACCCAATATCGCCATCGCCAAGGCCGCGGCCCTGCCGCTGGACGGCAACTGGGGCCTGGCGCCGGCGCTGGCCGACAGCATCCACCCGCTGTGGCTCAAGGGCCAGGCCAGCTTCGTGCCCTTTGCCGGCACCCACGACACGACGCGCAGCCACTTCGAGACCCAGGACCACATCGAGCTCGGCCAGCCCGACAACGCCGCGCGGGACTTCCGCAGCGGCTTCATGAACCGCCTGGCCGGCGTGCTGGGCGCGGGCGCCGCGGCCGGTTCCAGGTTCGAGGCCATGGCCTTCACCGACCAGGTGCCGCTGATCCTGCGCGGCAGCCTGCCGGTGGCCAACCAGGCGCTGCGCGACCTGGGCAAGCCGGCCATCAGCGCGAGCCAGGCCCAGACCATCGCCGGCATGTACGCCGGAACCCGGCTGGCCGGCACGGTCAGCGGCGGCTTCGAGGTGCGCGACGAGGTCAGCCGCGCGATGTCCGGCGAGGCCGGCGAGATGGAGGCCGCCAGCCGCAACGCCATCGCGGCCAAGGGCTTCGCGCTGGAGGCGCGCCGCGTCGCGCGGCTGATGCGCGACCGCGTGACGCTGGGCTTCATCGACGTGGGCGGCTGGGACACCCATGTCGGCGAAGGCGGGGCAACGGGCCAGTTGGCCACCAAGCTCGGGGAACTGGGCAAGGGGCTGGCGTTGTTCGCCGACGAGATGGGCGCGCAGTGGAACAACACCGTGGTGGTGGTGGTCAGCGAGTTCGGCCGCACCTTCCGCGAGAACGGCAACCGCGGCACCGACCACGGCCACGGCAGCGCCTACTGGGTGCTGGGCGGCGGCGTGAAGGGCGGGCGCATTGCCGGCGAGCAGGTCGCCGTCAACGCGTCCACGCTGTTCCAGAACCGCGACTGGCCGGTGCTCAACGAATACCGGGCGCTGTTCGGCGGCCTGCTCAGACGCATGTACGGCCTGAACGACGCGCAGCTGGCCACGGTCTTCCCTGCGGCCAGTGCGCGCGACATCGGGCTGGTTTAGGCGGCGGCCTCGGCCCAGCGGTCCGCGACGGCCTTGATGCGCTCGCCGAAATGGCGGGCCGTGGCGAGGTCGCCCGGCACCATCTCCTCGGCCGAGGCGTCGCTCGGGGTCTGGGTGATGAGGCCGGCATAACCGCCCAGGTTGTTGACATCGCCGCGCGTGGCGGCCTTGTGGTTGGGCGCCTTCAGGCCCATGCCGACCCAGATCATGCCGTGCTGCTGGCTCAGCGTGTGCAGGTACTGGATCGTGCCCTGCTTGTCGCCGTTGAGCGTGGCGGAGTTCGTGAAGCCGGCGGCGATCTTGTCCTTCCACAGCTGGGCATACCAGGGCTTGCTGCTGGCGTCGGCCACCTTCTTGAACTGCCAGCTCGGGCCGCCCATATAGGTCGGCGTGCCGAAGACGATGGCGTCGGCGGCGGCGAGCGCGCCCCAGTCGGCCTCGGAAATATTGCCCTCGGCATCGATGGGCATCAGCCGGGCGCCCGCGGCGTCGGCGACGGTCTCGGCGATCTTCTTGGTGTGACCGTAACCGGAGTGATAGAGAACGACGATCTTGCTCATGGAGGATGTCCTGTGCATGTGGGTGGAAAACGAAAGGTTCAGGCGGCCAGGTCGAAGATCAGGACTTCGGCGTCACGACCGGCCGTCAACGCGAGGCGCGATGTTTCGCGAACTTGCAAGGCATCACCCGCCGCCAGGTCTTGCCCGTTGACGGTAAGCGCGCCGCGCACGAGGTGGACATAGGCGATGCGGCCATCGTCCAGATCGAGCTCGGCCTGCTCGGCGCCGTCGAAGAGGCCGGCGTAGAGCTTCGCGTCGGCATGGATGCTGACCGCGCCCTGCGCGCCGTCGTTGGCCGCGACCAGGCGTAGCTGGCCGCGCTTGGAGGCGGCGTCGAAATGCTTCTGCTCGTAGCTGGGCGCGATGCCGCGCGCGGCGCCGTCGGGCTGGATCCAGATCTGCAGGAAATGCGTCGTCTGGTCCTTCGCATGGTTGAACTCGCTGTGCAGCACGCCGCTGCCGGCGCTCATGCGCTGCACGTCGCCGGGGCGGATGACGCCGGCGTTCGCGCCGCCCTTCTCGCCGTTGCCCATGCTGTCCTTGTGCGCCAGCTCGCCGGCGAGCACATAGCTGATGATCTCCATGTCGCGGTGGCCGTGCGTGCCGAAGCCGGTGCCCGGCGCGATGCGGTCCTCGTTGATGACGCGCAGCGCGCCGAATCCCATGCGGGCCGGGTCGTGGTAGTCGGCGAAGGAGAAGCTGTGGAAGGACTTCAGCCAGCCGTGATCGGCATAGCCGCGGTCGCAGGACTTGATCAGTTGCAGCATGGTGGTCTCCTTTTTCGCCGGTGCAGCCAATGTAGGAGCCGGCCCCTCGATGACCAGTCAGCCGGCCTTGAGCACACCATTCAAATAGACTGAACTGATGACCTCCCCCCAAGACAAACGCCGCGCGCTGACGCCGGAAGCGCTGGCCATGATGGACACCATCGCCCGCACCGGCAGCTTTGCCGCCGCCGCGCGCGAGATGGGCCGCGTGCCGTCGGCGCTGACCTATTCCGTGCGCCAGCTGGAAGACACGCTGGACGTGCTGCTGTTCGACCGCAGCTCGCGCCAGGCCGTGCTGACCTCGGCCGGCCAGGAGCTGCTCGTCGAGGGCCGGCGCCTGCTGCAGGAGCTGGATGCCGTGGCCAACCGCGTGCGCCGCATCGCCACCGGCTGGGAAAGCGAGCTGACGCTGGCCGTGGACGACGCGCTGGCCCGCCGCGCCGTGTTCGACCTGATGGAGGCCTTCTACGCCGAGCGCCTCGAAGGCGGCGGCCCGCCCCCCACGCGGCTCAAGCTGCGCGTGGAGGTGCTGGCCGGCACCTGGGAGGCCCTGCTCAGCGGCCAGGCCGACATCGCCATCGGCGTGCCGACGCGCACGCCCAGCCCGGCCATCCAGACCGCGGCGCTGGGGCCGCTGGAGTTCGCCTTCTGCGTGGCGCCCCACCACCCGCTGGCCGAGGCTCCCGAGCCGCTGACGGCCGCGCAGATCGCGGAGCACCGCATCATCACCGTGGCCGACAGCGCCCGCCAGCTGCAGCCCATGACCATCGGCGTGCTGCCAGGGCAGGACGTGCTGACGCTGCCGTCGCTGGCCACCAAGGTCGAGGGCCTGCTGCGCGGTCTGGGCTGCGGCTCCGTGCCGGCGCCCATGGTGAGCCGGCACATCGAGGCCGGCCGCCTCGTGCGCAAGTCCACCTACGAAGGCCTGCGCGCCGGCACGATGCACTACGCCTGGCGCGACAACGGCCAGGCGCCCGGCAAGGCCCTGGCCTGGTGGCTGGCGCGGCTGCGCAACGGCACGACCTGCAAGGCGCTGCTGGAGCAGCATGAAGGGCTGCTACTGTGACGTATCGAGGAAGGTTTGCGCCGTCTCCCACTGGCCCGCTGCATGCCGGCTCGCTGGTGGCCGCGCTCGCCAGCTGGCTGGACGCCCGCGCGCATGGCGGGCAATGGCTGGTGCGCATCGAGGATGTCGACGGCCCGCGCTGTCCGCCGGGCATGGACGCGCTCATCCTCGGCCAGCTCGAGCGCTTAAGCCTGCGCCCCGACGAGGCGCCGGTCTGGCAGTCGCGCCGTGGCGAGTTCTACCAGGCCGCGCTGGACCGCCTGATCGCCGGCGGCCAGGCCTATGGCTGCGCCTGCACGCGGGCCGAGATCGCGGCCGCCGCCGGCCCACGCGCAAAGCATGGCGAGCTGGTCTACCCCGGCACCTGCCGCGAGGGCACCCGCGGCCGCCCGGTGCGCGCCTGGCGCCTGCGCGTCCAGGGCCGCATCGGCTGGCAGGACCGCCGCCTGAGCGCGCAGTCGCAGGATCTCGAAGCCGAGGTCGGCGACTTCGTGCTGAAGCGCGCCGACGGGCTGTGGGCCTACCAGCTCGCCGTCGTCGTGGACGATGCCGAACAAGGCATCACCGACGTGGTCCGCGGCGAGGACCTCGCCGAAAACACGCCGCGCCAGATCGCGCTGCAACGGGCACTCGGCCTGCCCACGCCGCGCTATCTGCACACGCCGCTGGTGATGGCAGCGGACGGGCACAAGCTGTCCAAGCAGAACGGGGCAGCGGCGCTGGACCTGGGCGATCCGGTGGCGAGGCTGCGGGAGGCGGCCGTGCGGCTGGGCTTGCACTTGCACACCTCTGATCCCCTCGCGGAGACGGTGGCGCAGTGGCAGGCGGCGACAATCCCGGCTTTCTCCAACAGCTCAAGGATTTCCCCATGAACACCACGCCCAGCGGCCTGCAGTTCGTAGACAGCGTCGTCGGCGACGGCAAGATCGCCCAGGCCGGCCACGACGTCACCGTGCACTACACGGGCTGGCTCTGGGTCGACGGCGCGAAGACGACCAAGTTCGACTCCAGCCTGGACCGCCGCGAGCCCTTCGAGTTCGAGCTCGGCGCCGGCATGGTCATCCGCGGCTGGGACGAGGGCGTGCAGGGCATGCAGATCGGCGGCAGGCGCACGCTGATCATCCCGGCCGGCCTAGGTTATGGCGCGCGCGGCGCCGGCGGCGTCATCCCGCCGAACGCGACGCTGTGCTTCGAGGTCGAGCTGCTCGGCGTGGCCGGCGGCCCCGAGCCCGTCGAACTGGACCTGCAGACGACGGCCAGCGGCCTGCAGTACGAGGACCGCGTCGCCGGCGACGGCGCCGAAGCCGCCCAGGGCCAGCGCGTGTCGGTGCACTACACCGGCTGGCTCTACAAGGACGGCCTGCGCGGCAAGAAGTTCGACTCCAGCAAGGACCGCGGCCAGCCCTTCCGCTTCCGCCTGGGCGGCGGCGAGGTTATCGCCGGCTGGGACGAGGGCGTGCAGGGCATGAAGGTCGGCGGCACGCGCATGCTGGTGCTGCCGCCCGAGCTGGGCTATGGCGCGCACGGTGCCGGCGGCGTGATCCCACCCAACGCGACGCTGCTGTTCGAAGTGGACCTGCTGGCCGTCTGACAAGGCACTGTCACGCGGCACTGGTTTGATAGGGACTCCGTAACGAATCCCAAACCCCCGCCATGTCCGTCGACCAACGCCGCTTCCCCCGCGTCGAGTTCTTCCTGGTGCCCACCGAGCACGAGCAGTTGCCGGTCTGGGTCATCAAGCCGCAGGGGTTGGCGGACGCGCGTGGCGGGGTCGTCGTCAACCTCAGCGAGGCCGGCCTGCAGATCCTCGCGGCGGCCGAGCCCGGGCTGGACGCCCAGCACTACGAGCTGCGCCTGCTGCTCGGCGAGGACGACGGCGTGCCGCTGTTCAGCGCGGCCGTGCGCCGCGTCTGGAGCCGGCCGCTGAGCCAGCTGGTGCAGCTCGGCGGCTTCGAGTTCGAGTCGTCCAACTCCGAGGCCGAGGAGTTCCTGCGCACGCAGACGGCGCAGATCACCGCGCGCAAATGGGTGCGCTGCGTGCTGGTGGAGAGGATGACCGCGCTGGCCTGAGAGTTCGCGCGCGCCATCCACAAGCTTGCTGACGAACGGCACGCTCAGGCCGAACTAGGTGTTTGCACGGCAGCCAAGGGCGACAACACTGCCCGTCAGCCCCGGCAAACGGGTGTCCCGCCTTCCTCGGAGAATCACCATGGACCTTCGCCCCCATCTCGCCAGCAGCCTGCTCACCGCCACGGCGCTCGCCGCACCGGCCCCGTCCTTCGCCTGGGGCGACGAGGGCCACGAGATCGTCGGCACCCTCGCCTACCAGCGCCTGACGCCCAAGGCCAAGAAGGCGGTCGACGCGCTGCTGGCCCAGGACAAGGATGCCCTGACCCAGCCCGACTTCGTCAGCCGCGCAACCTGGGCCGACAAATACCGCGACTCCGACCGCAACACCACCCAGGTGCGCTACAGGGCCACCCACCAGTGGCATTTCGTGGACATCGAGATCGATGGCGGCACGCTGGACCAGGCCTGCTTCGGCCGCCCGCCGCTACCCGCGGGCACGCCGGCCAGCCAGGGCCCGGCCGATGCCTGCGTCGTCGACAAGCTGGAGCAGTTCAGGCAGGAACTCGCCGACCCCGCGACACCCACCGCCGAGAAGACGCTGGCGCTGAAGTTCATCATGCATTTCGTCGGCGACGTGCACCAGCCGCTGCACGCCTCCGACCATCACGACAAGGGCGGCAACGCCGTCGCCGTCGAGGTCGCGCCGTCCACCCGGCAGGGCAATCTGCACGCCTACTGGGACACGCAGCTGGTCCAGAAGCTCGGCACCTCGGTGCCCACGGCGGCGGCGGCGGTCGCCAAGCTCATCACGGCGCAGAACGTCGCGCTCTGGTCGGCCGGGTCGATCGAGGACTGGGCCGGCGAATCCAACGCCAAGGCCAAGGCCATCGCCTACAACTTCAGCGGCGAGAAGACCTTCGTCGACGACCATGGCGGCGTCGGTGAAGTGCTGGACGCCCAGTACGCCGCCCGCGCCCTGCCCGTCGCCAAGGAAGCCCTCGCCAAGGCCGGCGTGCGGCTGGCGAACCTGCTGAACGAGGCGTTCAAGTAGGCCGCCGCCGCGGCTCAGTCGATGGCGGGGTAGTCGCCGAGGCCGTCGGGCCAGGGCGTCAGGATCTCGAAGCCATCCCGGGTCACCGTGACCATGTGCTCCCACTGCGCGGACAGCGAGCGGTCCTTCGTGACGACGGTCCAGCCATCGTTCAGTTCGCGGATGGCGGCGCCGCCGGCGTTGATCATCGGCTCGATCGTGAAGATCATGCCCTGCTGCAGCTTCAGGCCCTCGCCGGGGCGCCCGAAGTGATTCACATGCGGCTCGTCGTGATAGACGTCGCCGATGCCGTGGCCGCCGTACTCCCGCACGACGCTGAAGCCGGCCGCGTGCGCGACCTTCTGGATGGCGTGGCCCACGTCGCCCAGCGTCGCGCCCGGCCGCACCTGGCGGATGCCGGCGCGCAGCGCCTCGTAGGTCGTCGTCACGAGCCGGCGTGCCAGCACATTGGCCTCGCCGACGATGAACATGCGGCTGCTGTCGCCGAACCAGCCGCCCTTGGTCAGCGTCACGTCGACGTTGACGATGTCGCCCTTCTTCAGCGTCTTGTCCCGGCTCGGGATGCCATGGCAGACGACATGGTTGGGCGAGATGCAGGCCGTCTTCGGGTAGCCGTGGTAGCCGACGTTGGACGGGATGCACTTCAGCGTGTCGACGATGTAGTCGCGGCAGAGGTCGTCCAGTTCCTCCGTCGTCACGCCGGGCACGACATGCGGCTTGAGCATCGCCAGCACCTCGGCGATCAGGTGGCCGGCCTCGCGGGCCCTGGCGATCTCGTCGGGCGTGCGGATCTTGATGCTGCGGGTGTTCATGGCGTATTTTCTCGGACGATGGCGGCCTCGTAGACGGCCAGGAATTCGGGGGGCATGCGCCGCGGCTTGCCGCTGCTGATCTCGATGCAGATCAGCGTCCAGCGTCCACGCATCAGCGTGACGCCGTCGCCCGCGCGGCGCAGCTGGAAGCGCCGCTGCATCGTCAGCCGGCCGTCGCTGGCCGTCAGCCACGTGCCCAGCACCAGCGCCTCGCCCTCGAAGGACGGCAGCAGATAGTCGTAATGCGCGTCGCGGATGGCCATCGCGCGGTCCAGGCTGCGGTAGTCGGCCAGGCCCAGGCCCAGCGCCTCGGAATGCGCCCAGCCGGCCTGCCCGCACCAGCGCACATAGACGGCGTTGTTGGTGTGGTCGAGGCCGTCGATGTCCTCGGCCGCGGGCGCCAGCGACAGCGTGAAGGGCGACGGATGGTCCCAGCCTTCGGTCACAGCCAGCCCTCCTGCTCGGCCTTCACGCCGCGTTCGTTCAGTGCATCGCGCAGAGCGGCCAGTTCGGCGGGCAGTGCCGCCGTGGCCAGCCGGTCCAGCACGGCGCGGTCGTAGCGGCCCAGCGGCTGCAGGCCCCGGCGGTCCAGCCGCTCGGGCTCCATCGCCGTGGCGGCCCAAGGCAAGCCCGCGGCGACCCACGGCGCGGCCGCGGCCAACGCGATCTCGATGCCGGCCGGGTCGGCATCGGCGCTGATGGCCGCCGGCGCCGGCGCGAGTTGCAGCAGCCGCGTCATGCCCGCGCCCCAGCCGCGGGTCGGCCGGCCTGCGATCCAGACCAGCCCGACGCCTTGCTCGCAGCGCGCGGCCTGCTTCTCGAAGCTGGCGCGGTTCTCGATCAGCCACCAGCGCGTCGGCGGCGTGACGCGCTCCAGCGCAGCCAGCGACTCCACGGGCAGCGTGATGAAGGGCGCCACGCCCATGTCCACCCGCAGGCCGCCGGGCCAGTGCAGGCTGAGATGGCCTGCCAGCGTCAGCTCGGGCGCAAAGGCGCCTATGCCCAGTGCAGGCAGGTCGAAGTGGCGCTCCAGCCACTGCCACTCGCCCTCGCTGACGGCCTTGGTATGGCCCAGACGCAGCGCGAAATCGCGGCGCAGGCCCGCGCCGCCCTCGCCCACCCAGCCGCGCAGCGCCTCCAGCAGTGCAGCCCGCGCTTCGACGAGGCCAACGGCCATGCGCGACTCGGCCAGGCCCTGCGCGGCCTCTCCTGCCAACGCGTCGTCCATCAACGCCGCCAGCCGGTCCGCCAGCGCCTGGCGGCGGGCGTCGCGCTGGCTTTGCGTGGGCAGGCCCAGCGCGGCCTGCAAGGCTTCCAGCTCGACCCACAGCAGGCTGCTGCGCTGCCAGCGCCCGCGCTCGAAGCTCTCCTTCAGCGTGCAAAGGCCGGCGGCCAAGGCCTTGTCGGCCAGCCGGGCGGCCAGCTCGATGCGTGCGGCACCGGCCACCTCCAGCAGCGCCTGCCAGCGGCGCGTGTCGGCGCTGCCACGCAGCCAGTCGACCAGCAGCTCGCGCTCGTCCACGTCCAGCGCCGGCAGCGAGGCGGGCCAGACCGGCGCGCCCGCGGCCCGATGCCGACGCGTGCGGTCGGCGCTCAGCTCACGCGTATTCACTGACTTCCGGCCTTCGCGCCAGCACGGCGATGGGCGGCGCCCAGCGTTCGCCGCGCGGCTTCTTGCTGGTCACCAGTGTGATCTCGCTGGGCTCGAAGACCTCGACGTTGTGCGTGATCGGCGTCGTCAGCATGTACTGCGCCCGCGTCGAACGCAGGAAGTGGCCGACGAGCTGGATGTTGCGCACGTCCAGGTGGGCGAAGGGCTCGTCGATGAAGACGAAGCCGCCGGGCGTCTCGTCGTCCTTCATCAGGCCGACGAGCAGGATCAGGCTCTTCAGCACCTGCTGGCCGCCCGAGGCCTCGCCGTCGTTCAGGCCCACCTCGCCCTTGCCGTCGAAGTTGAACCTGACCTGCAGGCCGGCCTGGGCGAGCACGGTGTCGTCGTTGTCCAGATGGGGCAATTGCGCCTCGGCGACGACGCCGGCCAACTCTCCCAGTTCGGCGACGTTCTTCTTGTAGCGGCGCACGGTGGCCTTGAGCACGTCGATGTAGCGCTCGCGGGCATTGCTGGCGGCCGTGGCGGCCAGCGCATTGCTGGCGCGGCGGTCGCTGAGCTGGGCGTCCTGCTCGCGCACCTGCATCTCCATGCGGGTGTGGCGGTCGACGACGCTGGCGTCGGTTTCCCAGACGCCCTTCTCCAGCTCCTCGCCCACGTGATGGGCGCGGATCTCGGCCTGCTTGGCGTTCTCGAACTCGTTGCGCAGCGCGCTCAGCGCGATGGCCGTCACCCAGCGCGGCGGGAACTTCGCGCCGGCATCGCGCGAGGCCAGCGCCGCGGTGTGCAGCGTCCTGCGGCGGTCGCCGTGCTCGCGTGCGGTGCGGGCCTGGCGTTCCTCGCCGTCGGCCAGTTCCCGCTGCGCACGCTCGTAGTTCTGCTCGTGCACGCCGGAGGCCTTCAGCAGCCGGTCGTGCTCGGCCTCCACGGTCGTCATGCGCGTGCTGGCCTCGGCGCGCGCCTGCTTCAGCGCGGGCAGGCGCGCGCGGGCCTCGGCGAACTCGTCGGCGCGTTCGCCCAGCTCCACGGCGGCCTTGTGGCCCTGGGCGGCGCGCTGGGCGTCCTTGAGCTGGCGGTCGACCTCGGCCTGGGCCTTGGCGACGCCGGTCAGCTCCTTGTCGATGCGGATCAGCTCGCCCTCCAGCGACGCGCGCCGCGACGCCACGGCGTTGGCACCGAACTGGTGGTCCGACGCCGGGATGGCCACGCTGCGGCCACCGCGGCCATCGCGGTAGTAGGCGTCGGGCGTGATCCATTCGCCACCCGTGCCCGAGCCTTCCTCGGTGCTCGCCACGCAGCGGATGCCGTCGAGCTGGCGGGCCAGCCAGGTCGGCAGCGGCGCACCGACCTTCAGCGCGGCCAGCAGCGAGCCGGGCCGCGGCGGCGGCACCGGCGCCGCGTCGGAGACGACGTAGTGCCGGTACTTCTGCTTCGCGGCGATGCCGAAGGCGCGCGCCTCGTCGCTGCGCTGCCTCAGCACGATGACCCAGCGCGAGCCGCGCAGCACGCCCTCGGCCGCCGCGCGCCAGTGCTCGTCGGCGATGTCGATGCAGTCGGCCACGACATGATGGGCGATGCCGGCCTCGTCCAGCGCACGGCGCAGCGGCGCGACCTCGGGCGGCGGCGGCGGCAGGCGCCTGTCCTTGAGCTCGGCCAGCAGCCCCTGCACATGCAGCAGCTTGTCGTTCCAGCGCGTGTAGTCGCCGCGCAGCCGGTCCCGGTCGGCGGCCAGCGCCTGGGTGCGCGCGGCCAGCGCGGCGGCGTCGGCCTCGACGTCCGCCAGAGCGCGCAGCTCGTCCTCGCGCTTGACGGTCGCCTCGACGGGCTTCTCGGCGTCCCTCGCGGTGTCGAAGGCGGCGCGGGCCTCGCGCTTCTCGCCGTCCAGCGCGATCAGGCGGGCCTTGGTGGCCTCGTGCTCGGCGAACAGCTGGTGCAGCCCGGCCCGCTTGGCCGACAGCGCCCGCGCATCGCCCGCCGCAAACAGGCGTGCCCGATGCAGGTCACGGCCCTCGCGGGCCAGCCGGTCACGGGTTTCGCTCCACTGCATGACGGGCAGCACCTCGGTGGCCAGGCGCTCGCGCTCGGCGATCTTCAGCTGCCACTGCCGATAGCTGTTGACGCGGTTGGCCAGTTCGCTCAACTGCGCCTGCGTGCGCGCCAGCTCGCCTTCGGCGGCCTGCACCTCCTTGGCCAGTTGCTGCTGGTGGGAGCGCGCCTGCTCGTAGCGGTCCAGCACCTCCTGGTCGCCGAACACCTCGAAGACCAGGCGCAGCAGTTCCTTGGCGCTCAGCTCGCACAGGCGGTCGGTCTGGCCCTGCTCCAGCGCCAGCACGCGGCCGATGGCGCGCGTGAGGCCCGCGGCCTCCAGGCGCTTGCGCCAGGCCTCGACGCCCAGCCACTCGCGCTCGCTCTTCTCGGCCAGCTGCTCGATCTCGACCGCGCCCTCGACGATCAGGTAGCGGCGCACCCAGTCGCCGCCCTGGCGCTCGATGCGGCAGGCCAGCGTGACCTGATCGGCATAGACCAGCGAGCTGGCGAAGGGCCGGCTGCTGTTCTGCCGGCTGCGCGGGCGGTTGTCCACCAGCGCGCGCAGCCAGGCCGTCTCGGCGTTGGCGTGGCGGGCATAGGTGCGGAAGGTGCGCCCGCCCGAGCACTCCAGGCCCAGCAGCGTGCGCAGCGCATCCAGCAGCGTCGTCTTGCCCGAGCCGTTGGGCCCGGCGATGGTGATGATGTTGCCGTCCAGCGGCAGCGTGACGCGCTGGCAGTAGTCCCAGTGCAGCAGTTCAAGGGTTTGCAGGTGGAACATCAGTCCTCGCTCGTCTCTTCGGCGTCTTGCTCGGTGCGGGCGGCCTGGATGGCGGCCAGCGCGGGCGCGGCGGTGGCGTCGGTCGCGCGGGCCAGCACGTCGGCCAGCGCGCCGTCGAGGATGCGCGGCGCGAGCTGGTCGTAGTCCAGCAGCAGGTCCAGCAGCGGGCCTTCGGCGATGTCTTCGCCACGGCGGGTGATGAAGCCGTGGTTCTCCAGCCGCCTGAGGTTGGTGTCCAGGCGGGTCTTCTTGCCGAGCTGGTCGCCGAAGTCGGCCAGCAGGCTGCGATAGCTGAGCACCGGCGACACGTTGGCGCCGGCCGGCAGCGGCTTGTCGGCGGCGAACATCTCGCCCTGCTGCTCGCCTGCGGCGTCCGCGCGGTTGAGCTGGCGCTGGCGCTTGGGCAGCACGATGAGGCTCCACAGCACCACCAGCAGCGACACGCCATCGCGCGGCAGCTCCAGGTTGTTGTTGGCCGACAGCCCCGACTCGCCGAACACGGCGCTCTCGGCCGGCCGCAGCAGCGCGACGCTGACATGCTCGGCATAGACGTTGTCCACCAGCTTCAGGCCCACGCCGGCCAGCCGGGCCGTGACGGCGGCCCACAGGTCCGCGTCGATCAACGCCCGCTTGACCAGGGGATGGGTGCGGGGCAGCCAGCGGCGCGCCAGCAACTGGGCCGCGAGGCTCGCGGCATCGTCGAGTGCATTCATTCGGATTCGCTCAGGAGGTCGCCGCGGCTCATCCAGGCCACGAAGCGGTCATCGATTTCGCCCTGCTCGGCGCTCCAGCGCACCCGCCAGGGCTGGCGGGCCATGTCGCCGGTGGCGCCCTTGAGATGGCGGGCCTGCGGGTCGCCCAGCAGCGGCAGCAACTGCGCACGATAGGCGGCGGCGGCGTAGCTGCCGCCCAGCACGGCGGGTCCGACGGGCTGGGTACCCAGGCCCTGGGCCGTCCAGCCGTCCAGCAGCGCCTGCAGCGCGCCCAGCTCGGGCGGCAGGCTCAGCACCTCCAGGCGGCCGTCGGGCGCGGCCTGGGGGTTGGGCAGACCGACGGCATCGGCGGGCCTGGGGCGGTCGCGCTCGAACTCGGCCTCGGCACCGTCCACCAGCTCCTGCGCGGCCACCATCACGGGCTGCACGGCGGTGGACAGCACCTCGCCCAGCAGCAGGTCGAGCCGGGGCATGCGCTGCAGCCACTGGCGCAGGTCGGTGGTCGTCACGCCGGTGGAGCCCAGCGTCACGCGCTGGCGGTCGGCCTGCTGCAGCGCGCGGTTGAACTGGCTGGCCATGACCAGCAGGCTGGCCTGGGCGCTGGCGAGGTCGCGCGCCAGCCGCTCCAGCCGCGCGTGGCCGCTGGCCTGGGCCTGCTCGATGATGGCCTTGACGGCGTCGCTGGCGCGGTCCACCAGGGCCATGGCGCGCTCGAAGCGGGCATTGGCACGGCGCAGCTCGAACTCGCTGCCGCTGGCCATCGCGTCGGCGAACTCCTCGCGCAGCCGCGCGAGCTGGGCCTGCAGCATGTTCAGCTGCTGCGGCTCCAACAGGCCCAGTTGATGGGCACCGGCGACGCCGGCCAGCAGCGCGGCCAGGTCGTCGTCGGGGCCAGCGGCATCGGCCGTGAGCGGCTGCAGCATGCCGACGACCGACTGCGCCAGCGGCGCGATGGCATAGGTCTGCGTGGAGGCGTCCCAGTGCAGCAGGCCGGCGTCGCGCAGACGCTTGAGCACCGTCTCCAGCGCGTCGTCGCGGACATGGTGGAAATGGCGGTTCAGCTCGTCGCGGGCCAGCCGCGCGGCCGGCAGCGCCATCAGCTCCAGGAACACCCACACGCGCAGCCGCACCCAGGCGGCCTCGCCGCCGAACAGCGCGCGCTGCGCGGCCAGCAGGGCCTCGTGGCGCTCCAGCTGCCACCACAGCAGCGAGTCCACCGGCGCGCCGCCGTCGCGGAAGAACTCGTCGGGCGAGCGCGAGTCGTCGAGGGCGGAGGTGGGACGAAGGTCGGACATGGGGCGCGGATTATCGTCGGCGTCATTCAGGCGCTTTGAGTGCTGCCGGCGGCCGGCTTGAACCCCGGGAGCGCGACGCTGGCCTAATCTGGAGCCCATCATGAGACAGCCCACCTTCTTTCTCTCCCACGGCGGCGGCCCCTGGCCCTTCATGGACGGCGACTACCGCCAGGCCCACGCGAAGCTGGAAGCCTCGCTGCAGGCCCTGCCGGCCACGCTGCCCGAGCGGCCGAAGGCGATCCTGATGATCTCGGCCCACTGGGAGGAGCCCGCCTTCACGGTGATGACCTCGCCCGCGCCGGGCATGCTCTACGACTACGGCGGCTTCCCGCCCCACACCTACGAGGTGGTCTACCCGGCCCCGGGCGACCCGGCGCTGGCCGAGCGCGTCGCCGGCCTGATCGAGGCCGCCGGCCTGCCGGCCGCGCGCAACGCCCAGCGCGGCTTCGACCACGGCGCCTTCTGCACGCTGGTGCCGATGTATCCGGACGCCGGCGTGCCGGTCGTGCAGCTGTCGCTGAAGCGCGGCCTGGACCCGGCCGAGCACCTGGCCCTGGGCCGGGCGCTGAGCCCCCTACGCGACGAGGGCGTGCTGATCCTGGGCAGCGGCTTCAGCTTCCACAACCTGCGGCTCTACAACGAGGCCGGGCGTGCGCCTTCGGCCCAGTTCGACGCCTGGCTGCAGGCCGCCCTGCCCTCGGTCGACGGCCGCGCCGAGCGCCTGCAGGCCTGGGCCGAGGCGCCCGCGGCACGCCTTGCCCACCCGCGCGAGGAGCATCTGCTGCCGCTGATGGTCGCCGCCGGCGCGGCCGAAGGCGATGCCGCAAGCTGCAGCTACCGTGAGACGGATTTCCTGGGCGGCGTGACGGCTTCGAGCTTCCGCTTCGGCTGAGCTCAGTCGCCGGGCAGCGTGAGCACCTGCAGCAGTTCGATGCGTGCGGCATTCAACGCGCCGCCGCTGCCGCCGGGGCCGCCATAGCTGGCGTTGGACTGCAGATAGCTCATGTTGAAGAAGTCGAGCAGCTCGGCGCGGTAGCGCCCCGCCGGCAGCGCGACCCTGAGCATCGTCGACAGCCGCGTCGGATGCCCGCCGTCGCGCGGTTCGACATGCGGCATCTGGACGACGCCCCGCGCCACCTCCTGCCCCTGGGTGTCGAGCACGCGCAGGATCTTGACCGCATTGGTCACGCCGGTCTGGGTCTCGTGGGCATGGTTGTCGTAGAGCAGTTCGAGGCCGACGGGTCCATCAGCCTCGCGGACGAACCAGTCGCCCGGCGCAAGCCGCTGCAGCGCGCCGGCCTCCAGGCGCACCGGCTCGCTGAGATGGGAGCGGTGGCCGGACCCGGCGCCGACGGCCTCGACCGCGTAGACATGGACCACGCCCGGCTGGGCGGAGCGGTCGGTCCAGCGGGTCTGCCGCAGGTCGGCGGCGAGCAGGCGGCCGTCGCGATAGATGTTGAACCGCAGCGCCTCGCGGCTCGTCGGCGCCTCGAAGCGCAGGGCCACGCCGCCGTCGGCCTCGGCCGCGATCGAGAGCTGGCGCGGTGCATCCGGCGCGAACACGCGTGCCTCGTTGCGATCCAGCGGGTCGACGCTGGCAACCTGCGTGATGCGCACGTCGCCGGGCTCGGCCGCCGCGAAGCCGACCTCGATGCGATTGAGCCCGGGCAACAGTTGCTGCGCGCCGATCACGCCGCTCACGACGCGCCCGTTCAGCAGGACCTGCCGGACCGGGTAATGCGCCGGGCCGGCGCCGGCCGCGGGCAGCGGCGGCAGGGCCAGCACGATCTCCACGCGGTGGCCGCGCCAGCGCAGGCCGGACAGGCGAGCCTGCTCGCCGTCGCCCAGCGCGCGCCGCGAGGCCGTGGTCAGGAAGGGCGCGATGCGCAGCCCGTCGCCGCCCACCTGCCAGCCGAAGACGCTCTCGGCGACGGCGCTCAGATAGGCGCCCACCGACCACAGCTGCCGCCGCGAATTGATGACCGGCCCGTCGTCGAAGCGCGGCCGGGCGGTCAGCCATTCGAGGTTCTCCATGTTCGACAGGTTCAGCGCCGCGGCGCGGAACAGCGAGTCGAAGGCATGCCCGGCGACGGCGCTGTTGCCGACGTGCGCGGCGGCGCGCAGCGCATAGGCGCTGACGAAGGGCCAGATCGCACGGTTGTGATAGACCGGCACGCCCGGCTGCTGCGGCGCGATCACCGGCGCACCGAAGGGTGCATGCGGGTAGCGGGCCAGCGCCTGCGCGGCCCGCTGCGGCGGCGCCACGCCGCTGAGCACCGCCAGCGCCGTGCCGAGCAGATCGAATTTGTGCAGCGCGATCGGCCGGGCGTCGTCGCTGGTCAGGCTGGCGTACTGCCGCTCGTCCTCGAGCCAGAACACGCGGTCGATCGCCGCCTGCAGCTGGTCGGCCCAGCCGGCATAACGCGCCGCCGTGGCGGCATCGCCCTCGGCCGCGAACAACTGGGCCAGCAGGCGCAGCGCCTGGTAGTGCGACACATTGGTCGACAGCGCACGCGAGCCGGCCATGCGCGCCAGCTGGTCGGTGATCCAGGGCGCATAGCTCTGCACGCGCCAGTCGAGGAAGGACTGCTCGCCGCCGTACAGGCCCGAGGCGGCGTCGAAGGCGGCGAGCCGGTCGGCTTCGACGGTGCCCTGCAGGGACGCCCGGGCCTGCGCGGCAAAGGCCTTGCGCTCTGGCCCGTCGAGGTTGTCCAGCACGCTACGCGCGGCCCAGGCCCAGCTCACCCGGTCCGTGCTGACCGGCCAGCTGCCGCCCGAACCCGTGTCCTGCACGATCTGGGTGCTGCCGGCCGGCAGGCCCGGCACGGTGGCCAGGCCGGCGCGCCAGCCGCTGGTCTTGAACAGCAGCGAGGTCGCGCTGCGCTGCGGGTCGAACCAGGCCAGGCCCAGGTCCGTGGCGTAGGCGAGGTCGCGCGTCCAGACGTAATGCCAGAACTCGCCGGTCTGGAAGCAGCGGCAGGCGATGGGCCGGCCGCCGTTGTAGGCCGCGTCGCGGATCTCGTCGACGCTGTTCAGCCGCGCGTCGTCGACGGCCATCGCGAACAGCGCGTCGAACAGCGCACTGGGCGAATGGACCTGGGGCGCGTCGCCCCGCTCGTCCACGACCCGCTGCTGCGCCGCGCCATCGCGCTGGGCCTGGGTCGAGTGCAGCGTGAACCGGCGCTCGCCATCGGGCCGCAGCATCGTGTCGACCGACACGGTCTCGTCGGGGCTTTTCGGTTCTGTCGGGTAGGCGGGGAATGTCTGCTTCATGGGGGCACCGGGTGCCGCGAGAACGGCCAAGGGCATCAACAGCGCAACGACGGCCCGGCGGGCGATGGCAGCGGCCTTGGGCACGGAGGGTCTGCGAGGGGGCATCAAGGTGGCGCATTCTCAAAGGCCGCCCGTTACATCGCAACTTCAAGCGGCGCCGGCCATCGCCGACACTGGCGCCCCACAACCGGACCACCCATGAGCCCTGCCCCCGCCCCAACGCCGATCATGGCCCTGATCCAGGCGCTGGCCGCCAGCCACCGCGGCGGCAGGCTGCTGAGCGCCGCGGACGGGGTGCACGCCGTGCGCGACGAGGCCGATGCCTATGCCGTGCAGGACGGCGTCGCCGCCGCGCTGGGCTGGCCGCCGAACCGATGGAAGTCGGGCGTTGCCGGCCCGCAGGGGCCGTTCAGCCATTCGTCGGTGGCCCCGGTCGCCGGCACGGCCCTGCTGGGCGTGGAGGCCGAGGTGGCGCTGCGCGTCGACGCCAATGGCCGGCCCGAGGCCATGTGCATCCCCGTCGAGTTGGTGGCCTCGCGCTGGGCCGAAGGCCTGGACGCCCCCGCGCTGCTGCGCATGGCCGACTTCCAATCCAATGCCGGCCTGCTGCTGGGCCCCTGGCAGCCTTTCCAGACGCTGGACTGGGCGCATCTGGAATGGCGCCTCGCGCTGCCCGGCCAGCCCGACGTGGTGCGCCGCGGCGGGCATTCGCTGGCCGATCCGGCCGGCGTGCTGCCGGCCTGGTTCAGGCATGCGACGCGCAATGGCCACCAAATCGCGCCCGGCACCGTCGTGACGACGGGCGCCTGGGGCGGGCTGCATGTGATCAGCGGCCCCGCGCACGGCAGGCTGAGCATCGAGGGCCTTGGCGAGTTCGTTTTCTAGAACGGCCGCCGCACCGCCCACTCGCGCAGCGGCGTGAACAGCAGCGCAAAGCCCAGCACATTCAGCACCACGGTCAGCCAGAAGAGGCGGCGAAAAGCCGGCTTGGCGCTCTTGTGGCGCAGCAGCTCCTGGGCGAGCAGCGCGCCCGGCCAGCCGCAGAGCAGGGCCAGGCCGTGCAGCGTGTTCTCGGCCACGCGCCAGCCGCCGAGCCGCGCGGCCCGCTTGTCCAGCGCGTAGACGATGAAGGTCGCCATGCTCATGGCCGAGTAGACGCCCCAGACCGGATTCGGCACGCCCCACAGCAGATGGCAGGCCAGCACGAAAGCCGCGAAGCCCGGCACCAGCAACAGCACGCGGCCGTGGTCGCGCGCCTTCGGCATCGGGGACATGGGCCTGGGCTCCAGGCTGCGCACGTGCTGGGCGCGGCGCTTGCCCTGGGCGTCGCGGCCCTCGCGGTAGCCGAGCCGCTCGCCGACGAAGGGCCGCTGGGGCCGCGGGCCGAAGGCCTGGATGTGGACGAAGAGCCTGGGCGTGCCGTCGTCGGGCGTGATGAAGCCATAGCCCTTGGCGTCGTCCCATTGCGTGAGCCGGCCCCGCGTCATCGCGCCTCCGCCAGATGCGCCTTCAGCGCGGCGATGGCATGGCGCACCTTGGCCGGCTGGGCGTCCCGCTGCGGCGTCAGCGCCCAGACGGGCAGCTCGGGCAGGACCAGCTCGGTGTCCACGCGCAGCAGGCGGCCGGCGGCGACGGCCTCGGCCACGTCCTCGTCGCCCAGCGGCGCCAGGCCGAGGCCGGCCTCGCAGAGCTGCTGCAGCGTCAGCTGGTTGTTGCTGGTGTAGCGCGGCGTGACGCTCAGGTCCGAGCCCGGCAGGCGGCGCGCGGTGTCGGTGCCGTCCTGCAGCATCAGCCAGTCGGCCTGGCGCAGCGCGTCCGGCGTGGCCGGCACGCCGCGCTGCGCGAGATAGGCCGGCGCGGCATAGAGGCCGGTGTGCAGGCTGCCGATGCGCTGGGCCACCCAGCTGCTGTCCGGCAGGCGACCGAAGCGGATGGCGAGGTCGATGCGGTGGGCGACGAGGTCGGTGAAGCCGTCCTCCACCTGCAGATGCAGGCGCAGCCTCGGATGCGCCGCCAGCAGCGGCGCCAGCGCCGGCCCCGCCTGGCGGCCGAAGCCGACCGTCATCGCGATGCGCAGCTCGCCCTCCGGCGCGTCGCGCAGCTGCGCGAGCTGGGCCTGGGCGGCCTCGGCGGCGGCCACCATGGCCGCGCAGCCGGCGTGGAAGCGCTCGCCGGCCGGCGTCAGGCTGAGCTTGCGCGTGGAGCGGTGCAGCAGCGTGACGCCCATGTCCTTCTCCAGCGCCCTCACCTGCTGGCTGACGGCCGAGGTGCTGGTGCGCAGCTGCCGGGCCGCCGCGGCAAAGCTGCCGTGGCGCACCACGGCGGCAAGCACCGCCATGCGTTTGAGCTGGTCGAGCATGAAGTTTTTCTAAACAGTGTTCGCGTTCGAACGCGTCTTATCAATCCATTGTGAAGCACAAACAATCAGGACATCGAAACCCTGATGATGGAGAGCCCCATGAACATCGCCCTGATCGGCGCCACCGGCTTTGTCGGCAAGGCCCTGCTGGAAGAACTGCTGAGCCGCGGCCACCAGGTGCGCGCGCTGCAGCGCGACGCCACCAAGCTGGCCGCCCGCCCCGGCCTGGAGGTGCGCTCGGTGGACGTGCTGGCCACGCCCAAGCTCGCGGCTGAGCTGCAGGGCGTGGACGCCGTCGTCAGCGCCTTCAACGCCGGCTGGGGCAACCCCAATCTGCACGACGACTTCCTGCGTGGCAGCGACGCGATCGCCGCCGCCACACGCGATGCCGGCGTGCGCCTGCTGGTCGTGGGCGGCGCGGGCAGCCTGTTCATCGGCGGCCAGCAACTCGTCGACTCGCCGCAGTTCCCGGCCGAATGGAAGCAGGGCGCGCTGGCCGCCCGCGAGGCGCTGAACCGCCTGCGCGCCGACCAGAGCACGCTGGACTGGACCTTCGTGTCGCCCGCCATGCATCTGGAGCCCGGCGAGCGCAGCGGCAAGTTCCGCCTCGGCGGCGAGGCGCCGGTGTTCGACGCCCAGGGCGAGAGCCGCATCACGGTGACCGACCTGGCCGCCGCCATCGTCAACGAGATCGAGTCGCCGCAGCACCGCCGCGGCCGCTTCACCGCGGGCTACTGATCGCAGGTCAGGAACCGGGCCTGGTCACCAAAGCTAGCGAGCTTGGCGACCAGGCTTTCCGACATCACGGCGGGCTCGGCAAAGCCCTGACGCTGCCAGCAGGGCACCGAGCCCTGCACGGCCACGAGGCCCATGCGCGCCAGGCCCAGCGCCCGCGCGCGTTCGCGCAGCCGCTCCAGCAGGCGCGCGGCCAGGCCCAGCGAGCGGGCCTCGGGCGCCACGGCCATGTCGTGCAGATAGAGCAGCGTCGGCTTCGGCGGGCGCTCGCAGCGCGGCGCATCCAGCGCCGGCAGCGTCGCCTCGCAGACCGGCAGGCTGACGGCATAGGCCAGCGGCGCGCCGTCCCGGCGAACCATCCAGCAGCAATCCAGCCCCTCGGTCACGGCCAGCTTGACCGCGAAGGCTTCGCGACGCTCCAAAAAGTCGACGCCGTAGCAGCGCTGTTGCAGCGCCAGTACGGCGTCGAGATCGGCAGGAGTCATCGCGTGCAGATGCACGCGATTCATCACCAATCAGCGGCCGAAGCCGCCCTTGCGCGGGCCGCCGGGGCCGCGGCGCTCGCTGCCAAAGGACGGGCGGTCACCACCGCCACCGAAGCTGGGCTTGGCGCCGAACGCCGGCTTGCCACCGCCGTGGAACGGGCGGTCGCCACGCGGCTGGAAGCCACGGTCGTCACGGGGCTGGAACTCGCCGCGCGGCTGGAAGCCGTCACGGTTCTGGAAGCCACGGTCTTCACGCGGTTGGAAGCCACGGTTGTCGCCACGCGGCTGGAAGCCCTGACCTTCGCCACGCGGGGCGAAACCACGGTCTTCACGGGGCTGGAAGCCGCGGTCGCCACCGTGACCGAAGGGCTTGCCACCGCCGTGATGCGGACGGCCGCCGTTGTCGTCGCGGCGGAAGCTCTTGTTGCCGAAGCCG
This sequence comes from Pelomonas aquatica, assembly GCF_026712205.1. Lineage (GTDB taxonomy): Bacteria > Pseudomonadota > Gammaproteobacteria > Burkholderiales > Burkholderiaceae_C > Pelomonas > Pelomonas aquatica. The sequence continues at coordinate 178,878 of NZ_JAPPUW010000009.1, forward strand.
GGGCGGCCACCGAAGTTGCCACGCGGGCCGCGGTCGTCAAAGCTGCCGGCGGGGCGCGGCGGGAAGATGCGCGGTTCCTGCGTCTTGGGCTCCAGGCCGGCGACGTGGCCCACGGGAATGGTCTGCGTCGTGAACTGCTGGATGCGGCGGATCATGCCGACGTCCTCGCGCAGGCCCAGCGTGATCGCGAGGCCCGAGCGGCCGGCACGGCCCGTGCGGCCGATGCGGTGCACATAGTCCTCGGCCTTCATCGGCAGGCCGTAGTTGATGACGTGGCTGATCGTCGGCACGTCGATGCCGCGGGCGGCGACGTCGGTGGCCACCAGCACCTTCAGGTCACCGCGGCGCAGGCCCATCAGCACGCGGTTGCGCTTGCCTTGCGGCATGGCGCCGTGCAGCGGGGCGACGGCATGGCCGATCTCGGCCAGGCGCTCGGCCAGCCAGTCGGCGTCGCGCTGCGTGCTGGTGAAGACGACGGCCTGCTCCAGCTCGGGCGTGGCCAGGATGGCTTCCAGCAGCTGGTCCTTGTGGTGGGGGTTGTCGGCCCAGTGCAGGCGCTGCTCGATGTTCTCGTGCGTGTCGGTGTGCGAAGCCACCTCGATGCGCTGCGGGTCCTTCAGCAACTGCTGCGCCAGGCGGCCGACGTGGCCGGCAAACGTGGCGCTGAACATCACGGTCTGCTTGGTGTCGGGCGTGTGGCTGGTGACGACGTTGATGTCGTCGATGAAGCCCATGTCCAGCATGCGGTCGGCTTCGTCCAGCACCAGCATCTCGACATTGCTCAGCACGCACTTGCCGCTGGCCAGGTGGTCCAGCAGGCGGCCGGGCGTGGCGATCAGGATGTCCAGCGGGCCGGTCAGCTGGCGGATCTGCAGCGGGTAGGGCATGCCGCCCAGCACGGTCGCGACCTTCAGGCCGGGGATGTGACGGCCATAGGTCTGCGCGGCCTTGGCAACCTGCATCGCCAGCTCACGCGTGGGGGCCAGCACCAGCACGCGCGGGCCGTAGATGACGCCCTTTTCGCGGCGCTTGGTGTTGTCGCCGCGGGCGGCCAGGATCTTTTCCAGCGCCGGCAGGATGAAGGCGGCGGTCTTGCCCGAGCCGGTGCGCGAAGAGACCATCAGGTCCTTGTTCGCAATGGCCGCGGGAATGGCTTGGGCCTGCACGTCGGTGGCGTTCTCGTAGCCGGCGTCCTTGACGGCTTGCAGCACGGCGGGGCTCAGGCCCAGGGTCTCGAAACTCATCGTTCGTTCTTTCGTTCAGGGTCACGCCGCGCAGGCAAACGCGCAGCGCCGAGGGGCGTCAAAAGCCCTTCGGAATCATCAAAAGTCGCTGGGAGATAGATCAGCTCGCGTCGTGCGGCTCGGGCAAATACATCAGCCCGGGTGCGGCGCGGGGGAACAGTCAGTCAAAGCGACGGCTTCATCGCCGCCGACCGATCCGTGTTCGGAGTCCGATTTCGAATGATCGAACGAGGTCAGAGGAGACGTGTAACTCCTGGGGTTGAACCCAGGCGAAGCTGCGATTGTAGACCGATTAGGGTTTTCACGCAAGGGCCAGCGTCGCTGGCAGCCAGCCGCGCAGGCTGTTGAAGAAGGCCAGCGCCGAAGCCCGGGCCAGATCGTCGCGCGTCAGGCGGGCTTCGTGGATGCGGCCCTGGGCCAGCAGCTCGGCGCGCAGCACGCCGGGCAGCAAGCCGGCGGCAAGCGGCGGCGTCAGCCAGCGGCCGTCGATCTGCACGGCGAGGTTGCCGAAGCTGCACTCGGTCAGCTCGCCGGCCTCGTTCCACAGCATCACGTCGAAGGCGCCGGCGGGCTTGTCGAAGCCGGCATAGGCCTCGCGGCGCGTCGTCTTGTGAGCCAGGAACTCGGCGCCCGGGCCGCGCGTCGCGATGGGCTTGTCGGCCAGCGCGAGCCGCACCGGCACGGGCGTCGGCGTGAAGGCCGCCAGCGTGTGCGACAGGCGGCCGTCGGCATCGCAGCTCAGTCGCAGGCGCCAGCTGCCGTCGGGCTGCCCGGCCGCGACGGCGCCCAGACAGGCCCGCGCCTCGGCCGCCGAGAAGCGCAGACCGAAGTGCCGCGCCGTGCGCTGCATGCGCGCGAGGTGGGCCTCGGCGCGGACGGCCACGCCGGCCTCCAGCCGCAGCGTCTCCAGCGCCTCGACGGGCGCCTCGGCGCGCGCCAGGAAGCGCGACTTGGCCCGCCACTCGGCGATCTCGGCCGCCGGCTCGCTGTCCAGCGTGATCGCGCTGCCCAGGCCGCAGACCAGCCCGCCGTCGCGGAATTCGACGGTGCGGATGGGCACGTTGAAGGTCGCCACGCCGCCGGGCTGGATCAGGCCCAGCGCGCCGCAATACCAGCCGCGCGCCGTGGCTTCCAGCTCGCGGATGATCTGCATCGCCCGCACCTTGGGCGCGCCGGTGACCGAGCCGCAGGGGAAGAGCGCCGCGAAGGCGTCGGCCAGTGTCAGCCCGGCGCGGCTGACGGCCGTGACCGTGGACGTCATCTGCCAGACCGTCGGCAGCGCGTGCAGCTCGAAGAGACGTGGCACGCGCACCGTGCCCAGTTGCGCGACGCGGCTCAGGTCGTTGCGCAGCAGGTCCACGATCATCAAATTCTCGGCGCGCTCCTTCTCGCTGGTGCGCAGATGCTGCTGCGCCGCCTCGTCGTCGACGCGGTCGCGCCCGCGCGGTGCCGTGCCCTTCATCGGCTGGGCGGCCAGCAGCCAGCTCGCCTTGGCGCCCGGCACGGGGCGCCAGTCGAAGAACAGCTCGGGCGACACGCTGGCCGCGCCCGCCTCGCGCAGGAACAGGCTGAAGCCGCCCGGCTGGCTGGCATGCAGCGCCAGGAAGAGCTGTTCGGCATCCAGCTCAGCCGTGGCCGCGTGCAGCCGCGTGGTCAGGTTGACCTGGTAGCAGTCGCCGGCACGGATGTAGTCGCGGATGCGCTCGATGGCGGCGCTCGCATCGGGCTCGGTATCGTGCCAGCCGAGCAGGCCGGTGTAGGCGCGCGGCAGCTCGGGCCAGGGTTCCGGTGCCCTCTCGTAGACGGCGAACTCGGCCAGCGGCGCCGTGGCCACGCGCGTGGCCAGCACGGCGTCGAAGGCCGATGCCGCCTCGTAGCGCAGGCCGCCCAGCACCCAGGCGCCGGCGCGGGCGGCGGCCTCGGCCTGGTCGATGACGGCCCGCACCTCGTCCAAGCGCGTCGCCCGCAGCCAGCGTGCGGGCGGCGCGGACCAGCAGCCGCGCACGCGTTCGCCGTCCTCGCGGGCCAGCGGGTGGCGGGGGAAGTCGAAGGCGGCGTGCAGCACGCGGCCGGTCAGCGGTGCACGGCCGCCCGAAACCGCTGACACGCCCCCTCGGGGGGCAGCGAACGCAGTGAGCGTGGGGGCCTCATGACTTCAGAACGGGGTCAGCGCGGACAGCGGCTCGCAGGCCTTGTCGTCGCCCACGTCGGGCCGGAAGCACAACGCATAGGCCTGGCCGGTGAGCCGGCGGTCGACCGTGCTGCCGACGGGCACGCCGATCCACTCGACATGCAGTTCGGTGTCGGGCGCGTCGGCCCGCGGTGCGTCGGCGACGCGCACGCCGCAGCGACCGGTCATGGACTTGACGCAGCGCAGGCTGAGCTGGTGGTCGCGCAGCGTGTAGGCCAGCTCCCAGTCGCGCCGCTGGTCGGTGCTGCGTACGAGCTTCTGGATCAGCCGCGGCGCACTGGCCGCAGGTTCGGCCGCGCGGGTCGAGCCGGCCAAAGCCAGCAGCGCAACAACGAGGACGGCACGCATCGTCATGCCAGGTTCAGGAAGTTGCCGCGGTAGTGGATCAGCTCGTCGATGGACTCGTGGATGTCCGCCAGCGCCGTGTGGGCCTGGGCCTTCTTGAAGCCTTCCAGCGCGGCCGGCTTCCAGCGCTTGGCCAGTTCCTTCAGCGTGGACACGTCGAGGTTGCGGTAGTGGAAGAAGTCTTCCAGCTCGGGCATGTAGTTGGCGAGGAAGCGGCGGTCCTGGCAGATGCTGTTGCCGCACATCGGGCTCTTGCCCTTGGGCACGTAAGCTTTCAGGAAGGCGATGGTCTGGGCGGCGGCCTCGGCCTCCGAGATGGTGGAAACCTTCACGCGGTCGATCAGGCCGCTCTTGCCGTGGGTGCCCTTGTTCCAGGCGTCCATGCCGTCCAGCGTCGCATCGCTCTGGTGCACGGCGAAGACGGGGCCTTCGACGCGCTTTTCAAGGTTGGCATCAGTGACGACGACGGCGATCTCGATGATGCGGTCCTTGTCGGGATACAGACCGGTCATCTCGAGGTCGATCCAGATCAGGTTGCTGTCGCTGATGGCGAGGGTGTCGGACATGGTGGGCTCAATCAGAAAGGCCGCCGATTCTCGCAGCCTAAAATTTGACCCATGTCCCCCATGCTGTTGTCCCTCGCGTTCGCCGTCGCGCTCGCGGCCTCGACCCTCGTCAAGTTCTGGCTGTCTTCGCGGCAGATCCGCCATGTCGCCGCCCACCGGGGCCAGGTGCCGGCGGCCTTTGCCGACAGCGTGACGCTCGCGGCCCACCAGAAGGCCGCCGACTACACCATCGCCCGCAGCCGCTTCGGCCTGCTGGCCCTGGCCTTCAACGCGGCCGTGCTGCTGGGCTGGACGCTGCTGGGCGGCCTGAACGCGCTGAACGGCTGGTTGCTGGACGCCAGCCAGGCGCTGCCTGCCGGTTGGCAGGCCATGGGCTACCAGTTCGGCCTGGTCGCCGCCTTCATGCTGGCCAGCTCGCTGTTGGACCTGCCCTGGGAGCTGTGGTCCACCTTCCGCATCGAGCAGGCCTTCGGCTTCAACCGCACGACGCTGCGCCTGTATTTCGCCGACATGGCCAAGGGCCTGCTCGTGGGCGTGCTGCTCGGCCTGCCCATCGTCGCGCTGATCCTGTGGCTGATGGGCGCCGCCGGCCCGCGCTGGTGGCTGTGGGCCTGGGGCGCTTGGATGGGCTTCCAACTGCTCGTCATGGTGCTCTACCCCAGCCTCATCGCGCCGCTGTTCAACAAGTTCGAGCCGCTGACCGACCTGGCGCTGAAGGAGCGCGTCGAGCGGCTGATGGCGCGCTGCGGCTTCGCGGCCAAGGGCCTGTTCGTCATGGACGGCAGCCGCCGCTCGGCGCACGGCAATGCCTACTTCAGCGGCTTCGGGCCGGCCAAGCGCGTGGTGTTCTTCGACACGCTGCTGGCCAAGCTCGACGGCGCCGAGGTCGAGGCCGTGCTGGCCCACGAGCTGGGCCATTTCAAGCACCGCCACATCACCAAGCGCATCGCGCTGGGCTTCGCGCTCAGCCTGGCCGGCTTCGCGCTGCTGGGCTGGCTGGCCCGGCAGCCGGCCTTCTACCTGGGCCTGGGCGTGCAGCCCTCGCTGGGCGCGCCGAACGACGCGCTGGCCCTGCTGCTCTTCCTGCTGGCCGGCCCGGTATTCGGCTTCTTCGTGACGCCGCTGGCCAGCCACTTCTCGCGCCGCGACGAATTCCAGGCCGACGCCTATGCCCGCGCCCAGGCCAGCGGCCACTACCTGTCCTCGGCGCTGCTGAAGCTGCACGAGGACAACGCCGGCACGCTGACGCCCGACCCGGTCTACGCCCGCTTCTACTACTCGCACCCGCCGGCCGCTGAGAGGCTTGCCGCACTCGCCTCATGAACGAACTGCTCCTCGCCCAATGCGACCCCAAGGCCCCCTTGATGGACGCCGACACGCGCGCCCGCGTGCTGGCCGCCCTGCCCGGCTGGCTGGCTGACGCCGAGAACAAGGTCATCGGCCGCCGCTTCGGCTTCGACAACTTCTACCAGACCATGGCCTTCGTCGACGCGGTCGCCGAGATCGCGCATGCCCAGGACCACCACCCCGAGATGCTCGTCGGCTACAACGCCTGCACGATCAGCTGGACGACGCATTCGCGCGGCGGGCTGACGCTGAACGACGCGATCTGCGCGGCCCAGGTGAGCGCGCTGCCGGAAGCCACGGCTTGAGCCGCTTCAACGCGCTCGACCTGGGGCTCGTCGTGCGCGGCCATGGCCGCCACTACATCGTCGAGGACTCGGACGGCCGGCGCTTCGTCTGCCATCCGCGCGGCAAGAAGAGCGACGCCGTCGTCGGCGACCAGGTGCGCTTCGCCGAGGCCAGCGCCGACGAGGGCGTCATCGAGGCCGTCGAGCCGCGACGCAATCTGCTGTTCCGCCAGGACGAGTGGAAGACCAAGAGCTTCGCGGCCAACCTGGACCAGCTGCTGGTGCTGGTCGCCGTCGAGCCCGTGTTCAGCGAGAGCCAGCTCTGCCGCGCGCTGATCGCCGCCGAGTCGGCCGGCATCCGCGCGGCCATCGCGCTGAACAAGACCGACCTGCCCGGCACCGACGCGGCCCGCGAGCGCCTGGCGCCCTACCGCGCAATGGGCTTGAAGATGTTCGAGGTGGCGCTGAAGGCCGACCGCGAGGGCTCGCGGGCGACGCTGGGCCCGTGGCTGGCCGAGCAGCGGACCTTCGTCCTCGGCCCCAGCGGCACCGGCAAGAGCACGCTGATCAACCTGCTCGTGCAGGACGCCCAGGCCCAGGTCGGCGAGATCTCGCAGGCGCTGAACTCGGGCCGCCACACGACGACGACGACGCAGTGGTACTGGACCGACGACGGCCGCACGACGGCGCTGATCGACTCGCCCGGCTTCCAGGAATTCGGCCTGCGCCAGATCGACGCCGCCGAGCTGTGGCGCTGGATGCCCGACCTGCGCGAGCATGCCGACTGCCGCTTCCACAACTGCTGCCACATCCACGAGCCCGGCTGCGGCGTGCGCGCGGCCGTGGAGGCCGGGCGGATCAGCGCCAGCCGCTACCGCATCTACGGCGAGATCCTCGAAGAACTGCAACGCAAGACCTGGTGAGCAGCGGCGCGACCTCGATGGCCGTGATGGCCGACAGCGACAGCATCCGCGGCTCGGCCTGCACCGGGTACGGCCCGGTGGAACTTCTCAACGCCGCGGCGGTGGCAGCGGCGCCGCGGCCCTGACCTCGCGGACCTCGACGTCCACGACATCCTCGGCCGGCGGCGCATGCCGGGCCCAGGGGTTCTTGTTCACGCGGAACTGCAGATCGGGCTTGCGCCCGGTCAGCAGGCTGACGAGCAGGAAGCCGACGAAGGCGACGACGGCGAACAGGACCAGGCCGAGGCCGACGATGGCACCGGCCGCGATGAACAGCACGCGAAGCAGCAGGGAAAACAAACGCATGGCCGCATTGTGCGGCCCTTAGTCCAGGCTGCGCGGCTTGAAGCGGCGGTCCTCGTCGAACAGGAAGGTCTCGGTGAAGCGCCAGGGCTCGGGCATGCGGCGCACATCGCCGAACGGGGCCGCGCGGTTCACGGCGTCGATGGCCATCTGCAGGGTCTCGGGGCCGAACCTGGGGCCGCGGACCACGTTGATCCTGCGCACGCTGCCGTCGGCCTTGACCTCCACGTCAAGCACGACGAGGGTCAGCAGATGGGCGGGCGCCGGCGTCATATAGGTGCGCTCGGGGTTGGCCATCACGAGGCGCTCGGCGGCCTGGCGGCGCAGTTCGTCGTTGGTGCGCACGGCGCGCGGCGCCGGCATGCCCGGCGCGGGCCTGGCCGCGGCGGCCGAGGGTGAAGGTGCGGCAGCCACCGCCGGCACGGGCGACGGGGCCGGCGTGGGTGCTGGCGCCGGGGCGCGGGGCGCGGCGCTGCAGCCGGCCAGCAGCGGGCCGATCAGCCACCGCGCGGCGCGCTTGAGTCGGTCGACAGCGGACATGTTTTTTCCTCGCGGGGGCTGTTGTGTTCCGGGGCGCTATCTTGCGCCAGCTTCGGGTGGCGGGTGCCGGTCTCTTTGCAACGCGCGGTAGCGGCGTCAATGCAACGCGCGGTAAATCTCCTCGGCCAGCTCGCGCGAGATGCCCTTCACGCCGGCCAGCTCGTCCACGCTGGCGCCGGCCACGCCCCGCACGCCGCCGAAGCGCTGCAGCAGCTGCGAACGCTTCTTCGGCCCGACGCCGGGCACGTCCTCCAGCCGCGAGCCGCCGGTGCGCGTCGCGGCGCGCTTGGCCCGCATGCCGGTGATCGCGAAGCGGTGGGCCTCGTCGCGGATCTGCGCGATCAGCATCAGTGCCGCCGAGTCGCGGCCCAGGTAGACCTTCTCGCGGCCGTCGGCGAAGACCAGTTCCTCCAGGCCGACCTTGCGGCCCTCGCCCTTCTCGACGCCGGCGATCAGGCCCAGGTCCAGGCCGAGCTCCTCGAAGACCTCGCGCGCCATGCTGACCTGGCCGCGGCCGCCGTCCACCAGCACGAGGTCGGGCAGGCGCCCGGTGCCGAGCTGCGCGGCCTCGGCCATCTTGCTGTAGCGGCGCGTCAGCACCTGGCGCATGGCCGCGTAGTCGTCGCCGCCGGTGATGCCCTCGATGGTGTAGCGCCGGTACTGGCTGCTCTGCATCTGGTGGCCCTCGAAGACGACGCAGCTCGCCACGGTCGCCTCGCCGGCCGTGTGGCTGATGTCAAAGCATTCGACGCGGAACTTGTCGATCTCGGGCGGCGCCAGGTCCAGCGCATCGACGAGGGCGCGCGTGCGCGCCTGCTGCGAACCCTCCTCGGCCAGCAGGCGCGCCAGCGCGAGCTCGGCGCCCTTGACGCACATCTCCAGCCAGATGCGGCGCTGGCCGCGCGGCTGGGCCTGCACGGTCACGCGACTGCCGGCCTGGGCCGCCAGCGCCTCGGCCAGCCCGGCATCCGCCGCCTCGCTGACGACGATCAGCCCGGGCACCGGCGAGGCCAGGTAATGCTGGGCCATGAAGGCCTCCAGCACCTGGCGCTCGGGCGAGCGGGTCTCGTCGCCGTCCAGCTGGATGGCGGTCGCGTCGTCGACATGGCGGGGGAAGAAGGCGCGGTCGCCCAGATGACGGCCGCCGCGCACCATCGCGAGGTTCACGCAGGCACGGCCGCCCTGCACGCGCACGGCGAGGATGTCGACGTCGCGGTCATGCCCCGTCGCGCTGCTCTCCTCGACGACCTGCTGCTGCAGCACCTTGGACAGCGCCTGGATCTGGTTGCGCACCTCGGCGGCCAGCTCGTAGTGCTGGGCTTCGGCGTAGGCCATCATCTGCGCCTGCAGCGCCGCCATCACCTCGTCGGTCTCGCCGCGCAGGAAGCGCTCGGCGCCGGCGACGTTGCGCGCGTAGTCGCCCGTCTGGCCGGCCGGCACGCAGGGGCCGGAGCAGCGCTTGATCTGGTGCAGCAGGCAGGGCCGGCTGCGGTTGTTGAAGACGCTGTCCTCGCAGGTGCGCAGCCGGAAGACCTTCTGCATCAGCTGGATGGACTCTTTCACCGCCCAGGCGCTCGGGAAGGGGCCGAAATACTGGTGGCGCTTGTCCACCGCGCCGCGGTAGTAGCTCATGCGCGGGTAGGCGTGGCCGCTGAGCTTGAGATAGGGGTAGCTCTTGTCGTCCCGGAACAGGATGTTGAACCGCGGGTTCAGCGTCTTGATCAGGTTGTTTTCCAGCAGCAGGGCCTCGGCCTCGGTGCGCACCACCGTCGTTTCCAGCCGCGCGATGCGCGCGACCATCATGCCGATGCGGGTGCCGCCGTGGTTCTTCTGGAAGTAGCTGGAGACGCGGCGCTTCAGGTCCTTGGCCTTGCCGACATAGAGCACCTCGCCCTTGGCGTCGAAATAGCGGTAGACGCCCGGCAGGGCCGGCAACGCATTGACCTCGGCCACCAGCTTCTCGCGCACCTCGCGCGCGGCGGCCTCCATCTCGACGGCGCGCTGCTTCTCGGCGGCCTCGACGGCGGCGCGCTCGGCGGCCCACTCGGCCTGGGTCTGTTCGCCGAGGTCGGCGTTAGAGGGGGGCGTGCTCGACATGGGCGGGATTTTGGCCTGGGACAATCGGCCTCATGCTCTGGGACCTCTTCTGCCGCGTCATCGACAACCACGGCGACCTGGGCGTCTGCTGGCGGCTGGCGCGCGACCTGGCGGCGCGCGGCGAGCGGGCGCGGCTGTGGGTCGACGATGCAGCAGCGCTGGCCTGGATGGCGCCCCGGCGCCCCGACGGCATCGAGCTGCGCGGCTGGCCCGAAGGCGACGCGGGCGTGCCCCCGGGTGACGTCGTCATCGAAGCCTTCGGCTGCGAGCCGCCGCCCGCCTTCGTCGCCCGCATGGCCTCGCGCCGCCCGGCGCCGCGCTGGATCAACCTCGAATACCTGAGCGCCGAGGACTATGTCGAACGCAGCCACGGCCTGGCGTCGCCGCAGTTGAGCGGCCCGGCCGCGGGCCTGAGCAAGCATTTCTTCTACCCCGGCTTCACGCCGCGCACCGGCGGGCTACTGCGCGAGCCCGGCCTGCTGGAGCGCATCGCGGCGTTCGACGGCCCGGCCTGGCTGGGCGCGCGCGGCTGGGCGCCGCGGCCGGGCGAGCGCGTCGCCAGCCTGTTCGCCTATGCCAACCCACGGCTGCCGGCGCTGCTCGACGCGCTGGCCGCCCGGCCCACGCTGCTGCTGGCCTGCCCCGGCCCGCTGCAGGCGCAGGCCACGGCGCGGTCCGGCCTGCGCGTCATCGCCCTGCCCTATCTGCCGCAGGACGACTACGACCGGCTGCTGTGGGCCTGCGACCTGAACCTCGTGCGCGGCGAGGACTCCTTCGTGCGCGCGCAGTGGGCCGGCAAGCCCTTCGTCTGGCACATCTACCCCCAGCAGGACGACGCCCACCACGCCAAGCTGGAGGCCTTCATGGCCCGCGCCGGCCTGCCCGAAGCCTGGCGCGCGGTCTGGCGCGGCTGGAACGGCCTGGCACTCCTGCCCGGCCCGCTGCCCAGCCTCGACGAGGCCGCCGCGCATGCCTCGGAGTGGCGTGCGCAATTGGCGATGCAGCCGGATCTGCTGACGCAATTACAGAGCTTCTTAGGGGTTTCCAGCTAGAATGACGGGCTTTGCCGCGCCAAACCGGAGTTTTACGGGGCCTGGTGCGCAGTGACCGACTCAATCACGAGATACCCACCATGAAACTCGCTCAAGAAATCCGCGCCGGCAACGTGATCATGCAGGGCAAGGACCCGATGGTCGTGCTGAAGACCGAATACAGCCGCGGCGGCCGTGGCGCGGCGACCGTGCGCATCAAGATGAAGAACCTGCTGAACGGCGCCGGCGCCGAGCTGGTCTTCAAGGCCGACGACAAGATGGAGCAGATCATCCTCGACAAGAAGGACTGCACCTACACCTACTTCGCCGACCCGATGTATGTCTTCATGGACACCGAGTACAACCAGTACGAAGTCGAGTCGGAGAACATGGGCGATGCGCTGTCCTACCTGGAAGACAGCATGGCCGTCGAAGTGACCTTCTACGATGGCAAGGCCATCTCCATTGAGCTGCCCACCAGCGTCGTGCGCCAGATCGAGACCGAGCCGGCCGTCAAGGGCGACACCTCGGGCAAGGTCATGAAGCCCGCCCGCCTCGTCGGCACCGGCTTCGAGATCGCCGTGCCGCTGTTCGTCGAGAACGGCGACAAGATCGAGATCGATACCCGCACGCACGAGTACCGCAAGCGCGTCTGAGCCTTTCGGACCCCGCCAGCAAAAACGCCCGCATCAGCGGGCGTTTTTGTTTCTTATTCGGCGCCGCCCGGGAGATCGGACAGGTCGGGCACCTCGGCGTCGATGTCGTCGTCGAAATCGGCGCTGGCCTTCATCGGGATCCAGGGCCGGTCCAGCGGCCGGTAGACGCGGCGTTGCAGGCGCGCCAGGCGGTCCGAGCGCTCGATGGCGTTCATCACCTGATCGGGAGCGATCAGCATCGCGAACGGGTCGGCCAGGTTCGGGGTGTTGGACAGCATGGTGGGCAAGCCTGTGGGTGACGATGGCCTCACTGTAGGCAGGCGCCCCCGGCCGCAACAGTCGTCCCAGCGCGCTGGCGGCTGTAAGACTTTGCCCTACACGCCGCCCGGGCCGCCCACTATTTGGCAGCGTCGGCCGCGCGCTGGCGCTCGGCGCTGATGCGGCGCAGTTCGGCGGCAATGCGGTCGCGGCCGCCGCGCTGCGCGAAGTCGGCCGCGGTCAGCTCCTGCTCGTTGGCCGCGCGCGGCTCCGCGCCGGCCTGGAGCAGCATGGGCACGAGGTCGCCATTGCCGTAGCGGGCCGCCATCATCAGCGGCGTCGTGCCGTTGTCGGAGCGCGCGTTGATCTCGGCGCCCTGCTCGATCAGCCAGGCGGCCACGCCGTTGTCCGGCCCGCTGCAGGCGTAGTGCAGCGGCGTCCAGCCCTCACGGTTGATCGCGGCGCCATGCTTGACCAGGGCCTGCACGGCCGGCAGCGAGCCGCGGATGGCGGCGATCATCAGCGGCGTCTCGCCCTGGGCATTGGGCTCGTCGACATGGGTCTGCGGCGAGGCCAGCAGGCTGTCCAGCGCCTGCAGCGAGTTTTCGCGCAGCGCGATGAAGATGGCCCGGCGCCCGCGCGAATCCGGCTGGTTGGGGTCCACGCCCTTGAGCAGCAGGCTGAGCACCGCGCGCGGCTCGTTCAGCTCGGCGGCCAGCACGAGGTCGTCGATGGGCTCGGCCCGGGCCGCGGCGGCCGCGGCCAGCGCGATGCCGACGAGCCAGGCCCTCATGCCACGGCCTCCGGCAGGCCGAAGAGGCGGCGCGTGTTGGCCGTCGTGATGGCAGCCAGTTCGGGCACGGCCAGCCCGACGGCGTCCGCCACCGCCTTGGCCACATGCGGCACATAGGCCGGCGTGTTGGTCTTGCCGCGAAAGGGCACGGGCGCCAGATAGGGGCTGTCGGTCTCGATCAGCACGCGCTCCAGCGGCAGCAGCTTCAGCAGGTCGCGCAGGTCCTGCGCGTTCTTGAAGCTGACGATGCCCGAGAACGAGATGTAGTAGCCGCGCTCCACCGCCGCCAGCGCCACGTCGGCCGACTCGGTGAAGCAGTGGAAGACGCCGCCGACCTGCTCGCCGCCCTCCTCGTCCAGCACGCGCAGCGTGTCCGCCGCGCTGGAACGCGTGTGGATGACGAGCGGCTTGGCGGCCTGCCTCGCGGCGCGGATATGGGTGCGGAAGCGCTCGCGCTGCCACTCCATGTCCGCGATGCTGCGGCCGTTCAGGCGGTAGTAGTCCAGCCCCGTCTCGCCGATGGCGACGACGCGCGGCAGCGCGGCCAGGCGCACCAGCTCGGCCACGTCGGGCTCGCGCATGTCCTCGGTGTCGGGGTGCACGCCCACGGTCGACCAGAGCTGCGGGTGCGCCAGCGCCAGCGCGTGCACGGCGTCGAACTCCTCCATCTGCGTGCAGATGCAGATGGCCTGCGCGACCTGGGCGGCGCGCATGTCGGACAGGATATCGGGCAGCCTCTGCTGCAGCTCCGGGAAGCTGAGGTGGCAATGGGAATCAACGAACATCGATCAGGAACGATCAGAGGGTCTGGGTCGGCTTGCTGGACGAGACGGCGGTGCCGAGGATTTCCTCGATGCGCACGCGGATCAGCCGCGTCTTCTCGTCGCCCGGAAAGCGCACGCCGACGCCCTGGGTGCGGCCGCCCGACGCATTGGCCGGCGTCAGCCAGGCGACCTTGCCGGCCACCGGGTAGCGCTGGTTGTCCTCGGGCAGCGCGAGCAGCAGGTAGACGTCCTCGCCGAGCTTGTAGTCCCGCGTCGTCGGCACGAACAGGCCGCCCTCGGTGAAGGCCGGGATGTAGGCCGCGTACAGCGCCGACTTCTCGCGGAAGACGAGCTGGATGACGCTGGGCCGCGCGCCCGAACCGGCCGCCGCGCCGCCCACCGCGGGCAGCGCCATCGGGCCGCCGATCTGGCTGGGCTGGAAGGACGGGTTCTGGCCGGGCTTGGGGTTGGCTTCGCTCATGGACCGAGTGTATTCACCGCAGGGACGCCGCCATCGCGGCCTGGGCCTGGGCCACCAGGGCCTCGATCCACAGGCCGGCGTTCAGCGGGTGGTCGGCATGCCGGGCCGCGCGGCGCAGCTCGGCATCCCAGGTCAGCAGCGGTGCCGCGCGCTTCGGGGCCGGCAGCGCACCCGCCGCGAAGAACTGGCCAGGCTGGCCGTGGCTGCGGCGCAGCAGGTCGTGGCACAGGCGCTGCAGCGCGTCGATGGCGCGCGGCGGTGCCCAGTCGGACAGGGCCGCCACCTCGCCGCGCGCCACCCGCTTGGGCAGGGCCTGCCAGGTCGCGTCCGTCAGCCCGGCCTCGGACCAGGCCAGCGCCTGCTGCGGCCGGCCGCCGGTCGCATCGAGCAGGCCGTCGCCGCCCTCCACGCCCTGGGCGACCAGCCAGGCCAGCGCGGCGGCGCGCTCCGGCAGCGCCAGCGGCAGCGGCTGGCAGCGGCTGCGGATGGTGGGCAGCAGGCCGGCGCTGTCATGGCTGGCGAGCACGAAGCGCAGCAGGCCGGAGGGCTCCTCCAGCGTCTTCAGCAGCGCATTCGCCGCGACGCCGTTCAAGGCCTCGGCGGGGAAGATGACGGCCACCTTGGCGCGCCCGCGCGCCGACGTGGCCTGCGCGAACGCGAGCAGGCCGCGCACGGCCTCGACCTTGATCTCGCGGCTGGGCTTGGCCTTGCCGGCCTTGGCGTCGGGCTCCTCGAAGGGCAGGCCGAGCGACTCGCGCGCCGGCGCCTCCAGCGCCTCGGGCATCAGCAGCTGGAAGTCGGGATGGGTGCCGCTGGCGAAGAGCTTGCAGCTGGGGCAATGGTTGCAGGCCGGCTGGCCGGGCGCGGCGGCCTCGCAGAGCCAGCTCTGCGCGAGCTTGACGGCCAGCTCCAGCTGGCCCACGCCGGCCGGCCCCTGCACGAGCAGCGCATGCGAGCGCGCCCGCACCAGCGCGTCGGCCAGCGGCGCCTGCAGCCAGGGCAGATCGGCGTTCAGCATGCCGGATACCGCGCTGCGAGCACGGCCAGCACGGCGGCACCGACCTGCTCGACCGTGCCGCGGGCGTCGATGCGGACGATGCGGCCCGGTGCCTGCGCGGCGCGCGCCGCATAGCCGGCACGCACGCGCTCGAAGAAGTCCAGGTCCTGCTGCTCGATGCGATCCGCCTCGCGGGCGCTCGCGCGGCGCGCGGCGGCCTGGCTGGCGGGCAGGTCGAACCACAGCGTCAGCTCGGGCTCGGTGCCCTCCTGCACCCAGTCGGCCAGCGGGTCCAGCACCGACAGCGGCAGGCCGCGGCCGCCGCCCTGGTAGGCGAAGCTGGCGTCGGTGAAGCGGTCGCAGAGCAGGGTCTTGCCGGCGGCCAGCGCGGGGCGGATGACGGTTTCGACATGGTCGCGCCGGCCGGCGAACATCAGCAGCAGTTCGGTCAGCGGGCCCATGGGCTCTCTCAGCACGATGTCGCGCAGCGTCTCGGCCAGCGGCGTGCCGCCGGGCTCGCGGCTGAGCTGCACATCGGCGCCGCGCGCGCGGAACCAGTCGGCCGCCGCCTGGATGTGGGTGGACTTGCCGGCACCGTCGATGCCCTCGAAGCTGATGAATCGTCCCGTCACTTGCCGCGGATGTATTTGTTGACCGCGCGATTGTGCGCGGTGAGGTCTTCGCTGAATTCGCTGCTGCCGTCGCCCCGCGACACGAAGTAGAGCGACTTGACCGCGGCCGGGTTCAGCGCCGCCTGCAGCGAGGCCGCGCCGGGCATCGCGATCGGCGTCGGCGGCAGGCCGCCGCGGGTGTAGGTGTTGTAGGGCGTGTCGGTCGTCAGGTCGCGCTTGTGCAGGCTGCCGTCGTAGGCCTCGCCCAGGCCGTAGACGACGGTCGGGTCGGTCTGCAAAGGCATACCGGCGCGCAGCCGGTTCACGAAGACCGCGGCCACCTTGCCGCGGTCGGCCGCCGCGCCGGTCTCCTTCTCGACGATGGACGCCAGGACCAGCGCCTCGTCGGCGCTCTTCAGCGGCAGGCCGGACGCGCGCCGGCTCCAGGCCTCGGCCAGGCGCTTTCTCATCGCCTCGTGGGCGCGCCTGAGCACGGTCAGGTCGCTGACGCCGCGGCTGTAGGCATAGGTGTCCGGAAAGAAGCGGCCCTCGGGCGCGATGCCAGGCTCGCCAAGCGCCGCCATGACCTCGGTATCGCTCATCGCCGCCGTCTTGGGCTTGAGCGCCGGTGCCGCGGCCATGGCCACTCTCAACTGGCGCCAGTTCCAGCCCTCGATGAGGCGTAACTGCTCCAGCACCTGGTCGCCGCGCACCATCTTGTCGAGCAGCTCATGCGGCGTGATGCCGCCGTGCACCTCGTAGCTGCCGGCGCGGATCTGCCTGGCCTGGCCCGACCACTTGAACCACTGGTAGAGCCAGCGCGCATCGGTCTGCACGCCCGCCGCCACCCAGGCGCGGGCCACCTCGGCCGGACTGGTGCCGGGCTCGATGGACAGCTCCACCGACGGCGCGGCCAGGCTCAGCGGGCTGCGCAGCCACTGCCACACGGCGCCCGCGGCCAATGCCGCCATCAACAACACAGCGAGCAGCGCCCGCACCCACCACTTCATGCCCTCATCCGAGCCCTGCCAAAAGGGCGCCGATGATAATTCCCGCCATGCTTCAAGCCTCCCAACTCCACCTCCGCGACTGGGGCGTGATCCGCGCCCAGGGCGCCGACGCCACCACCTTCCTGCACGGCCAGCTGACCCAGGATTTCGCGCTGCTCGACCGCGAACACGCGCGCCTGGCCGGCTTCTGCACGGCCAAGGGCCGGCTGCTGGCGACGCTGGTGGGCTGGCGCGGCGGCGAGGACGAGATCCTGCTGGCCCTGCCGGCCGAGACGCTGGCGGCCACGCTGAAGCGGCTTTCGATGTTCGTGCTGCGCGCCAAGTGCAAGCTCAGCGACGCGAGCGCGGAGTTCGCGGTCTACGGCCTGCTCGGCACGCCGGCCGCCGAGTCCTGGACGCTGGCGCGCGACGGCGACGCCGTGCAGATCGCGCTGCCCGGCTCGCAGCGGGCGCTGCGCGTGCAGCCCGCCGCCGCGCCGACGCCAGCAGGCGCCGCGATGTCGCCCGACGACTGGGCCCTGGCCGAGGCGGAGGCCGGCATGGCCTGGGTGCGCGGCGCGACCGTCGAGGCCTTCGTGCCGCAGATGATCAATTTCGAGGTGCTGGGCGGCGTGAACTTCAAGAAGGGCTGCTACCCCGGCCAGGAGATCGTCGCGCGCAGCCAGTACCGCGGCACGCTGAAGCGCCGGCTGCAGGTCTTCGAGACCGATGCCGCGGCCACGGTCGGCCAGGAGATCTTCCACAGCGCCGACCCCGAGCAGCCGGCCGGCGTCGTCGCCGGCAGCGGCTCGCGCGACGGGCGCAGCGTGATCGCCGCCGAGATCAAGCTCGCCGCGCTGGAAGGCGGCAGCCTGCATCTGGGCAGCGCCACCGGTGCTGTGCTACAGCCGCGCGCCCTGCCCTACGACATCCCGCCGCAGGAATGAGCGTACAACTCTACGTCTACTACCGCGTTGCGACCGAGCACGTCGACGCGGCCCTCATAGCCTTCCGCAAGGCGCGCGTCGAGGCGCCCATCGAGCTGCTGCAGCGGCCCGAGCCGGATGCCGAGGGGCACTGGACCTGGATGGAGATCTACCCGGAGGGCTGGACCCACCGCGAACCGCAGGTGGCCGTGGCGATGGCGCAGTGGCTGGCGAGCGAGCGCAAGGTGGAGCGCTTCGAGATGCTGGGCTGAACGGCTGGTACCGCCGTCATTCATCCTCTGCCCGGGTCATCCAGTAACCCGGCTGGTGGCGATCCGGTGCGATGGCGAAAACGATGAGCGCCTCCGGCTCGTCACGATAGACGACGGTGAACGGGAATCCCTTGACTTTGGTCTTCCTCGTGTCGGCCGGCCCTGGAGCCCCACCCTTGGGAAAGCGGCGGATCAGATCGAATGACGCCGCGACCGCCTCGCTGAACCGCTTGCCGGTGCCGGCCCGCTTGCTTTCGTAGTACAGCGTTTCGCGAATCAGTTCCGCCCGCGCCTCGCCACGCAGCCGCAACCGCTTCAAGGCGTCAGCCGCCGCATTTCGGCCAGCACATCGTCCAGTTCGTGCAGCGTGCCCTCGCCGCGTTCATGCGACGCCACGCGTCGAGCGATCTCGTTGCGCCAGAACTCGTCGTCACCACACGAAGCGTCCACCTGCAGAGACTCCAGCAGCAGGTCCAGCAAACGCACACGCTCCTCGGGCGACAGGCTGCGGCTTTGCGCCGCCAGGTCGGCAACAGGGTCGGACATCACGGCCTCCGCGAGTGGGCGAGATTTCGATTTGACCACTTCGACGCTCACAGAACCCTGACCATCTCCACATGCCCGATGCCAGCCTCCTCGAAAGGCTCGCCCCTGCGCTGGAAGCCCGCGCGCAGATAAAAATTCTCCGCCGACAGCTGCGCATGCAGCAGCACCTCGCGGTAGCCCTGCTTCCTCGCTTCGGCCATCAGCGCCTCCAGCACCTGGCGGCCGATGCGGGTGCCGCGCATCGTGCGCAACACGGCCATGCGGCCGATCTTGGCGACGCCGGGCACATGCTCCAGCAGCCGGCCGGTGGCCAGCGGCAGGCCGAAGCGGTTGCGCGCCAGCGCATGCAGGCAGCTGGCGTCGGCGGCGTCCCATTCCATGTCGGCCGGGATGTGCTGCTCCTCGATGAAGACCTGGCGGCGGATGGCCGTGGCCGCGGGGCCGTGCTCGGACCACGAGCCCAGGGCCACGTCGACGACGGGCTGGCCGGCCTCGAAGTCCTGCATCAGGCCGCGCAGGGCATCGGGCAGGCGCACGGGCGTCTGCGTGCCGGGGTCCGCGAAGACGTAGACCATCTCGGCCTGCACGAGCATCTGGTCACCATGGAAGATGGCGCCGTCGACCTTCATCGAGCTGTTGCCGAACTCGCGGCAGCGGATGCCGATGTCCAGCCGGTCGTCGTAGCGGGCCGAGCCGCGGTAGTCCAGCGTGGCGCGGCGTACATAGAGGTCGCCGCCCAGGCTCTTCATCGTGTCGGCATAGGGGATGGCCAGCGCCCGCCAGTAGCCGCTGACGGCCGTGTCGAGGTAGGTCAGGTAGTGGCCGTTGAAGACGATGCCCTGGGCGTCGATCTCGGCCCAGCGCACGCGCAGGGGCTCGAGGTGGCGGAATTCGGTGCGTTTCATGGTGCAAGTCTCTCCCTGAGGGCTTGGGCACAGGCGTCCAGCGCAGTCAGCGCCTCCGGGATGTACCGCCCCATCTTGATGAAGTCGTGGGTGACGCCACGATACAGCTCCAGCTGCACCGGCACGGCGGCCGCGCGCAGCATGTCGGCATAGGCCAGGCCTTCGTCGACGAGCGGGTCGCATTCGGCCAGCACGACGCAGGCCGGCGCGAGGCCGGCATGGTCCTCGGCCTCCAGCGGCGCGAAGCGCCAGTCGTGGCGCTGGCCCCGGTCGATGTAGTGGTCGAAGAACCAGGCGATGCTGGCCGCGTCGAGCAGGAAGCCGCTGGCAAAGAGCCTGTGCGAGGCCATGCAGGGCTGGCTGGCGGTGCCGGGCATGATGAGCAGCTGCAGCGCCAGCGGCAGGCCGCGGTCGCGCGCGAAGAAGGCGGTGGCGGCGGCCAGCGTGCCGCCGGCGCTGTCGCCGCCGACGGCGAGCCGGCGGCCGTCCAGGCCCAGCACGCCGGCCCGCTCTTGCAGCCAGGCCAGCGCGGCCCAGGCGTCGTCGACGGCGGCGGGAAAGCGGTGCTCGGGGGCCAGGCGGTAGTCCAGCGCGACGACGGCCGCACCGCTGCGCAGGGCCAACTGGCGGCACAGGCTGTCATGGGTCTCGAGGTCGCCGATCGTGAAGCCGCCACCGTGCAGATAGAGCAGCACCGGCAGCCTGGCCTCGCTCGGCGCGTAGAGGCGCGCGGGCCGGCCGGCGACTTCGAGCTCCTGCACGCGGGCCAGCGGCGCGCGCGGCAGGTCGAGGATCTCGGCGCCCATGCGGTAGGCCAGGCGGGCCTCGCGAGGCGTCAGGCTGTGCAAGGGCGGGCGCTTGGCGCGGTGGATGCGTTCGAGCAGGCCGGCCATGCGCGGGGTCAGGAGCTGGGCGGGCGGATTCATTGGGCCCGTATTGTCCGCGGCGGCACCCAGGGATCGCGCAGCGGGGCCTGCACGGCCTTCTCCGTCGTCGGCGCGACGCTGCCCGGCCGCTGCGGCGTGCCGGCGCGGTCGACGGCGATGGCGGGCTGCGCCTCCAGCGCACGCCGCTCGGGGCCGAGATCGGCCGCGGCGCGCAGGGCCAGCGTGTTGGCGTAGAAGGCCTTCAGGTCGGCGAGCTGCCGAGGGCGCGTCGTGTCGTCCAGATAGCTCATGTGGCCGCCGGCGTAGTTGCGGATCTTCACGCGGCTGGCGTCGACGCGGGCCAGGTCGGCCTCGGTCAGGTGGAAGGGCGTGGCCAGGTCGTGATAGCCGCTGACGGCCAGCACGCGCAGCCGCGGGTTCTGCGCCAGCGCGGCGGCGAGGTCGGGCAGCGTGTCGGGCAGGGCCAGGCCGGCGTGGCTGAAGTCCCAGGAGTTGACCGCATTGCTGAGCAGCACATAGGTCGACGCGTTGCGGTAGCCGAGCTGGTCGCGCAGATGGGTCGCGATGCCGGTGGCGAAGCTGTCGCCGAGCCAGGTGCTGGAGACGTCACCCTCGGACGCGAGCGGGCTGCCGACCGCCGCCTTCATGCGGCCGTCGTAACGCCCCAGTTGCTGGCCGGAGATCAGCCAGAGCCGGAAGTTGTCGGCAGAAACATCGAGGCTGGCCTGCCACTGCGAGGCAGGCAGCCCGGTCATGTCGGCCAGCGGCTGCCAGATCGCCGGCGTGGGCTGGCGGCTCGCCAGCCAGGCCTGCAGCGCGGGTGCGTAGACGCTGTCGGCATAACTGCGTGCCTGCGCGGCCCAGGCGGCGAGGTCGGTGGGCTGGGGCTGCGTCAGGCGGTGGAAGGCGCCGACCATCGCCAGGCTGGGCAGGTAGCCGCTGCAGGCATGGCCGCCGCTGATGCCGCAGTTGCTGTTGTAGTCCAGCGCCGGGGACTGCAGCACCAGGCCGTCGAGCATGACGCCGGCCTCCTGCAGCCGGCGCGCGAGCACGGCCGTGCGCGGGCCGCCATAGCTTTCGCCGTACAGGTATTTGGGCGAGGCCGCGCGGTGGTTGGCGGCCAGGTAGCGCTGGATGAAGTCGCGGAACACGGCCGCGTCGCTGTCCACGCCCCAGAAGCTGCGATTCGTGAAGGGCGCGATGGCCTCGGAGTAGCCGCAGCCCACGGCGTTGATGAAGACGAGGTCGGTCTGGCCGAGCAGGTGCTCGGCGTTGTCGACCATGGCGAAGGGCCGCGCGGCCGTCGTGTCGGGCACGCCGGTCACGAGGCGCCGGGGGCCGAAGCTGCCGAGCTGCAGCCAGACCGAGGCCGAACCGGGGCCGCCGTTGTAGAAGAAGGTGACCGGGCGCGTCGCCACGTCCGCGCCGGGCAGCGTGTAGGCGACGTAGAACATCGACGCCTCGGCCGCGCCGGTCGGGTCGCGCGCGATCAGGTGGCCGGCCGTGGCGGTGTAGCTCAGCGTCTGGCCGTTGGCCGCGAGGCTTTGCGTGCTGGTGGCGGCGGCCTCGACGGCGCCGGGCAGGGACGCGTCGGATGCCGATGAGTAGACCGTCGTGTCGGTCAGGCCGGGCAGCTTGTCCGGCACCGGCGGGGTCGTCGTACCACCTCCCCCGCCGCCGCAGGCTGCAAGGACGAGGGTGAGCAGCAGGGCCAGGGGAGTCGCACGCATGACGGCGAGTCTAGGCACGCCGGACTAGGATGCAAAAAGAATCACGGAGGCGCCATGGCCCAGATCCTCTACCTGACCCGCATCGAGCTGGCCTTCGGCGCCAGCCGGCTGCTGCCGGCCGAATGCGAGCGCATCGGCATCCGCCGGCCCCTCGTCATCACCGATGCCGGCGTGCGCGCGGCCGGCGTGCTGGACGAGGCGCTGGCCGCCTTCGCCACCCGGCCGCCGGTCTTCGACCAGACGCCCTCCAACCCGACCGAGGCCGCGGTGCGCCTGGCCGTGCAGGCCTGCCGGGAACATGGTTGCGACGGCCTCATCGCCATCGGCGGCGGCTCCAGCATGGATCTGGCCAAGGGCGTGGCCATCGCGGCCACGCACGAGGGGCCGCTGAAGCGCTACGCCACCATCGAGGGTGGCGCCGGCGACATCGGCGCCAGCGTGCTGCCGCTGATCGCCGTGCCGACGACGGCCGGCACCGGCAGCGAGGTCGCACGCGGCGCCATCATCATCGTGGCCGACGGGCGCAAGCTGGGCTTCCACAACTGGGAGCTGCTGCCCAAGGCGGCCATCTGCGACCCGGCGCTGACGCTGAAGCTGCCGCCGGCACTGACGGCCGCGACCGGCATGGACGCCATCGCCCACTGCATCGAGACCTTCCTCGCGCCCGCCTTCAACCCACCGGCCGACGGCATTGCGCTCGAAGGCCTGCGCCGCGGCTGGGGCGCCATCGAGCGCGCCACGCGCGACGGCCAGGACCGCGACGCGCGGCTGGACATGATGTGCGCCAGCGTGCACGGCGCGATGGCCTTCCAGAAGGGCCTGGGCTGCGTGCACTCGCTGAGCCATTCGCTCGGCGGCATCGACCCGCGCCTGCACCACGGCACGCTGAACGCGGTCTTCCTGCCGGCCGTCATCCGCTTCAATGCCGAGGCCGACAGCGTGCGGCGCGAGAGCCGCATCGAGCGCCTGGCCCAGGCCATGGGCCTGCCCGGCCGCGACGCCGATGCGGTGGCCGATGCCATCACGGCCATGAACGCCCGCCTGGGCCTGCCCGCCGGCCTGGCCGCGATGGGCGTGGGGCCGGAGCTGGATGCGCGCATCGTCGAGCACGCCCTGCCCGACCACTGCCACAAGACCAACCCGCGGCTGGCGAGCGCCGAGGACTATCTGGCCATGCTGGCCGATTCACGCTAACGGCAATTCGCGAGCAGTCTGGCCGGTTTGGCCGAGTATTCGCGCGCCTGCCCGGGCCGGCGGCGCTAGCATGTTGCGGGCCCCGGCGAAGGGCCCGACACCATTGCGAGGACAAGGAAATGCGACTTTCGATTGGGCAACGGCTGGCCGCGGGGTTTGCACTGGTTCTGGCGCTGGCGGCCTGCGTGATCGGGCTGTCCGGCTGGCGGCTGGCATCCACGGCCGCGGCGACGCGGCAGATGATGGACGAGCCCCTCGCCAAGGAGCGCCTGATCTCCGACTGGAACCGCAACATCAATTCCGGCGTGCGCCGCACGATCGCGATCGCCAAGAGCTCCGACACCTCGCTGGTGCCGCTCTTCGCCGAGGAGCAGGCGCAGTCGACCAAGACCTCCGCCGAGATGCAGGAGAAGCTCAAGGGCATGATCCGCACGCCGGAAGAGCAGGCGATGTTCGACGCCGTCAGCAAGGCCCGGCTGACCTACATCGGCTCGCGCGACGAGATCGTCAAGCTGAAGAAGGACGGCCAGGCCGAGGCCGCGGACAAGCTGCTGACCGAGGTCTTCCTGCCGGGCTCCAAGGTCTATCTGGCCCGGATGCAGGACTTCCTCGACCACCAGCGCGCCGAGATCGACCGGACGGCCAACGAGATCGACTCGACCAACAGCAGCAGCCGCGTGCTGCTGCTCGCGCTGGGCGCCGTCATGCTGTGCCTGGGCGGCGCGGCGGCCTGGACCATCACGAAGAGCATCACGGCCCCGCTGGTGGCCGCCAACGAACTGGCCGAACGGGTGGCCGACGGCAACCTCGTGCCCTCGGGCCAGGGCATGGCGGCGCGCTCCGACGAGATCGGCCAGCTGCAGATGACGCTGCGCCGCATGCGCGAGTCGCTGTCGGGCACCATCGGCGGCATCCGCGACGTGGCGGAATCCATCAACACGGCCGCGGCCGAGATCGCCAGCGGCAACCAGGACCTGAGCGCGCGCACCGAGAAGGCCGCGTCCAGCCTGGAGGAGACCGCCAGCGCGATGGAGGAGCTGACCGGCACCGTGCAGCACTCGGCCGCGTCGGCCGGTCAGGCCAATTCGCTGGCGCTGTCGGCGGCCAGCGTGGCCCAGCGCGGCGGCGCGGTGGTGGCCCAGGTCGTCAGCACGATGGACGAGATCAACGCCAGCTCGCGCCGGATCGCCGACATCATCGGCGTCATCGACGGCATCGCCTTCCAGACCAACATCCTGGCGCTGAACGCGGCCGTCGAGGCCGCCCGTGCCGGCGAGCAGGGCCGCGGCTTCGCGGTCGTGGCCGGCGAGGTGCGCTCGCTGGCGGGCCGCAGCGCGGACGCCGCCAAGGAGATCAAGAGCCTGATCGGCAGCAGCGTGGAGCGGGTGGAGGCCGGCTCGCGCCTGGTGGCCGAGGCCGGCTCGACGATGGACGAGCTGGTCGGCGCCGTGCAGCGCGTGAAGGACATCATGGGCGAGATCACGACGGCGACGGCGGAGCAGTCCGACGGCATCGCGCAGGTGAACATCGCCATCGCCCAGCTGGACCAGGTCACGCAGCAGAATGCGGCGCTGGTGGAGCAGTCCACCGCGGCGGCCGAGAGCCTGCGCGATCAAGCCCAGTCGCTGACGGCCGCGGTCGGCACCTTCAAGGTGGCGCGCCGCTGAACCCGGGGGCGAGGCCCGGTTTCAACGCTTGCGCACGACGACGCTGCCGATCGAGTAGCCCGCGCCAAAGGAGCAGATCACGCCCGTGTCGCCGGCCTTGAGGTCGGCGCGGTGGTGGTGGAAGGCGATGATGGAGCCGGCCGACGCGGTGTTGGCGTATTCGTCCAGGATCAGCGGCGCGACCTCGCTGCCGGCCTCACCGCCCACCAGCTTGCGGATGACGAACTGGTTCATGCCCTGGTTGGCCTGGTGCAGCCAGAAGCGGCGCAGCTGCGTCGGCTCCAGGCCCAGCTCGGCGAGATGGCCCTCGATATGGGCCGCGGCCATCGGCACGACCTCCTTGAAGACCTTGCGGCCCTCCTGATAGAAGGTCAGGTCGCGCGCGCTCGGGTCGCGATCCTCGGCGCGGTTCATGAAGCCGAAGTTGTTGCGGATGTTGCTGCTGAACTGCGTGACCAGCCGGGTGCCCAGCACCTCCCACTGGTCGGCGCTGGTGGCCGTGTCCGCGCGCTCGACGACGAGGGCCGTGCAGACGTCGCCGAAGATGAAGTGGCAGTCGCGGTCGCGCCACTCCAGATGGGCCGACGTGATCTCGGGGTTGACGACCAGCACGCAGCGCGCCGAACCGGTGCGCACCGCGTTGACGGCCTGCTCCAGCGCGAAGGTGGCCGAGGAGCAGGCCACGTTCATGTCGAAACCGTAGCCGCCCGCGCCCAGGGCCTGCTGGATCTCGACCGCCATGGCCGGGTAGGCGCGCTGCATATTGGCGCTGGAGCACAGCACGGCGTCGACGTCGGCGCCGGTCTTGCCGGCCGCGGCCAGCGCCTTCTGCGCGGCATCGACGGCGATCTCGGCCATCAGCGACAGCTGGTCGTCGGGCCGGGGCTCGAAGCGCGGGTACATGCGGGCCGGGTCCAGCACGCCGCTCTTCTCGACGACATAGCGCTGCTTGATGCCCGAGGCCTTCTCGATGAACTCGACGCTGGAATGCGTCAGCGGCTGGCGCTCACCGGCGGCGATGGCCGCCGCGTGCTCGGCGTTCTGCAGGTCCGCATAGGCGTTGAAGGCCGCGACCAGTTCGGCATTGCTGATGACGTGGGGCGGGCGGTAGAGGCCGGTGCCGCTGATGACCACGGCCGGGAATGAAGCTTGCATGATTGAGAAGGGGCCGCCGCCGCCCCGTGTTGGAACAAGGGCATGATTTTATCGAGCCGCCCTGGTGCAGCACCACGGCCCGCCCCTGGACCAACCCTGCCCCGCGCCATGCTTGAAGACAGCCTGCTCCCTGCCGACGACCCGCTGCGCCTCGTGCTGCACAACGAGGTCCATGCCCGCCCGCCCGCCCGCATCCGGCTGCCGGCGGCCATCGTCTACGTCGCGGTGCTGAACGACGGCGTCAGCCGCGCCGACGAGCACGCCCATCTGCAGCGCCTGCCCGGGCAGCACGCGTTGGCGTCGGACGCGCTGAACGCCAACTTCCTGCGCCTGCGCAGCGAGGGCTTCTCGCTGAAGTGGGAGCGGCACAGCGAGTTCACGCGCTACTCGGTCATGCAGGCCCTGCCGCCCGACGTCGAACCCGGCCCCGCGGCGCTGGACGCGCTGGCGCTGCGCGTGCCGCCCGACTGGCTGGCGCGCATCCCGGGCCGCACCTTCGTCGCCATCAAGATGGTGCTGCTGGAGCGCTCGCTGGCCTTCGCGCCCAGCGCGCTCGCCGAGGCCCAGGGCTGGTTCGGCGAGCATGCCGTCGTCGCGTCGACGATGGGCGGCGGCCACTCCATCGTCGTGACCGACTTCCGCCTGCGCGCCAGCGGCTTCGAGCATGTCGTCGTGCTGGCAGAGCCGGGCACGCCGGAGACCCGCGTCGGCCGCATCTCGCAGCGGCTGCTGGAGCTGGAGACCTACCGGCTGATGGCGCTGCGCGGCCTGCCGGTGGCCAAGGCGCTGGCACCGACGCTGGCCCAGGTGGAAGCCGCGCTGGCCGGCGTCACCGCGCGTCTGGAGCAGCGCGACGCCTCCGAGGCGGCCCTGCTGGACGACCTGATCGCAACGGCCGCCCGCATCGAGCACGCCACCGCCGCGCACGGCTACCGCTTCGCGGCGACCCAGGCCTACCACGCCATCGTCGAGAACCGCATCGCCGAGCTGCACGAGGGCAAGGTGGCCGGCGTGCAGACCCTGGGCGAGTTCATGCAGCGCCGGCTGTCGCCGGCCATCGCCACCGTGACGGCCACGGCCCAGCGCCTGGCCGCGCTGTCCCAGCGCATCTCGCGCACCAGCGCGCTGCTGCGCACCCGCGTCGACATCGCCACCGAATCGCAGAACCAGCAGCTGCTGACCCAGCTCGGCGAGGGCCAGAACACCCAGTTGCGCATGCAGGCCACCGTCGAGGGCCTGTCGCTGGCGGCCATCACCTATTACGTCGTCAGCCTGCTGGCCTATGGCTTCAAGGCGCTGAAGCACGAAGACTGGCTGCCGATCAGCCCGGAGCTGGCCATCGGGCTGGCCATCCCCTTCGTGCTGGCGACCGTGTGGTGGACGACGCGGCGCATCCACCGCAGGTTCTTCGGGCATTGAACACCGCGTAGAATCAATCACCGGGCCCAAATTTTTGGCGCCCGGTTTTTTGTGCCCGCTGCAATGGCGGGCCGGCAGCCGGGATCGCCAGGTCAAGCGCTCGCAGCCCAGGTCGCGCACTGCATGAACGCGCGCCGATTGATGCGAACTTCAGAAGGAAATGCCCCCACGCGCGCTCCGCTTGCTGCCCCCCGAGGGGGCGCGTCGGCGGTTTCGGGCGGCCGGGCACCGCTGACATGGAAATCTTCGACTACGACAACATCCTGCTGCTGCCGCGCCGCTGCCGCGTGGAGAGCCGCTCGGACTGCGACACCTCGGTGCAGTTCGGCCCGCGCCGCTTCAAGCTACCGGTCGTGCCCGCCAACATGAAGACCGTGGTGGACGAGCCCATCACCGAGATGCTGGCCCGCGAGGGCTACTTCTACGTGATGCACCGCTTCGACCTCGACGGCCTCGCCTATGCCCGCTCGATGCGCGACAAGGGCCTGCTGGTCTCCCTGAGCGTCGGCGTGAAGCCGGCGGACCATGCCCTCGTCGACCGGCTGGCCGCCGAAGGCATCGGCGCCGACTACCTGACCATCGACATCGCCCACGGCCATGCCGAGAGCGTGCAGCGCATGATCGGCCACATCAAGCAGCGCCTGCCCGCCAGCTTCGTCATCGCCGGCAACGTCGGCACGCCCGAGGGCGTCATCGACCTGGAGAACTGGGGCGCGGACGCGACCAAGGTCGGCGTCGGGCCGGGCAAGGTCTGCATCACGCGGCTCAAGACCGGCTTCGGCACCGGCGGCTGGCAGCTGTCGGCGCTGAAATGGTGCTCGCGCGTGGCCACCAAGCCCATCGTGGCCGACGGCGGCATCCGCCACCACGGCGACATCGCCAAGAGCGTGCGCTTCGGCGCCAGCATGGTCATGGTCGGCTCGCTGTTCGCCGGCCACGAGGACTCGCCCGGCCAGACCGTCGAGGTCGACGGCAAGATCTACAAGGAGTATTACGGCTCGGCCTCGGACTTCAACAAGGGCGAGTACCGGCATGTGGAGGGCAAGCGCATCCTGGAGCCGGTCAAGGGCCGCCTGGCCGACACGCTGCGCGAGATGCAGGAAGACCTGCAGAGCTCGATCTCCTATGCCGGTGGCACGCAGTTGTCGGACTTGCGCAAAGTGAACTATGTGGTGCTCGGCGGAGAAAACGCGGGGGAACACTTGTTCATGTGATCGCCCGCTTGCGCTTCAGCCGAAGCGCACGGACGCTTCGAATCCCGGCTCGGCGTTGCGCAGCGCCAGCCGCCCGCCATGGGCTTCGGCCACCAGCCGGCACAGGCACAGCCCCAGGCCGACGCCGCCCTCGTGGCGGCTGCGCGCGGCGTCCGGCCGGTAGAAGGGCTGACCCAGATGCGGCAGCGATTCCGGCGGCACGCCGGGGCCGAAGTCGCGCACGCCCAGGCGCACGCCGCTGCCCTCGCGGACGAGGCTGAGCCGCACCGCGCCGCGCGCTGCGTCGTTGTGGCGCAGCGCGTTGTGCACGAGGTTGCGCAGCAGCAGCTGCACACGCAGCCGGTCCAGCTTCAGCACCGGCAGGCCGGGCTCGACGTGCAGCACCACGCCCGGCAGTGCCTGTTCCCGTGCCAGCCCGGCGAGGTCGCAGTCGGCCAGCTGCAACGCGCTGTGGCCGCTGCCCAGCCGCTCGCTCTCCAGCAGCGCCGTGATGAGGTCGCGCATCTGCGCCAGCTCGTCCAGCAGCGCATCGCGCGAACCGCCCTCGCCCACCAGCTCGGCGTGCAGGCGTGCGCGCGTCAGCGGGCTGCGCAGCTCGTGGCTGATGGCCAGCAGCAGCGCACGCTTGCCGTCCAGCATGGCCTGGATGTCGGCGGCCATCTGGTTGAAGCGCACGGCCAGGTCGCCGATCTCGTCGCCATGGATGACGGGCACGCGGTGGTCGAACTCGCCGCGCCGGAAGGCATCCGCCCCCATCGCCAGCGCATGCAGGGGCCGGACCATGTGGCGAATCATGCCGAAGGCCAGTCCGGTCACGAGCAGCAGCGCCGGCACGGCCCAGAGCAGGCCATACGCACTGCCCATGGACGCCCACAGGATGCCGCTGCTGACGCAGGCCAGCAGCATGAAGACAGCGATCAGGCGCGCCCCCAGCGAATGCTTGAAGCGCGCATGCTGGTGATGCCAGCGCTGATGCCAGCGGTGCCGCACGCGCCAACGGTAGTCCCAGTCGCGCTGCATGCGCCTGGCGCGCTTCTTCTGCTTGCTGTCCCAACGCTCGCGCCAGCGGTGGTCGTAGGGATGGTGGGAGCGCATCAGGACTTCTCGGGCAAGGCGAAGCAATAGCCCGCATTGCGCAGCGTCTTCAGCGCGGCCAGCGGCTCCAGCTTGCGGCGCAGCCGGCTGACGAGGATGTCGACCGCCCGCGTGAGCAGCTCGGCCTCCTGGCCGCGCAGCCGGTTCAGGATGTCGTCGCGCGAGAACACGCGGCCGGGCTCGCGGGCCAGCAGCACGAGCAGCTCGTACTCGGTGCCGGTCAGTTCGAGCAGGCCGCGCTCGCTCTTCACCTCGCGGCGCGCGGTGTCGATCTCCAGGCCCTCGAAGCGCAGCCGCGTCGGCGTGGCCGGCGCCGCCACCGGGGTCAGCCGCGTGCGGCGCAGGATGGTCTGCAGCCGCGCGGCCAGCTCGCGCGGCTCGAAGGGCTTGGGCAGGTAGTCGTCGGCCCCCAGCTCAAGGCCGACGACGCGGTCGGTCAGGTCGCCCCGGGCCGTCAGCATCAGCACGGGGATGTCGCGCCAGTCCTCGCTGCCGGCGCGCAGCCGCTTGCAGAACTCGAAGCCGTCCATCTCGGGCAGCATGCCGTCGAGGATGAGGGCGTCGAAGCGCTCGGCGGCCAGGCGCGCCGATGCCGCGCTGGGCCGGGTGACGGCTTCGAGCTGCAGGTCGAAGCGCGCCAGGTATTGCGCCAGCGGCCCGGCCAGCGCCTCGTCGTCGTCAATCAGCAGCAGTCGGTGCATGGCGCGGATTATTTGCGCCGGCGCAGCGGTTGCGGTCGATGCGCGGCTGCCAGCGGCCGGGCGCCCGCCTGCCGCAATGGGCGTCCATCATGCCGGGTCGCCATGCCGGCGCGATTGGCCGAAGCGCCGCATCATGAAGCGCAGCGCCTGGCGCTGCTCGCCGTCCAGCGCGTCGAAGAACTCGGCGAAGGCATTGATGACGCCCGGGCCGGCGGCGCGCAGCGCGTCGAGCTTGGCGTCCAGCAGCTGCCGGGCCGATTCGCGCGGGAACTGCTCGCCGGCAATGAGGCCGGCCAGCTCGGAGCCGCGCGCCAGCCCCTTCAGCGCATCGCGCTGCTGCTGGAGCTGGTTGAGCCAGTTGCCGAGAAGGCGCTGCTGCTCGGTGTCCAGATCCAGCTTGTTGCCCACCCGGGCGACGAGGTGATCGACGAAGCCGTCAGCGTCAGCATGGCGGCCGAAATGAGGGCCACGATGGCCGTGGCCAGCGTGATGGTGGTGGAACTCGTGATGGCCGTGCCAGCGACGAAAAAAGTTCACGGAAGTGCTCCGAGGGCGCTCGAGGCCCGGTGGTTGGGACGGTGTCCATCATTCCGACCGCCCCGCCGCAGAGCATCTCGACGCGGTATCGCCGGGTTTCGTTTTGTATCGGGGTCGCCCCCTAAAATCGTCGGCCCAGCCCACCGCCCGTCCAGCCGAGACCGCTCCGTGACCGAACTTGCCAAGTCCTTCGAACCCGCCGCCCTGGAAGCCCACTGGGGGCCGAAGTGGGAGGCCGCCGGCCTGTATGCGCCGACCCTGGACAAGGCCAAGCCCTCCTTCAGCATCCAGCTGCCGCCGCCCAATGTGACCGGCACGCTGCACATGGGCCACGCCTTCAACCAGACGGTGATGGACTCGCTGACGCGCTACCACCGCATGCGCGGCTTCAACACGCTGTGGGTGCCGGGCACCGACCACGCCGGCATCGCGACGCAGATCGTCGTCGAGCGCCAGCTGCAGGCCACGGGCACAAGCCGCCACGACCTGGGGCGCAAGAACTTCGTCGCCCGCGTGTGGGACTGGAAGCAGGAGAGCGGCAACACCATCACCAGCCAGATGCGCCGCCTGGGCGACTCGGTGAGCTGGAGCCACGAATACTTCACGATGGACGAGAAGCTGTCCACCGTCGTCGTCGAGACCTTCGTGCGCCTGTTCGAGGAAGGCCTGATCTACCGCGGCAAGCGGCTCGTCTCGTGGGATCCGGTGCTGCAGTCCGCTGTGTCGGACCTGGAGGTCTCGTCCGAAGAGGAAGACGGCTCGCTGTGGCATATCCGCTACCCGCTGGTGGACGGTGACGGCAGCCTCAAGGCTGCCTTGGGCATCGACTCGGTCGTCGTGGCCACCACGCGGCCCGAGACCATGCTGGGCGACGTGGCCGTCATGGTCCACCCCGAGGACGAGCGTTATGCGGCGCTGATCGGCAAGCTCGTGAAGCTGCCGCTGACGGACCGCGAGATTCCCGTCATCGCCGACAACTACGTGGACCGCGAGTTCGGCACCGGCGTCGTCAAGGTCACGCCGGCGCACGACACCAACGACTACGCCGTCGGCCAGCGTCACAAGCTGCCGATGATCGCGGTGCTGGACCTGCAGGCCAGGATCAACGACAGCGCGCCCGAGACCTACCGCGGCCTGGACCGCTTCGTCGCCCGCAAGCGCGTCGTCGCCGACCTGGAGGCCCTGGGCCTGCTCGTCGAGGTCAAGAAGCACAAGCTGCAGGTGCCGCGCTGCGAGCGCACCGGCCAGGTCATCGAACCGATGCTGACCGACCAGTGGTTCGTCGCCGTCACCAAGCCGGGCGCCGACGGCAAGAGCATCGCCGACAAGGCCATCGCGGCCGTCGACACCGGCGCGGTCAAGTTCCATCCCGAGCAGTGGGTCAACACCTACAACCACTGGATGGGCAATCTGCAGGACTGGTGCATCTCGCGCCAGTTGTGGTGGGGCCACCAGATCCCGGCCTGGTACGGCACGGGCGGCGAACTCTTCGTCGCGCGCAGCGAGGAAGAGGCTAAAGGCCGCGCCAAGGCCGCCGGCTACCTGGGCGAGCTGACCCGCGACCCCGATGTGCTGGACACCTGGTACTCCTCGGCCCTGGTGCCGTTCTCCACGCTGGGCTGGCCGCAGAAGACGCTGGAGCAGGAGCTGTTCCTGCCGTCGTCCGTGCTCGTGACCGGCTACGACATCATCTTCTTCTGGGTCGCCCGGATGATCATGATGACGACGCACTTCACCGGCCAGGTGCCGTTCAAGGACGTCTACATCCACGGCCTGGTGCGCGATTCGCAGGGCCAGAAGATGAGCAAGTCCGAGGGCAATGTGCTGGACCCGGTCGACCTCATCCAGGGCTGCGACCTGGAGACGCTGAGCCGCAAGAGCACCACCGGCCTGCGCAAGCCCGAGACGGCGCCCAAAGTGGCCGCCCGCGTGAAGAAGGAATTCCCCGAAGGCATGCCGGCCTATGGCGCCGACGCGCTGCGCTTCACGATGGCCAGCTACGCCTCGCTGGGCCGCAACATCAACTTCGACACCAAGCGCTGCGAGGGCTATCGCAACTTCTGCAACAAGCTCTGGAACGCGACCCGCTTCGTGCTGATGAACTGCGAAGGCCAGGACTGCGGCCTCGCACACGACCAGGGCGCCTGCCCGCCCGGCTACAACACGTTCAGCCCCGCCGACCGCTGGATCACCAACGAGCTGCAGCGCGTGGAAGCCGCCGTGGCTGACGGCTTTGCCGAGTACCGCCTCGACAACGTCGCCAACGGCATCTACAGCTTCGTCTGGGACGAGTATTGCGACTGGTACCTCGAAATCGCCAAGGTGCAGATCCAGACCGGCGACGCGAGCCAGCAGCGCGCCACGCGCCGCACGCTGATCCGCGTGCTGGAGACGACGCTGCGCCTGCTGCACCCCGTCGCGCCCTTCATCACCGAGGAACTCTGGCAGGCCGTCGCGCCCATCGCCGGCCGCAAGGGCGGCGCCTCCGATGATTCCGGCCGCAAGGCGGTCGACTACATCGGCCAGGCACCCTACCCCGTCGCCCGGCCCGAACGCATCGACGCGAGTGCCGATGCCTGGATGGCGCGGCTGAAGGAGGTCGTCGGCATCACGCGCAGCCTGCGCGGCGAGATGGCCCTGAGCCCGAGCGACCGCGTGCCGCTGCTGGTGGGCGGCGACCTGTCCTTCCTTTCCGAGGCCGCCGCCGTGCTCAAGGTGCTGGCCAAGCTGAGTGCCGTCGAGCTGATCGCCGACGAGGCCGAGTTCGCCAAGCAGAGCGCCACCGCGCCGGTGCTGGTGCATGGCGCGGCCAAGCTCGCGCTCAAGGTCGAGATCGACGTCGAGGCCGAGCGTGCCCGCCTGACGAAGGAGATCACACGCCTGGAAGGCGAGATCGCCAAGGCCGAGGCCAAGCTCGGCAACGAGAGCTTCGTCGCCCGCGCGCCGGCCGCCGTCGTCGAGCAGGAGCGCGCCCGCGTGGCGGGCTTCAAGGAAACGGTGCTGCGGCTGCGCGAGCAGCTCGCGCGGCTGCCGAGCTGATTCAGTAGAAGCCCAACTCGGCCTTGGCCTGGGCCTTGTTGCCGCCGGGCCGCTGGCCCAGCAGCGCGTCAATGCCACGCGCCACGGCCCAGGCCGCGCGCACGCGCGACTCGCGCGTCGTGCCGGCCAGGCGCGGCGTCACTTGCAGCGTCGTGACGCCGTGCAGCGGCTGGCCGGACTCCAGCCAGCCCGGCTCCATGCTGTCGAACCAGGCCGCGCGCATCTGGCCGCTGCGCAGGGCCTGGGCCAGCGCGGCGGCGTCCAGCAGGCCCGAAGGGCCGAGATTGACCAGCACCTGGCCCGCCCTGGCGCCTTCCAGCTGGCGCGCGCCGACCAGGCCGCGGTAGCGATGGAAGTAGGGCAGCAGCAGCACCAGGCCGTCGCTGTGCTCCATCAGTTCGGCCAGGCTGACGGCCTCGATGCCCCAGCGCGCCCAGGTCGCATCGCTCGGATGCAGGGCCGGGTCGTAGCCGACGACGCGCGAGCCGAAGGCGTGCAGCAGCTGGGTCAGCACCTCGGCCGTGGGCGTCAGGCCGAGGATGCCCACCGTCGAGCAGCCCAGCTCGCGGCCGACCTTGAGCCCATCGCTGCCCTCGACCGGCACGCGGCGCAGCAGGCTCAGCAGCGCACCGATGACGAACTCGGCCTCGGCGCTGGCCGTCGAGGCCTGCGAGCGCACGACCTCCACGCCCGCCCTGCGGCAGGCCTCGACGTCGATGTTGTCGGCCCCGCCACTAGCGCGGCCGATCGCACGCAGGCCGCGCGCGCCGCGCAGCAGCTGGGCATCGACGCGGACCTCCGGCGGCGCGACCAATGCGAGAGAGCCCTGCAGCGCTTCGCGCAGGCCGTCGGCGTCGCCGACGAGTTCGGGCGCGAAGCGCGCGTCATGGCGCTCGGCCAGCCATTGCACGACATCGGCTTCGAGCGGTTCCAGGATCAGGACGGTCATCGGGGCAAGAGGCGGATTCAAGGGCCGGGCTGTCACAACCCGGTGACACAATCGCCGCGCCCTTGATCAAACCAGTGTACCCATGGCCGCTTCGACCTCCTCGCCGATCACCAAAGCCATCTTCCCGGTCGCCGGCCTCGGCACGCGCTTCCTGCCGGCCACCAAGGCCCAGCCCAAGGAGATGCTGCCCGTCGTCGACAAGCCGCTGATCCAGTACGCGGTCGAGGAAGCCTACGAGGCCGGCGTGCGCGAGATGATCTTCGTGACCGGCCGCCACAAGCGCCCCATCGAAGATCATTTCGACATGACCTTCGAGCTGGAGGTCGCGCTGGAAAACGCCGGCAAGCAGGAGCTGCTGGACGTGGTGCGCAGCGTCAAGCCCGACGACATGGAATGCATCTACGTTCGCCAGGCCCAGGCCCTGGGCCTGGGGCACGCGGTGCTGTGCGGCCAGCGTCTGATCGGCAACGATCCCTTTGCCGTGCTGCTGGCCGACGACCTGATGGTCGGCCCCCAGCCCGGCCGCGGCATCCTGAAGCAGATGGTCGAGCAGTTCGCCGAATGGCGCGCCTCCATCCTGGCCGTGCAGGAGGTGCCCGCCGAGCACACCCGCCGCTACGGTATCGCCGCCGGCACCCAGGTCAACGACTGCCTGATGGACGTGAACCGCATCGTCGAGAAGCCGGCCCCCGAGGTCGCGCCGTCGCGCCTGGGCGTGGCTGGACGCTACATCCTGACGCCGGGCGTCTTCCACGAGATCGCCAACCAGCCGCGCGGCGTGGGCGGCGAGATCCAGCTGACCGACGGCATCGCCGGCCTGCTGCGCCGCGAGAAGGTGTTTGCCTACCGCTACGAAGGCAAGCGCTACGACTGTGGCAGCAAGGAAGGCTTCCTGCAGGCCAATGTCGAACTCGCCCTCGCCCACCCGGCGCTCGGCCCGGGCTTCAGGGAATTCCTGCAGGGCCTGAATCTCTAGACTTTGCGGGACAGACCGATCGAGCGCAGCGAGTAGCTCTGTCCCCAACTGATTGAGGGCTGTTCAGCGCCTGCGCAGCACGTGGATGAATTCGTCGGCCCGGGTTTCCTGGGCCACGAGTTCATTGCCCGTCTGACGCGCAAAGGCCTGGAAGTCGCGCATCGAGCCGGGGTCGGTCGCGACGACGCGCAGCAACTCGCCGCTGAGCATTTCCGCCAGCGCCTTCTTGGCCTTCAGGATGGGCAGGGGGCAGTTCAGGCCCCGGGTGTCGAGTTCGCGTTGGACGTCCATCGCATCATTCTCGCTTCATGTCCTGCAGGTCCAGCCCCCGCGGCTCGATGCCGCGCGAGCGCAGCCAGGTCGCCAACGCCAGCTCGTCGGCGCAGGACGGGCAGAACCTGAACGGCGCGCTGCTCACGCAGGGAAGACGCCCGTGGACAGGTAGCGGTCGCCGCGGTCGCAGACGATGAAGGCGATGGTCGCGTTCTCGACCTGCTTCGCGATCCGCAGCGCCACCCAGCAGGCGCCCGCGGCCGAGATGCCGCCGAACAAGCCTTCCTCGCGCGCCAGCCGCCGGGCCATGTCCTCGGCGTCGGCCTGACTGACCAGCACCAGCTCGTCGATGCCGCTGGGGTCGTAGATCTTGGGCAGATAGGCCTCGGGCCATTTGCGGATGCCGGGGATGCGCGAGCCCTCGGCCGGCTGGGCGCCGACGATGCGCACGGCCGGGTTCTTTTCCTTCAGGAAGCGCGACACGCCGGTGATGGTGCCCGTCGTGCCCATCGCGCTGACGAAGTGGGTGATGCGCCCGCCGGTGTCCTTCCAGAGCTCGGGGCCAGTGGTCTCGTAGTGCACGCGCGGGTTGTCGGCGTTGGCGAACTGGTCCAGCACGCGGCCCTTGCCCTCGTTCTGCATCTGCTCGGCGAGGTCGCGGGCGTATTCCATGCCGCCGGTGCGCGGCGTCAGGATCAGCTCGGCGCCGAAGGCCTTCATCGTCTGCGCGCGCTCGATGGACAGGTCCTCCGGCATGATGAGCAGCATGCGGTAGCCGCGGATGGCCGCGGCCATCGCCAGCGCGATGCCGGTGTTGCCCGAGGTCGCCTCGATCAGCGTGTCGCCCGGCTTGATCTCGCCGCGCTCCTCGGCGCGCTTGATCATGCTGATGGCCGGGCGGTCCTTCACCGAGCCGGCCGGGTTGTTGCCTTCCAGCTTGGCCAGGATCACATTGCCGCGCGCATCGGCGCCGAGCAGGCGCTGCAACCGCACCAGCGGCGTCGCGCCGATGACATCTTCGAGGGTCGGGTAGTTCATGGCGGCGATTGTGCAACCGAGGGCAATGTCCGAGACTTGACGAGTGCATAATCCAGCCCCTCGCCACCACGGCGAGCAGCTGTTTCCGACGGGCCTCGGTGGCGAAATCGGTAGACGCAGGGGACTCAAAATCCCCCGCCGCAAGGTGTGCCGGTTCGAGTCCGGCCCGAGGCACCAGACGAAACAGACGCCGCAATCCGCTGGCATACACTCGCCCGACAAGCGCCGGCCCTCCCGGTGCAGGCGCCTTCCCCAGGCGCAATACCGCGCCCTCATGCCCCCGCTGCCTTCGGTCACCAAAGCCTTCCTGCTGGCTTGCGTCGGCGTCTTCTGCTTCTTCGAGCTCTTCCCCGCACTGGAACCCTGGTTCGAACTCTGGCCGCTGGCCTCGGGTGGCTTCATGCCCTGGCAGCTGTTGAGCTATGCCTTCCTGCACGGCGGTTTCACACACCTGCTGTTCAACATGCTGGGCCTGTGGATGTTCGGCGGCGAGCTGGAGCGCGTCTGGGGCCCGCGCCGCTACACGCAGATCCTGGTGGCAAGCACGCTCAGCGCCGCCGGCGCACAGCTGCTGTTCACGTTGCCCGGCGTACAAAGGCTATTTGCCGAGCTGACGGGATTCCCTGTGATGATGGCGCCCACGGTCGGGGCCTCCGGCGCGATCTTCGGCCTGCTGCTGTCCTTCGGCATGCTGTTCCCCAACCGCATCATCGTGCCGCTGATCCCGCCCATCCCGATGAAGGCCAAGGTCTTCGTCGCAATCTTCGGCGGGCTGGAGCTCATCCTCGGCTTCAGCGGCAGCAGCGGCGTGGCCCACTTCGCCCACCTGGGCGGCATGCTGGGCGCCTGGCTGCTGATCCGCCACTGGCGCTCGCCGCGGCGGCGCTAAAGCCCTTCGCGCGGCGTCGGGTAGCGCAGCCTCAGCCGCAGCTCGCGCTTGAGCCTGGCGTTGGACAGGCGGCGCGATTCGCTCCAGAAGCTCAGCTGCAGCGCGCCCATGCGCTCGGCCGCCTCGGCGCGCGCGATGCGCTCGGGCCGCGGCAGGGCACCCAAGTCCGCCGCAAGGTCGAAATAGTCGCCCATCAGCAGTTGGCTGTCGTCGCAGACGTTGACGGCGCGTTGCGGCAGGCCGCGCAGCAGCGCCAGCAGGCAGGCGCGCGCCAGGTCGTCGGCGTGGATGTGGTTGGTGAACACATCGTCCTCGCGCCTGAGCACCGGCGTGCCGCGCAGCAGGCGCTCGCGCGGATGGCCGCCCTCGCGGTCGCGGGCATAGATGCCCGGGATGCGCAGCAGGCTCACACGCGTGCCGTGGCGGCGGCCGAAAGCGCGCAGGCCGGCCTCGGCATCGACGCGGCGGCGCGCGCGGTCGGTGGCGGGGTTCGGCGCGCGCGTCTCGTCGATGAAGTCGCCAGCGCAATCGCCGTAGACGCCGGTCGTGCTCGCATAGACCAGGGCCGCCGGCGGCCTGCGCGCCAGGGCCGAGAGCAGCCGGCGCGTGCGCGCGTCCGTGTCGCCGTCACGGGCGGGCGGGGCCAGGTGCAGCACGAAGTCGGCCAGGCCGGCCAGCCGGGCCAGCGTGGCCGGCTCGTCGAGGTTGCCGACCAGCGGCACGGCACCCGCCGCTCGCAGGCCGGTGGCACGCTCGGGGCTGGACGTCAGCGCGAACACGCGCCAGCGGCCGGCCAGCAGCTGCAGCACGCGCAGGCCGACGTCGCCGCAGCCGATGATCAATAGCCTCGGGGTGGTCATTCGGGGGTCGGGCAAAATGGCGGGCAGTCTACGGCCCGCCCTGGGCCGCTGCTTTTTGCATCGTCCATGCCCCATCAGATCACCATCCAGCCCGCCGGCCGCGTCTACACGACCGAGGGCGACGACACCCTGCTCGCCGCCGCCATCCGCAACGGCGTCGGCCTGCCCTATGGCTGCAAGGACGGCGCCTGCGGCTCCTGCAAGAGCAGGCTGCTCGAAGGCGCCGTCATCCACGGCAACCACCAGCCCAAAGCCCTGTCGGCCGAGGAAGAGGCCGCCGGCTTCATCCTGACCTGCTGCGCGCGGCCGCAGACCGACTGCGTCGTCGAGGCGCGCACGGTGCCGGGCGCCGGCGAGTTCCCGGTGCTGAAACTGCCCACGCGCGTCGTGGCCGTCATGAAGCCCGCGCCTGATGTGGCCGTGCTGACCATGCAACTGGCCGCCAACCAGAACTTCCAGTTCCGCGCCGGCCAGTACGTCGAGTTCATCCTGCGCGACGGCTCGCGCCGCAGCTACTCGATGGCCAACGCGCCGCACACTCTGCCGGGCCAGATCGAGCTGCACATCCGCCACATGCCCGGCGGCAAGTTCACCGACCATGTCTTCGGCGCGCTGAAGGAGAAGGACATCCTGCGCATGGAAGGCCCGTTCGGCAGCTTCTTCCTGCGCGAGGACGGCGCCAAGCCCATCGTGCTGCTGGCCAGCGGCACGGGCTTCGCGCCGATCAAGGCCATCATCGAGCGCGCCCGCCACGTCGAGTCCACGCGGCCCATGGTGCTGTACTGGGGCGCGCGCAGGCAGGCCGACCTCTACCTGAACGACTGGGCGGCACGGATCGCGGCCGAATGGCCGACGCTGAGCTATGTGCCCGTGCTGTCCGAGCCCGATGCCGGCTGGACGGGCCGCACCGGCTTCGTCCACCGCGCCGTCATGCAAGACCTGCCGGACCTGTCGGGCCACCAGGTCTATGCCTGCGGCGCGCCGGTCATGGTGGACGCGGCGCATAAGGACTTCGTCGCGCAGTGCAGGCTGCCGGAGGCGGAGTTCTACGCCGACGCCTTCACGTCCGAAGCGGACAAGCACGCCAAGGCCTGAGCATGTTCGAGCCGCCCTGGACCGATCCGGCCGACGTCGTCGGCGCCCTCAAGCGTGATGGGGAGGCCGTGCTCGCCCCGTCTTCCCTCGGCATCCTGGGCGCGTCCGCGACCGATCTCGACACCCTCAAGCCCTGCTGGGACGACCTGCCGCCGGACGGCTATCTGCGCGACGGCGGGCGCTACCGCTTCCGCCGCCACGGCTGCTTCGTCGCCGACGGCGGCACGCTGACCCTGGCCCCGCACCGCGCCCACTGGCAGCCGCTGGACTACAACGCGCTGCACGGCGGCATGCAGCGCTGGTATGTGCCGCTGGCCCAGGAGATGGCCGCGTCGCCGGCCTGGACGGCACTGCTGCTCGGCCTGGCTCGCGTGACCTCGCAGCTCAAGGGCGAGCAGCCCTGGTTCATCGAGGCCCACCCCTTCCGCATCGACACCAGCGACGGCATCGGCCGCCCGACGCCCGAGGGCGCCCACCGCGACGGCGTGGACCTCGTGGCCGTGCTGCTGGTAGGCCGCCACCAGATCAAGGGCGGCGAGTCGCGCGTCTTCGAGGCCAAGGGCCCGGCCGGCCAGCGCTTCACGATGACCGAGCCTTGGACCGCGCTGCTGCTCGACGACGAGCGCGTGATCCACGAGACCACGCCCATCCAGCCGCTGGCCGCCGGCGAGCGCGGCTGGCGCGATACCTTGGTCATCACCTTGCGAAGTCACGGCTTCCAGGGTCCGTAAAATCCCCAACGGCCACGCCAAAAGCGTGGCCGTTCTTCCATCACTGCCGCGCCTACCCGGCGCCCGACGCATGACCCCGACCTCCCTCTTCGGCCTGCCCGAGCAGGCTCCCCACGAGCGCGTGCTGCTCGCCACCGACCCGGCCACCGGCCTCAAGGCCATCCTGGCCGTGCACAGCACCGCGCGCGGCCCCGCCTTCGGCGGCTGCCGCCTGTGGCACTACGACTCCGAACTCGCCGCGCTGAACGATGCGCTGCGCCTGTCGCAGGGCATGAGCCTGAAGAATGCGCTGGCCGACCTGCCCTTCGGCGGCGGCAAGGCCGTCATCCTGAAACCCGAGGGTGCCTTCGATCGCCCCGCGCTGTTCGCCGCCTTCGGCCGCGCCGTGCAGTCGCTGAACGGCGCCTACATCACGGCCGAGGACGTCGGCACGACCACCGCCGACATGCGCGGCATGCAGGCCTTGACGCCCTATGTCAGCGGCATCCCGCGCGAAGGCGCCTTCGGTGGCGACCCCAGCCCCAAGACCGCCTGGGGCGTGTTCGTCTCCATCCGCGCCGGCGTCCGCCTCGTGCTGGGCCGCAACTCGCTCGAAGGCGTGCGCGTCGCGCTGCAGGGCCTGGGCGCCGTCGGCTGGCACCTGGCCGAGTTCCTGCACCAGGCCGGCGCCAGGCTGGTCGTGGCCGACGTGGATGCGGTCAAGGTCGAGCGCGCCGTCGCGCAGTTCGGCGCCGTGGCCGCCCATGTGGGCGAGATCCTGGCCGCCGACGTCGACGTGCTGGCCCCCTGCGCCCTCGGCGCCTCGCTGAACGAGCAGACGGTGCCCGCCATCCGCGCCCAGCTGATCGCCGGCGCGGCCAACAACCAGCTCGCCACGCCGGCCGACGGCGACGCGCTGCAGCGCCGCGGCATCTGCTACCTGCCCGACTACCTGGTGAATGCCGGCGGCATCATCAGCGTCGCCCGCGAGTACCGCAACGAGGGCGAGGAACAGGCCGTGATGGCCGAGGTCGGCAAGATCGCCGAGCGCGTCGAGGAACTGCTGGCCCGCGTGCAGGCGGCCGACTCGACGCCGGCCCGCGTGGCCGACGACTGGGCCCGCTCCAAGCTCGTGCGCCCGGCCTGAACCGCATCGCCGCCCACCGGGCGGCGGGCTTGAGGCCTAACGGTTTTTCCGGTCGGCAGCCCCGCGCTGCCGACTTCTAGAGAGACCACTCGAATTCAGGGTTTCCCCAGGGCGGTTGTGACCTCCTGGCGACAGGGCGCTGCCCACAATCCGCGCCGGTCACGCACGATTACCCCGGAGACAAGCCCATGCCCAGAATCCCACGCCTGATGGCGCGCCCGCTGCTGGCCGCCATCGCCCTGCTGCCCCTGGCCCTGACGGCCCCGACGGCTCATGCCGCCGGCTATCGCTTCGGCACGCAGAGCGCCGCCGCCGAAGGCACGGCCAATGCCAACGGCGCCGAGGCCGTCGACGCGAGCACGCTGTTCGCCAACCCCGCCGGCATCACGCGGCTGGGCAAGGGCTGGAACTTCTCCGGCGTGCTGGACTACGTCGACCCGAAGACACGCTTCACCGACGAAGGCTCCTTCATCTCGCTGCCGGGCTCCGGCCTGCAGCCGCGCCAGATCGGTACCGTCGGCGACACGACGAGCTTCGCCAAGGCCCAGGTCGTGCCGCATGCCTACCTGAGCTACCAGGGCGACAACGGCCTGGCCTACGGCCTGGGCGTGTTCGTGCCCTGGGGCACCAAGCTCGACTATCCGGCCAGCTGGGGCGGGCGCTACAACCTGCAGTCGGTCGAGCTGAAGTCGCTGTCGATCAACCCCAACATCGCCTGGAAGGTCACGCCCGAGCTGTCGCTGGCCGGCGGCCTGAACCTGCAATACATGGAAGGCAAGCTGCGCCGCGCGGTGCCCTATGCCTCCGTCTACGCGGCCGGCCTGCTCGGTGCCGCCCACCAGGCCGCCGTCGGCGGCGCGCCGGGCCTGGCCCTGCAGCTGCAGCAGCAGGCGGCCCAGGTCTTCGGCGACCCGAGCTACGACGGCGCCATCGCCGTCACCGGCAAGAACTGGGGCCTGGGCTTCAACCTCGCGCTGCTGTGGGAGCCCGCGGCCGGCACGCGCGTCGGCCTGAGCTATCGCAGCAGCGTCGGCCAGAAGCTGCGCGGCAGCGCCGACTGGACCCAGCCCGGCACGCTGCCGGCCAATGTGCTGGCCGCTGTCAAGGCCGCGCCCTACAACGGCGTTTCGGCGCTGGACCACAACGGCTCCGACGCCAGCCTGTCGGTGCGCACGCCCGAGTCGCTGTCGCTGCACGGCTTCCAGCAGCTGACGCCCACCGTCGCCGTCATGGGCGACTTCACGTTCACGCGCGACTCGCAGCTGAAGCAGCTGCGCATCGACTTCGCGAACACGACGGCCGACTCCATCACCGCCGAGCACTGGAAGGACAGCACCAAGGTCTCCATCGGCGCGCAGTGGAAGGCCCTGCCCTCGCTGATGCTGCGCACCGGCTACAGCCGCGACCTCTCGCCCGTGCCGTCCGCCACGCGCAGCCCGGCCCTGCCCGACGCGGCGCGCACCTGGTTCGCGCTGGGCGCCAACTGGGCCTTCATGGACAACGCCAGCGTCGACTTCTCCTTCGGCCATGTGAAGCTGAAGGACGCCGCGATGACCGCCACCGACGACGGCGACGGCGAGACGCCGTGCAACTGCTCCTTCGCAACCGCGCGCGGCAACTACGCCACCAAGGCCACCATCTTCGGCCTGCAGTTCAACTACAAGTTCTGAGGAGGCTCACCATGGATCGCCGCAATTTCCTTCGTCGCAGCGCCGCCCAGGCCGGCGCCCTGATCACCGCCTCCACCGCACTGTCCAGCCTCGTCGGCTGCGGCGGCGGCGGTGACGCCGGAGCGCCCATCCAGCCGCTGCCGGCCACCTTCCCCGGCACCAGCACGCCGCTGCCGACGACGGCCGCCGCGAGCGGCTCGTTCAAGTTCCCGCAGTCGGTCGCCTCGGGCGACCCCAAGCCGGACGGCGCCGTGCTGTGGGCCCGCGTGGTGCCCGCCAGCGCCGACGACGTGGCCACCGCCACCGGCGCCGGCAGCTACAGCGTCACGCTGAAGATCAGCAGCGCCGACAACAGCGCCAACCTCGGCACGACCACGGCGCTGAGCGGCAGCATCGACGCGAGCGCCGACGTGCCGGTCTACGAGTTCTACGACCACTCGCTGCGCCACCGCATCAGCGGCCTGAAGCCGGCCACCGTCTACTACTACCAGTTCACGGCCGGCTCCAGCAGCTCGCGCGTCGGCAGCTTCAAGACGGCGCCGGCCAGCGATGCCGACATCGGCTCGCTGAACTTCGCCTACATCACCTGCCAGGACTGGAGCGTGAACCACTGGGCCGGCCTCGATGCGCTGGCACAGGAGAACATCGACTTCATCGTCCACCTGGGCGACTACATCTACGAGGCCGTCGGCGCCAGCTACCAGACCGGCGGCGTCGAGAGCGCCCACGCGGCGCTGGCCCTGCCCGACGGCACGGCCCTGCCCACCGGCGGCAAGTACGCGACGACGCTGGCCGACTACCGCTACCTCTACAAGCGCTACCGCACCGACCGCCGCCTGCAGAACCTGCACGAGCGCTTCGCCTTCATCGCGATCTGGGACGACCACGAGTTCAGCGACGACTGCTGGCAGGACCGCGAGGTCTACGACAACGGCAGCTTCAACGCGGCCACCGGCGTCGGCGACAACACGGCCCAGACCTCGCGCCGCCTCGCGGCCACCCAGGCCTGGTTCGAGAACATGCCGGCGGAGGTCTCCTTCACGCTGGATCCCGGCCAGGGCATCACCAACATCCGCCTCTACCGCGACTTCAGGTTCGGCAAGCTGATGCATCTGGTCATCACCGACCAGCGCCTCTACCGTGCCGACCACATGATCCCCGAGGCCGCACCCAATCCGCTCACCGGCCAACCCATCGGCGCCATCGGTGCACGCTATCTGGTGCCGCAGACCAGCTTCAATGCGGTCGAGGCGGCCAAACTCGCGGCCGGCGCCAAGCTGCCCGACCCGCTGGCCGTGGTCAGCATGCTGGGCGCGGCGCAGCGCCAGTGGTGGGTGCAGACGATGACGACCTCCACCGCGCAATGGAAGGTCTGGGGCAACGAAGTCTCGCTGCTGCGCATGAGCGTCGATGGCGCCAAGATCCCGGCCGCGCCGGCCGCGTTCAAGACCAATTTCCTGCTCGACTGCGACCAGTGGGACGGCTACAACGCCGAGCGCAAATACCTGATGGGCCAGCTGCTGGCCAAGGGCGTGCAGAACGTCGTCGCCGTCACCGGCGACATCCACGCCTTCTATGCCGGCGTCGTCATGGCCGACTACGACGCGGCGACCCAGGTGCCCGCCATGGTCGACCT
The DNA here is from genome assembly GCF_026712205.1 of Pelomonas aquatica. Taxonomy (GTDB): domain Bacteria; phylum Pseudomonadota; class Gammaproteobacteria; order Burkholderiales; family Burkholderiaceae_C; genus Pelomonas; species Pelomonas aquatica. The sequence goes on from NZ_JAPPUW010000009.1 coordinate 223,867, forward strand.
CGTCACGGCCGGCGTATCCAGCAACTCCAACTTCAGCTACTTCTACGGCGCGGCCAGCCAGCCGGCGTTCGCGGCGCTGAAGCCGCTGGTCGCAACCAGCGAGGCCGAGGCCGAGGGCATCGCCATCCAGATGCTGAGCGCGGCCATCGCGATGGGCGCCGGCGTGACCGACCTGAGCAACACGGCGGCCATCACCGCCGCCGTGCAGGCCGCCATCGCCGCCCACGTCATCACGGCCGCCGCCGTGACGCCGACGCCCACGCTGTCCAAGGCCGTCATCAACACCTTCGACGAGACCCAGGCCGGCACGATGGGCAGCATCGTCGCCAACACCATCGCCGGCCTGGCCGCCGCGTCCAGGTCGGTGGCCGCGATGACGCTCTACGGCCTGATCCAGCAGAAGCTGGCCGCGGCCCTGGGCATCCCGGCCGCCGCCGTGCCGGCGTCGGAAGTCATCAAGCGCCTGAACCCGTTCGCCAATTCGACGACGGCCGCGGCGCCCACGGTCAACAACCCGTGGATCAGGTATGTCAACAGCGATGCCCAGGGCTATGCCGTCGTCTCGCTGAGCAAGACCGAACTGGTGTGCAACTTCAAGAAGGTGGCACGCCAGGTGGGTGGAGTGGCCCCGACGACCCCGGTGGCCAGCGTCAAGACGGCCCGCGTCGCGGCCGGCGTGACGGATGTGACCGTGAGCTGATCCTCACGTCGGCACAGCAGAACGCCCGGCACCGCCGGGCGTTTTTTTCGGTGCGCCCGGCAGGGTGCACCTACTCGGAGGTGAGAGTCCTCTATCAGCCCGGCAAGGGGAATGGTTAGCCAATGGCAAGGGTTCCGCGGGTGACTGTGGGTCTGAAGGAAGCCGGAT